>CAVSKI010000009.1:0-428382 GCA_963728495.1 uncultured Thermoleophilaceae bacterium | reverse complement strand
GACTTTGACCGGATCGCCGCTGCTCTTGCTCGTCTTGCAGTTGGAGGGCAGCTTGTCGTTGCCGTCTCCGGCTCCGGGGCCGGTGACCGAACCCGCCCTCCCGTTGGGGCCGGTGTTGTCGAACCAGCAGTTGCCCACCACCGATCCCAGGCCGCCCTCGTCCCACCAGAAGTCGACTCCGTTCGGGGCACGGCCCTCCGTGGCTCCGACCTTGTTGCTGAACTTGCGCATCGCCTTGAACGGCCTGAAGCCCTTGGGCACCCGACCGAGCTGGTTCTCGAAGAAGCGGTTGCCGCACGAGGTGGAGAGCATCGGGTCGGTGCACGAGCCGCCCGGATTGATGGCGCCCTCCGGGGTGATGAGGAAGTCGGGGATCGAGATCAGGTAGGCGGCGTTGCGCCAGTTGTCCCAGATCCAGTTGTCGTGCACGCGGCCGTTGTTGTGGCCGGCCCACCAGATGCCCACTCCAGCGGGGACGACACCGACCACCGGCTCGACCGGCGGGTTCGGCTTGAAGAGCTCGAGGTTGTTGGAGTAGATGTAGTTGTGGTCGATCATGACGCTGTCGGCCGGATACCCGATATGGCCCGAGGCGGACACCGTGTCCGTCGAGATTCCCGCGGTGTTGCCGTAGATGTGATTGCGGGTGATCCGCACGGCGTTGCCCATCGAGCCCGAGTACGCCAGCACGCTGCCGTGCATGTCGCAGTTGCGCACCACTGTGTTGATCCGTGGCGCGTCGGGATAGAAGGAGAGGTCGGCCTGCTCACCGGTCTCGGGAGCCGCGCCCGGATAGAGCGCCGCATCGCCGGCTGCCGAACGCGTCGCAATTGGTGTACAGACCGTGGTCTGAGGTGAACGTCAGGTTGCCGTAGTCGGCCGCCCAGTACATCTTCACGGTGTCGAGCAGGTAGCCGTCAGTCTCCTCGACATAGATGCCGTGCTCGACCGCGCCGCGGGCGGTGAAGTTGTGCGCCACGAACCCGTCGGCGCGATCCGCGCGGATGATCACGTCCTTGACGAGCCTGGTGGGTCTCGCTTCGGGGCGCTTCGACTTGTACCCGGACGCGCCGTCCACGATCACATCGGTCGGCGATACGCCGCTGCCCTCGAGCTGGAAGTTGCAGCGCACGCAGGCGCCGGCGTCGGGGATGCCCTGACGATCGGTGAGCGGCGGCTCGGGCGGTGGCTTGGCAGGAATCCGACGACCCTGGACGTACACGAGGTTCTGGTCGTTGGGACAGGTGCCCTGGTAGCGGTAGCTCGGCGTCTCGGCGCCGCTGGAATCGCGTTGGGTGAGACCAGCGCAGCGCGGATCGTTGATCGGCTGCTTGCGTGAGGTCGGCTCCGTGTAGCGGCCGGGCAGGACTACGACGCGGTCGTTGTTGCGAGAGGCCCATACGGCCGGCTGGATCTCCTTGTAGCGGCATCTCTCTGCCAGCGCGCGGTTTTGCCTCAGCAGCTTGCGCGCCTTCTTGCGGGTCAGCCCCAGCTTCGGCTGGCTGGGACGGACCCGGTAGCCGTTCTTCCTGGCCGCGGCGATCGACTCGCGCAACAGCCTGAGGGACTTCCGCCCGTCGGTGCCCTGGCAAACCACACGCACTTCGCCGGCCCCTCTCCCGCTCACGGCGCTCTTCAGGGAACGCAGCTCCGGAACGCCGCCACCGGCGGCCGGCTTGATCGACCGGTCGGGTGCCGGGTTGGGCCAGTAGGAGGGGCGCTCGAGGTGTGCGACCGCGACAGCGGGGAGCGCCAGCAGCCCGAGCACCACTGCCATCACTGTCCTTCGGTGGCGCCGCGACCCGCTGAGCATCCGCCGCAACGCTATCTCACGACGCCGGGCCACGGCTGATCCGTCTTGAGGAAGGGCACGACGCTCTTGAGGAAGCTGTTGCGCTTCGGCGCAGCCGAAAGCGGGTCGAGGTGGCTGGTGCGCCGGTCCTCGACCACCAGCGGCTTCTCGATCGGCGTGAGGCGCGCCAGCTTCCTGGCCCCGCGAGCCACTCGACCCTTGGTGAGGTCGGTGCTGAACGCGTACAGCGGCAGATCGATCTCGCGCCCGTGCTCGAGCCGCAGGCCGAGGATGCGGGCCGCCTCGTTCATGCGCAGGTCGCTGGCGGCGTCGAAGTCGAGCAGCAGGCGGCGCGGGTAGTACCACTCCGTGGCGTTGGGCGCGTCGGCCGCGTAGGCCCGGGCAAACCGGCGAATCGGCGTGAGCTCACCGTCCTGCCACGGGCGTGGGTCGCCGCCGGCCGCCAGGCCGCCGGCCCGGATGCGGATCAGGGCAAGTGCTTCGGGCGAGGTGGTCTCGTCGAACGCGTAGCCGAGCGCGGCCTCGTTGGTCACCGGAACGGGCGGCTTGAGCTCGGCCGGAAGCAGCGGCAGGGTCTGCAGCGTGGACGGCGCATTGGGGCGCTCGTAGGCGTACAGCGCTCCGACCTGGGCGAAGATCCCGGCGATCTCCGGGATGCCGAATCCCAACAGGTCGAGGAAGACGTTGCCCTCGCGGATATCGGCCAGCTCGCTGCGGGCGCGTTCGGGGCTGGCCTCCTTGAAGCTGCCCAGCAGCCCTCCATCGATCAGCACGAGCCCGTCGAGGTCGCGCCAGCCGGCTCGGCCCGCGAAGTCCCAGGCCGCGTAGGCCACGGCGGTGGAGGCGCCTGCCGAGTGCCCACCCAGCACGACCTGGCGCCCGCCCCTCGCGGCGCGCCTGATCACACTGCGCAGGTCGTTGAGCTGGACCTTCAGGCCCCACTCGGCCACGAACTTGGCGTCCTCCCCCTTCACGGACCGGTACTTGAAGCCCAGGTAGTGGTCGAGCGCGGCGTCGGGATCGCGCTGCGCGAACACGGCAGTGTCCTCGAAGGCCTGCTCGCGCCGATCGACGATCCACACCTGCGTGCTCGGTACGCGCCGGACGATGTCGCGCGCGACCGGTGTGATGCCGCCCGCCCCGCCGAGGGTGCCCGGAACGAGCACCACCACCTGGCGGGCCTTGGCCGGCCCGAGCTGCTGCACGAAGACCTTGTCGTACTTGGCCGGCCCCGGGGCGGGCGGGACCATCATCGGCATGTAGCGGTCCACGGCGGCCGCGGGCGTGGCAAGAACAAGTCCGACTACGACGGCGAGGAACGGCGTGAGGCGCATGGGCGGCGGCAGACTAGCTACATCGACTCGGGCGCCTCGACCCCGAGCAGGTCGAGCGCGCGCGCCAGCACTTCCTTGGCCTGCACGCAGATCACGATGCGCACGTCCTCGTCGCCGCCCTCCTCGGCCGCTCCGACCACGCGGCAGTCGCGGTAGAAGGCAGAGAATCCCTGGGCGGTTTCCAGCGCGTAGGTGGTCATCCGGTGCGGCGCGCGCCGGGCGGCCGCCTCGCGCACCTCGCCGGGAAACTCGAGCAGCCGCTTGAGGAGCGCGCGGGCCGAGGGGTGAAATTGCTCGGTGCTGGCACTCAGATCGACCCCTACGGCCGCCGCCACCCGCTCCTCTCCCGCCTTGCGCAGAATCGATGCGATTCGCGCGTGCGCGTACTGCACGTAGTACACGGGGTTGTCCTGCGACTGCTTACGCGCCAGCTCCAGGTCGAGGTCTATACGGGTGTCGTGGCTGCGCGAGACCAGGAACCAGCGAGCGGCGTCGACGCCGATGTCGGCGACCAGGTCGTCCAGGCTCACGATCGCTCCCGCGCGCTTTGACATCTGCACCTGCACGCCGTGCTCGAGCAGGTTGACGAACTGCATGATCACGATCTCGTACGCGCCGGGGTCGCCGCCGAGCGCCTTCCACGCCGCGTACATGCGCTTGACGTAGCCGTGATGGTCGGAGCCCAGCACGTTGATCGAGTGGTCGTAGGCGCGCGCCAGCTTGTCGGCGTGGTAGGCGATGTCGGTGGCGAAGTAGGTGAGGTCGCCGTTTGAGCGCCGCAGCACCCGATCCTTGTCGTCGCCCTCCTCGGTGGTGCGCAGCCAGGAGGCGCCGTCATGCTCATACACGCGGTCGAGCCTGCCCAGCGCTTCGTCGACCGCACCCGATTCGTGCAGCGAGCGCTCGGAGAAGAAGCGGTCCATCCGCACCCGAAAGCGCGCGAGGCTCTCCCGAACCCCATCGAGCATCAGCGCAATTCCCTCCTGGGCGACCTCCTCGGGGTCGGCCTCGGCGGCGCCGTCGATCCGGTCGGCGAGCTCGCTCACATACGCGCCGCTGTACTCCTCGGGCTCCTCGCCACGGGCGCGGGCGCGAATGGCCTCGCCGAACTTACGCACCTGGGTGCCGGAATCGTTGACGTAGAACTCACGCTCCACCTGGTTGCCGGCCCACTCCAGCGTGCGCGACAGCGAGTCCCCGTATGCGGCATGGCGAGCGGAGGCCACGGTCATAGGGCCGGTGGGGTTGGCCGACACGAACTCCACCTGAATGCGCGCTCGCGAGTCGCCGGCGCCGAAGCGCTCTCCCGCCGACCGCATCGCCGTCAGCGCCTCGAGGTACCAGCGATCGGCCATGAAGAGATTCAGAAAGCCCGGGCCGGCGATCTCGACCTTGTCTACGGAGGCGCCGAGCCGCTTCCCCAGGACGTCGCCGAGGCGCTCGGCGATCGCCCGCGGCGGCTCGCCGAGCGTAGGCGCCAGCAGCATCGCCGCGTTGGTGGAGTAGTCGCCGAAGTCCGGGCGTGGCGGGCGATCGAGCTGCGGCGCAGACACGCGCCCGTTGCCCGCCAGCGAGGCGGCCGTCTCGCTGACGGCGCTGTGAAGCTCGGCTACCGGATCGCTCATGGAAGCATTAATAGTGATAGGGCTCGCGAGCCAGGATCTTGTGCGCGCGGTAGAGCTGCTCGAGCAACACCACCCGCGCGAGCTGGTGGGGCAGGGTCATCGGCCCGAGTGAGAGTCGCATGTCGGCCTTCAGCTCGAGGCCGGTGGGGCCACCGATTACGAAGCAGAGGTCGCGCCCGTCGCGGCGACGCTCCTCGAGCCAGCGGCTCAGGCCTTCGGAGTCGAGCTGTTCGCCGTCGCCCGCGAGCAGCACGACGAGCGCGCGTTCGGGAATCCGCCGCTCCACGGCCTCGTCCTGGCGCACCTCGATCAACTCGACCTTGACGTGGCCGGCCAACATCTTGCGGTAGTGCTCGACGTCGTCCTGATAGGGCGGGCGCAGCCGCCCCACGGCGATCACGGAGATCCGCATGGGAGTGCGATAGTACGCGGCATGCCCGAGGACTCCGAGCGCCACTTCAACATCCACACCGACCCCGAGACGATGGCGGGCCATTACGCGAATTTCGCCAACGTCTCCCACTCCGACTACGAATTCACGCTCACCTTCGCTCGGGTTGACCACGAGGTCGAGGACGGCGAGGTGCCCGGCGTGGTGGTGGCGCGCATCAACGTCGCTCCTCGCTTCATGCGCGAGCTGATCGACGCGATGGAGGACAACTTCTCCAAGTGGCAGACGCGCGAGGGGATCCGCGAGCTGCCCGAGTTCGACAACGGGCCGCCCGAGGCTCCGGAGACGCCCGAGCCGCCGAAGACCTAACGGCTTGATGTGGGTTGACGCTGGCGTGCCTGCTCTGGCGCTGCCAACCCGCCGCCCGAGCGCCGGCGCCACCAAACGGCAGCAACCAAGGGCGGACACGGCCGTGTTGCCGGCTTTGTCACGTTGCCGTAACGCGGTTTCGCGGTCGCTGTCCTGACTTGACCGTCACTGAGACGGTCAAGTCAGGACGGCCGCACACGCCGCGGCCCACAGCAGGCCCGCCGACGGGCTTGTGTTACGGCGCCTCGACAACGGTCACGAGTCGCACAGAACCCACATCCAGCCACTTAGCCGGGCTCAGCGGCGCACGTAGGCCTCGCAGACCTTCGCGGCGCTCTCCACCGACTCCCAGGTGAGGTTGTCGGGTACGTCCGAGGGCCAGTGGTAGTTGGCGGGGAACTTGGTTTCGTCGACGCCCCCGAGCGTGCAGGTCGCATAGCCCGCGCGCAGGGGAATCAGGGCGTCGGTGGCGGCTACGGTCCGGAGGCCCCGCTGCAGAGGGACCCCCGCCCGCTCCCCGGCGGCGGCGAGAGCCTCGCGTGAGCCTTCGGGGTAGAGGCGCATCCGGAGCATCCCCTCTCCCTCCACCACGCACAGGTGCGGCGAGCCGACGCACTCGAGGCAGACGAACTCGGTCGAGGCCGTGGTGAGCGCCGCGGCGTGCCGGGCGATGAAGCCCTGCATCCCCTCCATGAACGACTCCTCGGAGCCGGTCGAGAGCAGGATCACCCGCACCCCTTCCGGTGGCCGCTCAGCCAGGGCGTGGGCCAGAGCCACGAGCGCCGCTACCGCGCTCAGGTTGTCGTTGGCCCCGGGCACCACGGGGCGGGCGCCGATGTCCACCATGGCCGCGGTGGCGCCCGCGGCCAGGAATGCGCCCACCCCGCTCAGTGCCCGCCACCCGGTCAGGCCCCAGAGCGAGAGCAGCAGGGGGCCCAGGAACACCCCGAAGAGAATCGGGAAGCTCTGGTCCGAGTTGGCGTGAACGCGCGGGAAGCGCTCCATGGCCGCGCGCGGCAGCGTGGGATGGAAGACGAGGCCCGAGTGAGCGGCGTCGTGGTGGGCAATGAACACGACCGTGCGCTCCGCGCGCGGATCGCCCAGCTCGGCCACCAGGTTGTGGGTGGTTCGCGACGGCAGCGCCCGGCGGCGAAACCAGAGCCGGCCACCACCCACGTCGTCATAGACGGCGGCCGCGCCGATGGCCCCGGTGACCGCGGCCAGGCCCCGCCGCCCCGCCGCGGCGGCGGCAAGGGCCGCCGCGTTCGGGAGGCCCAGCGGCCACCAGTAGCCGCCGTGGGCGCGCTCGGGCTCGATGCGCACATCGCGCGCGCCGGCCCGCTCGAGCTCGCCCACCAACCATTCGGCCGCGCGCCGCTCGCCCTCTCCGGCGGAGGGCCGCTCGAAGGAGGCGAGCTCGCGGACGACCCGCTCGATGAGTGCACGTCGCTCGCTCATCGGTCCTTGTCGAACGCCTCACCGATCCCGAGGCGCTGCGCCGTGGTCGGGTGGGTGCCGAACAGCAGCTGCGTGAGCCCGGGTGGGTCCGGGTCGGAGATGTTGCGCAGCGCAAGACGCCGCTCGAGCTGCACGAACGAGGCCGGATCCTCGGTCAGGCGCAGCGAGAAGGCGTCAGCCCGGGCTTCCACCTGGCGCGACAGAACGTTGGAGGCGGCGCCGAAGCCGAAGGAGACGATCGCAATGGACAGGGCGATGGCGGGCAGCACGATCGGGTCCGGTTTGTGCCGCGGGTCGTCCAGGCCCTCGCGCCGCCCCAGGCGCTCGGCCAGCGCCTGGGCCAGGAACGTGCCCGCGGGGGCGACGAGAGCGAACCAGAGCAGGCCGCGCCAGAGATCGTTGTGCTTCTGGTGTCCGAGCTCGTGGGCCACCACGAGGCGCATCTGGTCGCGCGGGAAGCTCGAGATCAGGTTGTCGTAGAGCACCACGCGCTTGGTATGGCCCAGCCCTCCCACGTAGGCGTTGGCCGCTGTGGTGCGCCGGCTCGCATCGACTCGATAGACCTCGCCCACGTCGACTCCGGCCTTATCGGCCAGCTCAAGTACGTCCGACCGGGTGGGGCCGGGGCGCAGCGGCTCGAACTTGTTGAAGAGCGGGTCGATCACCACCGGGAAGAGCCAGATCGAGACCACGCCGAAGACCACGATCACGACGGCCGCCGGAGCCCACCAGTTGCGCCGAAAGCGCCGAACCAGCGCGATGGCGAGCGCTCCACCGGCCGCGGCGAACACGGCGTCGATGGCCGATGACTTGCCGACGTCGCCCAACCAGGGCAGCCAGCTTTGCGTGGAAAGACCCACGTCGACCGCCCGGCTGTGGCTGATCGCCGACAGTGGCAGCTCCACCACCACCAGCAGTAGGGAGAGGCCGGCGCCCACGGCGGCGCCGCCCAGGATGGGACGGCGCGCAAGCCGCTCGAAGCCGCGGCGCGGGGGGCGCCAGGTGAGTATCGCGAGCGTTGCCGTGCCCGCCACCAGGCCCCCGATGCCGAGCAGGCGCTGCACGCTGCGGAAATCCTCGGCCCGTTCGAGCTGGAAGGCCGTGAAGTACCCTGTCACGTCGATCGACGCCGGCTCGATCAGGCCGGACCGCGGGCGAAGCAGGAACGTGGCAGCACCGGCGGCGACGACCGCCACAACGAGCGCCAGCGGCAGTCGCGAACGTCCCCGAAGGGTCATGGGCGAAAGTACGATCGTGGCTCGGCGAGCGAGAACCAAGCAGGCCGGTGCACGTGGGCGCAGTCAATACAGAGCATTGGCGAGCACCGCGGGTGCCGTCCTGCGAAGGTTCGCAGCCGCCGAACGCGGTCGTACTTTCGGCCGTGACCCCGCATGTTCTGGACACTGTAGAAGGCAACCCGATGCGCATTGCGCTGCTCTCCGACGTACACGGAAACCTGCCCGCCTTCGAGGCCGTGCTGGCCGACGTGGACGCCTGCGGGCCGGACGAGATCTGGTGTCTGGGCGACCTCGTCGGCTACGGCGCGGAGCCCGACGGCTGCGTGGCGCTGGCCTCCGATCGCTGCGACCTGTGCCTGGCGGGCAACCACGACCTGGCGGTGACGGGCGCGCTCGATATCGCCGAGTTCTCGCCCCCCGCGGCCGCGGCGGCGCTGTGGACGCGCGAGAACATCGGGGCGGAGGCGCTTGAGTTCCTGAGCGCCCTGCGAACTTCCGAGGACGGCCGTGAGCTCGGGCTGTGGCACGCCTCGCCGCGCGACCCGGTTTGGGAGTACGTGCTGTCTGTGACTCAGGCGGAGGACTGCATGGACTTGATGGAGCAGCGGGTCGGCGCGATCGGCCATTCCCACATAGCGCTCTGGTTCCATCGCGACGGCGACGACACGCCCCTCGGCGACATTGCCGAGGGCGGGCTCGTACAGGATCTGAGCCAGGGCGAGTGGCTGCTGAACCCCGGTGGAGTCGGCCAGCCCCGCGATCGTGATGAGCGCGCCGCGTGGCTCCTGCTAGACACAGGGGAGTGGAGCGCGCAATGGCGGCGAGTCGAATACCCGATTGACGCCGCCGCATCAGCCATCCTGAAGGCGGGCTTGCCCGAAGACCTCGCCCAGCGGCTCTACCACGGACTTTGAGACCCCGCACCACAATCACGCTGTTGCTCGTGCTCGCCTCCGGGCTGGCGGCCGGTTGCGGCTCCGATGAGGAGCAGGGGAGCCCGATCCCGGCCACCGCCGCGGCCGAGCTGAACAAGCGCCTCGACTCCGTGCAGGGGCGTTTCGATTTCGGGGGCGGAGCATGCGCCGATATAGCCGAGGACCAGCAGCTCGCCGGCCAGACCATCGCGGACCTTCCCGATGACGTGGATCCCGACGTGCGCCAGGCACTGCAGGACGGCTTTGACCGGCTCTTCGCGCTGACCGACGAACAGTGCGACGAGACCAAGGGCCAGGAGACCGAGCCCGAGCCCGATCCGGTGCCGGAGACCGAGACGGAGCCGGAGACCGACACCGAGACGATTCCCACGGAAACGATCCCGACGGAAACGGTTCCGACCCTCCCCGAGGAGCCGCCCACCGAACCGGTGCCGCCCGAGGAAGAGCCGAGCGACGAGGACGGCGGCAGCGGTGGCGCGGCAGTCCCGGAGGACAACGGTTGAGCCCGCCCCAGCTCATAGCCGGTCGCTACCAGATCGATGATCGGCTCGGCGCCGGTGGCATGTCGACCGTGTTCCGGGCGACCGACTCCGTGCTCGAGCGGTCCGTCGCCGTCAAGCTGCTCGCCGAGCACCTGGCCGAAGACGTTGACTTCGTGGCCCGCTTCCGGCGCGAGGCGCTCTCCGCGGCGCGCCTCCAACACCCGAACATCGTGCAGGTGTTCGACTCGGGCCGAGACCCCGAGAGCGATCGCCACTACATCGTCATGGAGTACGTCGACGGCCCATCATGCGCGGACCTGCTGCGCGAGCACAAGATGCTCGACATCGACTGGACGGTGCATCTCCTGCGCGACTCCTGCCACGGGCTCGACTACGCGCACCGAGCCGGTGTCGTGCACCGCGACGTCAAGCCGGGCAACCTGCTCGTAGCCCGCCAGACCAACACCACCAAGCTGGCCGACTTCGGGATCGCCAAGGCCGCCGAGCAGACGCGGATCACCCAGGTCGGGGCCGTGCTGGGCACGGCGGCCTACCTGTCGCCCGAGCAGGCGCGCGGTGAGGAGGCCGGCCCGGCGTCCGACCTCTACTCACTGGGTGTCTGTGCCTACCAGTTCCTCACCGGGCGGCTCCCCCACGAGTACGCCTCACTCACCGAGCTGGCCCTCAAGCAGCAGCAGGATCCGGTGCAGCCGATCACGGCGCTGCGGCCCGAAGTGCCGCCCGAGCTCGACGACGCGGTGCGGCTCTGCCTGGAGCGCGACCCCGGCAACCGCTACCGCTCTGCGCTCGAGCTGGGACAGGCTCTCGAGGCCGGGCTGCACGGAGAGTTCACCGACGCCACCCGGCGGATGGCCCTGAGCGATACCGACGCCACCCGGGCGCTGGCCGCCACCGAAATGACCTCCTCCACGCGAGCAATGCCGCGCACGTCATATGCCGCCCCCGCCCCAACCTCCGAGCGCGCCCATGCCCAGGCCAGCGCACCACCGGCGCGCCGCGAGAGCCGCGACGCGACCCGCGCGGCCGGGCGCCGGCGCATGGCCTCGATGTTCGCGCTGCTGCTGGTACTGGCGGCGGTGGCCGCAGTGGCCATCGCTCTGCTCGCCTCGAACGAGGGCAACACCAACGTGCAGGCCCCGGATGCCAACGACGTCCAGCAGCAGATAGACGAGCTGCGGGAGTTCATCGGCGAGAACTCGCCCTGATGACTGATTCCAAACCCCCGCACCCGCGGGGGCACGCGGATTCGGAACCAATCATCTAGCGATCGGCTGCGAAGAGCGGCTCCTCGCTCGCTTGGCCCGCGATCGCGTCGGCGATCTCCTGGCCGGCCACGTAGCCGGGCACGTTGCCGTGGCCGCTGTATCCGCCCGCCACGTGGAGACCGGGGCGGCCGGGCACCTCGCCCACGTAGGGCAGCTGGTCGGCGGTGTAGCCCACGATGCCCACCCAGCGGTGGCTGACCTTCGTGTCGAGGCCCAGCTCGTCGCGCAGGTAGCTCTCCAGGCGGGCCCAGATCTCCGGGCTGCCCTCTTCGCTGTCGGTGTAGGAGGCCTCGCCGTCGAGGTCGGAGAAGCCGCCGAGCAGGAGCCTGCCGTCGGGGCGCTGCTGGAAGTACTCATAGCCCCAGCGCGGGTAGACCAGGTGCTCGACCACCGGCTGGGTCGGCTCCGAGGCCACCATGTGAAGCCGGCGGGCGCGCACGCGTCCCTCGTACTCGGGCACGAGCACGGGCAGAGCGCCGTCGGCGGCCACGATCACGTGCCGCGCGCGGACAGAGCCGCCGTCGGTCTGCACCTCCCCATCGCCCGGCGCCGAAACGGGAGCCTGTACCGCCGTTCCCTCGCAGATGCGCACTCCCGCCCGCTCGGCCGCCTCCGCCAGCGCGCGGTACCAGCGCGCCGGGTGCAGGGCGGCGTCGTGATCGACCAGGCAGGCACACAGGCCGCGCCGGCGCAGCACGGGAGGAAGCGCGTCGTGCTCCACGAGCTCGCCGGGGAAGCCGTCCTCGCGCAGGGCTTCGACCTGGCCGCGCACGCGTTCGGCCTCCTCATCGGTCACCGCCACGCGCAGCGAGCCCACCCGACGCACCGCATCGCCCAGCCCGAGCGCCCCGGCCAGCTCGTAGATCTCCTGCTGGGCCGCGACCGTGCGCGCGTAGATGCGCCGGTTGCGCTCGCGCCCGTACAGGTCACGCGCGTCGTTGTGGAAGGCGGCCACGCCGGCCAGCAGGAATCCGCCGTTGCGCCCGCTCGCGCCGCCGGCCACCGTGCCCCGCTCGAGCACGATCGTCTCGAGCCCGTGCTCGGCAAGCCGGCGGGCGCAGGACAGCCCGCCCACCCCGGCGCCGATCACGCAAGCATCGACCTGCACCTGCCCGTTCAGAGCAGGCCGCGCGTCGTAGGGCGAGTCGAGCCAGTACGGAACTGAGCTCACGGCTCTCCCCGCAGCGTCCGTTCGGCGAACACATCGAAGCCGCCCGTGGCGATCGCCTCGCGCATTGCGCTCATCAGCTCGGCCATGAAGGTCAGATTGTGCAGGGTGATGAGTCGCTTGGCGGTGAGCTCGTTGGCGCGGATCAGATAGTGCAGGTAGCCGCGGGTGTGCTCGCGACAGGCCGGGCAGGGACAGCTCGGGTCGATCGGCTCGCGGCTGGTGCGGTGCCTGCCCTTGGTCAGGTCGAGTCGCCAGCGGCTCTCGGGGTCGTTGACCAGCGCCGTCCCGTGGCGGGCGAGACGGGTCGGGGTCGCACAGTCGAAGCTGTCGATGCCCGCGCCCACCGCGTGCACGAGGTCGTCCACGTCACCGATGCCGAGGAGATGACGCGGGGGCGCGTCGGGCAGAGCGCGCAGCGACCAGCCGACCACCTCGCGCATCTGCTCCTTGGTCTGCCCGAGGGAGCCCCCGATGGCGATGCCGTCCACGTTCGAGCCGGCCACGTAGGCGGTGGACTCGGCCCGCAGGTCCTCGTAGACGCCACCCTGCACGATCCCGTAGACGAGCTGGTTGGCCGGCCCGTGTTCGGCGTGCCAGCTCAGGCAGCGATCGAGCCAGCGATGGGTGCGCTCCATGGACGAGGCCGTGTAGTCGCGCTCGACGTGGAACGGCGTGCACTCGTCGAAGACGAGCGCGATGTCCGAACCCAGGCCGGCCTGCACCTCCATCGAGGTCTCCGGGCCCATGAAGCGCTCGCGGCCATCGAGGTAGGAACGAAAGCGCACCCCCTCCTCCTCGATCGAGAGGATCATCGACCTGGGCCGCTCGCGCCGGCGCTTGACCTCCTCAGCCACCGATCCGTGGCCCATGGAGAACACCTGGTAGCCGCCCGAGTCGGTGACGATGGCTCCGCGCCAGCCCATGAACTCGTGCAGCCCGCCCATCTCGGCCACCAGATCGGGGCCGGGCTGGATGAAGAGGTGGAAAGTGTTGCCCAGGACCATCTCGTAGCCCAAGGCGGCCACCTCGGCGGCGTGCAGCGACTTCACCGTCGCCGTGGAGGCCAGCGGTACGAACGCCGGCGTGCGCACGTCGCCGTGAGCGGTGTGAATCAGGCCCGCGCGCGCGGCCCCGTCGCGGGCGCTGATGGTGAATGTCGGCACGGGCCGGGGAGGCTACGACACACGAGCGCCGCCCTCGCGCAGGAAGGCCCGGACGTCGCCCAGCGGGCCGACGTGCCGCAGCTTTTCCGGGTTCACGACTGAGCTGATCGACTGGATGCGGCCGTCGACGATTTCGAGCGCGAGGACACCGATGATGCGTCCCTCGGAGTCCAGCGTGAGCGCTCCCGGCTGACCATTGACCTCCACCGGGCGGAAGTCGAACCCGCCGCGGGCGCCGATGCGAGCCCAACCGGCGAGCGCCTTCGCCACGCGCGTGTGTCCCTGCAGGGGCCGCGCGATCGCCGGGACGCGGCCGCCGCCGTCCCCGTGCAGCACCACGTCCTCGGCCAGCAGCGACTCGAGCTCCTCGACCTCCCCGTTGCGGGCGGCGGCGATGAAGCGCCGCGCCAGCTCGTCGCGGAGCTCGGCCGAGGGTTCGTAGCGCGGCCGCCGCTTCTCGACGTGACGGCGGGCTCGTGCGGTCAGCTGTCTGACGTTGTCCTCGCTTTTCCCGATGATCTCGGCGATGCGGTCGTACGGGTAGTCGAACACCTCGCGTAAGAGGAAGGCGGCGCGTTGCTCGGGCGAGAGGCTCTCGAGAACGACGAGGAACGCGAAGGAGAGCGAGTCGGCGAGCTCCGCCTCCCAAGCGGGGTCACCCTCCCGGGCGGCGACGAGCGGCTCGGGGAGCCACTCGCCGGTATAGGTCTCGCGCCGGACCCGCGCGGAGCGCAGCTGGTCGATGGCGAGGCGGGTCACCACGGTCGAAACGTAGGCCCGCGGCGACTCGACCCGCCCACCCTCCTCAAGCGTGCGATGGAGGCGGAGGAGGCCCTCCTGCACGACGTCCTCCGCCTCGCTCACGCTGCCCAGCATCCGGTACGCGATTGCGAACGCCGGCGGCCGCAGCTCCTCGAAAAGAGGCGTCGATCCGGTGCTCGGCCGATCGGCGATCGGCCTGCGCTCCGGTCGCTGAGGCGTCGATCCGGTGCTCGCCATGCTCAGCCGAGCCCCCGCGCGAAGCCCTCGCGCCAGCTCGGATAGCGCGGCTGCCAGCCGAACTCGCGCTTCGCCTTGGTGTTGGACGCGCCGCGCAACTCGGTCATCATGATTGCAGCGGCCTCGCCGCCGGCGATCCGGGCGAGCAACACGGGCACGCGGCGGGGCGGCTTTGCCCCGAGCGCCTTCGCGAGGGCGGGCAGCCACTCGGAGACCGGCGCCGGGTCATCGTCGACCACGTTGTAGACGCCGCGCTTTCCGTGCTCGATCGCCTCCACCGTGGCCGCTGCGGCGTCCTCGATGTGGATGAACGACCACACCGCGGTGCCCTTGCCCGCGAGCGGGAGCTTGCGGGCGCGGATCATCTCCACCTGCTCCCCGAGCGGGTGGAGGCTCACGGACGTCCCGGGCCCGTAGAAACCGCCGTAGCGAAGCGCGATGCCCTCGGTCCAGTCCGCGCCCGTTACCGCACGCTCCAGATACACGATGGCCTCGAGGGTGGTGCGTACCTGGGCGGGCGGGGTGGTGTCGAGCGGGTCGTCCTCGCTCTTGACCATCCCGCCCGTGCGCGCATACGGCCAGGGGGCGAAGCTCTGCGCGACGAAGCGCTTCACGCCCACGGCGCGCCCGGCGGCGAGCAGGTGATCCGTGCCCTCGGTCCGCAGGCGGTTCGTGGCGGCGAAGTCGCGCTCCATGCGGCGCGGGTTGAACGCCCCGATGGCGGTCAGCTGGTGGACGATCACGTCGGGCTCAGCCTCCGCGACCGCGCGAGCGACCGCATCTGGGTCGAGTGCGTCAGCGACCACCGGGCGTGCGCCCAGGTCGCGAAGGAGATCCTGCTTGGACTCGCTCCGCGTCATGCCCGTGACCTCGTGCCCGTTCTTCACGAGCTGGGCCACCAGCGGCCTGCCCAGCGCGCCGGTTGCGCCTGCTACGAAGATTTTCATGACGGCTCCTTTCTCGTTCGTTCACCCCTTAGACGAGACAGGCGGGCGCCCTGTGACAGCGTTTTCAGCTCTATGTCAACTCTTGTCCTGTCATCTCTGTGGGCTTCTGCTCGCCCAGGAGATCCAGGACGGTGGGCGCAACGTCGGCCAGGATGCCTCCCTCGCGCAGCTCGCCCACCTCGCCGGTCACGATCAGCGGGACCGGGTTCATGGAGTGGGCGGTGTTGGGGCTGCCGTCCTCCTCGAGCATGTGGTCGGCGTTTCCGTGGTCGGCCGTGACCAGGCAGACGCCCTCGGATGCCTCCACCGCCTCCACCACGCGCCCCAGGCACTCGTCCACCGTCTCGATCGCCTTCACCGCCGCTTCGATCACGCCGGTGTGGCCCACCATGTCCGGGTTGGCGAAGTTGATGATCCCGAAGCCGAAGTCGCCTTCGCTCCAGCGCTCCACAAAGGCGTCGGTGGCGGCCACCGCGCTCATCTCCGGCTTCTCGTCGTAGGTGGCCACGTCGCGGGGCGAATCGACCAGAAGGTGCTCCTCCCCTTCGTACTCGTCCTCCTCCCCGCCGTTGAAGAAGTAGGTCACGTGCGCGTACTTCTCGGTCTCGGCCACGTGCAGCTGCGCGATACCGCGATCGGCCAGGGTCGAGGCCAGCGTCACGTCCGGCCGCGCCGGGGGAAAGGCCACCGGATAGTCCCAGTGCTCCTGGTACTGGGTGAGCGTGGTGAGCTTTACATCGTCTCCGAGCGCCTCGGTGAGCTGGCGCGCCCGGTCGGGCCGGAAGTTGAAGAAGATGGCGCTGTCGCCGTCGCGGATCCTGCCCTCGTCCCCCACCAGCGTCGGCTTGATGAACTCGTCCGTCTCGTCCCTCTCATAGGCCTCGCGAACTGCCTGCTCGCCGGTGTCGGCCGAGAACTCGGCCTCGCCCTTCACCAGCGCGTCGAGCGCGAGCTGCGTTCGCTCTTCGCGCTTGTCGCGGTCCATTGCGTAGTAGCGACCGATGACCGAGGCGATCCGCGCCCCACCCCAGCCCTCGACCTCCGCGATGTAGCCCGCGCCCGAGTCGGGGTTGGTGTCTCGCCCGTCGGTGAAGGCGTGGATGACCACGTCCTCGACGCCCTGCTCGCCGGCCAGCTCGATCAGCGCCTTGAGGTGGCCCATCGACGCGTGTACGCCCCCGGCCGAGACGAGCCCCAGGAGGTGGAGACGTTCGGTGTCGCAGGCGGCGCGCAGCGTCTCGTTCTCGGCGAACGAGCCGTCCTCGATCGCCTCGTTGATCCGCAGCAGGTCCTGCTTGACGATCGCTCCCGCGCCCAGGTTGAGATGGCCGACCTCGCTGTTGCCCATCTGGCCCTCGGGCAGGCCGACGGCCTCGCCCCAGGCGGTGAGGGTGGTGTGCGGGTACTTCTCCCACAGCTCGTCGAATACCGGCGTGTCGGCCAGATCGACCGCATTGCCGGGGCCGGGCTCGGCCAGGCCCCAGCCGTCGAGGACGATCAGGACGACCCGCTTGAAGCTCACTGCGCGGCGGCGGCGACGATCCGTGCGAAGTCCTCGGGGTCGAGGCTTGCCCCGCCGACCAGCGCGCCGTCGACGTCGGGCTGCTCGAGGATCTCGGCCGCGTTGTCGGGCTTGACGCTGCCTCCGTACTGCACCCGCACCCGCTCGGCGGCTTCGCGCGAGCGGTCGCCCACGAGAGCGCGTATGAAGCCGATCGCCTCCTGGGCTATGTCCGGAGTGGCCACCTTGCCCGGTGCCGATGGCCCAGATCGGCTCGTAGGCGATCGTGACCTCGGGCAGGCGCTGCGCCGGAACCTTGTCCAGCCCTTCCTGGACCTGATAGCGCAGCTTGCGCTCGGTGTGGCCGCGCTCGCGCTCCTCCTCGGTCTCGCCGACGCAGAGGATCGGCCACAACCCGGCGTCGAGCGCAACCGGCACCTTCTCCTGGAGCGCACGGTCGGTCTCGCCGTTGTGCTCGCGGCGCTCCGAGTGGCCGAGCACCACGCCGTCCACGCCGATCTCGGTGAGCATCGCCGCGGACACCTCGCCGGTGAAGGCGCCGTTCTCCGCCTCGCTCATGTTCTGCGCGAAGACCGTGACCCCCGTGCCCGCGAGCTTTTCGACGCACAGGTCGAGCGCCGTGAAGGGAACGCAGATGCCGACGTCCGCCGGCCGGCGACCCTCGTCGGGCAGCAGCTCGAGCAGGCGGTCGCAGTACTCACCCGCCTGAGCGCGGGTCCCCCACAGCTTCCAGTTGCCGGCGATGAAGGGACGGCGGGGCGGAGAGTCAGGCATCGTCGAGCACCTCCACCCCGGGCAGCTCCTTGCCCTCCAGCAGCTCGAGTGAGGCCCCGCCGCCGGTGGAAAGGTGGTCCACGTCGTCGTCGAGGCCGAATTCGGCCAGCGCCGCGCCCGAGTCGCCGCCGCCCACCACCGTTGTGCCGTCGGTGCTGGCCACCGCCTCGGCCACCGCGCGCGTTCCCTCGGCGAAAGGTGCCATCTCGAATGCCCCCATCGGCCCGTTCCAGAAGACGGTGCCGGCCTGCGCGATCTCCTCGGCGTACGTCTCCGCGGTGCGCGGTCCGATGTCCAGGCCCATCCAGCCGTCTGGCACGTCGGTGCCGTCCTCCACGCGTCGCTCCGCCTCGGCGTCGAAACGGTCGGCGATCACCAGGTCGAGCGGCAGCAGCAGCCGGCAGCGCGAGCTGTCCGCCTTCTCGAGCGCCTTGCGGGCCAGCTCCACGCCCTCGTCCTCCACCAACGAGTCGCCCGTCGGCCGGTCCTGCGCGCGGAAGAAGCTGAAGCACATCGCACCGCCGATCAGCAGCGTGTCCGCCTCGTCCAGGAAGCGGTCGATGAGCGCGATCTTGTCGGTGACCTTGGCCCCGCCCAGCACCACCACCAGCGGGCGCTCCGGCGTCTCGATGATCGAGCGAAGGGTGGTCACCTCCCGTTCCAGCAGCAACCCCGCCACCGCGGGGCGCAGGTGCTCGGCCACGCCGGCGGTCGAAGCGTGCGCACGGTGGGCCGAGCCGAATGCGTCGTTGACGTAGGCATCGGCCAGCGCGGCCAGCTCCTCGGCCAGCTCGGGATCGTTCTTGGTCTCCCCCGCCTCCCAGCGCGTGTTCTCCAGCACGAGCACGGCCCCGGGCTCGAGCTCGTCCACCGCGCGCGTCACGTCGGGCCCGACCACGTCGGGCGCTTGGGTCACCGACGCATCGATCAGCTCAGCCAGGCGATCCGAGGCCGGCTCGAGGGAGGTCTCGGGATCCCGGCCGTCGGGGCGACCGAGGTGGGAGCAGAGAACGAGCCTGGCCTTTTGCTCCAGCAGCAGCTCGATCGTCGGCAAGGCCGCGCGAATGCGGGCATCGTCGGCCACCGCACCGCCCTCCAACGGCACGTTGAAGTCGACGCGGACCAGCACGCGGTCACCCTCATCGATCTTCAAGTCACGAACCGTGCGCTTCCCGAAGTTCGCGTCAGCCAACCGGCGCCCCCGCCAGGACGCGCTGGGCGAGGTCGACCACGCGGTTCGAGTAACCCCATTCGTTGTCGTACCAGGCCACGACCTTCACGAGCTTCTCGTCGATCACCATGGTCAGCGGAGCGTCGAACACCGAGGAGTAGGACGAGCCGACGATGTCGGTGGACACCAGCGGGTCCTCGCTGTAGCGGAGGATGCCTTCCATCGGACCGTTGTCCGCCTTGCCGGAGAAGGCCTCGTTGATCTCGTCCTTGCTCGTGGCGCGCGACACCTCGCACACGAGGTCGATCACCGAGCCGTCGATCACCGGCGCGCGCACGGCTATGCCGTTCAGCTTGCCGTCGAGCTCGGGCAGCACCAGGCCGACCGCCTTGGCGGCGCCGGTCGACGTGGGCACGAGGTTGGCCGCCGCCGCCCGCGCCCGGCGCGGGTCCTTGTGTGGCCCGTCCTGCAGGTTCTGGTCGGCGGTGTAGGCGTGGATCGTGGTCATGATTCCGCGCTCGATACCCACGGCGTCGTTGAGCACCTTGGCCACGGGGGCGAGGCAGTTGGTGGTACAGGAGGCGTTCGAGATCACGTGGTGCTGATCGGGGTCGTAAGCGTCGTTGTTCACGCCCAGGGCCAGAGTCACGTCGGGCTCGGTGGCCGGCGCGGTGATGATCACCTTCTTGGCGCCCGCCTCGAGGTGCTTGGCGGCGTCGTCGCGCTTGGTGAACAGGCCGGTGGACTCGATCACCACCTCCGCGCCGTTATCGCCCCACGGGAGAGCGGCGGGATCGCGCTCCGAGAAGACCTTCAGCTCGTCGCCGTCGACGATGAGAGCGTCGTCGGTGTAGTCGATCTCCCCCTTGAAGGGACCCAGAACCGAGTCGTACTTGAGCAGGTGGGCGAGTGTCTGAGTGTCCGTGATGTCGTTTACGCCGACCCAGTCGATGTCGGCGCCGGTTGCGTGCGCGGCCCGGAAGACGTTGCGGCCGATGCGCCCGAAGCCGTTGATTCCGGCCTTCAAGGCCATGCTCATGCTCCTTCGTTAGCTGGTCCCGTGGGAAGGTGAGGCTATCGGGGACGGGTGCCCACCGCGCCTCGAGGCAAAACCATCAGGCGCGAAAGGGCGGCTTCTCCACGTCGCGGTGCACAACGTCCACAAGGAGGTCCGCGCGGGGCGCGTAGATGCGAGCCAGGTGTTCGGCGATCACGACCGACCGATGGCGCCCGCCGGTACAGCCGATCCCCACCGTCAGATGCGACTTGCCCTCGCTCTCGTAGGCCGGCAGGAGGTAGTCGAGCAGGGGAGTCAGGCGCTCGTAGAACTCGCCGATCCCATCGGACTCCTCCACGTACTGGATCACGGCGTCGTCCTGCCCGGTCAGCTCGCGCAGCTCGGCCTCGTAGTGGGGGTTGGGCAGGAAGCGGACGTCGAAGGTGAGATCGGCGTCGCGCGGCGAGCCGTGCTTGAAGCCAAAGGTCATGAAGGTCACGGCCAGACGGCCCATCTTGCCGTGGGGCAGCATCTTGTCCGCCACCACCTTGCGCAGACGCGAGGCGGAGAGATCGGAGGTGTCGATCGAGATGTCCGCGCGCGCCTGCAGAGCTGCCAGGCGCTGGCGTTCGAGCCCGATCGCCGAGTCCACCGAGCCGCCGTTGGCCAGGGGGTGGCGGCGGCGAGTCTCCTTGAAGCGGTTGATCAGCACCTCGTCGCTTGCCTCGAGGAACAACAGCCGGTAGGGAATGCCGCGCCGGTCGAGATCCTCCAAGACGCGGATCAGGCCGTCGAAGTACTCGCCCCCGCGAGTATCTGAGGCCACGGCCGCTCGCTCGACCTTGCTGCCCTCGTGCCCGAACAGGTCGGCCAGCGAGCCGATCATCTCCGGTGGGAGGTTGTCGACGCAGAAGTAGCCCGCGTCCTCGAAGGTGGCCATGGCCTGCGACTTGCCCGCCCCGCTGAAGCCGGTGATCACGACGAAGTCCTGAATCGGTCCGTTGTAGCCGTTCTTCATCGCACTTTGTTTACGTAGGCGTGAATGTCGCGAGCCACCTTGCCGGGCAGCCCGGGCACCGCCTCCAGTTCCTCGCTGCTGGCCTCGAGGAAACGCTCGGGCGAACCGAAGTGCTGGAGGATGTTGCGCTTGCGGGTCGGTCCCACGCCCGGAAGCTCATCGAGTATCGAGCGCGTCATCGCCCGGTCGCGCCGGCCCCGGTGGAACTCGATCGCAAAGCGGTGCGCCTCGTCGCGCACGCGCTGGAGGAGTTGCAGCTCGGGCGTGTCGTGCTTGAGAGCGAGCGGCCGCCGCGCGCCGGGCTGGAAGACCTCCTCGATCCGCTTGGCCAGGCTGATCACCGTCACGCCGAGGTCGCGAAACGGGCCCAGCTCCTTCAGGCCCGCCGACAGCTGCCCCTTGCCGCCGTCGATCACGATCAGCGCGGGTAGCGAGGCGAAGCTCTCGTCGTATTCCCTGTCGTGGGGCGAGCGCTCGCGCTGAGCGACGTACTGGGCCATTCTCCTGGAGAGCACCTCGGCCATGGCGGCAAAGTCATCTTGTACCGAGCCTCGGATGCCGAAGCGCCTGTAGTCCGACTTCTTGGGCGCGCCGCCCTCGAACACCACCATCGAGGCCACCGTGTGCGAACCCATCAGGTTGGAGATGTCGAAGCACTCCACGCGCATCGGGATCACCTCCATGCCCAGCGCGCGCTGCAGCCCGCCGAGCGCCTCGATGCGCTGTGAGCGCCTGCGCTCGGAGCGCAGCCGGTCCTGGTCGAGGGCCAGCCTCGCGTTGCGCTCGGCCAGATCGAGGATGCGACGCTTGTCGCCGCGCTCGGCGTGGCGCACCTCAACCGGGGCGCCGCGCCGCTCGGCGAGCGCCTGGGCCAGCGTGTCGGTGGTGGTCACGGCGCGCGGCACGATCACCTGAGGCGGCACCGCTATCGCGCTGGCGTAGTACTGGAGCACGAATTCCTCGGCCACCTCCCCCTCGTCGCGCTGGGCCGCGTTCTCCAGATAGAAGCTCTGGCGATCCTGCAGCACGCCGTCGCGAACCTGGAAGACCTGGGCGTTGGCGTCGGTCTCCTCGGCCGCCACCCCGATCGCGTCGAGCGTGCCCACCGCCTCGTTGGCGATGCGCTGGCGCTCAAGCAGGCTGCGAACGGCCTTGAGGCGGTTGCGCAGGATCGCCGCCTGCTCGAACTCCTGCTCGGCCGCCGCCTTCTGCATGCCCTGGTCGAGCGCGCGTTCGATCTGGCGGTAGCGGCCCGAGAGGAAGTCGATGATGGTGTCGACGTTCTCCCGATAGGCCTCCTTGGAGATGTAGCCGACGCAGGGGGCCTGGCAGCGCTTTATGAAGTAGTCCAGACAGGGCGAGCCGCTGGCCCGGCCGGGCTCGGCGCCGTCGCAGGTGCGGTACTGGAACACCTTGCCCAGCAGGTCGAGGGTCTCGCGGACGCGCTTGGCGTTGGAGAAAGGGCCGAAGTAGACGCGGTTGCGGCGGTGGCGCTCGCGTGTGAAGTAGATGCGCGGATACTCCTCGTCCAGCGAGATCCCGATGTAGGGATACGACTTGTCGTCGCGCAGGCGGACGTTGTAGACGGGCCGGTGGCGCTTGATGAACTCCTGCTCGGCGAGCAGCGCTTCGGCCTCGGTCTCGGTGGCGATGAACTCGATGTCGCGGACGTGATCGATCATCTCCGCGCGCGGGCGCGAGAAGTGCCCGGCCACCCGCTTGCGCATCGATCGGGCCTTGCCCACGTAGAGGACCTTGCGCGCCTCGTCTCGGAACAGATAGACCCCGGGGGCGTCGGGCAACCCTCGGCGCTGCTGCGTCAGGCGCTCCTCTGTGCTCTCTGTGTCGGTGGCGGCCACCTCCTTCGAGGATAGGCCCGCCGTCGGTGGTCCCCTGGCGGGGTCAGCAAGCCTGCGCACCCGGCCAGCCGGGTGCTTGGCCAACAGCTACGCCAGCAGGCGCCCGACCGACTCGGCCACGCAGGCCGGCTTCTCGTTGCCCTCGACCTCGACGGTCCACTTCTGCGCGATCTGGTACCAGCCGCCGTCGAGCTCGTCGACCGACAGGGTCTCGATGCTGGCCCGGATGCGGCTCCCGGCGGGCACCGGCGCGGGAAAGCGCACCTTGTTCCAGCCGTAGTTGACACCCATCTTGAAGCCGCTCGACTCCATCAGACCGGAGCGGAAGCCGTCGATCATCGACAGGGTCAGGTTGCCGTGGGCGACGGTGATGCCGAAGGGGCTGTCGGTCTTGGCCCGCTCGGTGTCCACGTGGATCCATTGGTCGTCACCCGAGACCTCGGCGAACTGGTCGATCAGGTCCTGAGTGACCTCGCGCCATTCGCTCGGGCCGATGGTCTCGCCCACCAGGTCCTTGAGCTCTTCGATTCCGTTAACGGTGGTGGTCATGAGCGAGAGGCTAGTCGCCGCTGCGGTACCAGGGCTTGCTGCGCAGCGCCGACCGCAGCGCCCGTGGGCCGTCCTTCATCACGGGCTGGCCGTGGGTCACCAGCACGCGCTGGAAGTCGAGGTCGAGCAGCGGCTCGAGCGTGGGGTTGAAGCGCTCGCGGTAGAAGCGGTCGACCTTGTCGTCGACCCTGCGGTCCGACCACACGCGCAGCCGCCCGTCGACCTCGGCCACGGCGTCGCCGAACACCAGGGCGCCGTGGCTGGGCAGGTGCAGAGGTGTCTCGTGGCGACGAGGCTTTCCGATGCGGTGCGCGGTCACACCGCCGGGTAGTTCGGTGGCCGGGTCGATCTCGCGAAACCCCGAGCGGTCGTCCAGGCGCTTGGCCGCCGCTGCGTGTCCGCGGATCGTGGTCTCGGCCTGCTTGCGGTAGCGGCGCCAGATCGCCTCGGCGCTGCGCACGTGGTATGGGACCGTCACGAGCACGGTGAGCCTGTCGGTGAGGATCTCGTCGACCAGGGCGAGTACCGCCGTGTCGTCCTCGGGCAGCAGCGGGTCGATCAACAGGGTGTCCTCCCCGGCCTGGACGGCAAAGCACGCCACCTCCCTGCCGAACTCGCCGGGATGCCACTCCGGGTGGCGCTCGGTCCAGCGCCAGAGGCCGTTGGCCAGTTTCTTCGGTTTCGCGCTCATGGCCGTATTCTAACCGCTCACGCCCGTTAGTAGGTTACGCTGGCCCGACCCTAGATGAGATCGCGGTAGAACTCCGCGACGGCACCGGCGATCGCTTCGCGTTGCGTTTCGTCTGCCCGGACGGCGGCCGGTTGTTCGATCTGTATGCCGTTGCCCCGCACCGCCACGCGGTTGACGATGTTCTTGCGCTGTGCACCCGCCAGGGGCCCGCAAAGCCTCACCTCGACCTCCGGAGGCGGATCCATCACCGCCTCGAGCGCGATGCGAATCTTCAAGCTGAGCTGTGTCTTGAGCTCCGTGTCCGCATCGCTTCGCGGAAGCCCGCCGCCGACAACCACGGTCGGGGAGTCGTTGTGGCCGTGGAACGCGAGGGCATGAGCGTACGGCCCCCTGGCCGTTGTGGGATCGAACAGGGATCCAAGCTTGGGAAACGAATGCTCGGAGATTTCCGACGATGTGATGTGCCAGCACTTGTGAGCGCCGGCGGGGTTGAAGCCACGCGCGATCCAGGCGCGAACCGGCTTGGCCTGCAGCGCGAGTGCGTTGTAGACCGATTCGGCCTCGATGTCGGTGCCAGGCTCTATCCGCCCGCCATGAGGGGCCAGAATCGCCAAGCCCGTCGCGTGGTCGCCCAACAGCTCTTCGGTCAGCCGGGCCGGCGCATCGCCTTCAGTGAAATCCGGCTCGACCGTGGCGTTGCACTGGGCGCGCGGCGGATCCGTGGCGCTGGCCAAACGTGCCAGCCCCTCCGTACCTACGTGGGCCTCAGGAGCCGGAACGCTGATGCTCTCGGTAACCGTGTAGAGCGCGAGACGACGGGGCGCCCTCCGGACAAGCACCTGGCGGCCGAGTGCGCCGCCAATCACCTCGAGTGACTCCGAGTCGACGGCACAATGCTCGACGGCATGCGCCGCGGTGTTGAGAGAGACGCTCGTTGAATCCTCGGAGAGACAGACTCGAGCCATCCGGGGGTTCATTTCACCAGCCTGATTACCTCGGGCACGAAAACTCAGGAGACCCCGTGGTTCCGATATAGCGGTCCCACTCGCCCTCGGTCAGCGAGCGGTTCACGGTCCGGCAGATGCTGCGCGTCCACGCGTCTGGTGACATCGGCCACCGGATCAGCTCGCCGCCGGCCGTCGCGGTCCATAGATCGCCGTCGGAGGAGAAGCGCATCGTCGTCTCAAGGCCATGATCGGAGGCGATCGTTTCACCTTGCGCTGGCAGCTGAACCTCTCCTAGTTTGGTGCCGTTGCGGACGTCCCACACGCTCATGAATCCTTCCGCGGTCAGGGCCGCCATGAGACGCGCCTCCGGGTCGAGGGCGACACCGCCGACCCTGCCAACAGCCATCCGCCGTAGCGCCTGTCCGCGGCGCATGTCCCAGACCACGGCGCTCTCGTCGTTGTCCGTGGCAACCAGCAGGCGACCATCGCGAGACAGTGCTACCGCGGAAATTAGGGGAAGACCCAGTCTCGGGCCAGTGGTCGTCCGCCCGGTGGTGAGCTCGATCTGGTACATGCGGCCATCAATCACTTCGATTGCTATCCCGGCCCTGGGAGCGACTGCAACGTCGTTCATGACGGTGCCGTTTGTCGGAGGCCGGGCGATGCGTCGCCGCCGCGCGGCTTCGAGTGAGACCCGGTCGATTCGGCCGCTTGTCCAGATCGCCAGTAGCGAGTTGGCGCGCTCAGGTTCGAGGGCAGCGAGGTCGCTGCCGTAACCGGACGTTGACGGCACCGCTGCTGGAGCGGCGGGGTCCGCAAGGTTCCATATTTGGATGCCGTCGGTGCCGTAGCTGGCGAGATACCTTCCGCCCTTGCTGATAGCAACCGCTCCGAACGAGACGAACGTTTCGTCTGTGGGGGCGATCGTTCGTCGCCCTGCCTCGCGGTCCCAGACGCCGACTTCGGGCTCCTCGCTCGTCCAGGCAATCAGGGAACCGCCGCTGGCGATCGCCAAGCCGGGTGGAAACGAGGCCGTCGATTTATCCGGCAAGCGCACCGGGAGGGGCCGCGCGATTGCAGTGTGCTGGTTGGGGTCCCAGAGCGCGAGCAGGCTGCCGCTGGACGAGACCAGCCGATCTCCCGACCCGAGAAATGCGAGGAAGCCGGTCCGTCCCGAGATGCCTGTCATCGGCTCAGTGACCAGTCCGCCTGGCTGAGCTCCGCTGTTGTAGGGCCCGCTGCCCGCTAGCCGTGGCTCGACGACACTGATTCTCCCTTCGGTCGCGACCGCGGTCCGGGAGGCGTCGGGCGCGATCGCTACCGCCGTCGCTTCGCCGCTGGACGTTATTGGGAACACCAGCTTGCGGCTCATGGCGTCGGTGTTCCATGCCCACACTCCGAACTTGTAGAACCCGAAATAACGGCCATTCGCGGAGTACGCCTCCTTGTAGCCCCCGGCCGGAGTCCTAGGGCGGGTCGGCTCGCCGACCGGGTCGAGCGTAGGCAGAAAGCGACGCTGCACCGAGCCGTCAGCGCCACCGACCATGAGCGTAAAACCGTAGTCGCGGAAGGCGAGCGCCCCAACGACGCTGTCGACGGTTACCTCCGCCGCGACCTGTCCCGCCTGCAGATCATGCAGGGCGACCTGGAAGGAGTCGGATCCCACGGCGAGCCAGCGTCCGTCGTCTGAAACCGCCACGGCCCCGACACGGCCTTTCACCGACACACGCGAGGAGCTGCGGGTGCGCAGATCGACGACGGCCACCGTGCCGCCCTCGTCTCCGACCGCGAGATACCGGCCGTTCTCGCTGGCTTGGAGGGCGCTGGTCGGCCGCCCAAGCTCAACGAGCGGCGGACCAGCCCGGTCGTTGTTGACCGACCAGGCGCGGACGGTCCCGTTCACGTCACCCACGTACACGTCGCCCGGATCGGCGGCTGGTGTGAGAGCCGCGACGCGAGATCCGATATCGACGACCTTGGCGAGGTGTGGACTCGCGGTTGCAGCTTGGAAGAGCGCGGCGGCGGTCTGTGGAGTCTCCCTCCGGCTGTGGCCCTCGGCAGCCAGCAGCTGAGCGACATCGAGCCGGTCCGCCTGGTTCGCCACGCTCGTGGCCGCAACCTGTCCGGCGACGGCGAGCTCGCTTTGGTTTCGAGCGTTGTTGCGCTGCACCAACGCAACAATTCCCCCCACGACAGCCACCGCCAGGAGCACTACAAGCAACGCCACGGCGCCGCGAACGAGTCGCAGCGTCCGACGATGCTGAGTGATGTCCTCGCCAATCAGCTCGTCCTTGGGCAGGCCGTGCAGCGGCGCCGCCAGCTCGCCCACACAGTCCCGAAAGCGCGGATTGCGCATGGACACGTCCTGCTCGCCTCGCGCCCAACGTAGATCGACCCAGAGCGGTTCGCGAGGAAACCAACCACGAAGCGCGGGTGGGATGGGTGCCGCCGCGTCAAAGTCTCCACGGTCGTCATCCCAGCGAAGCTCGCCATCCGTGAGAGCGATCAGCACGGTTTCGTGGCTCCTATGCTCGCGCCACCAACGAACCTCCTGATCAACCCAGCGCGACGCCGCCGCCTCGGGTGAAGCCACCAGCACGAAGTAGCCCGCCTGGGAGAGCGCCCCCTCGATCGCCGGCCACAGCTCGGGCGAGGCGGACAGACTGCTCTTGTCCCGAAACACCCGTAATGCCCGCCGCCGATACCACGCCTTCGCGAGCGACTGCAGACCAGCCTGCAACGCCGGAGCTAGCCGGCCATCCGCGGCGTGGCTATACGAAACAAAGGCATCGTAGGACGTTGCGCCAGTGCGAGGGGCCGGGATCTTTGGCGTAGGTGTCGTGGTCGTGGCCACGATCAGCGTCCTGCGAGTCACGGAGAAGCTAACCACCCACCCCCAACGGGTCAACCCGCTGTGCGCCATCGCACAGGCTCTGGTCGCGCTTCCTCGCGGATTAGCTCACATTGGCTTCCCTCGCAGCATCGGGCGTCGGGACGCGTCTCCAGAGCGCGAGACTCCCCGCCCCCGCGAAGCTACCCGCGTTGGGCGTGGCGGGGCCGTTGCGGCAACGCGAGCGCGGCAACGCGGCGGTTCATTTGACCAGCCTGACCTGGAATCCGCTGACCAGCGGTAGGTCACCGGCGCCGCCGAGCAGACCGAGAATCTTGGCCACGTAGGCCCGTGTCTCCGGATAGGGCGGAACGCCGCCGTACCGCTGCACCGCCCCGGCCCCCGCGTTGTAGCCCGCGAGCGCGAGCGCGACCTTGCCGCCGAAGCTCTTGAGCAGGTCGCTCATCAGGTGCGCCTGGGCGTCGATGGCGGCCCCGGGTCGTAGGGGTTGCGCAGGCCGTAGCTCTCGGCCGTGCCGGGCATGAACTGGGCGATGCCCTCGGCGCCGGCCGGGCTGCGTGCGAACGGGTTGAAGCCCGATTCGGCGTACAGCTGGGCGGCGAGCAGGTTCATCGGAACGTTCCAGCGCAGGGCCGCTCGAGCGATCGGGTCATGGAACCGGGGCGGCACGAAGGCCGGCAGGCGGTGGTGAACGCGCCCGTGGTCCCCGCCCGGCGGCTCCCAGGAGCCGCGGTCGTATTGGGCCGGATGCGCGCGGTCGCGCGGGTTGGCGCCGAAGCCGAAATGCCACGGTTCCCAGGCGTATCTGAGGATGAACCCGAAGCGCCGGTGGTTGGCGGCGAGCCATGGGTAGGCGCCCGGCGGGCCGAGGTCGAGCTCGGTGGCGTAGCGATGCAGGCTCGTGCCCGGCGGAGCCACCCACTTGGGATTCGGATTCGCGTTCCAGAGCACGGCCTGTTCGGCGTCGGAGCGAAAGCCCGAGCTGACGGAGAGATACAGGCCGGCCTCGCGGCGAGCCGCGGCGGCCATGCGGTCGAAGGCGGCGGCGACGTCGGGGCGCATCGGCTTGCCCATCCGGTAGGCGAGCGGGCCGTCGTAGCCGCCGCCGGAACCATGGGTGGGCATGCCGTAGGCCACGCCCGAGTCGGGGGCGATCTCCGCCGTAGCGCTGGCCTTGACCGGAATCGACTCGCGCCGCCGCTCACCAAGCGGCAGGCGCGCCTCGCCGCGAGCACCGACCTCGATCCGCGTCGGCGCGAAGCCCACCCCGGGAAACTCGACCGTGACCTGACCCGGGGCCACCCCGTTGCGGCGCGCGCCGCGCAGAGCCGCGGCTCGCGCCAGCGCCAGGTACTCCTCGTTCGAGAGGTGGCGCGGATTGGGCAGCCCGTTCTCGAACACTGCCGGCTCAAACAGCCGCGGGTAGTGGCGGCTCATCACCTGCGCTCCCGACACCGCCGCCAGGTCCGCTGCCCGCTGATGCTTGCCCCGCGCCCCCAGCGCCTGGCCGAACCCGAACAGGACCAGCGCGCCCGCCAACAGCAGCGCCAACAGCCCCAACAGCAGCAGCGACGCCTGGCCACGCTCGCCGGCTAAGTCACGGCTCCACTGTGCAGCACGCCGCACCATCGCACAGCACCATCACCTGTGCGTTGTTACCGCTCAACACCCCAGTGCAACTTCTGGGAACCCCGCCGACCGCTACCGACCCACTCTTTGCAGGTGGCGCCGATCCGCTCGTACACCCGCTGGGCGCGCAGGTTGTCTCTGGCGGTCTGCCGACTGATCGACCCGGCGAGTCGCCCGCAACGCCTGCGGCACTCTTGGATGAGCGCCTCGGCGAGGGCGGAGCCGGCTAGAGCCGGGGCGGGCTGCGGCCGTTCCCGCGCCCCCGCCGCGCTTGGGCGGCCACCTGGGTCACTCGTCCTTGGCGGTCAGCGTTTCGCTGGGCCCACTCGCGTGATCTGCCGACGCCCGCTTCCTCGCAAGCTTCTTGGCCTGCTTCTCGAGCCGACGCTCGACGAGCCTGCGTTCACGGTTGAGCTTCGCCATCGTGGTCTTCCTCTTGGCGGTTGACGCCATCCTGTCCTCCTGGTTTCTGTTCAGGCGAGTCGATCAAGCCCAAGCCCCCTGCGCACGGAGTGGGCGGCGAGCGCGGGCCGCGTATCGAGCGCTGGCGACCCGCGCGCCGTCGCGCTCTAAAGCGTCTGGACGTTCGCGGCTGCTGGGCCCTTGGGGCCCTGCTCGGCGTCGTAGCTCACTTTCGCGCCCTCGATCAGCGACCTGAAGCCGCTGCTCTGGATCGCGTTGTGGTGCACGAACAGGTCCTTGCCGGACTCATCCGGTGTGATGAATCCAAAGCCCTTCTCGTCGCTGAACCACTTCACGGTTCCTGTTGCCATCTCGTTCCCCTCCGGGGTATGTGCACGGCGAAACGCGGAGGGTGCTCGAGGCAACAACTGCGGAAACGCGGAACACTGCTGTTGGTCGAGCGGAAGCTCGACCCGTAGGACGAGTCTAGCGCCGCTACCCCCTTTGGCTGGTTGCTCAAGCCATGCGATCAGCCGGGCGACACGCCTCGGCGGCTCGTCGGCGAGGACGCGGTCGGCGGTGTTCGCACCAGCTCGGCCGGCTGGGCGAAGAGCTATCCCGCTGGGAGAAGTTAGGGGGTGAAATTGCCTTTGTCGCCGACGCCGTGGGTCCTGAGCATCGTGGCCAGCTCGCCGATCAGCCGTTCTGTCGCCGGCATGTCGATCGCGTCCGGTTCGACGGTGTGCTGGTAGTGGGGAAAGTCACGCGTGCCCCAGCCCCGCAGCTCGCTGTGGAGGCGGTGAAAGCGGCCCTCCACCGTCAAAACCAGCCCCGGCTCGTAGCGACGCGGCTTCTCGAAGTCCTCCCGATCGACCGGGCGCAGCACCCACCCCAGGGCCGAGCCCGCCCGCCGAAAGGCCGAGCGCTTCGACATGGGCGTCCGGACGGCACCAGGGTTGCCGGCCCCGCGCATGGCCGCCAGGAAGGCGGCCGTCGCGTCGGCGCAACGCTCGACCAGCGGCTGCACTCCCGCGGCGCTCGACCGCCGCTCCCCAACCCTCTCGCCCTCCCATTCCGCACGGGTAGGCAACCGGTCGACCGCCTGAAGATTGCGTCCACACGCCTCGCAGAACACCCCGACCCCGGGTCGCACGCCGCAGAACGGGCACACGCGCGCTTCCGCGTCCATGGCGAGGATCCTGCCAGGCTGCCACCGCCACACGTCAGCCGGCGCCCGCAACCGGTCGAACGCGGCGGCCACGTCCGGGCGCATCGGTTTTCCCATCCGGTAGGCCAGCGGTCCCTCGTAGCCGCCGCCGGAACCGTGCGCGGGCATGCCGAAGGCCACGCGAAGACCGTTCTCCCGACTGCCCAATCTCGGAGCGCCCTAGTACGTCACGGGCCAATTCGTGGGCAGTCTGCAGCCATTGCCTTTCGTCGGGTGTGGCGCGGGTGCGGCCCCATCCATCGCCCTCAGCCGATCCCACTTGGTGAAAACCGCCGCGGCGTCACTTCCCAAAGGGTCAGGGCGTGATATCAGACGTCTTGTGAGCGAGGGGGCGTTGGGCGTCGATGTCGGTCTCACCGGAGTGCGGGCGACGGTGGTCCGCCGGGACGGCACACTCGCGGCCAGTGCCCGCCGCCGGCATCGGCGCGCGATATTGAGTGCGGATATCGCCGAGCACGATCCGCGAGATTGGCTTGAAGGGATGGTTGTCTCGGGACAGGAGGCCGTGGCGGGCGCCGGGGATGTCCGCATCAGTGCGATCGGAGTGGCCGCGCTGGGCCCCGCCCCACTGCTGGTGGACGCGGCTCTGGCACCGCTGACCAAGGCGCCGCTCTTCGGTCTCGACCGCCGGGCCGAGCCTCAGCGTCGTCGCATGACTCGAGGCCTGGCGACCGAAGAGGCGGACGGCACGCTCGACAACGCGCTGCCGAAGCTTGCTTGGTGGCGTGACCATGAGCCGGCTGTGAGCGCTCGCGCAGCCTGGGTGCTCGACGCGACGGGCTTTCTCGTTGCCTCACTCACCGGTGTCCCGGTGATGGACACCGTGACCGCGGGGGACTACGAGCTGCCCGGCGTCGAGGCGGCTTTCCCGCTTCCCGTCCCGGTCGACCCGCTGGCGGTGGCGGGTGAGCTTCAAGGCGGCGCGGCCGAGCGCCTGGGTCTCCCGGCCGGGCTGCCGGTGGTCTGCGGCACCTACGACTCCTTCGCCGACATCGCCGCCGCGGGGGTGCGTGGGCCTGGCGACGCCGGAATGGTCCTCGGCAGCACGATGATCGTATGTCGCGCCGCCGAAAACGCGCATCCAGAGCACGGGCTCGGCGTCTCGGGCTACCCGGGCCATGGACTCCTGCTCGGCGGATGGACTCTCTCGGGCGGGCTGGTACTTGACTGGTTTGCCGATCGCCTGGGCGGCGGGCGCTCACAGGACGAGCTGGCCGGCATGGCCGCGGGTGTCGACACCAGGGGTGTAGTCGCGCTCCCCTACCTCGCCGGCGAGCGCACGCCGATCTGGGATCCTGACGCCCGCGCCGCCGTGCTCGGACTCGGGCTCGACAGCGGCCCGGAGCACGTCTACCGCGCGCTGATCGATTCGCTGGCAATGGCGGTGCGGGATCACACGGAGCGGATCGAGCGCACGCTCGGCCCCTGCCCGGCTTGGGGGGTAACCGGCGGCGGAACACGAAACCGACTGTGGCTCCAGGCCACGGCCGATGCCGTGGGCGCGCCGCTGGAGGTATCGGCTGACGCCGCGGAGGCAGTAGGTCCCGGGCTGCTCGCCCTCCGGGCGCTCGGCTTCGATCCGCAGCGCGAACCGATTGCGACGATCGAGCCCGCCCCCGTAAGCCCGCTGCGCCTCGACTCCGCGCTTGCGAGGTTTCGCGGGCTGACAGCGCTGGCCAAGGAGCTTCAAGCTTGATTTCGCCCACGATGCGTGCGGCCCGCCTGCACGGCATCGGCGACCTGCGGGTCGAGTCGGTGCCTGTGCCCGTTCCCGAGCCCTCCCAACTGCTCGTGAGCGTGCAGGCCTGCGGAATCTGCCCCACCGACGCCCGCAAGTACGCCATCGGAGTAAGCGACGACTGTTATCCGCTCAATCCCGGGCACGAGTGGGTTGGGCGGGTGGTGGCCACCGGCGAAGCGGTCGAGGGCTTTCGGGTCGGCGATCAGGTCTACGGCGACACCTACGCGGGCTACGCCGATTTCGCCGCGATCGACACCCAGCCGGCGGGCTGGTCGCGCGGCGCACTGCACACCGGAGAGCTGCCCATAGAACGCGCCGTGTTCGTGGAGCCCTTGGCCGACTGCCTGCACGCGGTGCACGACCAGGGCCAGGTCGGCCCGGGCCACCGGGTGGCGGTCATCGGCGCGGGTTCCATGGGCCTGCAGATGGTGGCCGTCGCCGCGCAGGCGGGCGCGCGGGTGATGGCGGTCGAGCCGCGTGCCGATCGCCGCCTGCTGGCCGAGCGCTTCGGAGCGGAGGTCGTTTTCGGCGAGCCGAGCTGGGCGGGCGAGGTCCGCACGTGGGCCGGGGACGCCGGCCCGGAGCTCGTGATCCTGACCGTGCCTCGCTCCGAGCTCGTGGCGGAGTCGGTCAGGGGCTGTGGCCCGGGCGGGCGGGTGGTGCTCTTCGCCGGCTTCGGCGACGAAGGGCAAGGGCTCGTCGACCTCAATCGCCTCCACTACGAGGAGATCACGCTCGTGGGCAGCGAGTGGGTCGGCGTTCCGCCGCGCCAGCGCTTCGAGCGCTACGAGCAGGCCCGCGGGCTCCTGGCCGGCGGGACCCTCCCACTCGAGGAGCTCATCTCCGACGCGATCGGCTTCGACGGCATCGAGGGCGCGCTGCGGGCGGTGCGTGAGGGGCGCAGCCTCAAGACCATCCTCTATCCCGGCAGGGTGACGACCGGTGGCTGACCGCGTCGCACTCGTCACCGGCGCCAGCCGCGGGATCGGCCGGGCAACGGCGCTCGCGCTGGCGCGCGCGGGCGCGCGAGTGCTGGCCGTGGCTCGCAGCGCCGAAGCGCTCGAGCAGCTTGCTCACGAGGCGGACATCGAGCCGATCGTGTCCTCGATAGACACCCCCGAGGGGTGCGCGCGGGTAGCCGCCGAAGCGCACGGGCGCGCGGGTCCGGTGACGATTCTCGTCAACAACGCCGGGCGCGCCGGCTACCTCGACCGCCCGATCTGGGAGCAGGACCGCGAGGGCTGGCGCGCCACGATGGACGTGAACCTCGACGCTCCCTTCGAGCTGACCCGCCTGCTCGTGGGCGACATGCTGGCGGCGCGCTGGGGCCGGATCGTGATGATCTCCTCGACCGCGGGGCAGGTGGGGGCTCCCGCCATGTCTCCCTACTGTGCGTCAAAGCACGGGGTGATCGGGCTGATGCGTTCGGTGGCACAGGACGTGGCCGCCCACGGCATCACCTGCAACGCCGTTCTTCCGGGCTGGGTGCGCACCGAAATGGCTCAGCTCGACGCTCAGCAGGAGGGCGAGCGCCGGGGCCTCAGCGCCGAGGAAGTGTGGGCCGAGCGCGCTGCGGAGAACCCGGCGGGGCGGGTGGCAGAGCCCGAGGAGATCGCCAACGTGGTCGCCTACCTGGCCTCCGACGCGGCGTCGGCAGTCAACGGGGAGGCGATCACCGTTTCGCTCGGGAGCCCCTGGTGAGCCCGCGGAAGGCCGCGCCCGGTCAGCCGAGCGACAGGACGACCATGCCCACCAGCACGCCCCCCACCCCGACGAGCTGGTACCACGCAACCCGCTCGCGATAGGCGATCAGCCCGACCAGAATCGGGATCAGCGGGTAGGAGGAGGCGGCCGCGCTCGTGATCGCGACCTCGCCGAGCTCCGCCCCGCGGTTGAACATCAGATAGCCCAGGGCGTCCAACGCGCCCGCCACCGTGCACGCGAGCAGGACCAGTCGTCCGAGCGGGCGCTTGTCGCCGTCGGGACGGGCGGCGAAGAAGGCGACCATCAGGGTGACCGCCACCGCGCGTGTGAGCAGGATGGGCAACAGCCAGCCGAGGTCATCGGTGAGCGTGGTGAGCGCGAACAGGTAGAGCCCGAACACCACCGTGGCGGCGAGCGCGAGCCGGATGCCGCTCCGGCCCGAGAAGCGCACGGCCGCCGGCTCAACCGACGCCAACACGATGAAAATCAGCACGAGCGCGATGCCCAGGGCCTGCACCGCGCTCAGCGACTCCCCGAGCACGATCACCGCCAAGACGACGATCATGGCGCCGTTGGACGAGGCGATCGGACTGACGATGGCGAGGGGACCCAGCTCGAGCGCCTTGTAGAAGCCCGCGTAGGCGGCGATCGAGAGTGCTCCGAGGCCCGCGATAGCCGCCCACTGGCCTCCGCTGAGCGACGGCTCCTCGCCCAGCACCGCGGCGAGCAGCGCAAGCAGCAACACACCTGAGCCCTGGACCACGAGCAGGGTCCGAAAGAACCCGACCCGGCGGGAGCAATGGACCACGAGGATGTCGGCCACTCCCCAGACGAGCGCGGCGCTCGCGCCCAGCGCGAATCCGCTGCTCACGCCCCGGCGGGTGCAGGAACCAGCTCGCGCAGGCGCTGAAGGGCATCGCGCAGGCGGTCGACCTGGTCGCGAACGTCGCCGCGGTTGTCGAGGCCCTCGACCGCCAGTGGCAGCTCGCGCCCTCCCAGCCCCGCGCCCAGCGCCGACCACAGCGCAGGGAGGTCCGCTACCCCCTCGCCCGGGTAGCGATAGAGCACCGAGAAACCGCGACGGTGGTAGCCGTCGTCGTTGTGGATGGACTCGAGCACAAAGTCCTTTACGTGGCCGGCGACCGCCATGGGGGCGAGCTGCTCGACCACCGGCACGGGATCCTCGAGGGCGGCGACCGGGTTGATCACATCGAGGAACATTGCCGCCCGCTCGTCGCCCACCGCCTCGAGGATGGAGCGGTACTCGGCCGCGGTGAAATCGGAGTGGTTCTCCAGGGCCAGCGTCACGCCGGCGTCCCGCGCGGCGGGCAGCGCCGCCCCGAGTGCCTCGATCGCCCAGAGTCGCTCGGCCTCGATGGCCCCGGGGATGCCGCCCAGATCGGCGCGGTAGAAGCTCGAAGTCACGCGTAGGATCGGGCTCCCGAGCGCCACGGCGCGCTCGAGCCAGCCGGCCACGCGCTCGGCGGCGGCCCGAGGAGGATCGCCAAAGCGCGCCCCGCCCAAGAAGTCGCCGGAGGCGAGCACGCGCAGCCCGAGATCACCGGCCCTGCCGGCCAGGCGGGAGAGCTCCTCGGGTTCGCGCCGGCGGGCGTGATGGAGCGTCAGCTGAACGTACTCGGCACCCGCTTGCGAGGCCTCCTCGAGCAGGTCCTCTAGCGAGAGGTCGCCTGCCTCGAGCCGCAGGTGCCAGCACAGCGTGTCGACACCCAGCGACAGCGCCGGTGCTCCGCTCACGGGCGAATCACCGTGCCTCCGTCGGCCACCAGTGCGGCGCCGGTGACGAAGCTGGCCTCCTCGGAGGCCAGGAACAGGATGCAGTTGGCGATCTCCCGCGCCGTGCCCAGGCGACCCATCGGCGCCACGGCGGCATATTCGGCTTTGAGGGCTTCGGGATCCTCGGCGTCGGCGAGGAACTGGTCGGTCAGCGGAGTGTCGATCACGCCGGGGCAGATGCAGTTGGCCCTGATGCCCCGCTCGACGACATCGAGGGCAACCGAGCGGGTGAGCTGCAGAACCGCCCCCTTGGATGTGGTGTACGCGCCATCGTTCTCCCACGCCACGAAGGAGTTGATCGAGCCCACGGTCACGATCGCCCCGCCGTCGGGCATGTGGCGAAGCGCTGCGCGAACGGCGTAGAACATCCCCGTCACATTCACGCGCATGATGCGATCCCAGTCCTCATCGCTCGTGTCGGCGATGTTCGGGGTATGGGGCAGCTCGATGCCGGCGTTGGTCACCAGCACATCAATGCGCCCGTGCCGGGCCGCCGCCCGCTCGCAGGCCGCGTCGACGGCTGCGCTGTCGGCCACGTCGAGCTGAATGCCGAGCGGACGTTCGCCGGCAACGCTCTCGACGACGTCGCAGGTCCCTTCCATGTGCGAGGCGGTACGGGAGGTCACCACCACCGCGGCCCCCTCCTCGGCCAAGCGCAAGCAGGTCTCGCGCCCGATGCCGGTGCCGGCGCCGGTGACCAGCGCGACCTTTCCCTCCATGCGGCTCAAAGCGTCTCCTTGCCGAACTCCGAGTACATCCCGGCGTCCACCAAGCGAACGGGGCCACCGTCGTCGTCGAGGTCGCGGGCGATCCCCTCCAGCGCAGCCCAGGAGGGCAGGCCCCAGACCGCGATCCCACGCGGATCGGGGCCGAGCCGGCCAATACGGTCGAGCAGGACGTTGAGCTTCAGGTCGCCGTGCCTGCCAGCGCGCTCCTCGTAGGCGGCGCACACCTCATCTCGCCGGGCACCGCCGGCGAAGTCGAAGAACTCCAGGTAGCAGCGCTCGGTGTCCACCGGGACCGGCTCCAGCAACGCGTCGTAGGAACCTCCCCGCTCGATGCGCGCCGCGAGCCGAAAGGGCTCCTCGAACTGCTCGGCCACGCCAGAGCGAAAGATGCGCTCCCAGTCGTCGAAGCGGTCGAGTCCCTGGGCCCGGGTATGCCAGAAGGCAATGTACTCGGGCTCGGGCCCGGTGCGCCAGGAGCGTCCAAGGTTGGCCAGCAGCACGTCCTCGGTGTTGTCGCCGGCCCAGCCGGTCTGGCCCTGGCCGGCCACGGCATGAAACTGCTCCAGCGAAACGCCAGGACGGCGGCTGATGAACTCGAGGTAGACGAGGCTCAAGGGGTTCCTCCAACTGTGGTATCAACGCTTCGGCCGAAGCTCGCGCCCTGGCCGTGGGTGGAATAGCCGCCGTCGACCACCAGCGTGTGGCCCGTGACCCACGCCGCGCGGACCGGGTCGCATAGGAAGGCGACGGCCTCGGCGATGTCAGTGGTCTCCCCCACCCGCCCCAGCGGGCTGGCGCTTGCCTCGGACTCTTCCACTCCGGGCAGGGCGAGCTCGGCTGCCGTGGCCGGCGTGCGAACCGTGCCGGGAGCCACCGAGTTCACCCGCACCCCGCTCGGTCCGAGCTCGTAGGCCGCGCCCTTGACGAGGCCGTCGATCGCGGCCTTGGAGACCGTGTAGTGCGCGGACTCGTCCCACACGAGCCACGACGCGGTGGAGGAGATGCAGACGATGCTTCCGGCCCCGCGCGCGGCCATGGGCGCGGCCGCCAACCGGCAGACGTTGAATGAGCCGTCGAGATTCACGTCGAGCACGAGCCGCCAGGCGTCGGGATCGAGCTCGAGGAAGTGAACGTTGCGATAGACGCCGGCCACCTGCACTGCCGCGTGAAGGGGCCCCTGGTCGCTCTCCACCGCCGCCACCAGCGCCTCCACCGAGCTCCAGTCGCGGATGTCGCACTCGTAGGGCACCGCGGCGCCACCGCTCGCCCTGATCGTCTCCGCCGTCTCCGCGCAGGAGCGCACGTCGGCCACGGCGAGCTCGTAGCCGTCGCGGGCGAGACGCATCGCCACGTCCGCACCCATGCCGCGTCCCGCGCCCGTGACGAGCGCCACCCGTGTGGAAGCCTCGTTCACCCGCCCGGCTCCGGCGCGATCTCGAGGTCGGGCTCGGCCGCGATCGGCGGTGGCGGGGGTGCTGTCTCTGAAGCCTCGCGCTTCAGCAGCCAACAGGCGTCGCCGTCCCATTCCACGGCCACCGGCTCGTCGACCTCGTGGGGGATCGTCGCCGCGTGCGTCTCCGCCTTCACGTGCACGCCCAGCGCGGGCAGCTCGATCCGGTAGGAGAACCCTGTGCCGCGAAATGCCACATCGCGCACGATTCCCGAGAGCGCGTCAGGCACCCCGTTCGCCCCGGGCCCGGCGATGCGCACCGCCTCGGGGCGCAGGACGAGCCAGGCGGGGCCCGTCTCGTCTCGTGGGCAGGCCACTCGCATCCGGTGGCCGCCGAGCGTGAGCAGCGTCTCGCGCTTGCCGGCTTCGACAACCTCCGCGGGGAGGACATTCGCGTCGCCAACGAACTGGGCGGCGAACACCGACGACGGGCAGCGGTAGACCTCGGTCGGGGTATCAACCTGCTCGACATGGCCCTCGCTCATCACCACGAGACGATCTGAGAGCGCCATTGCCTCGCGCTGGTCGTGGGTCACGTAGACGAAGGTCGCGCCGGTCTCGCGGTGCACGCGCCGCAGCTCGACCTCCATCTCGAGGCGGATCTTCAGGTCGAGCGCCGACAGCGGCTCGTCGAGCAGCAGCACGGCGGGCCGGTTGACGAGCGCCCGGGCCAGTGACACGCGCTGCATCTGACCGCCCGACAGCTCGTGGCTGCGGCGCTTCTCGTAGCCGTCGAGGCGCACCAGCGCGAGCGCCTCGGCCACGCGCCGGCGCTGCTCGCCCTTCTCGACGCGGGCCACGCTGAGCCCGAAGGCGACGTTTCCGAACACGTCGAGGTGCGGGAACAGCGTGGGGCGCTGGAAGACCAGGTTGGTGGGTCGCTTGTTGGCGGGCAGCGAGGTCACGTCCTCGCCGTCGATCAGCACGCGGCCCTCGGTCGGGCGCTCGAAGCCGGCGATGATCCGCAGAAGCGTCGTCTTGCCGCAGCCCGAGGGCCCCAGCAGCGTGAGCAGCTCGCCGGAGGCGATGTCGAGCTCGACGTTGTCGAGCGCAAGTACGTCGCCGAAGCGGTGCGTGATGCCCTCGGCGCGCACGCGCGGCTCGACGGCGTTCATGCGACGCCCTTCGTGGCCGAGGCCGGCGCCAGAGCCAGCGGGTCCTCGGCCAGGCCACGCCCGCGACGGCGGCGCTCGCTCCATGCGGTGAGCGCGAAGGTGATCATGAAAATCAGCATCGTGAACAGCAGGAGCAGCGACGAGATCGCGTTGATGCTCGGATCGATGGTGCGCTTGAGGCTCGACCAGATGAACAGGGGCAGCGTCGAATCGGGACCGATGACGAAGAAGGTGATCACGAACTCGTCGAAAGAAAGAGCAAAGGCAAGGCACGCCGCGCCCACCAGAATCGGCCAGATCTGCGGGATGGTCACGCGCCGGAAGACGGTCCAGCGGTTGGCGCCCAGGTCGGAGGCCGTCTCCTCGAGAGCCGGATCCAGCCGCTCGAGGGCCGCGCGGGCGATGAGGAAGAAAAAGGGAAAGACGTACACGAGGTGGGCGATCGTGACCGTGACCAGCGAAAGGGTGACCTGCAGGCGCGAGAAGGCCACCAGCAACGCTATCCCGATGAACAGTCCCGGCAGGGTGATGGGCAGGAAGAACAGCAGGGCGAGCGGACCCCGCAGGCGCGAACGGGTTCGGGCCAGCCCGTAGGCCGCCAGCGTCCCCAGCACGAGGGTGATCAGGGCCGAGGAGGTGGCCACCATCAGCGAGTTCTTCGCCGCGAGGCGAACTTCGGGCGAGGCGAAGATCTCCTCGTACCAGCGCAGCGAGAAGCCCTGGAAAGGGAAGGTGAGCGAACCCGTGCTGTGGAGGCTGAACAGCACCACGAGCAGCAGCGGCGCCCATAGGAAGACCACGCCCAGCAGCGTGAAGGCGCCGGCCACCGGACTGCGCCGGGTGGAGCTCACAGCGCGAACCTCACCCGATCGAGCCGGGTCAGCCGCAGTCCCAGCACGATGAGGCCGTAACAGACGAGAAAGCCGGCCAGCATCGCGAAGGAGATGGCCGCGCCGGCGGCGTAGTCACCCGTGCCGACGAAGCTGACCTGAACCTGAACCCCCAACATCGCGCCGTTCGTACCGCCCAGGAACTGCGGCGTCACGTAGTCGGCCGCCGACAGCACGAATACGAACAGGAGCGCGCTGGCCGCCGGAGCGGCCACCAGCGGGAGGATCACTCGCCGCCAGCGCTGCACCCAGCCCGCCCCGAGGTCCTGGGCGGTCTCCAGGTAGGAGGGCTGCAGCGGCGCGAGCCCGGCGTAGAGGACCAGCACCACGTAGGGCAGGTAGATGTGCACGAGCGCGATGATCACCGCGAAGCGGTTGTAGAGCAGGAAGTCGAGCGGCTGGTCGATCAACCCCAACTCGGTCAGCCCGCGATTGATCAGTCCGTTGCCGCCCAGGATGCTCCGCCACGCGTAGATCCGCACCAGGTAGCTGGCCAGGAAAGAGGCGACGATCAGGAAGAGCACGATCGCCCGCCAGCGCCCCGCGGCGTAACGCAGCCAGTAGGCGATCGGAAGCGCGAAGAGGACCGCGATGAGCGCCGACATCGCGCCGACCACCAGCGAGTTGCGACCCAGCTGGCGGTTGAGGTGGGAGTCGACTGCCTCCGAGTAGTTCTCGAGCGTGAGCGGCGCCTCGACGTCGTAGAGCGCCCCGGTCAAGAACGAGTAGACGGCGAAGGCCGCGAGCGGAGCGATGAAGAAAACGAGCAGGCCGGCCGTGGCGGGCGCAGCCAGCGCTAGCGGCCCGGGCCGCCGCCGCATTAGGTCGGGGCCTCTGCCTTGACCTCCTGCCACTGCTTCTGGACCTCTTCGAAGGTCACGAACTCATCGGACTCGACCGGAGGATTGTTGTAGAACGGCGAGCGCTCGAGCAGGGTGTCGAGGTCGTCGTACTCATAGAGGCCGGCGATGTTTGCGGGGAGGTTCTTCACGCCCGCCTCAACGGTCACGCCTCCCACCAGCACGGTTGCCGCATCGGCGTTGACCTTCGGGTCGAGCGACTCGTTCATCCATGAGAGCGACGAGTCGACGTTGTCGGCGCCCTTGGGGAGCGCGTAGGCGTCGCAGAAGGAGAAGCTGCCCTCCTTGGGCACCTCGGTCTTGAACGTCTTGACCCCGGCGTCGGCTGCGAAGGTGTTCATGGCCGCCCAGCCTTGCCAGCAGATGTCGGCATCGCCGGACGTCATCTTCGTCGTGGCGTCGCCGAACGTTGGCGCGATGCCGTTGCTCTGAGCAATGATCTGGGACAGCAGGTCGAACACCTTCTGGCCGTCCGCCTTCTTCACCTCGGAGGCATCGAAGCCCAGCACGTGCGAGGCCAGTGTGAACGAGCCGACGGGATCGTCGGGAAGCGTCACGCGACCCTTGAACTCGGGCTCGAGCAGGTCGTACCACGACGTCGGCGTCTTCTTGACCCGGCGCGTGTCCCAGGTGATGCCGATCGAGCCCCAGGTCCACGGGACTCCGGTGCGCGTGCCGTCGGGATCGATCCAGAAGTTCCCCTCCTTGCTGGCGAAGTACGGGAACAGGTTCTTGAGGTTGGGCAGCTTCTGCTCGTCGAGCGGCTCGATGATGTCGAGCTCTTGATAGAGCGGCTTGTAGCCCTGGTAGTAGGTGATGATGTCGTAGCCGCCGGCGCCGCCGGAGGCCTTGAGCTTGGCCTGGATCTCGTCGTGGTTGGCGATGTAGGTGGCCTTGACCGTGACACCGTTTTCGCTCTTCCAGCTCTTGAGCGGGTCGGGGATGTCATAGCCCTCCCACGACAGAAAGTCGACGCGGCCGCTGGCCTTGGGAGCCTTTGCCGGGCCGCTCGCCGTGGTCTCGGCCGACTCGTCGTCGTCCGAGCCGCAAGCCGCCAGCAGGGTTGGACCTGCTCCCACCGCCATCGTTACGAAGCCCGCCCTCCTGAGAAACTGGCGCCGCGTGTTGTACTCGCGGATGTAGCTCTCCCAACCCCCAGACATATCCCTCTCCTCGTTTCTCACGATGCGAACAGGCCAGCCAGGCTGCGATAACTTACTCCCGTGACGGCGGCCGAGTCAACCGGTCCGGTGGGGGTGGGTGTGATCGGCGCAGGAAACGTGCTGCCGGCCTACCTCCAGGCCGTGGACCGGCTCACGCCGCGGGGTCTGGCCGTGGAGGGCCCGGTTTGTGCGCGCAGGCGCGAGATCTGGCCGGAGCTTCGGCGCCAGCGGCCCGGCATCCGGTTGGTCGAGCGGCCAGAAGAAGTGTTCGGGGCCAAGGGCGTCGATCTGGTGGTGATCCTCACCGGCCCGGCGGCGCACGCCGAGCTCACGCGCGCCGCGCTCGAGGCCGGGCGCCATGTGCTGGTGGAGAAGCCGCTGGCTGCGAGCGCCGGGGAGGCCGCGGCCCTTTTCGAGCAGGCAGAGGCCGACGGTCTGTTTCTATTGGCGGCGCCCTTCGTGCACCTGAGCCCCACCTTCCGGCGCCTCTGGACGCTCGTGCGGGACGGCGCGATCGGCTCTGTTCACGCCGCGCGGGCCCACTACGGCAACGCCGGGTCGACCTGGGCGGCTTGGTACCACCAAGATCCCGCCGCCACGCTCGGTGATGTGGGGGTGTACAACCTCAAGTCGCTCGCCGCGTTGCTCGGACCGGTCACGGCGGTGTCCGCCACCTCCGCAACGGCGGTCCCCCGCCGGACGATCGCGGAGAGGGAGGTCGACGCGCGCGATCCCGACACCTGGCAGCTGGTGCTCCGCCACGAGGGCGGAGCTCTCTCATCCGTGCTGGCCTCGCACGTGACCTGGAGCTACCGCCGCCCTGGGATCGAGCTCTACGGCACCCAAGGCAGCGCCAACCTGCTGGGCGACGATTGGGATCCCCATGGCATCGAGCTCTTTCGCAAGGACACCGGCAGCTGGGAGCTGATCGAGCGCGACGACGCCACCTGGCTCTGGACCGACGGCCTGCGCGAGGCGGTGGCTTCTATTCGAGCGAGGCGAGCGCCGCTGGGCGACCCGCGGCTCGACGTGCATCTGCTCGACGTGATCGACGCCGCCATGCGCGCCGCGGCAGAGGAGCGGACGGTCGAGGTGGGGAGCCGCTTTGCCCCGCTCGAAGGGCTGCGCTTCGAACGCGCCACGGATGGGCACGTGCACGACCGCACGCGCCCGGCGGACGAGCAGTAGCGCGGATTAACCCGCGTCCTCGGGAGAGTCGCGCTCCGGAGGTATCAGCACCTTCGGAACCTCGATCAGTTCGGTGTGGATGCCGAAGCGCCCGCGCGTGTCGCGGCCGCCGGCGGGGCCGAAGCCGAGCGCGCGTGAGGTGTCACGCGCCGCTGTCCTGATGGCCTCGATGTTCGCCTGCCGGCGCTCGCCCAGCACACTCGGCTTGGGCCCGCTGAAGGAGAGCGCCGCGCGGACGCCTCCGCGGTAGTCGAAGATGGGCGCCCCGAGCGCCGCCATGCCCACCACCACGTCCCCGTCGCTGATGGCATAGCCGCGCTCGCGGGTCAGGCGCAGGTCGGCGAGCAGCGCGTCGGGGTCGGTTATCGAATGAGGCGTGAAGGGCGCGAGCTCGCCGCCGGCCAGGTACTCCATCCACGCCGGCTCGCCCAAGAAGGCCAGCAGCGCACGCGGCCCGCCGCCGATGTGCAGGGGCAGGCCGCCCCCCAGAGTAAGTGCCATCGACTGCACCCAACGACCCTCGATGCGCTCGATGCAGACCGCCTCGCGCCCGCGGGGGACGCTGAGAAATACGGTCTCCTCGGTGTGCTCGTGGAGGCGCTCCATCGCCGGCAGCGCGGCGCGGCGCTCGTCGAAGCGTGAGATCACCGCGCCCGAGAGCCGCAGGAGCTTGATGCCCAGCCGGTAGGTCCCATGCCGGCCGCCCGGCTCGACGAGCTCGGCTTCGCGCAGTCCGGCGAGCAATCGGTACACCGAGCTGCGCGGCTCCTCGGCAGCCTCGGCCAGAGCTTGGACCGTCATGTCGCCTCCCTCGGCCAGGAGGTCGAGCATCCGTGTCGCCTTGCCCAGCACGCGCACAGGGTTTTCCTGCGCACCCATGGACGGCGATGTTATCGTGATCCGGCTTTAGCGTCCACGGAGTGAGAATCGAGCGAACGAGATGACCGCCAGAGCCGCCGGATCAGACCCTGAGACCGACAGCCCCGAGCTCGAGCGGCTGTTCGTGGCCATGGCCCGCATACGGTCCTTCGAGGATGCGGTCATGGGCGCGTTCAACTCCGGGGAGATCCGCGGGACGACGCATCTCTGCAGTGGCCAGGAGGCAGCTTCGGTGGGCGTCTGCGAGGCGCTCGGCGCGCACGACGTGGTGGCCGCGACCTACCGGGGTCACGGCGCGGCGCTGGCGCTTGGCTGCGACCCCGAGGCGCTCTTCGCCGAGTTCCTCGGCCGGGAGAGCGGCGTCTGCGCCGGGCGGGGCGGGTCGATGAACGTGATCGATCTCGAGCACAGGCTGCTCGGCTGCTTTGGCATCGTGGGCGGCTCGATCGGGGCCGCCACCGGTGCCGCGCTCGCGTCGCAACTGACCGCCGACGGAAGCGTGGCCGCCGCCTTCTTCGGCGACGGAGCGGTCAATCAGGCCTACTTCCACGAGTGCCTCAACTTCGCGAGCATCCGTCGCCTCCCCATCGTCTACGCGTGCGAGAACAACCTCTACGGCGAGTGGACGCACATGTCCCACGTCACGGCCGGCAGCGGGCTCGTAGCGCGGGCGGAGGCCTACGGCATCCGCTCCGAGACCGTCGACGGCAACGACGTGCTCGCTGTGCGCGCCGCGACGGTGGAGGCGGTCGAGCGGGCCCGCGACGGGCAGGGACCCGCCTTCATGGAGCTCTTGACCTACCGCCACCACGGACACTCTCGTAGTGACCCAGGCAAGTACCGCCCGCGAGAGGAGGTCGACGCGTGGATGACGCGTGACCCGCTGCTGCGGCTGGGGATTGCCCTGGACGACGAGACCGCCGCCGACCTGCGCGCGCGAGCCGAGCGGGAGATGGAGGCGGCCCTCGACGCGGCGCGCGCTCGGCCGCCCTCGGATCCCGCACGGCGCGCCACCGCGATCAAGGAGCCGGCGTGAGCGAGATCGCCTACCGCCAGGCCGTCCGGGACGCCCTGCACGACGAGATGGAGGCCGACGAGCGCGTGGTCCTGCTGGGCGAGGACGTGACGCAGGGCGGGGTGTTCAACGTGACGCCCGACCTCTCCGAGCGCTTCGGAGACAAGCGGGTGGTGGATACGCCGATATCCGAGCTCGCGTTCACCTCGGCGGCGTTCGGTGCCGCCGTACGCGGACTGCGCCCGGTGGTCGAGATCATGTTCGGCGACTTTCTGGGGTTGGTGCTCGACACGCTCGGCAACCAGGCGTCGAAGTACTGGTATCTGTCGAACGAACAGAGTTCGGTGCCGCTCACCGTGCGCAGCGCGGTGGGCGGTGGCGCGAGCTTCGGCCCCTGTCACTCGCAGATCCCGACGGGCTGGTTCCTGGGCGAGCCGGGCCTCAAGCTGGTCGCGCCGTCGACACCGGCCGACGCCTACGCCCTGACCCGGGCCGCGATTCAGGATCCCAATCCTGTGGTGGTCTTCGAGCACAAGGCGCTCTATGCGCGCAAGGGCGAGCGCGGAGAGGACGGTGCCCAGGTCGGTCTAGGGCGGGCGGCGGTGCGCCGGCCCGGGTCGGACGTGACGATCGTGGCTGCCCTCGCCATGGTCGAGCGCGCGCTGGAGGCCGCCGAGGCGCTGGCCGGTGAGGGCATCGACGCCGAGGTGATCGACCTGCGCTCGCTGCGGCCGCTCGACGCGGACTCGATCGGCGAGTCGGTTGCGCGGACCCGGCGTCTCGTAGTCGTCGAGGAAGGCCCGCCCCAGGGCGGCTACGCGGCTGAAGTGGTGGCCCTGGCCGTCGAGGCCGCCGGCCCGATCGGCGCGCGCCGGGTCACCATGCCCGACCTGCCGATGCCCTTCGCCCCCACGCTGGAGGCCGACGCCCGGCCTGACGCCGAGGACGTGACCGCGGCCTCGCGCGACCTCCTCGACGTCTGACCGCGGCCGGTCAGTCCCGCGCCGCGGCCAGCGCCGCGCCGATGAGCCCACCATCGGGGCCCGTGGCGGCGGGCACGATGTCGAGGGCTCGGGTCTCCGGCGCGTAGATGAGAGCGCGTGCGGCCTCGGCCACCATCTCGCAGTAGCTCGCCACCGAGCCCAGGCCGCCGGCCAGCACTACAAGCGCGGGGTCGAGGGCATTCACCAGGACCGCCAGCGTCTGCCCGAGTCGCGAGGCGGCTTCGGCCACGACCTCGGCGTGCCTGGCATCGCGAAGCGCCTCCTCGGCGGTGCTCACTCCCGCGGTGCGCGCGAGGGCCAGGCCGCTCGACCATTCCTCGACCGGAGGCGCCCCGGTGATGATCGCGTTACCGCGTGCTCCCACCAGCGGCCGGCCGTCGACGACCATCGCGTGGCTGACCCCACTGCCGACGTTCACGTACAGCATCGAAGCCTGTCCTCTTCCGGCGCCGAAGCGAGCTTCGGCGAGCGCCGCGGCGCGCACGTCCGACTCGACGACGGCCGGCGCTAGATGCGCGAAGGCGGCGGCCACATCCACTGCGACCCAGTCAACCGTCACTGCGCTCGCGATCGTTCCCTCCGGGCGCACGAGCTCGCATAGAGCCACACCGAGCGCCTCGACCCCGGGGCGGTGAAGCTCGTCCGCCAAGCCAACGCAGTCACGCAGCACCGTGAGGCCGTTGCGGGCGGTGTCCATGCGCCGCCGGTCCAGAACCTCTCCGCTCACCGTGTCGACCAAGCCGGCCGCCACCTTGGTGGCGCCGACGTCGATCCCGATGCACAGCATCAGGGCAGATAGCTGGGCGCCACGCCCTTCACCGCGCGGGTCATCGCGCTCCCGTAGTTCGCGTAGAGATGAGCGGCCCCTTCGGGCAGGTAGCAAGCGTCGCCGGGACCGAGCTCGAACACCGAACCCTTTTCACCGACCCAGGCCCTCACATGCAGCTCGCCCTCGATCACGTAAACCACCTCATCGCCCGTGTGAGTGTGAACCTGCGAGACCTCACCCGGATTGATCTCCAACCGCATCGCCGTGAGCTGGTTTGTGCTGGAGAGGACACCGGTCAGCACGCCGAGATCGCGGCGCCAGACGATGCTCTCGTCGCGCACCATGGACAACGTCGAGGGCTGGCGACGAACCTGCGGCCAGGTGCCCAGCACATCGTCGTCGGCGTAGGAGGAGCGCTCGAGATAGTCGCGGGTCCGCGCATAGGCGCCGGTGCTGCCCGCAGAGGGCGGTGGCGCGAGAAACTCCAAGACCCGCAGGGCCTCGCCGCCGTGGGCGAACGCGTGGTGCCATGTGCCGGGACCAAAAGTGACGCTCTGGCCGGTGTCGACCCTCTGCACCTCACCGGTCGCTGGATTCGCCAGCACGAGCGTGCCGCTCAGGACGGTCAGCACCTCGTCGGCGCCGAAGATCGTCCGGTACTCCGGCGAGTGCGTGAACGAGCCTCCCGGCGCCAGACCGAAGACCAAGCAGTGAATCCGGTCGGTCGAGGCGAAGATCCAATCCGCTACCTCCCCCGACTCCTCGTCGCCCCAGACGTGCCTGGTCACCGTCCGGGCGGCAATCAGCGCCGGCCCCTCGAAGGTCGGGCGGGGAGAGGGCGAATATGGGCGGCGCGCCGCCTGGCCGTCCCCGGACACGACGGGGAGTCTTCCAGAGTGCTCGCGGCCCTGCTCCTGTGCGAAGCGCATACCGAGCGCTGGAAGGCATCAAGGCTGTGCCTCTTTGGCCGAAAAACAAGGTATGGGCGAAGCCGACCCCCGCACACTCCCGAAGTGGGTGCGCGTCTGGGACGACCCGACAGTGAACTACGGCCGTGCGGGCGGGCTGCTTCGCCCGCCGTTCTACGAGCGTGACCGCGAGGTAGCCGACCTAGAGGTTCACATGATGCTGAGCGAGCTCGAGCACCACGCGAACTGGGGTGTATGAGTGGAGGTGGCTCTGATCACCTTGGCCGCCTTCGCGGCTCTCGTGTCGCTCGGAGCGGGTTTAGTACGTCACCGACCAATTCGTGCAGTCTGCAGGCATTGCCTTTCGTCGGGTGTGGCGAGGGTGGGGCCCCATCCGTCGCCAAGCCGATCCCACTTGGTGAGAACCGCCCCGGCGCCACTTCCCAAAGGGTCAGGGCGAGTCTTCCAGAGTGCTAACAGCCTTGCTCGTCGACATCGACGAGAGAGCAATATCGCGTGGGCTCGCCGAGTTGGGAGACGCTTTCTCTCCCGGTGGAGATGTGCGGGATCGCGAGTGCGGCTCCACAGTGGAAAGCAGATAAGGGGTGGGATTGGCGTTCCACCCCTCGGAGGACTACTAAAGCGACCGTCCGCTCACGACGATAAAGGGTCAGGATGACCGCATCCGCGCTCGACGCGCGCACGATGGTGGCCGGCTGCGAGGTGGCGCGCGCCGCCCTCGATGCCTGCGTCGACCACGACGAGGCGGTCGCCGCTGCGCTCGACGCGCTGCGCATGCACGTCGGCCCGGAGCTGCTGGTGACGAGCGTTGTGGTGCTCGAGCACGATCGCCTCTGGATCCTCGCCCAGCGCGGCTACGACCGCGTCTTCGACGGCCAGCGACTCGACGAGGGCGTGATGGCGCGGGCGGTGAGCAGCGGCGAGCTGCAGTTCCTCCCCGACGTCGAAGCGGACTCCGCCTACCTGTCGGCCATCCCCGGCATCCGTTCGGAGATCGCCATCCCCTTCGGCGGAGGGCCGCCGGCACTCGGCGTGCTGAACATCGAGAGCGTGGAGCGCGCGCTGACTCCGGCGTGCGTCGAGCCGCTCACCCGCCTAGCTGCCGCGACCGGCGATCGCGTCGTCGCCCGACTCAGCGACGGCGCTCCCTCGCTGTCGAGCCTGGCGCCTCTGCTAGTCCACTTCAGCTCGCTGCGGGACACGAGATCGATCGCTGAGCTGGCGGCCCGCTCGCTGGGCCGCCAGCTCGAGCTCGACTCGGCGCAGCTAATGCTGCTGGATGAGCACGGCAAGCTTCGCCTGACCGGGTTCTGGCGCAAGCCGGACTCGGCGCTCGAGGCCGTGGATGCGGAGTACCTGGCGCGCCTGGCCGGGATGGTCGAGACGCAGGCCACCTACAACGTCCTGGATCCTGCCGTTGTCCGACCGCCAGGTGGGTGCGAGGACCCGCGGCAGACGATCGTGTGGATCCCCCTGCGCGTCCGTGGCGAGCAGATCGGCCTGGTGGTGGGCGCGGCGTGCCGGCGGCTCGCCGAGCCCGGCCGCCACGAGGGGGAGGTGACGACCCTGCTGGCCGTTCACACGGCGGCCTCCCTGGACGCCGTGGCCGTCCTGGAGGGAGAACGCAAGGCCGCGATGACCGACCCGCTCACGGGGCTCGGCAACCACCGCGCCTTCCAGCGTGCGCTCCAGGACTCGCTCAGGCGGGCGGTCGAGACGCGGGCCTCGGTATCGCTGGCGGTCTTCGACCTCGACGACTTCAAGCTCATCAATGACAGCTTCGGCCATTTGGAGGGAGACCGGGTGCTCCAGCACGTCGCCCGCCGGGGACAGGGCTACCTGCGGCGGGAGGACGGGCTCTTCCGGGTCGGCGGCGAGGAGTTCGCTGTGCTGCTGCCCGGCGCCGGGCCGCCGCAGGCGCTCGCCGTGCTCGAGCGCCTTGAGGAGCATCTCACGATCGAGCGCCGCAGCGACCAGAGGCTGCCGAGCCTCTCGGGTGGCGTGGCGACCTTCCCCACCCATGCCCAGTCGCGCGACGAGCTCGTGCACAAGGCCGATCTCGCCATGTACGCGGCCAAACGCGCCGGCAAGCGCCGCTGCATCATCTACGGCGAGAACACCCAGGGCGCCAGCGGGCGCGCCAACACGCAGGTGGCACGCGACGACCTCTACGTCAGCATGCGCAACCCGGCCATCCGCTCCCAGCTCTTTCGCGAGCTCGCCGAAGTCAGCGCCGCTGTCGACGCGCTGGCGGGCGAGGGGAACGCGGCCCGCCTGCTGTCGAGCCTGGCCTACCGGCTGACGCTTCTCCTGGGGGGCACCGGCTGCACCGTCTCGCGCCTCGACGGGCTTGAAGTGCGCGATCACGCGAGCTTCGCCCACGAGCCCTACGACCTCGACACCGAGGAGCCCTACGACGTCAGCGACCACCCGCAGGCGGAGGCGGTCCTCACCCGGCGGGAGCCCTACAGCTGCACGGTCGACGACGCCGCCGAAGACCCGGCCGCAAGGGAGTTCCTGCGCGAGATCGGGATGCAGTCGCTGCTCATGCTGCCTCTCGTCGCCGGCGAGGAGGTTTGGGGCCTGGTCGAGATCTATGACGTCATGCCGCGCCGCTTCGCCGACGCCGACGTGAGTCTCGCGCAGCTCGTCACCGGTCAGGCCGGCATGACGATCGCGCGCCTGAGGATGGCGCGCGACGTCGAGCGCGTGTACCGCGACACCCTCGGGTCACTCGCCACCGCGCTGGAGGCCAAGGACCCGGCGACGAGCCGCCACACGAACGCGATCGCCGAGCTTGCGATGGCCACCGCGGAGCGTCTCGACTGCCCGCCCGACGAGGTGAAGGCCGTCGAGCTGGGCGCGCTGCTGCACGACATCGGCAAGATCAAGGTTCCGGAATCGATCCTCAATAAGCCCGGTCCCCTCACCGAGGAGGAGTGGGCGATCATGCGGCGGCACACGGAGATCGGCGAGGGGATCCTGCGGCCAATCGCCTCGCTTGCCGCCGTGCGGCCGCTCGTGCGCTCGAGCCACGAGCGCTGGGACGGAGGCGGCTATCCGGACGGACTTGCGGGCGAAGATATCCCGCTCGGCGCCCGCATCATCGCCGTCTGCGACTCCTACCACGCCATGATCGAGGACCGCCCCTACCGGCTGGCCCTGCCATGTAGCGTCGCCTGCGCGGAGCTTCTGCGCGTAGCGGGCGCGCAGCTCGATCCCAGGTGCGTGGATGCCTTCCTGGAGCTGCTGGCCGAGCGCGAGCGCTCGGCGACGGCAGTCATCCACTACTGGCCGGAGCGTGAGGGGTCCGCCCTCAACGGCGGTGCGTCCAGTAGTCAACGCGCCGCGGCCAGCTAAGCCACTGCTCGAGGACGAACTGTCCGTCACCGACTCGATGCGCCCCAGCGGGGAGTCCCCCCGACCGGGCACCGACGGGGCGCGACGAGGGGCGATTCGTCCTCCGGCGACACGACGAGTACAAGCTGGAGGAGGCGGAGCGTCCGCAGGCGTCGACCGAGCTTAGAACCTCCGAGTGCCCGCCGAGCCAACGAACCCACCCTCACCACCAACCCGTACGACTCAACACCCCGGGTCAGCCCATGAAAGCGCTGGATTCGCGGTGCGTCGACCCATGCGTGTCGTGAGTCTTGCGTTGGGCCGAGTGGGCGAGCGCCGCCCCCACAGCGATCAGGAGAGCGCCGAAGACAAGAAAGCCGATGTCCCAGCCGATCGGGGCGCCGAGATCGTCCCGCACGTGGTGGATGCCGAGCAGCTGGTGGTCGATCACGCCCTCGACGACGTCGAAGACGCCCCAGCCGGCGAGCACCATCCCGACGTGAGTGCGCCACGGTGGCGCCAACTTTCGCCTCTGCCACGCTCGAACGGTCAGACCCAGCGCCGCCACGACGATGAGCCAGGTCGCGAGGTGAAAGAACCCGTCCGCCAGGGTGTTCGACTCGAGTCCTGGCACCGTATCGCTGGGGTTGGCATCGGTGCCGGTGAGTATGTGGTGCCACTGAAGGATCTGGTGAAAGACGATCCCATCGACGAAGCCACCAAGTCCGAGACCCATCAGGAACGCCGGCGCCTTGGGCGGCCGGGCCGCCGTCATATCATCACGACTGGGTCGAGCATCGGGCCTCCGCCGACGGTTGGGCGCTGACGCTAGGCCTCCTCGTCGGGGTCCTCGGCGGCCGCGAGCTTTAGCGAGCCGTCGAGGACCTCTTGGAAGTGGCGTTGCTGAATGGGCAGGGCCCAATCGGCGAGCTTGCGCAGGTCGGCATTCTCCGCACGCTCGTTGAGCTTGGCGACAATCGACCAGTGGCCGACCTCCCCCGCCTCGGCCATCGTCAAGAACTCGAACCCGTCGAGCGGATCCGTCTCGTCGCCGAGGTAGGCCTCACGCATCTCGGCGGCCTCCTGCTTTACCTCCCGAGCCTTCGCCAGGATGGCCGTCTTCTTTCCCTCGAACCCGGATGCCAGGTCGGTGCACCGGACCTGGGTCTCGCGTGCCTCGTCGCGGGCCTGCGCAAGCTTCTTGGCCAGCGCCTCATGCTCGGAACCAAGCATTCCGCGCACCTCCCGCACGGCATCCTGGGCCGCCATGGCCAGCCCCAGCACCTCGGCAAGCTTGCTCTCTAGTTTGGTGAGCGCCGCCATCGGCTACGAGACGGCTTCCTTGACCTTGTCGACGACCCCTTTGGTGTCGTTTGCAACGACCCCAGTCGGCTCGTCCGGCAAGCCTGCCGATTGGCGCAGCTTGCGGGCGATCTCCGCGATCTCCTCCGGCGCATAGTCCGGCGCGAAGACCCCCTCCTGCGCGGGCAGGTCGAACGGCGCCACGCCGTCGGGCATGTCGTCGACCACCACGAGATCTTCACCGGTCTCGGGATGAGGACCGTTGAACACGGCCGCGATCTCGAGGTAGTCGCTCGGCGAGAAGCGGTAGAGCTTGGTGTGCTCGCCCTTCTGGATATGCGGCTGGCACTCGGGGATCTTGTCGGTCGGGATCCGCGGCGACGGGAAGAGCTTCATAAGCTCCGCTCCCGTCAAGTGCTCCACCGCGCGCGCGTATGCGACCTGATGCACACCGCCGCGGACCAGCAGATAGCCGGTCAGCGCCCGAGCCGCAGGGTGATCGACCATCTCGTAGACCTTGAGCTTGTTGTTGCGCGCGCCGGTCTCAAGGAAGAAGTTATGGGTGAGATCTTCGACGAGGTCACCCGTCGAGGTAACGTAGTCGCCGTTCCAAGGCTTCCCGTTGGAATCCTGGACGAGGGTGGCCGCGCCACCCGCGATGAACTGCTGTGGGTTGAGGACGCTCCCCGGGTCAGGCAGCCCGTTCTTCTCGCCGGCGCCTGTGAGCATCGTGTTGATCGTGGTCGCGACCAATTCGATGTGGCCGAATTCCTCGCCCGCGATGTTCGCAACCAAGTCGAAGAATGGCCGGGCTTCCTGACGGGCGCGGAAGTTGAATGACTGGAACGTGTAGTTCATGAAGGTCGACATCTCGCCGAACTTGCCGCCCAAGAGCTCCTGGACCACGGCCGCGCCCGCGGGATCTGGAGTAGAAGGTGGCGGCAGTTCGGTTTGTAGGCGATCGATACGCTGGATCATGCAAGCACTCCTAGGTAGGACATCGTCTGGACTAGGTGCCCGACACCTATTGCGCTAAACATGAGCAATGACGCCTGAAGAGGACTTTGGCGAGCTTCTTCGGGCTCGCGGCCTGCGTGTAACTCCTCAGCGGCGAGCGATCCTTGGCGCGTTCTCCAACGAATCCGCTGAGCACCTTTCGGCCGACGAGGTGCATGCCCGAGCCGCGGCCGTCGTGCCCGAGCTGGGGCGTGGCACCGTTTACGCCACGCTCGCCGAACTCACAGAGGCGGGGATCCTGGTTGCCCGAGGCAGGCCTGAGCCCGTCCGGTACGAGACGAACGTCGATATGCACCAGCATTTTTACTGCCGGATGTGCCTACGGACATTCGATGTCGAGCTCTCCCCGCCCCCGACCGAGGCCCTCATAGGCCAGGGTTTCCTCGTCGACCAGGTCGCGGTCACCGCGGAGGGGGTTTGTGCCGACTGTGGGAACTACGATCGGAGCCTGCGGAGCGCTGCGACCCAAGTCCGTCACCGACCGTCCGATGACTTACCGAAGGACCTTGCGGCCGCCACTGCTGAAACGCCGGTGGGAACGCTGAGGCTCGCCGCGACCGCGGAAGGGCTGGTGCGGGTGGTCTTCGACAACCATGCCGATGTCCGGGCGCTCGACAACGCGATCCGCCGCCGCCGGGGCAGCCGCGCCGCTCGTCAGCACATCGCGGACGCGAAAGCTGCGATCTCCGACTACCTGGCCGGAAACACCCCGCACGGGTGTGAGATCGACTGGAGTGCGCTCCCCGGAAGAGAGACCCTCCATGCGGTCATGGCCATCCCGCGCGCACGTCAGGCGTCGTACGATGTCCTCGAAACGCCCGCGGATGCAGGAGAGCGCGGCCGCGCACTCGGCGCCAATCCTGTGGCGATCCTGATCCCCTGCCATCGCGTGACGCGCGGACTGGAGACTCCGGCCGAGTACGTCGGAGGCGCCGAGTTACGCCAGAGATTGCTGGACCTCGAGCGCTCCTAGCGCGTGTTCGATGAGGTCGTCCAGTTGATTGTTGCTCCGGTATTGGTGGCCGCGGCGACGGTGGCTGCGCGCCGCTGGGGACATCGGGTCGCCGGGCTGGTGAGCGCGTTTCCCGCGATCGTCGGTCCGGTCTTGGTGATCGGGGCCGAGCGTCATGGCAGTTTGTTCGCGGCGCAGGCCGCCACTGGCACGCTCGTCGGGCTGGCCGCGCTGAGCGGCTTTGCGCTCGCTTGGGGGAGGACCGCACTGCACACCTCCTGGCCTGTCAGCCTCGCGGCGGGATGGGCCATAGCCGCTGCGACGGCCGCGCTCGCGGCAACTGTCGAGGCGAGCCTGCTCGGCGCGCTTGCCATTGCGGTCGCTTCCTCAGCGCTCGCCTATCGCGCCATGCCGCGCGGTGTGCTGGAGCTGTCCGTGCTCGACCCGCCGCGCGGAGATCTGCCGTTGCGCATGGGCCTTGCCGCGTTGCTGGTCGCCTCGCTCGCGGCGGCGGGCGGATGGCTCGGCCCGACGGCCGGCGGCGTCCTTGCTGCTTTGCCGGTGCTCGCGTGCGTGCTCGCGGGGTTCACGCACGCCCGACATGGCGGAGTGGCGGCCACGCAGTTGCTGCGAGGCATGCTGGGCGGCATGGCCGGCTTCGTCATCTTCTGCGCGCTAGTCGCCGGACTCATCGAACACGCCGGTGTGGCCGCCACGTTCCTGGCGGCCACGACCGCGGCGCTGGCCGCGCAGGCAGCCGTGGCTTGGACAGTGACCAAGTCGGCACGTGGACGCCCTGCCGACCTCTCGCCCGACGCCGCGACGTGAACGTTTCATCGCGGTATCGGTTGCCAGTCGGGCACCAGGTCGGGCACGGAGTTGCGGGTCAGGCGCCGGATCCGGGTGCCGTTGGCGCGCATCAGGTAGAGCTCGAAGTCCGGTCCCCAGCGCTCGCGATCGCCGCGCTTCACGTGCCTGTCGCTGGTGAACGCGATCCGGCGCCCGTCGGGCGACCAGACCGGGTTGGTCTCGAGTGCGCGGGTCCGAGTGAGGCGGCGAAGCCCGGTTCCATCGGAGTTCATCACTGCGATATCCGACTGGCGACCCGGGCCTCGCTGCCGGTCGGGCGCGACCTCGAAGACGACCCGACTGCCGTCCGGGGACCAGCTCGCGTTGAGCACATCTCGTTTGGGCGAGAACGGCGCCAGCGTCCTGAAGCCGCTGCCGTCGGAGGCGATGGCGGACAACCCCAGGTTGAAGGCGCCGGGCTCCCCGGCCACCGGCCGGAAGGCGACGTAGGCCACGGTGCCGTCGGTCGGTGAGACGGCGGGGTCGGTCTTCATCACCGCGTCGTTCGTAAGACGCCGCTGATCGCTGCCGTCCGCGGCCATGGAGTAGAGCTCGCTCGGCGGGGGCGGCTCCTCAGGCGAGCCCGGCGGCGGGTAGTCCTTGGTCGTGAAGTACACGATCCTGCCTTCCGCCGTCCAAGTCGGGGCGGCAGAGATCTTGCCCCAGTTCGTAAGGCGACGCAGATCGCCGCCCTGGGCGTTGGCCGTCCAGATCTCCTCCGGGATGGGGTCCTTTCCGCTGCGCGCGAAGGCGATGCGGCGGCCGTCGGGGGACCATTCCGCCTTGTCGTCAAAGGCGCGGCCGCCAAGCAGCTGCTTGGGTTTGCCGCCCGCCCGGATCGTGAAGAGGTCCATCTGCTCGCCGGCGGGGCGTTGAAAGACCAGCTTGCCGTTGTCGCCGGGGAAGGTAGCCCAGGCCGGCGCGGCCCCCGCGAGCGCGGCGGGCAGCGCCACCAGCGCGATCGTCCTGCGAATCATCGTGTGCTCCTTTCATTGAGGAAGACCAGCGCGATCTCGCGGTCGCTGACCTGGCCCTCGCGATCGACTACGAAGGTGGAGGTGATGCGGCCCGCCGCCCCCTCGAGCGCGCCCGAGCCGGCGTGGATCTGGCGTACCGCGGTGCCCAGCCGCAGCGAGGGATCTGGCGCGGGCGTGAGAAGTCCGGCGAACAGGGTGCGGAAGAAGAGGGCGTCGCCGAAGGCAAGCTCGATCCGCCCGTCCTCGGTGAAGCGGTCGGCCTCGGCGAACGTGAGCTGGGAGACCAGCGACGCATCTCCGCCGTCGCATGCGGCCAGGCTTACGTCGAGCAGACCCGGGCCGACCGCGGTGAGCGTCCCGCGAAGGTCCTGCATCAAGGTCACCCGTCTCACGTGGCTCACGCTGCTCGGTGGCCCTTTCAGGGCCCTGACATACGCCTGACAGCGTGTTGACGCCGCTTCCCGTCAGGCGGCGCGCGAGGTAAGTTCGTCTCCTGAACGCGCGCCTGGAGTTCAGGATTCTCGGGCCGCTGGAGGTGCAGCGGGACGACGACTCTCTTCGCCTGGGAGGAGCGAAGCAGAAGGCGCTGCTCGCACTGCTTCTGTTGAACTCGGGTGAGGTCGTCTCTAGCGACCGGCTCATCGACGAGCTCTGGGGCGAGTCGCCCCCGTCCGATGCCCAGACGGCGCTGCAGGCGCACGTATCTCGGTTGCGCAAGCTGCTCGAGCCCGACCACAGCGGCGGGCCGGAGCTGCTCGTCACGCGCACGCCGGGCTATGTGCTCCTCATCGAGAACGACCAAGTGGACCTGCGCCGCTTCGAGGCGTTGGTCGCCGAGGGCCGGCGACTGCTCGAGCAGGGGGAGGCCGAGCGAGCGGCCGAACCGGTGCGCGAGGGGCTAGGCCTCTGGCGGGGCCGGCCGCTCGCGGACCTCGAGAACGAGCCCTTCGCTGTGCTTGTCTCGCGCGAGCTCGACGATGCCTGGCTTGGGGCGCTCGAGACGAGAGTGGAGATCGACCTCGCGCTTGGGCGTCACACCGAGCTCGTGCCGGAGCTCGACACGCTGGTGCGGCGCCACCCGCTCCGCGAGCGGCTGCGCGCGCAGCTGATGCTGGCGCTGTATCGCTCCGGGCGCCAGGCGGAGGCGCTCGACAGATACGACGAGGGCCGGCGAATGCTGGGCGAGGAGGTCGGCCTCGAGCCGGGCAACCGCCTGCGCGAGCTACAGGCGGGCATCCTCGCGCAGGATCCCAACCTCGACCTCCACCGAGCGCGGGCCCGGCCGCCGCCGGAAGGAGGCTCGAATCGGGCACGCTGGTGGGTGGCCGTCGGCGTAGTGGCCATCGCGGCGGCGGTGGCGGCTGCGTTCGTGTTCGCCGGGGACCGGGGCGACGGCGCCGGCGAGGAGCGCGGCGGATCGGTGGTGCTCGTCGATCCGCGCAGGGCGAAGGTCGAGCAGAGCGTCAGCGTCGGAACCACCCCGGGAGCCGTCTCGGCCGGCGAGGGGGCGGTCTGGGCCGTCGACCTCGACGGGCAGACGATCTCTCGCGTGGACCCTCGCTCGCTGAAGGCAGAAACCTTTGGGATCGGGCTGACGCCCACCGATCTGGCCGCCGGGGCGGGCGCCGTCTGGGTGACCGGGGGCGGGCCGTCGCGCGGGACGCAAAACACGGGACCGGTGGGCACCGCTCTCATGCGTGTCGCTCCTGACACCCGGACGGTGCGAGCCCGAATCCGTCTTCCGCAGACAGGCGGCGCGGCAACCGAGCTGACTGAGGATCACGTCGCAGTCGAGAGGGATGCGGTCTGGGCGATCGCGCCGGACTTCGCCGTCGTCCGCGTCGACCCTCGCACCAACCGGATCGTCGCGACGATCCGAGGACTGCAGGCGCGCGCGGTCGCCGCCGGCGACGCGGGCGTGTGGGTACTCGGTGTCGACGGCACGATCGCGCGGATCGACAGGGACTCCAACCGAATAGAGGTCCGCGACCGCATCCGCGCTTCGGCGGTTGCGTCGCTGGCCGTGGGCGGGGGCGCCGCCTGGGTGAGCGCGCCCGGCGACGGCACGGTCTGGCGCGTCCAGCCCGGGCCCCGGCTCGTAATGAGGACGATCGATCTCGAAACCGGCGTCGGTGACCTGTCCTTCGGAGCGGGATCCCTCTGGGCGGTCAACCCCCTGCGCGGCACACTCACTCGCATAGACCCCGCGCAGAACAGGGCGACCCGCACGATCAGGCTCGGCGGCGCGCCAAGGGCGGTGGACGCCGGCTCAGGGAGCGTGTGGGTCGCGGTCGACGGCGACGCCCGGGAGCAGGCCGCCGCCCCTGAAGCCGGTCAGCCCGTGCACGGCGGCTGTGAGCCCACCCTCTACCGCGGCGAGGGACGGCCTGCGCGCCTGATCGTCACCGACCTGCCCCTACAGGGGGGCGTGCGGCTCTCGGCCCAGCAGATGGCTCAGGCCGCCGCGTTCGTGCTGGCCCAACGAGGCTTCCGCGCTGGAGACCTGCAGGTCGGCATCCAATCCTGCGACGACTCTGTGGCGCGCACGGGCCTGTTCGATCCCGCCAAGTGCGCTTCCAACGCCCGCGCATATGCGCGCGATCGCCGCGTCATCGGAGTGGTCGGCACACTCAACTCGCCCTGCTCCGTGGCCGCGCTCCCGGAGCTCGCCCGAGCGCAGGGCGGGCCGCTCGCGATGGTGTCACCGGTGAACTCCTATGTCGGACTAACGCGCCCGGCCCCGGGCGCGCCCGCCGGCGAGCTGGAATCGCTCTACCCGGGCGGGAGACGGCACTTCGCGCGCGTTTACCCGCCCGACGACCACCAGGCGGTCGCGCTCGCAGCCCTCGCCGACGAGCTCGGCGCGCGCCGCCTCACGGTGCTGGACGACGGCGACATCCTCTACGGCCGCTCGCTCGCCGACCGCTTTGCCCGCAGCGCCCGCGCGCGCGGAATGGAGGTCGCAGAGCGCCGCAGCTGGGACCCCGGCGCCGCGAGCTATGAACGTCTGGCGGCCAGGGTGGCGCGCTCGCGGCCCGACGTCGTCTACCTCGGCGGGCTGCTCGATACCGGTGGCGCGAACGTCCTGCGAGCACTCCGCCGTGCGCTTGGCCCAGAGGCCAAGATCCTGGTCTCTGACGGCTTCACCCCCACGTCGCTGCTGCTGCGCCAAGCCGGCCGTGCCGCCGACGGCGCCTACCTGAGCGTCAGCGGCCTCAGCAACGAGAGCCTCCCCCCGCGCGGCCGGCGCTTCGCCGCCACCTTCGGCGCCACCCTTCCCGGAGTGGACATCGAGCCCAGCGCCATCTACACGGCCGAGGCGACTGAGGTGCTTCTCGACGCGATCGCCCGTTCCGACAGCACCCGCGCCGGGGTGGTCGAAGAGCTGTTTCGCACCTCGCTCCGGCGTGGCCTGACAGGCAGCATTCGTTTCGACGACAGAGGCGACATCCTCGCGCCACCCATCACGATCCTGCGCATCAGCCGAGAAGAACACGAGCTCCCGAACTTCCCGGGGGCACGAATCGAGCGAGTGGTGCGCACACCCGCTGACTGACCTTCTCCGCTAGTGCGCCCCGTGGCGCTGCCGACACATACCTTATGACGGCTTCCTTAGGCCACCGGTGAACCTCATCGTTGCGCTCGTTATAGCTCCCTAGGGGCCGAACTCGTTGCAAGCCTCCAGCACCTCGCGATGACGCGTCGCGGCGACGCGCTGGACGCCCGCTTCAGCCTGCCCGCGCTACACCTTCCGGTAGCGCGCGTCCGCCACCGCATAGGCCGCGAACCCGATCAGCCCGGCCGCGACGATGCCTAGAAGGATCGGTCCGTAGGCCGCCTGGCCGAGCGCGGCCAGCGCCCCGTCGAGGCTCGCCGCCTTATCCGGGTCGTAGTCGATTGCGGCCCGGATGAAGAAGTAGCCGATGAGCGCGAACACGACCATGCGCGCCAGGTGACCGAACACGCCCAGCGCCGTGAACCCACGTTTGACGCTCTCGCTCATCTGCTCCGTCTTGGACTTCTCGAGGAACCCTCTCGTGATCCCCTTATAGCCCTGTTGTAGGCCCACTCCGATCACGACCACGCCGGCGATGGCCACGAGGATCTGGCCGCCCGGCCACCCGAGGACGCCGCCGGTCGCCTTGTCTGGGCTGCCCGAGCCGGCGCCCCCAGACCCGATGACGATCGACACCGCGGTCACGCAGAGCACCCCGTACGCGATCCCGCTCGCCAGGCTGTCGATCCGCTCCTGGGCGTCGTCGGCCGACTCCGGGCCGTGGCCGATGGCGGCACGGACGAGCCGCCAGATCGAGTATCCGGCCAGGCCGATGGCCATGAGGATGAGGAGCGCCTTGCCAAAGGGCTGCTTGGAGATTGTGTCGAGCGCACCGTTCTGATTCGTCGTCTCGCCGCCATCGCCGAGGGCCAGCTTGATGGCGAGGATGCCGATGATCGCGTAGATCACGCCCCGCGCGAGGATGCCGGCGCGAGCCAGCCACTCGAACGGCCGACTGCGTGCAATGTCATCGCCCTTCGCCTGCGCGTCTCGGACGGGGCTGCCTGCGGCGCTCACGCCAGGCGCCTCTCGCTTGCGTCCTGGCGCACCTAAATCGTCTCCTGATTCCGTGGTGGGACACACACACTGAGCGCCCCTGCCTCAACCTTGACCTTGAAAGACCTGACCTTGCTCCGGTCGCCGCCATCGAGCTCGTAGAGGACCTTCCGGTCGAGCTCGACCTTTACCGACTTGGCCTGGGTGGTCCGGACGAACGGGGACCGGTTGGGATCCCCGAGCGCGGTGCGGCCCAGCGTTCGCGTCCACTGGAGCAACCCCTCGGCGGTCACGATCCCGAGCTCGAGCATGCCGTCGTCCGGGCGGGCATCGGGGAAGACCTCGACGCCGCCGAAGACCTCACCGAGGTTGCCGAGCAGGATGCATGTCGCCTTCCCGTCGTACCAGTCACTGCCGTCGACCTCGATCTCGGCGCCAAAGCCCTTCCCGCGCAGGTTGCGCGAACCGCTCCACAAATATGCGGCGCGGCCGACCCGCTCCTTGAGGTCGTCGGCGTCACGGATCATGGCCGCGTCGAAGCCGGCCCCCGCCATGACCGCAAAGCGCTCTTTTCCGAAGCGTCCGACGTCGAGCCTGCGACGCTCGCCCCTAAGGCCGACGGCGACCGCCTGCTCGATGTCTCGGGGGATCCCGAGATTGGTTGCGAACAGGTTGGCGGTGCCGGCGGGAAGGACCGCCAGGCTCACCTTGCTGCCCGCCAGTACGTCGATGCACCGCCGGACCGTGCCGTCGCCGCCCCAGGCGAACACGAGCTCAACACCTCCGTCCAGCGCCCGCTGGACCTGCTCGGACGCCTTCTTGGCCTTCGGCACCTCATACCAGAGGGGCTCCTCGACGCCCGCGGCCTGGAGCACGCGACGCAGCTCGGGCAGTCCGCCCCCGAGATTCTTCTCGGCGTGGGCGACAACCGCGGCCTTCATGCAACCGGCTCGGACTGGCGAGCTCGGGCGGACTTCGCCGCGCCGGGACGCCGCGACTGCGTGCGCGACCGCCGCCGCACGACACGCGAACAGAAGCACAAGCAGCGCGCCGACCCCTACGACGAGTCCTCCCGCCACGTCGAGCGGATGGTGCATGCCGCGGTACATCCGAGCCAAGGCCACAAGGAGGGGGATCGCAACTGCGACGGCCCAGGCAGACACGCGCAGCGCTCGGGTTGGGAACCGTGATGTCAACAGCAGGACGAGGCCTACGTACACCGCGATGGCGGCCGCCGTGTGACCGGACGGATAGCTGGCGTCCGCAGGGAGGTCCTCGAGCCGATGGACGTGGGGACGATCACGCGGCACGGCCAGCGACGTGACGCGGTAGGTCGCCGACTCCACCACCAGCACGAAGACAGCGAAGCCCGCGATTCTCCATTCGCGCAGCAAGGCGAACACGAGAGCGATCGCGCCGACCAGGATTGGCAGGAGCGGCGCGCCGCCGACCGTCGACCCCACCTCCGAGACATCCGTCAGGAACGGCGTGCGCTCGGCGACGATCGACCTGACGGTGCTCTCGTCGGTGCGGCCCAAGCCGCCTGTGTCGAGCAACACGTCGGTCACGAGGAGCCCGATCGCGATCGAGGTCAGGGCAAGGACGGCAAAGCCGGCCAGGACCGCCACGAAGAACACCGCCGCGGGGTGCCGTCCCCGCAGCCGGCCCGCGAAGCGCTCGGCTGGTCCGCCCAGGCGGGCTTCGAGCAGCGGCAACCCCCGGCGGTCGTCGCGCCGGGCGCGACCATTCAACGTCGAGCGCGTGCCCACTTCCATGCGCTTCCCTCCCCGATCCGCTGGGTACAAGGACCCGAATTGAGTTCCTTGCCGCTGCCCTCCTACCCATGACGCTGCTGGTTTTACTCATCGTGGCTACCGCGACCGCCGGCGCGGTAGGCACACTCACCTGGCGCTGGGCGGGCGGAGCAGGCCCGGCCGCACCCTCCACCATGGGCACGGCGAGAGAGGCCGGCGCGGCGATTCGGCGCCATCCCCGCCACGGCACGGCGCTTGCCACCCGGCTCGATGCACAGACCGCGACCGGCCTGGGGCTGACGCTCGCGCTCCTCGTGATCGTGGGGGGTGGCGCGCTCTTCGCGGTGCTCGCCTACCTGGTCCGCGGCAACGCCGACCTCATCCGGCTGGACAACAGCGTGGCGAACTGGGGCGACCGGCACGCGTCGCCGGTCTCGACGGACGCGCTCAACGCCATCACTCACCTGGGAGAGCCTGTGGTCGTCGTCGGGCTGGCCGCCGTCCTGGCCGTCATGGAGACCGTGCGAACCCGGAGCAGGTGGGTCGTGCCTTTTCTGTGCATCGTCGTCGCCGGGAACGGCATCCTCACCACGACCGTCAAGGACCTCGCGGATCGCGTACGGCCGGCGCTGAACCCGATTGCCGAGACGCTCGGGCCGTCCTTTCCGAGCGGCCACTCCTCCTGGGCGGCCGCGTTCTTCGCGGCGGCGGCGCTCCTGCTCAGCCGCGGCCGCGGCGCACACGCACGGGCGGCTATAGCCGGGGTTGCGGCCGGACTCGCCGTCATGGTGGCCGGCAGCCGTGTACTCCTGGGCGTGCACTGGCTGAGCGACGTGATCGCCGGCCTCGCGCTCGGCTTGGCGTGGTTCTCGATCTGCGCGATCGCCTTCGGCGGACGCCTGCTGCGATTCGGGGCCGCAGCGGAGGAGGCTGCCCGGGTCGCGGATGCAACCACGGTCGACGCTCACTCGTCCGCCTCACCCCGCGCCACGTCGAATGTGTCCCCGAGCGTCAGCTTTCGGGGGCAGACCTTCGATGATCGCGGGCATGTCGACAGCATCGGGCACGAACCCCGCGAGTCCGCTGACCGCTGAGACCCCCGATCAGGACTACCGCGGACGTGCCGCCCGCACCGCTCCGGAGGCGCGCTTGCGCTAGGCGGACAGCAGCCGCTGGAAGAACGAGCGGTAGCGCTGCAGCGCGACCCGCAGGTCTTCCATCGACACGTCTTCGCCCCGCCTCCACTGGCCCTCGAGGGTCTCGCGTTCGCGCCGCGAAGGCGTCGGCCAGCTGCTGAATGACGTTGGGACCCTTGGCTCCGCCCTTCGCTGCCCGCGCCGCGGGGAGCCTGCGCGTCGGCACGGGCGGAATAAACCGCGCGGGCCCGCGTCTATCCCGGTATGACGCCCTCCGCCTTCACCGGAGCCCGCGGGTGTCGATCGATCGGTGCGCGACGTTCGCCCACGGCGACCAGGCCCTGGTGTGGGCCGCTGCTGATCGGCGCCTCGGAGCGCAAGGACACCCGGTGACACCGCCGATCGACATGCCGGTCACCGCCGCAGTGCGCCCCTCGGATGGCTCGGAAGCCGCTTGCGCCGCGGTGCGGCTGGTGGGCGGCGACACCGAGGTGTCGTGCGTGCACGGCGGCCGGCGGCCCTATGTGAATCTCGACTACGCCGCGAGCACCCCCGCGCTACCCGAGGTCTGGCGCGCCGTCGAGGCCTTTATCCCCTGGTACAGCAGCGTCCATCGGGGCACCGGACGCAAGTCGCGGTTGGCGACCGAGGCGTTCGAATCGACCCGCGGCGACGTGGCCACGTTCGTCGGGGCACGCCCGGACGATGAGGTCGTGCTGGTTCGCAACACGACCGAGGCAATCAACGTCCTCGCCGCTGCCCTCCCCAATGGAACGCGCGTGCTCGGTACCCCGATCGAGCACCACGCCAACATGCTGCCCTGGCGCCGCCACCACCTCGAGACGCTGGCCTTCCCGGGCTCGGCGGATGAGCTGTGCGAGGGCTGCGAGCGGGCGCTGGGGGCGGCACCGGCGCCGTTCGACGTCGTCGCGGTCACCGGGGCGTCGAACGTCACCGGCGAGGTATGGCCGCTCGCGCGGCTCGCGAAGATCGCCCACCACCACGGTGCGCAGCTGTTCGTCGACGCCGCCCAGCTCGCTCCACACCGTGCGATCGACATGGCCGCCATGGGGATCGACCTGCTCGCGTTCTCGGGTCACAAGCTCTACGCGCCCTTCGGCGCGGGCGCCCTGGTCGGCGATCTCAGCCGGCTCGCCAAGACGGCGCCGCTGCTTCGCGGCGGTGGAGCGATCAAGCTCGTAACGCTCGACGACGTGATCTGGGCCGACGGGCCCGAGCGCCACGAGGCGGGCTCACCCAACGTCGTCGGCGTCATCGCGCTCGGCGCCGCCTGCCGCAGCTTGGCCGCGCTCGGCATGGACGCGGTCGCGCGGCACGAGCGTGCACTTACAGCGCGCCTGCGCGCGGGCCTGCGCGAGGTGCCCGGACTCGAGACGCTCGCGCTCTGGTCCGCCGAGCACGTCGACCGTGTCGGCGTCGCCGCCTTCCAGCTGTCGGGCTATCGCCATCCGCACCTCGCCGCGATCCTCAGCGCCGAGCACGCGATCGGCGTCCGCCACGGCTGCTTCTGCGCGCACCCCCTAATCGCCCACCTTCTCGGGATCTCGGACGAGGAGCTCCGCAGGCTCGGGACCGAGCTGGCGGCCGGCGGCCGGCCGGCAATGCCCGGCGCGGTGAGGGCCAGCCTCGGGCTCGGCACGACGCCTGCTGACCTGGACCGGCTGACCGACGCCCTCCATGACATCGCCCGCAACGGACCCGCGACCAGCTACCGCTACGTGTCGGCCGACGATGAGTACCAGCCCGCTGATCCCGTGCACACCGGCGCATCCCGCGCCTCGCCGCTCGCGACCGCAGTTGCGCCCAACGCGACCGAGCATGCCAGGGCTCCCAGTCGTACCTGAGGATGCAGCCGGACCTGCGTGGTTGGCGGCCAGCCCGGCGGAAGTGCTTCGGCTAACCCCACTTCGACCGGCGGTTGCCCGAACGACTCGAAGTCGGATACCTCCATTTCCCGCGGCTCGCTCCACCTGCAAGCTGAGCGCATGCTGCATCTGGTCACGTCCCGGAACGCCGCCTCCCCACTTTTGTGCGCCATCCCACACATCGGTCGGCCCCAACGCGGTGCACTAAACGCTTGACGGCCTTTATTACTTTCCGTAAGCTGGTCCCGAACGAATAGTTCGACATATAGCGAACGATGGAACTGACCCGCCCCCAGCGATTTCAGAACCACCTCGTCCTGGGGACGGCGCTGGCCGGGACGGCGGGCGCGCTGCTGGTGGTGCTCGGGGCGGTACCGCTGCCGGACCTCAGTGGCACGCTCGAAGACGCCACGAACACCCTCGGGAGTTGGGCCTACCCCGCGGTGGCGGGCTTCGCGTTCCTCGAGACCGGCGCGTTTGTCGGTCTCGCGGTGCCGGGAGAGACGGCTGTCGTCGTGGGCGGGGTGGTGGCCGCCAGAGGAGAGGTCGATCTCGTCCCGCTTATCGGACTCGTGTGGCTCGCTGCGGCGGCAGGGGACCTCGCGAGTTTCCTGCTGGGCCGGCGTCTCGGGCGCCGCTTCCTCGTTCGTCATGCCTCAGGCTTGCGTCTCGGCCCGGAACGGCTGGAGAAGGTGGAGCGCTTCTACGACCGCCACGGCGGCAAAGCTGTGCTCGTCGGCCGCTTCGCTGGGCTTGTGCGCGCGGTGTCGCCCTTCCTCGCCGGGGCCTCGGGCCTCACGCTGCGCCGCTTCGTGCCTTGGAGCGCGGCGGGTGCCCTGCTTTGGGCGGCAACCTTCACGCTCGTCGGGTACGGGTTCTCTGAGTCGTTTGCCGAGTCGGGCGAAAGCGCCGCGCGCATCGCGCTCGGCGTGGCGCTGCTCGCAGCGTTGGCCTATGCCGCTATCTCGGCGCTTCGCTCAAGCGGCCTGGGCCGGCGCCGCGGCTCGCGCGAGGCGCAGCGCGGCGAGCGCGCAGAGCGCACCCAGGAGGGCGCCGACGAGAGCACCGGCAACGACGTCGAGCGGGAAGTGGACACGCAGGTAGACGCGCGAGAGCGCCACCGCGGCGGCAATGGCCAGCGCCGGCGCACGCAGGCGCGGGGAGAGTATGGCCACGGCGGTGGCCGCGGCGAAGGCAGTGGCGCTGTGCCCGGAGGGAAACGACGGGTTGTCGGGAAGCGCGGCGAGGGACCCGAGTCCCGGATCGGTCAGGGGCGGGCGCGCGCGGTCGAAGGTGTCCTTGAGGGCGCTCACAACGAGCGAGGCGGCGCCGCTGGCGACGACCGCGGCCAGGCAGGCCATCGGCAGTCGCCGCCGCCACACGTCCGAGCAAAGTCCCAGCGCCACGAGCAGCGGCCCCTTAACCCACGAGGCCGAGAGCACCACGAACACAGCCGTCAGCCAGGGGTGCTCGAAGGCCGGAGCGGCCTCGACGAGCGCACGATCGAGGTCGAGCAGGGAAGCCATCACCGCGACCGCGTGGACGCTAGCAGGCCGGCGCGCCTCCTCCTGATAATCAACGGGCGCGCGAGCGGCATCGAGGATCCGCACGCCAGCGCGCGGGCGCTGGTTGCCGTGCTCGAGGAACAGGGCGCGGGCGCCGAGGCGGTGGTGACCGCAAGCGAACAGGAGCTGTGGGACGCGCTGCGCCACGCCGCCGCGCTGGGCCAGCGCGCCGTGCTGGTGGGCGGCGACGGCACGCTACACGCCGCAGCCAACGCGCCGCTGGGCAGGCTGCCGGAGCTCGCGCTCGTCCCCTCCGGCCGCGCCAACAACATCGCCCGGGCGCTCGGCATCCCCACCAGCCGTGTCGGCGCGCTGGCGGTGGCCGCGAGCGCACCCGCGCAGCCGGTCGACGCGCTGCGCGTGGTCACGCCCGAGCGCTCCCTCTATGCGCTCGAGGCGGTGAGCGCCGGCTTCCACGCCGAGGCCCGCGCCGGCTACCGAGCCGACAATTCGGCCGACCTTCGGCAGGGCCTGCGCGCGCTCGTAGGCGCGCTGCGCCGCTTTCGTCCCTATCGCGCGGTGCTCCGCCTCCCGGACAAGGAGATGCGCTCGGACTCGGCGGCACAGCTCTTTCTCTCGAACCTTCCGTACTTCGGCTTCGGCTTCGAGGTCGACCCGGGCGCCGACCCTGCCGACGGGCGCTTCGAGGCAATCCTGCTCGAGGCGCATGGCCGGCGCCGGCTGCTGGCGCTGCTCGCCGCGGCCCGGCGCGGCCGGCACCTCGGCAAGCGCGGCGTGCGTCGTATCCCGGCGAGCCGTGCCCGGCTGACCGAACCCCTGCCTCTGGTTGCCGACACCGTCTTCCTCGGCACCACGACGGCGACCGTGAGCGTGGAGCGCGCCCGCCTGCGCGTGGCCTTCCCCCGCTCGGGAGCGGCGGCGTGATCGCCACGGCCCGCACCCGGAGCAGCTCCCGCTCGCGCCTCGCCGTCCGGCGGGCCCACCCAGGCGCTCCCGGCGCATCCGCGCCGGGCTCCATGGCCCTGGGCGGACCCGCCCTGCTCTTCGCGTTCTCGCTAGCCGCCGTCGGCGCCGGCGCGGGACGTGCGCTCACCACCACCTACCTGCCGGTGCTGCTCGAACGGATCGAGGATGCGCCCTCGCTGATCGGCGCGGTGATGACGGTCAACGCGGTCACAGGCTTCGCCGTTCCGATCGCGGTCGGAATCTGGTCGGATCGTCGCGGCCGTCGGCTGCCGTTCATCGCCGGCGGCGCCGTGCTCACCGCCGGCGGGCTGGTGGCTGTCGCGGCCGGCAACGGCAGCTCGTACGTCGCCCTCGCGCTGGCCGCCGGCCTCGCCTACGCCGGGCTCAACGCGCTGACCACCGCGCACCGGGCGATTCTCGCGGAGGACGTGGATGACCGGCGCCGCCCCGCCGCCACGAGCGCGCAGGAGATCGCCGGCCTAGCCGGCGCGGTGGTGGCGGTGGCCATCGGCGGCGCGCTGATCGAGCCCGCGCCGGCGGCGGCCTTCATCCTCGCGGCCGGCGTGCTGGCGGCCACGGTCGTGCCCACGCTGGTTGTCACCCGCCGCCTGCGGCTGGGCGAGCGAGCCGCCTCCGCTGAGAGCCGGCCCCGAAGCGCGGGAGTGCGCAACGTGCTCCGCCGCCCGGGGGCCGGCGAGGTGCTGCTCGCCCAGACCCTGTGGGTGTTCGGCTACGCGGCGCTGCCTGCCTTCTTTGTCCTCTACGCCGAGCAGAGCCTCGGTCTCGGCGTGGCCGTGGCCGGTATCCTGCCGCTCGGATTCGGTGCCCTCACCGCGCTCGGCATGCTGCTCGCCGGCCGCGCCCGGCCCGAGCGCGTGCACCCGCTGCTGCTGACCGGGGCGGCGCTGCTTGGCGGAGGCCTGCTCGCGGCCGCCCCCGCAACCAGCCTGCCGGCGGCCGCTCCCGCGTTCGCCGCCGCGGCGCTCGGCGCAGGTCTCGTCACCGCGCTCGGCTTCGCTTACTTCGCGCGCTTCGTCCCCGACGGCGAGGCGGGCCGCTACAGCGGCGTCTTCTTCGCCGGGCGTTCGGTCGCCGCGGCGGCGGCGCTGCCGCTCGCCGGCGTGGCCGTTGAGCTGGGCGGCAGCTACCGCGCCGTGCTCTGGCTCGGCGGCACTGCGCTCGTGGCGCTGGTCCCGCTCGCCCTGGCTCAGCGCCGCGTGGCCCGCGCCACGACCACCCCGACCGCCCGCCCGCGGCCCGCCACGGTCGCAGCAGTCATCCCGGTGTTCGCCTCCCAGCGCGCGGTGGGCGTCGCGCGTGCCGCGCTACGCCACGTGGACCAAGTGGTGCTGGTGGACGACGGCGCCCCGGCGCCGGTTTCCGCCTCGCTCGACACGCTGGCCGGCGACGACCGTGTCCGTGTTCTGCGGCTCGGTCAAAACGGCGGCAAGGGCAGCGCCGTGGCCGCCGGCGCGGCGCAGCTGCTGGCCGACCCCAACCCGCCCGAGGCGATCGTGGTGCTCGACTCCGACGGGCAGCACGACCCAAAGCGCATCCCCGCGTTCGTCGAGGCGAGCCGTGGCGCCGACGTGGTCGTCGGCCACCGCCGGGACCGCCGCTCCATGCCTATCGCCCGCAGGATGGCCAACCGCGCGGCCAGCCTGGCGCTGCTCGCCGGCGCCCGCGCCTGGGTCCCGGACAGCCAGAACGGCATGCGGCTGTTCCGCACGCCAGCGCTACGCGAGGTTGCGCTCCCGGACGGGGGCTACGACGCCGAGAGCCGCCACCTGCGCGCGCTGCTCGCCACCGACCGGCGCGTGGCGTCGGTCGAGATCCCGACGATCTACGACGGCGAGCCCAGCCACTTCCACCCGCTGTTCGACACGGTGCGCGTTGGTCGCGCGCTACTCGCGCCGGCGAGCCTGGAAACGGCGCCGGCGGGCAGCGTGGGCGACGCACTCGCGGTGCTGCGCGCCTGGACGCCGCGCCTGGCTGCGCTGATGCTCGCCGTGATCATGCTCGGCGCGGCGATGCCCGTCTTCCAGCCGCTCGACAACGCGCTCACGCTGGCGATCAACGGTCTGGGTGACGGCCCCGACTGGCTCTACCAGGCGCTCGATCCCCACACGCGGAACTACATCCTGCTCGTCTCGACCACGGCGATAGCAGCCGCGATCGCGCTGCGGCGCCCGCGCCACGTGCTGGGTGCCGTGCTCGGCGTGGTGCTTGCGGCCTACCTCGCCGGCGCGGCCCTCGAGGTCGTGAAGCTTTTCATCGAGCGTGCTCGGCCGGAGGAGATCTTGGGCACCCAGATCCAGCTCTCGCACGGGCGCAGCTGGGCCCACCTCGCCTCGTTCCCTTCCGGTCACCTGATCGTGACAGCCGCGATGGCCACGGCGGCCGCAGCGGCGGTGCCGGCGCTACGCCACCCGCTGATCGCCTACGTCGCGCTGGTCGGGCTCACCCGCGTACTGTTCGGCGCTCACTTCGGGCTCGACGTGATTGTCGGCGTCGCGCTGGGCTACGAACTCGGCTTGTTCACGTCGCGCCTGATGGCGAGCGCGCGCCTGCTGCCCACGCCCTCCCCCGCGCTTCGGACGGCCGAATCACCGGCGCCGGTGCCGATCGCCCACTGACCACCTTCCGCACTCAGTGGCGCTGCGCGGGTTGCTCGACGGACTTCTACGAGGGTCATCGTCGATCGGAAGCCCCGACTCGCACCGCTCGCGCCCGGTACCGCCATCCGCCCGGCACGGCATCGGTCATCCGCGGATGTACGGTGGATCCGGGCTGAGCGGACGCGTGTTGAGGATGTCGCCGGCCGTGGCCCAGCCGCGGCGCGCGGTCTGCACCGATAGCTCCATGTTCCCAAAGCCGGCCACCGAGTGGGCGTCGGTGGAGCAGACGATCCGCACGCCGGCGCGGATCGCCTCGCGCACGTGCTCGCCGCTTAGGTCCAGGCGCGGGGCGAGGCCGTTGACCTCCAGGGCGACGCCCGTCTCCAGAGCGACCTCGTAAACGCGTTCGAGATCGACGGCGTTCTCAGGGCGGCGGTTGATCAGCCGGCCGGTGGGGTGGCTGAGACAGCGCACGTGGGGGTTGCGAAGCGCCTCCTCGACGCGCTTGGTCATCTCCCGCCGCGGCATCCGCTGCCCGCCGTGGACGCTCGCCTGTACCCAATCGAGCTCCGCGAGCACGTCGTCGGGAAGGTCGAGCCGGCCGTCGGCGAGGATGTCGCACTCGATGCCGCGCAAGACCCGGAAGGGGGCGAGCCGCTCGTTGGCCGCCGCGATCTCGTCGGCCTGTCGGCGGACGTCGTCGGCGCTGAGCCCGCGCACGGCGCCGACCGCCGGGGTGTGGTCGCAGATCGCGATGTAGTCATAGCCGCGCTCGCGCGCGGCGCGGCCCATCTCCTCGACGGACGCGCGCCCATCTGACCACGTCGTGTGGGAGTGGAGATCGCCACGGATGTCACCCAGCTCGGCGAGTGCCGGCGGCGTGCCCCGAAACGGCGCCTCACGTAGCTCGGGCGGGCACCAGGGGATTCCAAGCGCGCGGTAGACCGCCTCCTCGTCAGCCGCCGCCGGCAGCGGCTCGAGCGCGCCGACGTAGGGCCGCGCGCCGGTCGCCCGTACAAGCGCGGTGCCGAAGTGCCCGGGCTCTGCAACGAGGAGCTCCACGGGCACGCCTTCGACCGTCAGCCCAACTGCGCGCCGCTCCTCACGCTCGATCAGCGCGACGATTTGCGGCAGCTCGCCGAAACGCCCGACGACCGCGGACGGGTCCGCCGCCCTGCAAACGACGCTCAGCGCCTCGCAGGCGTCGCGCCAGCGCCGCGGGTCACCCGCCGTCTCCCCGCCGAGCGCGTGCGCGATGCCATTCAGCAGCTCACGCGCCTGCGTGAGGATGAGGCCCCGCCGCGGTCGGGACTCGGGCTCGCGTGCGAGCGCCTCGAGCACCTGCGCCTCCGTCTTCGGCCCGATGCCGCGCACCGAGCGCAGCCGCCCCGCCGCCACCGCGTCGCGGAACTCGTCCGGCGTACGCACACCGAGCGCCCGCGCGATCTCGACCGAGCGGCGCGCCCCCAGGCCGAGATAGCGACCGAGGCCGACGAGTCCGGGCGCGAGCTCCCGCTCCAGCTCGGCCAGCTCCCCGATCTCCCCGGTCTCGACCAGCTCGCGCAGCCGGGCCTCGATCCCACCGCCGATCCCGCGCAGCTGCCGCACCCGGCCCGTGCGCACGAGGTCCGCCACCGGCATCGGCGCATCGCGGATCGTTTCCGCGGCCCGACGGTAGGCGCGGGCGGTGTACGGATTCGCCTCGGCGAGTTCCAGAAGCGCGGCGAACGCCTCCACTCGGTCGGCGATCTCGACGTTGTCCATGAAGACAGTGTTCAGGGTCGTCGGTACGGTCGGAACGGCCGCACGCCGCCGAACCAGGCCGCTGAGGCGGCAAGCAGGCGGCTCGAGGGGGCGGTGGCCAGGCTGGTGGGCTGAAGTGGGTCCGCCTAAGGCCGGAGCAGGGTTAGCCGCCTGTACGGCAGGGCGCGGACGGTGCGTCCGGTGGAGAGCTCGAGGACGTGGGTGCGGCGCTTGCCGTGATCTCCCACGTCGACGTACACCTGACGACCGCCGGGCGCCCACACGAGTGCGTTGGAGCCCGAGAAGCGACGCCAGCGGGGCTTGCCCGTGAAGTCGTAGGCGGCCACACCCATGGGCGTTAGCCCGTGTTCGGCGTACCAGCGCCTTGCCAGTAGCAAGCCACCGGCAACATCGAACGTCTGCGCCTCTCGGTCGACCGTGCGGATCGTCCAGGTCCGGGTATCGACCAGTCTCAGACCGTAGGGAACGGGGTCCGCACGGCTCGCTGGTTCGCTCGCCGGCAGGTCCTCGCCGGACACGGCAAGCATGCCGGCCCCGAGCCAGCGCGCGCTGCGAAGGAAGGGCCCACCCTTGGCCGCCGCGGGAGACTCGGCGAGATGGTGGTAACTGACGCGCCGGCTGCGCAAGTCGACTTCGGCGACCAGTCCGCCGTCAGCGGCCACAACGAAGGCGCGGTTGCCCCGCCGGTCCACGGCAAGCCCTGGATATAGGGCACGACCCCGGCCGCCGTCCTGTTGGCCGGCATCGATGCGGTGCAGTCGCACCGACCTCACCCGGCCGTCGACGGTGACGTGCACCAGCCGGGCCGGGCCGAGCCGAGGGCGGCCGTGGCGGAGCGACGGCGGAGCAATCAGCACCAGGCCGCCGTGTATCTCGCCCGAAGTAAACGCCAAGCCATGCCAGCGGATCCGCCGCATCACCCGCCGCTTGTGCGGGTTGACAACCACCGGTGTCTGGCCCATGAAGGGCCGTCCTGCCATGACAAGCAATCGTTGCGGCCCGACCCACTGCATTGGCCCGGCGCCTCCGTACCCTCCGGGATGAGGGCTGGGCAAGCGGATACTCCCCAGCGAACGCCAACGGCGCACGTCGAACAGCAGCACCCGGCTACGCGCCTCGTCTCCGAACGCCACAAACCGCCCGTTTGGCGAGAACTCGTAATCCCAAACGAACCTGCTCCCTGTGGGTAAACCGCGAGAAACGGGCCGAAGAGACGAGCGCTGGAGGCGGACGAGCGAACCCCGCGCGCTCACCCCGACGAGGGGAGCGCGTCCCGCCGCTTGATGCGCTCCGGCGCCGCCCGCAGGTCGCGACGGCGCTACAAGCACCCCGCCGACAACGGCAAGCACAGCCATTGCGAAAATCGCAACTCTCACACAACCACTACGCCCGCCGGCACGCCAGAAGTTCTCTCAGCCCCGTCCAACCGCAAACGTCTAAGGACCAGCACGCCGGCGCCGCCATCCTGGCCCCGTGCAACGATGAGGGGGTGCGCAGGTCCATCGCAGCGGCGATCGCGCTACTCGCGATCGCCGCCCCGTCCGCCTCCGCGGACACGGTCGCCTCGCTCCCGAGCGGCGCCTCGGTGCTCTTCGCGCTCGAGGCCCGCAGCGGCAGCTTCACACGGGTGCCCGATCGGCCTCACCAATACACGCTGATCCTGCGGGGCGTTGCGCGCGGGACGACCTGGTTCACCGATCGGCCGCAGCGCGAGGCCGGCCGCGTCACGACGCGTTCCCTTCTGGGGTCGTGGAAGGGCCTGGGCTTCGCCGCGGAGCCACCCAACGCCGCCGTCGTACTCGACGACGGGCGCAGGGCGAGAGACACGGTGGCGCTGGAGCTGCGCCTGCGTAGCCGCGACAACCGGCGCCGGACGGCGCGCTTCAGGGTTCGAGTGCTGCCGGGGCTCGGCCCCGGTCTCTCGCGCCTGAACCGCCGCCTCGACCGGCGCCTGCCCAAGCACTTTGCCGGGGCGTCGCTGTTCATCGACAGCGTCACGTCCACGTCGTGCACCATCGGGCAGCCCCGGCTCTTCGGGTTCTCGCACCTCGTCGACGACTCCTCGCACATCCCGGCAGACGGTCGACTCCTGCCCATCGCGCGGTACCCGGCGCTGTTCGAGCTCTACGGGACGCAGTTCGGCGGCGACGGCCAGCAGACGTTTCGCGCGCCCAGCCTGCCACCCCCGCTACCCGGCATGTCCTGGCAGGTGTGCGCGGACGGCGCGAACCCGAACTTCCGCCGGATGCCGAACTGCCCGACGGGCGAGCTCGTCCTCTGGTCGCTGGGCGACACGCCCGTGTCGGCCGTCGACGACACGCACTGGCTTCCCGCCGACGGGCGGAGCGTGGCCGCGGCGGACTACCCCACCTTCGCCGAGCGCTATCTCTTCGACCCTGCCCCGACGTTCGCGCTTCCGGACGTCGCGGCCCCGCCAGGGTTCGTCTACCTCGCCTGTGTGGACGGCAACGACGACAGGGGGCCCTTCGTCGAAACGCCCTACCTGGCACAGGTCGACCTGTTCACCCTCGGGGGATATCCCGAGAACCGGGGGCCCGGCGGCGTGCTCCTTCCCGTCTCGCAGAACTCGGCGCTCTTTCAGCTGCTCGGCACCACCTACGGCGGTAACGGCAAGACCAACTTCGTCACGCCTAACCCGCCGTCCCCAGTCGCGCAATTCCGCTACCGCACTGCGTTCTACGGGATCTACCCACCGGGCTGAGCCGCGAGGATCGCCGGACTGCACCCGGCGCTAGCCCGTGTTGCGCATTCCGGCCGCGATTCCGTTGACCGTCAGAAGCAGGGCCCGGCTCAACGCGGGATCGGGTTCCCGGTTTGCCTCGCGGTCGGCGCGCGAGCTCTTGATCAGCGCTATCTGGAGCTCGTGGATGGGCTTGAGGTAGTCGTCACGCACACGCAGGGTCGTGGCCAGGGTGGGGTTGGTCGACAGCAGCTCGTCGTGTCCGGTCACGCGGAGCAGCTCCGCGACGGTCAACTCGTACTCGGCGCGGATGATCTCGAAGAGGCGATGCAACGGCCCGGGCACGAGCCGGGCGACGTACTGGCCGGCCAGGTCGAGGTCGGTCTTGACCAGTGTCATCTCGACGTTGGCGAGGAAATTGCCGAAGAACTGCCAACTCGAGTGCATGGCGGACAGCCGTTCGCCGAGTCCCGCGTCACGGGCCGCGGCCAGCCCCGTCCCCACGCCGAACCAGCCCGGCACGATCTGACGAGATTGAGTCCACCCGAACACCCACGGAATCGCCCGCAAGCCGTCGAGCCCGTCACCCGAGTCGGCACGGCGCGCGGGACGCGAGCCCAGGTGGAGCTCACCCAGAAGCTCAACGGGCGTGGAGGCCAGGTAGTACTCCGGCAGGTCGGGGTCCTCCACCAGCGAGCGGTAGCGCGCGAGCGCGGCCGACGACACCAACTCCATCGTCTCGGTCCAGTCCGCCAGCGATTGCGGCGACATGCGCGGCCGGCGGTGCAGCACCGTCGACTCGAGTGCGGCGGCCAGCATGAGTTCGAGGTTCTCGCGGGCCAGGCCGGGCAGCAGATACTTGTCCGAGATCACCTCGCCCTGCTCGGTCAGCTTGATCTCGCCGTCCAGCGTGCGCGGTGGCTGGGAGAGGATGGCGTCGTGGGTTGGCCCGCCGCCGCGACCGACCGTTCCACCGCGCCCGTGAAAAAGGCGCAGGCGCACGCCGAAGGCCTGGGCGGTGTCGCGCAGACGCTGCTGGGCGCGGTGGATCTCCCATTGGCTGGTGGTCACGCCCGCGCGCTTGTTGGAGTCCGAGTAGCCCAACATCACCTCCTGCACATCGCCGCGCAGCCCCACCAGGCGGCGATAGGCGGGGTCTTCGAGCAGAGCGCCGAGGATGGTGTCCGCGGCGCGCAACTCGACTTCGGTCTCCAGCAGGGGCACGAAGCCGATCCGAGCAATGCCGCCGTGCAGGTCGACGAGCCCGGCCTCACGGGCCAGCACGACCGCGGCGAGCACATCGTCCGGGCCTCGGCACATCGAGACGATGTAGGACTCCACCACGCTCGCGCCATAGCGATCCTGTGCGCGCCGGATGGCCTCGAACGCGCCGAAGGTACGCGCGGACGTCTCGCTCAGCGGCGGCGGCTGGCGAGCCAGAGGGCGACGTGAGCCCAGCTCGCGAGCTAGCAGTTCACAGCGCTCGGCGGCGGACAGGCCGGCGTAGGCCGGACCCTCGTCGCCAAGCCGGTCGAACAGCTCGCCCACGGCGCGATGGTGCGCGCCGGCGTGCTCACGCACGTCCAAGGTGGCCAGTTGCAGGCCGAAGGCCGCGATCGTCCGTATGGCTCGTTCGAGGCGCCCGCGCGCGATCAGCTCACCGCGGTGCTCGAGCAGCGAGTCACGCATCAGCCATAGGTCATCGACGAGCTCTGCGGATCCGTCGTAGTCGCGGCCGGGCACGTGCGCGCGGTCGTTGGCGAGGCGTTCGCGGGTGTTCGCCAGCTTCAGGCCGATGCAGGTGAGCTTGAGCCGGTAGGGCTCTTCGGCGTTCAGGCGCCGATAGCGCGGCTCGAGGTCGGGCAGCGCCTCCAGGTCGGCGGCCAGTGACGCCTCCAGCTCCGGCGTGATCGCGATGATGCGCACCGAGGTGGAGAGGTCATTGCGTAGCGCGTCGATCAGCGCCAGCGCGCTTCGGATGCCGTGCTCGTGCTGAAGGTCGAGCACCTGCTCGGTCGCATCGGGCCCGACGTTCGGATTGCCGTCACGGTCGCCGCCGATCCAAGTGCCGAAGGTGAGCGGACGAGCGTCGAGAGTGGGGGCGAACCCGAGGCGCTCGAGCTCCTCGAAGAGGACCTCGAGAACGTCGGGCACCGCGTGACGGTGGAGCTCGTCGAAGTAGTACACGGCATTGCGGGCCTCGTCGAGCACGTCGGGGCGGACGATCCGCAGCTCGTCGGTCTGCCACAGCAGGTCGATCAGCTCCTCCAGGCGGCGCGTGACGCGGCGCTCGCCCACCGGGTCGCCGTCCACGAGCACGCGTTCGTCGAGGAGCCCAGCGACGTCCCGTATCTTCGCGAGCACCGTCCGCCGCGCGGCCTCGGTCGGATGGGCGGTGAACACCGGCCGCACCCCCAGGCGCGCGAGCTCCTCGGCCAGCTCCGCGGCGGGCACCCCCGCATCGGAGATGCGAGTGACCGCCTGAGCGAGCCAGCTGCCGTGGCGCGCGCGCAGAGCGGCCAGCTCGCGCCCCCGGTGCACCTGCTCGGCGACGTTGGCGAGATGGAAATACATGAGGAACGCGCGCACGAGCTTGGTGGCCGTCTCGCTGTCGAGCTCAGCGAGCACCGACGCCGTGGCCTGGGGCTCGGAGCGGATCATCTGCCGCACGCGCTCCACGAGGCGAAACAGCTCCGGCCCCTCCTGGCGGACCAGGGCGCGGCCCAGCAGCTCACCCAGCTCGCGGATGTCGCGCCGCAGGGGCCGGTGCAGATCGCTCACCCCCACAAGGTAGGGCCCAGCGGGCTGCGGTGGAGGGAACCCGCGCTCAGGCCCGGTACATGTCGGAGACGGCGGCGAAGCCCGTGACCGGCAGAATCGGGCCGTCCACGCGCAGGACGACCCAGCGGCTGTTGCTGAGCGCGGTCCGCTCGGCGGTCATATCCCACGCGGCGCAGAAGCGCTGAACCTCGGCCACCGCCCGGTCGACGACGGTGACAAAGGCGGCGGCGCGGGTGTCGGCACGCCCGGGAGCGTGACGGTCGGCGTGGCGTTCGAGCCAACCCAGCAACATCGCGTCGAGCTGCTCGGAGAGGGTCAGCGGGTGGAGGCTTTCGATGTCAGGAGTGTTCACACCACCTAGGACGTCGGTTAGCAGGAACTATTCCCCATAGCTTCGTACCGTTCTCGCGCGGAGGAGCGTGTGGGCGCAATAGGGTTCGCAGTCGTCTCGTCAGCTTTACGTGTATTCGCCGCAGGATCGCTGCGGCCGGCGTTCGACGCGCTGGCCGCCGAATGGCGCGAGAGCAGCTCGATCGCGGTTGCGCTCACCTACTCCAACGCGCCCGACCTCGCCCGGCGCATCGAACGCGGCGAGCCGGCAGACGTGTTCGCGTCCGCGAGCGCCGGCGATCCAGCTCGTCTCCACGCACTTGGCCTCACCCACGCGCCTGCCCCACTGGCCGCGAATCGCCTCGTGGTAGCGGTTCCCGGGACGAGCCCAGCGGATGGCCACGACATCCTGATCCAGGCGGGCACCCGCGTGGTGATAGAGGCCGAAGGCCTCTCGCTTGGGGACTACACGCGCGAGCTCCTTCATCAGCTGGACCGGCGAAAACCCCGGCTTCGCCCACGCCGTGCACGCCAATGTCGTGCACGAAGAACAGACAGTCGATGCCGTCGCCCGTCGCCTATATGACGGGGACGCAGACGCGGCGGTGCTTTACGCCACCGATGTCTATGCGAGCGGCCGTCGCCTGAGGGGACTCGAGGTCCCTTCGTACGTCAACGTACGAGCCGACTACTTCATCGCCCGCGTTCAGGGCAGCGAAGCCGCGGCGCGTGACTGGCTTGCCTTCGCCGTCGGCCCAGCCGGTCGCAAGCTACTCAGTGCCGCGGGCTTTGTTGTGTGACGCGCGACTGCTTCGGGCACGAGTGGCAACGCAAACCCCGCGACGTCTCCGCCGCGGGGTCTTGCACGCGCGTCTTACGGGGCCAACGGTCTACAGGGCGGTGACGACCGACTTAGTCTCGAGGTAGTTCTCGAGCACCTGGCTGCCCATCTCCCGGCCCCAGCCGGATTCCTTGTAGCCACCGAACGGCATGGCGGCATCGAACACGTGGTAGGTGTTGATCCACACCGTTCCCGCACGCAGCAGCTTCGCTGTGCGGTGGGCCTTGGACAAGTCGCTGGTAAAGATGCCCGCGGCCAGCCCGTAGTCCGAGTCGTTGGCGTGGGCGGCGATGTCCTCGGGCGTGTCGAAGGGGATCGCGCACGCGACCGGCCCGAAGATCTCCTCTCGCACCACAGACATGTCGGGTGTGGTGTCCGTCAGGATCGTCGGCTGGACGAAGTACCCGCGGTCACCGGAGCGGTCACCGCCGGCCACGGCGTTCGCACCGTCCTGTTTGCCGGCGTCGAGGTAGCCGAGCACCTTGTCGAACTGCTCGTCGGAGATCAGCGGGCCCATCTGGCTGTCCTCCTCGGTGCCCGGGCCGAGCTTGATCTGCTTGGCCGCGTCGGCCACCCCGGACACGATCTCGTCGAACGAGTCCCTCTGGACGAACAGCCTCGTTCCGGCGTTGCAGCACTGGCCGTGATTGAAGAACACAGCGTGGGCCGCACCCGCGATCGCGCTCTCCGTGTCGGCATCGGAATAGACGATGTTGGGCGACTTGCCGCCCAGCTCGAGGGACACCTTCTTCAAGTTGCCCGCCGCCGCCTGGACGATCAGCTTGCCGACCTCGGTGGAGCCGGTGAAGGCCACCTTGTCCACGTCGTTGTGCGCGGCGATATGCGCACCCGCATCGCCGAAGCCGGTGACGATGTTCAGGACGCCATCGGGCAGCCCGGCCTCTTGGATCAGCTCGCCGAGGCGAAGCGCGGACAGCGGCGTCTGCTCGGCGGGCTTGAGCACGACAGTGCAGCCGGCCGCCAGCACCGGCCCCAGCTTCCACGCCGCCATCAGCAACGGAAAGTTCCAGGGGATGATCTGGCCTACGACGCCGACCGGATCGCGCAGCGTGTATGCGTGATACTCGCCGGGCGCGGTGACCGCAGAGATCGGCACGGTCGTGCCATGGATCTTGGTCGTCCAGCCCGCCATGTACCGGAACAGGTCCGCCGCCAGCGCGACGTCGGCCGCGCGAGCCACCGCGAAGGGCTTGCCGTTGTCGAGCGAGTCGAGCATCGCCAACTCGTCGGCGTTCTGCTCGATGAGCTCGGAGATCTGCCAGATGATGCGGCCGCGGTCCGAGGAGCTCATGGTCCGCCACTCCGAGCCCTCGCCGAAGGCCTTCCGCGCCGCCTGGACGGCCCGGTCGACGTCCTCGGCCTCCCCGTGGGCAACGTCGGCCAGCTTCTCCTCAGTGGCCGGGTTGAGCGTTTCGAAAGTCTTCCCGGACGCCGCCTCCACCCACCGCCCGTCGATCAGCAGTTTGTGATCAGCAGCAACAAAGTTCTCGGCCTGGGCCTCGCGTGCAACAGCTACAGCCATGTGTCCTCACTCCCTGGACCGCGGGACTGCCGCGAGCCGGTATCTCGTGTAGAAAGGCGATAGTCAAAATGTGACTACTACCCTGAAGTCTTCCCCGGAGCTACGGTTCCTAAGCCATGCGATCCGCGGTTGAGCAGCTCTCGCCGGCCGAGTGGTCGGTACTCGCCCTCGTAGCCGAGCGACATACTCATGGATTCGCCCTAGCGCAGGCTCTTGCACCGGGCGGAGCCGTCGGATGCGTGTGGACGGTGCGTCGGCCGCTCGTCTACCGCAGTATCGAGATCTTGGCCGCCAGGCGCCTGATCGAGCCGGCCGGCACCGAACGGAGCACGAGCGGCCCGCCCCGCAGAATCCTCAAGATCACATCGAACGGCCGGCGGCTGTTGGGGCATTGGCTGCGCGAGCCTGTGACGCGGGTGCGGCAAGCACGCTCGGAGCTGATGCTCAAGCTCCTGTTCCTCGATCGCGCCGGAAGCGATCCGTCTCGCCTGCTTCGCGCCCAGCGCGAGGTTCTGGACGAGCGGGCCCGTGAGCTGCGCGCGGAGGCAGACCGCGTAAGCGGATTTGAGGGCACCCTCGCGATCTGGCGCCAGGAAAGCACGCTCGCGGCTCTGCGGGTTTGCGACGCCCTGCTAAGCAACCACGAAGCGAACAACTCGAAGGCTCAAGAGGAAAGCCTGCCTTAGCGGCACCCAGGCGAGACCTAGCTCGCGCGGCGTGCAACGCCGCGCCCCCAGCAGGCTCTCGCGTGCGATCCCGCACGAGGAGCCACGCGAGCTGACTGTCCGTCTACGGCTTCACCTGAAAGCCGGGATCTGATCGAGTAAACAAACCCGCCGTCAGCGGCAGTCCGAAGACATCGGCACTGTGATGACATAGCTGGTGGGGTGTAGCGGGCGCGGGTTTTCCTTGCACCAGGCGAGCGTTCCCGCCGGCAGTTGCGCCCGTGCGCTGAACCGATACCCCGTCGTGTACGTCCGTCCCACCGATCGGCGGCGGCCGATGGCGACGAAGCAGTTGTAGTTGGCGCCTAGCCGGCTGCGGACTTTGACGGGGTCGCAGCTCGTGCCGATCACCGGCCCATCGAGCACGCCGTCCTGAACGCGGTTGCGGACGTCGCGGCCTATGGCGGTCTGGAGAAGACCACCAACAAGAGCGGCGGCGGCAGGTTCGGTCAGGCCGTCACCGGTGCTGACCCGCGCGCGAACGCGCGCGGGAAGCGTGGCCCGTCGCGGTCTCTGGTCCTCGGCGATCGCCCGGCGCTGGGCCGCCTGGTGCTCCGTTGCCTCCCGGGCCCGCTCGCGCTCGCCGGCCTCCCTTTCGCGCACCACCGACGGCCACGAGAGGACGAGCGCCACGAGGCCGGCCGCCGCCGCAACAACGAGCACGATGCGGCCGCGCCTACCAAGCATGCGCCAGCCGCGCCGAGGAAGAAGGAGAAAGGGGGGCAACGGGTCGTAGCGCCTGCCGGCGCCTGGAGGCGACCAGGTCTTATTCGGGGGCTTCATCGGCCGTTCGCATGGTAGACGCGCCCAGCGGGGCGGATCCCTCGCCGCGTCGACCGCGCTTCGATCAGGCGGCTACCGGCGTCGTGTCCTCCTCCTTCTTGCTGAGGGCGACGTGGGCGCGGCTGTCGCTGCCGCGTATCAGGACCAGCGTCAGCACCAGCCCGATGACTGCGATCGCCGCGGCGCCCAGAAACGCAGACTGGAAGCCTTCGACGAGCGCCTCCGGCAGTGCCGCGGGGTTGCCGCCCGCCGCGGCGATGACCTCGTCGGTGCGGGAGGTGGCGACTGTGGCCAGAACGGCGAGCCCGAGGGCGCCGCCGATCTGCTGGGAGGTGTTGATCAGGCCGCTGGCCAGCCCCTGCTCGCGGTCCTCGATGCCCGAGACGGCGGCGATCGTGGTGGTGACGAAGGCGAAGCCCAGTCCCACCGCCGCCAGCAGCGACGGCCCGAGAATGTCGGTGGTGAAGCCGCCATCCACGGAGATCTGGCTGAACCAGACCAGCCCGCTCGCGACCAGCGCCAACCCAACCGCGAGCACCGGCTTGAAGCCGATCTTCGTCACCAGCTGAGAGGCAACGCCGGCCGACAGAATGATGGCCACCGAGAGCGGCAGGTAGGAGAGGCCGGCCTTGATCGGGCTGTAGCCGAGCACCTGCTGCATGTAGAGCGTGATGAAGAAGAACATGGCGAACAACGAGCCTCCGACCATCAGCCCAACTGCGTTGGCGCCGGTGAGCGTGCGTTTCCTGAAGATGCTGAACGGCACCAGCGGCGCATCTGAGCGCAGCTCGATTGCGGTGAAGACGCCGAGCAAGCCGATCGCGACGGCGAGCAGACCGATCGTCTTCGTCGAGCCCCAACCCGCGCTCTCCGCATCCACGATCGCGTAGACCAGCAGCGAGAGCCCGGCGGTGACGGTCACCGCGCCGGCGATGTCGAAGTGGCGGGTCTGGGATTCGGAGCGGCTCTCGGGGATCAGCCCGGGAGTCAGCGCGAGCACGATCAGCGCGACCGGCACGTTCACCCACATGACCCACTCCCATCCGAGGCCGTCGGTGAGTACCCCGCCGAGCAGCACGCCCGCGGCTCCGCCCGAGCCGGCGACGGCCCCCCAGGCACCCAGCGCCTTGTTGCGCTCCGAGCCGTCCCGGAAGATCGTCGTGACGATCGAGAGCGCACTCGGCGCGATGATCGCAGCGCCGAGACCCTGTGCCGCCCGTGCCGCGATCAGCGCGCCCTCGCTGGGAGCGAAGCCCGCGTACAGGGAGGCGACCGCGACCACGATGAGCCCGGCCATGAAGACGCGGCGCCGGCCCAGCAGGTCGGCCATGCGTCCGCCGAGCAGCAGGAAGCCGCCGAAGGTGAGCACGTAGCCGTTCACGACCCAGGACAGGTTTTCCTGAGAGATGCCTACGTCCTCGCCGATCGACGGGAGCGCGATGTTCACGATCGACGCGTCGAGCACGACCATGAACTGGGTCATGCAGAGCAGGGCCAGGGCCCACCAGCGCCTCTCCAGGTAGTCGCGTTCATCGGTCATGCGAGCGACTCCCTGCGCATGCCTGGCGCTTTACTCCTATAGTTGGAAGCGGAGTTCCGGTTCATGTTGACCACTATACGGAACTGGAGTTCCGTTTGAGGCCTTCTGGCCGACGGGACGGAACGGGGGGAACAAGACATCACGCCTACCGCAGCCAGTCAGCCCAGCCTCGTGCCCGGGGCAATGTTGCGAGCGGACGCGCGACGCAACCGCGAGGCGATCGTGTGCGCCGCCCGCGAGCTCTTCGCCGAGAAGGGCATGGACGCGCAGATGGACGAGATCGCCAGGCGCGCCAAGGTCGGTGTCGGCACCGTCTACCGGCACTTCCCCGCCAAGGAGGACCTCCTCGACGGATTGATCACGCGCCGCTTCGAGCGGCTCGCCGAGCGCGCCGCTGAGGCAGTGCACACGGCTTCGCAGGGGGAGCCCTGGGAGGCCTTTCGGGGATTCATCGAGTGGTCAGCCGCCCTCCAGGCCGGCGACCGGGCCCTATCGGAGGCGATGGCCTCGCGATCGGAGCGCATGCACGCCGCAGCCGTGGCTTCGGGCCTCGTCACGCAGCTGGAGCTTCTGCTCGAGCTGGCGAAGCGGGCGGGCGCCCTCCGCGAGGATCTCGTCGTGGAGGACATCCCGGCGATGGTCTGCTCGATCGGCTCGGTGGCGGTGGCCGCGGCCGAGAAGCCGCACTGGCGCTGGGACCGGGTGCTCGCGATCTGGCTCGATGGAGTGCGCGCCCCCGGCGTCATCGCGCTGCCGCCGCTCAAGAACTGACTACGCTCCCTGCCGTGACCGGCGTGCTCGAGGGGCTCAGCATCGTCGAGGGCTCCGCGTACGTGGCCGCGCCGTTGGGGGGAATGACGCTCGCGCAGCTCGGCGCCGACGTGATCCGCTTCGATGACATCCGCGGCGGCCTCGACCACAGCCGCTGGCCGCTCGCTCAGAACGGAGAGTCGCTGTTCTGGGCGGGCTTGAACAAGGGCAAGCGCTCGTTGCGGGTGAACCTGCACTCGGATGAGGGGCGCGAGCTGGTGTCCGAGGTCATCGCCGCCGCCGGGGCGTTCCTGACCAACTTCCCGGCCCGCGGCTGGCTGAGCTACGAGACGCTGCGCGCTCGTCGCGAAGACCTGATCATGGTCCATCTCAAGGGCAACCGCGACGGATCGAGCGAGGTCGATTACACGGTCAACCCCGCGACCGGCTTCCCGTGGGCGACCGGACCGCGCAACCTCACCGAGCCTCTGAACTCCGTGCTGCCGGCGTGGGACATCGCGATGGGCGAGCTCGCCGCCATCGGCCTCCTCGCCGCCGACCGCCACCGCACGCGAACCGGAGAAGGACAACTCGTCGAAACTGCGCTCTCGGACGTCGCCTTCGCCGTCACCGGGCATCTGGGTCGCGTGGCCCAGGCCCAACTCGACGCCACCGACTCACCGCGACGCGACGGCAACTACCTCTACGGCGCCTTCGGTCATGACTTCGTGACCCGCGACGAGCGCCACGTGATGGTCGTGGCCCTCACCGACCGCCAATGGCAATCGCTGCTCGACGTGACCGGCACACACGAGCAGATGGCGAAGATCAACGAAGCCACCGGCGTCGATCTCGACACCGAGTCCGGGCGCTTTGAGGATCGCGACCTGATCGCAGCGATCCTGCGTCCCTGGTTCGAGTCGCGCGAGCTCGCCGAGATCCGTACGGCGTTCGAGGGGACCGGCGTCTCCTGGGGCATCTACCAGACCTTCCGCCAGCTCGTTGAAGACGACCCGCGCGTCGCGACCGAGATGTGGGAAGACGTCGAGCATCCCGGCGTAGGCACCTACCGAATGCCCGGCACCCCGCTGGACTTCTCGGCCATCCCCCGCCAGCCCGTCCGCCGCGCTCCGCTCCTCGGCGAGCACACCGAAGAAATCCTCGGCGGGATGCTCGACCTCACCCAAGCCGAGATCGGCCGCCTCGTCGGGGCCGGGACGATCGCCGCCGCGGACTGAGCGGGGATCGACCTGCGCAGTCACGGCACGCCCGTCAGCTGGGTTGCGGAGAACACGGTCCCCGCGGAGTCGGCCAGCACGGCCTGTCGAAGAGGCGTCCCGGCGACGTCGTACTCGGGCCCAAGCGCTTCACCGACCTACGCTCCGGCCTTGCTCACCTCAGTCCCGACGTGCTTTCCCAGCGTCTGCGAGAGCTGGAGGAGGCCGGGGTCGTGCGGCGGCGCACCCTCGCACCGCCGGCCGCGTCCCGGGTGTACGAGCTGACCGACCGCGGTCACGAGCTCGAGCCCGTGATCCTGGCCCTCGGGCGCTGGGGCAGCGTTGCGCCCTTTCCGGCCGGCGAGGGCGACATCGGTCCCGACGCCACCGCGATCGCCCTGAAAACGCTCTTCGACCCGGCCCTCGCCGACGACCTCGAAGCCGTCTATGCGCTGCGCCTCGATGAGGACAGCTTCGGCCTCGAGGTGACCCGCGGCGAGCTCAAGCTCACCCGCGGAAGCGCCGGAGACCCTGCCGCGACCATCGAAACGGACCCGGCCACCCTGGCGCAGGTGCTGTGGCATGGCCGCCGCCTGAAAGAGGCCGAGCGCTCGGGCGATCTCGCGATCCACGGGAGCAGACAGGCGGCGAAGCGCCTGCTCGCCCTGTTCCCATTGCCGCAACCCCGCCGCCTGACCGCGGTCATGTCGCGTAGACGTGCACCTTCGCGGGTAGTGGTGGGAAACCCCGTCCTCTGAAGAAGGACATCGAGATTCCGGTGCCAACGCAAACTCAGCGCAAGAACGGCGGCCCCAGCCGCGGGGCCGGCCCCGCTCTTGACGCGATGCTGACCGACGCGGTCATGGGCCCCAGCCGCCGCTGGGTCCCCGGCCTGGCGGGCATCAAGGCGGTGGCCAAGCTGGCCACGCGGCCCCGGACGGTCGCGCGCGGGGGCGCCGGCCTGGCCTCCGAGCTGGCGAGGATCGCCGTCGGGCGCTCCGAGGTGGCCCCCGACAAGAGCGACCGCCGCTTCAAGGACCCCGCGTGGTCCGGCAACCCCGCCTACAAGCGCCTGGGCCAGTCCTACCTCGCCACGGCCGAGACCATCGACACGGTCCTCTCCAAAGCCGGCCTCCAGTGGGCCGACGAGCGCCGCGTGCGCTTCACTGCCGAGAACCTGGTCGACCTCGTGGCGCCGAGCAACTTCCCCCCCACCAACCCGGCCGTGCTCAAGGCCACGATCGACTCGGGCGGGCTCAACTTCGTAAGGGGCGCGCGCCGGTTCGTATCGGACATGTCGAGCCGCCCGCGCATTCCGACCATGGTCGACGGCTCGGAGTTCGCCGTGGGCGAGAACATCGCCGTCACCCCGGGCGCCGTGGTACATCGGACCGAGGTCTTCGAGCTGATCCAATACCAGCCGCAGACGAGCAAGGTGCGCAAGCGGCCGCTGCTCGTGGTGCCGCCGATGATCAACAAGTACTACGTCACCGACCTGGCCCCCGACCGCAGCATGATCGAGTACCTCGTCAAAGGCGGTCAGCAGGTCTTCGCCATCTCCTGGCGCAATCCGGACGAGCGCCACGCCGATTGGAACCTCGAGACCTACGTCGAGGCCACCCTCGAGGCGCTCGAGGCGATGGAGAAGATCACTCGGAGCGAGCGGTCCCACGCGCTGGGCCTGTGCGCCGGAGGCATCACGCTGGCGGTGGCCGCGGCGTACCTGGAGCAGAATGGCGAGGGCGACCGGCTCGCCGGCATCACCTTGGGCGTTTGCGTACTCGACAACGACCGCGCGGGTATGGCGAGCGCCCTCACCGACCGCAACGTCGCCCAGCTGGCGGTGGCCGAGTCGGCGCGCAAGGGCTACCTCGACGGACGCGCGCTCGCGGGCGTCTTCGCCTGGCTGCGCCCGAACGACCTGATCTGGAACTACTGGATCAACAACTACCTGCTGGGCAAGGACCCGCCCGCCTTCGACGTGCTGTTCTGGAACTCGGACGCGACCAACCTGCCCGCCGGCCTGCACCGCGACTTCATCGAGCTCTCGCTGGAGAACTCGCTGGTCGAACCGGGCGGCGTGGAGGTGCTGGGCACGCCGATCGACCTGTCGAGCGTGACGAGCGACTCGTACGTCGTTGCCGCGATCGCCGACCACATCGTGCCCTGGCAGAACTGCTACGCCACCACGCAGCTGCTCGGCTCCGAGCCGCGCTTTGTCCTCTCCACGAGCGGCCACATCGCGGCCATGGTCAACCCGCCCGGCAACGAGAAGGCGAGCTACCAGACGCGCGACGGGAACCCGGCGACCGCGGACGAGTGGCTCCAGAGCGCGTCGGAGCAGCGCGGCACCTGGTGGGCCGATTGGATCGAGTGGCTCGGCGAGCGCTCGGGCGACGAGAAGCGGGCCCGCAAGACGCTCGGCGCCGCCGGCTACAAGCCTCTTGAGAAGGCACCCGGCAAGTACGTGCTTGCCGAAGCCGGTGATTAGGACGTCTGGATGGCATACGCGCTGAGGCGCCCGAGGCTCTGGTACGAGCGCAGCGGCGAGGGCGAGCCGCTGCTGTTGATCACGGGGTTCACTATCAGCTCGGCGGTCTTCGACCCCGTGCTCGAGCTCTACGAACCGCGCTTCGACTGCATCCGCTACGACAACCGTGGCTCCGGGCGCTCCGATTCCCCGCTGTGGCCGACGTCGATGCCGGAGCTGGCGCACGACGCCGTGCGCCTGCTCGACGCGCTCGGCATCCCGAGCGCGCACGTGTACGGCGTCTCGATGGGCGGGATGATCGCCCAGGAGCTGGCGATTCGCCACCCCGAGCGGGTGCGTGGCCTGGTGCTGGGCGCCACCACGCCCGGCGGCCCGCGGGCCGTCCGGCCCGCGCGTGCCGAGCTCACGGCTCTGGGCGCCGCCGCCACGAAGGCGCTGTCGCAGCCGGGCAGGCCGTGGCTCGGCGCGATGCTCTTCTCCCCCGAGTTCCGCCGCGATCAGCCGGAGCGCACGCGTGAGCTGCTGGGGCACTTCGCCGCACACCGCGCGCGGCCTCGGGGGATCACGGCGCACTGGTGGGCGTCGGTCTATCACGACACCGTGTCGCGCTTGGGCCAGATTCAGGCACCGACCCTGGTGATGCACGGCGCGCGCGACGCCATGTCGCCGATCGCGAACGCGCGGCTGCTGGCGGAGCGGATACCGGATGCGGAGCTCGCGCTTGTTGCCGGCGCCGGTCACGCGTATGCGCTGGAGCGGCCGCGGGAGTCGCTTGAGTTGATGACGCGCTGGCTCGGTTCACGTGAGCCGATCGCCACCGGCACAGCGCATACCGGGATCACTGCCCGGGCCGAGCCCGTAACCCGCGCACTTGGCCTGCCGATCGGTGCGTTGCGGACGGGAGCCAGCCTGCTCGCGATCGGGGCGGAGAAGATCAACGGAGGGAGAGGCGATGTGGCGCCTGACAGACGAGCAGCGTGAGCGGCGCGAGCGGATACGGGAGTTCGCCCTCGAGGAGGTGCGGCCGCGCATGCTCGAGATCGACGACACCTGCGACTACCCGTTCGACGTGCATGACGCGCTCAGGCGCGAGCAACTGATCGGTCTCGCGATACCCGAGGAGTACGGCGGCGCGGGCACCAACAGCGTCACGTTCTGCTCCTATATCGAAGAGCTGGCCAAGGTCTCCGCGACCGCGTCGCTGATGGCCGCGTACGTGAAGCTCACGGCCCTCCCGATCATCCTCGCCGGCAGTCACGAGCAGAAGAGGCGCTTCCTGCCCAGGCTCGCCTCCGGCGAGGCGCTCGGCTCCTACGCACTAACCGAGGCGGGCGTGGGCTCCAACCCGGCGGCGCTCCAGACCCGTGCCGAGAGGCGGGGCGACGTGTGGGTGCTCAACGGCGAGAAGCGTTTTATCGGCAATGCCGGGCTGGCGGAGCTGTACGTGGTGTTCGCGCGCACCGGCGAGCCCGGCTCCAAGGGCATCAGCGCCTTTGTCGTTCCGGGCGACGCCGACGGGCTGAGCGTCGAGCGGCTGCAGACCATGGGGATGCCCGGCTGGCGTCTCGGAGCGCCGACGTTCGAGGATGTCGAGGTGCCGGAGGAGAACCTGCTGGGAGAGGAGGGCGCCGGCTTCAAGATCGCGATGACGACCTTCGATCACTCCCGCCCGACGGTCGCCTCGCAGTCGGTTGGAGTCGCGCAGGGCGCGATCGACCTGGCGCTCGACTACGCGCTGCGCCGCCATTCTTTCGGGCAGCCGCTTTTTGCCCACGAGGGGATCCAGTTCAAGCTCGCCGGTCTGGAGGCGGAGGTCGCGGCGGCCCGCGCGCTCGCCTATCAGGCCGCGACGTTCGTGGACGAGGGCGACCCACGGGTCTCGAAGATCTCGGCCGCCGCCAAGATGTTCGCCTCCGACGTGGCGATGAAGGCGGCCACCGAGGCGGTGCAGGTGCTCGGCGGCAACGGCTACCTCAAGGACTTCCCCGCCGAACGGATGATGCGCGATGCGAAGGTGCTGCAGATCTACGAGGGCGCCAACGAGATACAGGCCCTCGTGATCGCCCGCCAGATGCTCAAGCAGGCGAGCGAGCGCGATCCCATCTGGCCCGAGTCGATGCCCGGTGCCGAGGGCATCGCCAGCGGCGAGCAGACCGTCGTGTAGTTCGGCGACGGCCTTCTGGCGAGACGCTCGCAAGCACGGGGAAACCACCTAGCGGCTGGCGGTCTCGCGGGCGAGCGTCTCGCCGAGCTCGCGGTACACCTTGCGGTTGAAGGCGAGGCCCACGTGGCTCCCGCTCACCTCGACGCAGCGCGCGTAGTCCACTAGGCAGGCGCGCCAGCGCACCACGCCGTCGCCCTTGGAGTAGATCGACGTGAGCGGCACCTCCTCGGTGTATGCGGCGCTGTAGTCGCGCGTGAACTGGCAACGGCACTCAGCCGTGAAGCAGCCGTTTCGGGCGAGCCGGTCCCCCGTCCTCGCGTGGACCCCGCGCACCGCGGCGACCGCCGCCTGGGTGGGCACGCTGATGTCGAACGGCGTGTCGAGCCCGGCCCCGATCGAAACCGCCGAAGAGACGAGCTCGGGACGCCGGTTGGCCAGCGCCTTGACGAAGTGCGCGCCGCGGCTGTGGCCGACCAGCGCCACACGCCGAGCGGCGCTACGGGACAGTCCCTCCACGCGGCGCTCCAGGGCGTTTACCGCGCGATCCGCGCAATCGACGTTGGAGAGGATGCCCGAGCCGCGCGCCTCGTATCCCATGCGGCGCAGCCAGCCACGCATGACCGCGAGCGAGGCATCGCCGGCAAGGAAGCCCGGGATCAAAACCACAGGCGCTCCGTCGCCGCGCGGCACGTCCTCTCCTCGGTATACCGGGTCCACGAGCAGCCGCGCCAGCTCGAGCTGCCAGCGCATCTCCCCGACGTGGTTGCCCCACCAGCGCTCGGCCGGCACCGCCGGCGCGGGCGGGTGGACCGGGTCGAACGACGAGTCCTCCACGGCCTGACGGACCCTGGCGTCGACGGAGCGCGCCACGTCTCAGGCGGAGTCTGCGGTCTGGATCACCAGCTCGACCAATCCCGGGAAGTGGCGGTCGAGCTCCGCGCGGCGTAGCCGGAGGTACTTGCGCGTCCCCTGCTCGCGCTCGGCGATGACTCCGGCGCCGGCCAGGGCCTTGAGGTGGTGGCTGCAGGTGGACTTCCCTACTGGCAACTCGAGCTGACCACAGGTCAGCTCACCTTCGTCGCCGTGCGCGGCGAGCTGGCGCACGATCTCAAGCCGAACGGGATCCGCGAGCGATTGCAGCACGGTCGTGATGTCGATCGTCGCCAGGTCCGGCGCGTCGGCGGCATCGGCTTGGATGGACTTGACAGGCATTGTTTGACAGGTATCGAACAACTATGTACGATGCACGTCGAACAATACCCAAGGAACCGATCTCGTGTCCACATCAGCTCCCTCTGCAGTTCTCGACGACGGCTCTGGGCGACTCAGCGCAGGCGCCTGGGGCGCGCTGCTGGTGCTGTGCGGCGCCCTCTTCCTCGACGCAATGGATGTGTCGATGACCGGAGTCGCCCTCCCTTCCATCCGCACTGACCTCGACGTCTCCACCAGCTCGCTGCAATGGGTGGTCAGCGCGTACGTGCTCGGCTACGGCGGCTTTCTGCTGCTCGGCGGGCGAGCCGCCGACCTACTCGGGCGCCGGCGGATGTTCCTGATCTCGCTGGGCGTGTTCGTGGTTGCGTCCGGGCTCGGTGCGCTGGCTAACGACGAGGCGCTGCTCATCGCCACCAGGTTCATCAAGGGCGTGAGCGCCGGCTTCACGGCACCCGCCGGCCTCTCGATCATCACGACCAGCTTCGCCGAGGGGCCGGCTCGCAACAAGGCGCTCGCGATCTACACGGCCACAGGCGCCACCGGTTTCTCGCTCGGGCTCGTGTTCAGCGGGCTGCTGACCGAGCTGGGCTGGCGCTGGGTGTTCCTGTTCCCGGTCCCGCTGGCCCTGATCACGCTGCTCGCGGCGATCCGTCTGGTGCCCGACTCCGGCCGCCCACCGCGTACGAACGGCAGCTTCGACGTGGCCGGGGCGGTGGCCGTGACGGCCGGGATGCTGCTCTTGGTGTTCACGGTGGTCGAGGCGCCCGAGGCGGGTTGGGCTTCGGCGTGGACGCTCGGCTCGTTCGCCGGGGCCGCCGCACTCCTCGCCGCGTTCGTGGCGCACGAGCGGCGGACGGCAGCGCCGCTCGTGCGCCTGGGCATCCTGCGCTCCGGCGCGCTGGTGCGGGCCAACATGGGGGCGATGTCGTTGATCGGCGCCTGGTTCGGTTTCCAGTTCATCGTGACCCTCTACATGCAGCAGTTGCGCGGCTGGTCGGCGCTGGAGACCGGGCTCGCACTCTTCCCGGCCGGCCTGCTGGTTGCCGTGCTCGCGACGCGGCTCGCGCCGCTGATCTCGCGCTTCGGCGTTACCCGGCTGACCGTGGCCGGACTCGCCTCGACGGCGGTCGGCTACGCCCTGTTCCTGCCGATCGGGCTGGACTCGAGCTACGCCATGGCGATGCTGCCGACGTTCCTCCTGACAGGGCTCGGCTTCGGGCTCGCCTACGGATCGCTCAACGTCGCGGCCACGAACGGCGTCGCTGCGGAAGAGCAGGGATTGGCCGGCGGCCTCGTCAACACCTCGTTCCAGTTCGGCGGAGCGCTCGTGCTCGCCGTGGCCACCGCGGTCAATACGGCCAACGCCGGTCCCGGCGGCTCGCCGGCGGCCCTGCTCGATGGCTTCCACGCGGCAATAATCGTCTCCCTGATCGCGGCTGTTCTCGGGGTTGCGGCAACGGCCCTGCGCCGCCCCGAACGCGCCGCGGCGTGCCCGGAGCCGTGCCCCGAGCCCGCATAGGCCCCACGGGGCTTCGCCCTCCATCACCCGTCCATCTCGCACAGGTCGGCCAGCTCACCGATTGCCCGGCCCAGCTCGCCGCGGGCCTCGCGCCCACCTGAGGCGAGCTGAGCGCCCATGCGCGACTCCGGGAGGCGATGAACACCACGGGCCATCCAGCTCGCGTGGCGGCTCTCGAGCGGGTCCGGCTCACTCGCGGGCGGCCCGGCGCGGTTGAGCACCAGCAACGGCGCGTGTCCCAGCCGGGCCAGGCAGCCGGCCCCCACGCCGGCAAGCGCGGGTTCGACGGTGGGGGTGGCCACGAGCAGCACTCGGTCGGCCACGGCAGCGGGGGCGCCGCCCAGGGCGGCCGACCCCGCATCGAGCACAAGCGGGGCAAGCTCGCGCGTGGCCTCGCTGATGGCCGTCCCCTCGGCTCCCTCGACGAGACAGAGCCGGCCCACCGCGCGCGTGTCGGCGCCGGGCAGCTCCGCGAGTACTCGCGCGAGCTGACCCGCCGCCGGGGTGGCCAGCGGTATGCCCGCCGCACGAGCGTCGCAATGAACGGCTGCCGCGCCGGCGCTGTCCCGCCGGGCCAGCTCCGCGGCGAGAGCCCTCGCCACCACGGTCACCCCGCTCCCCCGCGCCAGCCCGAAGACCGCGATCACCGGACGCGGCCGCTCGGGAGCCACGCGAAACGGCTCCGGCCCGGGTGCCGCGGGCTCGACCAGCCACCCGCTCGCCGCGCCTACCGCGCCCGCGAGAAGGCCCTTCCCTCGACTGGCCCGCCCGCCGGGGAGAGCTTCGAGATCTGGACCCGCCATCGCCGAGCTCACGGCGCCTCCACCGCGGCCTTCGCGCTCACCTCGAGGCGGTCGGCCAGCGCGCGCAATGGTGACGGCGGGCGCAGGTGCACCTCGACCTCGCCGCCTGAGACAGCGACTCGCGCCCGCGCCTGCGACCAGCCCGGGAGCGCCTCCTTGGCGCCGGCGCGGGCGTCGGCGCCCGCCGCGAGCGCCAGCGCACCGGCTTCGGCGGCTCCTCCGGCGAGCACGCCGGCGTAGCCCACCGCAAGCAGCTGAAGCAGGACGAGGCCCACCACCACCATCGCCGGCAGAAGCCCAATGAGCTCGATCGTCGCCTGTCCCGACTGGTTCTCGACCGCGGACGGCGGAACGGCCGACACCGTGCTCACCTCTCCCGCCCCAGCGAGGATGTGGCCGCCACCCGCACCGGCGCGCGCCAGCGCCGCAGCAGCAATGGCACCAGCACCGACACGCGCACCCCACCTTCGCGCAGGCGGCTGACCTCGAGATCTCGCTCCATCGAACGCGGTAGGGCGCTGCGCGCGGCGTCCTTGACATCGCGCCCGACGGTGTCAGCCCGGGCGGCCGCTCGGGCCGCGTGGGCAGTGAGCCACGCGGTGTGACCCGCGAGCGCGAGCTGCCACACCACCGCCCCCACCAGCAGTACGAAGGGCACCATCGCCACCAGCTCGACCGAAGCCTGGCCGCGTTGGGTTCGCTTGTCGGCGCCTGTATCCATCGCTCGCGGACGTTGCCGCGCGGCGAGTTGAGGGACAAGACGGGCGAGTTACAAAGCAGCTACGGCGATGTGACGAAGCGCGGGCGCGCTCAGCCGTAGCTGCGGTAGCGCGTCCAGGTCCAGTAGAGCCCATACGAGCAGAGGGCCAGCAGCGCGAACCAGAGGAGCACTCCCAGGCCGCCGGCGTCGAAGAGGCGGTTCGTGCCCACGAAGGTGATCACGGCCAACCCGATCGACGCGTACAGGGTAAGCCGCACGTTCGGCTCGAGCGTCTCGATATCGAAGGAGTACTGGCGGTAGAGCCGGTAGCCGAGAAAGGCAATGGCCGCGAGAAACCCGATCGACAGCAGCGTCAGGACCACCTCGAGCGCATTGCCGCCGCCGGGCAGAACGACGATCACCAGCGCCACCAGCATGACCACGCCGATCTTCCAGGCGAACTGCATGGCGCAAGGCTAGCCGAGGGGCGCGGGGGAAAACCGCATCTAGTCGATCGTCCCCGCGCTCACGAGCACCAGGACCACGGTGCCCAGAACCACTCGGTAGACCACGAACACCAGCATCGAATGGGTGGCCAGATAGCGCAGCAGTAAGGCGATCGCCGCATAGCCGCTTATGAAGGCGAAGAAGGTGGCGATCACCAGAGCCGCCGTTCCCACGTGCTCGCCCTCCTCGCCGCTCGCGATCGAGCCCAGCTCGAGCAGGCCGCTCAGCACCACCGCCGGCACGGACAGCAGGAAGGAAAACCGCGCGGCTGACTCCCGGTCGAGCCCGAGGAACAGCCCGGCGGTGATGGTGGCCCCGGAGCGCGAGACACCCGGGATCAGCGCGAGCGCTTGGGCGAAGCCGAGCGCCACCCCGTCGCGGGTGGTGATCTGCTCGATCGAGCGCTCGCGCGTGCCCACCTTCTCGGCCAGGAGCAGGACGAAGCCGAGGACGATCAGCGCGGTGCCGATGATGTAGAGGTCGCGGGCGCCCGTTTCGATCTGGTCCTTGAAAGCGAGGCCGAATACGCCAATCGGGATGGTGCCCAGCAGGATGTACCAGCCGAGCCGGGCATCCAGCTCCCGGCGAGCGGCGCGGTCACGCAGCGAGCGCGTCCAGGCGCGCGCGATCCGCCAGAGATCCGCACGGAAGTAGAGCAGGACGGCCGCCATCGTCCCCAGCTGGGTCACGGCGGTAAAGGCAGCGCCGGGATCCTCCCAGCCGGCGAAGGCGGGAACGATGCGCAGGTGCGCGGTGCTCGAGATCGGCAGGAACTCCGTGACTCCCTGCACGATCCCGAGGACGATTGCCTCGAAGATCGACACGGCTGCGCCAGCCTAGTGAGCGCCGGGGAGAGCCACCGGACCGGGTATCGTTGAGCCCAATGCGGCTGCTGGCCCCCCTCGCCATCCTCGTGACGATGTTGCTCACGGCGGCGCCCGCCCTGGCCGGCGACAACGGCGAGGGCCTCGTGGGTGAGACCGACGACAAGATCATCACCTTCTTCTCCCTCGGCGTGATCCTCTTCTTCACCGCCGTGATCATCCTCGGCTCGGTAATCCAGGGCCGCCTCGAGAAGCGCAAGAACGCGCGCAAGGCGACCGAGCTGCGTAAGCGCGTCGGCTGGTAGCGGCTTCCACCCCCGGCCCAAAATGGCCGCGACCCCGCCGAAAGCGGGGCCGCGGGCGCGAGGAGGGATCTGCAGGACCCACTCTGGCGAGCCACGCAAGGCGTGGTGTGAACAGTCTGAGAAGCTTCGCCGCGAAATGCCCGATCCCGTGACCTACGAGCGCCGCGGCGCCGCCGCTGTGCTGACCATCGACCGTCCCGAGCGCCGCAACGCCATCGATGGTCCGACCGCCGAGTTGCTTACCGACGGCTACCGCTCGTTCGTCGCCGACGATGACGCCCGCGTGCTCGTACTCACGGGCGCGGGCGAGCTTGCCTTCTGCGCCGGGGCCGACCTAAAGGCGATCGAGAGCTTCGGGCCCCGCCTGGAGCTCGAGGACGGTCCGCTCGGCTTCTCGCGCCTGATCTCCCCCAAGCCGACGATCGCCGCCATCTCGGGCTGGTGTCTCGCCGGCGGGCTGGAGCTGGCGCTGTGGTGTGACCTGCGTATCGCCACCGAGGGGGCCAAGCTCGGCTTCACCGAGCGGCGCTTCGGCGTGCCGCTGATCGACGGGGGCACACAGCGACTGCCACGCATCGTCGGGCTGGGCCGCGCTCTCGACATGATCCTGACCGGTCGCATCGTGGAGGCCGAAGAGGGGCGCCACATCGGCCTCCTAACCGAGATCGTCGCGCCCGGGGAACACGTGACCCGCGCACTCGAATACGCCGAGGCGTTGGCCGCCTTCCCGCAGGACACCATGCTGGCGGACCGCTCGGCGGCGCTGGAGGGAATCGGGCTGCCCTTCGGCGAGGGCATGCGGCTCGAGGCCCGCGCGGCCGGGGACACGCTGGCCACGGCCTGGGCGGGCGCGTCCCGCTTTGCGTCCGGCGAAGGGCGCGGAGGCGCAGGGGCGGGCGTCTAGCCTCGAACCGGATGTCCACGATCGAGGTCAGCGACCTGCGCAAGTCCTACGGGAATGTCGACGCCCTGCGCGGGATCTCCTTCTCGGTCGAGCGCGGCCAGGTGTTCGGCCTGCTCGGCCCCAACGGCGCCGGCAAGACGACCACCGTCGAGATCCTCGAGGGCTACCGGCGCCGCAGCGGCGGGGAGGTGCGGGTGCTCGGGCAGGACCCCGAGCAGCGCGACCGCGGCCTTCAGGAGAGGGTCGGGATCGTTCTGCAGAGCTGCGGCTTCTACACCCGGGCGACGGTGCGCGAGGCCGTGGAGCATTTCGCCAAGGCCTATCCCAAGCCCCGAAACCCAGCGGAGACGATCGCGCTCGTTGGTCTCGAGGACAAGGCCGACGCTCGCACGAAGGCGCTTTCGGGCGGTCAGCAGCGCCGCCTCGACTTGGCCTTGGCGTTGGTGGGAGACCCCGAGCTGGTCTTCCTCGACGAGCCCACAACTGGCTTCGACCCCGCCGCCCGGCGCATCGCTTGGGACGTGGTGCGCCGCCTCAAGGAGCTCGAGAAGACGGTTCTGCTCACCACTCACTACCTCGACGAGGCACAGGAGCTGGCCGACCGCGTGGCCATCGTCAAGGACGGCCTGGTGGTGGCCGAAGGCCCGCCCGACGAGCTGCGCCCGGGCACCGCCGGCTACCGGGTCTCATATCTCTCCCAGGGCCGCCGTGTCGAGCACCAGACCGACGACCCGACCGATCTGCTTCACCGCCTCACCCGCGACGCGCTGGCCCGGGGCGAGCGCCTCGAGGGCCTCGAGGTGGCGCGCCCCACGCTGGAGGAGGTCTACCTCGAGCTGACCCAGGAGGCCGACTCCGTATGAGCTCCACGGGGCTGGCCTGGGAGCAGTTTCGCTTCGAGCGCAAGCTGTTTTGGCGCAACCCAAGTGCCGCCTTCTTCAACTTCCTGCTTCCGCTGTTGCTGCTGGTGCTCACCGCCACGGCATTCGGAGTGGACGAGGAGGGGCTCGAGATCCTCATCCCGGGAGTCGCCGGCATGGGCGTGCTGGCCAACACCTTCACGGCGCTGGCGTTCAACCTCACGGTCCTGCGCGACGACGGCGTGCTGAAGCGCATTCGGGGTACGCCGATTCCGGCCGGGGCCTACCTGGCGGGCTTGATGGGCTCGGTCACGTTGAACGCCCTGCTGCAGGTGGCAATGGTGGTGGTGATCGGGAACCTGGCCTACGGGGTCGCGTGGCCCGCCGATCCGGCGCTCCTCGTGCTGTTCACGCTGCTCGGCGTGGCCTGCTTCGCCTCGCTCGGCGTGGCCTTCTCGCACGCGATCCCCAACCAGGACGCCGCGCCGGCCTACACCAACGCGGTGTTCCTCCCGCTGATCTTCATATCGGGCGTGTTCTACTCCACGAGTGAACTGCCGGAGGCCCTCAAGGTGATCGCCGAGGCTCTGCCGCTCACGCACCTGATCGACGGCCTCTCGGCCGCGATCGTGGGCAGCACGGGCGACGTGGCCGGGTCCGCGGCGGTGCTCGGCGCGTGGACGATCGCCGGGCTGGTGCTGGCGGTGCGCTTCTTTCGCTGGGAGTAGGGCCGGGCGCTACAGCCGCAGCGCGTGCCCGTGCCGGCGCAGCCAGGCCTCGTGCGCCTGCCAGTCCGGGCAGCGGGACGCGAGCAGGCTCCAGAAGCGCGGCGAGTGGTCGAGCACCTCGAGGTGCGCTACCTCGTGCTCGATCACGTAGCCCAGGATCTCCGGCGGGGCGAGCAGCAGACGCCAGTTGAAGCTCATCACGCCCGCCGAGGAACACGAGGCCCAGCGCGTGCGCTGGCCGCGGATCTGCAGGCCCGCGTAGCTCGTGCCCGCTCGGGCGCAGGCGGCGTCGAGCAAGGGGGGCACCTCGTCACGCGCGCGGCGGCGATACCAGCGCTCGACTGCGTCCCTCAGCGCCGCCTGCGGCGGCAGCGCCACCCGCAGCGTGTGTCCGCGCAAGGCGGCGTGTTCGCGCACGCGACCGGGCTCGCGGCGCACCGCCAGGGTGAGGCGCCGTCCCAGGAACGGCAGCTCGCCCCCATCGGCCAGCCGCGCGGGCGGCAACTCGACCTCGGTCTCCTGCATGCGCCGCAGCGTGCGCTCTATCCAGGCGCGCTTTTCCTCCACGAAAGGCTCGACCTCGGAGAGCGGGAAGCGCCGCGGCACCACGACCTCCACCCCACCGCCGTCCACGAGTATGCGCGCGCGGCGCGCCTTGGGGGAGCGCCGAATCCGGTAGGGGATGGAGGTCAAGTGGTGGTGAGCGTACGGGCGCCCGCGGACGGTGGCTTGCCCTCCGCCACCTCGCGGTAGACCTGCCCGAGGCCCTTCGCCAGGGCGGGCCACGAGTAGCGCCCACGGGCAACCTCGTAGGCGCGCTGTCCCCGGCGGCGGCGCTCCGCGCTGCCGTTGACCGCCTCGACGAGGGCATCGGCCAGGGCGTCCTCGTCGTCGGGGGGCACCAGCCATCCCGTCTCGCCGGCGTCGATGATCTCCGCCGGCCCGTACGCATTGACCGCCAGCGCGGGCAGTCCGCAGGCCATCGCCTCGACGATCACCGCGCCGAACTGCTCGCGCACCGACGCCAGCACGAGCAGGTCGGCCGCGTTGAGGCCCTGTGGGAGATCGTCGTGGCCGCGCCAGCCGGCCAGGAACACGTCGGGATCGGCCGTCTCGCGCACGACCTCGATCGGGTGCTCGCCCTCCCATTCGCCGGGAAAGCCGCCCAGCAGGACAAGCGGGGCGGGGTGGTCGAAGCGCTCGCGAGCGCGGGCGTGAGCGCGAATCATCAGCGGGATGCGCTTGACCTCGGTGTAGCGCCCCACGTAGAGCATCACCGGGCCGCCTCCGCGAAAGGGCTCGAGCTGCTCCTCGGTGTAGGCCACGCTGCCCGGCTTGCCCGACTCGTCCCAGCCGCGCGGCTCCTCGACCAGCCAGTGCCGCCATTGGGCCAGCCGCGCCTCGCCCTCCTGCGGGCGGCGGTCGAAGCCGGCGGGATCGAAGCCGTTGGGCGCCCAGACGATCCGTTGCGGATCCACCCCGAGCAGGTCGGGCACCCGCCGGACCGCGTCGGGCGACAGCACCAGCAGCCGCTCGCAGCCGCGAGCCCAGCGCCGCAGGCGTTCGGCCCACTGCGCGGCGTAGGTCCAATGCGCCGGCGGGCCTTCCTCGATCTCTTGCAGCATCAGCAGCTCGGTGCCATGCAGGTGGCCGATGCGCGGCACATCGGGAAAGCGCCGCTCGGCGGCCTCGTGGATGGGGGTCAGGTGGTGGAGGTGCAGGACGTCCGCGTCGCCGGCTCCGGCCCGTTCGAGCTCGTCCTCCCATGCGGCCACCAGTCGCTCGTAGTCGCTGTCGCCGACCGTCGTGAACACCTGATCCGGTGCTCCCGGTCGGTCCTCGTAGGAGGGCTGGAAGGGCGGATCCGCGGCGAGCGGATCGGGCGACGCGGCGGCCGCGGTGTAGTCGAGCGCCCGCACGTCCACTCCGCTGTAGAAGGTCTCGGCGTTCGACTCCTCCCCGGGCGCTCCCAGCGAGCCGCAGGCCACGGTCACGTCCCACCCGTCGTCGGCCAGTGAGCGGGCGAGGTAGCGCGCCACCTGCGCGGAGCCCCCGCGCGGGAAGAACAGCAGCCCCATTACGACCTTCATCGTCAGAAGTTAACCGGGATCGAGCCGCCGTCGACCGACCAGCTCGCTCCGCTCACATTCGACGCACGCCCCGAGCACAGGAAGACGACCGCGGCGGCGATCTCCTCCGACGTGCCCATGCGACCCACGGGCAGCTTCGAGCGAGTCGCCTCGAGCACCTGGTCGCGGTCCGTGCCCTGACGCGCCGCGATCTGATCGGCGAGCCCGCCCGGCTCGGTCCACAGCTCGTCCTCGACTGGACCCGGCGCCACGGCGTTGACGAGCACGCCCTGCCCCGCCCAGAGGTCGGCGAACACGCGGCTGAGCGAAAGCTGGGCCGCCTTGGTCACCGAGTAGGACGCGTCGAGGTTGGAGGACGGTCGCTTGCCCGACGAGGAGCTGATGTTCACGATGCGGCCTCCGCCCGCCTGCGCCATCCGCGGAGCGATGGCGCGCATGAGGCGCATCGAGGCCATCACGTGGAGATCCCACTGGGCCTGCCAGTCGGCGTCGGTCAGCTCATCCATCGGGCGCGCCCGGCTCAAACCGGCCCCGTTGACGAGCGCCCACGGCGTCTCAGGGCACGCGTCGAGCACGCGCTCCGCGGCATCGGCGGCCGTCACGTCGAGTTCGAGATCGGCCCCGTGGCGGGCCACCGTCAGCACGCGCGCGCCGTCTTGCGCGAGCATGCGTGCCGTGGCCGCGCCGATCCCGCGCGTGCCACCCGTGACCACGCAGACCTTTCCTTCGAGATCGAGGTTCACCGCCCGAATGAAATCGCATACCCGGTACATGACGTTCAACACAGGCGAGCGACGCGAGTTCGTTCGCATCACCGATGACGTGCAGCGCGCCGTGGACGACTCGGAGATCGCGGAGGGCATGGCGCTCGTCTCGGCGATGCACATCACCGCCGGCGTTTGGGTGAACGACGACGAGCCGGGCATCCAGGAGGATGCCATGGAGTGGCTCGACAAGCTCGCGCCTCCAACCTGGAAGCAGCCGATCAATGCCACCGCCTCGGCACTGTGGCCGCAGCCCGGTGACTACCGCCATCACCGCGGCGGCGAGGACAACGGGGACGCGCACCTCAAGAACCTGCTGATGCATCACCAGGTCATCGTGCCCGTGACCGAAGGGCGCCTCGACCTGGGCCCGTGGCAGGCGATCTTCTACGTGGAGTTCGACGGCCGGCGCGACAAGCGGCTGATCATCAAGGTCTTGGGGGACTAGGAAACTGTGAGGCGACAGGCATGGTGGAGGTGGCGGATGATCAGTGGAGTCCATGCGGTGATCTTCAGCAAGGACGCAGAAGGCCTCCGCGCCTTCCTACGAGATGTGCTCGAGTTCTCGTCGATTGACGCCGGCGGCGGATGGCGGATCTTCGCCCTACCGCCCGCCGAGCTTGCGGCACACCCCACCGATGACGCCGGTCACCATGAGCTCTACCTCATGTGCGACGACCTCGAGGCCACGGTTGACGAGCTTACGGGCAGAGGGGTCGAGTTCGCCCGGCCGATCACCGACGAGGGGTTTGGCTTCTTGACAGCAATGAAGCTGCCCGGGGGTGGAGAGCTCGGGCTCTATGAGCCCCGGCACCCGACACCACTTTCGCCGAAAGGCTGAACGAGGCAATTCTGGCCGGAACGCTGAGGAGCACTAAGCCTGGTTGGGCATGGGCTCGCCCGCCAAGCCGGCCAGCAGGTTGTCCACGGCCATCTCGGCCATTTGCTCACGGGTGGCGTGGGTGGCGGAGGCGATGTGAGGCAACACCAGCAGCCCCGGCGCCTCCAGCAGCGGATGGTCGCCGGGCAGCGGCTCGGGGTCGGTCACGTCGAGGGCGGCGCCGGCGATCTCGCGGTCGTGTAGGGCGCGGGAAAGGGCCTCGGTGTCCACCACGGGGCCGCGCGAGGTGTTGACCAGGTAGGCAGTCGCCTTCATGCGCCCCAGCGCCTCGTCGTCGATCAGCCCGCGGGTGTCGGGGGTGAGTGGACAGTGGAGCGTCACGAAGTCCGAGCGCTCGAGCAGCTCCTCCAGGGACACGCCGACCCCCACGTCCGTGTACAGCAGCTCGCATCCAAAGCCCTCCAGGCGCCGCCCTACAGCCTGGCCGATACGCCCCCGGCCGACGATGCCCACCGTGGCCCCGTGCAGGTCGCGCCCGAGCAGCAGCTCCGGCTCCCAGGTGTGCCAGTCGCCGCGGCGCACGTAGGCGTCACCCTCCACCAGGCGTCGCGAGACGGCGAGGATCAGCGCGAGCGCCAGGTCGGCGGTGGACTCGGTCAGCACCTCGGGTGTGTTGCCGACCGGGATGCCCCGCTCGCTCGCGGCGTCAAGGTCGACGTTGTCGGTGCCGACCGCGTAGTTGGAGATCGCACGCAACGCCGGCGCCGCGTCGATCAACTCGGCGTCCACCGGGTCCGTCAGCAGCGAAAGCAGGCCCTCGAGCTCGGGGGCGCGGGCGAGCAGCTCCTCCCGCCCCGGCGGCAACTGCTCGGGCCATACCTCCACGTCGTGTTCGGCGGAGAGGCGGTCGAGCGCGGAGCCGGGCAGGCGGCGGGTGACAAAGACGCGGGCCATGTCGCATGAACGCTAGCGTCCGGGCACTGTGGAACGCACGGCGGGTATCGAGGACGCTTCGGTGAGCAGCGCGCTGCGGGTGGCGCTCGTGGCCAACGCGGCGTCGGGCAATAGCGATCCCGATCGGTGCACAGAGTGGCTGCGGACCTTTGGAGCCGAGGTGGAGCCGTTCACGATCGATCAACTCGACCGTGCCGTGGCAGCAGGGGCCGACCGCCTGGTGGTGGCCGGAGGTGACGGCTCGATCGCGCCGGTCGCCGCCGCGGCCGGCCGGGCCGAAACGCCGTTGGCTGTGCTGCCCGCGGGCACGGCGAACGACTTCGCTCGCCGGATGGGCATTCCGCCGCAGATGGGTCCGGCCGCGCGGCTGGCCGCGCTCGGTACGGAGGTGAGGCAGCTCGAATTGGGCTGGATGGACGAGCGTCCGTTCGTGAACGTGGCCAGCGCCGGGCTCCCGGGGCCGGCCGCCCGAACGGCCAGGGCCTGGAAGAAGCCGCTGGGCCCGCTCGGCTACGCGGCCGGCGCGCTGCTCGCGGGAATCACCGCCAAGGCCGTGAGCGTCGAAGTCTCGTGTGACGAGAGCCCCCTGTTCGAGGGCGACGCCTGGCAGGTGACTGTGGCCGCGTCGGGGGCCTTCGGCGCCGGCTCGCGCATCGACGAGGCCGACCCGCACGACGGAGAGCTCGACGTGATCGCCGTCGAGGCGGGGCCGCGTCCCGGCCTGGTGGCGCTGGCATATCGGCTGCGCAGCGGCAGCCTCGGCCGGCACCCGCGAGGGAGGCATGCTCGCTGCGCCAGCGCCGCCGTGCATGTACGCGGGCTCACCGAATTCAACGTCGACGGCGAGCTGGTCGGAGCCGGCACGGCGCGGTTTCGCGGCCAGGCGGATGCCTTCTCGCTGGTTGTCGGCTGAGCCCGGTCGAAGGGGTGTGTGCCAGGATCTCCAGCGTGCGATTTCGACCATGGATGGTCGCTGCGGTCCTCGCGCTGCCCGCGATCCTCGCCCCCACCTCGTCAGCCCAGAGCGGCGGCACGCCGGTGCCCGGACCGGGCGACCCCTGCCCCGCGGCCTACCCGGGTGACGACGCCGATCAGAAGGCGATCGCCCTCTGGATGGCCCGCGGAGCCACCGTGCGCGACCTGCCCCAGGAGCTGCCGGTCATGGCCGGCCTGGCCGAGTCGGGGCTGCGCAACCTGCGTCACCCCGGTGGCTCGTTCTTCGGTTTCTTCGGCATGCACAGGTCGCTCAACGCCGGCCCTTACCGGGGCTTTCCCAAGAATCCCGAGCTGCAGCTGCGGTGGTTCGCCGACACCGCCGTGGCCGTTCGCCAGAGGGCGATCGCCGAGGGCGACGAGGACTTCGCCGACGACTCGGAGGGATACGGGCGGTGGATCGCCGACGTGGAGCGCCCGGCGCCGGAGAACCGTGACGGCTACCAGCCCTACTACGACGATGCCGATGCCCTGCTCAATCGCTCCTGCCGGCCCGACGACCACACTCCCGACGCCCAGGCTCCGGTGCTGCGGGTGCGAGCCGCGCGCCGGCAGCGCGACGCCATCACGCTGAAGGTGCGATGCCCGATGGAAGCCTGCATGGCAGGAGCACAGGCCGAGCCGCGCCGGCGCGTGACGAGAGCTGCTGCCGTGACCGTCGAGGAGAAGCCACTCACGCTCACCCTTCCCGCCCGGGCAGCGCGCGGGGCGCGGCTGGTGGTGACGATCACAGCAGTGGACGAGTCGGGCAACGCCACGCGTGTACGGCGGCGAATCACCCTGCTGCGGTAGCCCGGATGGCTGCGGACGTCCTCATCCACGGCGACACTCACAGCTCGGCGGCCCTGCGCCACGAGCTGCCACTGGGCATCATCGACCCCTTCTCCTACTTCGAGGTGTCGGGCCGGCGGGTGGTGGTGATCGCGTCGATGGAGGCCGATCGGGTCAAGCGGGCAGCGCCGGACGCGGAGGTGATCGACCCCTACTCGCTCGGGCTCGACGAGCTGATCGCCCGCGGGTTGCGCCGGCACGAGATCGACACCGAGCTGTGCCTGCTGGCCGCACGGGAGCTGGGCGCGCGGCGGCTCGTGGTTCCCGGCGCTCTGGCGGTGGCGGTTGCCGACCGGCTGAGAGCGGAAGGGATCGAGGTGGTGCCCGACGAGTCCGTGTTCGTCGGGCGGCGCCGCCGCAAGAGCGAGGCTGAGCTGGAGGGCATCCGTCGCGCACAGGCCGCCGCCGACGCCGGCATGGCGGCTGCGGCGGAGATGCTGCGCTTGGCCGGCGTGGCGGACGGGACGCTCACGCTGGACGATCAGCCGCTCACCTCTGAGCGGGTACGGGCGCGCATCCGGGAGGTCTGTGCCCGGCATGGCGCTCCCACGGACGAGGACATCATCATCGCCGCCGGTGCCGCCGGGGCCACCGGCCACGAGCAGGGCTCGGGGCCGCTGCCGCCCGGGACGCCGATCATCATCGACCTGTGGCCGCGGGACGAGCGCAGCGGCTGCTGGGCGGACATGACGCGGACGTTCGTCGCGGGGGGCGGACCGGCGCCGGACGTGAGCCGGTGGCATGAGCTCAGCCACGGCGCGCTCGCGGGCGTGCTGGAGGCAACGCGCCCCGGCGTGACCGGCCGTGAGCTCTTCGACACGGCCTGCGACGTCTTCGAGGAGGCCGGTGAGCCCACCCAGCGCACCAAGCCGAAGGGCGAACCGCTCAGCGACGGCTTCTTTCACTCGCTTGGACACGGTGTCGGGCTCGAGGTCCACGAGGAGCCGGCGCTCGGGCTCATCGGCACGGACGAGCTGGTGCCGGGCGACGTGGTCGCGGTTGAACCCGGCTGCTACCGCAAGGGCTACGGGGGCGTGCGCCTCGAGGACCTGGTGCTCGTGACCGAGAACGGCTGCGAGGTCATGACCAAATTTCCATACGAGCTCCTCCCTTAGCGCGCTAACTTCAATCCATGCCCCCGCGCGACACGGGTCTCCCCCAGACCGACGCCCAATTCGACTTCGGCCGGGCACGGCGCAAGCGCGCGCTTTCCCAGATCGCGGCCCGGCTGCGCCGCGAGGGCGACCTCAGTGCCATCCTGCCTTTCGAGGAGGTCGTGCGGGCCCTGGGACAGCGCGGTGAGAAGCGGCTCGGGCTGCAGACCATCGACCTCGACTCGATCGTCGGGACGGTCGACCGTGGCCGCGAGTTCGATCGCAGCTTCCGTCCCACCTCCGGTCGTGTGCGCCCGCGGTGGGAGCGGATCAACACCGCTCAGCGCAAGGGCCAGGAGATGCCGCCCATCGACGTCTACCGGATCGGCGAGCTGCACTTCGTAAAGGACGGCCACCACCGAGTGTCGGTGGCCCGGGCGCTGGGATTCGGCGTGATCGATGCCTACGTGACCGAGATCGTCACCGAGCTCGGCGCGGGCCGCGAAATCCGGCTGAGCGACCTTGCGCTCAAGAGCCACCAGCGCCTGTTCTTCGAGAGGGTGCCGCTACCGGCCGACGCCCGAGTAGAGATCAGGCTCTCCGACGAGTGGCGCTACGCCGCGCTCGCGGAAGCGATCGAGGCGTGGGGCTTCCGCGTGAGCCAGGACCGGGGCGAGCTGCTGAGCCGATCCGAGGTCGCCGAGCAGTGGTACGACGAGGAGTACCGCCCCGTCGTCGAGATGCTGCGCGAAGCCGAGCTGATCCGGAGCGGAATGAGCGACACCGAGGCCTACATGCGCGTGGCGCATCTGCGCTACCTGCTGCTGCGCACCCACGAATGGGACGACGAGGTGATCGAAGCGGTGCGGCGCGACCTCGCGGCCCCCGGCCTAGAAGAGGACACGATGGTGCGCACGCTGCGCAAGGAGCTCAAGTAGGGCAGAGCTGCTCTGTCTGCGCTGACGCCGGCCTAGGTGCCGCGGAGGCGCGTCATCTCATGCGCCACCTCATCGTCGGTGATCGCCTCCCGGGGGCCGTACGCCTTATAGGCGGTGAACGCCACGCCGAGGCCCCAGCCCCCCAGAACCCAGACGGGCCAGAAGTACCCGGCGCCGCTGACCGCCCAGATCACGATCAAGAAGGCGTTGACGATCACATATGACGCCAGCATCTGCTTGAACGCGTGCTTGCGCTTTACGGCGGCGACAGCCTGGTCGCGAATCCCGCCGTCCGTGCTGCCCTGAGAGTCGTTCACGTCGATCTCCTTTTCCGATGTGCCGGCCGTAGCCGCAGTCCTCACCGATAGTCATCGGCATGGGCGGCGAAGATATGACCCTCGAGCCCGCGAGTGCGGGGAGGGCTGCTGACCTCGAACGGGCTAGCGGGTGCCGCCCGTGGCTCCCGGTGCGGCCTCGCCGTCCGAGTCGCCGCCGGACGCGCTGGGCTCGGGCTCGCGCCCGGACGCTTCCTGGCCGCCGGTCGCTGCCGGACCTTCCTTATCCGTCGTCAGGTTGCGGCCGTCGTCGGGGTCGAACAGGATCAGGCGCGTGGCGTCCACCCACAGCTCGGCATCCTCGCCCTCAGTGACCTTGCTGGCCGGATCGAGGCGAGCCACGATGCGGCCCTCCTCGCCTGCGCTGGGGACCTCGCCACCGCCGGCGTCCTCGGCCAGCTCACGCAGCTCCGCCGACTCGATGCTCTGGTCGGAGTCGACGGTGAAGTGGGCGTACAGCTCGGAGCCCATCGACTCGACGACGTCGATGTGCGCGTTGAAGGTCATGCCACGGTCGCGCGCCTCGCCCGTGAGCTCGGCGGCCTCGAAGCTCTCCGGCCGCACGCCGGCGATCAGCTGCTTGCCCTCGTGGCCCTCGAGGCGCTTGTGCAGGTGAGGCGGCAGCCTGACATCGCCGATCGGCAGCTTGACCGTGTCGCCCTCCACCGTGGCGGGCATGAAGTTCATCGCCGGGGAGCCGATGAACCCGGCCACGAACAGGTTGACCGGCTCGTTGTAGAGATCCATCGGGCTGCCCACCTGCTGCAGCTCGCCCGAGCGCATCACCGCCACCCGGTCGCCGAGGGTCATGGCCTCGGTCTGGTCGTGGGTCACGTAGACCGTCGTGGTGCCAAGCCGCTGCTGGATGCGCGACACCTCGGTGCGCATCTGCACGCGCAGCTTGGCGTCGAGGTTGGAGAGTGGCTCGTCCATCAGGAAGGCCGAGGGATCGCGCACGATGGCGCGGCCCATGGCCACGCGCTGCCGCTGGCCTCCGGACAGGTTGGCGGGCCGGCGGTCGAGGTGCTGCTCGAGGTCGAGGATGCGGGCCGCCTCGCCCACCTTCTCGTCGATCTCGCTCTTGTCGACGCCGCGCAGCTTGAGCGCAAAGCCCATGTTGTCGCGCACGGTCATGTGCGGGTAGAGGGCATAGTTCTGGAACACCATCGCGATGTCGCGATCCTTCGGCGCCTTCTGGTTGACCACGTTGTCGCCGATGCGTAGCTCGCCCTCGGTGATGTCCTCGAGCCCGGCGATCATGCGCAGGGCGGTCGACTTGCCGCAGCCCGACGGTCCAACCAGGATCACGAACTCGCCGTCCTCGATCTGCAGCGACATGTCCTTCACAGCCTCGAAGCCGTCCGGGTAGCGCTTGGTGATGTTGTCGAGGGTTATCTGAGCCATTGTGAACCTCCTGTGCCTAACCCTTGACCGCGCCTGCGGTGAGGCCCGCGACGATGCGGCGCTGGAAGATCAAGACCATGACGATGATGGGAATGGTTACCACGACCGACGCCGCGCACACGGCTCCGATCGGCTGCTCGAACTGCGAGGCCCCGGTGAAGAATGCCAGCGCCGCGGGCACGGTGCGAGCGTTGTCGGTCGAGGTCAGTGTGTTGGCGAAAATGAAGTCGTTCCAGGCGAAGATGAAGACGAGGATGGCCGCCGTGAACACCCCAGGCGCGGCCAGCGGCACGATGATCTTGCGAAACGCCTGGAAGGGCGTCGCGCCGTCCACCTGGGCCGCCTGCTCGAGCTCCCACGGGATCTCTCGGAAGAACGCCGACAGCGTGTAGATCGCCAGCGGCAGCGTGAAGGTCATGTAGGGGATGATCAGGCCGAGCCATGTGTCGTAGAGACCGATTGCGCGCCACATGTCGAACAGCGAGCCGACGATCGAGATCGGGGGGAACATCGCCACGGCGAGGGCGCCCGAGAGGATCAGCGTCTTGCCCGTGAAGTTCAGCCGCGACGTGGCGTAGGCGGCCATCGCCGCCAGCACGATCGAGATCAGGGTGGCGATCGACGCGATCCCGATCGAGTTGATCAGTGCGGCGATGAATGTGTCGTCCGAGAAGATGACGTCGTAGTTGTCGAAGGAGAAGCCTGAGTAGAACTTGCGGTCGCTGACCTCCGTGGGCGTCTTTAGCGACAGCGAGGTGATCCAGGCCACCGGGATCAGCGCGTAGAGCAGCACCACCAGGATCCCGATCCCCCACAGCACGCGCTCACGAGCGGTATGGGCCATCTACTTTGCCTCCCCCCTCTGCTGCGCCGTGCTCGTCCCGAGCGCCTTCACGAAGAAGATGGCGATCAGGATCACGCAGATGAAGATCAGGATCGAGATGGCCGACCCCAGCCCCACGTTGACCCGGTTGATGGTGACGTTGTAGCCGAGGATCGACACGCTCTCCGTGTTGAGCGCTCCGCCCGGTTGGATGATGTAGATGTTGTCGAAGATCCGGAACGCGTCGAGCGTGCGGAACAGCAGCGCCACCAGGATCGCCGGCTTCATCAGCGGGATCGTGATTCGGAAGAAGCGCTGGACCGTGCTGGCGCCGTCCACCTTGGCGGCCTCGTGCAGCTCGTCGGGGACGAGCGCGAGCCCGGCCAGCAGCAGCAGGGCCATGAACGGAGTGGTCTTCCAGACCTCCGCCAGGATGATCACCGCCATCGAGCCGTTGTGGGTGTTGAGCGGCTCGGCGGTGTCCGAGATCAGCGGCAGCCCGGCGACGAATCCGCTGGTCGGGTCGAACGCGTACTTCCACGCGAACGCCGCGACCACCGTGATGATCCCGTACGGGATGAGGATCGCCGCGCGCACCGGACCGCGCCCGAAGATCGCGCGGTGCATTACGAGGGCGATTGCCATGCCGAGCACCAACTCGAGCGACACCGAGACGACCGTGATGACCACGGTGTTCCAGACGTCGCCCCACCAGGTGCTCGAGGTGAGCACGTCGGAGTAGTTCGACAGGCCGACGAACTCCTTGTCGTCGGGGAAGCGGAGGTCGTAGCGCTGCAGCGACAGGTAGACCGCGTAGCCGATCGGGTAGCCCGTCACGATCAGCATCGCGATCACTGCGGGCGCGCACAGCAGCCATGCGAGCTTGCGCTCGGCCCGGGCGCGCTCGGTGATCCCCTTCTTGGGCGGCGTGGTCGCCTGGCGGGTGGTGTCTGCTCCTGCGGCCTGGGCGGTCGACATCAGAAGATCTTCCCTTCCACCGCTTTCTCGATCCGGTCGCGGAGCTTCGGCACGATTCCGTTGGGGTCGACGCCGTCAGGCGGACTGTACGTCTTTTGAATCGCCAGCGAGATGTCGCTGTACGCAGGGGTTACAGGGCGCGGTGCGGCGGCCTCGATCGACTCGCGCAGCAGGTCCGCGAACGGGTACGCCTTCTTGACCTGCTCGGTCTCGTAGACGGCCTCGGTGGTCGGCGGCAGGCCGCCCAGCTCGGCGGCGTCCCCCTGGTGTTGCTCGCTGGCGATGCACTTTGCCGCCTCGAACGCGAGGTCCGTGGTCTCCCCGTACTTCGAGACGCCGATGTTGATTCCGCCCAGCGGCGGCCGGCTCTCCTTGTCCTTGACGCTGCGCGGGTAGCGCGCCCAGCCCATGTTCTTCTGGAAGTCCTCGCCGACCTCCGCTGCGCTGGGGTACACGAACGGGTAGTTGACCTGGTAGTCCGAGCGACCCGCCTCGAACCCCTGACGCGCCTGGTCCTCCGCGTTGGTTGACATACCGGGCGGCGCGGCCGCCGACTTGCCGAGCTTGGTCTCGATTTCGGCGGCCGTCTTGGCCGTGTCGTTGACCTTCACGTCGCCCGACTCGGTGACGATCTGGCCGCCGGCTCCGGCGATCAGCGAGTTGATCCAGACCGTCAGCCCCTCGTACTGGCGGGCCTGGACCTCGACCGCCGTGCCGTTCTTGATCGCAGCGTCGATCATCTCGTCCCACGTGAAGTCGTCGGGCGGAGGGTCGACCTTGTCCTTGCGGTACCAGAGCAGCTGGGTGTTGCTCGTGAACGGGATCCCGTAGACCTTGCCCTGGTAGTCCACGGTCTTCAGGGGACCCTCGAGCTTGCCCTCGGTGGCGGCGGTCTTGTTCTCCCCCTCCCACGGCAGGATCCAGCCTGCCTCGGCCAGCTCGGCGGTCCAGATCACGTCCATGCCGATCAGGTCGATGTCCTTGTCCTCCGCCGCGAGCCTGCGGACGACCAGCTCACGCTGCTGGTTGGCGTCGGTCGGCAGCTTGACGTAGTTGACCTGGTACTTGCCGCCGGCATCCTTGTTGCAGTCCGCCACGGCCTTGTCGTAGGAGCCGCCCGGCTCATTGAAGACGTACCAGTTGATGGCGCGGGCGCCGCTGCCGCCCTCGTCGCCTCCGACCCCGCATGCGGTGAGGAAAGCCACGGTGGCGAGTACGGCCAACATCGGGAGCCGTAACTTCCGCGTTCGCGATTCTTCCCTCACTGAGTGGCGGTTTACCCCTTGTTCACGTGGACTAACCCACCGCGACGGCGGCGGCATGGGGTGCAAGCCGTCCGTCACGCAGCGCGCCCGGCTGCGTGACCAGCTGCGGCTCGCCGCTCAACGGCGCCGGCAGTGCCTCGGCGGTGGTGTTGAGTGCCACGGTGTGGTCGCCGCGACGGTACGCGATCACCCCCTCCGCGGCTTCGAGAAGCTCGAAATCCTCCCTCAGTACACGCCGCAGCGCGAGCAGGTCGCGAACCAACGAGAGAAACGACGACGGATCCTCACGCTGGGCCTGGACGTTGTGCTGTTGTGGGTCGATCGCCGGGAGCCAGGGCTCGCCGGTCGTGAAGCCGCCGTTCGGTGAAGCGTCCCACTGCATCGGGTGGCGGTAGCGGTCGCGCCCGGCGCGGTCGAACGGGCCCAGCGGCCGCTCGGCCGGCTGCGCAGGGTTCAGATCTCGCCGGGCGGGCCGTCAGCCTGTCCGATCTCGTCGCCCTGATAGAGGAAGGCCGGGCCGGGCAAGGTCAGCAGCAGCAGCGCCGCCGCGCGGGCGTTCTCGGCCCCGAAGCGACTGGCCAGGCGCCCGAAGTCGTGGTTGGACATCACCCAGGCGGCCTGCCCCGGTATGCGCGTGCAGGCCTCGATGGCGGCGCGTAGCGCCTGCGCCTCCCAGGGCGCGTGCAGCAACTCGAAGGCGAACACCGCGTCGAAGTGGTCGGAGTAGGGCTGCCAGCGCGCGGCCGGCAGGTAGACCTCGCCCACCAGGAACGTGTTCCGTCCGCATGCCTCGCGGATACGAGCCAGCGCGTCGCCGGTGTCCGGCGCGTTGCGCGAGTGATTCAGCGCAAGCTGCTGCCTCCGCCTCGCTCAGCGGCAGGCCGAAGGCCTCGCGGGCCGGCGGGTCGTCGCGCAGCTGCGGGTCCTTCAGCAGACGGTCGATGGCATCGATGCGGTAGCCGTCCACGCCGCGGTCGAGCCAGAAGCGCAAGACGTCCTGCATCGCCGCGATCACCTCGGGGTTGCGCCAGTCGAGGTCGGGCTGCTCGGGGTAGAAGGAGTGCAGGTAGTACCGCTCGCCGAGCTTTTCCCAGGCCGTGCCACCGAAGGCCGACAGCCAGTTGTTGGGACGATCGGCCCAGATGTACCAGTCGGGGTGCTCGCGAAACCACGGGTGCTCGACCGACGTGTGGCAGGGCACGATGTCGAGCAGGAGCTTCAGGCCGCGCGCGTGCGCCTCCTCGGTGAGCGCGTCGAAGTCGGAGAGGCTGCCGAACACCGGGTCCACCCCCGTGTAGTCCGAGACGTCGTAGCCGAAGTCGGCCAGCGGCGAGGGATAGATCGGCGACAGCCAGAGCGCGTCCACTCCCAGCCAGGCCAGATAGTCGAGGCGCGACCGGATACCCGCGAGGTCGCCGATGCCGTCGCCGTCGGAGTCCTGGAAGGACCGCGGGTAGATCTGGTAGACGACCAAGTGGCGATAACGCTACGGGAAGAGTGGCCTGACAACGACGGCGAGGCGCCGGAAGCGCCTCGCCGCGGGTCGGGGGGCGGGCCGGCTGATGCCGTGCGCACGCATTCGGCTGACCGAATGCGCGCGACTTCGGCATGGTGGCCGGCACCGCGTCTGCCGGACTGCCCATCGCGACAGTCCTGCAGATACCAGGCGTGTACCAGGAAGCGGGTGGTTATAAACGGCCTTCCTTTGGGGAAACGGGGCGACATGGCCTCGGTCACACGCAAGAGCCCGTTCGTAACCAAGCCGACCGAGCAGCTCCTCGAGACCGCCGAGGGCACGAGCCTGGAGAGAGGCATCGGCGCGCTCGACCTCACCGCCCTGGGCATCGGGGCGATCATCGGGACGGGAATCTTCGTGATCATCGGCGAGGCGATCGGCGAGTCCGGCCCCGCCCTCGTGCTCTCGTTCGTGCTCGCGGGCGTGACCTGCATCTTCTCCGCGCTCTCCTATGCCGAACTGGCCTCGACCATCCCGGTGTCCGGCTCCGCCTACACCTACGCGTACGCGACGATGGGCGAGGTTCTCGCCTGGATCATCGGCTGGGACCTGATCCTGGAGTACGGAGTGTCGGTGGCCGCGGTGGCGGTCGGCTGGGGCGCCTACCTCACGGAGCTGTTGGACTCGCTGTTCGGAATCACCCTCAGCGACGCGATCTCGCTGCCACCCGGCGACGGTGGAAAAGTCAACGTCCCTGCCTTCTTCCTGGTATTGGCCGTGGCCTCGCTTCTGATCTCGGGCATCCGCCAGTCCGCGCGCTCGAACACCGTCATGGTGATCGTCAAGCTGGTCGTGCTGGTGTTCTTCATTGTGGTCGCAGCCACAGCCTTCAACGGCGACCACTTCTCGGACTTCGCGCCCAACGGGTGGAGCGGAATCGAGAATGCCGCTGCTCTCATCTTCTTCGCCTATATCGGCTTCGATGCTGTGTCCACGGGCAGTGAGGAGAGCAAGAACCCGGGTCGCGACCTGCCTATCGCAATCATCGGCTCGCTGGTGATCGCCACCATTCTCTACATCCTCGTATCGGTGGCCGCGGTGGGCGCGCTGCCGGCGGACCAGCTCGCCGGCCAGGACGCACCGCTGGCCATCGCCCTGTCGGAGGGCGCCGGCATCGCCTGGGGCGCCGACATCGTCACCTTCGGAGCGCTGGTGGCGATCACCAGCGTCGTGCTGACGATTCTCTACGGGCAGACCCGCGTGGCCTTCTCCATGTGCCGCGACGGGCTGATGCCCTCCAAGCTCGCCACCGTCTGGGAGAAGACCCGCACGCCCGTGATCCTGACGCTCGTGTTCGCCATCCCGATCGCAGTGCTCGCCGCGCTCGTGCCGCTCAAGGAGATCGCCGAACTGGTGAACATCGGCACCCTGTTCGCATTCTTCATCGTGAACATCGCCGTGATCTGGCTGCGGCGCACGAAGCCCGACATGGAGCGCGGGTACCGGGTACCGCTGGTGCCCGTGGTTCCGATCATCGGCGCCCTGCTGTGCGTCTACCTGATGACGAAGCTGCCCGGCACCACCTGGGTGCGCTTCGGCGTGTGGCTTGTGCTGGGCATGGTCATCTACGCGCTCTACGGCTACCGCAACTCGCGGATGCGCAATGACGGCGGCGATGACGGTCGGGAGCCCACCAGCACCTCGATGGCCTAGCCGCAGTGGCCTGATCACGTCGTTATGGTGAGTTGGGATGGCTTCTTCGCGCACAACCGAGCGCGAGGAGGAGCGGCGTTTCAACCTGCGGACCCTCGTGATCGCGAGCTCCGCCTCCGCTACGGCGGCCGTCGTGACCTCGCAACTGTGGATCGCCGGCACTTGGATCGCCGCGGCGGCGACTCCTGTGCTCGTGGCGTTCATCAGCGAGCTCCTGCACCGGCCCACCGAGAAGATCGCCGAACGCCTGACCTCGGACAAGCCGGCGCTGCGCCCGGATCCCCAGCAGCCCGAACAACCACCCGACGCCGCCGAGGTTGCGCCGCCGCCATCACCAGAGCCCGAGCTCCGAGCCTGCACCCGCCCCCGTGCGCGTGTACCGCACTGGCTCCCCCAGCCCGCGCCGGCGCAAGATCGCGGTCGGAGCCGTGCTGGGCACCGGCGCGCTCGCCCTGCTCATCGCAGTCGTCGTGCTGACCGTGCCCGAGCTGGTGGCCGGAGGAGCGGTTGGCGGGGGCAAAAACAGCACCACGTTCTTCTCTCGCGATCGCGACCGCTCGAGCTCGGACCGGGACCAGCAGAAGGAGCCGTCCGACAGCGCCGACAAGTCGGCGCCGGCCACCCAGCCGGAGACGGAGCCGTCCAGCGAGGAAGAGACCGCAACCGAGCCCTCGACCGAGACCGAGACCACCCCCACCACGCCGGCTCCGGCCGGCGAGACAGCCACCACGCCGGCGCCCGCCCCTGAAGAGCAGCCGTAGCCCGAGGGCATAGGCTGCGCAGATCAAACAGCTCGCCCCCGACGTCTTCCGGCTTACTGGCCGGCCTCCGAACGTGATCAACGTCTACCTCATCGAGGACGTGTTGATCGATGCGGGCACGCAGCTCGCCCGCAAGCGAATCCTGCGCCAGGTGCAGGGCCGGGGCGTCAGCGCCCATGCACTGACTCACGCCCATACCGACCACTACGGCTCCAGTCACGCCGTCTGCGAGGCCCTCGGGATCCCGCTCTGGTGCGGTGAGCGCGACGCCCACGTGGCGCAGGGTGCTCGCCCCGCGCCCGGCGAGGGCCGGGCGGGCGCACTGGTGAACAAGCTGCCGCTGCCGGATCCGCACGCAGTCGAGCGCAAGCTCAAGGAGGGAGACGAGGTGGGCGGGTTCACGGTCATGGACACTCCGGGCCACTCGCCCGGCCACATCTCGTTCTGGCGCGACTCCGACCGCACGCTCATCTGTGGCGACGTCTTCTTCGGCCTCAACCCGTTGACCGGACGGCCCGGCCTTCACGAACCGCCGCGGCCCCTCACCTACAACGTCGACCTAAACCGCGAGTCCGCCCGCCGCGTTGCTCGTCTCCAGCCTGCGCTCGTGCTGTTCGGCCATGGCCCGCCATTGCGCGACACCGAGCGCTTGGTGCGCTTCGCCCAGGCGCTGCCGGGCTGAGCGGCCAGGCGACCCGCACCCCTGCCACCATTGAGAGCCGGTGGCGGGCCACCATCATCATCACCAGCACGGTCACGCTCACGTGGCCACCGCGAACGGGCGCCGGCTCGGCCTTGCCCTCGCGCTGATCCTCGCCTTCATGGCCGTCGAGGTCGTGGTCGGCATCCTGGCTTCGTCGCTCGCGCTGCTCTCCGACGCCGCGCACATGCTCACCGACGCGGGAGCGATCGCCCTGGCCCTGGTGGCGGCGAGGCTGGCCGGCAGGCCGGCGCAAGGTGGCTACACGTTCGGGCTCAAGCGGGCCGAGATCCTCTCGGCCCAGATCAACGGCGTGACGCTGGTGGCGCTGGCCGCGGTGATCGTCTTCGAGGGCATCCGGCGGCTGATCTCGCCCCCCGATGTCGAGGGCGCGGCCGTGGTCGTGGTTGCCCTGGCGGGCATCGTCGTGAACCTCGTGGCAGCGATGGTGCTGGCAGGCGCCGACCGCCGCAGCCTCAACGTAGAGGGCGCGTTTCAGCACGTGCTCACGGATCTCTACGCCTTCATCGCCACGGCGATCGCCGGTGGAGTGATCCTGGCCACGGGCTTCGGGGCCGCCGACGGCATCGCGGCCCTGTTCGTGGCTGCGCTCATGCTGCGATCCGGCTGGGGGCTGCTGCGTGAGTCGGGACGGGTTCTGCTCGAGGCCGCGCCGCGCGGAATCGACCCTCAGGAGATAGGCCGCATGCTGGCGGCCGAGCCGCACGTGGTGGAGGTCCACGACCTGCACGTCTGGGAGGTCACCTCGGGCATGCCCTCGCTGTCGGCGCACGTGACGGTGGGCGCCGGCTGCGACACCCAGTCCCACCGCCGCCGGCTCGCCGAGCTGCTGCACCAGCGCTTCGGCATCGACCACACCACGCTCCAGGTCGAGGCTCGCCACGAGGGCCCGCTGGAGATCGAGCCGCTGCGCCCGGGGGCGGTCTGAATGCCTCGCTTCGTGATTCAGCAGCACGATGCCACCTCCATGCACTACGACTTCCGCCTCGAGGTCGAGGGCACGTTCAAGTCCTGGGCGGTCCCCAAGGGCCCGTCGACCGACCCGCGCGACAAGCGCCTGGCCATGGCCGTCGACGACCACGCCCTCTCCTGGGGCGACTTCGAGGGCGTGATCGACGAGGGCGAGTACGGCGCCGGGCCGGTGATCGTGTGGGATCGCGGCAGCTACGAGACCCTGCGCGATGAGCCGATGGCCGAGTCGCTGGCCGCCGGCCACGCCTCGTTCTGGCTCGAGGGCCACAAGCTGCGTGGCGGCTGGTCGCTGAGGAACACAGACGGTCGCCGCTGGCTGCTCGTCAAGCGCCGCGACGAGGAGGCCGACGCGCGCCGCCGGCCCACCAGCACCCAGCCCGAGTCGGTGGTGAGCGGGCGGACGATCGACCAGGTGCGCTAGAAGTTGGTGGCCTGAGCGAGTACGCCCCGATGAAGGCCGTCCTCTCCGACGAGCCCTTCTCCGACCCCGCCTGGATCTTCGAGCGCAAGCTCGACGGCGTGCGCTGCATCGCCCATCGCGACGGCAGCGGCGTGCGCCTGCTCTCGCGCACCGACCGCGACATGAGCGTGCAGTACTCGGAGGTCTCGGAGGCCCTGAGGGCCGATCCCTGCCCGGATTTCGTGGTCGACGGGGAGGTGGTGGCGCTCGACCGGCGCGGGATCACCAGCTTCTCGCGGCTGCAGCGCCGCGGCAAGGAGCGGGTCGCGATCTACCTCTACGTGTTCGACCTGCTCCGGCTCGAAGGGGCCGACCTGCGCGACCTCCCCCTGCGCGAGCGCAAACGGCAGTTGCGCGAGGCGTTGCGCTTCGAGGATCCCATCCGCTTCACTCCGCACCGCAACGAGGTCGGGGAGCGGCTCTACGAGGAGGCCTGCCGCAAGGGTCTCGAGGGAGTGATCGCCAAGCGCGCCGACAGTCCCTATCGGGCAACTCGCTCGCGCGACTGGCTCAAGCTCAAGTGCCACGCCGAACAGGAGCTCGTGATCGGAGGCTTCACCGCGCCGCAGGGCTCGCGCACCGACTTCGGCGCGCTGCTCGTGGGCCACTTCGAAGGCGACACGCTGCTCTACGCCGGCAAGGTGGGCACCGGCTTCGACCGCTCGACGCTGGCCGACCTGGGCGCGCAGTTGCGAGACCTCGAGAGCGAGGACAATCCCTTCGCCGACGTGCACCCCATACCCCGAGGCACACATTGGGTCGAGCCGCAGCTGGTGGCCCAAATCGGCTTCACCGAGTGGACGCGTGACGGGCGCCTGCGGCACCCGCGCTACCTCGGGCTCCGCGACGACAAGCCCGCCCGTCAGGTCGTGCGGGAGGTCCCGGCATGAACATCGAGATCAGCCACCCCGAGAAGGTCCTGTTTCCCGACGACGGCGTCACCAAGGGCGAGCTGGCCGAGTACTACGAGCAGGTGGCGGAATGGATGCTGCCCCACATCAAGGGCCGCCCACTCAGCCTGCAGCGTTTCCCGGCGGGCATCGGCCAGCGCGGCTTCTTCCACAAGGACGCCCCCGACTACTTTCCCGCGTGGGTCCGGCGCGTGGAGGCGGCCAAGCACGGCGGCAGCGTGACCCATGCGATCGCGAGCGACGCCCGCACGCTCGTCTACCTGGCCAACCAGAACACGATCACGCCCCATGTCTGGCTCTCGCGCGCCGACCGCATCGACCGGCCCGACCGCCTGGTGATCGACCTCGACCCGGCGCCGAAGAGCGACTTCGGCGACGTGAGGCGCGCCGCACGGGATGCCGGCGACCTGCTGCGCGAGGTGGGACTCGAGCCGTTCGCACAGGTGACAGGCTCGAAGGGCATCCACGTGTGGACGCCGATTCAACGCCGCGCCGACTTCGATCACGTCAAGGAGTTCGCGGATGGTCTGGCCGAACTGCTGGCGGCGCGCGATCCCGACGCTCTGACCACCGAGTTTCGCAAGGCCCAGCGCGGTGGGCGCATCCTGGTCGACGTGCTGCGAAACCGCTACGCCCAGACGGTGGTGCCGCCCTACGCGGTGCGGCCCCGTGCCGGAGCTCCGGTCGCCACTCCGATCGAGTGGGAGGAGCTCTCGGACTCGAAGCTGCGGCCCGACAAATGGACGGTCCGGACGGTCCTGCGCAGGCTCGACGAGAAGGGTGACCCCTGGGCTGAGATCGGCACGCACGCCCGGGGACTGTCCGCGCCGAAAAAGCAGCTGAATGCGCTGCTGGATGCGCAGAGCGCCGTTTAGCCCCCACCCGCGGGGGTAGACCAAAGCTATGCCGCCGACGGACGATTCGGCCGAGCGCCGGCTCGAGGCGCTGATCGAACGGGGAGGGGACAGGGATTGCGTAAACCTCTCCGACTTCTCGGAGCTGGCCGCGGAACTGGGTCTGTCCGACGAAGAGAGGGAAGCGCTGCACGACCGCCTTGATGCACGCGGGGTCAAGCTGAGCGACGACTGTGGGAACGGCGCACCGGCCGGGCCCGTCTACCACCACGACGAGCTCGCCGTGATGACCAGCGACACGCTGCAGCTGTTCCTGCGCGACGTCCGCCGTCATCCGCTGCTGACCGCCGAGGAGGAGGTCGAGCTCGCACAGCGCATCGAGCGCGGCGACCTCGAGGCCAAGGAGCGGATGGTCAACTCGAACCTGCGCCTCGTCGTGTCGCTGGCCAAGAAGTACCAGGGCCATGAGCTGGCGCTGCTCGACCTGATCCAAGAGGGGATCCTCGGGCTCATCCGGGCGGCCGAGAAGTTCGACTGGCGAAAGGGCTACAAGTTCTCGACCTACGCCACCTTCTGGATCCGCCAGGCGATTCAGAGAGGGCTGGCCAACCAGGGCCGCACCATCCGCATCCCGGTGCACATCGGCCAGCGCGAGCGCAAGATCGGTCGTGTGGAGCGCGAGCTGGCCGCTCGCCACGGACGCCCACCCACCGACGAGGAGATCGCGGCAGGGGCGGAGCTCACGATCGAGGAGCTGCACGAGACACGCGAGGTCATGCGCACGATCACGAGCCTCGAGCGCACCATCGGTGAGAGCGGACAGACCGAGCTGGGCGACCTTCTGGCCAGCGACGAGCCCGAGCCCCACCAGGAGGTGGAGATCGGTCTGCGCGACCAAACTGTTCGTGAAGCGCTGAACCAGCTCTCGGCCGACGAGAGCCAGGTGATCAAGCTCCGCTACGGCATCGACGGCAACGACCCCACACCGCTGCGCGAGGCCGGCCGGCAGATGGGCCTCTCGCCCGAGCGGATACGGCGCATCGAGCACAAGGCCCTCGCGCGGCTGGCCGAGATCCGCGAGGTGGCCGCCCTTTCTGAGACAGGCTCTTAGGCGCGTACGGGTAAGTGCGGGCGGCTTAGCGGCCGCCGGGGAGGGTATGACGGTCGTCATGGAAGGAACGACAGGAGTCACCGACACCGACATCGATCGCTCGGCGGGAGAGCTCGTTCAGCAGCTTTCCCAGCAGACGGCCGATCTCGTCCGCCAGGAGATGCGACTTGCGACGGCCGAGCTCCAGGAGAAGGGCAAGAAGGCCGGCATCGGAGCGGGCATGTTCGGCGGCGCCGGGCTGGTTACGCTCTATGGCGTGGGCGCTCTGATCGCGGCCGCTGTTCTCGGGATCGGCACCTTTCTCGAGCCCTGGATCGGCGCGGTGCTCGTGGGCGTCGTGCTGCTGGCGATCGCAGGCATCCTGGCTCTGACCGGCAAGAAGAAGGTCGAGCAGGCCACGCCACCGCTCCCCGAAGGAGCGATGGAAAGCACCAAACGGGACGTCGACGAAGTGAAGAGGGCGAGGGCGCGAGCATGAGCGAGCAGGAGCAGAAGTCCCCCGAGCAGGAGCAGGCCGAGTTGCGCGAGAACATCGAGCGCACCCGCGCCGAGCTTGGAGACACGGTGGAAGCGCTCACCCAGAAGGCCGACGTCAAGGCGCAGGCCAAGGCCCGGGTCGACGAGGCGAAGGCTCAGGCGCAGACCAAGGCGCAGGAGCTACAGCAGAAGCTCCCGGAACAGGCGCGCGACAAGCCGCTGGTGCCGGTGGCGGTCGGAATCGGCGTGGGCCTCGTTGCGCTCTGGCTGATTCGGAGGCGCTAGCGATGGCTCGATCAGACGGCGGTCCCGACGCCCCCACCAAGCTGAAGGGCAAGTCCTGGGGCGGGGTGCTCAAGCGCACGTTCACGGAATTTCAGGACGACAACCTGACCGATTGGGCCGCGGCGCTCACCTACTACGGCGTCCTGTCGATCTTCCCGGCCCTGATCGTGCTGGTGTCCGTGCTCGGCCTGATCGGCACCTCGGCCACGCAGCCGCTCCTGGACAACCTCGGCAGCGTCGCTCCCGGCCCCGCGAAGGACATCTTCACCGACGCGATCAAGAATCTGCAGGGCAACAGTGGCGCGTCGGGCGTCTTCTTCGTCGTCGGCCTGCTCGCGGCGATCTGGGCGGCTTCGGGCTACGTCTCGGCTTTCATGCGCGCGTCGAACGCCATCTACGACATCGAGGAGGGCCGCCCGATCTGGAAGACCCTCCCCGTTCGGGTCGGACTCACCGTTCTGCTGATGGTGCTCACCGCGATCAGCGCTGTTGCGGTCACGCTCAGTGGGGGCCTGGCCCAAGAGGTGGGCGGCCTCGTGGGAGTGGGCGACACCGCCGTGCAGGTGTGGAACATCGCCAAATGGCCGGTGCTCATTCTCTTCGTGAGCTTCATGTTTGCGGTGCTCTACTGGGCCGCCCCCAATGTCAAGCAGCCCGGCTTCAAGTGGCTCTCGCCGGGCTCGGTCCTGGCCGTGATCGGCTGGATAATCGCGTCGGTGGCCTTCGCCTTCTACGTGGCGAATTTCGGCTCGTACAACAAGACCTACGGGGCTCTGGCCGGGCCGGTCATCTTCCTGGTCTGGCTATGGATCTCGAACATCATGATTCTGCTCGGAGCCGAGTTCAACGCCGAGCTGGAGCGCGGTCGCCGGATCGAGGAAGGCATGCGACCGGAGGACCAGGAGCCCTTCGCCGAGCCGCGCGATACGCGCAAGATGGAGAGCAACAAGTCTTGAGCGTCGACACGGACAAGGCGCGGATCGGCGGGGCATTCGAGGGGTACGCCCCGCCGGAGAAGCGCCCACATTTCGAGGCCTACGCTGCTTTCAGTGCGCTGTTCAACGCGGGCCTGGCCGCCGGAGTGGTCGCAGCGCACAGGGCGGGCCACGAGCTACCGGAGCGCGTGGACGGGCGAGACCTTCTGCTCACCGGCGTGGCCACCCACAAGCTGAGCCGGCTGATCGCCAAGGACAAGGTCACGGCCTTCCTGCGCGCACCGTTCACCGAGTACCAGGGCAAGGGCGCGCCGGGCGAGGTGGAGGAGCGCGCTCGCGGGGAGGGCTTCAGGCGAACGGTGGGAGAGCTGCTCATCTGCCCGTACTGCCTGGGCATGTGGGTTTCCGGTGGTTTCCACCTCGGGTTGATGACCGCTCCGCGCTCGACGCGCCTTCTCGCCTCGGTGTTGTCCGCGCTGACGATCGCCGACTTCCTGCAGATCGCGTACCGGGCGGCGGAGCGGAAGGGCCTCGGGGGCGCGTAGCCTGAAGGGCCTTGACTCCGGCGCCGCCCGACGCGGACATCGAACGCCTCTACGGCCTGCCGCTCGACGAGTTCGTGGCTCAGCGCGACGCGCTGGCCAAGAGCCTGCGCGCCGGCGGTGACCGAGAGGGCGCGACCGCGGTCAAGGCGCTGCGCAAGCCCACGGCCGGAGCGTGGGCGCTCAACCAGGCGGTACGACGGCGTCAGCAGGAGACACAGGCGCTGCTGGCCGCGGGAGAGCGGCTGCGGGAAGCCCACAAGGCCCTCCTGTCGGGCGGGGGCCGCGAAGAGCTGCGGGAGGCGATGGAGCAGCAACGCGAGCTGACGTCGGTCCTGGCCGACTGCGCGGAGGCCATCGCGAGCGAGACGGGAAAGAGCGGGCCGGCGCTCAAGGAGCGGGTGCGCTCGACATTGCACGCGGCGGCCCTCGACGAAGGGGTACGCGAGGAACTCGCCCACGGCCGGCTCGTGCGTGAGCATGAGGCGGTGGGCCTGGGCGGAGCGTTCGACACCCCTGGAGCAGTCGCAGCGGCCCCCCGCGCACCCAGCCGGCCCTCCAAGCGTTCGCCGCCGGCGGGAGAGCGCAAGCGAGAGGCCGACCGCGCGAACGCAGAGCGGGAGCTGGCCGAAGCGGTGGCCGCCCTGGAGCAGGCCGAAGCCGCGGAGGACGAGGCCGCGGCGCGCGTGGACAGCGCTCGTGAAGCACTGAGCGAAGCCGAGGCGGCTCAGCGGGAGGCCGCCAGGCTGCTCCGCGCCTGCCGGCGCGAGCACGAAAAGCGCGAGCGCGGATTGCGCCGACTTCAGAACTGACTGCTTGGCGCGCCCGAAAGCCGGGTAGCAGTGCGCGATGCGCTACTGGGTGCAATTGGCGACGGAGCAGTTCCCGCCGAGCAACCTGATCGAGCAGGCGGTCGAGGCCGAGCGAGCGGGCTTCGACGCCGTCAACGTCAGCGACCACTTCCAGCCCTGGTGGGAGCCCGGGGAATCGGGTATGGCATGGGCACTGCTGGGGGCAATCGGCCAGGCGACCGAGCGCACGGGGGTCGGAACGGGGGTCACTGCTCCGATACACCGCTATCACCCGGCCCTGGTTGCGCAGTTCGCGGCCACGATGGAGGAGATGTGCCCGGGCCGCGCGTTTCTCGGCATCGGATCCGGGGAGTCGCTCAATGAGTCGCCCTGCGGGATGGACTGGCCAGATACGGCGGAGCAGGTGGAGCGAATGGACGAGGCGCTCGAGCTGATCGGCCGCCTGCTCGACGGCGAGCGAGTCGACCACGAGGGCCGTTTCTTTCGCACCAAGGACGCCTACCTTCATACGCGCGGAGATCGCCGGCCACCGATATACGTATCGGCGTTCGGGCCTGATGCCGCCGCGGTGGCTGCCCGGCACGGCGATGGCCTTTGGACGCTGGCCGACCCCGAGACGGCGCCCGGCCTGATCGAGGCCTACCGCTCGGCTTGCGACGACGCAGGGCGTGAGGCCGGCGAGATCATCCTTCAGGCGGGCTTCTCCTGGGCGCCGGACGACGACAGTGCTCTGGAGGGTGCGCGCGTGTGGAAACCGACACAGCTCGACGAGAACTTCACCGACGACCACCACGATCCGAGGGCGATGTACGAGAAGGCCGAGCGCCAGCTCTCCGACGACGAGTTCAAGCAGTCGTACATCATCGGCTCCGACCCGGCGCACCACGTTGAGCGCATTCGCGAGATCGAGAAGCTCGGAGCGACGGTTGTGTGCCTTCAGAACGGCTCGGGCGCCGATCCGCTCGGCGCCCTACGCACATACGGGAAGCACGTGCTGGGGGCTTGAGCGAAAGCGCCAGTGTTCGTTTAGTACTTCAAAAGAAGGGACACACTTCCCTTGGGGGACGACGCGTGGCCACCTTGGTCGGCCGGCCACGAATCGGACCTGTCGTCAGGTTGATAACCGACGGAGGTCTTACACATGAACGCAGTTGCGCGCGCCCATGGGGCGGTGCTGCAATTCCATCGCCGCACGGACGTGACCCGCGAGGACGTCCAGGAGACCGAGCGGGAGCTTCTCGTTCGCTACCACCATCACGGGGATCTGGCAGCCCGCGAGGAGCTGGCCGAGCGCTTTCTACCGCTCGCCCGGGACCTTGCGCTGCGCTACTCCTATACCGACGAGCCCCACGACGACCTGCTTCAGGTGGCGAGCCTGGGTCTGATCAAGGCCATCGACCGCTTCGAGCCGGGCCGCGGCACGAAGTTCTCGAGCTACGCCGCGCCCACCATCCTCGGAGAGCTCAAACGCCACTTTCGCGACAAGGGCTGGGCGCTGCACGTGCCCCGCGAATTGCAGGAGCGCGCACTGGCGGTCAACCGCGAGACCGAGCTGCTCTCGAAGTCGCTCGGCCGCTCACCACGCGTTCGTGAGGTCGCCCAGGCGCTCGGCTGCTCGGTCGAGCGGGTGCTCGAGGCCCAGGATGCGGCGGCGAGCTACGAGGCAGCGTCGCTCAACGCCCGCACCTCACGCGATGACGACGAGGCGGCCGAGCTGGTCGACCTCTTGGGCGCCGAGGATCACGCCTACGAGCTGGTCGAGAGCCGCGACGCCATCGCGAGCACCTGGCGCGCCCTACCCGAGATCGAGCGCCAGGTGGTCGAGCTGCGCTTCATGCAGGACCTGACACAGCGAGAGATCGGCGAGAGGATCGGCTACTCCCAGATGCACGTCTCGCGACTGCTGCGCCGTGCGCTCAACCGCCTGGAGACCGCCGCAGCCGCCGCCTGAGCGCCTTGGCGTTCGTCACCGCAAAGCCCTCCCAGTCGTTATTGAAGTAGACGAGCACCTCCGCCCGGCTGCGCCAGTTTGCGATGCGCCGGGCCCACTCGTCGATCTCGGTGCGCGAGTAGTTGCCACGCCGGCCACGATGCCCGTGATGCATGCGCACCAGCGTCCAGTCGGTCGTCAGCTCGCGCGCCTGAAAGGGCCACTTGGGGTGGTCGGCGATTACCAGCGCCGCCCCGTGACTGCGTAGGGCCGCGTAGACCTCGGATGAGAACCAGCTCTCATGGCGAAACTCGAAGCAGTGGCGCCCACCGGGAAGTAATTCCAGGATCGAGGCGAGCGCGTGGTCGTCGCGCTGGAAGTTGGGCGGCAGCTGCCACACGATCGGTCCCAGCTTGGATGACCTGACGAGCGGCTCGATGCGCTCGTAATAGCGCCGGATGCCCTCCGCTACGTCACGCAGGCGGCGGACGTGCGTGAGGTAGCGGCTGGCCTTGGCGGCAAACAGGAAGTCGTCCGGCGTGTCCTCGACCCAGCGCGCAACGGCATCCCGCGAGGCCAGCCGGTAGAAGGTCGAGTTGACCTCCACCGTGTCGAAGACCTCGGCGTAACGTCTCAGCCAGCGCGCCTCGCCGAGGCCTTCGGGATAGAGCCCGCCCCGCCAGCTGTCGTAGTTCCACCCCGAGCATCCGACCCGCACCGGGCGCGGGGTCACGGTCGAGGCAAGCGGCTCGTGTCCACGACCTCGAAGGCGCTGCCCGGCACTTGGTGCAGCGAGTGCAGGTCGTCGTTGTTCCAGCCCGGATGCGGCGCGCCGCTGACGAACCAGGGTGCCCCGTTGTCGGCGAGGATCATCCCGTAGCGCTTCAGCGCCCGCAGGACGATCCGCGTCTGGCGCGGGAAGCGCGAGATGTCATAGCCGCGCTTGAGGCGCACGCGCTGACCCATCGCCGGCAGATTGGGGTCGGTGAGATCCGAGGCGAAATGCCGCGCCGGATAGATGAAGGCGCGACGTGTCTGGGAGGCGGTGAACCGCAGCGCGTGATCGATGCGCCCGCGCTTGACCTCGTCATAGCGAGCGAGGCCGGGCAGGATCGGCAGCCCGGCGGCATCGGCCGAGGTCCAGCTTCGCGGCCGCAGGCGATTGGAGCGCAGGTTCCAGATCGCTCCCGAGCCCGCGCTCCAGCGGGCCCCGCCGTCCTGGGGGTAGGCGGCGAACAGCTCGTAGAGCCGGCAGCGCGACCTGTCGACCACGATCACGTGGCGGTCGCCGTCGGCGTTGCGCCCGCCCTCGATCGGAGCGTTGGGTGGAATCGGATAGGGCCCGCGGTCCGATTCGCTTGCGTATTCGAAGGACACCGGCACGCGCCGGCGACCCGTGGCGACGGTGACGAAGGGGATGCCGATCGGGCCACCGTCGTAGAGCCCGGAGCCGAAGTCGGCGTGCATCGTCTCGCCCACCCCGATGGAGCGCACGATCGCGTCGGAGTTCGGATGCAGTGGCAGGCGGTCGACGCGCTTGTTCCAGTGGTTGTTCTTGGGAAACACCGGGCAGCCCCGAGCTCCGGGCAGCCGGCTGCCCTGGGTGGCGGGCACGAGCAGGGCGGCGAGGAGCAGCGCAGCCGCAAGCAGTAGGAGAGCGCGCCGCACCTAGCTGGACGCGGTGAAGCGGCTTGTGTCGCCCCCGGCCAGCTGGCCGTCACGGCCGACGTATCCGTCCTTGCCGCCCACGACGACGTACAGCGCCGGAGTGTCACCCACGTTCTTGACCTTGCGGATGGTCGCGGCGTCGACCCGCGCCAGCCCGCCCGGCCCCAGGGCATGCGCCGAGTCGTCGTTGAAGGTCATCTCCAACCGCCCCTCGTGAACGAAGTAGAGCTCCTCCTGCTCGTCGTGATAGTGGCGGCCCGTCTCGTAGCCGGGCGGAATCTCGATCGCATTCACTCCGAAGGCCGTCACGCCCAGCTCGCGGCGGATCTTGCGAAATCCCGGACCCTCGCCCAGCGCGTCGACGTTTGCAACGGCATAGCCCTCGCCCTGCACGACGTCGTGAGTCTCTTCAGCCATGCGGGGCAGGGTAGCCCGAAGCAGCCGGCTCTGCCGGCTGCGCACGGAGCGTTATCTTCAGGCCACGCGTTCGGCGGAGCGCAACCCGCCGCGAACCCAGAGCAGGCTGACTGCCGCCAGCAGCACCGCCACGCCGAAGGCGGGCAGCACCTCGACCGGATCGCCCTCCAGGAAGCCGCGCACCGACTCGAGGACCAGGGTGATCGGATTGAACGACGCCGCGGCCTGGACCCACCCGGTGAGCAGGTCGTAGGGAACCCAGACGGGCGCAAGGAAGAGCAGCAGGAACATCGGCATCTGCATGGCCGGTCCGGCCTGCATGGTGCGCAGGCGCATTGCCACGCCGGTGGCGAACATCACGGCAGCGAAGTTGAGCAGCACGGCCAGCGTGTAGAGACCGAGCAGGTCAACCGGCCCGCCGCTCACGTCCAGGCCCGCGATCAGCGCCACCACCGTGATCAGTGCGACCGTGAACAGCGCGCGGACCAGGGCCGAGAACCAGTAGCCGGCCACGATGCCGCCGCGATTGGTAGCTGCGAGCATGAGCCGCCGCGAGAAGCCGGACTCGAAGTCGCGGGCCACGGAGAAGCCGGTGAAGATGCCTCCGAACATCGAGGCCTGTAGCAGCACGAAGCCGTAGACGAAGGTCGTGTAGCCGGCCGCGTAGTCGAAGCCCGGGACCGAATCGACGCGAGAGAGCCCGCCGGCGAAGGCGGTGAAGAAGAACAGGGGGAAGAGCAGCGCCGGGATCACCATCGCCGGGTTGGTGAAGAAGTTGTGGATGTTGCGCCAGGCCACCCCGCCGGCAACCGACCAGAACCCGCCGCGGCTCATGTGCGCACCATCCTGGTTCGCAGCGCCGAGCTGGCGGCGGCCAGCGCGAGCAGAGCGAGTCCTCCCGCGCATGCAAACCCGAGCGCGAGCGCCTCGCCGTCCCAGCCGATGATCACCAGCGAGCGGATGCCCTCGAGCATGTAGGAGACCGGGTTGTAGGTGGCCACGGTCTGAAACCAGCCGATCTCGATCAGGTCGCGCGGCAGCGCCATCGAGGAAAGAAAGAGGGCGGCGAAGAACAGCGGGAAGATTCCCTGAACCGCCTCACCCGTCCCGCTGCGGAGCGCCACGAACGCGCCGATGCAGCCGAAGGCGAGCGAGATTGTGAGCGAGAGCAGGACGATCACCACCGCGCCGCCCACCCCGGCTGCGATGCCGGCGCCGAAGAGCACAGCAACACCGAGGAAGGTCAGTGCCTGGATCAGCCCGAGGGCCACGATGCCGGCGAGCTGGCCCATCATCAGCGCCACCCGCTTGAGCGGGGTAAGGGAGAGCCGGTTGAGAAAGCCGCTCTCTATGTCGTTGGCCACGTTGGTGCCGGCGCTGTTGGCCGAGAAGAGCGCCCCCTGCACGAAGGCTATGGCGAGCGCGAACTCGAAATAGGAGTTCGTGGGGAAGCCCGGAATCTGCGTGGTCGAGTCGAGCCCGCTCGAGTTGATCGCGAGGAGCATCAGCGGGAACACGATCGACGGGACCACCATCGCCGGTTGGCGCAGGGTGCGTATGACCGAGCGGCGCGCGAGCATTCCGACCTGCAGAAACAGGCCGGAGCGCACAGCGGAGCGAACGGCCTCGGTCACGCCGCCACCGGCTCCTTGGCCTCTGCCTCCGCGGGCTCCGCCCTCTCCGCCTCGCCCTCGAGCGAGCGGCCGGTCTTCTCCAGGAACACGTCGTCGAGCGTGGGCGCATGCAGCTGAAGCGCCTCCACCGAGATGCTCTGGGCGTCGAGCGCGCGAACGACCTCGGCCAGCTGGGCGTCGCCGCCCGCGAGTCGCACGGCGGCGCCCTTCGGGGAGGCCGTCGCCGATTCGCCGAAGCGGGCCAGCACGCTTTTCATGCGCGCGAGATCCCCGGGCTCGGCGGGAACCACTTCGACGCTGGGGCGGCCGATCTCGGCCTTCAGCGCCTCCGGGGTTCCCTCGGCCACGATTCGGCCATGGTCGATGATGCCCACGCGGTCGGCGAGCACGTCTGCCTCCTCGAGATACTGCGTGGTCAGGAAGACCGTGACGCCACGATCGCCGGCCAGACGCTGCACCTCCTCCCACAGCGCGGTGCGGCTCTGTGGGTCGAGGCCGGTCGTGGGCTCATCGAGGAACAGGATCCGCGGCCGGTGGACGAGCGCAAGCGCCAGGTCGAGCCGGCGCTTCATACCGCCCGAGTAGCCGCCCACCCGGCGGTCGGCGGCCTGCGTGAGTCCCACCCGCTCGAGCAGCGTCGCGGCGCGCTCGCGCCCGTCCCGCCCGCGCATGCCGTGCAGCGCGGTCTGCAGCTTCATGTGCTCGTTGCCGGTCAAGAACGGGTCCAGCGCCGCCTCCTGGAGCGCGGCGCCGATCGACGCCCGCACCGCCGAGCCGTCCTCCACAACGTCGTGGCCGGCCACGCGCGCCGTGCCCGAGGTGGGCGGCAGCAGCGTGGTGAGCATGTGGACGGTGGTGGATTTGCCGGCGCCGTTGGGGCCCAGAAAGCCGTACACCTCGCCGGGCTCGACGCGTAGCTCGATTCCGTCGACGGCGCGCGGCCCCCTCTTGAACTCGCGGACGAGGTCGGTGGCTTCGATTGCAGCTTCACTCATGATGGCCACGCTACCAGAAAATGCTTGAGGTTGCTAAATATCGCCGCCTTCGACTATGATGAGCATCGATCATGAGCGTTCACGACGATCCGGCCCAAGAAGCGTGGGAACTGCTGTGGCGAGTGATGCAGGCCAACAAGCCGCGATTCATGGCGCTCGCGCAGGAGATGGGGCTCGCGCCCATGCAACTGCATGCGCTTCGTCTGATCGAGCCCGGTGACGGCGTGCCGATGAGCTCATTGGCCGGCAAGCTGTTCTGCGACGCCTCCAACGTCACTGGGATCGTCGACCGGCTCGAGGCACGTGGCCTTATCGAGCGACGGCCCTCTGCAACGGACAGGCGCGTAAAGCTGCTGGTGCTCACCGACGAAGGTGCTCGCCTGCGCGAGACGGCGTACCGCCAGATGACCACGCCACCACCCGAGATCGCCGCGCTTTCGCTCAAGCACAAACGTGCGCTGCGCGATGCCCTGCGCGAGGCGGCCGGCGCCACCGAGAGCGTGCCGGCCGCCCGCTGACCGCGTGTTAGGTGCCGGCTTCCTCCTTGGCCGGCGCAGGCTCACCCGTTGCATGCAGGAGGCTCCTCACCTCGGTCACACCGTCGACGTTCGAGGCCGCTTCGCGTAGACCATCGATAGCGGCCGGATCGTCGAGCTCGCCGCGGAGGTAGACCACGCCGTCCTCGACGTTCACCGAAACCTTGTCCTTCGGGGCATCGTCGGCCCGAAAGATCTCGCTCTCGACCTTGGCCTGTAGACCGGGATCGTTGAGGCGCTCGCTGGCGGGCGCCCGCTCCTGGGCGTCAGGGGTGCCCGAGCCCACCTTCTCCGTAACTTTCTGCTTGCCCTTCTCGGCGATGCCGAGCGCCTGAGTCCGGCGCCCTCCGCCTCGGTCCGGGTCGAGGAACCAGATTGCGGCGCCTCCAATCGCGGCACCAATCAATAGCTTGAACATGCGACTTTCCTTCCTGGTTGGGTTCAGAATCTGAGCAGCGCGGCGATTCCACCGGCACGCTCTTCGAACTCGTCGCGGCGATGGCGCATGGCCATGATCTCGGCTGCGCCCTGCAGGGCGAGCTCGATCGCCGCGTCGGTCAGGTCATCGAGCTGGTCGAGCTCGCGGCCGTCGACGGGACAGGTGCGCTCGGCCCCTGCGCCCAGCCAACCGCAGTCCGGGCAGCTGACTCCGGCGGCGGAGAACTGCTCGTCGAGCAGGAGGCACGCGACGCGTCGCTCGTTGAGGGCTCGGACGGTGTCATCGAGACCGCTGGCCGCCCGGCCCCCCTCCCCCAGCCGCTCCAAGGCCTCGGCCTCGCGCTCCTCGTCAAGCTCGTCGAAGCGCGGCTGCGCGGCCTCGAGAACCTGGTCGGGCGTCGCGCTGTCCACGTCCACCTCGATGCGACCGGACAGGCGATCGGCGAGGTAGCCGTGCAGCTTCGACTCGAAGTCGGCAACCACCTCTCGAGGCCCGCCCACGATCAGGTGCTGGAAGGGCCGGCGCTTGTAGTGCTTCATGAGCGCCTCGGCGGTGTGCTTGAGGTGATCGTCCTTTTCCTTCTCGATCCCGCGTTGGTAGCGCGCCTGCGCCAAGCCGCCCTTATCGTGCTGGCCGAAGACGGTGTCGTGGATCTGCTCGATCTCGCGCAGCCCGTCCGGGGAGCCGCGAAAGAAGCGCGCGTCACGCCGGCTCACGAGCGCGACGCACCAACGCTCACGCCGCTCGAGCCGGGCCAGCGGACCGACCAGCGGCGAGCGCCCTATCTCCACGCGGTTGGGCACCGAGCGAGGGAGCTTCATGGCCTCGAAAAGGTCGGCCGACTCGCTGGCGAAGAGGGCCATGGCGTGGGCGCCCTCGGCGCGCAGGTCGCGCTCGAGCAGCGTTCTAGCCCGATCCAGGCTCGTCCCGAGGTCGGCGCGGTCCTGGTGCGATAGCCCACCGTGATCGCGCAGTCTGCGATCGGCCTCGTCGAGCAGCGAGCGGATGGCGGTCGCGCGAGCTGGTGGAGTGGCGAATTCGGCCGGATCGAGGTCCAGGTAGAGGCTGAGCACGACCGGCCGCTCGAGCCGTAGCTCGGTCAGCCGCCGCAGCTCCTCGCGATCGGGGGCCGTCACCTGCATGCCTTGCCTCCTTGACCGATAGCCTTGTTCGTGACGCGTCTACCCACCCGAGAACGCGCCAACACGCGTTAACCATCGCGGCGCTTCGGTGTATAGATCTTTCTGGCGCTTTTTGCCTACTAAAAAGGTCTTCTTTTCGGGCCTTTAGTTCGCTATGCTTTCGATGAACCTCGAACTATCTAACGGATTATGGCTGCTACAAGCACGACTGACACCAAAACTCACGACTTCACGCCCGAGCTCGAAGACTCGCTGCAACTCTTCTTCAACGAAGCGCGCAAGCACCCCCTGCTGAACGCGGAGGAGGAGATCGAGCTGGCCCAGCGCATCGAGCGCGGGGACCTCGAGGCCAAGGATCGCATGGTCAACTCGAACCTGCGCCTGGTGATCTCCGTCGCGCGAAAGTATCAGGGCCAGGGGCTTCCGCTCGGCGACCTGATCCAGGAGGGCATGCTCGGCCTCATTCGCGCGGTCGAGAAGTTCGACTGGCGCAAGGGCTTCAAGTTCTCCACCTACGGCACCCTGTGGATCCGGCAGGCGATCGGCCGCGGCCTGGCCAACTCGGGCCGCACCGTGCGGCTGCCGGTGCACATCGTCGCCCGCGCGCGCAAGATCTCCGACGCCGAGCGCAAGCTCGCCGTCGAGTTCGGCCGCCAGGCCACGGACGAGGAGATCGCTGCCTTCGTCGAGCTTCCGATGGACGAGGTGATCGACATTCGCCGGGCCGACCGCGGTCCGACGAGCCTCGACCAGGGCGTAGGCGAGGACGGGGACACGGCGCTCGGCGACCTGATTGCCGGCGACGGCCCCTCGATCGAGGACTACGTCAGCTCGGAGCTCGACTTCGAGACGCTGCGTGACGCCGTCGGCGGTCTGCCCGACAACGAGCGGACCGTGATCACCCTGCGCTTCGGCCTCGACCGCGAGGAGCCCCAGGCTCTGCGCGAGACGGGCCGGCGCCTCGGCCTGTCGAGCGAGCGCGTGCGCCAGCTCGAGGACCAGGCCCTGCGTCGCCTCTCGAAGGACGACGCGGTGGCAGCGCTGCGCGACGCGGCGTAGAGAAGCAAGTCCGCCGTACCGATCAGAGCGGTTGAGCCGTCCGCTCGGCGAGCGCGCGAAGCAAAGCCGGCATCCCGTCGCGCTCCCTTATAGCCCGCTGGAAAAGCGGCGCACCACCCTCACGCAGGATCTTCTCTACCCCGTCCAGAGCATCGTCCTCGCCACGGAGCTCCGCCAGAAGCTCCCCCGCCGCTTCGCGCACCGGGCGCAGACGACCCCGGAACAGCAGCTCGGCGTCGAGGCCGTCCTTCGCCGCCCGAAAGCTCGACCAGTGCAGCGCCTCGGCGGGCGCCGGCGCTGGTAGCGGCGCCTCCGCCGCTCTACGCGCGATCGCGTGCACCAGGGCGGCCATGCCGGCGGCCTCCACCAGGCCGGCCTGCACGTCGAGCTCGCGCAGCTCGATCGTGCCCAGGCGCGGCTGCAGGCGCGCATCCCACCAAACCATCGTGTGCTCCTTGGGGCCGCCGCCCGCGGCGATGCCGTCAAGCGCCTCTAGATATTCGTCCCAGCCGCTCAAGGGCGGCGGCAGCCCGCGCCCCGGGTAGGCGCGCACGATCGCCGAGCGGGCGCTGGCCAGGCCCGAGTCGACGCCGAACCAGTACGGCGAGCTCGCGCCCAGAGCGCCGATCAGGGGCAGCGCCTCGCGCAGTCCCATCAGCCCGGCCACGGCGGCATCGGGCGTGGGCATCGCCACGTGCACGTGGAGAGCGCACTCTGGTGTGCGCCGGATGAGCCCGCGCATCTGTGCCTCCACGCGCCGGTAGCGCTCGGAGTCGATCAGCCGCACATCGCCGAAATCGGCGCCAGGATGGACCCCGACGCCCATCGGCGTGCCCCCGGCGCCGAGGATCGCAGCGCGGCCCTCGGCGAGGTCGGCCACCGCGTCCCCCGCGCTGCGCCGAGGCTCGGAGCGAACCTCGATCTCGCATGCGAAGGCCTCGTGATCGGCTCGATCGCGAGGCAGCTCGATGCCGGGCAGCACCTGATCGGCGACGTGCGCGAGCCCGTACGTGCTCGGGTCCACGAGCAGCAGCTCCTCTTCGATGCCGATCGTGAACGGTTCCCCGCTGCCGAAGCGGTGCTCGTCGCGGTGGCGGGATGGTTCGGCGGTCAAGCTGCCGCGGCCAGTCGCTCCAGGTCCTCGCTGCCCAGCTCGATGTTCTGGGCGGCCACGTTGTCCTCGAGGTGCGCGATCGACGACGTGCCGGGAATCGGCAGCATCACCGGCGAGCGCGCGAGCAGCCACGCCAGCGCCAGCTGTCCCGGCGCCGCCCCATGGGTGCTCGCCAGCTCATCGAGCGGTCCGCCCGACCGCGCCAGGTCGCCCGTGGCCAGCGGAAACCACGGAATGAAGCCGATCCCCTCGCGCTCGCATACCTCGAGCTCGCTCTCGGTGCTTCGGTCGACGAGGTTGTAGCGGTTCTGGACGGTCACCACGTCAACCACGGCACGCGCACGCTCGAGCTGATCGACGGAGACGTTCGACACGCCTATGTGGCGGACCTTGCCCTCCTCCTGCAGCTCCCTGAGTGCGCCGACCGAATCCTCGAGCGGCACCTCGGGATCGGGCGCGTGGAGCTGGTAGAGGTCGATTCGCTCGAGCCGCAGCCGCCGCAGCGACGCCTCGCAGCACTCCTTGAGCCGCTTCGGGTGAGCGTCGCGCGGCCACTCCCCCGGCCCGGTACGGCGCAGGCCGCCCTTGGTGGCGATCACCAGATCGTCGGGATAGGGGTACAGCGCCGCGGCAATCAGGTTCTCGCTCACCTCCGGACCGTATGAGTCCGCGGTGTCGATCAAGTTGATGTCCAGTTCCACGACGCGGCGCAGCAGACGCTTTGCCTCCTCGGGGTCGTCCGGCGGGCCCCAGATGCCGTCGCCGGTGATGCGCATCGCGCCGAAGCCCAGGCGCCGGACCTCGAGGTCGCCGCCGATGGTGAAGGTGTCCATTCACGGGAAGCTACCCGCCGGCCGCGTTCGGCCGGGAGGACGTCAGGGACGAGGAGGACCGAGCCGCCTGCGCAGCGCCTCGGCCCGCTTGCGGAACAGCGTCACGTTGCGCAGCTTGATCTCCTCATAGCCGCGGATCACATCGGGCAACTCGAGCAGCTCGAGGGCGGTGGCGCGGGTTTCCGGAGTGAGCTTCGCGAGGGTGTCCTCCACCATCTCGCCGTACTCCTCGATCAGCTCGCGCTCGACCCGGCGCACCTCGGCCCGGCCGAAGGGGTCCAGCTTCGTGCCGCGCAGGCGGCGCATGCGGTACAGCGCCCGGAAGCTGGGCGTGAACCAGCGGCCGAGCTTGAGCTTTCGCTCCAGGCCCATCGCGCGCAGCAGCGGCGGGTGGAGGTTGAACCAGATCTTTGCGTCCTCGCCGAACTCGGCCCGCAGCCTGGCCTGCTCGACCGCGTCGAGGTGCAAGCGGGCGACCTCGTACTCGTCCTTGTAGGCCATCAGCTTGAAGAGCTGGCGGGCCACGGCCTCGGCCAGCTCGCCGTGACCGGGCGTCCGCTCCTGCTCGGCCACCTGCACGCGCCGCACCAGCTCGGCGTAGCGGCGCGCGTAGTCCTCGTCCTGGAAGGCCACGAGCTCGGGAACGCGCGTCTCCACGAGCCGCCGCAGCTCTCCGCCATCGCCGTTCACGGCGAGGGTCACGAGCTGCGTCTCGGCGGCCGTGAGCTCGTGCGCCGGCACCGCGGACTCGGGCGGCCGCGTGGCTTCCTCGACCGCGTCGGGCGCGGCCACCACGGCGCGTCCCCAGGCAAAGGCGGCCAGGTTCTTCTCCACCGCGGCGCCGTTGAGCCGGATCGCCTCTTCCAGCGCCTCGGCCGATACCGGCAGCATGCCGCGCTGATAGGCCGCCCCGAGCGCCAGCGTGTTGGTCATCATGTGGTCGCCGAAGAGCCGCTCGGACAGCTGCTGCGCATCGAGATAGAGGTTGTGCTCGCGCTGCGTGGCGGCGTCGATCTGGTCCAGCTGGCCCGCCAGCTCGGGGAAGCGCTCGGCCACGTCGATCACCATCCGGCCCGTGGGCACCGCGCTCGTCGAGACCACGGCCACGGTGCGATCGGGGGCCGCCGCCACGAGGTTCTTGTCGCTCGCCGCGCCCAGCAGGTCGAAACCCAGATAGAGGTCGACCGACCCGGCGGGCGCCTTCGGGGCCATCGCCAGCGGCTCGCGTGACAGGCGCAGGTCGGAGATCACCGGGCCGCCCTTCTGGGAGAGGCCGGTCTGGTCGAGGCCGTACACGTGCAGGCCGTCGATCAACCCCGCCATGCCCAGCATCTGGTTGACGGTGACCACGCCGGTGCCGCCGATCCCCATCATGCGTACGGCCCACTCGTGGTCGCTCACCAGCAGCTCGGGATCGGGCAGCTCCGCGTGAAGCGCGGGGATCTCGTGACGCGCCGTCTTCGCCGGCACGACCGTGAGGAAGGAGGGGCAATCTCCCTCCAGGCACGAGTAGTCCTTGTTGCAGGAGGCCTGATGAATCTGTGTCTTGCGCCCGAACTCGGTCTCGACGGGCAGCACCGAGAGGCAGCTCGACTTCTTGCCGCAATCGCCGCAGCCCTCGCACACCCGCTCGTTGATCCAGATGCGCTCCGCCGGCTCGGCCTGCTTGCCGCGCTTGCGCGAGCGGCGCTTCTCCGCGGCGCACTCCTGATCGTGGATCAGCACGGTCACTCCCTCGACCCGGGCCAGCTCCTGTTGGGAGGGCAGCAGCTGCGAGCGGTCGCGCAGCTCGGCGATGGGCGAGAGCCGAACGCCCTTGTAGCGGTCGGGATCTTCGGTCGTGACGATGATGCGCCTGACGCCCTCGAGCTCGAGCCAGCGCGTGAGGTCGGGCACCGATAGCTGGCCCTCGAATGGCCTGGCCGCCGGTCATGGCCACGTGCTCGTTGTAGAGCAGCTTGTAGGTGATGTTGACCCCGGCGGCGATCGCTGCACGCACGGCCAGCGACCCGGAGTGGTGGAAGGTGCCGTCACCGAGGTTCTGGACCAGGTGGGTGTCGCCGGTGAACGGCGCCTGGCCGATCCACTGGGCGCCCTCGCCGCCCATCTGCGTGATGCCGGTGATCTCGCCGTTGCCCTCCGGGTTGAGCAGCACCATCGTGTGGCAGCCGATGCCACCTCCCACGAGCGTGCCCTCCGGCGCCTTGATCGAGGAATTGTGGGGGCAGCCCGAGCAGAAGAACGGTGTGCGCTGGGCCATCGGCAGCTCGGCACGGCGGCCCGCGATCGAGTCGAGCCGGCGGATGTGCGCCTCGACCGAGTCAAGCTGCACGCGCGCGGTTACTCGGACCGCCACCGCGCGAGCAATGAGGTCGGCGTCCAGGTCGAGCTCGGCGGGCAGCAGGCGCTCGCCATTCTCGTCGGTCTTGCCCACCACCAGCGGGGTATGCGGGCCGCCGTAGAGGGTCTCCTTGAGCGCGGTCTCGACGAAGGGGCCCTTCTCCTCCACCACCATGATCTGGTCGAGGCCGCGCGCGAAGTCATGGACGATCTCGCGCTCCAGCGGCCACACCATGCCCAGCTTGAGGATGCGGATGCCGGCGCGCTCGAGCGCGCGTTCGCCGAGCCCGAGGCTGCGCAGCGCGTGCATCAGGTCGTGATAGGGCTTCCCGCCGGCGACGATGCCCAGCCATGCGTCGCGGGCGCCCTCGATCCGGTTCACGCCGTTCTCGCGTGCGTAGGCGAGCGCCAGGTCCGTACGAACGCCCAGCATCGTGCGTTCCATGTCGAGTGACTGAGGCGCCAGCAGGTGCGCCGACGGCTCGTGCACGTAGCCGAGGTCGGGGAGCACGGGAGCGACCCGCCCGGGTGCGACCTCGGCGGTCCCCACGGCGTCGGCCACGCTCGTGACTATCTTGAAGCCCGCCCAGAGCCCCGACGCGCGCGAGCACGCGTATGCGTGCAGGCCCAGGTCGACCACCTCCTGGACGCTGCCGGGAAAGAAGATGGGCATGTGCAGCGAGGCCAGCAGTGGCTCGGACGCGCTGGGGATGGTGGAGGACTTGCAGCTCGGGTCGTCGCCCACGACCGCGAGGCCTCCGCCCGTGCGCGACACGCCCACGAAGTTCCCATGGCGCAGCGAGTCGGCCGCCCGGTCGAGGCCCGGAGCCTTGCCGTACCACAGGCCGAGCACGCCGTCGTAGGTGGCGCCGGGCAGACGGCTCGCGAGCTGGCTGCCCCAAGCCGAGGTGGCGCCGAGCTCCTCGTTGAGGCCGGGCACGTGGCGCACGTGGTGCTCATCGAGGAGCTGCGAGTTGCGCCCGAGCTCCTGATCGAAGCCGCCCAACGGCGAGCCCTGGTAGCCGGAGATCATCGTGCCGGTGGTGAGCCCGCGCCGGCGATCGGCGCGGTGCTGATCGAGCACGAGCCGCACGAGGCCCTGGACGCCGGTGAGGAGTATTCGGCCATCCTCGAGGAGATACTTGTCGTCGAGTGAGACCTCGCGGGGAGCCGTCGGTCGGCCGTTGGAGCGCGCAATCCCGCGGCCGGAGCGCACTGGCGGCCGAGCTGTGCGGCGGCGCAGGGCCGTCGGCGTCATGAGGAGCTCCTCCGTCTCATCATTGGTTAATGCACCTTACCATTGAGGTCGGCTTGTCGCCATCCACATTGGGGTATAAGGTCAATAGAGATGACCATTGCCGCACAGGCCCCTGCGCTGGCTGCCACGACGTTCCGCGACGACGATCACGAGCAGATCGTCATCCGGCAGGATCCGGAAACCGGCCTGCGCTTCATCGTGGCCGTGCATTCCACCGTGCTCGGACCGGCGCTGGGCGGCATGCGGATCAAGCCCTACCCGGGCTGGACTGAGAGAGGCGCTGGAGGACGTCATGTGCCTCGCGCGGACGATGACGCTCAAGGCGTCGGCCGCGGGCCTCGACCTTGGAGGCGGCAAGGCGGTCATGATCGACGACGGCCACATCGATCTGCGCGAGGAGCGGCTCGCCGGCGCCGGACGCGTGATCGAGGAGCTCGGCGGCGCGTACATCACCGCCGAGGACATCGGAACCTCGACCGCGGATATGGACCACGTCGCGCGCTTCACGCGCTATTGCGTGGGGCGCTCGTTGGGCAACGGCGGTGGCGGCGATCCCTCGCCGGTGACTGCCGCGACGGTCTTCGAAGCCACACGCCGCGGCCTGGCCGCCCACGACGGCTCGAGCGATCTGGACGGCCGCCGGGTCGGCGTGATCGGCGTGGGCAAGGTGGGCGGCGCGCTGGGAGCCGCCTTCGTCCGGGCCGGCGCCCGGGTGGTGGCCTACGACGTCGATGCATTGCGCAGCGAGCGCTTTGCCGCCGATCACGCCGGCGTGGAGATCTCGCCGTCGGTCGAGACGCTGCTGGACCGTGAGCTCGACGTGCTCGCTCCGTGCGCAGCCGGCGGGCTGATAGACGAGTCGGTGGCGCGTGGACTCGACGTCCGGGTGGTGGCCGGAGCGGCCAACAATCCACTCACCGATCGACGGGTGGCCGCCACCCTCATGGAGCGCGACATCCTCTACGTGCCGGACTTCCTGGCCAACTGCGGCGGGCTGATTCATGTGGCCGCGGAATGGAATGCGGGTCGAGGCGGCCCGTCGGAGCAGCAGCTGGTCGCGGGCGCCATGGACTGCCTCGATCGGGCGATAGCCACCGCCGAGCGCGAGGGCCTGACGCCGCTCGAGGTGGCAGAGCGCCAGGCGCTGGATCGCGTCGAGGCCGCAAGACGATGAGCTCCATGCTCGGTACGGAAAGCTCGTTCGAGCCGGTCGCAACCCGGCGGACGTTCGAGGAAGCCGTCGAGCAGATCGCCGACAAGATCAAGGCGGGCGACCTGCACACCGGCGACCGCCTGCCCTCCGAGCGGGACCTGGCGGCCCAGATGCGCATCAGCCGACCGACGCTGCGCGAGGCGATCAGGGCGCTCGCCGAGGCCGGCGTGCTAGAGGTGCGCAGAGGACAGTCGGGCGGCATCTTCGTGGCCGCCGAGCTGATTCCGCGCGAGCTGCTGGAATCGCGCCAGGAGATCCGCTTCGGAGAGATCGCCGGGGTGCTGGAGGCCCGGCGGCTGCTCGAGCCGCGCGTGGCCCAGCTGGCCGCGGTCCACGCGTCCGAGGACGACTTCGCTCTGATGGCCCAGACGATCGAGCGCCAGCGCGAGCTCGCGGCCGCCGACGACTTCCTCAGCCACGAGGACCTCTTCCTCCAGCTCGACATGAAGTTCCACCTGGGCCTGGCGCGCGCCACGCGCAACTCCACGATCGTGGGTCTGATGCGCACACTGCTGCGCCAGCTCGAGATCGCACGCGACATGGCGATGCACGCCGAGCTGGTGCCCGGCTGGACCATCGACATACACGAGCGCACGCTGACCGCGGTCCGCGCCGCCGACTTCCCGCTGATCGACACGGTCATGGACGAGCACCTCGCCCAGCTGGAGCAGATCTGGGAGCGCGAAACCGGCCGCGGGCTGGTGCGCCAGCTGCCGGACTTCCTGCAGCCGGTCGCCGATCGCTCGCGCGCACTGCGTCTGTCGGGTTAATATCGCGGCATGAAGCGGGGGCTTCTGGCCGCCCTCGGCACGGCGCTGGTCTGCCTGCTCTTTCCTGCCGCCGGCTCGGCCCAGGATTCGAAGCCCACCGAGGTGCGCGTGGGAGCGCTGGTGAACGATGTCCAGCAGCTCGACCTGCAGACCCACTCCTACAACGTGGACCTCTACTTGTGGTTCAAGTGGAAGAACCGGGACATCGACCCGTCGCGCTCGTTCGAGTTCATGAACGCCTTCGAGCTGTGGGGCCACATACTCACCTACGAGACCGAGGAGCCCGAGACGCTGCCCGACGGCACTCAGTACCAGGTGCTCCGAAACCAGGGCAAGTTCAACGCCAAGCTGCCGCTGCAGCGCTATCCCTTCGACACTCAGGATCTCGAGATCGCCATCGAGAACACGACCGCCGACAACTCGGAGGTCGTGTTCGTGCCCGACCGCCGGCCGATCGCGCTGAGCGATGACCTTACGCTGCCGGGCTGGAAGTTCGAGGACCCGACGCTCGAGGTCGTCGGCAATAGCTACGCCACCGATTTCGGCGACCCGACCAGTGACGACCCCGTTTACTCGCGAGTGGTCATCAACGTGCCCGTGGTGCGCCCACGCGGGCCCTACGCGACCAAGCTCTTCCTGCCGATGCTGCTGGTGGTGCTGACCGCCGCTCTCGCTCTGTCGGTGCATCCCCGCTATGTCGAGGGACGCATCGGCATCGGCATCACCGCACTGCTTACGCTGGTGGCGCTGCAGATCACGTCCAACTCGAGCTTGCCCGAGGTCGACTACCTGCTGCTGCTGGACAAGCTGTACATCCTCTCCTACGCCTTCGTCGTACTGACCCTTGCGGTGATTGTGCGCAACTCGTGGGTAGACGCCACGGGTGACGTGGTGAAAGCCGCGCGGGCCGACCGGCGCGGGCTGGTGCTGCTGACCGCGACCTACTTGGCGGCCGCCGCGCTGATCACAGTCCTGTCCCTGGCGTAACCCCACGCGACCTGCGGCATATGTCTTGTTGACCGACGGTCAACAAAGGGAGCCGACGATGGACGCACCGCGTGACAAGCAGTTCCTTCTCGCCGAGGCCGAGGGCCGCGCTCTCGAGTGGATCGCCCGGCGCCTGCCCGCCTGGGTGATGCCCGACCACCTCACCGGGCTCGGCGTGGTGGCAGCATTCGGCATCGCCGCCGCCTATCTGCTCTCCAACGGGGACAAGCTGTGGCTGTGGGCGGCCTCCGCGCTGCTCGTGGTCCACTGGCTCGGCGATTCGCTGGACGGCACGCTGGCGCGGGTGCGGAGGATCGAGCGGCCGAAGTACGGCTACTACCTCGACCACCTCGTCGACGCGCTGGCCACGGCGGTGATCGGGCTGGGACTCGGGTTGTCGCCGTGGATGCTGCTGTCGGTCGGGCTTGTGATCGTGGTCGCCTACCTGATGCTCTCGATCAACGTCTACCTCGAAACGCATGCCTTCGGCGTGTTCACGCTCGGCTACGGGCGGGTCGGGCCGACCGAGGTGCGACTGGCGCTGATCGGGCTCAACACGTTGATCGCCATTGGCGTGGGCATGAGCTTCCAGGTCGCCGGACTGGGGCTGACCGTGGTCGACCTGATCGGGCTCGCCGCTGCGGGCGTGATGGTGGTGACCTTGGTGGGCCGGGGGGCTAGGAACCTGCGGGTGTTGGCCGAGATGGAGCCGGCGGGGAAGGTCCGGGCTTAGGGTTCGGGTGCGGTTGCTCGGGGAGAGTGGCTACGGCGCCGGCGTCCGCAACCGCACCGCGCGCCCACCTAGGCGCCCGGTGACCGTCGCCGTCGCGTCAGCACGCGACGGCCATGACACGCGCAGCATCCCGCGGCGCGTGCCGAACACCCGCAGCGTCGCGCTGTAGCGCTGCTCGCGCCGGTCCCACACCGCCTCGCCGGTCGCCGCCAAGTCCTCCGCGTAGCGCACCTTCTTCAACTTCAGGCGGACCGGGCCGTAGGAGTAGTAGTCGGCGCCCCCCACTGCGAAGCTCCCGCCGCGCAGGCCGTGTCCCTTCGTCCCATACATGAGCCACCAGCGCGACCACGCGTCGCCGACGCTGCGCGCGGCCGTCCAGGCGGCGCGGCGGTCCAGCGCGTTCGAGCGGTCGCCCGGCGCCGACTCCGCGCCAGGCGCATCGGCCACCCGGCGGGGGAACTTCGGTACGACGTGCAGCTCCGGGATCTTGTCGGCGCAGCTCGTGTCTCCGGGATCGAGGTCGGTGAGGAAGCGGCGCACAAGAACCGACCCGCAGCGATCGAAGTCGCCCACAGCCGTCACGTGCCCGACATTGCGCACGACCACGACGCGTGAGTTCGGAAACAGCGCGGCCGCCGCCTCCGAGTCGCCCAGGGGGGTGACCGAGTCGAGGTCGCCGTCGAGCACCAGCACCGGCACGGTGGGGAACCTGGCGCCGGCCGGTACGGCCGGGTCCTCGAAGCGCGGAGCGGGCCAGCGCAAGCACCCGTACACGAGCTGGTATTCGACCGTTGACTTCAGCCACAGGTCGACAGGGAAGGGGGCGAAAGAGTCCGGCGCCAGCTGAGCGCGGGCGGCGGCCAGCTGCTCGCGGCGCTGCTTGAAGCCGGCCTGCTTGTCCCACAGGTTCGGGTAGTCATGGCAGGCGACCGCCGCGTACGAGCCTTCGGAGTACCCGCTGGGGTCGGCACTCGGCTCGTAGGCGGCAACCGCCTCCGCGCCGAGTCGGAGGAGCGGTCGCGGATCGCCGCGCTCGTAGGCGCGTCCTGCGGCCAGCAGGTCGCGGTAGATGGCGTAGTAGAAGCTTCCGTCTCCGCTCAGCTGCTCGATCAGCAGGCCGTCCACGCGGACCTGGCGGAGGGTGCCGTCGGCGTCGCGCGCCCTGCCCACCAGCGGCCGGCGCTCGAGTCGCTGTGCGAGCGCTCCCAGCTGCGCCACGGCATCGCCCTCACAGGCGTCCGCGCGCTCGCACACCGCGCGCCACGCGAAGCGGATCTGCTCGATCTGCTCGCGCTCCCAGGGATCGAAGCCGGTCACGGCGAAGGCCGCATCGAGAACGACGGCCCGTACTCGAGTGGGATGGCGAACGGCGAAGGCCTGTGCGAAGTAGGTGCCGTAGGAGTCCCCGTAGATGTCGACCACGGGAAGCTTCAGGCGGTCGAGCACGGCGGCAAGGTCGTCGGCCGCGGCGCCGGTGCCGTAGGCGTCGGCCCGCTTTCCCGAGCTTGCGCCCGCAGCGGCCGACCTCGCGCACGTAGCTGCCGCGACCGAGCTGCAGCCGCGGGCAGTCGATAGCGCCCGAGCGCCCGGTGCCACGGTTGTCCATGACGATCATGTCGTGACGCGCGAGCAGCGGCTGCAGCATGAACTGGTAGCTCGAGGCCGAGTCGATGGATCCGTAGCCCGGCCCTCCCTCGACCGTCACGATCGGCTCCAGGGCGGGGCGCGAGCGGTCGGTGTGCGGATAGACGCGGAAGCGCACCTTCAGCTTGGGCCCCTGAGGCTCGTCGCGGTGTACCGGCACCTGGATCGTTCCGCAGCGGGCGCTCTTGTCGTCGCGGCAGCGCTCGAGCGGCGCGGCAGCCGCCGGCGCTACCCCCGCAAAAAGAGCGAGGATCACCCCCGCCAACGCCCCCCGCACGATCATCACAATGAGCCTATTGGTTCACGGGCTCTCTACGCCAGTCCGAGGACCTGGGCCACGGCGCGCAGGTCCTCCGCGAAGGCGACCCGCTCGGCGTAGCGCAACTCCTCGTCGCGCTGGCGCAGGATCGCCGACGGGTGGATCGTGGCGGCGACGTTCGGGGCCAGGTCCGAGTCGAGCAGCTCGCCCCGGTGCTGGGTCACCCGGAAGGAGCTTCCCAGCAGCGCCTTGGCCGCTGTGGCGCCCAGGATCACCAGCGCTTCGGGCGACACCACCCGCAGCTCCTGGGCGAGCCACGGCTTGCACGCGTCGACCTCGAAGCGCTTTGGCGTCTGGTGTATGCGTCGCCCGCCCCGTTCCTCGAACTTGAAGTGCTTCACGACGTTGGTCAGGTAGGCCTCGTCGCGGGGAATGCCGGCGGCCTGGAGACCCCTGTCGAACTCGCGCCCCGCGGGACCGACGAAAGGACGTCCCGCCTGGTCCTCCTTGTCGCCCGGTTGCTCGCCCACGAACATCACGCGCGAGCGCTTGAGCCCCTCCCCGAACACCGTCTGGGTGGCCGGGCGCCACAGGTGACAGGCGCGACAGCCGGCCGCCGCCTCGCGCAGCGCGGCCAGGGTCCGCTTCTCGGGCAGGAACGGGGTCGCGTCGTTCGGCTCCACCGTTCACGGGTACCCGATAGCGTGGCCGGCATGCCGGGCCCGCTGCTAGTTGTCGACGCTCCTTCGATGCTGTTTCGCGCGTTCTACGCGCTCCCCGAGTCGATCCAGGGCGCCGATGGCCGTCCGGTCAACGCGCTGCTCGGCACCGCCAACCTGATCCTGCGCGAGGTGGATGAGCACAACCCGCGCGCGGTGGTGCTCTGCTTCGGACCGGACGCCGCCGACTACCGCCTCGAGCTCTACGACGGCTACCACGCCGACCGCCCCGAGGTCCCAGACGGCCTCGCGCCCCAGTTCAAGGGCTCGCGAGACTTCTTCGAAGCGTTCGGCTGGATCGTGGCCGAGAGCGAGACCCACGAGGCCGATGACCTGCTGGGCTCCTTCGCGGAAAAAGAGGCCAAGGCCGGCGGCAGCGTGCTGGTGATGACCGGCGACCGCGACATGTTCCAGTGCGCGAGCCAGCACGTGAAGGTCCTCTACGTGCGCACGGGCAAGCAGGGCTCGGAGCTGATCGGGCCGGCCGAGGTGCGCAAGCGCTACGGGATCGCTCCCAAGCTGGTTCCCGACTTCATCGCCCTGCGTGGTGACCCCTCGGACGGGATCCCCGGGGCCAAGGGCATCGGCGAGAAGACAGCCGCGGAGCTGCTGAGCCGGCGCGGCTCGCTGGACGCCGTGCTCGACGGCGCGCTGCGCGAGTCAAAGCCCAGCGTGCGGCGCGCGCTGCTCGAGGGTCGCGACGAGCTGCTGCGCTTCCGCGAGATTGCGACGCTGCAGACGATCGAGGTGAAACTGCCGCCGGACAGTCCTACCGACCTGGCCGGAGCTGCCGCCGCTGCGCGCAAGAAGGGGATGAACCGCTTGGCGGAGCGCCTCGAGAAGGCGGCCGCCTCAGGCTGAGGCGGCCGTCACTCGCTTCCGTCGCCGCCGCCACAGGATCAGCCCCAGCACGAGCATGCCCACCACGGCGAGCACGGCCAACACCGGGACCACGAACGCGAACAGCGTGAGCAGAGCCGACCCGAGGTCCTCCAACAGCGAAAGAACGGGATTGCCAATTCCGGCCGTGGTGACCGTGGAGAGCGGGCGGACGGCCGACCGTACGGCGTGAACGGCCTCGGCCGTAGAGCCGCCGGCGAGCAGGCTCACGACCAGCGTGGCGTCAGTCTCGCCCGTAAACAGCACGGTGCCCGAGATCGGTGCGATCACGGTGCCAATGGAGTGGAGCACGTGATCGACGGCGGGGATCTTGTCGCCCACGAAGTCGGCCGCGGTCAGTACGCCGAGCACGACCAGCGCCGGAGTCCTCGAGAGCTCGTCGAAGGGCTCGCCGAGCTCGACAACTCCCCAGCGGGTGAGCAGCGCGCCGGCGAAGGCGGGCAGCCAGGCGTTCAGCCCGGCGGCGCCCGACAGGCCCAATCCGGTGAGGATGTCCATCGGAGATAGTGTGGCCGTCCTGGTGACGGAGCGCGATCCGGTCAGGCGCGCGGTGGCGCTCGCCTTCCGGCGGCTGCTGCCGCTGCTCGTGCTCATGCACGTGATCGCCTACGCCGATCGCGTGAACATCACCTTCGCGGAGACCGAGATCAGCAACGATCTCGCGCTCTCCGCCACGGTCTTCGGCCTGGCGGCGGGGATCTTCTTCGCCTCCTACGTGATCCTCGAGATTCCCAGCAATCTCGTGCTCCACCGCGTCGGGGCCCGGGTGTGGATGGGACGCATCATGATCAGCTGGGGCATCGTGGCGTCGGCCACCGCCTTCGTCTGGGACGGGGCCTCCTTGATCGTGGCGCGGATCCTGCTGGGCGTGGGCGAGGCCGGCTTCTTTCCCGGCGTCGTGTACCTGATCTCCTGCTGGTTTCCGGAGCGCGACCGCGCGCGGGCCATGGGCGTGTTCATGCTCGGCATCGTGATCGCGGCGGTGATCGGCGGCCCGGTGTCGGGCGGTCTTCTCGAGCTCGATGGAGTGCTGGGCCTCGAGGGCTGGCAGTGGCTGTTCCTCGGACAGGGGCTGCCGGCGATAGCCGTGGGCCTCTGGGTCCTGAGAGCGCTTCCCAGCTTTCCGGCCGAAGCATCCTGGCTCGCGGACGAGGAGCGCGAGGCGCTGGCGAAGCAGCTGGCCACCGAATCGGCCGCACGCGAGCGAGAGTCGAGCTTCACCCTGCGCGACGCGCTGACCGACCGGCGGATCCTGCGCTGTGCGCTCGTCTACTTCACGATCAACTTCGCCAGCTACGGCACGATCTTCTGGATCGCCGACATCATCGAGCGCATCTCTCCTGACATCGAGGGCATCGAGCTCGGCCTGCTGGCCGGGCTTCCCATGGCCCTCGGCTCGGCCGGGTTGATGGTGATCGGCCGCCGCTCGGATCGCAGCGGCGACCGCCGCCGCTGGGTGGTGCGAGGGATGCTGATCGGTGCCCTCGGCCTGGGCGCCACGGCGCTCCTGCCTCCCGAGGCGGCGCCCCTGACACTCGGCGTCTGCGCATTCGGCCTGCTCGGGGCCGTTCCCGCCTTCTGGGCCATGCCCACCTCACTGCTCACCGGCCGGCCTGCTGCGGGCGGCATCGCCTTGATCAACACGATCGGCGTAACCGGCGGCATCTTCGGGCCGGTGGTGGTTGGAGCAGCCAAGGATGCGGGCTCGCTGGAGGCTGGGCTCGGCGTGCTGACGCTCTTCCTGATCTGCGGCGCGGCGCTTGCGTCGCGCCTGCCGTTCGTGGCGCGTGAGCCCGCTCTCGAGCCGAACGCCGCGTTGTCGAACGCCTCCGGCGTGTAGGAGACGAGGTCGGTTGTCTCAAAAAGACGAAGGCCCCGTACGGGGCCTTCGAGTGGAGGCGGCCGGTACTGCCCCGGCGTCCGCAGAACACCACTCCGATGCTTGCTACGAGCGTTCCCGTCGGAGTCTGATCTCGGCCACCGGGTCGGTCGGTCCGCGGGGTACGTTCCCGGCGCCATACCCTCCTAGAGTTTCCCCCGGTGACCAAGGGTCCTGTCACCGGGGTGATCCCGCTCTATGAAGCCGCAAATCCGGGCCGCGGGCTGCCCGGTGCGACTCTCTCACGGCCTAGCTAGGCGGCGAGAGCGAATCCGTGATTACGGTCCGCACATATGGTTTTCCGGGATCATTTAACGAGGCCAACCCGGAGTCCTCGACTCGCCACATCGGAACGATCACGCTCCACGTCGAAGCTGATTCGCCCCCTTGTTGCCCTGCCAATTCTAGCGTGGGCAGGGTCATCCCCTAGGGAGCATTCCCAATTGGAGAACTCTCACCGCCGCGTCACTCTCGATGGCGTAATCGAACGAGCCATCGGAGGATCGAGATGAACGCAGAAGACACCCCCCAGAACACACCGGAAGGCGACGGCCCGCAGGCGCCCACGGGCGGCGAAACTCCGAGCGGCGGTTCACAGGATGCGCCCACGGGGCCCCGGCGGATTACGCGCTCCCGTGACGACCGGGTGATCGGTGGCGTCTGCGGCGGCCTGGGCCGGTACTTCAACACCGATCCGCTCTTCTTTCGCATCGGCGCCATCGCGCTCGCCTTCCTCGGCGGCGCGGGGCTGCTGCTCTACCTCGCCGCGCTGCTCCTAATGCCCGCTGAAGAGTCCGGCGCCGCGGTGGTGTCGGCTCCCGGCGAAGGGCGTAACCGCGGTCTCGTGATCGCCGGCGTCGTGGTCATCCTGATCCTCGCATGGCCCTTTCTTCTCGGCGGCGGGGTTCTCGCCGCGGGACTTGTCATCCCCCTCGCCATTCTTGTCGGCGCCGGGGTTCTCGTCTGGTGGCTTGTCTCGGGCGAAGGACCGAGTGGAGAACCAAAGGACATCGCCCGTCGCGCCGCTCTGGGCGTCGGCGTGCTCATCGTCTGCGGAGTGGTGGCGTTCGGCGGCGCCTTCGCCACCGCGGCGGGTCCGGACTGGATCGTTGCCCTACTGGTGATCGTCGCCGGTGTGGCCATTCTCGCGGGGGCGTTCCTGAAGCCGGTGCGCTGGCTGGTCCTGCCGGCGATTGCGCTGGCCCTCGCAGCGGGCACGGTGTCCGCAGCCGGGATCGACCTGGACGGCGGCGTGGGCGAGCGCGACTACCGGCCGACGTCCGCGACCGACCTACAGGATCGATACGAGCTCGGGATGGGTGAGCTGGTGGTGGACCTGCGAGAGACCGATCTCCCGTCCGGAGACGTGCCGCTCGAGCTGGACCTCGGCATCGGCCAGGCCCGCCTGATCGTGCCCGAGGATATGTGTGTGGCCACCACCACGGAAATCGGAATGGGCCACGTCAGCTTCTTCGACCGCGACAACGAGGGGGTCGACGTGGACTTCGACGAGCGACCCGCTGCCGAGAGCGACTCCACCCGCATCCTGCTCGACGCGCAGATCGGGCTGGGCGAGCTGAGGGTGAGCCACGACGATTTCTGGGACCGCCATGAAGCGGACTTCGGTCCCGGCAACGACGGGTTCGATCCGGATGAGAGCGGCAACGCGGCCTGCGCAACCACGGGGCAGAGTGCAAACGGCTAGACCGGATATCCGTGCACTCGTCGCGGGCCTGGCGGTCCTGGGCCTCGGCGGCCTGATCCTGGCTCACGCAATCGATCTGATCGACTTGAGCTTCGCTCTCTTCGCCCCCGTGGCCTGCGCCGCCACGGGGGCGATCCTGCTCGCCAACGGCCTCGCCCGTGGCCAGTGAAGAGCCGATGACCGCCGACTCCCATCCGGGCACGCGACCGCTTCGCCGCGACCCGTCCGGCGGCTGGCTCGGTGGGGTCTGTTCGGGCATCGCCCTCCGCTACGGAGTCGATAGCGCCCTGGTCCGGCTGGCGTTCGTGGCCGCCGCCGCCGCCGGCGGAGTCGGATTCGTCCTCTACGCGCTCGCCTGGCTTGTTGTTCCCGTGGGTCCGGGCACGGGAAGACGACGACTGCCCACCGGCCGCGGTGCGGTCGAGGTGGCGCTCGGGACCGGACTGCTGCTGCTGAGCGTGCTACTGACCTTTCGCGCGCTGGGAATCTGGTTCTCCGACGCGATCGTCTGGCCGCTCGTGCTGATCGCCAGCGGCGGAGCGCTGATCTGGCGCGGCTCGGGCACCTCGGTGCCCGCCCCGGCGCAACCGGAAGCGCCCACCGCCACCCTGCTCAAGAAGGAAACCGAGCAGCGACGCCGCGAGCCGGGCAAGACCGCGGCGGCGATCTCGCGCACGGGCATCGGCATCGCCCTCGTGGTCGCGGCCGGCTTCGCCTTCCTTCAGGCCACCGGCGCGCTCAGCGCGGCCCGCGACGTCCTGCTGGCGGTGATCGCGGTGGTGGTGGTGCTCGGCGTGATATTCGCGCCCTGGGTGGTGCGGCTCGTGCGCTCGCTCACCGAGGAGCGCTCGGAGCGCATCCGCTCGCAGGAACGCGCCGAGGTGGCCGCACACCTGCACGACTCTGTCCTGCAGACGCTCGCTCTCGTGCAGCGCTCCGACGATCCGCAGGAGGTGGCCGCGCTGGCTCGCCGCCAGGAGCGTGAGCTGCGAGCGTGGCTGTCCGAGCGCCCGGCCCCCGGACAGGCGGCGCGCCTGGCGCCGGCCCTCGACGCCGCGGCGGCCGAAGTCGAGGAGCGCCACGGAGTACCGGTCGAGGTGGTGGTGGTGGGAGACCGCGACCTCGATGCAAACTGCGAGGCCGTGGTTGCGGCTACCCGCGAGGCGATGACCAACGCGGCCAAGTTCGGTGCCGGCTCGCCCGTTGACGTGTACGCGGAGTCGAGCGACGGGCGCCTGCACGTGTTCATCCGCGACCGCGGGCCGGGATTCGACCCCGCCGCCCTGCCCGCCGACCGCCGCGGGGTGCGCGAGTCGATCGTGGGCCGCATGGAACGGCATGGTGGAAGCGCTCGGATAACCAGCAGCGCGACCACTGGAACGGAGGTGGAGCTTGAGCTCCCCGCGCGTGCTGATCGTTGACGACCACCAGCTCTTTCGCTCGGGAGTGCGCTCGGAGCTCGAGCGCCACCTGGAGATCACCGGCGAGGCGGGGACGGTCGCCGAGGCCGTCGAGGCCATCGAGAGCGACGAGCCCGAGGTCGTGCTCTTGGATGTCCACATGCCCGACGGCGGCGGTCTCGAGGTAATCCGGCGCGCCGCTGAGCGCGACCTGCGCCCCTGTTATCTGGCGCTATCGGTGTCCGACGCGGCCGAGGACGTGATCGCCGTGATTCGCGCCGGGGCGCGAGGCTACGTGACCAAGAACATCGCACCGGAGGAGCTGGCCGACGCCGTGCGGAGGGTCCACGACGGCGACGCGGTCTTCTCTCCCAGGCTGGCCGGCTTCGTGCTCGACGCCTTCGCCGGTCCCGCGCCCGAGCCCGAAACCGAGCTCGATGCCCTGACCCCGCGCGAGCGCGAGATCATCCAGCACATCGCGCGCGGCTACATGTACAAGGAGATAGCGCTACGCCTCGAGATCTCACCGAAGACGGTCGAGGCGCATGTGTCATCGGTGCTACGCAAGCTGCAGCTCTCCAGCCGCCACGAGCTCACCCGATGGGCGGCCGATCGCGGTCTCGATCGCTGACCTCGTCGAGGTCGTCCACGAACTCGCGGGCTGACTCCCTGTTGGGGAAGAAGCGCGATCCGCTGGGGCTGCGCAGATCTATCAGCCACTCGAGCGGGTCCGGGCCGGTATCGGCGCGGCGCGCGGCAGCCAGGCCGAGCACCAGGCAGAAAACGGTTACGAGCACGGCAATCAGGGCGAAGATCAAGACCAACGTCATGCCATTGTAGATCTCGGCTGTTGCGGTGCGCTCGATGAGCGCAGCAGGGCGGTGTCTGGTACGCGCCGGCTCAGTAACGCTCGGAGAGCGCTCGCTGCATCTCGCGCTTCTGCTCACGGTCCTTGAGCGCGCGCCGCTTGTCGTACAGGTCCTTGCCCTGGGCAACCGCCAACTCGACCTTCGCCCGCGGCCCGCTGAAGTACACGCGCGTCGGCACGAGCGTGAAGCCGCGCTCGGCCGTCTTACCGATCAGGCGCTCGATCTCGCGCCGGTGAAGGAGCAGCTTGCGCGGGCGCTCGGGATCATGGCCGTCGCGCGCCGGCTCGTAGGGAGCGATGTGCATGTTGCGCAGCCACACCTCGCCGTCCTGTACCTCCGCGTACGCGTCCTTGAGCTGGACAGATCCGCTGCGCAGGGACTTGACCTCCGACCCTCGCAGCTCGATGCCGCACTCGATCCTCTCGAGCAGGTTGAAGCGAAACGCCGCCCGGCGATTCGTGGCCACATCGCCCGCAGCGGCCTTGCGTTTTCTCTTCTTGGCCATCCTACGAGTATGACTCGGCAGGAGCGAGGTCGACTCGTCCGCGGGCTGTTTCCACGCGGTCCACCGTCACCTCGACCCGGTCGCCCAGGCGCAGCTCCTTCCCCGACCCGTCGGCCACCAGAGCGGTGTTCAGCTCGTTGAGCTCCCACCAGCCGCGCATGCGGCGCGCGGGCAGCAGCCCCTCGAAGCCCTCCTCGCCGAAACGCACAAAGGCTCCCTTCTCGATCAGGCCCATCACCTCGCCGGCAAACACGGGCGGAGCGGACGGATCGGCCTCGCTCAGGCGGCGCTCGAGCAGGAAGGCCAGGCAGATGTCGTCCGCCGCCCGCTCGACCTGCATGGCGGCGCGCTCAGCCGCCGAGCAGAGCACACCCGCCTCATCCAGCTCGTGAGCCGGGGAAGCGGCGCTGTCGAGACCGAGGCCCTGCAGCAGCGCGCGGTGGGCAATGACATCGGGATAGCGTCGGATCGGCGAGGTGAAATGGCAGTAGCGGGGGCTGGCCAGCCCGGCGTGACCCAGGTTGCGCGGCGTGTAGAAGGCCTGCTTGAGCGCGCGCAGCACCAGGATCCCGAACGCCCGCCGCCCCTCTGCCTGCCGAGCGACGCTCCTTGAGATCTCCGCCATCAGGTCTGCCGCCTGCTGGGGCGTCATGTTCCTCGGTAGGGGAGGCGTGGAGATGTCGAGGCTCGCCAGCTGCTCGACGAGAAAAGTGACCGAGGTAGGCTCGGGGCGCTCGTGCACGCGGTAGAGAGTGGGAAGCCGACGATCGGCTAGGTAACCGGCCACCTGCTCGTTGGCGAGGATCATCAGTTGCTCGATCAGGCCGTGAGACTCGCTCTGGGACTCGAAACGGACGGCCGTGACATGGCCCTCGGAGTCGAACTCGAAGTGGGGCTCGGGCGCGCCGATCTCGAGCGCGTCGCGTTTCTCGGCGAGAGCGCGCGCAACCTCGCGGGCGGCTTCGAGCGGCGCCGCCCAAGGCTCCTCGGCGCGTTCTGAGCCCGCGAAGATGTGGTCCACCTCGGTGTAGGTCAGGCGGCGGTCACTGCGCACGCGCGAACGGTGGAAGGACACATTGCGGGGCTCGGCGCCGTGCATCTCCATCTCGACCGTCACGGCCAGCTTCTCCTCCCCCGGGCGCAGCGAGCAGGCGCGATTGGACAGCGCCTCGGGCAGCATCGGCTCCACCGCGCCGGGCACGTAGACGCTGGTTGCGCGCCGAAACGCCTCGCGCTCGAGTGGGCCGCCGGGACGCAGATACGCACCGACGTCGGCGATATGGACCCAGACCCGGATATGGCCGTCCTCCTGGCGGGCGGAAACCGCGTCGTCGAAGTCCTGGGCGTCATCGGGATCGATGGTGAAGGTGGGTAGGCCGGTCAGGTCCACACGACCCTCCATCGCGTGGGGCTCGCCGGCGGCGCCCTCCGCCTCAGCCGCCGCCGCGCGCGGATAGCTGCGGTACAGCCCGCGGTCGAGCATCAGGCCCTCGATCACGTCGCGGGCCACGTCCGGCCGGCCGAGGCGGCGAATGACCCGGGCGCCTCGCTTCCCCGAGCCCACGAGCACCAAATCGCCCTCGTTCGCGCCGCCGCGGTCCACCGCGACGCGTGGGCCGCGCGCAAACAGTGGCTCCCCAACCAGGAAACGGCCGTGCTTTTCCAGCACCGCGACGAGCGGGGCTTCGAGCCGCCGCGCCGGGCGGCCCCGCACGGAGGAGCTCAACGGGACTCGGTGACCAGGGTTTCGAGCGCTATCGGCAGAGCCTCGTCGCGCCCCGTGTCCGGGTCGTCCTTGGCCTTGACCTGGGGCTTGAGACCGCCCTTGCCGATCGTCTTGCCGCCGGGGAGGTAGTAGTTGGCCACCGTCAGGTCGAGGAACCCGCCGTTGGACAGCGGCTCGACCTCCTGCACCAGGCCCTTTCCGAAGGTGTTCGTTCCCACCACGGTGGCCCGGTCGGTGTCGCGCAGGGCACCGGTAACGATCTCGGAGGCGCTGGCGCTGCCCCCGTCCACCAGCACGACCACCGGCACGTCCTCGTCGATGGCGTCGCCGTCGGCATCTTCTGTGCGCTCGGGGCGCGAGCGCCCGCGCACGGACACGATCTCACCGTCCTCGATGAAGATGCTCGACACGAGCACCGCCTCGGACAACAGGCCTCCGCCGTTGCCACGCAGGTCGAGCACGATTCCCTCGGCCCCCTGCTCGAGCAGCTTGTCGATCTCGTCTTTCAGCACACCGTGGGCACCCGAGGAGAAGCCGCGCAGCTGCACCACCGCCAGCTTGCGGCCGTCGCGCTCGACCAAACGCCCGCGCACGGTGGGGATTTCGATCTTCTCGCGCTTGACCTCCACGGAGCGCGTGTCCTCGGCGCCGGGGGAGAACACCTCCAGCTTCACCTCGGATCCTGCCGGGCCCTTGATGCGCCCGGTGGCGAGGGTGCTGCTGAGCCCGGCGATCGAGCGTCCGTCGACGGCGAGGATCACGTCGCCCTTCTGAATGCCGGCCCCGGCCGCGGGCGCGCCCTTGAAGGCCTCGAGCACGCGCAGCCCGCGCTCGTCCTTCTCGACGGTCATGCCCACGCCCTCGAACTCCCCGGTCACTGCCTCCTGGAAGGCGCTCGCCTCCTTGGGAGAGATATAGGCCGAATAGGGATCGTCGAGCGACTCGACGATGCCCTTCAGCGACGCGTCGTCGATCTTCTCCTCGTTGACCGGCTTGTAGAAGTTGTTCTCGATCGTCTCGACGACCTCGGCCCGTAGCGCCCGATCGTCCTCCACCAGCGCATCGCGGGCAAAGCCGGGCAGCAGCTCGGGATGGCCGCCGAGGAAGATGCCCGCCGCCAGGGTGAGCAGCCCACAGAGCAGAACGATGAAGCCGGTTCGCACCGAGGAGAGGTTAGAGAGGGCCCTCTAAGCAGCCCTAAACTTTGAGGAAGCGGCGCAGCGTGATGCCGCTGCCGAGCGCCGACACGGCGATGCAGGCCAGCATCAGCACCACGATGAGCAGCGGGAAGTCGATCGTCTCCGGCGCTGCCAGCAGGGCGAAGCGTTCCGAGAGGGGGTCGATGAAGGTCTCCTTGGCGATCGTCAGCAGCAGCACGGCAAGGACCCCGCCGAAGAAACCGACGATCACCCCCTCGATCACGAAGGGCCAGCGGATGAACCAGTTCGTCGCGCCCACCAGCTTCATCACCTCGACCTCGCGGCGGCGCGCGAACACCGAGAGCCGGATGGTGTTGGCGATCAGGGCGATCGACGCGAACACGAGCAGAATCGCGAGACCCGCGGTGAGCGCCTTGACGAGCCCGGTTGCCGACAGGATCTCCTTCGTGTCCTCCTCGCGGTTGCGCACTTCGTCGATCGCGGCCAGACCGCCGGCCTCGAGGCGGTCGACGATCACGCCGATCTTGTCCGGATCGTCAGGAACCACCCGGAACGAGGCGGGCAGCGGGTTCGACCCCAGCAGCTCGGCTCCTTCGCGGAAGGCCCGCGGGTTCTTCTCCTGGGCACGCGCGAGGGCCTCTGCCTTGGAGATGAACTCCACCGACTTGACGTTGGTGGTCCTGGTGATCGCGCCCTCCAGCTCGGACACATCCTTCTGGGTGGCCGATTCGGCCACGTACACGTCGACCGCCACACGGCTGCGCACCTCGTTGGCGGTGCCGGTGGTGGCCTGGACGATCGGGATGAACACGCCCAGAACCAGGGCTGTCAGCAAGACCGTGAGCAGGGCGGCGAGCGCCGGAGCGGAGCTCCGGCGCAGGCCGCGGAGGGCCTCCCTCAAGAAGAAACCGAGACGCATGACCTAGTTCGGGTGGCCCTCGACGCCCACGCCCAGCTCGCCGCGCAGGCGGATGGCGAACTCCGTGGTGGACTCGTCGGGGCGGTAGAGGCCGGATTTCTCGTCGCGCACGATGCGCCCCTCGCGCAGCTCGACCACGCGCCGGCGCATCTTGTCGACCATCTCGTTGTCGTGTGTGGCCACGACCACGGTGGTGCCGGTGCGGTTGATGCGGTAGATCAGCTGCATGATCCCAATTGACGTCTCGGGATCGAGGTTGCCGGTGGGCTCGTCGGCGAGAAGCAGCGGCGGGTGGTTGACGAACGCGCGTGCAATCGAAACGCGCTGCTGCTCGCCGCCCGACAACTCGTCGGGGAAGTTGTGCAGCTTCGTGGACAGGCCCACCAGACGCAGGATGTCCGGCACCTTGCGGCGGATCTCCTGGCGCGCTTCGCCGATTACCTGCAGCGAATAGGCCACGTTGTCGTAGACGGTGCGGTTGGGCAGGAGCTTGTAGTCCTGGAAGACCACGCCGATGTTGCGACGCAGGTGGGGTACGCGATTGCGAGGCATGTCGCTCAGCGTGCGGCCGGCAATCTCGATCTCGCCCTTGCTCGGCTCGAGCTCCTTCATCAGCAGGCGAATGCAGGTCGACTTGCCGCAGCCGGTGGGGCCGACCAGAAAGACGAACTCGCCTCGGCCGATCCTCATCGAGGCGCCCTCGAGGCCGACGGAGCCGCCGTCGTAGATCTTGGTCACGTCGTCGAAGCGGACCACAGGCACGTCGACCGCTGGTGCCTGCTTGCGGGCGAACCGCCCGGACGGCTTTGTGTTGGCTGTGGTCATGCGGGGGTCCATGTCTAGCGCATGGACCCCGAGAAACCCTACGGTTGCAAGGGTTTCTGCACGCGCCAGCGCGTGAAAAGGTCCCCTCCCCCCTCCGCCACCGATATCAGCGACAGCTCCGCCGGCTCCACCAGCTCGCGGCCGGCCACGATCGTCAGCGCCGCCGCTCCGCCGGCCAGCTTGGGGTTGAGGGTGAGAAACAGCTCGTCGACCAGCCCCGCCGCCAGCAGGAACGAGTTGAGCGTGGGACCGCCCTCGCACAGCACCGAGCGAATCCCGTGCTCTTCGCGCAGGAGCGCCATCAGCACCGGAAGGTCATCGCGCGTGCGGGCGTACTCGACCTGATCGCCCAAGCCGGGCAGCAGCGCGTCGGATGCCGTGGCGATCACCACCTTCTGCTCGGGCTCGTGGAGCAGCGGCAGGTCGGCGGGCAGGTCGAGCCGTCCGCTCACCACCACGGCGAGCGGGTCGCGTGACAGGCCTTCGCGCTCGCGCTTGTCGCGCAGTTCTTCCGACTTCGCCATACGCCCGTAGCGCTCCAGCCGCGCCGTCCCCGCCCCCACCATCACGGCATCTACCTGGGTGCGCAGATTGTGGAACAGCTGGCGGTCGAGCTCGGTCGAGAGGCCCTTCGTGCGCCATTCGATCGTTGCCTTGCCGTCGAGGCTCGAGACCATGTTGAGGGCCAGATAGGGACGCTCGGCCGGCGCGTCATCTCCGAGCCGCAGGCCCGAGACGAGCTGGTCGGGGGATGTCCGCCGCCGTTCGGGGAAGAGCAACTCCACGGGCCGGAGCCTAATTCGTGCGCAGCACGCAGTAGCCGGGCCACTCGAAGTTCTTCGAGTTGAGGCCGCGGCCGGCGCGGTAGAGGCCGCCGTCGCTGGGGCGCTCCATCACGAAGGCGTTCTCGGCGCCGCAGCATTCGCCGGACTGATCGATCCGGATGCGTTTCGACACCACCTGGAGCAGCCCGGCGCCCGCCCGCCTCCCGTACGCATCGGTGCGAAAGCGCGAGCGCCCTCCGTTGCGCAGGGTCCACTGCGGGTGCAGCAGCGTGCGCTTGTCGCCCTTGCAGTACGAGTCCCAGCCGGCGGGATCGCCGGGGCCGCAGGCGAAGCGCTTGTTGAAGCTCACGCGTCCCGAGTCGGCGGGATCGAACTGGGTGATCGCGTTGTCGATGGCGAACGCCGGGCTCAGGCCGAAGACGCCACCCACGTCGACCCTCGTGGCCCACTCCTCGTAGACGGATTCGCAGCGTGGGTTGGGCAGGAGCCTCATGGTGGCGGCTCGCTTCGCTCCCGGGCAGTTGGCGATCGCCTCGCCGAAGTCGGCCATCGTGCGCGTGTGGGCGGCCAGCCGCCCACCCGTGTTCCTGAAGACCCAGCTCTCCAGCGAGTGGAAGCGAACGAGCCCTCGCCGCGGCGAACCCGAGCCCTGATGCAAGACGATCATCCAGGCCAGGCCCCTGCGATCCTCGTTGGCCACGAAGACCTTGAAGCCGGCGTGCGCCTCGTCGCTGCCCGCATAGGCGCCGATCGGTCCCAGGGCGGGCATGCCCGCCCTCCGGAAGTAGCGAAAGGCGCGCGGATTCGATCCGTGCTCGTGGCCGAAGGCGCAGCGATAGCGGGGGTCTCGCGGGGGATGCCAGGTGGGCCAGAGCCTGCCGCCGCGCTCGACGGTGTGGCGATCGTGCACCCACGACGCGCAGATCGGAGTCCCGTCGGGAGCCCGCGGCTGTGAGTGGTCCACCGGATCCGGGGCGGCGGCAGCCGTGGCCGGCGTGAGTGCGAGGACGGCGAACAGGGCGAGGAGCAGTGAGCGCATCGGGCTGAAGGGTGGCAGGAGCGTGAGCTTTCGCCCTGCGGTGTGTTCTACCTTCAGAACAGCTACGCCATGACACCCGAGACGCTGATCGCACCCGCCCGACTGGCCCGCCGGCCGGTCCTGGCCACGCAAACCGACACGCGTCTGGTGGATCTCGTGCGGGCTGGATACGAGCCGGCCTTCGAGACCATCGTGTCGCGCTACCGGGCCGCTCTGCTGCGCTACACCGAGCGCTTCCTTCCGCATGAGCGGGCCGAGGACGCGGTGCAGCAGTCGTTCGTCAGCGCCTACGAGGCGATGCTTCGCGACGACGCGGCGCTCAACCTGCGCCCCTGGCTGTACCGGATCGCCCACAACGCATCACTCAACGCCCTGCGCGACCGAGGGTTGCTCCACAGCGAGCTCGACGAGCGCATCGACGGCGTCGAACGCCCCGACCAGGCGCTCGAGCGGACCCAGGGGTTGCGCGAGGTGCTGGATGCCGTGCAGGCGCTCCCGCAGCGCCAGCGCGAGGCCATCGTGCTGCGCGAGCTGGAGGGACGCTCCTACGAGGAGATCGCCTCTGAGCTGGGCGTGACCGACGGTTCGGTGCGCCAGCTGCTCAACCGCGCCCGCAACACCCTGCGCGCCGGCGCCACGGCCGTGGTGCCCGTGGGCCTGCTGCTGCGCCTGCCCTGGGTCGCCCCGGCCGAGCCGCTGGCGTCTCGGGTGGCCGAGCTGGGCGTGGGAGCGGGTGCCGGCGCGGTGATGGCCAAGGTGTGCGCGACGGCACTCGTGACCGGGGCCGTGGTGGGCGGCGTGGCCGTGGCGCCCGAGGGCGGGAACGAGCCGCAGGCGGGTGGATCCGAGGCGACCGCGCCGGGCGGGGAGCCGGGCGGGCGCGAGGCGCAGAGCCCTGCCGCCGGCCCGGCGCCGGGGTCGAGCGGCGGGGGCGGTGGGGACGACACGGGCGACGACAGCAGCGGGGGCGGCGGCGAGCGCGGCGGCGAAGACCGCAGCGGACGTGGTGGTGGCGAGGATCGCAGCGGCCGTGGTGGCGGCGATGAGAACGAGGGCCGCGACGAGGACGAAGACACCGGCGGCGGCCAAGGACCCAGCAGCAGCAGCGGCCGTGGGTCGGGCGGCGGCAGCGAGAGCGGGTCCGGAAGCGACGGCGGGTCGGGGTCGGGAGGCGGCAGCGGCGGGGGTTCGAGCAGCGGGTCCAGCTCCGGCAGTGGCAGTGGCAGTGGCAGCGGGTCGGGCTCTGGGTCGAGCGGCAGCGGGTCGGGCTCCGGGTTCAGCGAAAGCGAGTCCGACTCCGGCGACAGCGGTTCCGGTTCCGGTTCCGGTTCCGGTTCCGACTCAGGCGACAGCGGCTCCGGGTCCGACTCAGGCGACAGCGGTTCCGGGTCCGGGTCCAGCGGTTCCGGCTGAGCTCGCCGACCGCCGGCCCGGTTAGGGCGTGATCGCCACCATTCGCTCGATCGGGATGCGGGCGCGCTCGGCCAGGTCGGGGTCGACCTTGACCTGGGGGCGCAGATCGCGAAGTGTGTCCCGCAGCTTCGGAAGAGTGATCATCTTCATGTAGCGGCACGCCGCCGCGCGGTTCGCGGGGATGAACGACTTGCCAGGGTTCTCCTTGGCCAGCGGATGCAGCATGCCCGTCTCGGTGGCCACGATGAAGGTGTCCGCGTCGGAATCGCGGGCGAAATCGAGCATGCCGCCCGTGGACAGCATGTGTGTGCGCTCGGGATCCACGTCGCCCGAGGCCACGTACTCCATGACCTGAGTGGTGCAGCCGCACTCGGGATGGATCATGAACTCGGCGCCCGGGTGTTCGGCGCGCACGGCGGAGATGTCCGCCGGGCGGATGCCCGCATGCACGTGGCACTCGCCGTCCCACACATGCATCCGGCGGCCAGTGACCCGCTCGACGTAGGCGCCCAGCCACATGTCGGGTCCGAAGAGAATCTCCACGTCGTCGCCGTGCTCGCGCCGGATGTGCTCGACCACCCCGACCGCGTTCGAGGAAGTGCAGCAGTAGTCGGTCTCCGCCTTGACCTCGGCCGTGGTGTTGACGTACATCACCACCACGGCGTCCGGATGGTCGGCCTTCCAAGCGCGCAGCTGATCGGCCGTGATCGAATCGGCCAGCGAGCATCCGGCATCCAGGTCGGGAAGCAGCACCGTCTTCTCCGGGCTGAGGATCGACGCGGTCTCGGCCATGAAGTGGACGCCACAGAACGCGATCACGTCGGAGTCGGTGGCCGCCGCCTGGCGCGAGAGGCCGAGCGAGTCGCCCACGAAGTGGGCCACCTCCTGCACTTCGGGCACCTGGTAGTTGTGCGCCAGGATGACCGCGTTGCGTTCTTCGGCCAGGGCGCGGACCTCGCTCTGAAGCCGCTCGATCTGCTCCGGGGAGAGCTGCGCCTCCCCGGCGGGAGAGAGTGTGGGAAGCTCGATGGGATTCATATCGAAGGTTATTGACCTACAATCGAAAACCGATGCCTGATCAGGATAGCACCGTCGCGCGGGTAAGCAGCGCGCCGTCGCATGTCACGCTGGCCGTCGTGCTCCAGGTGCGCGAGGGCAGGCTCAGCGTGCTGCTCTGGGAACGAGGGCGCGAGCCCTTCGAGGGCGCGTGGTCCCTCCCTGGCGGCTACCTGGATCACGGGCATACGCTCGAGGAGTCGATCCGCTCGCACCTGGCCCGCAAGGTCGACGTGGCCGAACTCTCCTGGCTCGAGCAGCTCGAGACCCTGAGCGACCCGACCCGCCACCCCGGCGAATGGCAGCTGGCCACCACCTATCTCGGGCTGGTGCCCCTCGGGCTGGACCCCGCGTTACCGGCCGACACGGCCTGGCATCCGGTGGACCGCCTCCCCGGGCTCATGGCCTTCGACCACGGCGCGATCGTGCCCTCCGGCCGTGAGCGCCTCCGGGCCAAGCTCTCCTACACGAACATCGGCTTCGCGCTCGCCCCCGAGCGGTTCTCGTTCTCCGAGCTCAGCGGCATCTACTCCGCCGCGCTCGGATATCCAGTGGATCCGACCAACCTGCGTCGGGTGCTCGAGCGGCGCGGGCTTCTCGAGGCGACGGGCGACCGCCGCGCCCCCGGGCGCGAGGGCGGGCGCCCCGCCGCCCTATACCGCTTCACCTCTCGCGAACTGGAGGTCACGGATCCGTTCGCTGTTTTCAGGCCGCCCCAGCGGCAAGCGGCCGGCTAGCCGGCTGCGCGCCGACGCTATCGCTCGAGCAGCAGGCTGACGTCGAGCGCGGGAGCCGAGTGCGTGAGCGCGCCGACGCTGATGTAGTCCACGCCGGTCTCGGCCACCGCCCGGACCGTGTCGAGGTTGATCCCGCCTGAGGCCTCCAGCTCGGCGCGGCCGCCCGCGAGTGCCACCGCCCGGCGTAGCTCGTCGAGGCTCATGTTGTCGAGCAGCAGGCGCGGCACGCCGGCCGCGAGCGCACCCTCGACCTCCTCGAGCGTCGCGCACTCGACCTCTACCGTGATGCCCGGCGGCGCCGCCTCCATCGCCCGCCGTGCCGCCTGGGCGACTCCGCCCGCCAGCGCGGCGTGATTCTCCTTGACGAGTATCGCGTCGTAGAGGCCTCCGCGGTTGCTGAGGCCGCCACCGAATCGCACCGCCTCCTTTTCGAGAGCACGCATGCCCGGTGTGGTCTTGCGCGTGTCGAGGATGCGCGCGCCGGTGCCCTCGACCGCATCGACGTAGCGCGCGGTGAGCGTGGCGATCCCGGACAGGTGACCGAGGAAGTTGAGCGCCACCCGCTCGCCCTTCAGGATCGCGGCGGCATCACCGGCCAGCTCGGCCAGCGGGCCGCCCTCGCGCCACTCGCCCTCCGCGGCGTGGGCCTGCCAGCGCAGCTCGGGATCCACCCGCTCGAAGACCTTCTCCGTCACGCTCAGGCCGGCCGGGACACCGGGCGCCTTCTGCTCGATTCGCGCCCGTGCCCGCGCGCCCGGGGGCACGACCGCGAGCGTGGTCAGGTCTCCCTCGCCCAGGTCCTCGGCGAGCGCGCGGTCGATCAGGTCGTGCATCAAGATCGGGCGGGCAGGCTACGGGATCGGCGCGAAAATGCCGATGGTGGTCTCAGTGGACAAGCCACGGAAGGCGATCCGCGACACTCTGCGGGCAATGTTCGAACGCAGCTCGGACCCCTATGCGGGCGCCGACCTAGACACGTCTCGTCGCTTTCAGGCCGGCCTGCTCGGCCTCTGCGCGCTGCTCACCCTCAGCTTCCTTCCCTTCGAGCCGGTCGACGAGGAAATCGGCGCCGCGGGATGGGCCGTGGCGGTGGCCCTCGGTCTGGCCGGCCTGGCTGGAGCGGTGGCAATGGCTCGCCGGCGGCCCAGCTTCAACGATCAGCTGGCCGTGGCCTACGCCGGCATCGCCGGGATCGCGACCCTCAACTATCTGGCCGGGGGCGGCTCATCGGCCTACGAGGACCTGTACGTCCTCTGGCTGGGCGCGGGCGCCTCGCACCCTCCGCGCCGCGCTCTGGCCCATCTGGCCACCATGGTCGCGGCGCTCGCCCTGCCGCTGGTCTACGAGGGCACCGGCGGCGAGATCTTGGGAGACATGGCTGCCGAGGCCCTCATCCTCGTCAGCATCGGCCTGCTGCTCACCGCGTACCAGGCCGGCGTGCGCCGCCAGCGGTTGGGGCTGCGCTCGGGCGCCGAGGTGGCGCGCCGGCTGGCGGGCGTCGACCCGTTGACGGGCCTGGGCAATCGCCGGGCCTTCGACGAAGCGCTGACGGTGGAGATCGCTCGCTGCGAGCGCCAGGGCAGCCCGTTGGTGGTGGGGCTGGTCGACCTGGACAACCTCAAGCGCATCAACGATCGCTACGGGCACCTCGAGGGCGACCGCTCCCTCAGCGAGGTTGCGCGGATCCTGGAGGGTGCCGTCCGAGAGAGCGACCGCTGCTTTCGCTGGGGCGGCGACGAGTTCGTGGTGGTGATGCCGGACACCGATCGTGCGGGTGGCGGCGAAGTGCTGGGCCACGTTGCCGAGGCAGTCCGACAGGCATTCGAAGGGCAGGACGGGCGCAGCATCGCGCTCACCTGGGGCGCGGCGGAGCATGAAGCCGGGACCGATGCGGAGGAGGCCTTGGCCGCGGCCGATCTGGCGCTGCTCGAGGCGAAGACCGACAAGCGCCGCTGAGGGCGTCGGGTCAGGCCGAAGCGGGCTCCGCCGCGCGGTCGATGCCGGCGACCGAGTAGGCGTCGAGCTCGTCCAGGGTCTCGCGCTCCAGAAGAGCCTGGGCCAGGGCGTCCAGGCGCTCGCGGTTGTCCAAGAGGAGGCGACGGGTGGCATCGTGCTCGTCGTCGACGATCCGGCGCACCTCCTTGTCGACCAGCTCCTGGGTCGCCTCCGACACCGGCTCGGCACCCGGCATCAGGAAGTTCTGACCAGCCTGCGGCGCGACGGTGATAAAGCCCACCTTCTCGCTCATACCCCAGCGGGCGACCATGCCCCGGGTGATCTGGGTCACGTGCTGGATGTCCGACTCAGCGCCGGTCGTGATGTCGCCGAACACGAGCTCCTCCGCCACGCGGCCGCCGAGCGATACCCGGATCTTTGCCCGCAACTCGTCCTCGGAGAGGTTGAAGCGGTCATCGTCGGGCGTGGAGAGGGTGACCCCCAGCGCCATGCCTCGAGGGATGATCGACACCTTGCGCACGGGATCGGCACCCGGCGTGAGCATTCCGACGATGGCGTGCCCGCCCTCGTGGTAGGCGATCCGGCGCCGGTCCTCGTCGCCCAGCACGATCTTGCGCTCGGCGCCGAGCACGATCTTCTCGAGGGCGTCGGTGAAGTCCTCGCGCGCCACGCGGTCGTGGCCGCGGCGAGCGGCCAGCAGCGCCGCCTCGTTGACCAGGTTGGCGAGGTCGGCGCCCACCATCCCCGGGGTGGTGGAAGCCATCCGGGCGAGGTCGACGTCGTCGGCCAGAGGCACCGAGCGGGTATGCACCCGCAGGATCTGCTCGCGACCGACGCTGTCGGGTGCCTGAACCGCCACGCGGCGGTCGAAGCGCCCAGGCCGTAGCAGGGCCGGGTCGAGCACGTCCGGGCGGTTGGTGGCGCCCAGCACGATCACACCGGCAGCCGGGTCGAAGCCGTCCATCTCGGTGAGGATCTGGTTGAGCGTCTGCTCGCGCTCGTCGTGGCCGCCGACCACGCCGCCGCTGCCGCCGCGAGCACGGCCGATGGCGTCCAGCTCATCGATGAAAATGATGGCCGGCGCGGCCTCCTTGGCCTGGACGAAGAGGTCGCGCACCCGCGACGCGCCGATGCCGACGATCGCCTCGATGAACTCCGATGCCGAGGCCGAGAAGAAGGGCACGCCCGCCTCACCGGCCACGGCCCGGGCCAGCAACGTCTTGCCCGTGCCGGGCGCTCCGGAGAGCAGCACGCCGCGCGGGATCCGGGCTCCGAGCTTGGCGTATTTCTCCGGGTTGCGCAGGAAGTCCACGACCTCCACCAACTCGTTCTCAGCCTCCTCGATGCCGGCGACGTCCTCGAAGTTGACGGTCTGCGTCTCGGCCTCCACGCGCTTGGCCCGCGAACGACCGAACTGGCTGAGCATGCCTCCCGCGCCGCCCGCGCCCGCGGCGCGGCGGGCGATGAACACGAACAGCGCCACCAGCAGGATCGTCGGCCCGAACGAGAAGAGAATGGTCTCCAGCAGGGAGCGGCTGTTGGGCGGCTCGGCGTTGACCGTCACGTTGTTCTCGGTGAGCAGCTCGGACAGCTGCTGCTCATTGGCGAAGGTCGGGATCTCGGTCTCGAAGCCCTTTGCCGCCTCGTCCTTGTACTTGACCTCCTTGCGAAACTCGCCCTGCACGGTGTCGCCGCGTGACGAGATCTCCTTCACGTTGCCGTCGCGCACCTCGGCGAGGAAATTCGGGTTGTAGGGCACCTTTATGCGCTCTTCGGCCGGCGCAACGACCGAGACGATCAGCCAGTTGAGAAAGAACAGCGCGAGCAGGATGGCCACGAAGCGGCGACCGCTCCAGGGGAGCATCGGCGGCTTCTTCGGAGCGCCCTCGACCCGAACGTCTCCACGCTTGGGATCGCGTGGTGGGAGAGGCGTGCGCTGGTCGGGCATTGTCCGCCAATTTTAGAGCCCGGACATAGAGGTTTCTAAAGCGCCCGTAATACCCTGGTGGCGTGAGGCAGCAGCTTCGTCCCCTGTTCGACCAGATCGTGATCAAGGAGCTGGACCCCGACCGCGTGCGCCGCTCCGGTCTGGTGCTACCCCCCGGCGAGCACGAGTCGCCGCCCCAGCACGGCATCGTGCTCGCAGTCGGTCCGGGCCTGGACTGGTGGCCCCAGGTGGGTGTGCAGATGCCGGTCCGGCCCGGGGACCACGTGGTCTTTCCCGCGTCCGCCGGGGTGTGGATCGAGGTCGAGGAGGAGCGCCTTCTCGTTTGCCGCGTCGCCCACCTGCTCGGTGTGCTCGAAGAGGTCGAGGGCGTGAGCAAGGGGCGACTTCACGCGGTGGATGGCGAGGATTCCGACGCCGGGGGTGCCTAGAGGCTTGATGTGGGTTCGGTGTGCCGCGCGCCTTGGTTGCGGTGCACGAGCCGCGGTGCGCCGGGGTCGGGCGTCGTACGACAGCAACCAGGCGCGGGGATCGGCCGGGACTGTCACTCCTGTCGCGACGCTGTAACACAAGCCCGTCGGGGAGGCGAATCGGCCCGCTGCGTTGGGAGCTGTCCGGCCCTGGTGTCGCAGCACGACACCAATCCAGGACAGTGGCGCCAAGCCGCGTGACGGCAACGTGACGTAGCCAACAACACGGCCGCGTCCACCCTTGATTGCTGCCGTTAGAAGACGCCGGCGCCCACAAGCCCGTGGCTCGCACAGCGCCGGGCGGCTCCACAAGACCACCAACCCACATCGAGCCCTCTAGAACTTCGCCGCGAGTTGCTGGACGGTTCCCATCGTCCTGACCGTGGCCAGGCCGAGCAGCTCGTCGATGCGCGCCTGATCGAGCTCCGACTCCATCAGGCCGCCCTTGGGAAGCCAGAACAGCTCGCGGGCGCCGAGGGCCAGCCGGTCGTCGTCGGAGGCGAGCGCGGTCACCGCTTCGGTCGCGCCTCTGCTCGGCCTCTTCTCCAGAAAGGCGACCTGCAACTTGCCCTTCGAGGCCTCCACGAGCTTTGGGTCGAACGGCTCGTGCCCGGAGATCTTCTTCAGCTCGGTCTCGGTACGCAGGAAAACGATCACCTCGAAGCCGAGCGTCTCCGCCAACGCCTTCTCGATGCGCGCCGCCAGCTTCGTGCGGGGCTCCCGCCCCGTCGAGAAGACGACGTTCCCGCTCGCTCGGAAGGTGGTCACGTCGTGGAGGCCGATGCCCTCGAAGCACGAGATCAGCGCTTCCTTGCTCGCGCGGCGCTTGCCGACGTTTATCCCGCGCAGGAATGCGGCATAGCGAGGCATCGCCGCTAGATGATTGGTTCCATGGCCGCGTGTGCGCGGGGGCGCACGGGACCAAGCTGGGCGGGGGAAGCAGGGCGAAGCTCATACCTGAAGGTATGAGCGAGCCCGATGACCCCGATCCAGCGCAGGTATCCGTGCGTCATCCGCGTGCGCGGGGTCGTGGAATCAGTCATCTAGCCCGCCGAGCCGTCGCCCACACGGCGCAGCAGCTCCGCGCGCACGAATTCGTCGAGGTCGCCGTCCAGGACGCCCTGGGCGTTGCCCGCCTCGACATTGGTGCGATGGTCCTTGACCATCGTGTAGGGGTGCAGCACGTAGGAGCGGATCTGTGAGCCCCAGCCCACGTCCAGGGCCTCCCCCCTCTCCTTGGCCAGCGCCTCCTGGCGCTTTCGCACCTCGAGCTCGATCAGCTTCCCGCGCAGCATCTTCATCGCCGTGTCGCGGTTGGAGGACTGCGAGCGCTCGTTTTGGCACTGGACCACGATGCCGCTCGGACGGTGGGTGATGCGCACCGCGGAGTCGGTCTTGTTCACGTGCTGGCCGCCGGCACCGGAAGCGCGGTAGGTGTCGATCTGGAGGTCGTCGGGCTCGATCTCCACCTCGACGTTGTCCTCCACCAGCGGCGCGACCTCGAGGCCGGCGAAGGCGGTGTGGCGGCGCGACTGGGCGTCGTACGGGGAAATGCGCACGAGGCGGTGCACGCCCTTCTCGGCGCTGAAGAGCCCGTAGGCGTTGTCGCCGCGCGCGATGAACGACGCCGACTTGATTCCCGCTTCCTCCCCCGGCGAGGCCTCCTTCAGCTCCGGCTTCATGCCGCGTCCCTCGGCCCAGCGCATCTCCATGCGCAGGAGCATCTCGGCCCAGTCCTGGGAGTCGGTACCGCCTGCCCCCGCGTTGACCGTCACGACCGCGTCACCGGCGTCGTACTCGCCGGAGAACAGGCGCGCCTCCTCGAGCTCCGCCAGCCGCGAGGCGATCGAAGCGAGCGTCTCCTCGAGCTCCGCCGCCATCGACTCGTCCTCGGCCGCCATCTCCTCGAGCGTGTCGAGGTCGCCGATGTCGCGCTCGAGCGCGCGGAAGCCGCTCAAACGGCGCGATACCGACGCGTGCTCGGCCGACACCGAGGCCGCGCGCTCCTGGTCGTCCCAGAAGCCGGGCGCCTGCATCTCGCCCTCGAGCTCGCCCACGCGGGCTTCGAGCCGAGCTGGGTCAAAGATAATCCGCGAGCAGCTTCAGCTGGTCGCGGAGGCCACTGGCGCTAGGCGCCATGGCACTTCTTGAACTTCTTGCCTGAGCCACACCAACAGGGGTCGTTGCGGCCGATTTTCTCGTTCTCGTCCAGCCTGCGGGTCTCGATCACGGGGACCGACGCGGCCACCTCGTCTGCGGCCAGCTCGGCTGCCTCGGCCACGCCGGCGGGCACCGCGGCTCCCGCGGCGGCGGTGATCGCGTCGCGGCCCTGTTCTGCGTGACCGCCCGAGTAGTTGAGCCGACCCGTGGAGCTGCTGTTGGCTCCACCCGGGGTCCAGCGCTGAGCGGGCTGCTGCTGCTGCGCTGACTGCTCGGGCTCCACCTGCACCTCGACGTTGAAGATGTAGCGCGCGAACTCGTCCCAGATGTTGTTCATGAGCTCCGTGAACATCTCGAAGCCCTCGTTCTTGTAGGCCACCAGCGGGTCGATCTGCGCGAACCCGCGCAGGTGGATGCCCTCACGCAGGTAGTCCATGTCGTGCAGGTGCTCGCGCCAGCGCTCGTCGATGATCTGCAGCAGCATGAAGCGCTCGAGAGCGCGCATCAGCTCGCCGCCGAGCTCCTCCTCACGCTCGTTGTAGGCGTCCACCACGTCAACGCGCAGCTGCTCCACCAGCGATTCGCGGCTGCTTGTCTCGGACACGTCCTCGAGGTCGTACGAGGTGGGATAGATCTGCTCGAGCTGGGTGAAGAGAGCGTCGAGGTCCCAGTCCTCCTGGTAGTCACCCTGCAGGTACTCGTTGCAGAGGCGCTCGACGGCGTCGGCGATCTGCGAGCGCCCGATGTCCGACATGTCCTCGCCCTCGAGGATGCGGTCCCGGTACTCGTAGACGATCTCGCGCTGCTGGTTCATCACGTCGTCGTACTCGAGCACCCGCTTGCGCTGCAGGAAGTTCTGGTCCTCGACCTTCTTCTGGGCGCCCTCGATCTGCTTCGTGAGCATCTTGTGCTCGATCGGCAGCTCGTTGCCCTCCTCATCGGCCTGCGCGAGGAACTTGTTGTCGAGGATCCGGTAGATGCGATCGCCGGCGAACAGCCGCACGAGATCATCCTCGGCCGACAGATAGAAGCGTGACTCGCCCGGATCGCCCTGGCGCCCCGACCGCCCGCGCAGCTGGTTGTCGATGCGGCGTGACTCGTGGCGCTCGGTGCCCAGGATGTACAGGCCTCCCGCCTCCATGACCTTCTCGCGGTTCTCCGCCACCCGCTTCTCGATCTCGGGGAACAGCTCATCCCAGGCCTTGTCCCATTCGTCGGTGCCCTGCTCGAGCCCGCGAGCGACAAGCTCCAGCTGGGTCAGGTGCTCCTCGTTGCCGCCCAGCTTGATGTCGACGCCACGGCCGGCCATGTTGGTCGCGATCGTGACCGCATACGGCTGCCCCGCCTCGGCGATGGTCTCGCCCTCACGCTCGGCGTGCTCGGGCTTCGCGTTGAGCACCGCGTGCTTGATGTCGCGCTTGGCCAGCTCGCTAGACAGGAGCTCGGAGACCTCGACGGAGATCGTTCCCACCAGCACGGGCTGGCCGGTGGCGTTGCGGTCGGCGATCTCGTTGGCCACGGCGGCCCACTTGCCGTCCTTGGTCTTGTAGATCTGGTCGTTGCTGTCTGCCCGGATCATCGGCTCGTTGGTCGGAACCTCGACCACCTGAAGGTCGTAGATCTTCATGAACTCGGTTGCCTCGGTCAGGGCCGTACCGGTCATGCCCGCGAGCTTGTCGTACCTCCTGAAGTAGTTCTGGTAGGTGATCGTGGCGACGGTCTGGTTCTCCTCCTGGATAGCCACGTCCTCCTTGGCCTCGACGGCCTGGTGCAGGCCCTCCGACCAGCGCCGCCCCTCGAGGATGCGGCCGGTGAACTCGTCGATGATCTTGACCTGGCCGTCGATAACCGCGTAGTCCACGTCGCGCTTGTAGAGCGACTCGGCCTTGAGGGCCTGCTGGAGATGGTTTACCAGGTGGCCGAACTCGGCGCGGTAGAGGTTGTCGATGCCGAGGAACTTCTCTGCCTTCGCCACACCGCGCTCGGTCACTGAGACCGTCTTGTGCTTCTCCTCGGGCTCGAAGTCGAAGTCCGCCTCCCACTCCTTGGACTTGGCCTCGAGGCCCTCGGGCTTCTTGCCCGCCTCCATGATCCGCGCCAGCTTGGCGAACTTGTAGTAGGTGTCCGCCGCCTGCTCGGGACGCCCGCTGATGATGAGCGGCGTGCGCGCCTCGTCGATCAGGATGTTGTCGACCTCGTCCACGATCGCGTAGCCGTGGCCGCGCTGCGCCTTGGCTTCTAGCGTGTCGGCCAGGTTGTCTCGCAGGTAGTCGAAGCCGAACTCGGAGTTGGTTCCGTAAACGATGTCGCGCGAGTAGGCCTCGTTCTTGTCGATTTCGTTCATGCCCGACTGGATGATTCCGACGCTCACTCCCAGCTGGTCGTAGATCGGCTTCATCCACAGGGCGTCACGGCGGGCCAGGTAATCGTTCACCGTGACCAGGTGGACGCCCCGGCCCTGCACGGCATGACCGTTCTCGTCGCGGGCGGCCAGGCCGTTCAGCACGATCGGAAGGGTGGCGGTGAGCGTCTTGCCCTCGCCGGTCTTCATCTCGGCGATCGAGCCGTCGTGGAGGACCATTCCGCCGATCATCTGCACGTCGTAGTGGCGCTGGCCCAGGGTGCGCTTGCCCGCCTCGCGCGTGAGGGCGAAGCTCTCGAACAGCAGGTCGTCAAGCGACTCGCCGTTTATGCAACGCTCACGGAGCGAGGCGTAGCGCTCGCGCAACTCGTCGTCCGACTCGAGCTCTAGCTCGGCCTCGTAGTCGTTGATGCGGCCGACAGACTTCTCGAACGTCTTGAACTTCTTCGACTCACCAACCCGCAGCGCACGATCCAAAATGGACATCAGGGCTACGGTAGCAACGCAGCATGAGGCCGCGAGCAGGCGGGAAGCACCCTAGAGCGCGGCCTCCTGCGAGCCCGCGCGAGCGTCCCGGCGAGCACGGCGCTTGGCGCGGTGCTTCTTGACCTGACGCGCCAGGTCGTCAGCCAGCATGTTGACCGAGTGCGACATGTCGCTGGAGGCCTCCCGGGCCCTCAATGTCACGCCCTTGAGGTGCAGGGTGGCCTCGGCCACCTGCGATTCCTTGATGGACGGGTTGCGCTCCTCGGACAGCTCGATCTCGAGCTCCGCCAGCGGTGAGACCTGCCGAGCCACCTTGTCGAGCTTCTTCTCCAGCCGCGAGCGAAGCTCGTCGTCGACGATGGCGCCGTTGCGGCCTTTCACCTGGATGCGCATGTGCCCTCCTCGGGTGGTCGCCAAGCCTGAGCCTGGGGGGCGGCGTTCACCCTTGATGGTACAAGCGTGGCGGAGCCGTCAATCCGAAGTGGAAACCCGACGAGAGGAAGTTAGGCCCCATTGCGGGGCTTAACCTTCCCCTCGCAGCCAGAGCGGCTCGAGAAGTCATTTCGACAGCTATGTCATGGCGTATCGACTCCTCGCCGCAACGGCGCCGTTTCGGGGGCCTCAGGCGCAACGAGTCACCTCCCCGAGGTCCGCGCGAACACCAGTGCGGTGACCTCCTCGCTCCCCGCGGCTCGCAGCGCCGCGGCGCAGGCCGCCAGCGTGGCGCCGGTCGTGGTCACGTCGTCCACGAGGACGGCGCGGGCGCGGCACCGGGCCGCGGGCGCGGACCGAGCCGGCCGGGCCGGCCAGCCGCGCGGGGCGGTCGCGGCCGACCTGGCGCAGGTTCCGCCCGCCGCGGACCAGGCAGTCTTCCACCGGCAGGCCGGCGCGCCGGCCCAGCGCCCTCGCCAGTCGCTCGGCCTGATTGAAGCCCCTTCGCCGCCGCCGGGCCGGGTGCAGCGGCACGGGAACGAGCGCGCCGCGCAGGCGCTCCACGGGCGCGGCGGCCACCATCAGCGCGGCCATCGGGTCGGCCACGGCCAGCGCGCCGCGGAACTTCAGCGCGCCCACCAGGGCGCGCGCGGGGCCCTCGTATCCGACGGCCGCCCACACCGGCGCGCCCGACTGCACCGGACCCAGGAAACGCAGCGTCGCGCGGCAGCGACCGCAGAGCGCCCGGCCGCGTCCGGCCACGGCCCGGCAGCTCCAGCACAAGGGCGGCGAGAGCAACACCGGCGCATGGTGGCGTTCGCCGCGAGACAGGTGGGCACGCCGTTGCGACAATTGGGGACGTGACCCGTGCGGAAGCCGTAACGGAGCATCCTCAGATCCAGTGGTTCTCCGATCCGGCGGTGCTGGCGCCCCTGCTGCTGTTTGCCGCGATCTACGTCTGGCGCTTTGCACATGCACGCCGCGAGTCCGGCGGGCGCGGAGCCGGGCCGCTGCAGGCGGTGGCCTTCGCCGGCGGCATCATCGCCCTGCTCCTTGCGCTGGTCTCCCCCATCGACGCCCTCGGCGAGGACTACCTCTTCTCCGCGCACATGCTCCAGCACGTGCTGCTGGGCGACATCGCGCCGCTGCTGATCCTGCTCGGCCTGAGCCGCGTGATCATGCGCCCGGCCACGCGCCGGCTGGTCCGCGTGGAACGCGCGCTGGGCCGGCTGGCCAGCCCGGTGGTGGGCATCGCCATCTGGCTGTCCATCATGTACCTCTGGCACATACCCGCGCTGTATGACGCCGCCACCGAGCACGCGCTCGTGCACCTAATCGAGCACGCCTCCTTCTTCGCCGCCGGACTCGCCCTCTGGTGGCCGCTGATCCAACCCGTTCCGATGCGCCGCCGGCTGACCGGGCTCGAGCCGATCGGCTACATCGCCGCCGCCAAGGCCGGGCTCGCCGCGCTGGGCCTGTACCTGGCCTGGAGCACGACGGCGTTGTACCCCTACTACGAGCAAACACCACGGATCTGGGGGCTCTCGCCAGTGGAGGACCAGAACATCGGCGGGGTGCTGATGATGGCCGAGCAGTCGTTCACGCTCGTCCTGGTGATGGTGGCGCTCTTCGTCCGGGCCCTCACCAAGAGTGAGGAAGAGCAGGTTCGCCGCGAGCGCCTCGAGGAGCGAGCGGAGTCCGCCCATGCCTGATCCCAACCCTCCTCCCCCCTCCAGCCTCTCGCCGGCCCACTGGTCGACCCAGCAGCTGACTGGGTTCCTGGCCACGGTCTCTTCCGCCAGCGACGAACGCACCGCGATCAGGCTCGCCGTGGAGCGCGCTGCCGAGGCACTCGATGCCGAGGTTGCGGCTCTGCTGCGACGCGGCGAGGTCTACGTCTCGATCGGCTTCCCCAGCGATCCGGCGCTGGAGCAGGCGCTGACCGACGTGGCCGAGGGCCGCACGGACACGCTGATGGCCCCCGGACTCGGTGAGTGCTCCGCGCTCGCCATCGAGGTCGAGGACCAGACCGCCGCGAGCCTCGTGCTGGCCCGCCGCACCGGTGGCCGCTTCGCCGTCGACGAGCTCCAGCTCGCCCGCGGCATGGCGCGTGTGCTCGGGCTGTCCCTGCGGCTGTTCCGCCTGGCCGGCGACGAGCGGCGCCACCGCCACGATGCCGAGGTCCAGTCGGAGCTCAACCAGCGGCTCCTGGACTCGCTCCAAGAGCGCCAGGACCTGCTCGAGCGGCTGTCGCGCATTCAGCGCTCGATCGCCCACGGGGCGAGTCGCGACGAGGTGCTGACGGCGATCTCCGGCGGCGCACGCGAGCTGTTGGGCGACGAGCTCGCGGGCGTGCTCCTGCTCGTGGCCGACGACCCTTCGATGCTCGAGCTGGTTGAGGTGATCGGGCGGGATGCCGAGCAGAGCCGCGGCGAGCTGACCCCCGTGGGCGAGGGCATCGGCGGCCGAGCGATGGCCGAAGGCCAGCTCGTGGTGACCGAGGACTACCAGCGCGACCCCTCGGCGACTGCCCGCTTCAAGGAGCGCGGGATCGAGGCCGGTATGGGGGCGCCCGTGCACGAGCAGGGGCGGATCGTCGGGAGCCTCATCGTCGCCTCCTACCAGCCCGGGCGCCGCTACACCGCAATCGAGCGGGACATGCTCATGGCCTTCGCCGACCACGCCAGCCTGGCGCTGTCGGACAGCCGCCGCATCGAGGCCATGCGCGAACGTGACGCGGAGCGCATCCAGGCCCGCTTTCGCGCGCTCGTGCAGCACTCCTCGGACATGATCATGGTGGTCGCCTCCGACGCGCGCATCCTCTACGTCTCGCCTTCCGTGGAACGCACGGTGGAGCTCGGAGAGGGCGCCACCGTGGCCGACCTGATCCACCCCGAGGACCGGCAGGCCGCGCTGGCCTCATTGGCCGAGGCCGCATCCGCCGGCCGGTCTGCTGCCCCGCTCGAGTGGCGAATGCGAGCCCGCGAGGGCGGATGGCTGGCCGTGGAGACCATCGCCGCGGGCCAGCTCGACGATCCCGACCTGCAGGGCATCGTGCTGAACACCCGCGACGTGACCGAGCGCAAGCGCCTGGAAGCTCAGCTGCGCCAGTCCCAGCGCCTCGAGAGCGTGGGCCAGCTCGCCGGCGGTATCGCGCACGACTTCAACAACTTCCTCTCGGTCATCCGCGGCTACGCCCGCTTCATCATCGACGGGCTGCCCGCCGACAGCCCGCTGAAGTCGGACGCCGAGGAGGTGGCGCGCGCCGCCGAGCGCGCCTCGAAGCTCACGAACAAGCTGCTGGTGTTCAGTCGCCGCGACATCGTGCAGAGCCGGGTCCTCGACCTGCGCGAGGTGCTCGACGACATCACGTCGCTGCTGGAGCGAACGCTCGGCGAGGACGTGACTCTGAGCGTGTCCGTCGAGGACGGCCTCCACCCCGTCGAAGCCGACCCCAGCCAGCTCGAGCAGGTGTTGGTGAATCTGGCGGTCAACGCCCGCGACGCCATGCCCGGCGGCGGGCGGCTGGTCATCGGCCTGGCCAACGAGGAGAGCCGCGGTGAGATCCGTGTGCGCCTGACCGTCGAGGACAGCGGGCACGGGATGGGCACCGAGGTCCTCGAGCGGGCCTTCGAGCCGTTCTACACCACCAAGCCGAAGGGCCAGGGAACGGGTCTGGGCCTGGCCACGGTCTACGGGATCGTGACCCAGGCCGGCGGGAGCATCGAGATCGACTCCCATCCCGGTGAGGGCACCACGGTGAGCGTGCTGCTGCCGGCCAGCACGTCACGGCCGGAGAAACGGGTCGGAGCCGCCGCGCCGGGCGGTCTGGCCGCGGGTGGCGAGACCATCCTCGTGGTCGAAGACGAGGACGCCGTGCGCCGGTTGACGTGCCGGATCCTCTCGCGCCAGGGCTACCGCGTGTTCGAAGCGCCCGACGGCCATCAGGCGCTCAACACCTGGGACCGCCACAGCAGCGAAATCGACCTGCTGCTGACCGACGTGGTGATGCCCGGCATGTCGGGGAAGGAGCTGGCCGAGCAGATCGGCATCGAGCCGGTGTTCATGTCGGGCTACACCGACGATGTGGTGCTGCGCCACGGCGTGGAGGGGCTGCGGCTGGTGCAGAAGCCCTTCGACGCCGAGACGCTCCTGACCGCGGTGCGCTCGGCGCTCGACGGCGCGCCGGCGTAGAACGGGCTCAGCCCTCGAGCACCTCGCCGTCCTCGACGCGACGCGGGCCCTCGATGGTCACCTCACCGTGCACCGTCACGTCGCGGCCGAAGCTCACGTCCCCTTCGACCGTGAGGCTGCGGCAATCGACCAGCGAGGGTGGCCCCTGCGAGAAGCGCTCCTCGAAATCGCGCAGCAGCTTGAAGTGGCCTGAGTCCAGGCTCACCGCGGGCGCGCGCTCGCGCGCGAGGTGAACCGTGAAGTCCTCGGCCAGCTCGTAGGCGTCGGAACGCACCACGAGCAGGTCGTCGGTCTTCTTGACCGGGGCGAAGCGCGCACGCGGAACCCGGATGGCCGCCGCTCCGTCGATCGCCCCGACCGCTGCGCCCATGGCCGTCTCCAGCTGGACCACGGCCGGGGATGAGGAATCACCCGGATCGACCGTCTTGTTGTTGACGATCATCGGAAGCCCGAGCACGCCGTCGCGCTCGTCGAGCGCCCGGTCAAGAGCTTCGAGGTCGACCCAGATGTTGTTGCAGTTGAAGTAGCGGTGGCGGGACACGTCCTCGAAGGCGTCGACGTCCGCTTCGGGGGTCTGGGCGGTTTCGCGCAAAACCAGGCGGCCGTCCTCCTTGCTACGTGCGAGGTGACCGCCCTTTCGATCGGACTCCGTTCGGTCGGTGGACTCCGAAAGGAAGGGCAGCCGCTCCTGCGCGAACCAGTCGAGGATGCGCGGGTCGAGCACGGCGCCGAGGTTGTCGGAGTTGGAGAGGAACAGGTAGCGGTAGCCGCCCGACAGCAACCGCTCGAGCATTCCCGACGTGCGCAGCGAGCTATAGACGTCGCCGTGGCCGGGAGGCGCCCACTCGAGCGAGGGGTCGGCCGGCCACTCGACCGGCCCGAACCCGTCCTCGAGCAGCTTCGGGACCTTGCCCTGCATGAAGTCCAGAGGCAGGTCGGAGACGGCGAGGTCGGGATAGCGCTCGAGCGCGGCCAGCGTGTCGTCGCGGGTGGCGAAGCTGTTCATCAGGAGAAGCGGGATGGCCGCTCCGTGGCGCTCGCGGAGGTCGAGGACCTGACGGACGATGATGTCGAGGAAGCTGAGCCCCTCCTTCACCTCGAGCAGCGACTTCGCCTTGGTCATGCCCATGCTCGTGCCCAGGCCGCCGTTCAGCTTGAGCACCACGACCCGATCGAGCGTCGAGTCGCTTGCCGGGTCGGGCAGCTCGGCGGCGTCGGGCAGAGCGTCGAGCGGCTCGATCTCCGCCTCGGGCAGCATGCCCGTATCGCCCTCCCTCAGTTCTTGCTCGTAGAGCGCGAAGGTGTCGATCGCCTCGTCCGGGAGGCCCTCGGCGCGCATCTTGTCGGTCGCGGCGCTCACCGCGCGGGGTGTATCAGGTCTGCGCGGGCGAGACCGGCTTCCTCATAACCCGTAGGACGGTGGCGAGCACCAGCGCGGACGCCCCTACGGACAGCAGCAGCCAGGGCGTTCCCGTACGGCGCGAAGCCGGACGGGCCTGCTTGGCTCGCTCGGTCCGCTCGGTCACCACGAAGCTCGTGGTGTCGATGCTCGCGAGCGCTCGGCCGCTCTCCTCGACGCGGAGTGCCGATCCGTCGCGCGCCACGTCCAGCTTCACTCCTACAACCCCGTTGCGGCGCCCGTCCAGCCCGTGCAGGTCCACGCACACGGCGCGCCGGCGCTTTGTATCGAGCGCGTGAACGAATGGGTGCTCGGCGCCGTCGTAGAGCGTGTAGGCCCATCGCCCGTCTGGGCTGCTCTCTCGCGTGATCGGGATCCCGTTCATCTCGTCGGGAGGCTCTCGCGGATCGACGATCGGCTTGGGGAGCAGTCGCCGGTGGGGCAAGTCGTAGGCCCGGACGCGATAGCGGGTCCGGTCGCGCCGCGAGAGATAGCTGATCAGGTACATCAGCGAACCATCAGGCGAGAGGGCATCGAAGCTGAAGTCGCCGCGCAGGCGCAGAACCCGGCGCGGGCGCAGCCGCCCGGGATCGAGGATCACGAAGCTCGTCTGAACACGGGGGAAGCGCTTGCGCGGGCTGATCAGTGCCAGCGTGTGGCCATCGGCCGAGAGGCCGCTCGCCGACCCGTCGTAGGCAACCGCGGGCACCGCCCAGCTGCCGCGTAGCCGGGTCTTGCGAAGCAGCCGTCCGCTCGAGCGCTCGCGGGCTAGGACCAGAGTCCCGCGACGCAGGCTCTTGGTCGTGTACTCGACCTCACCGCCCGGCGCCGAGACGGGCGTGGCATCGACGCCGGCGGGCAGCCCATCGGCGCCGGCCCAGCCAGGCAGGGCGGCGGCCAGGCCGAGGGCGAGCGTCAGAGCGGTGGCGAGGCGGGTGCGAGGATTCATCGTCCGGGATACGGCTCGTGTCTCGGGTGAGGTCCCGAGCCATGCCTTGCACCCAGCCCACGACCGACGCCCGCGCCCGAATCGAGCGGGGGGAGGTGCAGCATAAGGCGGACTTATCGCTGCTAGCAGCAACCCGAACTTGAACTTATGCCGTCACCGCACCACACTGTTCGAGGAACATCAAACTGTACGAGGAGGGAACCCGATGACCGATAGAACGCTCACCATCCGCCGTGCGGGTATCGCCGACTCGGGCGCCCTTGCTCGTCTCGCCGCACTCGACAGCGCATCGCTGCTCAACGGGGACGTTTTCGTCGCCCAGGTGGGAAGCGAGATCTGGGCCGCGGTCGAGATCGACACGGGCAGCGCGATCGCCGATCCGTTCCGGCCCAGCGCCGACCTGGTCGAGCTGCTTCGCTTCCGCGCCGAGCGCGTGCGCGCCGCTGCGACGGGTCGGCGCGGCCGGCTCGCCTCGCTGCTGCCCCGCGCGGCTTAGCCTCCGCGATTGACCCAAAGCGCTCTCCCGCGCGTTCTACTAGTGGGATGCGCCGAATAGGACTCCTCGCGCTGCTCGCCGTCACGTCCCTTCCCTCCTGTGGCGGCGAGGGCGCGGGGCAGCCCGCTCCCGCTTCCGATCAGAGCGCGCTGCGCTTCACGCTGCCGCGCCTCGACGGCAAGCCGGATGACCTGTCGAGATACGGGGGCAAGGTGGTGCTGGTGGTCAACACGGCCAGCGAATGCGGCTTCACGCCTCAATTCGAGGGCCTCGAGGCGCTCTGGCGCGAGCGCCGTGACGACGGCCTCGTGGTGCTCGGGTTCCCGGCCAACGACTTCGCCGGCCAGGAGCCGCGCTCCAACCGCGAGATCGGCGAGTTCTGCCGAGCCAACTTCGGCGTGTCGTTTCCGATGTTCGCGAAGCTGAAGGTGACCGGCGAGGACGCGCACCCACTGTTCCAGGCACTGGGCGAACCGGACTGGAACTTCAACAAGTACCTGTTGGATCGCCGCGGCCGGCTGGTGGAGCGCTGGGGGGCGGATACACCGCCGGACGATCCGGCGCTGACTCGTGAGCTCGACGCGCTGCTTAGCTAGAGCGCTTTCGCGCTGCGCGAGCAGCCGCCTGCCGGCGCCTGCGTCCTCTAACAGCAGCAACGAAGGTGGACGTGGCCGTGTCGTCGGCCCTGTCACCTTGCCGTAATGCGGTTTCGCGCCACCGTCCTGGATTGACCGTCCCTGAGACGGTCAAGTCAGGACGGTGGCCAACGCGCAGGCCGGATTCGTCTGCCCGACGGGCTTGTGTTACAGCGCCGCGACAGGAGTGACAGCTTCGACAGATCCCCCGCCCTGGTTGCTGCAGTTACAGACGCGGCCCCCAGCGCATGGCGGCTCGCGCAGCGCAAGCCAGGCGCGGCACACCGAACCCAAATCACACGGCTAAGCGCCCCAGGAGCCCAGGTACTCGAGCTGATCGGGCGTCAGCTCGTCGATCTCCACCCCGAGCGACTCGAGCTTGAGGCGGGCGATCTCCTCGTCGATCGCGATCGGCACGTCGAGCACGCGGTGCTCGAGCTCGTCCCCGTGCCGGGCCAGATGCTCCACCGCCAGGGCGAGATTCGCGAAGCTCATGTCCATCACCGCGGCCGGGTGCCCTTCGCCGGCGGCCAGGTTCACGACGCGGCCCTGAGCCAGGAGGTTGAGGCGCCGGCCGTCGCCGAGCACATACTGCTCGACCAACGGCAGCACCTCGCGCACCTCACCACCGGCCAGCTCACGCAGAGCGGGAAGGTCGATCTCCACGTCGAAGTGGCCGGCGTTGGCCAGCACGGCGCCGTCCCTCATGCGCGCGAAGTGATCGCGGCCGAGAACCGCGCGAGAGCCGGTGACGGTCACGAAGAGGTCGCCCCGCTCGGCCGCCGCGAGGGCCGTCATCACCTCGAAGCCGTCCATGCGCGCCTCCAGCGCGCGAAGCGGATCAACCTCGCAAACGATGATGTGAGCGCCCGCCCCCCGTGCGCGCTGGGCGATGCCCTTGCCGGTGGCGCCGTAGCCCAACAGCACGAGCGTGTGGCCGGCAAGCAGCAGGTTGGTCGCGCGTAGGATGCCGTCGAGCGCCGACTGGCCGGTGCCGTAACGGTCGTTGAAGGTGCGCTCGGTGCGCGACTCGTTCACCGCGATGACCGGGCACGCGAGCTTGCCCTCGTGCTCGAGCCGGCGCAGCCGCAGCAGCCCGGTCGTCGTTTCCTCCGCCCCGCCGCGCACGGGGCGCTCCCAGCGGTGCAGGAGCATGAGCAGGTCGGCGCCGTCGTCGAGCGTGATGTCCGGGCCCCACTCGGCCAGCGCTCCCACGTGCTTGGCGTACATCTCGGCGTCTTCTCCGCGGCTGGCCTGGACCGCGACGCCGTCGTCCACAAGCGCCGCCGCCACCTCGTCGCGCACGGTCAGCGGGTTGGCCGAGCAGAGCGCGGCCTGAGCCCCGCCGGCCACCAGAGCCTGCATGAGGTTTGCGGTCTCGGCCGTCACGTGCAGGCAGGCCGCGACCTTCACGCCGTCGAGCGGACGTTCGCCGGCGAAGCGCTCGCGGATCGAGCGCAGGACCGGCATCTGGCCCTCGGCCCAGTCGATGCGCGCCCGCCCGGCGGGGGCGAGCGCAACATCTTGGACCTCGGACTTCGGAGACTTAGTAGCGATAGTGGTCGCTCTTGTAGGGGCCCTCCACCGGCACGCCGATGTAGGCGGCCTGCTCGGGCGACAGCTCGGTCAGCTTCGCGCCGAGCGAGCCGAGGTGCAGGCGGGCGACCTTCTCGTCGAGGTGCTTGGGCAGCACGTAGACCTGCGTGTCGTACTCGTCCTGCTTGGTGAACAGCTCGATCTGGGCGATCACCTGGTTTGTGAACGAGTTGGACATCACGAAGCTCGGGTGTCCGGTGGCGTTGCCCAGGTTGAGCAACCGGCCCTCGGAGAGCACGATGATCGAATGGCCGTCGGTGAAGCGCCACTCGTCGACCTGCGGCTTGATGTTGATGCGCTCGATGCCGCCGGTCTTCTCGAGGCCGGCGATGTCGATCTCGTTGTCGAAGTGGCCGATGTTGCCCACGATCGCCTGGTGCTTCATGGCTCCCATGTGGGCGGCGGTGATGATGTCCCTGTTGCCCGTGGCGGTGATGAAGATGTCGATCTCGCCTACCACGTCGTCGAGGCGAACGACCTGGTAGCCGTCCATGCAGGCCTGCAGCGCGCAGATGGGGTCGATCTCGGACACGAGCACGCGGGCGCCCTGGCCGCGCAGTGACTGGGCGCAGCCCTTGCCGACGTCGCCGTAGCCCAGGATCAGGGCGGACTTGCCGGCGATCATCACGTCGGTGGCGCGGTTGATGCCGTCGATCAGCGAATGGCGACAGCCGTAGAGGTTGTCGAACTTCGACTTCGTGACCGAGTCGTTGACGTTGATCGCCGGGAACAGCAGCGTTCCCTGCTGGAACATCTCGTAGAGGCGATGGACACCGGTGGTGGTCTCCTCGGTCACGCCCTGGATGCCCTCGCCGATACGCGTCCAGCGCTGCGGGTCCTCGCCCAGGGTGCGCTGCAGCAGCGAGAGGAAAACGCGGAACTCCTCGGACTCGGCGCCCGCGGGATCGGGGACCGCGCCGGCCTTCTCGTACTCGGTGCCCTTGTGCACGAGCATCGTGGCGTCGCCGCCGTCGTCGAGGATCATGTTGGGGCCGTCCGCACCGGGCCAGTTGAGTGCCTGCTCGGTGCACCACCAGTACTCCTCGAGCGTCTCGCCCTTCCAGGCGAACACGGGGATCCCCGCCGCCGCGATCGCGGCCGCGGCGTGGTCCTGGGTGGAGAAGATGTTGCACGAGACCCAGCGCACCTCGGCGCCCAGCGCCACCAGCGTCTCGATCAGCACCGCCGTCTGCACGGTCATGTGCAGCGAGCCCATGATGCGCGCGCCGGCGAGCGGCTTGCTCTCGCCGAACTCCTCGCGCATCGCCATCAGGCCGGGCATCTCGTGCTCGGCCAGTGTGATCTCCTTGCGGCCGAAGTCGGCCAGCGAGATGTCGGCGACCTTGTAGTCCTGCTTGGTGGCGGTCTCGGTAACAGTCATGCGACAGCGTTCTCCGTTCGTTTTGTGCTCGGCGGATCGAGGGCGAGCAGGCGCTCGTGCTTCTCCTGCTCCCAGTGCAGCCAGTCGCTCGTGTCAACGCCTTCGGGTCGCTGCGGGCGCTCCTCGAACCAGGTGTCGAGCGAGGCGCGCAGGGCGGGATCCGCGTCGAGGCGACGGGCAAAGGCCACGTCCGACAGCGCGCAGTCGAACCGGGCGAGCAGCTCGCGCAGCGTACGCAGGCGCTGCAGCTCGCCGGGTCCGAAGAGGCGGTAGCCGGACGGCGTGCGCGGGAGATCGATCAGGCCGGCGCTCTCTATGTAGCGCAGCATTCGCGGAGACCACCCGGTGGTCTCGGCGGCCTCGTTGATCGTGAGCCCCTCGCGCATCGCGTGGCAACCTTACCACGGTCGTGTCAAGGTTTGTGCAGCGGACCGGAGGCCACGACCTCGAAGGCGTTGCCCGGAATCGTCTTGAGATCCTCGAGCGCCTCGTCGTTCCAGCGCGAGTCCCTCGCCCCGGTGATGAACCAGCTCGAGCCGTTGTCGGCCACGAACATGCCGTAGCGCTTGAGGGCCGTGAGGATCACCTGCACCTCGCGCGAGTAGCCGCCGGTCGCGAACGACGCCTTCAGGCGCAGGCGCAGCCCCATCGGGGGCAGGTTGGGGTCCGTGGCGCTCGACGCGTAGTGGGTGGCGGGATGAACGTAGGCCTGCTGAGTCTGGTCCACGGTGAAGCGCAGGGCGTGGCGGATCGCGCCCGCCTGCACCTCGTCGTAGCGAACCAACCCGGGCAGGATGGGCAGGCCCGCCGCGTCGGCCGAGGTCCAGCCGTCCGGCCGCAACGCGTTCGAGCGAAGGTCGAAGACGGCCCCCGAGTACGCGTTCCAGGTCCCGCCGGCGAAGCTCGCCGAGAACAACTCGTACAGACGGCAGGTGCCCTCCTGCAGGGCCAGCACGTGCCGATCGGATCCCGCCTCCACGGGCGCGTTCGCGGGAATGGGATAGGGACCCGGATCGGATTCGGCGGCTTCTGAGAACGCCACGGGCAGCTTGGGCTGCGAGGCGGGGACGACGATGTAGGGCAGCCCGTAGCCGGGGTTGGAGCCGAAGTCGGGGTGCAGGTTGAGGCCCGCTCCGATGGAGGCGATGTAGGCATTCGAGCGCGCGTCGACGGGATCGCTGGACACGTCGCGGTTCCATGGGTTGTCGGGCGGGAAGACCGGACACGAGCCGATCGTCGCGCCGCCGCCGGGAGCGGGTTGCGGCCTCGGATAGGGATTCCTCGCCCGGGGACCACCGCGGCGGGCCTTCGACCACTTCGAGCAGCGGCCGCGGCGGCAGGCGCGAACGCGGTAGCGGTAGCGCGAACCCGGATCCAGGCCGCGATGCAGGAACCTCTTGGCCCCTCGCGCGCGCCGAACCTTCCTCACGCGCCGCTTTCCGGCGCCCACACGCCGCCAGGCGACCTGAGCGCGAGCCTTCGGGCTGCGGTTGTGCCAGGTCACCAGCACCGTGGTCTCGCTCTTCGCCGTCGCCCGGAGCTTGGACGGGGTCTTGGGCGCCGCCGCTGCCGCGGGTGCGAACAGGAGCAGCGCCAGCAGCGCCGCGGCGAGCTTCACCGGTGGTCGGCGAGCGCCGCCTTGAAACGCTCGATCGACTCAACCGGCGTGGGGTCCACGCCCTCGAGCACGCCCAGATAGACGCTCACGAGATCGCCCAGCAGAAGCAGCGACAGCACCCGCTCGAGACGGCTGTCCCCGCGTGATTGGACCACGATCGCGGGCGCGCCGGCACGCTCCGCCTCCTCCGCGCTCAGCTCGATCCGGCGCTGAACTCGGGGGTGCTGATCGGGATCGCACAGGAACACCGCCGCCAGCGGCGCCAGCCCGCGCCCGCGCTCCCAGCCGCAGATCTCGTTGTGGTTGGCCTCCGGCAGCTCGGCCCAGAAGGCGGCCGTTTCGACGTTCTCGTTGATCTGGGTGTGCCAGCGCCGGGCGAGCGCGGCGGTGGGCCCCGCCCCGTGGATCACCGGCACGCAGCCGCGCAGCAGCCCGGCGATCTGCTTGGCCTGGGAGTCCTCGGACGCGTCCGGTCCCCACTCCTCGGCCAGCCGCTCGAGCAGGCCGGTCGCGCCGTCGATCTCCGCATGCACGCCGGGCGCGGCGCCGCACAGCGCCGCGCATTCGAGCGCTCCGATCGTCATATAGAGCACCGCGGCGCGCGGCTGCATCCCGGCGGGCGCTCCGATCACCGGCACGCCCTCGTCGCGCGCGGCCTGAGCCAGTTTTCCTCCGGTTGTGAGCACTACCCGGCCCGCGCCGGCCGCGCCGGCGGCCTCGAAGCACGCCAGCGTCTCCTCGGTGTCTCCCGAGTAGCTGCAGCACAGAACGAGGCTGTCGGGCCCGGTCCAGGACTCCAGCGCGTAGCCGCGGACGATCGTGATCGGCCGGGTGGCGCGGTCGCCGAGCGCGGCCGCCGCAAGGTCGCCGCCGATGGCCGAGCCGCCCATGCCGCAGACGATCAGCCCGCCCGGGCGGTCGACGGGTCGGATGCCCGCGGACTGGGCGCGCCAGAGTGCGTCGCCGAGCTGGAGCGGCTGGGCAAGCACGTCAGCGAGCATCCCGCCGGGGTCGGCGGCCTCGATTCCCTCACGGGTGAGCGCGCCGATGGCGGGGGCTCCGCCCTCGCTCATGACACGGGCTCCGCGGACGTGACGTGCTCGCCGGCCCCGACGCTGGCGCCGGCGGAGAGATCGACCCTCGGATCGAGCTTCGCCTGTTCGCCGATCACCGCCTCCTCCCCGATCGTTGCGCGGGCGCCGATGATCGCACCCGGCCCGATGCGAGCGCGCTTTCCCACCCGCACTCCCTCGGCCAGCACGCTCTCCTCGACCTGGGCGTCGGCCCCCACCAGCACCCGGTCGTGGAGCACCGACCGGTCGATCCGTGAGTCGCTGCCCACCGAGCAGTGGCGACCGAGAACGCTCTGCGGGCCGACATGGGCACCCGCCACCAGACAGCCCTCGTAGATGAGCGAGCCGGTCTCGTCCCGGGGCGGGAGCTGCGAGCCCAGCCGACCGGCGAGCAGGTCCCAGGTGGCCTCCAGGTAGCGCTCGGGGGTCCCGATGTCGATCCAGTAGCCGTCGGCCGCGTAGCCGTGCAGCCCGTTGCCCACCAGGCCGGGGAAGATCTCCCGCTCGAACGAAACCGCCCGGCCGGCGGGGATCGACTCGATTACGTCGCGCTCGACCACATAGGCCCCGGCGTTGATTCGGTTCGTGGGGAGCTCGTGGCCCTCGGACTTCTCGAGGAAGGCCTCCACCCGCCCGTCCTCGGCGGTGGGCACGACGCCGTAGCTGGCCGTGTCGTCCACCGGATAGAGCGCGAGCGTGACGCGCGCGCGGCTGCGCTCGTGCTCCTGGAGCTGAGCGCTGAGATCCATGTCGGTGAGGACGTCGCCGTTGAGCACGAGCAGGCGCTCGGCGAGCAGGCCTTCGTCGTGGGCGAGCCGGACGGGACCGGCCGTGCCCAGCGGCTCACGCTCGATTACGTAGCGCAGGCGCATGCCGTCGTATATGTCGCCGAGCACGCGCTTGACGGCCTCGGACATGAAACCGCAGGAGAGGATCACCTCGTCGACCCCGTGGCGGTGGGCCCAGTCGAGCATGAAGGACAGGAAGGGGCGGCCCGCCAGCGGCATCACCGGCTTCGGCGTGGTGAGCGTGAGCGGGCGCAACCGAGTGCCTTCGCCACCGGCGAGGACCAGGGCCTGCATCTACCGGCCGATTCCCTCGTAGGTGAAGCCGGCCTCGACCAGGGCTTCGCGGTCGAGGAAGTTGCGCCCGTCCACCACGAGCGGCTCGCGCATCCTCCGCTTGACCTCGCCGGCCCAGTCGAGCTCCGCGAACTCGGGCCACTCGGTCACGAGCACCACCGCATCGGCGCCGTCGACGGCCTCGAGCGCCGAGCCGCAGATCTGCGCTCCGGCCAGCATGCCGTCGGCCTGCTGAGCGGCGACCGGATCGTAGACGCGCACGTTGGCGCCCTCGCCCTGCAGGCGTCCGGACAGCACCAGGCTGGTGGCCTCGCGGATGTCGTCGGTGTTCGGCTTGAAGGCCAGGCCGAGCAACGCCACCTCCTTGCCCACCAGAGAGCCCAGGTGCTTCTGCAGCTTTCCGATGGTGCGCCGCTTCTGGAGCTCGTTGACCTCGATGACGGCGGTGAGCAGCTGGAAGTGGTAGCCGGTGTTGCCGGCCAGCTGCTTGAGGGCCTGGACATCCTTCGGAAAACACGATCCGCCATAGCCAATGCCGGCCTGCAGGAACTTCGGTCCGATGCGGTCGTCGAGCCCCATCCCGCGCGCCACCTCGGACACGTCCGCGCCCAGCTCCTCGGACACGTTGGCGATCTCGTTGATGAAGGAGATCTTGGTGGCCAGGAACGCATTGGAGGCAAGCTTCACCATCTCCGCGCTCGCCACGTCGGTGGTCACCACCGGCGCCTCCAACGGCGCGTAGAGGCCGGCCACCCGTTCGGCGAACTCCATGGAGCTGTCGTCCGCCCCCACCACCACCCGGTCGGGCTTCATGAAGTCCTTGACCGCGCTGCCCTCCTTGAGGAACTCCGGGTTGGAGACGTAGCCGGTTCCGGGCCGGCGGCGCTGGATCGAGCGCCCCGTGCCCACCGGCACCGTGCTCTTCATCACCAGGGCGTGCTCGCGCGAGTCGCCGAGCTCGCCCAGCACCGCCTCCACGCGCGAGAGATCGGCGTCGCCGGAATAGGTGGGCGGCGTGTCGACGCATACGAACAGCAGGCGGGCGTGCTCGAGGACCTCGCCCATGTCGGTCGTGAAATGCAGGCGCTCGGCGTTCTTGGCCACCAGCTCGGGCAGGCCGGGCTCGTGGATGGGGATCTCGCCGCGCGATAGCGACTCCACCTTGGCGGCCACGATGTCGCGCGCCCACACCTCGTGGCCCAGCTCGGCGAAGCAGGCCGCCGTGACCAGGCCCACCCAGCCGACGCCGATCACGCCTATCGGTTCGCGCTCTGCGCTCATGGGCCCGGGCACGCTATTGGAGGCTCAGCAACAGCGCCGGGTCGAGCGCGCGATCGCCAGCATCTGCTTCTCGGTGAGCGTCTGCAGCAGCGTGTTGGAGATCCAGTAGGCGGCCTTGGACGTTCGCCAGGCCACCAGACGCAGGCGGTCGCCCGCGAAATGCAACTCGTACTCGCGGCCGCCGAGCCTGCGGGTATCGGTTGGATCGTCGAGGATGGGAGGGTCCTTCCAGGTGGTGCCCTGGACCCCGTAGTACTCGCCGTCCGCGTTGTACTTGCGCAGCACCATGCGGTACGCGCCGTACTTCTTGCCGTCGGTGCCCCTGATCTTGTAGACCCGCGGGGGCGGGACGAACTCGGAGGAGTTCAGAAGCAGCGTTGGATAGAGCACCGGCAGCGAGCCCCCGGCGCCCGCCTCCACGGCTTGGAGCGCCTGCTCCTCGCTGATGGTCGAGGCGTCGTAGAGACCGAGCGAGGCGGCATCGGCCCCGCCGCGCCGGCGCTTTCTCTTCGGCCGCCGGGCCGGCCGCTCCTGTGCCTGGCCGCGCGGTCCCTCGGTGTCCTCCACGGCGAGGAACTGCTGCACGAGCTGCTTCACCTGGGCGTCACTGGCCTCCACGTAACTCGGGCCGATCGTGCCCTCGAAGTGGATCTCCTGGATGGGCTGGCGGGCGGAGAAGATGGCGAGCTTCAGCAGCCGCAGCACCTCCGAGCGCGAGCGCAGGCCCGGATCGGTGGAGGTGTTGCGGCCGAAGATCTTCATCAGCCGGCCCGACTCGTCGATCAGCTTCGAGGTGGTGATCTGCTGCTTGGCCTGGCGCAGGAAGTCCTGCTGGCGCGCCGAGCGCACGAGGTCGGTATCGGTGTGGCGGAAGCGGACGTACTGCAGCGCCGTGCGCGAACACAGGCGCTGGTAGCCCGGATCGATGTTGATGTACTGGAACTCGGCGCTGTCGTTGTAGTAGTCGTGGTCGATGTCCGCGTACACGCAGCCGATCGCGTTGACCGCGCGCCAGAAGCCCTTGAAGGTCACGTTGACCATGTGGTTGATGGGCAGGCCGGTGAGTCTCTTGACCGTGTCGAGCGTCTTCTGGGGTCCCCCGTAGGAGTAGGCGGCATTGATCTTGTCCACACCCTGGCCGGGAATCTCCACCTTGAGGTCGCGCGGCAGCGACATGATCGCCGTGGCCTCCTTGTCAGGATTGAGGCGCACGAGCATGATCGTGTCGGAGCGAGCGTCGTTGAGCGCGCCCTCGGTGTTGTTCTTGGGCCGCCGGTCGGAGCCCAGGATCAGCAGCGTCTGCGGCTCGCCGGGGTCGGTTTCGGCCAGCGCATCCTTGCGCAGCTCGAGCTCGGGGCCCAGCTCGAGCGCGTTCACAACCTTGTCGACCTCGTGGAAGGCGGCGACCGTGGTGGCTCCGGCCGCAGCGAAGATGCAGAGGAGCCCCCCGAGCAGGAGGCGCTTCCAGAGTCCGGGGCGTGGGATGTCTTCGAACATCAGGCGATGCGCAGCGGCCGCTCGTCCTGGCCCATCTGGCCGGGGAGCAGGGTGACGAACTCGACGAGCGACCTCCGATAATCCTCCAGCGACCGGATTGAAACCCACTCCTCGGGGCCGTGGTGGCCGGCGCCCACCGGCCCGCACTCGACGGCGGGCACGCCCGCCTCCAGGAACGAGATCGCGTCCGACGCGCCGTCGCGCCCCACCGACAGCTGCTCGCCGGGCGGCGGCGCGATGCGGGAGATCGCCTTGCCGAGCGCCTGTACGAACGGATCCTCACGCTCGACGATGGCCGGCTGGCGGTGGAAGACCTTGACCACGCTGGTGTCGGGAAGCTCGTTCACCGCGGCCTTGATCTTCTCCGGCTCCTGCCCCGGCAGGTAGCGCACGTCGACGTCGATCACGCAGACGTCGGGGACCTTGTTGAGCGCGTCCCCGCCCAGGATCCGGCTGAGGTTGACCGACGGTCGGTCGAACATGTCGGAGGACTCGCGCGCGAACGGCAGAGTCTCGATTTGGCGGAAGATGTCGAAGGCCTTGAGCACGGCGTTGTCGCCCACCCACGGGGTTGAGCCGTGGGCGGCCTTGCCGGTGACTTCGATCCGCATGGCGAGGACACCTTTGGCCTGAATGCCGATGTGCATGTTGGTGGGCTCACCGGTGATGGCGAAGTCGCCGATATAACCCTGCTCGACCAGGTAGTCCGAGCCGCGCTGCTCGAGGTCCTCGGACTCCTCATCGGACACGCAGAGGAAGTGGACGCGGACGCGATCCTGCTCGCTCAGGTCATGGAGCGCGCACATCATGGCCGCCAGGCCGCCCTTCATGTCGTAGGCGCCGCGGCCGTAGAGGCGGTCGCCCTCGATGAGCGGTGCGAACTGCTCGGGGCGGCCGGGAACCACGTCGAGGTGCCCGTGCAGGACGATGGTCTGTGTCCAGGCGGTTGGTCCGACGGTGGCCGCCAGCAGTGGCCGCCCGTTGTGCACGCCGCCCTTCACCTCCACGTCTCGCGCCTCGAGCCAGCCCTTTACGAAGCCCGCTGCGCTCTGCATGCCCTCGAGGGTGGACGTGTCGTAGGTGAGCAGGCGCTCGGTGAGCGCTCGTTCATCCATCCCCAGGCGAGGATAGTGCGTGGGCCGCAGGACGCCCGGGCCCTCTAGGCGCGCTTATGGACGATGACCTTCCCGCCCCGAGCCCGCGAGGCTACTCTGGCGCCGTGCGAATGCCTGTGCTCCCAGGGCGAAGCAGGACAGACCTGCGCGCACTCCTGGGCGATTTGAAGACGTCGGACACCGGTCGCGCGGCCGGACTCGGGGTGGCGGTGATCGCCGCCAACGTCCTCGCGCTCGTGTTCACGATCATCTTCGCCCGGATGCTGGGCGCCTCGGGCTACGGCTCACTGGCGGTACTGCTCTCGGCCTTCATCATCATGATGGTCCCCGGCTCGGCGCTGCAGATCGCCGCGGCCCGCACGGTCAGCCATGACCTGGCGGCGGGTGCTCCCAACGCAGGCGCAGGCGTGCACCGGTGGCTGATCAGGCTCGCGGCGGCCACGGTGATCGTCGCGCTCATCGCGATCCCGCTGCGCTCGGTCATCGCCGCGGTGATCAACGTGGACGACCTGTGGGCCGCGGCGGCGGTCCCGGTCACGGCCATGCTGTGGATCATCCTGTCCGTCCAGCGGGGCGTCCTGCAGGGCTTCCAGCACTACCAGATCGTGGCCTTCAGCATCGTGGGCGAGGCGTGTTCGCGAATCGGCTTCGCGCTACTGCTCGTGAGCGTGGGGCTGGACGTGACCGGCGCCTTCCTCGGCAGCGCCCTTTCGCTGCTGGCCATGGCAGTGGTGCTGCTGGTGCCGCTGCGCCGGCAGCTGGGGGGCGTGGCGCCGGACGACGAGAGCCCGGCCCGCCTGCGCGACCTGCTGGCCGGCGCCTGGGCCCCGGTGATCGGGCTGACGCTGCTGCTGGCACTGCAGGAGGTGCACATCATCATCGTCAAGCACGAGGCGAGCGCCGATGCCGCCGGCTCCTACGCGGTGGCCGCGGTGGCCGCCAAGGCCATCATCTGGATCGCGGTGGGGCTGGGCATGTACCTCCTGCCCGAGGCGGCGCGGAGGGGCAAGAGCGGCATCGACGCGCGGCCCATCCTGTTGCGCACGGTGGGACTGATAGCGGCAGCCGCCGTACCGATGGTCTTGATCTACGCGTTCGCCGGAAAGGAGCTCCTCGCGGCGGTGTTCGGCGACAAGCTGACCGAGGCCTCCGACGCCCTGCCCTGGCTCGGGATGGCCATGGCATTGCTGGCCTGCGCATACCTGTCCGTGCAGTACCTGCTGGCGATGGGGCGCGCCAGCTTCATCTGGGTCCTGGCCGTCTGCCTCCTCATGGAAACGGTGCTGTTGATTCTGATCGGCGCCGATCTCACCACCGTGGCGATCGCCCTGTTCGGCGTGCAGCTGGCGTGCGCCTCGAGCACGATGCTGCTCGCGGTCCGCCAGCGCGGTCCCAAAGTCGGCGCCCCGGTGGCGGTGTGACCGCGCTAGGTTCGTCGGTCTCATGAGCCCGGAAGCCAACGCCCGGCCGCTCCACATCCTCGTGCTGGTGGACCGTGACTGGACCCATCCGCAGGGCGGCGGCAACGGCACCAACCTGTACGGGCAGATCTCCCGCTGGGTCGCCTGGGGCCACAAGATCACGATCGTTACCGGCTCCTATCCCGGCGCAAAAGCCGTCGAGCAGCTGGCTCCCAACCTGGTGGTACACCGCCGCGGCGGGCGCGCGTCGGTGTTCGCCCGGGCCTTCTGGACCGTCCGGCGAGGGGTCGGGCGCGACGCCGACGTGGTGCTCGAGGTGATCAACGGCATCACCTTCCTCACCCCGCTCTGGCTGCGCAAGCCGCGGGTGGCCCTGGTCCACCACGTGCACGACGACCTGTACGTGAACGAGTTCGGCCGGCTCGGCCATCTGCTCTTCTGGGCGCTCGAGGCGATGCCGCTGCGCTACCTGTACCGCCACGCCCCGTGTCTGACCATCTCGAAGTCGGCGCGCGACGACCTCGTGAGGGTGGGCATTCCCCGCGACCACATCACGGTCGCCTACCTGGGCGTCGAGCCGGGGCCGTTTCGCCGCGGCCGGCGTGCGGAGAAGCCGCGGCTGCTCTACCTGGGCCGCCTCAAGGCCTACAAGCGCATCGAGAACATCCTCGACGTGCTGGAGGCGGTGCCCGAGGCGACCCTCGACATCGCCGGCGACGGCGACCACCGCGAGGACCTCGAGGCCGAGATCGAGCGCCGCGGGCTCTCGTCACGCGTGATCATGCACGGCTTCGTCGACGAGCAGACCAAGACCGAGCTGTACGGGCAGGCCTGGATCGCGCTGACCGCCTCGTCGTCGGAGGGGTGGTCGCTGACGGTGATGGAGGCCGCGCTGTGCGGCACACCGAGCGCGGCGCTCGCGGTCGGCGGCCTGGCCGAGTCGATCGTCGACGGCGAGACCGGAGTGCTGGCCCACGATCCAGAGGAGCTGTGCCGGCGGGTGCGGGAGGTCGTGGACGATCCCGAGCTGCGCGAGCGGATGGGCGACGAGGCCGAGCGTCGGGCGCGAACCTTCACGTGGGACCGCCCGGCGAAGACCAACCTCGAGGTGCTCGAGCGCGAGGCGGCCGTCGGCCGGCCGGCGCTCGGGGCGATCCTCGCGCAGTCGGAGACCGCGAAGGCGGCCGCCCTGGCCGCCGTGACGCTCGCCGGCCATGGGATCGGCGCGATCTTCGCCTTCACGTTCGCCCGGCTGCTAGGGGCCACGGACTTCGGGTCCCTCGCCGCCCTGCTGTCCGCCTTCGTGATCCTCGCCATCCCCGGCTGCGCCCTCCAGGTCGCGTCGGCGCGCGACACGACCATGGGCCGCCTCGGCCCCGGCGCCGGCGCCGTACGCGGGTGGGCACGCGGCCTCGTCCTGTGGTGCGTCGCGCTCGCGGCGACCGGTGTGTTCATCCGCCAGCCGCTGGCCGAGCTGATCGGCGTGAGCCAGGAATGGGCGGCGGCGGCGCTGCTACCCACCATCGGTCTGTGGATGCTCGCCTCCATCCAGAGAGGCGTGCTTCAAGGTCTCGGCGCCTACGGCGCCGTCGGCCGCAGCATCGTCCTCGAGGGCCTCGGGCGCCTCGCGATCGCCGTCGGCCTCGTGCTCCTCGGGGCCGGCGTCACGGGCGCCTTCGTGGCCACGCCGCTTTCGCTTTTGGCCATCGCCGTGGCACTCGCCGCGGTGATGCACCGCAGGCTCGCGCCGCCGAGCGCTCCCGCGCCGGAGCGGCGGCTGCGTGACCTTCTCGGGGAGACCAAGGTCGTGGTCATCGGCCTCACCCTGCTGGCGGTGCTGCAGAACGTCGATGTGATCCTCGTGCGCCACGAGCTCGACGGAAGCGAGGCCGGGTCCTACGCCGCGGCTGCGCTGGCGGCAAAGACGCTGGTGTGGGTGGCGATCGGCGTGGGTCTGTACCTGCTGCCCGAGGCCGCCCGCCTGTCGGCCGCCGGAATGCAGCCTCGTTCCGCCCTGCGCCACGCTCTGCTGGTGGTGGGCACGCTGTCAGCCCCGCTGCTTGCTCTGTTCTGCCTGCTGCCCGGTCCGGTCCTCGAGCTCGCCTTCGGCTCGGAGCTGGCCGGCGCCGCCGGCCAGCTGCCCGCGCTCGCGCTGGCCATGGCCCTGCTGGCCGTGGCCTGCCTTGCCGTGCAGTACATGCTGGCCCTCGGGCGCGTGGCCTTCCTACCCGTGCTGGGCGCGATAGCGCTCGTGGAGCCGGTGGTTCTGAGCACGGCGAACGACCTCGCGGCCTTTGCCACGCTGGTACTCGTGCTGCAGGCGATCGCGGCTGTGAGCCTGCTCGCGCTGAGCGCCGCCCGCGCGCCCGCCGCGGCCCGCGTGAGCTGACCCGATGGACGACTGGCGGTACCGCGAGCTTTACGAGCTCGAAGACCGGCACTGGTGGTTTCGCGGCCGGCGCACCGTGATCTGGGCGCTGCTGGCCCGCGCGGGAGTCCACTCGGCGTCGCGGCTGCTCGATGCCGGTTGCGGCACCGGACGCAACCTCGTGGAGTTCGGCGGCCTCGGGCAGGCCGAGGGCGTGGACGCGTCGGCGGAGGCGGTCGACTTCTGCCGTCGTCGCGGGCTCGCGGGCGTACAGCAGGCCGCGCTGGAGGATCTGCCCTTCGAGGGCGGCCGCTTCGACCTCACGCTCGCCACCGACGTGATCGAGCACCTGGACGACGATCGGCGCGCGCTGCGCGAGCTGCGTCGCGCGGCCCGCCCGGGCGGCCGGCTTCTGGTGACTGTCCCGGCCTACAGCTGGTTGTGGAGCCAGCACGACGAATCGCTGCACCATCGGCGCCGCTACACCGAGCGTCGGCTGAGCGAGTCCATGAAGGACTCCGGTTGGGAACCGCAGGTCCGAACCTACTTCTTCACCGCGTTGCTTCCCGGTGTGGCCGCGGTTCGCCTACTACGCCGGCTGCGGCCGGCGGAGGACACCCCCCAGTCGGACATGACCCTCGCTCCCGCTGCCCTCGATCGCCTTCTGGAACTGCCCTCCGAGGGCGAGGCGAAGCTGATCGAGCGCGGTGTTCGCCTGCCCGCCGGGGTGTCGGTCGGCATGGTCGGCCTTGCGCGCTGACGAGATAACCGGGGAGCCACCGAAAGCTAGGCTTCCCGCCTCGATGCGGGGGCGCAGGCGGGACAGGGCGATGACGCTGGGCTTCGCCGCACTGGCGTTCGGGGTGGCCCTCGCCCAGCGACCGGGATGGGCCACCACCGATACGAAGATCGATCTTCACGTCGACCCGGTGCGCTTCCTGGCCGACGTGGCCGCGGCGTGGACGCCGACCACCGACCTGGGTGACGTTCACAGCGCGCAGTACAGCGGCTACCTGTGGCCGATGGGGCCCTTCTACGCCGCGCTGCGCGAGCTGGGCTTGGCGCCGTGGGTGGTTCAGCGCCTGTGGCTGGGGCTGCTGCTGGCCTTGGCCGCCTGGGGCATGTTGCGACTGCTCGACGTGCTCGCCGGGCGCCCACGCGGCGTGGCCCATCTGGTCGCGACCGGGTTCTACGTGTTCAACCCATACACCGTGTTCAACACGGGGCGGGCGACCAGCGCCCTGATCGCCTATGCCGCGCTGCCCTGGCTGCTGATCGTGGTTCACCGCGGCGTGCGCGCCGTGCATGGCTTCAGAGGCTGGCGGGGCTGGTGGTGGGCGGGAGCGTTCGCGCTCATCCTCACCTCATGCGCGGCGGGCATCAACGCGGCCGTGGTCGGGTGGATGCTGGTAGGCCCGTTGGTGCTGCTGGTCTACGAGCCGATGACCCGTGCGGTGCGCTGGCGCGACGCGGGAGGTTTCTTGTTGCGCATGGGCGTGCTAGCCGTGCCGGCGTCGCTGTGGTGGATCGTCCCGCTGTTCGTCCACGTCCGTTACGGCATCGACTTCCTGCAGTTCACCGAGCAGCCGCGGTCCATCTGGGGCACCAACAGCGTCAACGAGTCGCTGCGGCTGATGGGCTACTGGACCTCGTATCTCGGATACGGCTACGGCGTCACCCGGCCGCTGTTCGACGACAGCCCCACCCTGCTCTACAACCCCCTGGTGGTGGGCGCCTCGCTGCTGCTCCCCGCCCTCGCGGTGGCCGGATTCCTGTGGACGAGGCGCTTTCGCTACGGCCCGTTCCTGCTCCTGCTCGTGATCGTCGGCGTCTTCATCATGGCCGCCGGATTCCCTGACGGGACACAGGTTCGAAAGGCGATGGAGTGGATCTACCGCGAGGCGTGGCTGGTCCGTTTCATGCGCACGACTCAGAAGGCCGCGCCGCTGGTGGCCCTCGGCGTGGCGGGGTTGCTGGGGCTCGCCGCCCAGCTGGCCTGGGCGCGCCTGCGCGCCCTTCGATCGGGTCGCGGCCGCACGGCGGCTCTGATTGCCGCCCCCGCCGCGCTCGCCGCGCTCATCCTCCTGAGCGCGCTCCCGCTGGTCCGCGGCCAGGCGCTCGACAGCCAGCTCAACTGGGAGCGGATCCCCGCGGCCTGGGCGGAGGCCGGCAGGGGACTGGACCGCGAGCTCCCGGAAAACTCGCGAGCCATGATCCTGCCCGGCTCGGTCTTCTACTACTACAAGTGGGGGGGAACGGTGGACTCAATCCTTCCCCGTCTCACCGAGCGGCCGGTGGCGGCGCGCTACGAAACCCCGCTCTCCGACCTCCACGCCGTCGACCTTCTGACCACCGTGGACTCGCTCGTTCAGCAACGGCGACTGGTGCCCGGGCAATTGCCTCCGCTGCTTCGCCTGATGGGCGTCCGAGCCGTCATCAGCGGCGCTGACGACGATGTCTCGCGCTCGGGCTCGCTGGACCCCGCGCCGGCAGCAGCGGAGCTGGCCGAGCAGGGCTTGCGGTTTCCGTCTCGCAGCTACGGCCCCGTGCGCGACCGACCCGCGGCTCTCGGAGACCTCGAAGCGCCGGCCCCGCTGCCCGAGGTCCGGCGCTACGACCTGCCACCGGGTCGAGGCCTCGTTCACGTCACCCCACGTGGACCGGCCACCATCGTCGACGGCAGCGCGGCCGGCCTGGCCAACCTGGCCGCCTTCGCCGCTCTGCCCGAACGCAGTCCGATCCTGTACGCCGCCGACCTCTCCGCGCGGCAGATCAGGACACACGCAACCAATGGCGCCGAAGTCGTGGTGAGCGACTCCAATAGGCGGCGGCAGTTCGTCCCGCAGTCCGCGCACCAGAACGTGGGCCCCACCCTCCGCGAAACCGAGCAGCTCGACAGGAACGCTGCCGCCACCAACCCGTTCACCGAGCGCGGACCAGACACTCAAACCGTCACCGCGCTGCAGGGCGCGAGCTACCTGAGCACTCCCGCCTCGGCCAACGCGGCCCAATTCCCCGAGCACTCGCCTGTCGCGGCCTTCGATCACGATCTCGCCACAGCCTGGGTCGCCGATCGGGTGGCTCCCGAGGAGCAGTGGTGGTTGGAGATCGGGTTCAGCACGCCACGACGCGTTCCCTACGTCGACGTGCTGCCCGTGCGAAGCAAACACGGCGTGGTCAAGGCTGTCGATGTCAACGGCGTCCAGTCACCCGTGGGACGCGGCTGGACACGCGTCTCCCTGGACCAGTCGGAGGTATCGAGGGTCCGGGTGGTGCTGACCGACGTGGACCAGCCGGAGGTGGGCCTCCGAAGCGGCGGCGGCCTGCGCGAGGTGCGGATTCCCGGTGTGCGCGTCCACGAGATCCTGCGGGCGCCGATTGCCAGCGCCCGCGCGCTGGCTGGGCGCGATCTTCGGCGCGTCGGCTTGACCTACCTCTTCGAGCGCACCACCGGCGACACCCCCTTCCAGCGCGACCGCTACGTTGCCGATCCGACCATCGGGCGCCTCGAGGACCGCGCCGACCCCGAGAGCCGACTGGACCGCGCCGTTTTTACTCCCACCTCGCGCTCCTACACCCTCGATGCCTGGGTACAGCCCGCGCTGAGTGCCCGCGATTCGACCCTCGACGTCCTGGCGGGGATGGCGTCGGGAACGGCTTTCGAATCGTCCAGCCGCTTCCACGACATCCCGCGGTACCGGGCCTCGAGCGCGTTCGACAAAAGCGAGAGCACCGCCTGGATCGGCATTTGGGTGCGGCCGCTGGCCCCGCCGCCGTGGATCTCGTGGCGCAGCCCGCGCTCCCTGACTGTGTCTCGCCTGCGCCTGACCCCCTCCCGCCAACCCGTCCGGCGGCCCACACGCGTGCGCCTCTCCTGGCCGGGTGGGTCGACGCCCGCGCTGCCGGTGGCCTCCGACGGCAGCGTGGTGCTCCCCCGGCCCGCCCGCGCGCGGGCCTTTCGCCTGACCATCCTGGCCGCTCGCTTTCCGCGTGGCACGACATTGCGCGAGCGCGCCACCCGGGCGGTGGGGTTAGCCTCGGTGTCGGTGTCCGGCCTGCCGCCCGGGCGCGTCCCGCGAGCCGGCCCGCTGCCCTCTCGGTGCGGCACGGTGCGCATCGACGTGGGCCGCGAGGTCGCGCCGCTGCGCGTGGAGGGCACGATCGAGGAGCTTGACTCCGGCCGGCCGCTGCGTGCCCGCTCCTGCCGGGGGGAGGTGCGCATGGGCGAAGGAATCCAACGCATCCGGTCGCTGCCCGGGCCCTTCAGCGTCGACCTGCTGCGGCTGCGCTCGCCGGCACCCCAGCCCGCATCCGGCTCGGGTGGCGGGACTGTCGTGGACGCCGGTCGCCTCGAACGCAGCTCCGTGAACGATGTGCGCGTGGCCCTGGACGGGCCCTCGTGGCTGGTGCTGGGCCAGAGCTACAACCGAGGCTGGGAGGCGACCTGCGACGGGCGCTCGCTTGGCCCACCCCGGGTCATCGACGGTTACGCCAACGGCTGGCTCGCCCCGGCGTCCTGTCGGGACGTGAGCTTCGCCTTTGCTCCGCAGGCCGGCGTGCGCTGGAGCTACGTGATCTCGGGAGTGGTCTGCCTGCTGCTGGTGCTCTTCCTGGTGCTCGGCCGCCTGGTGCTCGGCCGCGAGCGCCCGACCCAACTGTCGCGGGCGCCGCTCCCCGAGCCGGCCCCGCGCGGCATGCCGCTGTTCCGCTCGCTAGTCATCGCGTTCCTGATCACGGTCCCGCTGAGTCTGTGGTTTGCGCTGCGCATGGGCCTCGTGATCGGCCCGGTGCTCACCTACGTGCTCTGGCGCGGCGTCGGCCCGCGGATCCTGATCCTGGGCGCCGCCCTCCTGCTCGGGGTGGTCGTCCCGTTGCTCTATCTCGTGGTGGGTCCGGAGAACAACGGCGGCTTCAGCTTCGGCTACAGCAACTCGCTGCTCCTGGCCCACTGGACCGCTCTCACCGCCATCTTTCTCCTGGCGCTGGCCTGCTGGAGAGTTCTTGCGGTGCGCCACGAGCACGAAGAGCCCAGACATCTCGAGCCGACCAGGTGAGCGCCGTCCTTCATCATGCGCTGCTCGCTCTCGCGATCATAGGCCTGGTCGATCCAAGCGTGCGCGCGTCCTCACTGGTGGCTCCCTCCGGTTTGGAGCGAGCGCTGGTGGCCACCGTCCTTGCCGTCGCGACCGCGATCGTGGAGACGCTCGCGCTGGGGCTGTTCGGCCTGGGCTCGAGCACGGCCGCGCTGGTCACTCTCGCGGCGCTCGCGTGCGTGGCCGGAAGGCGGTGGCTTCCCACGCCCGAGCTCGGACCGGGCGCCGAGCTCGGCCGGTGGTGGAGCGGGCTCGACCTCCCTGTGCGAGCTACGGCGGCCGTGGTGCTCGGTGCCGCGATTGGGTGGATCGCGTGGCAGCTTCGCTACCCCTCGATCGGCTTTGACAGCAGTCTCTACCACTACGCCCAGGTCGCCGGGTGGATCGACAACGGCCGGCCCGGCTCGATCCTGGACCTCAGCTACGACCTTCCGTATGGCAACTACCCCCTGACCGACGAGATTGCGCTGTCCTGGCTCGCGGGGATCGCGCGCAGCTTTGCTCCACTGGTCCTGTGGAACCCGGCAATGCTCCTCTTATTGGGGGTCGCGAGCTGGGTCACGCTGCGTAACCTCCGAGTGTCGCGAGTGGCGGCGACGGTGGCCGTGGCGGCGATCGTGACGTTGCCCCTCTGCATTCACCAGCTCAGCGAGCCCCAGACCGACCTGCCGGCGTTCGCCTGGCTCGCGTGCGTGGCGGCACTCTCCACCGGCGCAGGGCGGACACCGATGCTGCTGGCCCCCGCGATCGTGGCGGCCGGCCTGGCCGTCGGGACCAAGACCACCCCGGCGGTCCTGGTGGCGGCGTCGCTCGGCGTCGGGGTGTACCTCGCTCGAGGACGGCTGCGACCCGTCGCGGGTTGGCTGCTGCTCGCCTTCGCGTTGGCCTTCGCCGTCGGCGGGATCTGGTACGCCCGGAACCTCATCCAGCACGGATCGCCTCTGTGGCCGTTCGCGTCCACACCGTGGGGCGATCCGAGACCGCCGTTCCTCGAGTTGGTCGACACCAAGCTCGTGGAGCGCCTGAGCGCCACGCTGCAGGGGCGCTGGAGCATGTACGCGGCCCAATTGGCCGGAGGCGTGCTGCTGCTCGGTGGAGCGCTTCTGGTTCTACTCCGAAGCGCCGTGGGGCAGGGGCTCCCTCGACCACTCAGGTCCGGACTACTGACGGCCGGAGCCGTTACCGTCCTCGCCTTGCTGATCTGGTCGACGGCTCCGGGGACCGGCCTTCCCACCGCATCGGGCCTCCTGGCCCCGGAGAGCTGGCCGTCATCAACGGTGCGTTACCTCCTTCCGACCCTCGGCGCCGCCACGGTCGCGGTGGCGCTCGCCACGCGCGTCGGCGGCATCACGGGGCTGCTGGCCACCCTTTTCTTGGCGGTCTCGGTCGTGTGGAACCTCGTCAAGGATGCCCAACTCGGCCTGCCCTACGTGCCCTCTGCCCGCACCCTGATCCTCGGTGCGGCTCTGGGACTCTTTCTGCTCATGATGTCGGTCGTTGCGTCGCGGGGCGTGATGCGCCACAAACGACCCCGTCGATTGGTGCCGGGAGCCATGGTTGTGCTGCTTGCGGTGCTGGTCGGCGTCGCCCTCACGCCGGCCGGCGAAGGCTTCGTGGAACGCCACGCAAGCGTCACGGGGTCAACCGCGCTCGGGTCCAGTGTCGCGGCATGGCTCGCCACTCGGCCCGAGTTCGACCGTGACGGCTTGACCATCGCGTTTGCATCGCGTGGGCTGCAGGCACCACTCGCCGGCGATCACTTCAGTAATCGGTTGGAGCTCATTCCGGCGGACGAGCCGTGTGAGAACGTGCGTGCTTTGGCGCGACAAAGCGTTGTGGTGGTCTCAGATCCCGAATTCTTGCGCGGCCTGCTCGGAATCCGTTCCTATCGTGCGCAGCGCTGCTTGGCCCGTCGGCAGCCCGCATACCAGGACGAGGCTTTCAGAGTTTACCTGCCGGGGTCGCTGTGACCCCTGAAGGTGTTCCGGTCGACCGGAGCGAGGCAAACATCGTTGTGGTGATGCCCGCCCGCAACGCCGCTCGCACTCTCAAGCGGACGGTCTCGGGCATTCCCGAGGGGTGGGTGGACGAGGTCATCCTCGTGGACGACAAGTCCACCGACAACACGGTCGACATCGCGCGCGACCTGCCGATCAACGTGGTTTGGCATCCGCACAACGTCGGCTACGGCGGCAATCAGAAGACCTGCTACCTGCAGGCGCTCCAGCGCGACGCCGACATCGTGGTGATGCTGCACCCCGACGGTCAATACGAGCCCACCCTTATCCCCCAGATGGTCACGCCGATCCTGCGGGGCGAAGCCGACCTCGTGCTCGGATCGCGACTCGCGGAGCCGGGCATGGCTCGAGCGGGCGGCATGCCGCTCTACAAATATCTCGCCAACCGGGCCCTCACGACGGTGGAGAACCGACTGTTGGGCACGCACCTCACCGAGATGCACACGGGTTATCGCGCGTACTCTCGAAACCTTCTTCTCGAGGTGCCCTTCCTGCGCAACGCTCTCGACTTCTCCTTTGACTCAGAGATGCTGATGCAGTCCATCCATCTCGGCTTTCGCGTAGCCGAGGTCCCCGCGCGCACGCGCTACTTCGCGGACGCCTCCTCGATATCGCTCCGCCCCTCGGTGATCTACGGGGTCAAGACCTTGTGGGCCGGGGCGCGCCTGGTGCTGCATCGCAACGGCATCCTGCGGTCCCGCAAGTTCGAGCCGTGAGCACTGCTGCCCCGGTGCGCTGCGCCTGGTGCGAGCGTCCCTTCGACGATCGGGAACGGCTGGTGCGGGGGCGCCGCGTCTGCCCTGACTGCGGTGTCGCCACCACCGACCCCTGGCCGGACGCCACCGCCCTGGAGCGCGCGTACGCCGACTGGTACCGGCCGGCGACCGGGCGCTTCGCCGGCCCCGGCGATCGCCTGCTTCGCCGCAGCCGCGGGATGCTGGCCCGGCGGCTCGCGCGCATCGCCCCACCCGGCACGGTCCTGGACGTCGGGGCGGGCGAGGGCATACTGCTGGACGCGCTACGCGCCCGCGGCAGGAAGGCAATCGGGCTCGAGCGTGTCTCGACGCGGGCCGACGTGCATGCTCTGGACCTCGATGAGCTCGACGAGCGCTTCGGCGCGATCGTCTTCTGGCATTCGCTCGAGCACCTCCCCGCGCCGAGCCGCGCCCTGCGACACGCGGCGGAGCTGCTGCTCCCCGGCGGGGTGATCGTGATCGCGGTGCCCAACGCCGGCAGCCTGCAGGCCAAGGTCTTCGGTGACGATTGGCTTGCCCTGGACCTCCCGCGGCACTTGGTGCACCTACCCGCCGACGCGCTGCTGGCGCGCCTGACCGCACTCGGGCTGCGGGTGGAACGCGTGAGCCACCTGCGCGGTGGACAGGTCGTGTTCGGCTGGCTGCACGGCCTGGTCGCAAAGCTGCCCCGCGTCCCCGACCTGTACGACGCCCTCCGGCGTCCGGCGGCGCGACAGCAGGCCATCGACGGCCGCGGCCGAACCGTCGCGCTGGTCGCGGGTGTCGTGATGTTGCCCGCGGCGCTGGCCCTCGCCGGGCTGGAGGCGGCGCTGCGCCGTGGGGGCAGCATCTACGTCGAGGCGCGGAAGGTGCGTCCATGATCACCGGCGAGCGGGTCACAACACGCGCCGGGGCGTTCAACCCGACGTGGCAGCGCCACGTCGCCGCCTACGAGGCCTCGGCGTCCTTCCTTGGACCCGGGCGGGTGCTCGACCTGGGCTGCGGGGTTGGGCACTCGTACCAGCGGCTTGCGCCGCGCGAGACGGTCGGCGTGGATCTCGACGCCGAAGCGCTTGCGGACCAGGCTCGTGAGACCGTGGTCGCGGACATGCGGGCGCTGCCCTTCGCGTCGGGCAGCTTCGGCTCGGTTGTCGCGGTGCATTCCATCGAACACGTGGCCGAGGCGGACAGGGTGCTCGGTGAGGTGCGGCGGGTGCTGGAGCCAACCGGCGTGGCGGTGTTCGTGACACCCAATCGCCTGACCTTCGGGCGCCCCGAGGAGATCATCGATCCCTACCACCACGTCGAATACGACGCGGAGCAGATCGTCGGGCTCTGCGCCCCCCATTTCGCCGAGGTGGAGGTTCACGGGCTGTTCGGATCGGAGCGCTATCTCGAGCTGTTCGACGAGGAGCGCCGGCGGCTCGACCGGTTGCTGCGAATCGACCCGCTGCGCTTGCGGCGTGCGGTTCCGCGCCGCCTGGCGCAACGGCTCTACGACCTGATGCTGACTCGGGCACGCAGCCGGCCCGATCCGCGCGCGGCCGTCATCGGCGTCGACGACTTCGACCTGCGCGACAACCGCCTCGCCTCCTGTCTCGACGTGGTAGCCGTTTGCCGCTAGCTTGCGCCGCCGTGCCCGCCCGGCCTCCTACGCGAGTTCTCCTCGCCGTTGCGCTCATCGCCGCCTGCACACTCGGTTTGCAGGTGGCGCTGACGCGGGTGTTCTCTGCCGCGCTCTTCTACCACTTCGGGTTCCTGGCGATCTCGCTCGCCCTGGTAGGGACCGGGGCGGCCGCGATGGTCATCTACCTGCGCCCGCGCTGGTTCGAGCGCTCCGCTCCGGCTGCCTCGCTTGCTCCCTGGTGCGCCGCTCTCGCGACGTCGCTCGTGGTGTCTCCTGCCGTGCTCGTCCGGCTGGACTACTCGTTCGAGTCGTCGATCACCCTGAGCTTCGCCCTGACGCTCGCACTCGCCTCCATCGTGGCGTCGGTGCCCTTCTTCTGCGCCGGGATGGCGATCACGCTCGCAATCACCCAGAACACCCGCTGGATCCATCGTGTGTACGCCTCGGATCTGCTGGGAGCCGGCCTGGGGGCGCTGGCCGTGGTCCCCGTGATGTGGAGCATCCCGGCCCCGTTGCTGCTCGCCGCGCTGGGTCTGGTGGCGGCCCTCGCAACCGTTCTCTGCGCCGACACCACCGCCTGGCGACGGAGGGGCATCGCGCTCATCACCGTCGCCCTCGTGGCAGTCGGCCTGGGCGCCGCCACATCGCTCTACGAGCTTGCGCCCGCGATCGACGGCGACACCGTCGCGGATCGCTGGACGCCGCTCAGCCGGGTGGTGGGATATGCCTCGACGGGATCGCCTCGCTTCGGCACCCTGACCTACGACCGCGACTACGCCCCCGTGCCACGCCATCGGCGTGGGGAGCCTCTGCCCGATTGGCGTTCGCTCCAGCTCGGGCCCCAGAGCATCGGCTTCGAGATCGCTCCTCCCGGTCGCAGCCTGGTGATCGGCGGAGGAGGCGGCCGGGACATCTACAACGCCCTCTCATCGGGCGAGCGACGTGTCGACGTGATCGAGCTCAATCGCGCGATCGTCGACGTAGTCGATGACGATCTGGGGCAGAGCTTCGGGTCGCCCTACAGCCTGCCCGGAGTTGACGTCCAGATCGGAGACGGACGCTCGACGCTCGCCCAGAGCGATGCCCGCTACGAGGCCATCAACCTCGGCTTCACCAACACGCTGAGCGGCAACGCGGCGCAGGGCTACGCGCTCACCGAGAACAACCTCTACACGACTGAAGCCATGGACGAGTACTTCGACCATCTCGCTCCGGGAGGTCTCCTGATGGTTTCTCGGATCTACCGGCTGGTCGGCGACGAGGCCCTGCGGGCGACGGTGCTCACCCTCGCCGCACTCGAGGATCGCGGCGTGGCGGACCCGGCCCGGCACGTCGTAGTCCTCCTCGGCAAGGACCTGTTGACCGCGAAGCCGTTCGGCACCGTGCTGGCGCAACTGACTCCGTTCACGCCGTACCAGCTGTCCCGCATCAAGCAGCTTGCGAGCGAACGTGGCTCGCGGGTGGCCTTCGCGCCCGGCGGCCCGTACCGACTGGAGTGGAAGCAGCTGGCGCGGGCGCCTTCACTGGAGGCCTTCTGCTCCGGCTACCGCGTCGACGTTTGCCCGACCACCGACAACAAGCCCTTCTTCCTGAACTTCGAGCGCTTGGGCCAGATCGGCCAGGCCACCCCGCCGGGCTACCTGTTCACCGTCAAGCCCTTCACGGTGCTGCTGGTGGCGCTCGGCATCCTGCTCACGCTCTGTGTGCTCGCCTTCGTGCTCCCTCTGGGGCTCATCGCCCGCTCCGACCGCCCGCCCCTTGGGTCGCTCGTGCTGTTTGCGGCCATCGGGATCGGCTTCCTGGTGTTCGAGATCTCGATGATCCAGCGCTTTGTTCTGTTCCTCGGCTTTCCGACCTACTCACTGAGCGTGGTGCTCGCGGCACTGCTGGCTTTCACGGGATTGGGCGCAGGCGTCTCCGGCATCTGGAGACGCCCCCAGCGGGCGCTGACTGCCGCCATGGCCCTGGTGGCCGCGCTGATCGTGGCGGCGGCGTTTGGACTACCCCCGCTCCTGGCCGCCCTGATCGACCTTCCCTTCGGCGCTCGAATCCTCTTGACCGCGGTGGTGCTCGCGCCCTACGGGCTGCTGATGGGAATGGCCATGCCGATCGGATTGCGAAGACTCTCGAGCTTGTATCCGCGGGGGGTGCCGTGGGCGTGGGGCATCAACGGTGTGACCTCGGTGCTGGCATCGGTTCTGGCTCTGACCGTGGCCATCACCGCGGGCTTCACCGTGGCCACGCTTCTAGCGGCGGTCTGCTACGCGGTCGCGGCGGGCCAGGCGATGTTGGTCCGATGGCCCGACGATCAGGGCGAGAGCGTCGAACAGCAGGGCGCAGAGCTCGATTCGAGCCCCGTTTCGGTCTCCTAGTTCGCTGGGCCGGCTCGACCGATCCGAGCGCGCCGCCGATGGCGCCAGCCCACCAGCAGGGCGATGAGAACCGCCAGGCCACTGATCGCGCTGATGATCCAGCCGGCGAGGAAGCTGGCCGGCTCGTAGCGGAACTCGACCTCGTGGGTGCCAGCCGGGATCGGCACGCCGCGCAGCAGGTAGTCGACTCGCTCGATGGGCACCTCGCGGCCGTCCACCGTCGCCTTCCAGCCCGGGTAGTGCAAGTCGGTTAGGACGAGCAGGCCGGGGCTCCGGGTCGATGCTCGGGCGACCACTCGCTCGGGTGCGTAGGAGACCAGGCGCGCCGAACCGGACGCGCTCGCGCGTCCGTCGTCCTGGGGCAGCCCCGGCAGCTCGCGCTCGGTCACGGCCACGCGGCGGCCGTCGAAACCGGGAGCGGTGGCGGCGGCGAGCGCCTCGCGTTCGCTGCCGACGGTGCGCTGCCGTCCGACGACGAGCACACGCGGCAGCGCGTTCGAGTTGCGATAGACCACGGCGTCGCGGCCGCGGTAGGCGACCTCCAGTCCCGGGCGTCGCAGCGGCGGTTCGCCCGGGCTGACGATGAGATCGGTCACGCTCAGCAGGTTCAGCGCCCGAATCGAAGCCGGCGTGTCGTCGGCGCGCTCGGTCGGCTGGGCGATCGTGGGCACGTTGTTGACAGAGCGGCGCCAGAGCGTGTCGTAGCGCCCCTCGGTCGGGTAGTCGTAGCCACGCGCGTCGTAGAGCCCGAAGGTCATCGTCAGATCCGCAGGAAGCGGCTCGAAGGCCCCCAGTCCGAGCCCGGCGAAGCGGCTCGGCGTGCGGGACTGCAGATACCGGATCGCGCCTGTCTCGGGCATCACGGCCTCCTCCTTGGCAATGGCAGGGTTGAAGCCCATGTTCGCCCGGAAGAGATCCACGGCCAGCAGTGCAAGCGTCGCGGCCACGAACACGGTGGCGGAGAGGCGAAGCGAGCCCCTTCCGCGCAGGCGCAGCACGATCAGCAACAGTCCGAGCCCCGCCAACGGCAGCCACTGGAGCAACGCGCTCATGCGCACGATGTCCGCCGCCGGGCTCTCCCCAGATGTCGATACGGGAGGGTCGGAGAATCCCCACGCCACCTCCAGCGCAGTGCGCACGCCGGTGGCGGTCAGCCGGCCGGCGCCCAGCATCCACGCGAGCGGCAGGCAGAAGACCCCCACTGCCACGGCCAGCACCAGCCGCTCACGCGGCAGCTCAGCCCGCCGTTCGCTGAGCTCGTCGAGACCCCACCCGGCCAGCAACCCCATACAAAGCACGAAGAACGCGATCATCGGCTGCTGATGGGTGCTGCTGAAGCCCGGCAGCTGCTCGAACAGGTCGAACACCGGAGGGATGCCGACCACCATGATCACGCAGAAGACGGCATAGACCGCGACCGCGATCCGCGTCGCCGTCGGGCGGATGAGCACGGCGGCGGGCGCAAGCATCAGCGTGACGGCGCCGGCGTACCAGCCGCGCAGCTGCATGAAGGGCTCTATGTTCGACTGCTGGGTCGCCCGTCCCCAGTAGTCGTGGAGAAACAGCCCGAACAGATACTTGCGCGGCCAGTAGTCGCTGGAGTCCCCCGTGCGCCGCCCGTACTCGTCCGACTCCAGCAGCAACTCGGCAATGGGGAGGATCACAACCGCCGCCATGGCGGTGCCCGTGATCAGGGCGAGCGCGAAGGCGGCGGCCGGGCGGACCAACGCGCGGGCCTCCACCCGCTCCGTGCGCCAGCGCAGAAGCAGGCGAAAGACAAAGAACGCCAGCGTCACGACCATGACGTTGAACGTCGTCTCCGCGTGCCCGCCGAAGTAGCTCAGCGCCACCAGGATGGCGAGCCCCGCCCCCGGGAGCAGGCCCGGTCTTCGCACGACCATGTCTACCAGGATCAGCATCCAGGGCAGCACCGCCCAGATGGCCGGCTGGTTCCATCCCAACAGCAGGATGAAGAAGGTCCCGAAGGCGAACACGAGACCGGTTAGCAGGGCGCCGCCGAAGCGCAGCCCGAGCCGCCGGGCCAGGGCATACGCACCAAGCGCGGCCACGAAGAGCTTGATGGCGGCGATCACGGCCAGCGCGCTCCAGAAGGGCAGGATGTAGGCCGGGATGTTGAAGAGCGAGAACACGGCCGACTGGTTGTTGGCCAGGTAGGGGCGCCCGCCGGAGATATAGGGGTTCCAAAGCGGCACGTGGGGCAGGACGTCGCGCGTGTACTGGAGGAAGGGCTGAAAGACCAACGGCTGGTCGGCGAGCTCGAAGTTCGAGCCGATGCCCACCACGCTGGCCGGCCGAGTGGCCTGCCAGGGCGGGTTGTTCCACAGGTAGTCCGAGGCCGAGAGGGTCTTGCCCGGCACGAGAGCGGGCCCGACCATCAGCAGAGAGAGCACGGCGTAGATCAGAGCCGCCGCGAGCATCGGCCGGGCGCGCAGCCAGCCCAGGCGCCCCGGGTCGGCGGCGCTCCTCGCGGAGGTTTTGGGATCGGCAGTCACGTTCATGTGGTCACGCCGGTCCCCGGCGCACCGTAGTCCTCGGGCGCAAGGCGGCGCAGAATAGCCGAGCGCTCAAGCCGCGCCACCAGAGGGCCCGGCGTGAAACACCCGGCTGCCGAAGATCAGGAAGTTGGCCGCGGTAACCACGATCACCGCGCCGAAGTACACGACCTGCGAGGAGAGCCCGAGCAGGGACGGGAACACGGCCACCGCCGCGGCCGTGACGCCATATTGGAGCCCGGCCAGCAGCAGGTATCGCCCCGCCTGCTGGTGGACCGACAGCACGAACTCCTCGTGATGCACCCAAACGAAGACGCGTTGCAGGGTGAAGTGCACGCACAGCCCGAGTACGTAGCCCACCGCGAGAGCGACCTGAAAGGCGACTCCGAAGACCTGGGCCAGCACCGTGGTGGTGGTCACGTAGACGACCGTCACCACCGCTCCCGCGATGGCGAAGCGGACGCCTTGGCCGAGCCGGCCCGCCTCCGGAGAGGCGAGATGGCGCACCCGATCCCGCGCGCTCACGATCCGCGCAGGAACGCGTCGGTCTCGGCCAGCGCCCCGGGCGTCCCGATCTCGTAGAAGCGCTGGGTGGCCTCGAAGCCCAAGAGCTCCCCGCGCTCGGCCAACCTCCGGTAGAGCGCGGCCAGGTCTCGCTCCTCGCCGCTCACGGCATCGAGCGCCCGCGCCTCGAGGCCGCCCAGGCCGTAGTCGATCCAGGCCATGTCCGGACTGGGATTGCGCTTGTCGTAGCGCACCACGCGCTCACCGCGAAACAGCACGTTGGAGGTGTCCCAGCGGCCCTCGTTGCGCAGGACGGTCATCACGGCGGGCAGTCCGCTGGCCCGCCAGGCGGCATCGACGGCCTGGTAGGCCACGCGCAGGAACGTGTCTCCGTAGAGCACGAGAAAGCGCTCGCCGAGCAGAGGCAGCGCCCTACGCACCGCACCCAGCGTTCCGTCCAGGCCGGGGGCATCGTGGCTGTAGCGCACTCTCAGGCCGAAGCGCGCGGGGCCGATCGAGCTTGCTATCTGGTCGCCGCGGTAGCCAACGCACACCACGACCTCGCTCGCGCCGTGCCCGGCCAGCAGCTCGAGCTGGTGCAGGAGAAAGGGACGGCCCGCGACCTCGAGCAGGGGCTTGGGGGTGTCGCGCACGCGCTCTCCCAGGCGACTGCCCAGCCCTCCCGCGAGGATGCACACGGGCGGCAGCTCGCCGCCGGCGCTCATTCCGTCTCGTCCTCCCAGCCGTGGCGGGACTCGACGATGTACTTGGGTCGGTTGCGTATCTCCTCGTAGCTGCGCCCGACGTACTCGCCCATCACGCCGAGCGACAGCAGCTGGAGCCCGCTGAAGAAGGAGACGACGATCACGATGGTCGGATTTCCGATCGGGAAGTCGACTCCGCCGAGCTTGAGGCCCAGGTACACGATGGCCAGCAGGAAGGCGAATCCGGCCAGCGCGATGCCCAGGAACGAGCTCACCTGCAGCGGATAGCGCGAGAAGCCGATCACCCCGTTGAGCCCGATCAGCACCGAGCCGAAGAAGGGGTTGTACTTGCTCTTGCCCGCCACGCGCGGATCGCGGTCGTAGGGGATGCTGGTCTGGCGAAAGCCGACCAAGCCGACCAGGCCGCGCAAGAACCCGTGGCTCTCCTTGAGCGCCACCACGTTGTCGACCACGCGCCGGCTCATGAGACGGAAGTCACCGGTGTTGGGCGGGATCTCCACCTCGGCGATCCGCGCGATCAGCCGGTAGCCGAGCGCGGCCACGATGCGCTTGGGCAGCGTCTCCCCCGCCCTGGTCCGGCGCTGCGCATAGACCACGTCGTAACCATCGCGCCAGCCGGCCACCAGCTCGGGTATGAGCTCCGGTGGGTCCTGGAGGTCGCAGTCGATCACCACGACCGCGTCTCCGGCGGCAGCCTCCATTCCCGCCAGGGTGGCCATCGGCTGCCCGAAGCGGCGCGAGAAGCGCAGCATCTTCACCCGGGGGTCACGCTCGCGGAGCTCGAGGACCAGTTCCTCGGTCCGGTCGCGCGAGGGATCGACGCTGAAGATCAGCTCCCATTGCACGTCGAGGTCGGACAGCACCTCGGCCAGGCGCTCGTAGGCGCGCTCGACGTTGTCCTCCTCGTTGTAGGCGGGGATTACCACGCTGATCGTGGCGTGGGGCTCCTGGCGGGCATCCACGATGGAGGGGCGCTCGGTCATGGGGTCGCGGTGGGGGGCCGGCGCAGCACGGTCAGCCCGCGTATGCCGACGGGCGGCCTCAGGCCCCGGTTGACCAGCGCCTCCTCGAGCCACAGACCGGCGCGCACGGCGCGCGAGTCGCGGGTGCCCGCGATGTCGGCCGCCACGCGCTCTTCGAGCGCGGCGTTGCTCAGGTTCGAGTAGCGCCGGCGATTGCGGCCCTTGACCAGTGCGAAGGCCGGAAACAGGACGCTGCCGAGATGCAGGTCCTCGATTACCTCGAGCCCCGCGCGACGCCCCTTGGCGGCCAGCTCGCGGCGTGCGTAGCGCCGCTCGTGACCGAGGTAGCGGTCGTAGTAGTCGTACAGACGCGGCCCGGCGGGCACCACCAGCACCGCCCGTGCGCCGGGTCGCAACACCCGGCGCAGCTCCACCAGCGCCCGCTCGTCGTCGGGCACGTGCTCGAGCAGGTTCAGGCTCACCGCGCTGTCCACGCTGGCATCGGCCAGCGGCAGCCGGCACGCGTCGGCCTGCACGAGCCGGGCCTCGGGCACCGACGCGTGCGCCTTGGCCAGCCCGGCGGCGATGAGGTCCACCCCGACCAGCGCGGCCCGCGGGTGGGCGCTGCGCAGATCCTCGAGCAGGTAGCCGGTGGAGCACCCGAGGTCCATGACCACGGCGCCCGGGGGGACCGGACCAAGCCGCGCGAGTGCGGCGCGTCGCGTCCAGATGTCGATGGGATGGTTGCGGCTGCTCTCCTCGTGCAGGGCCTCCAGGCCAACCGACCAGTTGGCGCCCTCCGTGCCGTCCACGTAGGACAGAAACGGCTCGACGCCCCCGTCGCCGGCGGCCCACCCGTGGTCGAAAGGCGGGGGCGCCGCTCGGCCGGGTGGCGGCAGCAGCTCAACGAGGGCCTGCCCGCTCACCCGCTCCGCTCCTGGGCCAGCGGTCCGAACTGCACGCCGTCGATTCGCCGCAGCGTGGCCAGCTCGGGCTCTGCGCTCAGGCGCTCGCCGTAGGCGGGGTCGCGCCACGGGTCCCACTGGGCCGAGATGAGGCGCCCGCTGAAGGGCACGGGGTCCGGATCCCCGAGCAGGTAGCGGACCAGCTCGGCGGCAGCGCGCGCGGGAACCCCGCCTTCCGCAAGCTCACGGCGGGTGCGCTCGTAGTAGGCGGCGCCGGCGCTCTCGGGCCCGGCGGCCAGCGTGGACTCGTGCAGGCCGGTGGCCACGAAGCCCGGCGCGACGCAGTTCACGCGCACTCGGGACTCCTCGAGCTCCGCGGCCAGGTTCTCGCTCAGGCGCACGATCGCGGCCTTGGATGCGGCGTAGGCGTCGAAGCGGGGCAGCGGGCCGGTGCCGCCGCCCCCGCTGAAGGTGACGATCGCTCCGGCGCTGGCGCGCAGGGCGTCGAGGCAGTGGTGCACGGCGAGCAGGGTGCCGAACACGTTGATGTCGAGGGTGCGGCGAAAGCGCGCCGGCTCGTAGCTGCCGACCGGCCCGATGGGGTCGAGCACCGCCGCGGCACAGACCAGGCCGTGCAGCTCGCCCAGACCGGGAGCGAGCTCGCGCCAGCCGGCCTCGTCGCTCACGTCGAGCGCGTGGGCCTCGTGCTGCTCGCCCGGAAGGGCGGCCAGCGTAGAACGCAGATCTTCGGCACCGCGGGCGATCAGCACCAGCCGCGCGCCGCGTTCGGCGAGCGTGTGCGCGACCGCGGCGCCTATGCCCCTCGAGCCGCCCGTGATCGCGATGCGCCTTCCCTTCACCGCGCGATCGCCTCGCGCATGCCCGCGTACGGGCCGCCGGCGTAGGCCGCCTCGACTTGCTCCCAGGCGTAGCGGGCGTCATTCAGGTCGCCCAGCAGCGGCCGCCCGTCGCCGGCGGCCAGGGCGTCCGCGAAGTGCTCCCATTCGGCCGACCACGAGCCGTCCTCGTCGGGGTAGGCGACCTCCTCGAGCTCCGGCGGCCCCAGCTCGGGGCCCATGCGGTAGATCCTCAGCCGCTGCGGGCCGTACGAGCGCACCAGCCCGTCCACCTGCAGCTTCGCGGTCCGGCAGTAGATCTCCAGCGAGAACATGTTCTTCCACTCCGTCCAGGTCACATGGAGCATCGCCCAGGGCCCGTCGCGCAGATCCGGCTCACCGAGTATCAGCGCCGCGTTGTCCTCCACCGGCGTATCCCAGAAATGCGTGCGCAGCAGGGCCGAGTGCACGGGTAGCGGGCCGGCGAGCCAGTGGCTGAGGTCGAGCAGGTGCATCCCTTGGTCGGTCAGCTCGCCGCCCCCCGAGCGCTCGGGCTGCGCGCGCCATTCGCGCTCGTAGCCGAGACGCCCGCCGTGGCCGTAGCGCCCGCGCAGATGCAACAGCTCGCCGTGACGGCCGCTGTGTACCTCCGCCGCGGCGCGGGCGATGCCCGGATGGAAGCGGTGGTTGAAGCCCACCTTCACGCGGCGGCCGCTGGCGTGCTGTGTGTCGAGCAAGCGGTCGATCTGGCCGGTGCCGAGCCCGGCGGGCTTCTCCACCAGCACGTGTGCGCCGCCGCCGAGGGCCGACTCGGCCAGCTCGGCCAGGCGGTCGTGGGTGGCCGCCACCACGACCACGTCGGGGCTCAGGGAGAGCAGGTCGGCCAGGCTGGCGCAGGCCGCCGCGCCGTGTTCGCGAGCCAGGCTCTCGGCGGCGGGGGCCAGCGTGTCGTAGCAGCCGACGACCGCGTCAGGGGCCGTCAGCGCCGCCGCCCGCTTGGCTCCCATGCGGCCGCAGCCGACGATTCCCACTCGCAGCGCCGGGCGGCTCATGCATACTCGCTGGCGTAGGCGCCGCTGAACTCGAAGTCGAAGATCAGCTCTTGTGCCTGCGCCGCGGCCATCGCCTGCCTCGTGTCGTCGGGCCGGCGTGCATAGACCAGCAGGAACCCGCCTCCGCCGGCGCCCACCAGCTTGCCTCCCACCGCCCCGCTGCGGCGCGCCAGGGTGTAGAGCTCGTCGATGCGGTCGGTGACCATGCCGGGCGAGCGCCGGCGCTTGTTCTCCCAGTGCTCGTGCATCAGCTCGCCGTATCCCTCGAGATCGCCCCCGGTCAGCAGCCCGCGGCTGCGCTCGCCGAGCTCCTTGGTCAGGTGCAGGTTCTCGAGCATCTCCTCGTCCCCGCGGCGCGAGCGCTCGTCCTGGTCGGCCAGCACCGCGGAGGCCCGCCGCGCCTCGCCGGTGTAGAAGAGCAGCAGGTGGTCGCGCAGGCCGCGCAGCGTCTCCGCCGAGAGCTCGAGCGGCTCCACCTCGATGCTGCCGTCACGGCCGAAGGTGTAGGCGCAGATGCCGCCGTGCGCCGCCACGTATGGATCCTGCTTCCCGACCGGCTCGCCCAGCACATCGATCTCGATCTCACAGGCCGCCTCGGCCAAAGCTCCGGGGGTCATCGAGACGCGGCGAGCGTGCGCGAGGCCCTTCATCAGGCACACCGTGAACGCTCCGGAGGAGCCCATGCCCGTGCCAGCCGGCACGTCGGCCACCGAGGCGATCTCCAACGGGCTGCCGTTCCAGTGGCGTAGCAGCGTCTCGCGAAGGATGGGGTGCCGGATCTCGCTCGGGTCGTCGACCTCCTCGGTCTCCGAGTACTTCATGCGGTAGCGGCGCTGGAAGACCGTGTGCGTGAGCATGTAGACGTACTTGTCGATCGCGCCCGAAACGAGGAAACCGCCGTGCTCGGCGTAGTAGGAGGGCAGGTCGGTGCCGCCCCCGCCGAGGGAAATCCGCAGCGGCGCGCGGCTGAAGATGACGCTCATCGAACCGTGGCCTCCTGCTCCAGCCAGTCGAGCGTCCGCACGATCGACTCGCGGATGGTCAGGCGGGGTGCCCAGCCCAGTGAGCGCAGCTTCGTGCAATCCAGGTGGATGAGGGGGCTGTCTCCCACCCAGCCCCGGCGCCCGCCCGTGTGCTCGATCTCGGGCGTGAGCCCGAGGTGCTCGGTGATGATGCCGACCGACTCGTCGACGATCACCGTCTCGTCGGTACCCAGGTTGTAGATGTTCGCTCCGGGCTCGCCCTGGTGGTGGGCGGCCGCGGTGAGCATTGCCGAAACGCAGTCCTGCACGTAGAGGTAGGACTTCTCCTGGCGCCCGTCTCCGAGCACGCGCAGGCGCGATGGGTCGCGCCGGAGCGCGTGGTGGAAGTCGAACACGTGCCCGTGGGTGTAGCGCTCACCGAGGATCGACACGAAGCGACAGATTATTCCGGTGAAGCCGTAGCCCGAGGCGTATGCGGAGATGAGCCCCTCGGCGGCCAGCTTGGATGCCGCGTAGAGCGAGGTCTGCACCGGAAAGGGGGCGTCCTCCGGGGTCGGGAACAGCTCTGGCTCGCCGTAGACCGAGCCGGTGGAGGGAAAGACGATGCGCGAGACACCGCGGCTGCGCATGGCCTCCAACACCCGCGCCGTGGCGATCGTGTTCTGCTCGAGGTCGCGGCCCGGGTGGTCGAGGCCATGGCGCACGTCCGCGTTGGCCTGCATGTGGAAGACCCAGTCGCAGCCCTCCACCGCCTGCTCGAGCACCCCGGGAGCGAGGACGTCGGCCTCGATCACGGTGGCACCCGGGCGCCCGCGCAGGGCGGACACGAACTCGCGGCGTCCGGTCCGGAAGTCGTCGACCACCACCACCTCCGTGCCCTGCTCGCTCAGGCGATCGGCCAGGGTGCTTCCGATGAATCCGCCCCCTCCGGTGATGCAGGCGCGCCTCAAGCGGTCAGAGATTGAAACCGGCCGCCACCGCGTCGCGGTGGAACATCTGGACGGTCTCCAGGGAGAACTGCTCGAGGTCCTTGCCCAGCAGCTCGAGCTTGGCCAGAAGATCGTGGGTCATGGTGATGATGTGGCAGCCGACGCTGTCGGCCTGGACCACGTTCAGCACCTCGCGCGGCGAGGCCCAGATCAACTCGGCGCGGGGCGCGTCGACCATGATGTCGACCGAGCGGGCCATGATCGGCAGTGGGTCGATGCCCGCGTCGGCGATCCGGCCGGCGAACACGGACAGGTAGGAGGGCGCGCCGTTGCGCACGGCGGCCGTGACCAGCTCCACCTGCGCGGTCGTGAACAGGGCCGTGACGTTGACCTTCACTCCGCTCTCCGAGAGCTCGCGGACCAGCGGGACCATCGACTCGCCCGAGGTGGTGGTCACGGGAATCTTCACGTACACGTTCTCGCCCCAGGCGGCGATCAGGCGGGCCTGGCGGCGCATCTCTTCGACCCCGTCGGCGAACACCTCGAACGAGATCGGGTGACGGGTGATCCGCTCCAAGAGGCGCTGGGCGAAGTCGGAGTAGTCGGTCAGCCCGGCCTTCCACATGAGCGTCGGGTTGGTGGTGAAGCCCGAGATGCGCGGATCCGCGGCCAGGGCGAGGATCCCGTCCAGATCCGCTCCGTCGGCGAACACCCGGGTGGAGAGCCCGTCCATCATCCGGCCACCCTAGCGCTCGAAAACCCCAGCACCAAGGCGGAAACATGGGCCAGATCGGGGCCCTCGAGGTCTACCCCGACTTCCTTCGAGCGCTTGTGCGCGCTGGCGGCGTTGAGGATCAGCGCGGTGCGGCAGCCCGCCGCGCGCCCGGCCTCGACATCGGCGTCGGTGTCCCCCACCATCCACGACCGCTCCAGGTCCAGATCGAGCTCACGGGCCGCGTCGACCAGCATGCCCGGCGCGGGCTTGCGGCAGTCGCAGGGGCCTGACAGCTCGGGCACCACCCCGTCCGGATGGTGCAGGCACATGCGCCAGGCATCGAACTCCACGCCCTCGACCGCGAGCAGCTCCACCAACCTGGCCTGCACCTCCTCCAAGCGCGATACGGCCACCCGGCCCTTCGCCGCGGCCGGCTGGTTGGTCACGCCGACCAGGGCGTACCCACCTTCGCGCAGCCGCCGGGCTGCGGCCGCGGCGCCGGCCGCGAGGCGCACGTCGTCCGGGCTCAAGGGAGACTCGGCGAGGCCCGACTCGCGGTCCGGCACGAGCTCGTTGAGCACGCCGTCGCGATCGAGGAAGACCGCCGCGCGGGCGCTCACGAACGCTCGCGTGCCGCGAGCATCTCCCAATGCCCCTGCTTCGCGGCCAGCTCGGGATGCGAGACGAGCGCGTGCCAGACGACGGCCTGGAAGGACTCGACGAGCGGAGTTCGCAGCGACGCGGGAGGATCGATCAGCACGGCCACGTCGGCCAGCTCGCCGAGCGCGCCGCCGGGCGCTCCCACCACGCCGAAGATCCCCGCCCCCGCCTCGCGCGCGGCCTCGAGCGCGTTCACGAGGTTCACCGACACGTTGTGCTCGCGTGAGCCGCCACCCACGGAGAACACCAGCACGGCGTCCTCCGCGCGTAGGCGCGACACCTCCAGCCACGCGCGGTAGGTGGTCTCCCAGCCCTCGTCGTTGGTGCGCGCGGTCAGCTCCGAGACGTTGTCGGTGGGCGCATAGCTCTCCAGCGAGCACAGCTTGCGGAAGTCGTTGACCGCGTGGGAGGCGTGCCCCGCGCCGCCGCCCACGCCGAGTATGAACAGCCGGCCGCCGTTGGCCCGCACCTGGGCTAGTCCGCGCGCCATCGCGTCGAGCTGTTCGCCGTCGAGCGCACGGGCCAGCTTGGCGGTGGCCGCGAGGTACTCGGTGGTGTGCGCGGAGGCGCTCACGTGGCCGTCAGTCTCGCACGCCCAACCCGGGTCTACGGGGCTGGGCGGAGCCGGTAGAACAGGACTCCACCGGTATCCCGTGGACGCACGCCGAGGCTTCCGAAGAGCCGGGCCCAGGGCCCGGGGTTGCGCTTGTCGACCACGACGGCCGTGACCTGCTTGTCGCGAACGAAGCGGCGTAGCTGGGCGGCATAGTTCGAGGTCAGCTTGCCGGTGAGGAAGGTGTCCCAACTCGGATAGCGGCTGTAGCTCGGCGGGAACGGGTTCCCCAGGTAACCGGCCGAGAGCTTGAAATCGAACTTCGTCTCCGCCTGCCATCGCTCGTTCGGTCCCCACACCGGAATCGTGAGGACGTGATCCTCGGGTTCCAGATAGGCGCGGTACCGGTCTGTGCTGAAGAACGCGGGGTCGCGGATCGGTGTCTGCCAGGCCCGGTTCCCCAGGTCGGGCAGGAAGGAGATGACCACGAGCGCCACCAACAACCAGCGGCCCAGGCCACCGGGCACGAGCCAGAGCGCGACGATGATGGCGGCTGTGAGGATGACGAAGAGCGCGAAGCGAACCGCTATCGCGTGCTCGAGCACCGGTAGCCGCCCCAGCAGCGCCCAGGGCATCGGGATCTCCGTCAACCTGCCCCTCACGATCAGCTTCTCGCCCAGCATGGCCGTGGCGGGCACCACGAGGCAGATGAGCAGCAGCCATGTCGAACGGCTCCGGCGCCGGCGCCAGAAGAACACAGCCATCAACACCAGCAGCGGGATCCCCAGATAGGCCTCGAGCACCGCCCCGCGGAACACGTTGTCGGACGAATGGCTCTTGGTGACCGTGAGCGAATCTGCGGGCAGGAAGAAGGACGTCAGGTCGGCCCTGAAGTAAGTCGCCCCGGGCGGATAATGGTCCCCAAAGAAGAAGTAATAGAGGAAGGGGCTGACGAGGATCGCCATCGCGGCGTAGGCCACCACCAGGAGCTTTGCCGTCGCGAGCAGCCCGGATCGCTCGTCGCGAAAGAGCAGGAACGCGCTGACCAGGGCCACGGCGCCGAACACCGTGGACGTGGCCAGCACCTCGATGGAGATGAGGTATTGAGCGGTGAGAGCGGCGACCATGGCCACCACGAACGCGTACTGACGCAGCTCGCCCCGCACCGACTTCAGGACGAGCAGCACGAACACCGGCAGGAGGAAGACCAGCGCCAGGTAGGGCCCGCCCGTGAGATGGCTGAGCATGTAGGGAGAGAAGCCGAAGATGTATCCGCCCGCGAGTGAGGGCCACAGCGCGCGCGTGACGTAGCGGCACAGGAGGAAGGCAGTCCAGGCGCTCAGGGCCGGCGCCGCGAGCTGGATGATGTTCCACGAAAGCGCTGGGCCCCACGCCAGCGTGACCGGGGACAGCAACAGGCTCGGCAGCGGCATGGAGGTGGACCACTGCAGGTTGAAGCCCTCGGGCACGAACTGGTAGAAGGTGACGAAGGGGTTGAGCCCGTTGGTCAGGGCATGCGGCCACCAGCCGTAGAACCACATGAACACGCTCGAGTCGATCTCGTCGCTCGCGATGATGCTGCCGCGCGGCGAATCGGCGATCGGCAATCCGAACAGCAGGAACGAGAAGAGCGCATACAGCGCGAGGGGCCACAGCCCCTTCCATGGCTTCACTTCGAGGTGCGCTCGACGGAGTCGACCAGGTACAGCGGCCGGCGCAGGACCTCGTCGTGCACCCGCGCCAGGTAGCGGCCCAGTATCCCCACGGTGATCAGCTGCACTCCGGATAGGAAGAGCACGGCGATCAGCACCCATACCCAGACGCTGATGCTGATCACGTTCACGAGCGTGAGCCCCGCGATCACCACCGCGCCGAGGGCGCTCAACACGGCGGTGAACGTGCCGAACAGGGTGGCCAACTGGAGCGGGACGTCGGAGAAGGCGGTCATGGCCTCCAGCGCCAAGCGCCCGAGCGCGGGGTAGGAGGCTCCTCGCCCGGCGTGACGCCCGGCACGCTGGTATTCGATCGGCACCTGCTCGAAACCGACCCAGGCCACCATGCCGCGCAAGAAACGGCGCCGCTCGGGCATGTTCTGGACCGCTTCCACCACGCGCCGCGAGAGCACGCGGAAGTCGCCGGCCTGCCCCTGGTAGGGGACCCGGGCTATCCGGCGCATCAGCTCGTAGAAGCCGGTGGCCAGCATGCGCTTCACGGCGCTCTCGTCGCGGCCGATGCGGCGCGCGTAGACCACATCCGCGCCCTGCTGGGCCGTGGCCAGCATCTCGGGCAGGAGCTCCGGGGGGTCCTGCAGGTCGGCGTGCATGAGCGCCACGTACGCGCCTCGTGAATGGTCGAGGCCCGCCGACATCGCGACCTCCATCCCGAAGTTGCGCGACAGCCTGACCAGCACGATCTCCGCCCCGGCCTCGCCGGCAAAGCTCTCGATCACCTCCACGGAGCGATCGGTCGAGCCGTCGTCGACGTACACGACCTCGAACTCGGTCTGCTCGGCGCCCAGGCTCTCCACCAGCCTCGCGTGCAGCTCGGGAAGATTGGCTTCCTCGTTGAGCACGGGCACCACGACCGAGAGCAGCGGGGAATCCACGGAGCCGGTCAGCCTTCGGCGGGGTCGGGTATCACCGACGACTCACGCGTCGCTCGCCGGTAGCGGCGGTCCGCCGGCACCCGCTGCGGCCAGGCGCCGAGGACCGCGTGCGCGAGCGCGCCGGCATAGCAGGCCAGCGCCACCAGGGTCGCCGCCGGGAATCCGGCGACGATCGCCACCGTGATCGCCCCGGCCGAGGCCACGACCGACGCCACCCCGTTCACCCCCCAGGCCCAGGCGACCCCCTGCGGGTGAAGCTCGGCCAGGCGGCCGAGCCCCAGCGGCATGGCCATTCCCAGCGGAATGCCCGCGGGCGCGAGCAGCAGCACGGTCAGCGCCACGCGCACGGAGAAGGGAAGGTCGATCAGCGCGGCGAGCAGCGGCAGCAATCCGAACGCGCTGGCGGCGATGACCACGCACGACACGGTCAGGGCGATGGTCAGCGCTCGGCGAGGGTCGCGCGCCCGGCCGGCGAGCAGGGAGCCCAACCCGCTCCACAACAGCAGGGCGAAGAGCACCACCGACAGCGCGTAGGTGGGGAAGCCGAGGAAGAGCACGAAACGCTGGATCAGCGCGATCTCGAAGGTCAGGAAGCCCAGGCCGATGGCCACGAAGAACGCGAGCGAGCCGACCGGCGGGCGCTGCTCGCGTGCCGTCAGCACCAGCGGCGCGGCCACCAAGACCAGCGACAGGAACGTCAGGATGGCGAAGGTCACGAGCAGAACCAGGAAGGGATCCGCTCCGTCATAGAGGTAGCCGGCGCCCTGGGTGCCGAGCGCTCCGAGCCTGCGCATCTGGTAGAAGAACGGCTTGTCGTCGGTGGGGGCGCAGACATCGAGCCGGTAGCTCGAGCAGAACGCCTGAGGCGACGACGCCTTCGCCAGCTGGGCCCACTCCAACTGGTAGGGCCCGCCGGGCGCGAAGGCGATGCCCTTGCCGCGCTGCCCCGCCAGCTTCTCCAGGCGATCGAGCTCTGCCCGCGTCCAGGGCCGGTTGCGCGCCAGCGTCGTCCCGAACAGCGGGCTGAGGATGTCCTGCCCCAGCACCACCACCACGTTGCGCTCGGGGTTCTCGACCCCACGGCGCCGCAGGGCCTCCAGCGCGAGCATGGTGATCCGCAGCGCCTCGTCGCCCACCATGTGGTGCGGCCGCGTGACGTCGAGCACCCCGTTCGGCCCCAGGTGCTCGAAGTACTCCTCGAAGCCCTCGACCGTGTAGAGGTTGTTCTCGGCCAGCGCGAACGCCTGCCCCGAGCTGTTGGAGAAGGTGTCCGCGTACCCGATGTGGATCACGTCGTACTTGGCGTCCGTCTCCGCCAGCCGCGAGCGCCCGTCCCCGGCGCGCGTGGACACGCGCGGCAGGCTGTAGGGGGAGCCGGAGAAATCGGCGAGCGAGTCGTCGACCGTGTCGACGATGGCCTGGTTGAGCTCGATCACGTCGAGCTTGCGAACGCCCGAGCTGAGCGCGTTCAGCACGTCACGTCCGCCGCCGCCGCCGATGATGAGGGCCCGGTCGCGTCCACCGAAGATGTAGCCGAGCGATTGGGGCCCGAGCCCCAGGTCACGCCAGTCCGGGATCGCTCCCCCGCGCTCGTAGCGGGCCACCGGAGCGCCGCCGCGGTCGTAGTTCAGCCGTGTGAAGTCATCGCTCGGCTTGCCGCCGAAGCCGACCACGCGGCTGATGGGCGTCCAGCGGTCGGACACGAGCCTCCCCTGCTCCGCCGGATCGGGCTCGTACAGGCTGGTGGCGGCGGCTAGGACCGTGGCCACCACGCCCAGCACCAGGGCTGCGGCGGCCGCGGCGCCGAGCCCGTCCCGGCTGCCCCGGAGAAACGTCAGGGCCGCCACGGCGGCCACCGGCGCGAGCGCGACCACGAGCGTCGGCACGGTGATCGCCCACATGAGCGGGACCACCGCCACCGCGCCGAGCGCGGCTCCCCCGAGATCGAAGGCGTACAGCCTCGACATGTTCGCGGCGTAGGCGCGCACGGCCAGCGCGATCACCGTGCCGGCCGCCGCGAACAGAAAGGTGGTCAGGACGCTCGTGAGGGCAAGGAGCCCCGAGAACCGCAGGGTCACCTTGTCGCTCGTGCCGAAGTCGAGGCGCGCCAGGATCAGCGGGACCACCAGCAGCAGCAGGGCCAGCACGACCGACCAGAAGGCCAGCTCCCGCTCCAGCGGGCGGCGCTCGAACCAGGCCGGGCGAACGTAGACCGCGATCGCGCCGGCTCCGGCGCCGAGGAGGGCGAGCGAGATCGAAAGGAAGCTGAAGTGGTAGAACAGCGCAGCCGAAAACAGCCGCGTCAGCAGCACCTGAAGCGCGAGCACGCAGCCGGCCACCAGCCCGACTCCCAGCCCCACGCGCACGGGCAGCCGGTTGGTCATGGAGGCGAATCCTATTCACCCTCGAGGGCCGGACTAGTTCAGGAAATGTTCCGTCATGTCGCGCCGGCGCTCGCGCTCCTGGCAGGGTCGAACTCCGCCACGATGACGGCTCGGGCGGAGTAGAGGAGGAAGTCGTACGAAGCGCCCCAAGTGCTCTGGACGGGCACCTCGCGCCAATGCGGTCCGAGGCGCTCGCGGCGCATGGCGCGCAGGCCCACGGCACCCAGGTCGCCGTCCCGGAGCGCCGCGTCGAGCCCGAGGTGGTAGCCCACGGGAACGGTCATCACCAGCCGGCCGCCCGGCGCGAGCAGCGCACGCAGAGCGTGGACCGCCTGCACGGCCTTATTGGGGTCTCGCGGCTCCTCGTCCCGCCCGACGTGCTCGAGGGTGGAGACGGCCAGCACCAGGTCGAACTCGCCCAGGCCGGCGAGGTCGAGCACGTCGCGGTTGACCACCCCCGGCTCGCGCTCGTACTTGTCGGCGACGATGTGGTCGACAGCCCGGTAGTGCGAGAGGACGTTGCCCACCTCGAGGATCCGCGCCCCGCGATGGCGCTCGACGATCGCCTGGGCGATCGGTACCTCGACGGCGCGTTCGGTGAGCCAGGTGAACTTGTGGCGGTGGTACAGGTAGGCGTACTCATCGCCCGCGAACCGGAAGCTTCCGTGCTCACCGTCTCGAGACCAGGGCAGCCCCGCGAGCAGACCCACTCCGAAGCGCGCGTAGTCACCCACCACGGGGCGCAGCCCGCGAAGCTCAACGGCGCGCGCCGTCCGCGGGCGGATCGCCAGGGGTATGTAGCCGTTCTCGTCCACGAGCGCGGGCGAGCATAGCTGCCCTGCGACCCGGCCGGCCGCGGTCGGGGCGCGCGCCGGCCAGGGTCCTGAGCAGCGCGGCGAGCAGCGCAATCAGCCCCGCGACGGCCACCCAATGGGCGGCGATTCGCTCGACGGGGAAGGCCACGTTGTTGGCGCGCTCGGCGTCGGCGGGATGGACCAGGTAGAGCACGGGAACGACGATCGCCAGCAGGGCGCCGCCGGCGAGCGCGAGCCCGCGGGCGCCCACCGCGCTCCGCAGCACCACGAGGACTCCGAGCGCCGCCGCCGCGCCCGCGAGGGGGCCGAAGAGGAAGGCCACCACCAACCCCGCGGCGAGCGCGGCGGCCAGAGCGCGCAGGAGCGGCCAGCGCTCGGGCTTGTCGCCGCCGGACAGGTCACCGGCCTCCATCACGGCCAACGCCGGGGCGCGACGGCGCGGATCGACCACCACCAGGGCAAGACAGGCCAGGCAGGCGAGCAGGGACACCGCGTAGCCCACCACCGCGCTGCGGTTGGGCGCGAAGGCAAACCGGGCGTTGCGGCAGTCTCGATCGATCCGCCAGCCGTTCGCGTAGCCGTCGACTGGCTCCGGCGCCCCGAGGTCGCGCTCGCCGCACCAGGCGCGCCACCCCCGGTTGTAGCCCTCGCCGAGCACCAGCCAGGCGGGACCGTCAACGCGCAAGCGCACATCGTCGAGGCGGCCCCGGCCGGGCCTTCCGGAGGCGAGAACGCGCCCACCCGTGCCGGCGTCCGGGGCCCCCGGGGCCGGCGCCGGCGAGGTCAGGCGCAGGATGTCGAAGGCAAATGCTCCCGACCTCGTGGAAAGGCGCTGTTCGCCCGCGGGCAGCCGCACGGGGCCTCCGCACTGGCGCGCCCGCAGCGGGCGGCCCGACTCGAACGCGGCGCGGCCTGCCGTGACCCCGAGCCGGAACGTCCGAGCACCCACCCGGGCACTCAACGCACCGCAGCGGCCGGCGAGCTCGCCTGACCCGCCGCGCACCGCCGGAAGCCCGCGCACGCCTTCGATTTCGGCGATTCCCACAGCGCGGATGCGCCGCCGCGCGGCGGGGACGTCCGCCGCGAAGCCGGCGTCGAGGACCTCGAGCTCGAACGACCGCGCCCGTACGGGGCGAGGAAGGTTCACGAAACCGCCCGCACCGACCCGCAGCGCGGGGGTGGCGTTGTCGCGCCCCCAGCGCAGGCGCACCAGCGTGGGCCGGCGCACGCGCTCCCGCGCCGGGACCAGCCGCAGGCCGCCGATCGCCTGTGTTCGCGGCGCGCGCCAGCCGATCGACGCTCGCCCGCCCGGCACCCAGCCCCCGATCCAGGCACTGGCCGGGTCGCGGTCGAGCGCCCGTGAGGCGCGCCACGCGGGGCGCGCCTGAAAGCGGCTGGAGGAGGTGGCCCGCACCGGCCCGCGGTAGCCGGCGAGGGCATCGAGCTCGTCGTCGGGCGTGTCGGCCGCCACGGTGACCCACGCGTCGGCTCGGAAGCTGCGCGCCACGGGCAGCGCGAACGCGCGCCGAAGCTCGCGCTCGGCGTCGCCCCGGTCGCGCACGTCGCGCGCGGACCATGGGCCGTGGGCGAGCTGGCGGCGATACGGGTCGTCCCCGGTGGTGCGCGCGAACAGATAGCTCAGCGACGAGCGGTCGAGGTCGAGCCCGCCCAGGGCGCGTTCGGTCACCCGCGGTAGGCGCAGCTCCTCGGCGGGCCGCAGGCCGGGGATGCGCAGCTCGGCGATCCCGCCCGCTCCCTGTGCGCCGCTCTCGGGGCGGTTCACCTCGGACAACCGAACGCTCAGTCCATCCGCTCGGCGCAGCCCGAGCCTGATGCGGTTGACCCCGGGCCGCACCCGCACCCGCCGGCCCGCGATCTCGACCTCTCGCACGATTCCGCGGGCGTCCGAGTAGGGAACGAGGTCGACGTAGGGCACGTCGCGGGGACGGGTGAACTCAACGTTGAGGCGCCAGCGACCGGAAGCGAGCGTCGTGTCCGCCAGCCACGCAGTGCGCGGATCCCCGTCCAGCGCGGCGAACGGGCGGTGCTCGGGAAACTGCGGAACGGTCGGCGAGAAATCGGCCTCCACGGAGCGGACGCCGCGCAGCACGGCAACCGTCTGGGCCGCCGCGCCGTCGCCGAATGGATCGAGGATCACCCCGTCCTCCGCCGGGGCCTGGCCGGAGGGCAGGGTGGCTCCCGTGTTCTGGACGAGGCTCGAGGAGACGAAGGCGCGGCGCCGGTTCGAGTCGCTCACGATCAGATCGGCGCCGCGGGCGGCCAGCGCCCTGAGCTCGCGGACCGGGACGTCCGCCGCGTAGCGCAGCACCTGCCCCGGCGGCAGGGCCCCGAACGCGGACGCCGCCGCGAGCGCGTCCGCGGACCCGTCCACGATCACCTGGCGGGCTCGCGGCTCCACGCGCACGAGCGGTCGGGCCGCCGGCAGGTCGTAGCGGCGCACCTGCGGGAGGGCGACCGGCGGCCCCAGCTCATCCGGTCCCGCCGTCGCCGGGCGCACGGGCCCGAAGCGACGACTCGGCCGGCCGAGGCCGGGCTGTTCGGCGAGAACCCGGGCCACGTCGGCCGGCTGAGGAGCTCCGCCGCGAGCGGGATCGTCGTCTGCCGGGGTGATGACCGCACGGACTCCCAGCAGGGCGAGGAGCGGGGGCAGCTGGCCCGGCAGCAGCCGGCGCTGATGCACCAGCGCGTCGACCGTCCAGTGCAGGTCGGTGGCGCGGAGATCGGCGTAGGGCGTGAAGCTCCGCTCCGCCACCGGGCGGCGCGAGAGCGCGGGAGCGAGCGAGTCCACCGTGCCCCCCCAGCGGTGGAAGTCGAAGAGGTCGCCGGGGAGCACGAGCGCGCGCGAGCTCGGCGGGAGCCGGCGGTCGAGGTCCTGCATCGATGCCGTCCACGCCCGCGGGATCTCCTCCCAGGAGATCTGGGGATCCTGAGCCCGACCGGTCACGAGCGGCCAGCCTGCCAGCGCGATCAGCGCAACCACAAGCACGGCGACCGCGGCGCGGCCCAGCGCAGGCCGGCCGGTCCCCCGCAGCCGCCGCCATGCCTCGGCGGCCGCCACCCCCGCCAGACAGGCGACGCTCAGAGCCACGAGCGGCCCCGCCTTGTAGGTGGTGCGCAGCACCCTAAGGGAGGGAAAGTGGTTGTACGCGTAGGTGAGCCCACGCCGCAGCGGCGTGCCGTCGGGGAAGCCGGCGATCATCACCAGCAGCGCCAGCAGCACCAGGCCCAGGAAGAAGGGGCCGTAGCGCCAGCGCCGGGTCCACACGAAGCCCGCGAGGGCGAGGGCGGGCACGATCAACGTCGCCGCCACCACGGCCGGCGAGTAGAGCAGCGTCCGCGCGTCGGTCCAGGTGGCGAGCGGCACGGTGTAGTCGACTCCCAGGTAGGAGACCCAGAAGCCCATGAGCCGAAGGCTCTCGCTGGCGCTGGTGGTCGCCCAGATCGTGCCCGACGACTCGGTGAAGGGAAGGAAGTCGGTCCCGTATGACGCCTGCACCCAGGCCGGGATCAGCCACCACAGTGACACGAGCAGGGTGAGCGGGGCTGCACGCAACGCAAAGGCGCGCACCGCGCGCCACGGCACCCCGGCGTACACCGCCTCGTAGGCCAGCAGCAGTGCGGGTCCGAGCAGCAGCAGGCCGGTCACAGCCGCGTTGACCCCGGGCCCCGAAGCGGTCACGAGCAGGGCGAACGCGGCGGGCCAGCGCCACCCTGGCGCGCGGGCGCCGCGGTGGACCGCGAGCATCAGCCAGGGCAGCACCGCCGTGGCCAGGAGGGTCACCGTCGTGCGGTTCGCGTACACCACCACGAACGGGTTGACCATCACGAGCAGGCCGGCGACCACATGTGCCACCCCGCGCCGCCGCGTAAGCAGCGCGTCCAGCAGGCGTACCGTCCCCCAGGCGCCCAGTGCGAGCAGCGTCCCGAGCCACAGGCGCTGAACCACCCACGGCCCCAGGCCGATCAGGTCACCGAGGGCGAAGAACGGGCCCATCGGAAACAGGTAGCCCGCCGTCTGGCCGCCCTGCACCTGGCCCAAGCCACCCGAGTCGCTCCACATGGATGCGACGTCGGCCAGGAAGCGGCCGGGAGCCACGTGCAGGTCGATCTTCGTGTCCGAAGTCGCGAGACCGGGCCGCTGGGCGAAGGCGAGCGCGTACGCGACCAGGCCCAGTGCGGCCGCGATGGCCGTGTCCCGACGCAGTCTGGGCATGGCCGCGGCAGCTTAGTGCTCGGGGGTCCGCCGACCGCTACGCTGGCGCCCGTGCGCCGCGCTGTTCTACTGATTGCGGCGACGATCCTGCTCGTTGGCCCGACGGTGCTGGCTTTTCGGTCGGGCGGCTATTTCGAGGAGCCTCGGCTCGTCGCGGCCCTGGTGGCCTGGGTGCTGGTGCTCGCGGTGACCGCCTTTGGGCCGCGTCCCCTCCCGACCAGCGCGCCAGGCTGGGCCGCACTCGGCGGCTTGGCCTTCCTCGTCCTGTGGAGCGCCCTCTCGCTGACCTGGGCGCCGGTCTCGGCGGCCGCCGGCGACAACGTCCAGCGCCTCGTTCTCTATCTGGGCGTTCTGATCGCGGCGATCGGCCTACTGCGGCTACGCGGCGTCGCGCGGGCACTTGAGCCGGCACTCGCCGGCGGAATAGTCGTCGTCATCGGCTACGGGCTGTCGGGGCGACTGCTGCCGGGCCTGATCGACCTGTCCCGCTCGGCCGGCGCGTTCGGCCGGCTCGAGCAGCCGATCACCTACTGGAACGCGGAGGGCGCCCTGGCGGCGATCGGGCTCGTGCTCTGCGCCCGGCTGGCGGGCGATCCGTCGCGTCCCACGGCGCTCAGGTCGGTCGCCGCGGCCGCGTGCCCGCTCCTGGGAACCGGCGTCTACCTGTCCTACTCGCGGGGCGCCATCGCGGCAGGAGCTGTCGGCCTGATCCTGTTGCTCGCCGCTGCGCCGACCCGACCCCAGCTTCGAGCCGTGCTCGCCGCCCTGGTGAGCTCCGTGCTGGCGGGCGCCAGCGCGGCGGCATTTCGGGGCGTCGCGTCGCTGTCAGGCAGCCCTGCTGAGCAGGAGCGAGACGGAGCGCTGATGCTCGCCGTGCTGGTCGTAATCGCGCTGGCTGGCGCTCTGAGCGCCGCTCGCTGGTCACGGGCCGAGCGCAGCGGGCAGGCGGGCCTCGGCCGGCTCTCTTTCGCTCGCCGGCTTCCGGCGGTTGCCGGCGCGGCGGTGACCCTGGTCGTGATCGGGCTTGTCGTAGGCGGCCTGGGCGAGAAGGGTAAGAGCGAGCCCGAGCAGCTCAAGCGGGCCTCGGGGGCTCGGCTGACGACGGTGGAGTCGCGCCGCTACGACTACTGGCGCATCGGCCTGGATGCCTTTGCCCGAGAGCCGCTCCAGGGGCTCGGCTCCGGTGGCTTTCGCGTGGAATGGCTGCGCGAGCGCCCGGTAAGCGAGGGCGTCCGCGAGGTCCACTCGCTCGAGCTGGGCATCGCTGCCGAGCTGGGCCTGCCGGGCCTGCTCGGCGTCCTCGTGTTGCTCGGCGGCGTGGTGGCGGCCGGGCATCGCGCACTCATCCGCGGCCGGTCGCTGGCAGCCGGCTGCTGTGCGGCCTCGACGGTGTGGCTCCTGCACGCCTCAATCGACTGGGACTGGGAGATCCCGGCTGTGACCCTCCCCGTGGTCCTGATGGCCGCGGGGCTGATCGCCGCAAGCGAGGAACCCGGAGCGCCGCCGAGCGGCGGCGATCAGCTGCCGGAGTCGGCGGACAGGGGATTGAGACGGCGGATCTCGTCGGCCGCCTGACGCGCCCGCGCCGAGTCGACGCCGCGGGCCGCCTTGTAGAGCAGAACCCACCCCTCGATGTTGTCCGGCTCGCTTGCGACGAAGCGTTCCGCCTCCGCGAGCGCCCGGCGCGGCTGGCCGTAGAGCAGCATGTACCTGACGCGCACCAGCCTCCACGAGCCGTCGGGATCGAGCAGTGGTGCGCCCCTGAGGCGGTCGATCTGGCGCTCGAACTCGGCCGGGGGAAGGGGATTCTCGTAGAAGATCCTGTCCGACGCCGCCCTGGCCACACGCTGGTCGCGATACAGCACCCCGAGCCAGCCGAGCGCGAGCACGGCCACGAGTGCCACCGCCACGCGAGCCAGCACGCTCAGCGCCTCTCCAGGACCCGGTAGTCGCCGAAGCTGGCCACGCGCCGATACTCGCGAGCCAGGTGTTCGTCGAGGAAGCGTGAGCCGCTGGGACGGCCGCGCCGGTTGGGCTCGCGCTGACTGGATAGCGGGTCGGTCCAGCGCACCACGATCCTCGGTCGCTCCCGCTCGATCGCGCGAACGGTGCGCCGTTGCTCGGCGGGCAGGGCCTGCAGCGTGGCGCCCGCATCGAGGACGGTGTCGCGGTCGGCGAGGATGTAGAAGATCAGGTTGTCGAAGCGCACGAGATCCGAGCGGCGAGGCGCCACGAAGATCGGCTTGCCGGGGGGCACGCGGGCCTGCACGTAGGGCACCACCCGGCGCAGCACGGCGGCCTCCTTCGGAGGCGCCTTGACTCCACCGGTCCCGGGTAGGCCCACGGGTTCGAGCTCGGGCGGCAGCAGCAACGCGGACACGCGGTTCGCGGTGCCGTAGACCCCGACCAGGACGAGCACGGCGACCGAGCCGGCGAGCAGCAGGCCCCCGGCCGGTCTCCTGCGCCCCGGTCGGCGGGCCAGCCAGACCGCGGCACAGGCGAGCAGAGCGGTCAACGCCACGAGCAGGGGCTGGGTGTGAAACTCGTCGGCGCGGCTGCGCATGTAGGTGGCGGCCCCGAGAGCGAAGACCAAGAGACCTAGCCAGCGCCAGGGTCGCCCTTCCCAGCGCCAGCGCACGAGGCACGCAGCGGCTCCCGCGACCAACCCGGCGACGAGGGCCAGCGGAACGTAGAAGCCGACGAGGTCCTTGAGGTCCTCGGCGAGCGCCCCCGGCGGCCAGAGGCGAAAGACCTCGTCGAACACGAGCGGGAAGGGCAACGTCCAGTACGACCCGTACCTCAACGCGTCCGCCACCATCTGCTCGTACAGCGTGCCGGGACCCGCCGCGATCGCGAACGGTGTGTAGAGCGCGAGGCCAAGCCCGGCTGCGGTGAGCGTGAACGTGCCTACCGCTCGGACCCGCAGCGCTCGTTCTCCGGGGGCGAGCGCAAGCGCAACTACCACGGCCAGTCCCGCGAAGAGCCCGAAGTCCACCCGCCAAAAGCCGGCAAGCGCAACGAGCCCGCCGGCGGCCGCGCAGCGGCGCCAGGTGTCGCGTCCGGCGCGAGGGGGCTCGGCGGTGGCCACGGCGAACGCGCACAGGCCCAGGGCGATCGCCACCGCGAAGGGGTTGGAGCCCCCGGGCTGAGACATAGCCGCCGCGGCGATGAGCCAGGCCACGAGCGCCACGGGGAGCGGCGCCTCACGGCGCACGAGCACGAATACCACCAGCGCCACGGCGGCGTCGGCGCAAACGCGCACGATTCGCCACCACAGCAGCGAAGGGCCGAGCAGCTCCTCGAGCGAGCCGAGCAGGAGCGGGTGGCCGGGCCCGTAGGGAAAGACGAAGTCGGCATAGGGCCAATCGCCCTGAGCGACCCGGCGGGCCGCAAGGAGAATGTGCCCCTCGTCGTAGGGGTACAGCTCGCGCAGCAGCGTGAAGCCGGATATGGCGGCGGCCCCCAACAGGAGCATCACCGGGAGCACGGGCGCCCCGCGAACAAGGCTCCGGCGCCCGGACAGGGGCAGCGCCGGCCGCGCGCCGGCGCTCACGGCCCAGCCAGGGTCTCAGCGCAAGGGGCCCGCACCAGCATCGCGGCAGAATGCTAACTAGGACCATAAAGGGGTGGCGACCACGGGACGAGCGCGACAGGCAACGGCGGGGGACACCCTGAGCGGAAGGATGCGCGATCGCTGGCTGGTGGTCTCGCGGCTCGCCCTGCGTGACCCCAGACTGCTGATCGAGTACTTCCAGATGTCCGCTCGCAGCCGCCTCGGGGGTGAAGAGCAGCGCGAGCCGGGTCACATCACGCCGGCCATCGACCCGGCGCAGGCGCGTCTTCACGTGGCCGCGACCGTGGGCTCCTGGGCGGACGGCGCCGCGCTGGCGCTGGTGCGCCGGCACCAGCAGCTGGACGCGGCGGGCCGGGCCGGGGCCACCGCCGAACGGGTGGCGGGAGACACGGACATCGCCGAGTTGCTCTATGGGCTGGTGCGCGCCTTACGGCCCGAGGTCGTGGTGGAGACCGGCGTCGCCACGGGTGTCACATCCGCCTACCTGCTTGCCGCTCTGGCCGACAACGATGCCGGCGAGCTTCAGAGCATCGACCTCCCGAGCGCGGATCTGGTCCGCGCCGAGCTCGTGGGCTGTGCCATACCCGCCGAGCTCCAGGATCGCTGGACCTACCACTGGGGAACTTCGCGAAGACTCTTGCCGGCGATCCTCGACGACACTCGCGGCCGACGGCGCGTCTTCATCCACGATTCGGAGCACACGTACTCCAACATGCGCTGGGAACTCGCCTGCGCTTGGAGGGCCCTCCGGGAAGGCGACTGGGTCATAGCCGACGACGTGCACATGAACACCGCCTTCGGCGATCTGGCCGCCGAGGTGGGTGCGGACCCGACGTACGTGGCCAAGCCCGGCAAGGGTGGTTGCGCCGGCCTGCTTACCAAGAGCGCCGCAGAGCCCGGCGCGTCCCGGTCATGACTCCGGCGAGCTTCGCCCCGGCCAGCCGCAGCCGCAGGCTGGAGCGCTGTTGCGCCGCCGTCTTCAACTCGTGGAGCACGTCGAGGATGCCGTGGAGCCAGAGCCAGGCCCCTCCGAGCCGGTCGCCCGAACGCCAGGTCTTCACGGCGAAGCCGCTCCAGGCGGCCTGGTAGCCGCGGTAGAGCCCCGGAAGGTCCTCCGCTCGGCGCCACTGGTCGTGCTCCGCCCGTGCGCGCGGCGTCACCCAGGCGCCGCCGCCCGTGCGGAGCAGCCGGTAGTTGAAGTCCATGTCGTCCCCCGCGGGGAAGTCGGGCACGCCGGGGCCGAGCCGCTCGTCCCAGCCCCCGAGCCGATCGACGGCGCGTCGCTGCACGGCGAAGCAGACACCGAAGCCAAGCGCCCCCGGGCGCGTCCATCGGCCGGACCGCCAGCCCGGATGCTCCACCGGAAAGACGGTTACGTGCAGGTCCTCGCCGACCAGCCCCCCGCGCGCCCCGACGTGACCGGTGACCACCTCGGCGTCCGGATGAGCGGCAATCTCCTCCTCGAGCGCGGCGGCCCATCCCGGCTGGACCACACAGTCGTCGTCGACGAAGACAAGCCAATCCTCGTTGGTCGCGCGCCACGCGACGTTGCGCGCTCGGGAGAGACCTCGTTCGCTGTCTCGGATCACGCGAAGGCCGGCGTGGGCGCGGTCGCGCAGCTCGAGCCCCTCGTCGACAAGATCGCTCTGATCTACGACCACGACCGGAAAACCGCCCGGAGCCTGCTCCTGCAGGGCATCGAGCGTGCGGGCGAGGCTGCCGGAGCGGTTGCGCGTGCACACGATTACCGCAAAACGGGCTTCTGGCGCCGGCATGCGGCCATGCTACGTACTGGTCGGCGCTCGGCCGCTTGGTAATTTGGCCCCGGTCCATGAGGGAGCCTGTGCCGACGGCGCTGTTCGCGAGCTACTCAGGGCTGCTCGGTGGCGCCGAGCGCATCCTGCTCGAATGCGCGGCAGGAGTGGAGTCGGCAACGGTTGCGTGTCCCGACGGGCCGCTCGCCCGGGCAGCCCGCGAAGCGGGGCTCGCGGTGGTCGCATTGAGCTCGCAGCCGCTCGAGTTTCGGCGCAGCGCAGCCGACAGGCTCGCTGCCCCGGCTCGGATCGCGGCCCAGGCCCGCGAGCTAAGCCGAGCAGTCCGTCGTCTGCGGCCGGCGGTGGTGTTTGGCTGGAATATGCGCGGTTTGCTGGTGAGCGCCGTCGCCTTGCGCTCGGTTCGTCCGCGGCCGGCTCTCATTTTCCAGCACAACGACTTCCTTCCCTCCGGCTCCGCGCTCGCTGGAGCGGTGCGAGCGGTCGCGCGGCGCGCGACGCGCGTGGTGTGCCTATCGCGGGCGATCGCCGATGACCTCGACCCCCGCGGCGTGCTCGCGAATCGCACCCGGATTATTCACCCGGGGGTCGACCTCGGGCGTTTCGCCCCCGGCCCTCCGCAGAATGGCTCCGAGGTCCTCTTGCTCGGGGCGATCGTCGGATGGAAGCGCCCCGACCTGGCGCTGGAGATCGCCGCCTCGGCCGCGCGCCACGTTCCCGGGCTCAGGTTGCGCGTGGCCGGCGAGCCGCTCGACCGGCCCGGCGCGCTCCTGCTCGAAGCTATGCGGCGCCGAGCCGAGCTGCCCGACCTTCGCTCACGCGTGCTGCTCGAAGGTCCTCTGGCCGATCCGGCGCTCGCATTGAGAGAAGCGGATTGCCTCTTGCACTGTGCCGACCGAGAGCCCTTCGGCCTGGCCCTCGCGGAGGCGCTGGCGTGCGGCGTGCCGGTGGTGGCCCCCGACGCGGGCGGGCCCCGAGAGATCGTGGACGCCGGCAGCGGCATCCTTTACCCGCCGGGCGACGCCGCCGCCGCGGCAGCGGCGCTCGGCGACGTGCTTGGCTCTTCGCAGCGTCGCGCAGAGCTCTCGGCCGGCGCCCGAGCACGTGCCGAGCGCCTATTCGACCGGGAGCGGATGCGAGCCGAGTATCGCCGGCTGGTGGCGGAAGGGAGCGGCTGAACCAGGGCCGCTGGGCTCGTGGTGGCGCCGGAGGGGGCGGGCACGTATCGTCTTTCTCGTGGACGCCCGCCTTTGGGTCTTCTTGCCAACGTACAACGAGGTCGGGAACCTCGAGGGCATCGTGCGCGCGGTGGCGGACCAACTCGACCGCACGGAACGGGACAACTGGCGTCTGCTCGTGGTCGACGACGCGTCGCCGGACGGGACCGGCGAGCTGGCCGACCGGCTCGCCGGCGAGCTCGAGCGTGTGGAGGTCCTCCACCGCCAGGACAAGGACGGGCTCGGCAAGGCATATCTGGCGGGCTACGAGCACGCCTGGGCGCGCGGCGCGGAGATGGTGATCGTCATGGACGCCGACTTCTCCCACGACCCGGCGCACCTGCCGGCCATGATCGCGGCCGCCGCGCAGAGCGATCTGGTGCTCGGGTCGCGCTACGTCCGCGGCGGCCAGATCGCCGATTGGCCGCCGCTGCGCCGGCTGTTGAGCCGCGCCGGCTCCATCTATGCGCGCCGCATCCTCGGATTGAGAGTCAACGACCTGACCAGCGGGTTTCGCCTGGTCCGTCGCGGGGTGCTCGAAACCGTCGAACCCTCGACCCTGCGCGCGCAGGGGTACGTGTTCAACATCGAGCTGACCTACCGCGCGCTGCTGGCCGGCTTTACGGTGGCCGAGGTCCCGATCTGCTTTCGCGACCGCGAAGCGGGCGAGAGCAAGATGTCGCTCCCGATCGCCTTCGAGGCCCTCATGCTCGTCCCGCGCCTACGCCGCGCGTCGCGCGAGTGGCGCACCGAGGAGACCGCCGGCGGGGGGCGCCGGGTCGGCTGGCGCTTCCAGCGTCGGCCCAGGCCCCACGATGCGGGCTTTGACGAGACCGCGCCGCCGGATCCACCCGGGCAGGCGAGCGACCCGCTCATTCCAGCTGATCGCCAAGCAATGGATTGAGCTCCCGCACTCGTCGCCGCGTCAGGGCAAGACCCTGAGCGTTCACGGCCGAGACGTACGCCAAGTACCAGGCGTCGACGTTCTCAGGCTCCTTGGCCAGCACCTGGATGGCGCGGATGACTGCCTCTTCCTTGTTTCCGAGCGCCGCGAGCAGGCGTCCCTCGATCAGCTGAGGAGTCGGGTCCAGGGTAAGCATGTCGGCGCTCTGCAGGGCGTCGCGGGCCTGCACGATCTCAGCCCTCCCCAGCGACCCGTTACGCGCGCGCTCGAAGGCGCCGTTGCCCTGATCCTCGAGGGCAGCCACCCGTAGACCGACGGCCAGCCACGCCCCGGCTAGAAGGGCAGCGACGATCAGCACGCAGCGAAGAACAAGGGGGCCCACCGAGGCGCGAGTCTAGGCGAGCTGCACTACTGTGGCTCTCGATGCGGGGAACGCTGACTGGCGCCGCGGGAGCGCTGCTTGTCGGCGGAACGACGGCCCTCGCCTTCTTCTCCGGTGGGTTCTTCGACCGCCCGCGGATCATCGCGGCGTTGGTGGCCTGGGCACTGGTCATCCTGGCCGCTGTGGTGGTGGCGCGGCCGCTCCCGAGCGGGCTTCCCGGCCGTCTCGCGCTGGTCGGCCTGGCGCTGCTTCTCGGTTGGAGCGCCCTGTCGATGACTTGGGCCCCCCTCGCCGGCCGGGTGGAGGACGACGTTCAGCGCCTGCTGCTCTACCTCGGCGCCTTCATCGCGGCCATGGCTCTGCTGCGTGGGCCCCGAGCGCGGCAGTGGCTGGAGCCGGCTTTGGTGCTCGGGGCTCTTGTCGTCGTCGTGTACGGACTCTCGGAGCGGCTTCTGCCCGGCCTGGTGGAGCTCGACCGCAGCTTCGCCGCGGCGGGCCGCCTGGAGCAGCCGCTCACCTACTGGAACGCCTTCGGCCTCCTGGCCGCGCTGGGCCTCGTGCTGGCCGTGCGCCTGGCCGGGGACGCGGACCGCCCCGGCTCGCTTCGAGGAGCCGCCGCGGCCGCGGGCGTGGTGCTCGGGCTCGGTGCGTACCTGACCTTCGGCCGCGGCGCCCTGGCCGCCGTGGCGGCCGGGCTGCTGGTGCTGATCGCCCTGGCCCCGGATGGGCGCTTTCAGCTGCTGAGCGCGGCCGTCGTCGCCGGCGCCGCCGGACTGGCCGCACTCCTCGCGACTCGCTACCCGACCGTGAAAACGCTGGTCGAGGGACAGGAGGGCGACGCGAGCGCGGGGGCGCAGACGCTGATCGGGACCCTCCTGCTCGCGCTGGCCGCCGCGGCCCTCGTGATGCGCGAGAGCCGCTGGGCGGCCAGGCTCCCATCGCTGCGAGTCTCCCGCCCGGCGGCCGTTCTCATGGCCACCGGGCTGGTGCTTGTGATGGGCGCGATCGCCACCGCGGTGTTCGAGGGCAAGCCCGAAGCCGTGTCCCCCGAGCAGCGGGCTGATCCGGCCCGGCTGGGATCGGTGGACAGCAACCGCTACCGCTACTGGGAGGTCGCGCTCGAAACGTGGGCGGACCGGCCGCTGAGCGGAATCGGTTCCGGCGGCTTCCAGGTGGAGTGGCTCAAGGTGCGCGACCGCGTCGACACGTCGGGTGACGCCCACTCGCTCTACCTGGAGACCGGCGCCGAGCTCGGCATCATCGGAGTCGCGCTGCTGCTTCTGTTCCTGGGCGCGGTGGCGGCAGCAGTGGTGCGCCTCTACCGCCTGGACGCTCGCGCGGCGGTGGGGCCGGCGGCCGGGCTGACCGCCTGGGCGGTGCACGCCGGCCTGGACTGGGACTGGGAGATGCCGGCGGTGACGCTGCCGGCGCTGCTGCTGGCCGCCGCGGCGATCGCTTGGAGCGACGTGCCGCCGCCGCGGCCAGGGCAATCTGCTAGGAATCTTCGGATGCGCCCGAGGACGCAGATGCTCGCACTCCTGCTGTCGCTGGCCCTGGCGGTGCCCGGTACGGCATTCGCTCAGAGCGCCGGTGACGACCAGTACGTCGACCCCTTCCAGGATCCGCAGGGACAGAACCAGGGCGGGGGCGGCGACTCCGGATCTCAGGGCGACGCCGAGACGGTCCAGCCCGCCGAGCCTCAGGTCGCGCCCGAGGCGACGCCGGTCGCGCCCAGTGAGACGACCGCTCCCTCGGAGAGCACCGCGGCGCAGACGCTTCCGGTCACCGGTCTCCCCGCCCTGGGGGTCGCCTTGGCGGGCGCCTTCCTCCTGGCCAGCGGGATGATTCTCCGCCGGCGTGCGTGAGCCAGGCGCTCTCCACCGGTCGTAAAGACGAGACGGCGGGCGCCAACGGAGGCGGGCCGGCCCCGACCTGGCGCGACGCGCGTGTCGTGATCGACGCCCGAGCGGCGGTGCGAAGGGAAATCGGCGGGGTCGAGCGGGTGACGATCGAGATGGCCACCCGGCTGCCGAGGCTGCGTCCCGACCGCTACAGCGTCATGAGGCCCCAGCAGATGTTCGCTCACCGGGCCGGTCACTTCTGGGAGCAGGCTCTGCTCCCGGTCGGGGCCCGCCGGGCGGAGATCCTCTACTGCCCGGCGAACCTGGCCCCCGCCGCGTCGAGAAGGACGGTCGTGGTGATCCACGATCTCGCTCCGCTGCGCCACCCCGGCTGGTACTCGCCGACCTTCACCTCCTACCAGCGGCGGCTGCTCCCGCTGCTGGCCAGTCGCGCCCGCCGCGTGATCACGCCGTCGGAGTTCTCGCGACGGGAGCTCGCCGAGGGCCTCGGCCTGGATCCGGCGCGGGTTTCGGTGGTACCCAACGGAGTCGACGGACGCTTCTCCCCGGCGGCCGACCCGGAGCCCGTCCGCCGCGCTCTGGGGCTCGATCGGCCCTACGTCCTCGTCGTCGGCACACGCATCGCCCGCAAGAACTTCGCCGCGCTGGCGGACGCGGCCCGAAAGCTGCGCGAGCTGGGCATCGAGTTGGTCGCGGCGGGCTCGGGGCGTGCCTACATGCGCCCGGGCGAGGCGCCGCCGATGCGCGCGCTCGGGTACGTGCGGGAGAGCCATCTCCCCGGGCTCTACGCCGGCGCCCTTGCGCTCGCCATGCCGTCGCTGTACGAGGGGTTCGGGCTGCCCGTTCTCGAGGCCATGGCCAGCGGCGTGCCGGTGGTGGCGGCCGACCGCGCGGCCCTGCCCGAGACCTGCGGCGATGCCGCGCTGCTCGTGGATCCGGAGGACGGCGCCGCGCTTGCCGACGCCCTCACCGCCGCCGCCACCGACGAGGAGCTGAGAGGACAGCTGATCCCGGCCGGGCTGGAACGGGCGAAGGACTTCACCTGGACGCGCAGCGCGGAGCTGACCGATGAGGTGATCGGCGCAGTGCTCGACAGCCCCAAGACCGCGCCTCGGCCCGTGCCGCTTCGCCCTCGCAGAGTCTCGACAGGGATGGCCGTGTCCACCATCGTGGTGAATCACGAGCGCCGTGAACTGCTCCGATCCTGCCTGAGCTCGCTACAGCGGGCCCACGAGCGAGTTGACGAGCGAACCGAGATCGTGGTGGTGGACAACGGCTCGACCGACGGCTCCGTGGATCTCGTGCGAGAGCACTTCCCGGACGTCGTGCTGGTGGCGCTTCCGCGCAACCAGGGCTTCGCGGGGGGCCTGGCCGCGGGCATTGCGGCGGCGGCCGGCGACTGGATCGCCGTGTTCAACAACGACACCACCGTTGAGGCGGACGCGGTCGCCGTGATGCTGGCCGCCGCCCGGCGACACCCGCGGGTGGGATCGGTGGCCGCACAGATGCGCTTCGCAGACCGCCGCGACGTGCTGAACTCCGCCGGGCTCGAGCTCGACAGCCTGGGCATCGCCGCCGACCGCCTGGTCGGCTCGCGAGTCAGGTACCCCCATCAGCAACAGCCCTACGAGGTCTTCGGAGCCACCGGCGGAGCCGCCCTCTTCAGCATGGACATGCTCGAGGAGATCGGCGGCTTCGATGAGACCTTCTTCGCCTTCTTCGAGGATGTTGACGTCGCGTGGCGCGCGCAGGCCCACGGCTGGATGGCCCTGTACGCGCCCGGGGCGGTCGTCTACCACCACCATTCGGCCACCGCGCGCCACGGATCTCCGGCGAAGCTCTACCTCGTGGGCCGCAACCGGGTGCGCACGCTGGCCAAGAACGCGACCACCGCGATGCTGCTGCGCAACGCCCCCGGGATCGTGGCCTACGAGCTGGCCTACGTGATGTTCACGTCGGTCACCGCGCGCAGCCTGGCGCCGCTGCGGGGCCGGCTGCAGGGACTGCGCGAGTGGCGCGGCTACCGCCGCCGGGGACGCAAACACCGGCGCCCGGTGGATCTGGCTCGGCCGCTCGGCTTCAGGCGCGCTCTGCGCCGCCATCGGGCCTGGGGTTCGGACCTCGACGGCGCATCGGGGTGAGCACGGCCGGCGGCGGGCCGCCACTGAGAATGCGCTCGGCGATCGTCCACGACTGGTTCCAGGGCTTCCACGGCGCCGAGCGGACGGTCGCGTCGATGCTCGACCTCTTCGCACGCGATCCGGACATCTTCACCTTCCAGGCCGCCCGCGAACTTCTTCCCGCGCGTCTCTCGTCGGCCATCGTCAAGGAGTCCCGGCTCTCGCGGCTGCCCGGGATTCGACAGCGCGGTCACGACCCGGGCCGGTGGCGCTGGTTGCTGCCCTACATGCCGCGCTTCTTCGAGTCGCTCGACCTGAGCGCCTACGAGCTCGTGGTCAGCTCCTCGCATGCCTGCGCGGCCGGCGTGAAACCCCCGAGCGCGGCCCTGCACCTCTGTTATTGCTACACGCCCATGCGCTACGTCTGGATGCCGAAGGAGGAGCGCGGGCGGGCGCGGGGCATGAAGGGCCTGGCTCTGACCACTCTGCGCGGGCGGCTGCGCGCGTGGGATCGGCGCGCATCCGAGCGTCCCGACGCCTATGTCGCCATATCCTCGGCCGTGGCCGAGCGGATCTCGCGCTTCTACGGCCGGGAGGCGGCCGTGGTCCACCCGCCGGTTGCCATCGCGGACTTTCCGCGCGACCTCCCGCGCGAGCCACAGCACTTTCTCTGGGTCCATCGGCTCGTGCCCTACAAGCGTCCGCTGGAGGTGGCCGAGGCCTTTCGCGGCCTGCCGGAGATGAAGCTGACCATGGTCGGAGTGGGGCCGCTCGAGGAGAGGCTGCGGGCGAGGCTTCCGGCCAACGTCGAACTCTTCGGCTGGGTCAGCAGGGAGGAGCTCGCCGCTCGCTACGCCGGGGCGGCCGGCTTCATCCATGTCGGTGAGGAGGATTTCGGCATAACGATGGTGGAGGCGCTGGCGGCCGGGGCGCCGGTGCTCGCCGTGGACCGCGGCGGCGCCCGCGACATCGTCCGTCGCGATCGCGACGGCGTGCTGATCTCCGACGGCGGAAATACGGATCAGATCCGATCGGGCGTGCGCGAGCTCGCCGAGCGCTCCTGGGACCCCGAGCAGCTGCGCACGAGCGCGCAGCGCTTCTCGGAGGAGCAATTCAAGCGCAGCTTCGCCGAAGTCCTCCGCTCTCACGGCGCGAGTTAGTTTGAAAGCCTGATGCTCGGGCTTCGAGAGAGCAAGGCGATTCTGTGCGCCGCCCTCAGCGGCGGCGCCCTCTTGGCCGGTTGCGCCTCGACGGATGAGGAGCTTCGGCGTGAGCTGCGAGTCGAGCGCACCGAGGGCCTCTCGATCGTGTCCCGGGCCGATCTCGCCGCGCAGCCCCCGAACTCGCCGGGACGGACCGTCATGGTCCTGTGGAGGGCGGTTCAGTACCGAGATGCCAAGGGAGCCATCGCGCTGATGGCGCCTCCGCCGCCGCGCGATTCGCTGGCGGCGTTCGAGAAGTTCGTGGTGGGCGGGGGGGCGCTGATCGCCGAGTCGCGGACACCCGTGGTCGTCGACGTCAACGAAACGGGCGGGAGTGCGCGGGCGATCGTGGAGCTGCTGCACACGCGGAGGGTTTCCAACCAGGTCACGACTGCGTCCACGGGCCGGCTCGAGCTCGATTTGGTGGAGACCGAGTCGGGCTGGAAGGTGCGTTGGCGCAGCGCGCTTCCTCAGCTCGTCCAGGCGGTGTCGTGAGAGTCACCGCCGCGGGCGCGCTCTTGGTCTGCCTGCTGCTCCCCCTCCCGAGCTGCGGCTCTGATCTGGATACGGCCGCCGACCGCCCACCGGCCCGAGCGGCGCAGGAGCCCGCCTCCGGACCGGGCGGTCTGGCCCTCGATTGGTGGCGGGGCCTTCAAGAGCGTGACGCCGCGACGGTCATCGGCTTGTTGACGCCGGCGGCCCGCAGCTCCCTGAACGTCGAGCGAACCCGGTCGAGGATAAGAGGCAGCTTCGGCCGCTGGGCAGAGGGCACGGTTGTCGATGTCCTCTACTCCGAGCGCAGCGCAGGCGGTGCGACGGTCTACATGCGAGTCGAGGCAGGCGAGCTGATCGGACCGTTGCTCAGCAGGCGCGGCACCGTGATGCTGGCGCTGCCCTTCGTCTCACGGCTAGGCGAATGGAAGATTGACAACTCGGCCTGGTTGCGCCTTCAGGTCGAGCTCTGGACGGCGGCCGATCGAATCCGGCGGGCTCAGAAGGCGAACGCAGAGGAGCCATGAGCGAACGCACGCGATACGCGAGCGTCCTCGAAACGCTGCGCCTGACCTCAGTGCGCTACGGAGGAGTGTTCGTGGCCAGCCGCGCGCTCAACGGCGCCCTCGCACTCCTGCAGGTGTTACTGGTCACCGAGGCGGTGGGACCGGCCGGCGCCGGCCGCTTCTTCTTGCTCTGGACCGCAGCCTGGCTGCTGAGCGTGGTGGTCAAGTTCGGCGCGGACGGCATCCTGCCCCGCGCTGTGGCGGAGGCCCGCCTCGCCGGCTCTGACCGCGTGTCGATGCGGCGGGTGGCGCTCGTCGGCATGGCGGCCGCCGCGCTGCTCGCGCCCGCTGTGATGCTGCTGTTGGAGATTCCGTTCGCACCGGTCGAGATAGCCCTGCTCGCCGGCCTGGCGGTCGTGTGGGCGGCCTACGGGATGCTCGCTGCCCTGCTCAAGGCGCACGGCCGGGCGGACCTGTCGGGCGTGGTGGCAAATGTCCTCTGGCCGCTGGGGCCTGCGCTCGCGCCCATCGTGGTGATCGCGGCCGGTGGCGACTGGCTGACGATCGCCGAGCTGACGCTGCTCGCCTCGGTCCTGTCGCTGGCGGGCGCCGTGGCCGCGGCCCTGAGAGGCGTGGACAGAGGCGTGGTGGCCGGCCTCGTCGAGGACCGCGGCTGGGTGGTGCCGGTCGCCCGCGACGAGGTGGGCGCGGCCGTGCTCACCACGCTGTACGAGGTGGTCGTCTGGCTGCCGGTCTTGCTCGGGGGACTGCTCGGGCTGGCGCCGGAACAGGCCGCCGGGCTCTTCGTGGCCACCCGGATCGCCGGGTTGTTCAGCTGGGGCTACCAGGCGGTGACCACCGTGCTCGCTCCCCAGATCGCCACGGCCTTCGCGAACAGCGACGCACCGGCCGCCCGCCGCGTGCTCAAGGCCGGAGCGCTGGCGGGTATCGCCGTCAGCTGGCCGCTCTGCCTACTGGGAGCACTGTTTGCCGCGCCGCTGCTGGAGATCTTCGACGCGAGCTACGACTCGTGGGCCTCGGTACTCGTGCTGCTCATCGTGGCCCGCGCGATCGACGCGGCCACCGGACCCGTGGGCGAGGCGCTGATGGTCGGGCGGCGCACCTGGGTGGACGTGAGGTTCGTGACCGCGGGCGTGCTGCTGGCCGCCGTGGGGGCCGAGGCGCTCTATCCGAGCGCCGGGGACCTGGCAATAGGGATCGGCGCCGCCGCGGGCTTCGTCACCATCAACCTGCTGCGGCTCGGCTACGTGTCCACGATCCTCAGGGGCGCGGACTGGCAGCAGGCCGTCCTGCCGCTCGCTGCGGTGACCCTGGCGGTGGGAGCGGCGCTGGCGGTGGTGGCCGTGGCCTGGACGCCGGCCGGCGCGGGCGGAGTGTCCGTGGCGATCGGCGCTGCCCTTCTCACCGCAGCCGGCCTGATTGCGCTGGGATCGGCGCAGTTCGGCTGGCGCTCGGCGCTCACCTCGCCGCTGATCGTGGTCGCCGTCGTAGTCCTGTGTGTGCTCGCGCTGCGTCCGGCCGCCCTGTTGGCCGATCCGCGCAGCGCCACGCCGGGCCTGGTGGGACTGGAGTTCGGGTGGCAGGACCTGACCGCCACGGTGGGGCTGGCAACGCTTGGGTTCGGACTCTTCGGGGTGGCGTTCGTGCTGGGCTGGAGGAGGACCGGGGCCGTGCGCGGCCACGACCAGCCGCTTCCCCCCGATCGCCGGATGGTGCGCGGCGCGGCGCTCGCGCTCGGCCTCGGAACGCTGCTCTGGGGCACCTTGTTCCTGCGCAACGGCGGCTTCCGCGCGCTCATCGAGGACCCCGCCAGCCTGCATCTGGAGCAGTTCAGCGGCGGCTACGGCGTGGTCGGCCACATGCTCTGCCTGGCGACCGCCCTGCTTGTGCTGTGTGCCTGGCTGAGGCGGCCGTCGCGCCCGCTGGCCTGGACCCTCGCCGCGGCGACGCTGGTGTCGCTGGCGGCATCGTTCGCCCTACAGACGCGCGGGCCGCTCGTGGCGTCTCTCGTGGCCGCGCTCGTAATCGTTTTCTCCCAGCGGCGCCTTTCGCGGCAGAAGTTGGCCGCGCTCTTCTGCGTGGGGCTGGTGCTGGTGCTGGGCTTCACCTACATGCGCACCGTGCGCGAGTACGCGCAGACCGAGCCCCTGGCGGATGCGGTCTCGGCCAGTGTCCGCACCAACCCGGTCAACGTCCTGGGCGGCGACTTCACCGAGGTGGAGAACTTCGTGGCTCTCAGGCGGCTCGTTCCCGATGGCCTGCCGTGGCTCTCGGGTTCCTCGCTGCGCGATGTTCCGGCGGCGTTCGTGCCACGCTCGCTCTGGGGTGAAAAGCCCCTGCCGCTCGACTTCAGGCTCTCGCGCGCCCTCTATGGCGACCAGACGGCCGCCGGCACTCCGTTCACCCTCGCCGGCGAGCTGTTCTGGAACTTCGGCGTAATCGGCGTGCTGGTGGGCATGGCCCTCGCCGGAGCGATGGCGGGTCTCGGATGGCGAGCACTGGGAACCAGGAACGGCATCACCGCCGGCGTGGCCAGCGCAGGAATCGTCGGCTACTCGTACCTGCTCTTCACCCGTCCGCTGGGCGCGATGCTGCTGACACTCGCCATGGCCCTGGCAGGGATCGGCCTGGCCGCCGTCTGCACCGGCCTACTGAAGGTTCAGGGCCTCATGCGCACACGCGCGCTCACGGACTCGTAGGCCCGCGAGCCGGGGTAGCGCGCCTCGATCGTCCAGGTCCTGCGCCCGTGTCGCTGCCAGCGGCCCCGGAATGCGCCGCCGCGGACGGCCACTGTCGTGCGCTTCGGAGGCATGCCCGCGCGCAGGACGCGCAGGGAGAGGCGCCCGGCCGCGTTCGCAGAGCCGGGCAGGATCAGCTTGCCCGCGACCGTGACGCGCTCGACAGAGCGGTGCCTTCGCGAGACGCGTGGCCTGAGGGCGATCCGTGGGCGCAGGCGTGCCGTGACACCGGAGGTCACCTCGCGCAGGGCGTGGAGGGCCGGCCGGGGGGAGAAATCGTCGCGCACCAGCCCGAAATGGCAGTCGGCGCTCGCGGGGTCAGCGCAGGTATCGCGGTACTCGAACCAGGTCAGGTTCTCGACGAAGCGCAACCGGGTGGCCAGGGCGAACGCCACGCGCAGGCGCTGGGCCTGTTCCTCCTCGGTCAAGGGCGGCCCCCAGCCGCTCGGCGCGGCCGAAACGGGCGCGCCGTACTCGGTCAGCCAGAGCGGCAGGCCGGGACGTCCGAGGTAGGCCAAGCGATTGTGCAGACGTTCCAAACGCATCATCCAGGCGCTCGGATCGTCGGGCGACACGGGGCTGTAGGGATGCACCCCCAGCCCGTCGACGAGCTCGAGGCCCCCCAGGCGGGCCATCTCGTCGACCCAGTCGACAATGTCTATCTCCATTCCCGGGGCGAGGCCTCCAGAGATCAGCTTGGCGCCGGAACCCACCTGTGCGCGCACCCGATGCGCGCTGCGAAGGAAGGCAACGAATCCGGCCGGATCGGGCCGTGGCTTGGCGAAGACGCCGAAGTTGGGCTCGTTCCAGAGCTCCCAGGCGGAGATGTGGGGATAGCGGCGCAGGGCGGCCGCGAAGAAGTCCTCGAAAGGCCGGGTGTCGGGGAAGGCCCACCAATCTCTCTCGTCGCTGGCCCAGTGAGGGACGTAGGCGACAATGGGGAGCAGCTTTATGCCATGCCGATGCGCGGCGGCCACGATCGCGTCCATCTCGCTCCAATCGGCTCGGCCCGAGGCCAGAGACGGACCCTTGGGCTCGATGAGCAGCCAGCGCAGGTCCACTCGGGCCCAGCGGACTCCTGCCGCCTGGAGATCGGCGAACGTGCGCTCGACCCTGTGCGGGTTCTCCATGCGCCAGGGGTGGATGGCCGCGCCCGCGATCTCGCTCGCCGGGCGGGCCTGCGCCGAGGGCACCAAGGCAAGTGAGAGCACCGCCAGAGCGGCGAAGAGCAAGCGGCGCAACAGAGGTCCCTTCGTGGCGAAGAGTCGGGGGTGCACGACATCGGTGCTGCGCTCCGGTACTCGACAACCCTCCGAATTTCATGAGGCACTTCGCCAGGGTCTGGAATACAGTGGATCGCCCCGGTGCGGCCTGCAGGTACCACGCAACGGCGCATAGACTCGGCGCCCCCCGAGAAGACCGGTCGTTTCGGCCGGCCGGCCGGTGCGCGCAAGGACGCGCTCAGGCGGCGTCTTCTCTTTACCGCCGACGTCCTGACCTTCCTGCTGGCAGTGGGGGCCATGACCCTCGTCGAAGGCACGAAGGATCCCCTGTGGGCGCTGGTGACCCTGCCCGGATGGATCCTGTTGGCCAAGCTCGAGGAGCTCTACGACGCCGACCACCCCAAGATCTGGCATCTGACGATCGACGAGGCGCAGGGCATCTTCCACTGGATCACGCTGTCGGTGGCGGCCACGCTCTTCTTCATCCGCGCCCTGCCCGACGTGACGCTGACCGTGGACAGCGCGATCGCGTTGTACGCGACCGCCCTGGCCGCCGCCTTTCTGCTACGCGCCGCGGCGCGAGCGATCTGGCGCCGGATGGTTCCTCCCGAGCAGGCGCTCGTGCTGGGGAGCGGAGCGCTGGCCGACGCGGTGGCCCGCAAGCTCGCCCTGGAGCCGGGACACCATCTCTCCGTGCTCGAGGTCGGCACTTCGGCGACGGCTGCCCTCAACGGAGCCGGCGGAGAGTCGCAGGCGCTGCGCTTCGAGGATCTGAGCAAGCAGGACCTGAAGGCCCTCGTGGCCGAGTCAGGCGCAGAGCGGGTCGTGCTGGCGATGCCCGAGCTCGACGAGTCGACGCTCGCGCGAGTCGTCTCTGTCTGCCGCTCAGAGGGCGTGAAGCTGAGCGTGATGCCGCCGATGCGGGCGATGCTCGGCACCGCCGTCCGGCTCAGTCACATCGCGGAGCTCCCCGTGATCGAGTACGGGACCTGGGGCACGTCCTGGTCGTCGATGGTCGTCAAGCGAGCGATCGACGTGGTCCTCTCCGCGCTGGTGCTGGTGGTCCTGAGCCCCCTGATGCTCCTCATCGCGCTGGCCGTGAAGCTGGACTCGCGCGGACCCGCGCTCTTCAAGCAGCTGCGTGCGGGGCGCCGCGGGCGCCCCTTCCGCATCCTCAAGTTCCGCACCATGTGCCAGGACGCGGAGGAGCGCATCTCCGAGGTGGTGTCCCTGGAGAACCTGAGCGAACCCATGTTCAAGGTCCGCGACGATCCGCGCGTGACGCGCGTCGGCCGCTTCCTGCGCCGCACCAGCCTCGACGAACTGCCCCAGCTCATCAACGTGCTGCGGGGAGAGATGAGCCTCGTCGGCCCACGCCCGGAGGAGGTCTGGCTGGTCGAGCGCTACGGCGAGACGGAGCGCTTCCGCCTGGAGATGCGGCCCGGCCTCACCGGTCCCATGCAGGTTCACGGGCGAGGCGAGCTCAACTTCCAGGAGCGCATGGCGGTCGAGCGCGAGTACGTGGAGAACTACAGCCTGCGCAAGGACCTGAAGATCCTGCTCCGTACCGCCGTGACCATGCTGAGACCGAAGGGCGCGTTTTGACATCGGGCCGCAGCGGGCCGCTGTTAGGTTTCCGCGCGTGAGGCGCCGGACCACGATTCTGCTTGCCCTGACGGCTGCGCTGATCGCGCTGCTGGCCCTGCCGGCAGCCGGCTCGGCCGCCAAGCGCAAGGTGCCGTTTGGCTTCTTCGGCACGGTCCTGCCGTCGGAAATGACTTCATCGGCCGCCGTCTCGGACGCCGCGGTCGAGCAGCAGATGGCGCTGATGGCCGGCTCCGGCGTCGAGTCGGTGCGCATCGTTCTCAGCTGGGAGGACCTCGAGCCCAGCCAGGGCGCGTACCAGTTCGCGGAGTTCGACCGGCTCATGGCCGCCGCGGCCCGCCACCGGATTTCGGTGCTGGCCAGCGTGACCCAGTCGCCGCGCTGGATCTCGTCCAAGCCGGACGGCGAGTACCGGCGCTACCCACCGAGGGACCCCGCGCCCTACGCCGAGCTGATGCGCCAGATGGTGCTGCGCTACGGGCCTACGGGGAGCTTCTGGCTCCAGAACCCCTTGCTTCCTCGCGTACCCGTGCGCCAATGGCAGCTCTGGAACGAGCAGAGCACGCCCTGGAACTGGGCCCAAGGGCGCTGGGCTCCGGACTACGTGAATCTGCTGAAGCAGTCATACCGCGCGATTCACGCTGCCGACCCGGGAGCGAAGGTAGTGGCCGGCTCGCTGGTCGGCGCGCTGACCTCCCCGTGGAACGCGATGAGCAAGATGTACGGGGCGGGCGCCAAGGGCTTCTTCGACCAGATCGCGGTTCATCCGTTCACCAACAACCGGTCGGTGAAGATAGCCGTGGGCCAGGTGATCGAGATCATCCGCCGAGTCCGGGCGCGGATGCGCCGCAACGGCGACGGCAAGAAGCCGATCATCCTCACGGAGGTCACCTGGACCGCGGCACGCGGAAAGGTCCCGAGGAAGGCGCTGATCGGCTTCGAGACGAACGCCCGCGGACAGAAGCAGCGCTTCAAGGCCGCCTTCGCCCGCTTCGTGAGAGAGCGGCGCAGGCTCGGGATCACACAGGCCTATTGGTTCAACTGGGCAAGCGAATACAACTCGCGGGGCCCGGCGTCGGTGATGTCCTTCCGCTACTCGGGCCTCAACCGCCTAAAGGGTGGCGTGTTCTCCTCGGTTCCGCTCCTCAAGAGCTACCGCGCCCTCGCGGCGAAGTATCAGGGCTGCCGCAAGAGCGCCAACGCTCGCGTCTGTCGCTGAGGTCGGGAGGGCCCCAAGAGCGGTACGAACTTGGGCTGGCGCGATGGCCGGACAATCGGTAGACATGCGGGCGGATGGCTGAACCGCGCCTTACCGCGAGGGCGCTGTCGGCACCCAGCACCGCCGAACCGCCCCCGCAGGAGCTTCCCCTACCGCTGTCGGCTCGCCGCCGCGAGCTTGTGGCGCGCCTTGGGCTGGTCGCTGCGGACATGCTCGCCGTCTGCTCGTCGATGCTGATCGTGGCTGAGCTGAGCGGCGCGACCTTCACGGTCTGGGCCGTCGCGTTGCTGCCTCTCTACGCGCTTCTGGCCAAGGCCGGTGGGCTGTACGACCGCGACCAGTTCATCCTGCACAAGACCACGCTCGACGAGGCTCCCACGCTGCTCGCGGTCGCGGCGCTGTTCACCATCGTGATCGAAGCCGTTCAGGCGCTGGAGTTCACCGGCCGCTCCCATCCCCTGCTGCTCTGGGGCCTCTTGGGGGCCACGCTGGTGGTGGCCAGGGCGGTTGCCCGCTTCGTGTCGGTGCGAGCGACGGCCAGCGAACGGGTGCTGGTGATCGGCGACTCTGCTGCATTCAGCCTGATCAAGCGCAAGTTTGCCGACGATCCCGCGCTGAACGCGGTCGTCGTCGGGCGAATCGAGGGCCAGGACTCGGCGCGGGAGGGCTTCGACCGGCCGCTGGGGAGAGTCGAGGAGCTGCCCTCGGTGCTCGAGGCCGAGCGCGTGGAGCGTGTGATCGTCGCGCCGAGCCACGAGGGCGGCGACGATGTGGTCGACATCGTGCGCATGGCCACGGCCTCCGGTGTCCGCGTGACCGTGCTCCCCCGCCTGCTCGAGGTGATCGGCACCTCGGTCGAGTTCGACGATCTCGGCGGAAGGGTGCTGCTGGGCGTCCGCGGCTTCGGCCTGTCGCCCTCATCGCGCTTGCTCAAGCGCGTGTTCGACCTCGTGGTGACGATTGCCCTGCTGGTGATCCTCTCGCCGCTGCTGCTCGCAATCGTCCTCGCGATCAAGCTCGGCTCGCGGGGCCCCGTGCTGTTTCGCCAAACCCGCATCGGGCGCGACGGCAACGAGTTCGAGGTGTTGAAGTTCCGCACGATGGAGCGCGATGCGGACGCCCGTAAGCACGAGCTCGTGGAGCGCAACGAGGCGGCGCCGCTGTTCAAGATCGCCGACGATCCGCGCACCACCGGCGTCGGCCGCCTGCTACGGCGGCGGTCGTTCGACGAGCTCCCGCAGCTCTTCAACGTCCTGCGGGGGGACATGAGTCTGGTCGGCCCGCGCCCGCTGATCCGCGAGGAGGATCGCCTCTTCTCGGGCTGGCAGCGCAGCCGTTACCTGGTGGCGCCGGGCGTGACCGGCCCGTGGCAGATCCTGGGCTCGAGCCGCGTTCCGGTGAGCGACATGGTCACCATCGACTACCTGTACTGCGCCAACTGGTCGCTCTGGCTGGACGCCAAGATCCTGGCCCGCACCGTCCCCTACGTGCTCAGCCGCCGCAGCGGGGAGCACCGGGCGGGCCGCTAGCCGCGGTTTCGCGGAACTGTCCTGGATTGGTGTCGTCCTGCGACATCAAGGCAGGACAGCTCCCAGCCGAGCGTCCTCGCCGCGCCCGCCGACGGGCTTGTGTTACAGCGCCGCGACAACAGTGACGGAGCGCTACGGCGACCCCCCCTCGTTGCTGCGCCTCGCGCAGCGCAGGCCGGGCCTGCTATCGCGCCCCGACCCGGTCCCGCTCCGGCACGGTCCGCGGGCTCGCGGCGGGGGCGTAGGCGTAGCCGTCCACGGCCGATCCGCCGTTGGCCACCACGCCCAGGACCGGGGCGTCCAGGGCGGCCAGCTGGTTGCGGAGGCGCTCGGCGTCCGGACCGCGGGTGTTGTTGAGCGACGCGGTGACGATCACGCCGTCCACGCGGCCCAGCAGCGACACCGCGTCGGCCACGTGGGGGATCGGCGGGGTGTCGAAGACCACCAGGTCGTGATGCTCGGTCAGCACCTCGAACATCCGCTCCATTGCGGGCGACTGGGTGAGGGCCCAAGGGTCATGGGGGGCACGCCCGGCCACGATCACCTGCAGCCGGCCGGGGGGACGGCCGTTGTCCGCCGCGTCGCTCGAAGCGGAAAAGACGGGCTGCAGGGCGGCGGCCGTGGCGATCTCGCCGCGGAGCACGTCGGCGAGCCCGGGCGCGGGCTCCAGCCCGTAGCGCTCGGCCAGCGCGGGACGCCGCATGTCGGCCTCCACGAGCACGACCGAGAGGCCGCTCGAGGCCGCGGCCGAGGCCAGGTTCCAGGCGACCGTGGTCTTGCCCTCGCGGCTGCGCGACGAGGTCACGAGCACGGTACGCACGGCTTGGTCGCGCCCGTAGCGCAGGTTGACCTGAAGCATTCGAAATGCCTCGGCCACCTCGGGCGGGAGGTCCTCGAAGCGCGCATTCTGCTTGAGCTTTCGGTGGCGCGGCACCGTGGTCACCACGGGCGCCTCGAAGGCCCCGGACACGTCCTCGGCGCGGTGCAGACGGCCGTCGGATTGGTCGCGCAGCAGGGCCAGCGCCACCCCCAGCACCACTCCGAACAGCAGTCCGAGCAGAATCGTCTGCAGCACGTTGCCGCTCTCGCTGGTCGGCAGGTAGGCAGGTTGGATTATCTGCGGGCTCCCGGTTCCGGCGGCGATCAGCGCTCGCAGCCTTTCCCGGTCATCCTGTGAGCCCCCGGCCGGCGGGGCCTTCCTGCTCTTTGGGGGGGAGCTCGGCCAGCTGCTGATTCACGCTGGCCAGAATGCCCGCGGCCTGGGCGCGGTCGTCAGCCTCGGCCAGGTCGGCGGCAGCCTGTGCGTAGGTAGCCGCCAGCAGCTGTGCTCGGCGGGCGGAGTCGCCCTGGGCGGTGACCTTGACAACCTCGCTGTCCTTCGCGCCGCCCACGAACACGTCGTCCTCGACCTCATCGGGCGACAGCTCGACTCCGACGCCACCGAGGTCCCGGGAGGTGGCCACGGCCACGCGCCGGGAGTCCACCAGCTCGATGTTGTTGGCGGCGAGGTTGTCGGCGTCGGGCGCGCCTACCGGGAAGCCGATGCCGCTGAGGCCGGGGCTGACGGTCTGGCGAAACAGCAGCTTGGCCGTGGACTCGTACGAATCGCGGTTGGCGTAGGCGAACACCGCCGCCGCGGCGCCGGCCAGCAGGGTCACGATGACGATGATCGACGCCCTGCGCCGCAGCACCGCGAACAGCGAGCTTTCCCGGCTCGCGGGCTGTGTAACAGGGTTCGTTGAGTCCTCGGTGGGGGGCACCGCGATTTCAGGCTACAGCAGGTCCTCAACCACGGGCGACGGTGTTTTGGAGGGGTACGCCGGGCAGGCGTGCCAGCCAGATTGCCTCCCGGTAGGCGTCCTCCAGACGCGCGACCACCCGCCCCCAGGCGTAGCGCTCGCCCACGACGCGGCGGTTGTGCTCGCCCATCGCCCGGCGCTCGTCCGGTGAGGACAACAGCTCGCTCAGCGCGGCGGCCAGCGCCGGGGCGTCGCCGGGCGGCACGAGCCGACCGCCCTCCTCGCTCACCAGGTGGCCCAGGCCGCCGGCGTCCGTGGCCACCACCGGTCGGCCGCAGGCCATCGCCTCCAGCGCGCTGATCCCGAAAGGCTCGCGCACCGAGGGAAGGCAATAGATCGAGCTCCGGGCGAGCAGCTGAGGGACATCAGCGCGTTCCACACGACCGAGCACGTCGATTCTCGATCCCACCGCGGAGGCGGCCACGCGCCGCTGCACGAGCTGGGCCAGCGATCCCTCGCCGGCGATCGCCAGGCGGCGGTCCGGAAATTTCCCGGCCATGAGCTCGAAGGCATCAAGCAGAGTGTCTATGCCCTTCCATGGTTCCAGTCCGGCGAGGAAAAGAATGGGCCCGTCCTCCCCCGCGCCGGCGTCGGCGGGCGCCTCGAAGGACCCGACGTCGATGCCGTAGGGGAGCACGCGCACGCGGGCACGGCCGGGCCGGTGCAGGCGCTCCGCGGCGGCGCGAGTCGAGAGCAGCAGCATCGTGGCTCGGCGCTGCTGTAGGGCCGCAAGCGCGATGCGCATGCCCTCCAGCGGGGGGCCGCCGATGCGCTGCCGTCGAGTGTCCCGCAGGCCGATCGCCGCCGGCGGCCACTGGGGAACGTACGGTCCCAGCACGAGTGGCACGCGGGAGCGCGGCAGGAACAGGCTGAGGCCGACGTCCACGGGGTTGAGCTGGTGCGCCACGTCGAAGCCAACCTCCCGCTGCAGGCGCGCGAAGAGGGCGCCCACGCCGAGGGCGAAGCGGGGGCGGCGAAGGGCGGTGGAGCGCAAGCGCCCGACGCGATGGAGCGTCACGCGCGGCCCGAGCTCGTGTTGGAGGTCGACGTCCTCGACGGCCACGTGCAGGCGATGCCCGCGCGCGGCCAGGCCGGCGATGAAGCTGTGCGCCGCGAGCCCGTCACCGTGGGGCCGATGGTCGGTCAGCAGCGCCGACGGGTGAACGATGAAGATCGAAAGCGCCTCGGCCACGACGCCGGGATCGTAGGGCGTGATCTGTGAGCATGGCGAGCCGTGCCCACGCCCGCCCGCCTGCTGCGCTTCCTCGCCCAAGCCTTGTTCAACCTGCTGGTAACCCACCTGCCGAGCCACTGGCTGCGACTGGCCTGGTTGCGCGCCCTCGGCGCCGGCGTGCGCAAGGGCGTCACGGTCTTTCGTGGCACGACGGTTCTGGGCGCCGAGCACCTCGAGCTCGGCGAGCGCGTGCAGGTCGGCTTTCGGGTGGTGCTCGACGCACGCGGAGGGCTGACCGTGGGTGACGATGCGCTGTTGTCCTCGGACAGCCAGCTGCTCACCGCCAACCACAACGTCGACTCAGGCGCATTCGAGCGCCAGGTCGCCCCGATCGCGATCGGCGATCACGCCTGGGTGGCCACGCGGGCGATCGTGCTTGCCGGGGTCAGCGTCGGCCGCGGCGGTGTCGTGGCCGCCGGCGGCGTGGCGAGTCGCGACGTGGCGGCGCGGCAGATCGTGGGCGGGGTTCCGGCGCGGCCGGTGGGCGAGCGCAACGGCGGCCTCGACTATCGGCTGGGAGGGCGCCGTCCGCCGCTCTACTGACGCTGAGCGCTCGCCCTGCGTTGGTGGAAGTACTCGTAGGCCAGCATCTGGCCGCCGGCAAACCAGAAGATCACGGCGTTGCTCCCGTAGAGCTGGTCGCCCGACGCCATTTGGACCAGCGTGAACACCAGGATCGCGAAGAGCAGCAGGCGCAGCTCCTGGCCCGGTGCTCGCGCGCGGGCGCCGTTCCAGGCCGCGCGCATGATGTAGGCCACCGCGGCCAGCACGAGCAGGAACCCGATCGGCCCGACCTGGTACACGAGCGCCAGATAGCCGTTGTCCGGGGTCCGCAGTTGCCTGCCCCCGGTTAGCTTGGAGGGCTCCCCAGCGCTACCCAGCCCGTGCCCGAAAGGTCTGCTGAGGGCCTCGGGAAGGGTCTCGGACAACGTGGCCGAGCGATCGGTTACGGACCGGTCCGTACCCAGGTTGCCGAACGTGTTGAAGCGGTCGACCACGTCACGCGCGGTCGCGCTGACCGGGGACAGGGCGAGCGTGACCGCCACGACCACCGCCCCCACGCCGAATACCAGCCGCGCGCTGCTCCCACGCGAGGCGATCACGTGCGCGAGAGCGGCGATGATCAGCGAGATCCAGGCCGAGCGCACCAGAGTGAGAGCCAGCGCCACGCAGAGAAGCGCGGCCCCGATCACGGCGAGCGCCGGGTGGCGCGGCCGGACGGTGAGATAGCAGAGCAGCGAGAGCGCGAGCAGCGGCGCCAGGGCACCCGGGCTGTTGAGCGAGGCGAAGACCCGCACCTCGTCGTCGCGCGAGGCGCCAATGCTGTTGAAGTCGGTGGCGTCGAGCCAGGCCTGGTCCCAATCGGGCAGCGGCAGGGCCCGCTGCGCGATCGCATAGATGGCGATCGCCGGGAGCGCCAGCAGCAGCACCCGGCGCAGCGTGCTGCTGCCCAGCGAGGTCCCCCGTTCGTTGAAGCCCAGCACGGCCGCGGAAAGCGCGGCGAGATAGGCACAGAAGGCGTAGACCGCCGCCCGGGGCCCGAGCAGCAGCCCTGCCGGCAGGCCGAGCGTGATGCCGGCCCCGGCCAGCAGGAGGATGCGTCCTGTCTGCGACGGGAGCTTGATCCGGACCAGCTCGAGTCCGGCGATCGCCGCGGTGGCCACGAACGGTGCCAGCGAGAGCGGGTCGGTGTCGACGTAGCCGGTGAGCAGTCCCAGCACCCGTCGCAGGCCCGGCGCCAGGAACCAGAAGGCGAACATCGCGGCGATCCCCCAGCGGCGGTCGTGCTGATGCAGTCCCACCACAAGCAGGATCAGCACGAGCGCGGCCGCCGCCTGGACGGAGACCGTGAGGATCCACGCGAGCAGCAACGCGGCCGGCACGCCCACGCCGAGGGGCCAGAGCAGCTCGTTGCCCCGAGTGCCCGGGTGGGCGCGGCCGGGGAGCGAGGCGCGAGAGATCAGCCCGGCCACGCCGCCAGGTGCTCGCGCTGCTCCGCCGGGGATATCCCGCTTGCCTGCCCGAGCGCGCGGGCGTACACGGCCACCATCTCCCGGGCGTGCACGTCGTCGCGAAAGCGCCAGGCGGCGGCCCGTGCGCGCTCTCCCATGAGGGCACGGGCCGACGGATCCGCGTGGAGCTCGGCGGCGGCCTGCGCCCAGGCGCGCGGGCGCCGCGGATCGAGCAGGCGGCCGGTGATCCCATCCTGAACGACCTCGGGACCGGCGCCCGTGAAGCTCACCAGCGGAGGAGTACCCAGGGCCATGCTCTCCACGGTAACCAGGCCGAATGGCTCGTCCCACGACGGCAGCAGCGAGAGATCGAGGGCACGAAGCACCTCGGCCACGTCCTCGCGCTGGCCGAGGAAGTGCACCGCCGGGCGGACGCCGAGCTGGTCGACCAGGCGCCCCAGCCTGCGCAGGAACGCGCGATTGTCGTAGCGCACGGACTTCCCGGCGAACGCGACCCCGCCCACCAGGAGCAGGTGGGCGTCGAGGCCGTCGCTGCGCATCTGCGCGAGAGCTCGGATCGCCACGTCCTGGCCCTTCCAGGGCGTGATCTGGGCCACCTGACCGAGCAGCAGAGCATCCGGGGCCACGCCGAGCTGCTCGCGCAGCGGCGCCGGCTGCACGCGATCCGGATCGAAGAGCTCGTGATCGATGCCGTTGTACACGCGAGTGGCCACGGGCGGGTCGAGCCCCTCGTTGAAGCGGCGCGCCGTGTAGTCCGACACGGCCACGACCGCGGCCGCGCTGTGCACGATGATCGCGCGCACGCCGCGGCCCAGTGGAGTTCGGGGCAGGCGATCGTGCGTGCGCACCACGACCGGAGGCGAGCCGGGCAGCAGTTTCAGCGCCGCCATCAGCCCGGCCCGCATGCTGTTGGCGTGGACGACGTCAGGCCCGGAGCGCCTCACCGCTCGCGTCACGGCCAAGCACGCGGCGGCCAGCTGACCGAGCCCGACCAGCGTCTGAAGCGGATGGAGGCGCATGCTGAGCGCCACCTCGGGGAGCGGGAGGTGTCTCACCTCGGCGCGTGCCAGCGCGTTGGCCAGCGGCCCGCCGGCCGGGCACGCCACGCAGACCTCGTGGTCGTGGCGCAACTGCTCGATCAGGCGCATGAGCGACACCTCGGCGCCACTCCAGGCGCTCGTGTGATTTACGAACAGGATCCTCATTGCTCAGCCGATCCGGCGCCCTGCGCGGACGCGCTCAGGGGGCCTGTCCCGGAACGGAATCCGCCGCCGCATGCGTGGCCCGCACGAAGCGGCGCATGGCTGCGGCCCCGGCTGGGCGCTCGTGCAGAGCCTCTGCCACACGAGCGGGATCCTGCCCCCCCTGCTGGAGGACGAGCTCATACACCCGTAGCATGGCACGAGAATGGGCTTCCGGGCTGAAATCGCCCGTGGCCTGCCGAGCCCGCTCGCCCATTAGGTCGAGCCTGGCCCGGTCGTTCAGCAACTCGCTCACCGCGGCGGCCCAGACCTCCGGGCGTTTGGGGGCCAGCAGGCGCCCTGAAACCCGGTCCTCGATGAGCTCGGGTCCCCCGCCCACATCGCTCACGAGCAGCGGCGTTCCCATCGCCATGCTCTCCAGCATGACGTTGGCAAACGGCTCGTCCCACGACGGCAGCAGCGACAGATCGATCTCTTGGAGAAGGGCGGGCACGTCGTCGCGCAGGCCGAGGAAGTGCACTTTGCCGGCGAGCCCGAGCTCCGCGACGAGCCGGTGCAGCTCGCGCAGGTAGCCCTCGTTGTCGTAGCGAACGCCAGGCCCGGAGAAGGTGACCTGGCCCACGATCAGCAGATGCGCATGGATGCCGCTCTCGCGTAGCTGGGCGAGAGCGCGGATCGAGGTGTCCTGTCCCTTCCAGGGGGTGATCTGGGCCACCTGGCCGAGCAGCGGGGCATCTGCCGGGATGCCCAGCCGGCGGCGAACATCGACCTTGGCCACCCGCGCGGGGTCGAACCGCTCGCGGTCGAAGCCGTTGTAGACATGGGTGGCCAGTGGCCGGTCGAGGCCGCGGTTGAAGCTGTGCGCGATGTCCTGGGACACGGTCAGCACGGCGCCGGCCGAGCGCGCCAGCACGCGGCGCACCTCTAGGCCGATCGTGCTGTCGGGCAGGGCCTCGTGCGCGCGAACCACCAGCGGCGGACCGCCCAGCGCGCGCGCGAGGCTTCCCATGAGGCCCGCTCGTGGGGTGTTGGCGTGCACGACGTCCGCTCCGAAACGCCGCGCGGCGCGCGACAGAGCAAAGCCGCCCGCCGCAAGGCGCAGGAGGTTGACCGGCGTCTGCACCGGGTCGAGGCGCAGGCTCGCCTCGAAGGCCGGCACCGAGATGTGCTCCACCGCCGCCTGATCGAGCAGCTCTACCAGCGGACCTCCCGGAGGGCAGGCCACGGCCACCCGGTGCTGGCGCTGCACCGCCCGGACAAGGCCCAGCAGGGCGAACTCGGCACCGCTTGCGGCACCGGTGTGGTTTACGAAGAGGACCTTCAACGACACGGGTTCAGGAGGGGGGGCGCAGCATAACCGTGGCGCGCTCGAGTGAGTTGAGGCGCTCGGCAACCAGTCGCCCAACGGCCTCTTCGGAGCAGCACTCGCGCCACCAGGCCCGCGAGGCCTCGTGCCGACGCCTGAGCTCCACCGGATCTTCGAGGACGGGGCGGAGCGTGCGCTCGAGGTGATCCCAGCGGTCCAGGGTGAGAATCGGGGCTCCCTCGTAGAAGTAATGACGCGGAAGGCGCTCGGCCACGACCACGCACCCGGCCCGCAGCCCCTCGAGCAGCCGGAAGGTCTCCACGGACGTCCCCCGGGGCGCCAGGCAAACGCGAGCGTTCATCAGCCCGCGCGAGTAGGCCTCGGGCGAGGCGGCGGCTGACGCCGCGAAACCGACCGTCACGCGCATGTCGAGGCACAACCCCGGGTGCAGCCGGCCGAGACGCCGCACGGCGGCCAGCATCTCTCTCCGGGAGCGCGTCTTGGGCGACACGAGCCGCCGCGGCGAGGCGCGATGGTCGACGCTGCCGGCGAAGAAGAGATCGGTGGGCCGCTCGTCGATGGCGATCATCGGGAGATCGAGCTGGTTGTAGGTGCCGAGCGGTATGGCGTGGACCCGCGGCGGCGGCCTCCTCCGCCGCAGGCGCCGCCCGGCCGCCAGCCGCGCGTACGCCGCTCCGCCCGGGAGCCAGCGCACCCAGCGCAACGCGTACTGAGCCAGCTCCAGGAGGCCCGTGGCGCTGGGGTTTCGCAGCGGCCCCGCTCCGAGGGCCGGCCGGCTGCCGTAGCACTTGAACACGGCCCGCACGCGACCGCTGTAGCGCGGGATGCAACCCGTCTCGTCCCGTAGCACCACCGCCACCACCCGATTCCCGTATCTGGGCAGCCGCTCGGAATCCCAGGTGAGATGGATGTCCAGGTCGGAGTCGACCAGCGACTTCTCCATCTCGCGAAAGACGCCGCCGAAGTAGCGCGTGTCGGCCCGCTCGGGGTGTGGACCGCTGTGCGGATCCCAGCTTCGAGAGGTGCCCTCCTCAGGCAGGTCGAGGAAGTAGCGCGGCACGATCGAGCACGTCCTTCAGATGGTCGCTGAGCCGGATGGCGAGCGCGGCGATGGTCAGCGTCGGGTTGGCGTGGCCGGCAGCGGGAAACACCGAGGAGCCGGCCACGTAGAGGCCCGCCACCCGGTGCACCCGGCAGTCGCGATCCACGACGCTGGTACTCGGATCGCTTCCGAGTCGCGTGGTGCCCATGTGATGAAAAGAGTCGCCCAGGCCTCGGCGCCAGTGCTCGCTGCCGAGCCAGGGCTCGGCCCGAACCTCGCCCAGACCGAGCCGGTGGAACTCCGCGGCCACGGTCTCCACCATGGCCTGCGCGGTCAGGCGGTCGAGCTCGCTCAGTCGCCAGTCGACCTTGGGCAACGGCACGCCGAAGCGATCGCGCCGCTCCGACAGGGTCACCCGGCTATCGGGGTTAGGGGCCTGCTCGGCGTGGGTTTGGAGCGTCACCCGTGCCGGCACGCCCTGTGCCGAGCGGCCCTTTACGACCCGGCGGTAGGCCACGGGGGCCAGCCTTCCGGTGTCGCGCACCATCCGGCCCAGCTCCCGCCTGAGGCGCTCGGGCCGCCGGCCGGCGCGGGCGGTCCTATAGACACGCCGGGCTGCCTCGATACCGGACTGCTCGCCGAAGTCGAATACCGGGTGAGCCGCACAGGCCATGACCTGCGCCGATTGCTGCACCGTCTCGCTCAGCACCAAGCGCGGCAGGTAGCGCTTCCCGCCTCGGTAGAGGAGGCCGTAGAGCTCCTGCAGGCGACCCACATTCTCCGAGCTGATGGTGGCGCAGTGCGCGTTGGGATGGTCTTGGAAGAACCGCCCGACCACGTCGTGGCGGTTTCCGATGTCCGAGGCCAGCAGGAGCCGCGCGTTCTCGATCCCGCCGGTGCACAGCACGAACGCTCGAGCCCTCACTGTCATCTGCTTGCCCTCCGGCGTCGCGACCCGAATGGAACTGACGCATTCTCTCGCTCCGTCCAGGCCAAGTTCGGTCACCGTCGCGTTCAGGAGAACCCGGACGTTCGGTGAGCTCTCCAGCGGGTCGCGGTAGAGGCGCCCGAGGTTCGGCTGTGGGCACCAGACCGAGAACCGGTGCGTCAGGCGCTTGGGGTCCAGCCCGGGGGGCTCGACTCCGAAGCCCGCCCAAACCCGTTCGTCATACACCTCGCCTTCGATCGCGAACAGCGACTCCGCACGGCGGAAATAGGACTCCAACTCGGCCAGGTCGAGCGGCCAGCCGCTGTGGGGCACCCACTGCCGCTTCTCCAGCGCGCTCGGCCCGGGCGGCAGGCACTGGCCGGCCCACAGCACCGTCGACCCGCCGAGCGAGTGCCCGCGTCCTTTGGTGAGGGAGGACGGATCGATGCCGCTCGACTCGCCACCGCTGAGGCTGTGACCCCCGGCCGCTTGGCTCAGGCCGCCGCTCTCGAGCAGGAGCACCTGAGTGCCGGCGCCGAAGAACTCGCGGGCGATCGCTATCCCCGCCGCGCCGCTGCCGATCACGCACAGGTCTGTTACCAGCTCTGTCCCGCTCTCGAGCCGTCGGAGATCTTCTATCATCGCGCGCCGCTTGGGTGCTACGTGATGCGAACGGTCGAGCTGCCTCGAACAGACTTGGCCCCGTCGCGGCTGGCCTTCGGCTCCGCGCTGCTGATGGCCCGGCTGGGGAGGCGGGAGTCGGTCCGCCTGCTGGACGCCGCCCACGAAGCGGGGATCACGCATTTCGACACCGCGCGCTCGTACGGGTACGGGGAGGCTGAGAGCGCGGTTGGGGAGTTCCTTTCCCGACACCGCGACAGCGTGACGGTCGCGACCAAGCTGGGCATGGTACCGCCCCGCCGTTCGCGCGCCCTCGGCGCGGCCAAGACGGTGGCCCGGGCGGTCGCCGGGCACGCGCCCGCCGCCCGGCGGCTGCTGCGACGCGGCGCGAACACGATGACGCAGTCGGGCCGCTTCGATCCCGCCGAGGCGCGCGCCAGCCTGGACACAAGCCTGCGAGAGCTCGGGGTGGATACGGTCGACCTCCTGCTGCTGCACGAGGTCCGGCCCGCGGACCTGGAGACCGAGGGGCTGTACGAGTTCCTGGAGCACAGCGTCCGTGCGGGCAAGGTCCGTTACTTCGGGATCGCGACCGATCCTCAGTCCACTCGGGTCATCCTGGCCGAGCGGTCCCGCTTCGCCCCGGTAGCGCAGTTCGAGAACGGCGCACTCGAACCGACGCTCGAGAGCCTGCCCGATCTGGGCCGGACGGCGGTGATCACGCATTCCGCCCTGAGGGAAACGATCGGACCTCTGGGCGAGCTGATGCGGGATGCCGCGCTGCGCGAGCGCTGGTCACGGGAGCTTGATCTGGACCTGGGCCAGGCGGGAGTGCCGGGCCGGCTGCTGCTGGCCTACGCCCTTGCCTCGAACGCCGGCGGAGTGGTCCTCTTTGCCTCCACCAACGAGGCGACCATCCGTTCCAACGTTGCCCTCGTCGACGGCCACGAGTTCTCTGGCGGGCAGGTCGGCCGCTTCGCTGCGTTGGTGCGCGACGCGCTCAGTCCCGCGGCGTGACGCTCAACAGCAGCGGTCGCCCGGCGAGCTCGAGTCGAGCATGACCGCGCCGCAGACGCAGCGGGCGCGCCCGCGCTGAGGCCACCGGGTCGGTCACGGTCGCCCTGACCGCATCGGGCAGCCCGATCCTCAGCGAGTCCGCGCCCACGCGTAGCGTTCGGCCGCGCTCGGGGTCCCACACGCTGGCCAGCCGCCACAGCGCCACCACGTAGGTGCCGTCGGCTCTCTGCAGCACAAGGCGGCGGACCTGGTGTCTCGCTCGCGACACGCTCAGCCGCAGAGGCTGTGGCCGGAACCGTCCCGAGCCCGTTCCGACCGCGCCCAGCAGATGCTTGATCGCGTTGAAGGCCGGCTTGGCCGAGAAGTCGTGGCGCAGCAGTCCGAAGTGCTGCTCGAGATCCCGGCCGCGTGGCTCGGGCTTCTCGTCGATCAGCTCGTACACGAAGGTTCGATCGATTCCGTTTGCGAAGTGCTCCAGGAAGGTGCGGGTGATGTACACGGCCGCCGCGGATTCCGATACCCCCGGGTGGCCCGACGTGGTGCGCAGGGCGTTGTGATAGCCGGCCTCGGTGGCCCACACCGGCTTGTTGCCGGCGACGATCTGCGCATCGGCGAACTCGGCTCTCAGGTGGGCGGGGCTGGGCGACTGCCCGCCCGCGTAGGGATGGATGTTGCCGCGGTCGAGGAAAGCGCTCTGGTTGCCCAGCTTCGCCTCCGCGCCGGCTCCGGCCAGCGACGGTCCCAGCACCGGCAGCGAGCGGAGCGAGGGGTCGGAGTTGACCCTGCGGTAGAGCAGCCGGCTGTACGACGACAGCACCGATGACCAGCGCGGACCGCCCAGGAACTTGTCGTACTCGTTGGGCGCCTCGATCGCTTCGGCGGCGCGACGGAGTCGACCGGCAACGATCGCGAGCAGCTCTTCCATCGTCCCCGCGTCGTACGCCGGGCCGGCGAAGCCGAACGTAAAGCGCATGCCCCGGGCGGCGGCCAGGTCGACGGCCTCGTAGTAGTCCTCGTTCCATTCGCGCCGGTGGGCGGCCGCGTTGGCGTACACGCCGTCGCGGAGGTGGCGCACGCCCAGCTCGTCGAGCTTGGCCACCAGCCGGGGCCAGTCCGCGTACGCCGTATCGCCGAAGCCGGCGTGGGTCACCACCCCCACCGAGTCGCGAAAGGACGCCGCGCTGCGCGGCGTGGCGATGTCGGCACTCGCGGCCGGCGTGGCGACCAGCGCGCACGCCATCGCACTCAGCAACACTTTGAACCTGACGCGCACGCCCTTGTGATCGTCCGCGGCTCGCGATTCGCCACCCTGTCGGCCGCGAATCGGACGACCGGATGGCTGCCCGCCTATGCTCACCCCTCCCCTGATGGCCAAGCTCGCCCTCGTCCACGACTACCTGCTCGTCCCGCGCGGCGCCGAAAGGACGTTCGCTGCGATGAGCGATATCTGGCCCGACGCGCCGATCGTGACGCTGTTCTACGACGAAGTCGCCACTCAGGAGCAGTTCTCAGGCCGCACTGTGACCGTCTCCCCGTTACAGCGTTTGGGCGTTCAGCAGGCGAACTTTCGCCGGCTCCTGCCGTTGCTTTCGACGGCCGTGCGGCGCCTGCCGCTCGAGGGCTTCGACTGCATTCTCTCGAGCAGCAGCGCGTTCGCTCACGGCATCCAGCGCCCGCCGGGCGCCGTGCATGTGTGCTACTGCCACTCGCCCTTCCGCTACGCCTGGCACGAGGAGGACCAAGCGCTGAGCGAGGTGCCGCGGGCCCTGCGGCCGCTGCTCGGCCTGCTTCTTCGCCGCCATCGCGGCTTCGACCGGCGAGCGGCTCACGGCGTGGACCTGTACGTGGCCAACGCGCAGATCACCCGCCGGCGCATTCGGCGCTTCTGGGGCAGGGAGGCGGTGGTCGTTCATCCTCCGGTCGACGTCGATCGTTTCGCACCGGCGCAGCTGGGCGACTACGTCCTCTTCGTGGGGGAGCTGGTCCGTCACAAGCGCGCCGATCTGGCGATCGAGGCGGCTCTGGCGGCGGGGCGGCGCCTGAAGCTGGTCGGGGCGGGGCCCGAGCTGCCACGGCTGCGCTCGCGCTACGGCAATCAGGTCGACTTTCTCGGTCGCGTGGAGAACGGAGAGCTGGCTCGGCTCTACGCCGGGGCACAGGCGCTCGTGGTCCCGAACGTCGAGGAGTTCGGCATCGCCGCGGTCGAGGCTCAAGCCGCCGGCCGGCCGGTGGTGGGGGCGGACGGCGGCGGACTGCGCGAGACCGTGGTCTCGCACGACACCGGCCTGCTCGTAGCGCCCGACAATCCCGGCGCGCTCGCGCGCGCCCTACGCGAAGACTTCACGCGCTTCGACTCCCACCACATCCGCAGTCACGCTCAGCGCTTCGCTCGCCCCGTCTTCCAAGCGCGGATGCGGGAGATTGTCGAGGAGTTCTGCGCTGCCCGCGGATGAGCTGACCGGCGACCCTGCCGGCGTCATGCGCAACCTGGCTTCGCGCCGCCTCGTGCGAGCCGGGGTCACGACCTACGTCTTCTCGGCCCTGACGCTCTTGGCCCACCTCGTCAGCGGGGTGGTCACTGCGCGCGCGCTGGGCCCGAGCGGGCGCGGCGTGACCGTGGCGCTCACCACCCTGTCCCAGCTGGCCGGCTTCCTCTTCGCGATGGGGGTGGCCCAGAGCCTCAGCTACTACATCGCCCGGCGCCCCGAGGACGGCCCCGCGCTCTTCACCACCTGGGTGGTGATGCTGCTGCCCCTCACCGCCCTGGCTTTGGTCATCGCCGAGCTGCTGCTGCCGGTGATATTCAGAGGACCGGGCGGGGAGCAGGCTGTGATGATCGGCCGCTGGTTTCTGATCACGATCGTGGTGGTGGTGGGCCTCGAGCTCAACTACGGCCTGCTGCTGGGAACGCAGGACTTCTTCGCCTACAACGTGCTGCGCTTCGCCCAGCCCGCGGTGATCGCCGTGGCGCTGGTCGTGCTGTGGTGGGTGGACCTCCTCACCGTGGAGAGCGCGCTCATCTCGGCCACCGTGGGCGCTGCCCTGCTGTTGGCGGTGGGCCTGGCCCGCAGCGTGCGCCGGGTCGGCGTGGGCAGCTTCGACATGCACCTGGGGCTGCGCACGCTCTGGTACGGGGTTCGCGGTCAGGGCAACACCGTTGCCGCGAACCTCAATGCCCGCCTGGACGTGGCCATGCTGCCCGCATTCGTGAGCACGGCCAGCGTGGGGCTCTACTCGGTGGCCACCAACATCTCGCTGATCGTCCATCAGATGGCCAACACGTTCGCCGGGGTGGTGCTCCCGGCCGCCGCACAGGAGCCCGAGCGCGGACCGCTCAAGGTCGTGGGCTCGCTGTGGGCCACGCTGGCCGTGACTGCCGTGCTGGCCGGCGTGCTGGCGCTGTTCGCGCGGCCCCTGATCGCCTTCGTGTACGGCGAAGACTTCCGCGACGCGGCCGCCTCGCTGCTGCTTCTGCTGCCCGGGGCCGTGCTCTTCGCCGGCTCGTCGATTCTCAGCGCCGGGATCTACGCCGCGGAGCGTCCCTTCACCGCAACGCTCACCCAGCTGCTGGGCATGGCGGTGACGGTGGTGGGGCTGTTCGTGTTCCTGCGCACCGGCGGTGTGACGGCGGCGGCGCTGGTGTCGAGCGTCGCCTACGCCACGGTTTTTGTGGCCACGCTGGTGGCCTACAAGCGGGTTTCAGGCAAGCCGTGGCGCTTCTTCTTGCCCTCACCCGCCCTGGCGCGCGCGATCAGCGCTTGAACTTGAGCACGAACGGGCCGCATGGCTCGTCGCCGTCGCGCTGTGGCTTGCCGTCGATCCCGCGCGGTGTGATGGTCAGGCGCTTCGAGGTCACCTTGACCTGCCCGTAGCTGAACTGATCGATGATCGAGCACCTCATGCCCACCCCGGCGGGCGGAGCGCTCTGGAAGAAGACGGTGTCAATCAGGGCGCCGTTGCCGGTGGCGCCGGTCTCTTGGTCGATCTCGATCCCGTAGTTGGCCGTGGCCGCCGGCCCCACGGTCACATCCAGGATGCCGCTGTTCTTCGGCCCGCCGGGCTCGAGCGTCTGCAGGCGCGCGTCGTTGACGAGGGTGGCGTGGACGTCCGTGGTTAGAAAGACCACGTTCTTGACGTTCCTCGACAGGAACCTGAGCAACCGGCGGCGCTCGGCCTCGTAGCCCTCCCAGCGGTCGTAGGGCAACGCGTAGTACTGCTGGATGGGCATCTCGTTGATGATCACCTTGAAGCGGGCCTTCGACCCCTTGATCGCCCGGGTGAAGCGCTTGTACTGGGCGTCGCCCAGGTAGTCGCGGTCCGGGTCGTTTATGGCCGCCAGACAGTCCGGCGAGACCGGCTGGGCCAGCGAGGGCACGACGGCCGCAAATAGGGCGCGCGTGGCCGGCGGCCCGGTCGGCGCCAGGTCGGGTTCGCCGGTCAACGGGTTGTTGCAGACGTCGCCCACATCGGCCTTGGCGTCGCGGAACGAGCGCTGATCGAGGAAGAAGAGCTCTACGTTGCGCCCCCAACGGAAGGAACGGTAGATCCCGCGGGCACGGCTGTAGGTGACGGGCGTGTAGTCCGTGAACGCCTTGACGCCGCGCCGGTAGAGCAGGCGCCCGTCGATGTTCACGTCGTTGGAGAAGCTGTTCTCGGCCGGCGAGAAGTCGTTGACGAACTCGTGATCGTCCCAGTGGGAGTAGAACGCCGCGGCCCCGCGGAGCCGCGCCAGCCGGGAGTTGGAGAGGTTCGTCCTGTACTTGGCCCACTTCTGCTCCACCGTCAGCGCGATGGGCTGCAGCGCGCCGGGCACCTCGCTGTCCGAGTAGATCGTGTCGCCCAGGTGGACGTTGAAGTCGTTGCGCTCGGCCAGGATGCGCCGGAAGATCTGGCCCGAGTTCCAGAATGAGCTCGTCTGGCCCGGCTCGGGAGAGAAATCGGTGTCGCCCGTCCAGGCGAACTCGACGGTGGCGTTCTTGCTTGGTGAGGGCGCGGTGACGAAGGTGCCGGTGTCGCTGCGCCGGCCCTGGCGGCCGGTGAAGCGGTAGCGATACCGCCTGCCCGGCTTCAGGCCCTTGACCCGCTGCTGGAGCGTGAAGTCGCTGCCCGCCTTGGCCTTGAGCCGGAAGGCGACCACCACGCCGCGCGTGAACCCGCGCTTGTTCGCCACCTCGAGCCCGTAGGTGCCTCCCTGGCGCGCCTTGGCCCAGAGGATGGCCGATCTCGCCGTGACATCGCCGGACGCCACTCCGAACGAGAAGCCCTTGGCGCCGAAAGCGGACGGCGCGAGCACGAGCATGAGTGCGAAGACGACAGTCGCCAGAAGCGTCCTGGGCGCACTCAACATGGCGCCAAGCTATCACCGGGTCTGGGGGGTGAGACAATCTGGAGGCATGCTCACCAGCGCCTCCACCCACGAAGTCTCAAACCAACCGCCGCCGCTGGCCCCCTTCAACGCCTTCGAGGCCGATCTGCCCCTGCGCGAGGCGCTCGAGCGCGAGGGCGGCGCGTGGGGCATCGACCGCCTTCGCGACACCGGCGAGCTGGCCGGCTCGACCGAGGCGCTCGAGCACGCCGAGCGCGCCGAGCGCAACGAGCCTGTCCTGAGGACCCACGACCGCTACGGCCGACGCATCGACGAGGTCGATCTCGACCCCTCGTGGCACTGGCTGCTGCGCCAGGCGATCGAGCGCGAGCTGCACTCGTTGCCCTGGCGCGATTCTCAGCCCGGCGCACATGTCGTTCGCGCTGCCGCCTTCTTCGTCTGGAGCCAGGTGAACGCCGGCGTGATGTGCCCGGTGTCGATGACCTACTCGGTGATTCCGGCGCTGCGCACGGAACCGGCACTGGCCGAGGAGTGGGAGCCCCGCCTGACGCGGCCGAGCTATCCGGACGGTGCGCTGGCGGGCATGGCCATGACCGAGAAGCAGGGCGGCTCGGACGTGCGTGCCAACGCCACGCGCGCGGAGCCCGCCGGCGACGGCAGCTACGAGATCACCGGCCACAAGTGGTTCTGCTCCTACCCGCCCTGCGACGTGTTCCTGACGCTCGCCCAGACCGCATCGGGGCTGTCCTGCTTCTTGATCGAGGGCCGCGACCCGGGCTTTCGCATCCAGCGCCTCAAGGACAAGCTGGGCACGCGCTCGCTGCCCTCGAGTGAGGTCGAGTTCCAAGGCGTGCACGGCCGGCTGGTGGGCGAGGAGGGGCGCGGCGTGGCCACGATCATCCGCATGGTCAACCACACCCGGCTCGACTGCCTCATCGGCTCGGCGGCGTCGATGCGCTGGGGCGTGGCCCAGGCCGTGCACCACGCCCGTCATCGCAGCGCGTTCGGGAAGCTGCTCGCCGAGCAGCCCGCCATGCAGAACGTCCTGGCCGATTTGGCGATCGAGTCCGAGGCGGCCACCGCGGCGGCCATGCGCATCGCGCGCGCCTACGACGAGGAGAACGCGCCCTTTCGCCGTTTTGCAACCGCGGTCATGAAGTACTGGGTGGCCAAGCGCGCCGCCCCCCACGCCGCGGAGGCGCTCGAGTGCCTGGGCGGCAACGGCTATGTCGAGGAGTCGGGGATGCCGCGGCTGCTGCGCGACTCGCCGCTCAACTCCATCTGGGAGGGCTCGGGCAACGTGGCCGCGCTCGACGTCCTGCGCGCCACCCTCAAGGAGCCGGCCGGGCTGCCCGCTTTTCTGGCGGAGTGCGAGCAGGCACGGGGCGCCAACGCGCTGCTGGACGCCCATCTCGACGATCTCAGCGGCTCACCCGTTCCCACCGAGCCCGAGTTCGAGGCCCGGCGGCTGGTCGAGAACCTGGCCGTGGCCCTGCAGGCCAGCCTGCTCGTGCGCAACGCGCCCCCCGCGGTGGCCGACGCCTTCTGCGCGGGGCGCCTGGGCCAGGGCGGGCGCGTGTACGGCACCCTGCCGCCGGGTACCGACGCCGAGGCAATACTGGAGCGCGCGCTGGCGGCGTGAGGATACGCGCCCGTGAGGCGGCCGACGTCCAGGCCGTCGAACCCTTCCTCGCGGGCCGAGGCTCCCTGCGAGTCGCCCGCCTGGGCCGCCTCGAGCGACCGCTCGACCATCCCGCCCTGGTGGCCGAGGGGGAGGGCGGCGAGGTGGTCGGCGTGCTCACCTACGTGCCGGGCGACGCAGAGGCGGAGATCCTGACTCTGCATGCGGCGAGGCGGTGGGCAGGCACCGGGACCGCGCTGGTCGCGGCGCTGGAGGGCCTCGCGGCCGAGCAGGGCTGGGGGCGGCTCTGGGTGCTCACCACCAACGACAACCTCGACGCCCTGCGCTTCTATCAGCGCCGCGGCTTTCGGCTCACCGGGTTGCACGCCGGCGCGGTGGACCGAGCCCGCACGCAGCTCAAGCCCGAGATACCGCCCGCAGGCGAATACGGGATCCCGCTGCGCGACGAGCTGGTGTTAGAAAAAGCGCTATGAAGACGATCCGCTACGAGGTCGACGGGCGCATCGCGCGCATCACGCTCAACCGCCCCGACCGCGGGAACGGGATCACGCTCGAGATGCCGCGTGAGTTGGCTGAGTGCGTGGAGGAGGCGAACCTCGATCCCGCTGTTCACGCCATCGCCCTGGCGGGCGAGGGAAAGGGCTTCTGCGGCGGCTATGACCTGGTCGAGTTCGCCGAAGGCGAGGTCCCCAACCACGACCCTTCGGAGCCGTGGGATCCCGTGATCGACTGGCAGATGATGAGCCGAAACCTGCGCGGGTTCATGAGCCTGTTCCACTCGGACAAGCCGGTGCTCTGCAAGGTGCACGGCTTCTGCGTGGCGGGCGGAACGGACATGGCGCTCTGCTCCGACCTCCTGTTGATCGCCGACGACGCACGTATCGGCTACCCGCCCGCCCGTGCTTGGGGGGTGCCCACGTCGGCGCTGTGGGCCCATCGTGTGGGCGATCAGCGCGCCAAGCGCCTGCTCTTCACGGGGGACCTGATCGACGGCCGGACCGCGGCGCAATGGGGACTCGCGTTCGAGGCGGCCCCGGCCGCCGAGCTGGATGAGCGCTTCGAGGCGCTGCTGGCCCGCGTGGCCCTCACACCCGTCAACCAGCTGGTGATGATGAAGCTGCTGGTCAACGGCGCCCTCCACAGCCAGGGACTCCATGCCAGCCAGACGCTCGGAGTGTTCTTCGACGGCGCCGCGCGCCATACCCCCGAGGGCTACGAGTTCGCCAGGCGCGCCGCGGAGTCGGGCTTCAAGGAGGCGGTGCGGGAGCGCGACGCGCCGTACGAGCAGTAGGTGACCGTTCAGCGAGCCCGGCGCACCTTTACGTCCAGGCCATAGACCCGCCGCGGCGGCCGGACGCCCAGCCGCAGCCAGGCCGGGCGGCGGGCGCCGCGCAGGGTGGCCGCGAAGAAGTCGGCCGCCGCGTGGGCGATCCAGCGCTGCTGTTGGCCCGCGCTGGGGCGCTGGGGGCGCCGGCAGCGGCGCAGGTTGGTCGGCGCGTCGTCGTCCGACAGGCGCGCCAGCGTGCGGTTGTAGTAGTTGTGGTTGGCACGCCGGATGCTCACCAGGAAGGCCGCCCTCCGCCGCGCCGGGGTGCTCGCTGCGCGGTCGAAATAGACCCGGCCCGCGCGGCCGGTGTCGCCGTCGCAGGTCCCGATGGCCACCGCCAGCGGCACATCCGGGGCCGCCAGCGGGCTCGGGACCGGTGCCAGCAGGAACAGCGCCCGCACCCTGGCCGCCGAATCGCTACGCAGGCGCCGGCGCGCCGTCCTCACGGCATGGAAGCCGCTCAGCGAGTGGCCGAGCAGGCCGAAACGCCGGAGCCTGACCCGCCCCTGCAGCGCAAGTGGAAAGCGTCCGCCCCCGGCTCTCACCTCGTCCTCGAGCTCGGCGAGCGTGCGATTGACCACGCGCGGCCAGCGACGGCGATCGTCGGGCTCGCCCCAGCCGGCGGTGAAGGCGGCGTTGAGGTCGGGTGCCAGTGCCACGAAGCCGCGCCGGGCCAGGGCAGCGACCACGTGGCGCAGGCCGAGGTCGTTGCGCTTCTCGCGGCGAAAGCAGGGCCAGGTGGGGAAGTCGAAGCGGTCGACGGGGCAACCGGTGTCGTGGCGCCCGTGCAGCACGAGCACGAGCGGGTGTGGGCCCGCGTGCTACCGGGGCACCGATCGCCCCCCACAGCCGCGTGGGCAACGGCCCCTTCGGACCCGGATCGGGAAGGTCCACGCGGCCGAGGTCGTAGTTGCGAACCTGAGCGGGTGCGGCCTGTGCCGCGGCCGGGCCGCACAGCGCGAGCAGCATCGCGACCACGACAGCCGCGCGCACGTCAGTCGTCGAATCGCCCCGAGAAGAGACCGAAGATCGCTCCCTGCGGATCCTGGGCCACCAGGAACTTCCCGCCCGGCGCCTCGGTCGGGGGCACCATCACCGAGCCCCCCAGCTCCTCGATTCGCCCGGCCTCGTCGTCCACGCTCTCGGCACCGAAGTAGTTGAGCCAGTGCGGTGGCGCCATCTCGGCAGGCACCAGCATCATGCCGCCGGCCATCCGGCCGCCGTTGCTGAAGCCCCAGTACGACACGTCACCGCCCTCCATCGCTTCGCTGTCCCAGCCGAACAGGCCCGAGTAGAACTCGATCGCCCGCTCGGGGTCGCCCGTGTTGAGCTGGCTCATCGTCAGGGCGCCGGGCCCGTTGACGATCTCGGCGCCGATGGAACCGCCCGGCTCCCACACGCAAAAGAAGGCTCCGGTCGGATCCTGGATCACCGCCATGCGTCCGGCATCCATCACGTCGAAGGGCTCGGCGACGAGCATGGCGCCGAGCTCGGCGGCCTTGGCCGCAGCGTCGTTGGCGCTCTCGACCGTCACGTAGGTGTTCCAGGCCGCCGGCATGCCCTCCTGCGCGGCGGACAGGGCCGCGGCATCCTTGTCGCCTTTGCGCAGCATCGTGTACGTCCCACCGCTGGGGATGGGCAGGTCGTTCGGCTCCCAGCCGAACAGGCTCGAGTAGAAGGACTTGGCGGCATCGGGATCGGTTGTGCCGAGGTCGCTCCAGCTGATCGTTCCCGGTGGATGGCTCGTGCGTTCGCCCATAGGTCGCGACATTACCTTCGCCGCGCCCGCCGCAACACTGAGGCCGGCGCTCGCCCTGCCGATAAATCGGGGTGGTGCAGCGATCTGGTGACACATCGCCGGCCGGCCGGCCGCCTCGGCGGCTGCTCGTGGCTGCGGCAACGGTGTTCGGTTCGGTCCTATCGGTGTGTTTGCTCAGCTTCGCGCTGCTGTCCACGGAATCTCCCGCGGTCGTTCTCTATGGGGCCCTCGGCCTGAGCATGCTGGCCGCCGGTTTCTCGGGGCGCGCGCTGATGCGCCGGATCGCAGCGTTGGAAGACATGGAGCATTGGGTTCACAGCAATACGGCGGAGATCCGCCACCGCGCCCGGCATGACCCTCTGACCGGCGCGGGCAATCGGCATTTGCTTGACGAGCGCTTCGACCAAGCGCTTGCTCGCGCGGAGCGCGGAGGCGCCCGGCCGAGCCTGCTGTTCGTGGACCTGGACGCCTTCAGATCGGTAAACGACTCCTTGGGTCACAGCCGCGGCGACGCGCTGCTCACGGTGGTGGCCGGCCGGCTCCGCGGCTGCGTGCGAAGCGGCGAGACGGTGGCGCGAGTCGGTGGCGACGAATTTGCCCTGCTCGTGGAATGGCCCGAGGGCCAGGACCGCAGCACCGGCTGCGCCATCGTCGCGGAGCGCGTGCTGGACGCATTCTCCGACCCCTTCGAGGTGAGCGGACGCAGGCTCGCCATCTCCGCGAGCGTCGGGATAGCGCACGCCCGGCCCGGCATCCCGCTCGACCGCCTGCTGCGCGACGCCCACTTCGCCATGTACGCCTCGAAGGAGCGGGGCCACGGCGGCTACGACTTCTTCCACACGGATCTCCAGCACCAGGGCGCCGACCGGCTCGAGCTGGTGGCCGAGCTGCGGCAGGCGGTGGCCGACAAGAGCTTCGCCGTGTACTACCAGCCGATCTTCGATCTGCAGACCGGCCGGCTCGCCGCGGCCGAGGCCCTCGTCCGCTGGGACCATCCCGAGCGCGGAATCGTTGCGCCGGCCGAGTTCATCCCCTTGGCCGAGGAGACGGGGCTGATCGTCCCACTCGGCCGATCGGTCCTGATGGAGGCCTGTGCGCAGGCCGTTGCCTGGAGCGCGCAGAACCCCGAGCACGAGCCCCTGATGGTTGGGGTGAACCTGTCACCGCGCCAGTTCCTGGACCCGGGCCTGATCGAGGATGTGTGCGCGGCGCTCTCCGACAGCGGCCTCCCCGCGGAGAGGCTGTCGCTGGAGATCACGGAGACGGCGATGATCAGCGACATCGCCGCCGCCACGCGCAAGCTGCGAAGGCTGCGGCAGCTCGGGGTCTGGATCGCGCTCGACGACTTCGGCACCGGACACTCCTCGCTGTCCCATCTGCGCAGCCTCCCCGTGACTCACCTCAAGATCGCCCGTCCCTTCGTTGAGCGCATGGAAACCGACTCGAAGGACCTGGCCCTGGTCCGCGGGATCATCGCCATGACCCACGGACTCGACCAGCGGGTCATCGCCGAAGGAGTCGAGACGGCCGGCCAGCGAGAGCTGCTGCGCAGCCTCGGCTGCGACCTCGGCCAGGGCTTTCTCTACTCCAGGCCGATGCCGGCCCACGAGCTCGGCGCCGTCCTGGCCGAGAGCGCAGCAAAGCCCGGGCGCGCCACTCCGAGACAGGTTCTTCGGTCGCTCGGCCACGCCCGGCTGATCAGCCACCTGCCGGATCTGACGATCATGCTCTTCGACCGCGACATGCGCTTTGTGGCCGTCGACGGGTCGGCGCTGGAGCGCCTCGGCTGGCCGCGAAACGAGCTCGAGGGCAAGCTCGTGCGCGAAGTGCTTCCAGCCGACGCGGCCGAGGGACTGGAGTTGATCCTCGAGGCGGTGCTCAGCGGGCGGCGGCGCTCCTTCGAGTGGGCTTCAGCGAGCGGCAACGGAACCCTGGACGTGGAGGCCGAGCCGATCCGTGACGGCGTGGAAGAGATCACCGGAGCGGTCCTCGTGGCGCGCGAGCCGACCGAGGCGCGTCCGGTCCGCGAGGCCGCGGCCGGGCGACTCTAACCGCTCAGGCGGTCCGCCTCGACCTGGTCGTGCGGGCCCTCCACCAAGCGGTTCACAACCCACAGCAGTGCGCCCAGCAAGATCAGCGCACCGGCGCGGAGAACGGTCGAGAAGTCGTCCAGTGCCGTGTCGGCGATGAGCGCCACGGCCACGATCGCGCCGATCACGGGGAACACCGATGGTGCCGTGAAGTGCTCGTGCTCTACGTCGTCACGGCGCAGCACCAGCACGGCGATGTTGACGATCGTGAATACGAACAACAGCAGCAGCACCGTCGTGTCGGCCAGCGTGGCGAGGTCGCCGGTCGCGATCAACACTGCCGAGATCAGGGTGGTGAAGACGATCGCCACGATGGGCGTGCGGCGCTCGGGCAGCACCCGGGCGAATACGCGGGAGACGATGCCCTGCTCGGCCATGCCGTAGACGATGCGCGAGGCCATGATCATGTTGATCAGCGCGCTGTTGGATACCGCCATGAGGGCGATGAAGGCGAACAGCTTGGTGGGGATGCCGAGCGGTCCCACCTCCACGACCTCGAGCAGCGGGGCGTCCGATCCGCTGAGCTGATCGGTGGGAACCACGTAGCGACGCGGTCAGCGTCACCAGCAGGTAGATCGTGCCGGCGGCAGCGATGCCGACGAACAGCGCGCGCGGGAAGTTGCGGCTCGGCTGCTTGGTCTCCTCGGCGACGTTGACGGAGTCCTCGAAGCCGATCATGGCGTAGAAGGCGAGCGCCACGCCGGCCACGATCGCGCCGAACACGCTCTCCCCCTCCTTGAACTCGAAGTTGCGCGAGAAATCGCCCGAGCCCTCGCCCAGAGCGGCCACGCCGATGACGACGATGATGATCAGGCCGGTGACCTCGATCGAGGTGAGGACGACGTTGAGCTTCACCGATTCGGCGATGCCGCGCGAGTTGATCGCGGCCACGAGCAGGATGAAGATGAGCGCCGCCAGCACGAGCGGCAGATCGACGAACTCGCTGAGATAGTCGCCGGCGAAGGCGCGAGCGAGCGTGCTGGCCGAAGCGATGCCCGAGGACATCACCGCGAAGGCCACGACGAACGTAAGGAAGGGAGCGCGAAAGGCCTTGTGGGTATAGACCGCGGCGCCGGCCGCCCGCGGGTACTTGGACACCAGCTCGGCGTAGGCGAAGGCGGTGAAGAAAGCCAGCACGAAGGAAACGAGGAAGGCCGTCCAGATCGCGCCGCCGACCTCGGCTCCCGACCTCCCCGACCAGGGCGTAGATGCCGGCGCCGAGGATGTCGCCGATGATGAAAACCGTGAGCACCTTCGGGCCGATGACCCGCTTTAGCTGCGTGCTCTCCTCGCCTGTCCGCTGCTCGAGCGACCCGGATTCCATTCGGGGCCAGTGCCCACCCGCGGCGCTTGCCCAAACCTAGTGTCGTGAGTCGGAAGTTCGCGATCGGTTATCGGGCTGGCTGTGTGTGGCTGGCGGTTGACGGCGACGGAGCCGTGCAAGCGGCACGGCGAGGAGCCGGCAAGCGCCAGGCGCGCACAGACACCCGAGAACCGCCGTCGAACTAACGACTCACGACACTAGGCCGGTGTGACGCCCTCGACCGTGTCGCGCAGGACGGCGGTGTCCGCGTACACCCGGCCGCGGGTCAATTTGCCCTCGCTGAACTCGTAGATCCACACGTTATGCACGTCCATGCTCTTGCCGTTCTTGGCCCGTGCCTGGACGTGGACGGGAACGACGATCTGGTCGCCGCCGTCGACGAAGCCCTCGGGCATCGAGCTGAACTCGTCGAACCAGCGCCACAGCTCCTGCGTGAACCACCCGATCACCTCGTCCGCGCCACGGAATGTGCCGCCGTACGGGATGGACTCAGGCACCACCAGCTCGCAGTCGGGATGAAGCACGTCCCGCATGTTGGCGGGGTTGTCCTTGCCCCAACCGGCAAACGCCTGGGCCAGGTTCTCGACATTCGACGGCACCGCGCAGGAGGATACGCCCGTGAGCGCGATGAAGGGCGCAATCTCAGTGCTCGACGCGGGACAGGCGCTCAGCCTCTCCTACGCGGAGATCACGAAATACCACGGACCCGGCTCTCCCGGCGGCGTGGCCCATGCGTTCAAGGTCATGGAGCGCGCGTGGCCGCTGCTGGGCACCGGCGGTGCTCCGCCCGAGCGGCGCGAGATCACGGTTCGCACGGCCTTCGGCGGTCCGGGCGCACGCGACGCCTTCGAGTTCGTGACCCGAGCGGTCACCGGAGAGCGCTACGTGGTCGACGGCTCGCTTGCTCGACCCGAACACGGTCGCGCGCGAGAGCGGTTCGTGTTCCGCCTGAGCTGTCGCGATCGCGAGGTCACGCTGTTTCTCCGCGAGGGCTACGTGACCGACGAGTTCATCGACCTGGCCCGCACGGACAACCGCAGCGCCGAGGAGGAGGCTCGCCTCACCGTGCTCAAGCAGGAGATGGCCGACCTGGTGATGGCGGCCCCCGCCGAGAAGGTGTACGACGTGGAGGACTCCCGCTAAGCGGCCATCTCTATGCCGTGGCGCTGGGCCAGCGCGAGAACGTCGGCGATCTCTGGCGGACCCGCGCCGGCGAGCCGGTTGGCCGCATTCAGGAACTGCTCCATCTCGGTCCCCGGCGTGAAGACGACATAGGCCGAGGCGTCTTCGCATGATTCGTTGCGCACGGTGTGCATGCGGCCGCCGGGTATGTGGACAACGGTCCCGGACTCGGCCACGATCCGCTGGACCTCGCCGCGGCCGTCCTCGAGGTGAACGGTGAGCTGCCCTCGGTCGACGCGGTACACCTCCTCCGGCGCATGACGGTGGAGGCCCGGGGGTCCGCCGCCGGGGTCCATGTGGACCTCGATGGCGAGCATGGCGCCCCCGGTTTGACCGCTGCTCACCCGAACCCGGACCTCGTCACTGCCAACTCTCATGGTGCCCTTCTCTCGCTGTTTTAGACAAGTTGCTTGTCTGCTTCTCTGGTAAGATAGGCAAGTAGCTTGTCCAAGTCAAGCCGACTTCCCCAGACCACCGCCCGGCGCACGCAGGAGAACCTGGGGATCCTGCTCAGAGAGCCCTTTCGCGCGATGAACGAGGAACTGGTGGAACGGCTGGCCGAGCGCGGCCATCCGGAGGTGCGCTACCCCCACGGCAACGTCTTCCAGTACCTCGACGACGGCGGCACGCGGGTCAGCGTCCTCGCCGAGCGCGCGCACGTGACCAAGCAGGCGATGGCCCAGCTCGTGGCCCACCTGGAGGAGCACGGGTACGTCGAGCGCGTTCCGGATCCCGACGATCGCCGCGCCAAGCTGGTGCGCACGACCGACCGCGGCCGAGCCGTCTTCGCGGTGGCCCGAGAGTTCGTGAAGGAGGTCGAAGCGCGCCTGAATGAGCGCATGGGCCAGGCGAAGGTGCGGCGTCTGACGACGCTGCTCCAGGAGCTCAACGAAGTATTTTGACGCGGTCGTAGGATGCCCGGATGCTCGACCGCACTCGGGCCCTTGACGCAGCCGCGGCTCACGCCGAGCGCTACCTGTCGACGCTGGAGGAGCGGCCCGTGGCGGCTCGATCGGATGCCAAGGGCGTCCGCGAGCTGCTCGGCGGCACGCTGGCCGAGCACGGAGAGGATCCCGAGGCGGTGATCGAAGCGCTCGCCGCCGGCGCCGATGCCGGGATCGTGGCCTCGGCGGGCCCGCGGCACTTCGGCTTTGTCATCGGCGGGGCTCTCCCGGCCGCCCTCGCCGCAGACTGGCTTGTGTCGGCCTGGGACCAGTGCGCGGCGTTTCACTCGCTCTCGCCCGCGGCCGCCGCGATCGAGGAGATCGCCGCGGAGTGGGCGCTCGACCTGCTGGGCCTCCCCGCGAGCGCGAGCGTGGGCTTCGTTACCGGAGCCCAGGGCGCGAACACGACCTGCCTGGCCGCCGCGCGCCATGCCGTGCTCGCGCGCGCCGGCTGGGACGTGGAGCGCGACGGTCTCATCGGCGCGCCGCGCGTGCACGTGATCTGCGGCGATCAGGCCCACGCGACGATCTACACGGCGCTGCGGCTGCTCGGGCTCGGTGCGCAGACCGCCATCCGGATCCCTGCCGACGACCAGGGCCGGATGGTCGTGGCGGCCCTGGAGGAGGCCCTGGACGACCTGGAGGGACCTACGATCGTCTGCGCGCAGGCGGGAAACGTGGCCACGGGCGCGTTCGACGACCTCGGGGCCATCGCCGACGCGTGCCGGGCGGGCGGCGCGTGGCTGCACGTGGACGGCGCCTTTGGATTGTGGGCGGCAGCGGCGCCGGCGACCCGGGCGCTGGTCGATGGCGCGCAGCGCGCCGATTCGTGGGCGGTGGACGCCCACAAGTGGCTCAACGTCCCCTACGACAGCGCCATGGCCATCGTCGCCGATCCCGACGCCCACCGCGCCTCGATGAGTCTCGCCGCGTCGTACCTCGTCGCCGATCCGGCCCAGCGGGACTCGACCAACTACGTGCCCGAGTCCTCGCGGCGGGCCCGCGCCGTACCCGTCTACGCCGCGCTGCGATCGCTGGGACGCAGCGGAGTCGCGGAGCTGGTGGAACGCAACTGCTCGCAGGCCCGCCGCATGGCCGCCCACATGGCCGAGATCCCGGGCGCGGAGATCCTCAACGAAGTGGTCCTCAACCAGGTGCTGGTGCGGTTTGCCGGCGGCGATCAGGCCAACGAGGCCGCGGTCGCCGCCGTGCAGTGTGACGGCACGTGCTGGCTCGGCGGCACCGAGTGGCAGGGGCAGAGCGTGATGCGTCTCTCGTTCTCGAACTGGTCGACTTCGGACTCGCGATGTGGATCGATCGGCGGCCGCGATCGCGGCGGCGGTCGGCTGACGTCGCGCGCTCCAGCCCACGCACCTTCCGGTCGATAGAGGGACTAGCCGTAGAGCATCGCGCTGCGCTACCCATGACCAAGAACCGGATAACCCTCGTGATCATCGCTCTCGCCGCCGTGGCGATAGTCGCGGTGGTCACGGCCGGTGGCGGCCTCAGCATGCCCTCGATCAACCTCCCTTCTATCGGGAGCGACAAGAACAAGGTCGAGCAGGTCGCCGAGACCTCCGACCCGGTTGAGCAAGAAAGCCCGCCCGAAAAGCAGCAGCCGGAGCTGCCGGACAACCCCGACGACGTGCGCGGCACGGCTCCCTATGCACTCACGCGCGCTCCCAATCTTCGCCGGGCCCTGCGGGTGCTCGACACCCGCCGCCGGAAGGTGGAAGGCGTGTTCGACGGGCTGCGGATCGCGCCCGGGCGCATCGACACGACGATCATTCACCCCGACGATCGCCGCACGAACCTGCAGGTCCGGGCCGACCGCGCGATCTCCTTCGAGAGCACCATTGACTTTCCCACCCAGGCCGGCTTCCGCAAGGGCGGCCTGACCGCGCGCGACGTCCCCGTCCAGAAGGTGGCACGCCTGCTGCGCGCGATCGACCGGCAGCGCAACGGCAGCGCCGCCCGCGACGTCGACTACGTCGTGGTCGGGAAGGACATCATCGACTTCAACGTCGAGCTGCTCGCGTACATGCGGATCCGCACCCCCCGTCCGCGCTATTGGCGGATGGAGGGTGGCAGCGCCGTGGCCATCGGCTAGGCCGTCTCGCACAGGTCGCGGCGCGGGCGGAGGGACGCTGTGTTGTCACGTCGGTGTTGGTGCGCCGGCTAGCGCGAGTGCGATGCCGGCGGCTCCGGCGGTGAGCAATGTGGTGAGCACGCCGCGGCGGGCGGCGAGAAGAAGCAGGGCGCCGGCGGCGAGGATCGCAAGTTGCCAGGTTTCGGTGAGGCCGAGTGCGAGTGGGATGCTTGAGCCGAGGATTGCTCCGATCGCGGCCGGGCCGGCTCCGGCGAGAAAGGCGCCGGCGCGTGCGTCGGTGCGTAGGCGCTCGAAGCGGTCGGCGCCGAGCAGGATGAACCAGAACGAGGGGGCGAACGCCACCACGGCGGCTAGGAGCGCGCCGCCGAGGCCGGCGGCGGCGTAGCCGACGACGGCGACGGTCTGGACGACCGGTCCTGGGGTGGCTTGGCCGAGCGCGACGGCGTTGAGAAACTGGCCGTCGGTCATCCAGTGGTAGTGGTCGACGGCGTCGGCCTGCATGAGCGGGATGATCACGAAGCCGCCGCCGTAGGAGAGCGCCCCGACCTTGAACGCGGTCCACGCCAGTGCCGTGAGTCCGCCCGACGCGGCAGTCACGGCCAGAACGGCGATCGGGCCGATCGGGTTGATCATGAGCGTTTGGCGTGTAGTGATCAGGCGCTGTCGTAGCAGCTCGGCGGCGCCGCAGGCCAGGAGGACGAGGACCAGCCAGGGACCGATAAGCGCGGTTGCCGCCGCCCCGGCCAGGACGTAGACGGCCCAGCGGCGCAGGTGTCCGGCACGGGCTCGGCTCGGACCGATGAGGTCGACGCCGGCGCGCACGGCGACGGCTGGGACGACGGCAGCGGCACCGCCGCCGAGGCCGCGAACCCACGCCGGTGGTGACCCGAGAAACAGGGCCGCCAGGGCGATGATCAGCACCAGTCCAGGCACGATGAAGGCCGTGCCGCCGATGAGGGCGCCGGCGATCCCTCGCAGCCGCCAGGCGCAGAAGATGGCAAGTTGTGTCGAGGCCGGTCCGGGCAGGAGGTTGGTTGCCGCGATGCCGTGTTCGAAGTCCTCCTCGGAGATCCAGCGCCGTCGCGTCACGCACAGTTCGCGCAGCAGCGCGATGTGCGTGGGTGGCCCACCGAACCCGATGCAGCCGATGCGTCCCCATTCGCGCAGAACCGTCCTCAGTCCGACCGGCTGGTCGGCAGCCGGGTTCTCGCTCATGTCGGGCGGGTGCTGCGGATCGGCTAGGCGCCGGCGGGTTGGAAGAGCTCGATTGGGTTCCCGGAGGGGTCGTCGATAAGGATCTGCTGGCCGCCCGGCCCGCTCACGATGTCGTTGCGGAACGTCAGGCCTGCGGCACGCAGGCGTTCGACGTCGGTCGCGATGTCTTCGACGATCAGGTGGATGCGGTTCCAGCCACCGGGCTCTGGCGAGCGGCCGTCGGGCATCGGTCGCCCGGCGGAGCTGGCGGGGCCGCTGAGCAGCAGCCGTAGCCGCCCGCGGACGACGTCGGCGAACGCGGGGGAAGCGCTGGAGAGCACCGTGAACCCGAAGTGTTCGGTGTAGAAGGCTATGGCGGCGTCGACGTCGTCGACGATGTAGCGGACACTGACGAGGTCGTCTGGCATGTTCAGTTCGCCTCCGGGGTCGAAGAGCTGTGATCGATGAGCTTGAGGAGGAAGCCGATGCGGGTGGCGAGCTCGGTAGCGGTGCGCTGGAAGGCGGGGTAGGTCCGCTCGTCTGTGTCGCCCTCGCGTGCCGGGTCGGGGATGCTCCAGTGGATGAGGTCAGGCTGATCGGGGAACTCGGGGCAGACCTCGCGCACGCGGTCGCAGAGGCTGATGACGTAGTCGAAGCGGCTATCGGTGAACTGGCTCAGGTGCTTGGAGCGCCGGCCGGCGATGTCGATGCCGTGCTCTCGCATGGCGCGCACGGCGTTGGGATGCAGGGGCTTGGGATTGCTGCCGGCGCTCGAGGCTTCGATCGCACCGTCGGTGAGGTGTTCGACGAGCGCCTGCGCCATCTGCGAGCGGGCGCTGTTTCCCGTGCACAGGAACAGCACCCGCGGCCGCGCGCGGCTCGACCTCTGCGGATGCTTTCCTGACGGCGCGGGGGTCAGTCGCAGGCCCGGGTGAAGCGCGCCCCCGGTTGCGGTCAGCAGTGCCCCGCAGCGTGGCAGCTCAAGGGTGTAGTAGGCGTCGCGGCGGTCGGCCGAGCTGCGACGCTTTGACACCACTTGCTCGGTCCGTAGCCGCCCGAGGTGGTAGGAGACCAGGCTTTGTGGCTGGCCGATCAGAGCGCACAACTCGCGGACCTGGTGATCGCTGCGAGCAAGCTCACGCAGGAGCCGCCAGCGCAGCGGGTGCCCCGCAAGCCGCAGGAAGCTCGGCGGCGAGACGTCACGACTCACGGCGCCGGATCCGTGCCCGGGTCACCCCCAGGACAATACATCAATTTGATTTGATGGGCTTTGCAGGGCGCCGCTGAGCGCCTAGCCGATACGAAGCGCTGGCCGACCCCTCGGAGAAGCCACGTGCGTTCGCCGTGACCTCGTGGGGACCACGGCTGATCGGGCCGACGTCGATTCTGGCTCGGCCGTCCCGTCCAGTCCGCACCCGTTCGACCCTGGAGCCGATTCGAATGCGTACGACTGCGTCGTCGATTCCTGTGCCGGCATCGGTTACGTGCACCACGACGCGACCACCACGCGCGGAGAGACGCTCCGGGTTGACGCGCACCGCCAAGGGCGGCAGCAGCCGCTGGTGCCAGTAACCGCTCCCCCGGGCACCGCGATCCACCAGGGCAAAGAGGTCCAGCGGTCCGCGCGAGGCCTCGCCTGCCAGGTTTCGGATGACCATGGTCCCGCGCGGAGGCGTCACGGTCATGACACGGCCCACTGCCGTTCCGCGCGGACTCGTGCGGCCGGCGTAGATCCGTCCCTCGCGGGCCCACATCACCCACAGGTGTGAACCGGGGGTCGCCGCCAAGCCGGCGTGACGCGCGCCGCGCCGGTTGGAGAGGAGCAGGGGCTCTCGGTCACCGACCCGCCAGAGGGCAGGCACACCTTCGAAGTTGTTATCGCCGGCGAGGTAGGCGACGTAGATCCCGCGGGCGCCGATCCGTCCGCTGATCCCCAGTCGGTGCCCCAGCTGGGTGGGCTGCGAGTTCGGCACCTCTCGGGGCGCCTCTCCGGGAGCCTGCACCATGGCCCGGGTTCCGATCGAGCTCTGCCGGTTCCAGGCGTAGACGACTCGCCCGGTGCCGGCCTCACGCGCGCCGTTGGGGTCGGTTGAGCAGCAGCCGGGCTGGAAGTGGAAGTCGGGCGTCAGGGGATCGACACCCACGTGGTATCCGCCCGCTCCCGGCGCCGAGTCGCCCCAGATCGAGATCGGGACCCCGCCGGGGCCGTTCAGTCCGCTGATGCCCGACGAGGCATAGACGGGGCTCCCTGCGCCGAAGCTGCCGTTCGATGCCGGACTGGATTGCGCCGTCCAGGTCCGGCCGTCCCGCGGGGCGGTGGCGGTGCCCATTCGGTCGCTGAATGCCGAGTCCGAGAGGCCGGAGAAAAACGCCCTGAGGCCGCCGCCAGGGCCGGCGACCAAGTCGACTCGGTTGTTGACGCCCCGGCTGGGCGCGATGATGAGGTTCGGGCCACTGGTCGTGCGCGCATCCGTTGACAGAGCGCTGTGGAACACCCCTCCGGCGGGCGTGCGCGTCCACGCCACGTGCAGCCGGCCGTCGGCGGTTCGCTCGAGTCCGATCTCGTCGCCGGCCTGCACACCTCCTCCGATTCCGGTGACCTGTGTCCAGGTGCCCGGGGGGCCCGCCTGCGCGGAAACCGCGCTGAGGCCGAAGGCCGTTACGGCCAGGGAGAGGCACAGCAATCTGAAGATCTTTGTAGTCAGCACGCCCCGATAAACGGCAGGAGGTGCCGGCGCTTGAGTGCGACTAGGATCGGAGGCCCACCAGCAGAGGAGTCCGCATGCCCATCGATCCGTCCAAGACCGCCGTCGTCCTGATCGAGTACCAGAACGACTTCACATCGGAGGGCGGCGCACTGCACGGTGCCGTCGAGCCCGTCATGGAGAGCACCGGCATGCTCGACAACACGGCTCGGCTCGTGGCTGCCGCGCGTGACGCCGGTGCCACAATCGTGCACGCGCCGATCACCTTCGCGTCGGGCTTTGGCGAGCTCGCCGATCACCCGTACGGGATCCTCAAGGGCGTGGTCGACTCCACGGCCTTCGTGAAGGGCTCGTGGGGCGCCGAGATCGTCGACGAGGTCGCGCCGCAGGAGGGCGACATCGTCGTGGAGGGCAAGCGCGGTCTCGACGCCTTCGCCACCACCAACCTCGACTTCATCCTGCGCGCGCGTGGAATCACCACGATCGCGCTGGGCGGCTTTCTCACCAACTGCTGCGTCGAGTCGACGATGCGCAGCGGCTACGAGAAGGGCTACCAGGTGGTGACGCTCTCGGACTGCGTCGCGGCCACCTCACCGGAGGAGCACGACAACGCGCTTCGCTTCGACTACCCGATGTTCTCGAAGCCGATGAGCGCCGAGGAGTTCACCGCCGGCCTGGCCGGAGAGCGCGAGACCGCGGACGCCTCGCGGGGGTACTGACACTCTCCCGCTGTGCGCCTCATCCTCAACGTCATCTGGCTGGTGCTGGCCGGCTTCTGGATGGCGCTCGGGTACGCGCTGGCCGCGGTGATCATGTTCATCCTGATCATCACGATCCCCTTCGGCGTCGCCGCCCTGCGAATCGGGGTCTTCGCGCTGTGGCCATTCGGGAAGACCGTCATTCGTCGCGGCGACGCCGGCGCCGGCTCGACCATCGGGAACGTGATCTGGTTCGTGCTGGCCGGGTGGTGGCTGATCCTGCTGCACGTGATCACAGGGGTGGCCCTTTGCCTGACGATCATCGGCATCCCGCTCGGCCTGGCGAACTTCAAGCTGATTCCCGTGACGCTCACCCCGTTCGGACGCGACATCGTCACGATCGAGGAAGCGGAGCTGCGCGGGCTCGCGCCTGAGGTCGCCGTGCCCATGCGGCGCTAGCGCGAGGGATGCCTCACTCTCCGAGCGCCCATGGCGTCGCGGCCTGGTCCTCCGAGCCGTGGCGCGAGTCGGCTGTCTCGTGGCTGGACGAGCAGCTCGCCGGCGCGGGCATCGAACGCACCGGCGAGGTCGAGCAACCGCGCCTGCGACCGTGGGCGACGCTGCTCACGGCGTCCACCACCCACGGTCCGGTCTGGTTGAAGGCCGCCAGCCCCCACACCGCCTTCGAGGTCCCGCTCTACGGGCTGCTCACCCGCACCGTGCCCGATCGCGTGCTCACTCCGATCGGCGCGGACCCCGAGCGCGGCTGGATGCTGCTACCCGACGGCGGCCCCTCGCTCGGGGAGCGCCGGAGTGGCGAGGCGCGGGTCGAGGGGCTGGTCGCGGCGCTAGTGCAGTATGGCCGGCTGCAGAGAGCGCTGGAGCCGCATGTCGCCCAACTGCTGTCCATGGGCCTGGCCGACATGCGCCCGGCCGCGATGCCCGCGAGATTCTACGAGGCGCTCGAAGCGGTTGAGGTGACGAGCGAGGTGCCTTCCGAAATCGCCGCGATGAACCAAACCGTCGACTGCTGGTGCGAGCGCCTGGCGTCGTCACCGGCGCCGGCCAGCCTCGACCACAACGACCTTCACCCGTGGAACATCATCGGCGATCCCGGCCACCCTAAGTACTACGACTGGGGTGACAGCGTTGTGGCCCATCCCTTCGCCGCCGCGCGCCTCCCCCTGCTCTTCGTGCAGCGCGATCTCGAGACCGGATTCGACGATCCCCGCTTCCTGCGCGCCCGAGACGCTTACCTCGAGGTGTTCACCGACCTCGCGCCCCGGCAGGAGCTGGTGGAGACACTCGAGCTGGCCAGCCACGTGGCCAAGATCGCTCGAGTTCTGACCTGGGACCGGGCGCTGAGGGCGGCCCGGGACCAGGGCGAGCCGGTGGAGGACGACTGGCTCAGCGCACCACGGGAGATCCTCGACTCCCTACTCGACGAGTCGTACCTGGCCGGAGGCTGACAGCGACGTAGGCTCTTCCTCCGGACGAGGTGAAAAGGAGAGCGCATGCTCGGAGACCATCCCATGGACGTGGTCCTGCTGGCCACCGATCTCGAGTCATCCAAGGAGTTCTACGCCGGCAAGCTCGGCCTCGAGATCCTGCACGAGAGCGAGGAGGAGATCACCTACAAGTGCGGTGGAAGCAGCCGGCTGGCGGTCACCAAGAGCACCGTTGGCACCGCTGACGAGCAGACCCAGGCCGGCTGGCGTGTGGACGACCTCGCGGCGGAGCTGGCCGAGCTGCGATCTCGTGGCGTCGAGATCCAGGAATACGACATGCCCGGGCTCAAGACGGTCGACGGGGTCGTGGACCTCGGCTTCGCGCTGATGGCCTGGATCGTCGATCCGCATCGCAACGCGCTGGCCATCATGCAGCTGAGGTAACGGCCTGAGCGCGCGGTTGACTCGGCAACCGAGCCCGGCATAGAGTCGTCACGCCAGGGCGGGCGAGGGGCGACCTGTGGCACGGATGCCGGGCCACCACGAGATCCGCCGCCAACGAGCAGGAGGTGGATCATGGCCGAGGCCGGACTCTTTGTTGGATGGGGCGACCCCATTACCGGACGCGAGGCGAAGGGGCTGGAGGTGTTCGGCGAGGCCCTCGCCTACTACGCCAAGGCCGAGCAGGACGGCCGCATCGAGAGCCACGAAACCGTGCTGCTCGCGCCCCACGGCGGCGAGCTTGCCGGCTTCATCCTGGTCCGCGGCAGCCGGGAGCAGATGGCCGCGCTGCGAGCAGAGGACGAGTTCGAGCGGCTCAACACGCGGGCCACGCTGATCGTGCAGAACGTGGGCGTGATCGACGCCGCGCTCGGCGACGACCTGGAACGCGCGATCGGCGTCTACCAGACGGCGGTAACCGACCTGACCTGACCCTGCGGCCTGGCGCCGAGCGTCGCTCGGGCGTTCCTCAGGGATGGCTCTGGAGACACACGGGCGGTGGCCCTGGGGTGCGGCCGGGCTTGTCGTGCCGACGTGGTGCGCCGCGGCCCTCCGCCGCGGTGAGCTGCTCGAGGACGGTCTGTGGGTGGCGGGGCTGGCGTTGCCGGTCCTGGTCAGCCACCAGACCGAGGAGTGGGTCTGGCCGGGCGGTTTCCTCCCGTTCTGCAACCAGCGCCTGCTGGGCAGCGACCGGCCCGACTGGCCCTTGACCGAACGCGATGGCTTCCACGTCAACGTCACCGTCGGCTGGGCGAGCGCGGTGGCCGGTCTTGCGCTATGGCGGCTTACACCCGTAGCCGCGGCGGCTGTGCTTTGGATCGAAGCCGGCAATGTCCTCATGCACACCGGCGTGGCGATTCGAGAGCGGCGCTACAACCCCGGAGTCGCGACGGCCGCCTTGCTCATGGCTCCCCACGCGGCCGCCGGCGGCCGCTGGCTGGCCGGCTCACAGCGCCTTTCTCGTTCCGAAGGTCTCCTCGCGGCCGCCGCGGGAATCGCATTTGCCGGATTGCCGCTGGCGATGAAGGCGCGAATGCGCCGCGCGCGGCAGTCGCCCTAACTGCTGGTCCGTCAAGGCTCCAACTTTACGGGCTACATCAGCTCCACCCAACGAGCGCGCCACCCGGGCGGCTCGAAAGGATCGCCGAAGTGGTGGGTCTCGCGCGCGACGAGTCCGTCGCGAAACTCCATGATGCTGACGACGTGCACGGGGTCTCCGTCGTAGGAGATGGAGTACTCGGTGATCCAGAGATCGCCGCCTCCAAGGATTCTCCGGACGTGGAACTCCAATTGCGCCGGATAGGCGGTCCGCAGCGCCTGGAGATCTGCTTTGCCGCGGACTCGTTCGCCGGACTGTGGCCATTCGACGACGCAGTCCTCGTGGTAGATCTCGTGGGCGGCTTCCTGATCCCTATCTCCCGCGGTATCCCAATGACGCTCGAGCTTGGCGCGCGTCTCTTCGTCGCTCACGAGGCGAGCATAGAGCGGGCCCAGATGGGCTTAGCGAGGGCGTGCGAAATGAAGTTTGTCGGAGAGGACCCGCGCCTGGAAACGCCGGCCAACCGCCCTAACTGCTGTCGACCTCGAGAAACGCCTTGTAGCGCGCGACCTCGCGCTCGGCCCGCGCCCGCTCCTCGGACTCCTCCTCCGCGTTCTCCACGTTCGACTGCGCTTCCTTGAGCTTCGCCTCGAAGTCCGAGCGGTCGATGTCCTCCGGCGCTATCGCCTCCTCCACCAGCACGAGCGCGGAGTTCTCCACCACCTGGAGATAACCCTCGCCCTGGGCAAAGCGCACGATGTCGGAATCCGACTTGTAGAGCCGCAGCTCGGTCGGCTCGAGGATGGCCATCAGCGGCGCGTGGTTGGCCAAGACGCCGATCGAGCCGGTGACCGTTCGGGTGGAGACCATCTCCACCTCGTCGTCGAAGACCTTCCCCTCGGGGGTCAGGACCTCCACAGGGAACATCGACCTCGCCATTTACGACCTTCTGCCCATGGTCTCCGTGGTCTCCCCGCGGGAAGCGCGTCTATCCATCCTCGCCATTGCCGTCCTCGTCGGACTTCGACTTTCGGACTCGTCGGCGGACTCGTCCGAGCCCTCCTCGTCCGAGCCGTCGTCTCCGCGCACGCCCTCGAGGACGTCGTCGATCGTGCCCTTCAGCAGGAACGCGCGCTCGGGTAGGTCGTCGTGCTTGCCCTCGATGATCTCCTTGAACGAGCGCACCGTCTCGTCGATCGGCACATATTGGCCCGGGGTGCCTGTGAACGCCTCGGCCACGAAGAACGGCTGCGACAGAAAGCGCTCCACCTTGCGTGCACGCTGCACGGTCACGCGGTCCTCGTCGGAGAGCTCGTCGATCCCCAGGATGGCGATGATGTCCTGCAGCTCCGTGTAACGCTGCAGGATCTCGCGCACCTGGTTGGCGACCTGGAAGTGCTCCTCGCCGACGATGTCTGGCTTGAGGATGGTTGAGGTCGAGTCGAGCGGGTCGACCGCCGGGTAGATGCCCTTCTCCGCAATCGAGCGCGACAGCGTGGTCGTGGCGTTGAGGTGGGCGAACACCGATGCGGGCGCAGGGTCGGTGAGGTCGTCGGCGGGCACGTAGATGGCCTGGATCGAAGTCACCGAGCCCTCGCGGGTGGACGTGATGCGCTCCTGCAGCTGGCCCATCTCCGTCTCGAGCGTGGGCTGGTAGCCCACCTGCGAGGGCATCCGGCCGAGCAGGGCCGACACCTCCGATCCCGCTTGGACAAAGCGGAAGATGTTGTCGATGAAGAGCAACACGTCCTGGCCCTGCTCGCGGAAGTACTCGGCCATGGTCAGCCCCGAGAGCGCTACGCGCATGCGCGCGCCCGGCGGCTCGTTCATCTGGCCGAACACGAGCATCGTCTTGTCGATGACTCCGGACTCGGTCATCTCGAGCCAGAGGTCGTTGCCTTCGCGTGAGCGTTCGCCCACGCCGCAGAAGGCCGATATGCCGCCGTGCTCGGCGGCCAGGTTGTGGATCAGCTCCTGGATGAGCACGGTCTTGCCCACCCCGGCGCCTCCGAACAGCCCGACCTTTCCCCCCTGGGCGTAGGGAGCCAGCAGGTCGACGACCTTGATTCCGGTCTCGAACAGCTCGCGCGTGGGGGTGAGGTCCTCCACCGACGGCGCAGGACGATGGATCGGCCAGCGCTCGTCGTACTTGACCTCGCCGGCGTCGTCGATCGGGTCGCCGAGCAGGTTGAAGATGCGCCCCAGCGTGCCCTCGCCCACGGGAACGGTGATGGGGCCGCCGGTGTCCGTGACCTTGGCCCCGCGAGAGAGGCCTTCGGTGGCGTCCATGGCCACCGTGCGCACGCGGTCGTCGCCGAGGTGTTGCTGGACCTCTAGCACGAGGCGGCTCGGTGCGGCCTGCGCCTCGTCGCCCTCCGATTCGCGGTCCTCCTCGAGCTCGACCTCGAGCGCGTTGTAGATCTCGGGGAGGTGCTCGGACGGGAACGAGACCTCAACAACCACGCCCTGCACCTCTTCGACCAGGCCGGTGTTGGCGTCGCGGCTCTCCCGCTCGTCCTGCTGTTCATGGGTTTCGGTTGCGGCTTCCACGTTTCTCCTTATCGAAGTCCTTCAGCCCCGGCGACCACTTCCATGATCTCCTGGGTGATCTCAGCTTGGCGTTGGCGGTTGGCCTCGAGCGTGAGGTCGTCGATCATCTCTCCGGCGTTGTCGGAGGCGCTGCGCATCGCGCTCATGCGCGCACCGTGCTCCGACGCGGTCGACTCGAGCAGCGCGCGGTAGATCGAGATCTCCACGTAGTCCGGCACGAGCCGGGTGAGTATCTCCTCGGGATCGGGCTCGTAGATCCAGAGCGCGCGCGAGTGCTGCTCGCCGTCGTCGGTGCGCTCGTCGCTCGCGCCTGCCTCGTCCTCGTCGTCGCCGAGCACGTCCGCCTGCTGCAGCGGCAGCAGCGTCTCGTGACGCACCTCCTGGTTGATCGCCGAGATGTAGCCGTTGTAGAAGATCTCCACGCGGTCTACCTTGTCGTCGACGTAGGCCGAGGTAAGGCCGTCGGCAATGGCGCGCGCGTCGGCGAAGGTGGGACGGTCGGTGAAGCCCGTCCAGTTGCCGCCCATCTCGAGTTGGCGAAACTCCAGCGAGGACACGCCGCGGCGCCCGGAGGCGTACCAGAGCACTTCCTCGCCATCGGATCGCAGCTCGGCCGCCCGCCGGTTTCCCGCACGCACGATCTGGGAGTTGAAGGGGCCGGCCAGGCCGCGGTCACCGGTCACGAGCAGGATGCCGACGGTCTGAACGTTGTCCTTCTCCTGCAGGATCGGCAGGTTGGGGATGTTCTCCGCCGCCTGGGAGGCGCGCGAGGTCATGCGCCGCAAGGCGTCGGCGTAGGGCCGCAGGGCCTCAATCCTCTGCTCGGCCCGCCGCAGTCGCGCGGCGGAGATCATCTCCATCGCGCGCGTGATCTTGCGGATGTTCTTGACCGAGCCGATGCGGCTGCGGATGTCCTTGAGCGACGCCATGCAAGCTAGGCCGTGGCCGCCTCCGCATCTTTCTCCTTGCCAGGCTCCTCATCCTCGTCGTCTTGCTGTGACCTGGCTCCGGCATCATCGCCGTCCTCGTCCTCTTCCTCAGCCTCGTCGGCGTCGGCCTCGTCGGACGAAGCTTCCCTCTCGCGCTCCTCGCGCGACGTGACGCGGTCGGACTCGCCCTCCTCGATCGGGTTGCCCTCGGCGTCGAAGTCCGGGCCGAAGTCATCGATCGCCTCGGCGATGCAGTTGCCCAAGCGCTCCTCGATCGAGTCGTCCCAGTTGCCGTCGGCTATCTGGTCCATCAGGTCCGAGTCCTCGGAGTGCAGGCGCTGGAGCATCATCTCGTGGAACTCCCGGACGCGCTCGACCTTGATGCGGTCGAGGTAGCCGCCGGTGCCCGAGTAGATGGCTGCCACCTGGTCCTCGATCTTCCAGGGATCACGCTCGTTCTGATTCAGCGCCTCCACCAGCCGGGCTCCGCGGTTGAGGGTGGCCTGGGTGTCGGCGTCCAGGTCGGAGCCGAACTGAGAGAACGCCTCGAGCTCGCGGTACTGCGACAGCTCCAGGCGCAGCCGGCCCGCCACCTTGCGCATCGGCGTCGTCTGAGCCGCGCCGCCCACGCGTGACACCGAGATGCCGACGTTGATGGCCGGGCGCACGCCCGAGCGGAACAGGTCGGACTGCAGGAAGATCTGGCCGTCGGTGATGGAGATGACGTTGGTCGGGATGTAGGCCGACACGTCGCCCGCCTGGGTTTCGATGATCGGCAGCGCGGTGAACGAGCCGCCGCCCAGGTCGTCGTTCAGCTTGACCGAGCGCTCGAGCAGGCGCGAGTGCAGGTAGAAGACGTCGCCCGGGTAGGCCTCGCGACCGGGCGGGCGGCGCAGCAGCAGCGACATCTGGCGGTAGGCGAAGGCGTGCTTGGTGAGGTCGTCGTAGATGGCCAGGGCATGCTTGCCCTCATAGAGGAAGTGCTCGGCCATCGCGGCGCCGGCGTAGGGGGCGAGGAACTTGATCGGAGCGGCCTCGTCGGCCGGAGCGGCAACGATGATCGTGTGGTCGAGCGCGCCGGCGTCCTCGAGCTGACGCGCCACGTCCACGACCACGGACATGCGCTGTCCGATCGCCACGTAGACGCAGACGAGATCCTGGCCCTTGTTGTTGATGATCGCGTCGATGCAGATCGACGTCTTGCCCGTCTGGCGGTCGCCGATGATCAGCTCGCGCTGGCCGCGACCGACGTTGGTCATCGAGTCGATCGCCTTGATGCCGGTCATCATCGGCTCCTTGACCGGCTGGCGAGCGACCACGCCGGGGGCCTTGAACTCGGCCGGGCGGGTGGTGTCGGTGTTGATGTCGCCCTTGCCGTCGAGCGGCTCTCCCAGCGGATTGACGATCCGGCCGAGCAGCGCGTCGCCCACCGGCACCTCGAGCAGGCGCCCGGTGCGCTTGACCTGGTCGCCCTCCTCGATCTTGTCCCAGTCGCCGAACAGCACGGCGCCGACGTTGTCGGACTCCAGGTTGAGCGCGAGGCCGGTCACGTCGTGGGGAAGCTCGAGCAGCTCGCTCGACATGGCGTTGTCGAGCCCGTGGACGCGCGAGATGCCGTCGGCTACCGAGAGCACCGTGCCGACCTCGGACAGGTCCGCGCCGCCGTCCTCGAGCCCCTGGATGCGGTCCTTGAGGATGCTCGTGATCTCGTCTGGCTTGATCTGCACTGGGAGTTCTCCTTAGGGCCCTAAACGGCCTTGGCCACTTGCTTTCGAAGTTGTTCGAGCCGGTTTCGGACGGTGGCGTCGAGCACCATGTTGCCGACCTGCACCTGCAGCCCACCGAGCACGTCGGGATTCACCGCCGATGACAGCTCCACCCGGCGGCCGGTCTGCTCTCTCGATCCGCTTACCGATGTCGTCGACGAGGCTTTCGTCGAGCTTCACGGCGCTGGTCACGGTCACCGGGAGCAGCTTGTTCTCCTCGGCCCACATCGCGTCGAAGGTGCGCCGGATCCGAAACAGGGCGGGCATGCGGTGGCGCTCGGCAAGCAGCTCGAGGAAGTTGACGAGACGCTCGTCGGCGTCGGTCACGATCTTCGTGACCCCGTCCTTCTTCTCCTCGCTCGAGAAGTAGGGCGAGAACAGGAACACCTGCAGGTTGCGCTCGCTATCGAGGGCGTCGGCGAACTCCCCCAGCTCGTCGTGCACGCGATCGAGGACGTCGTCCTCCTTCGCCGCCTCGAAGAGCGCGCGCGCGTAGACCTCGGCCAGCTCTTCCATCTACTGCCTCTCGCCTCCGTTGCCCGTCTTCTCGCCGGCCAGCGCCGTGAAGTCGACCTCGCCCAGAGCGTCCTGGATCAGGCGCCGGTGGTCCTCCGGGGTCAGCGACTTGCGGGTGACCTTCTCGGTCGCGATCACCGTGAGGTTTGCCACCTCCTTGCGGATCTCATCCAGTGCGCGCCGCGTCTCGGCCTCGATGTCGCGGCGGGTGGCCGCCATCAGCTCCTCACGCTGGCGGTTGGCCTCCGCCTTGGCGTCGTCGGCCAGCGAGTCCGCCGCCTTGCGCGCGCGGCCCGTGATGTCCTCCGCCTGCTCGCGGGCTTCCCGCAGCCGGGCGCGGTATTCCTCGAGCAGCGAGTCGGCCTCCTGCTTGGAGCGGGCTGCGGCGTCGATGGAGTCCTCGATCGCCTGGCGGCGGCGGTCGAGCGCCTCGGCGATGCGCGGGAAGGCCAGCTTGTTGAGCAGGTAGAGAGTGACCCCGAATGCGAGCAGCGTCCAGATCATCAGCCCGACGCTGGGGCTGACGAGGAAGCTGCCGCCGCCCTCTTCCTGTGCGAACAGGAACATCGTCTAGAGGAAGAAGGCGATCAGGCCGAAGATGAACGCGTAGAAGACGATCGCCTCGGTGAGGGCGAAGCCGAGCCACTGGATGCTCGTGATCTCCTCGCGCATCTCGGGCTGGCGGGTGACGGACTCGATCACCTTGCCGAAGATGTAGCCGACTCCGATGCCGGGGCCGATCGTGCCCAGGCCGGCGCCGACGCCGAGGGCGATCGCCTTCAGGCCGTCGTCGGAGACCTGGGCTATCGGGAGCAGGAATTCCATGCGTCCTCCTTAGTGTCCTCCGGCGCTTGCTTCGCCGAAGTAGATGGATGTGAGCGTGGCAAAGATGAAGGCCTGAAGAGTCGCGATCAGCACGACCTCGAAGGCGAAGAAGCCCACTGCGAGCGGCAGCGTGATCCAACCGAGCGCCGTCACGCCGAGCAGCACGGCCAGCCCTCCACCCATGAACAGGATCAGCAGGTGGCCGGCGAGGACGTTGGCGAAGAGTCGAACGGAGAGCGAGATGATCCGCACGAACTGCGAGATCACCTCGATGGCGAAGATCGGAACCGCGGCGGCGCCCGTCACGCCGGCGGGCAGCCAGCCCTTGAAGTACTTCACGAGGCCGTGCTTGCGGATGCCCTCCCACTGGTAGAGGAAGAAGACGCAGAGGGTGAGCACCAGCGGGATCGACAGGTTCGCAGTCGCGGCGTAGAGGGCGAAGGCGGGGAAATTGATGCCGGCGATCTCGATCGTCTCGTGGTCGTTCACCGGCAGCGGGATGTAGCCGATCATGTTCGAGAACCAGATGAAGAAGAAGAGCGAGGCCACGAACGGGAACCACTTGGCGGCCGCCTTCTCGGACATGTTGTTCCGGGCGATCTGGTTGTAGGTGAGGTCGTAGGCCCCCTCGACGATCGTCTGTACGCGATTGGGCCTGTCCGTCATGCGCCGGGCGATGTAGACCATCGAGCCAACCGTGGCCGCGCAGCCGATCAGCAGGTACAGGACGGCCTTGTTGAAGGAGAGATCGAGGCCACCGAGCTTGATCTCAATCCAGGGATCGAGCTTGAACTCGTCCTGAGGCTGGAACTCGTCGTTCTTGCCGTCGGAGCCGAAGGCCACGAACAACAACACGGCAACGGCCAGGTACACGCCGAAGCCGATGGCGAACTTGGCCTTCGTGCTCACTTCGGGCTTTCGCTCTCGGGCTCGAACGGCCGGGCCATCATCTGGCCGGCGAAGTAGAAGGTGAAGAGGCAGATCGAGAGGATGGCCGCCGTCAGACCGGCCTCGCGCTCGGTCAGCCCTACGGCGAAGATGATCCCCGCCACCAACCAGCCGCGCGCGATCATCGACCCGGTCATGAGGCCGGCGACGGCGCGGGGATCGTCGGATGCACGTGCACGCTTCTCAATGAGGTGCTGTACCCCACGCTGCAGAAGCCAAGCACCCGCAGCGCCGGCCCAGCCCAGAAGGGGTAGGTCCGCAACGATGAAGATCGGCAGAGCGAGCGCCAAGATGACGAGGTCGAGGTACCGCATCATGCGCAGCGGCATGGGCTCGGATGCTTTCAGAGCGTGCGTCGTCAAGGGGTGTTCCGAGGAGCGGAGGGCGACGGGCGGGCGGCGTCTCTAGCGCGCTCTCGGTAAAAGCACCATACCCGACAGCGAGACTTTGTGACTACTTTGTAACACTTGGCTCTGGGCTCAAGTCGAGCCGCGCGGTGCCGAATCGAGGGGCGATGTCGCGCGCTTTCCTGTCGGTGCTCGCCCTGGCCGTGACTGCCCTGGTGGCCTGCGGCGGGGAGACGGCTTCGGCCCCCTGCAGCCAGCCGCCGGGCGGATCCACCGTGGCGCTTGTCTACCGCGTGGCCGCCGGCGACGCCCGCGGCACGGCGGCTCGTCTTTGCACTCGCCTGAGCACGCCGGGCTCGGAGCGCTTCGAGGTCGGCCCGGCGGGGTCCGATCGCATCCGCATCGTGGCCCGCGACGACGAGGAGACGCTCGCGGCGGTGGATTCGGCAATCGAGGGCACATCGTTGCGCGTGTATGACTGGGAGCCGAATGTGCTCGGCAGCCGCGGACCGGCCGCTCCGTTCGCCGGCGGGGCAGCCCTATTCGAGGCGGTCACGGCGGCCGATCGCTCGGAGGCGCGGCCCGCCCGCTACTACCTCTTCGGCCCCGACAGGCACGAACTGTGGCCACCGGCGGCGAGCTGCGACGAGCTGCTCGCCCCCTACGCGCGCGAATCCGGGAGCGCGAGCTACCCGAGGAACTCGGACTGCCCCGCCCAGCTGCGCGCCCTGGGCCGCGGCGGACCGCCCTCGGGCAGCCGGGTGGTGGGAATCCCGGCGGGTGTCGCCGTGATCGAGGACCAGCGCACGCCGGGCCAGCCGCCGCGGCTTCACCGCTACTTCGCGATCGAGGATGACGCCGAGCTGTCGGAGTCCGACATACGGAATCCGCGCGTGGAGGCCGATGAGGTCACCGGCGGGGCCGTGGTGTCGTTCGATTTCACGGCGCCGGGGCGCCGGGCGTTCAAGCGGCTGACCCGGCGCGTGGCCGCGCGCGCGGCGAAGGCCGCGGCGGCCACGGTGCCTCCGAGGCGTCGTTCCAGCATTTCGCGATCGTGGTCGACGAGCGAATCGTCTCGCTCGCAGCAACCGACGCGCTGGCCAATCCCGATGGAATCGACACACCCGGCGCCCAGATCGCGGGCCTCGGCTCGCGTGAGGCCGCCCGGCAGCTCGCGCGCAGGCTGGCCCAGCCCCCGCTCGAGGCCAAGCTCGAGCTGGTGTCGGTGCGCCGTTAGTGCGCGCGGCCGGAAGTTCGGTCGGGAATCGCCCAGACGCCGCCGAAACCGGCCGAACTTTCGGACGGGTGTACTAGCTCTGCGCCTGGCGTACCTCGACGCGGCCGTCGGTCACCCGGGTCTCGTACACCGGCTGTGGTGCGGTGGCGGGACCCTGCTCGATCGAACCGTCCGCGAGGCGGAAGCGGCTGCCGTGCCACGGGCAGGTGACGCATCCATCGGACACCTCGCCCTCGTGGAGCGGTGCGCCGCGATGCGTGCAGCGGTTGTCGAGTGCGTGGATGCCGTCGCCGTCGCGCACGATCAGCACATCGATGTCTCCGGCGCGGGCGCACATCGGCCGGCCCTCGGACAATTCGGCCTCGGTGAGGGTGGGCGTCCACTCTTCCGGACCCTTCTCGAAGGCCGTCCGGTTCACACCGACGCCCTCTACGAAGGAGAGATGGCCACCGAGATGCCCACCGGCGGCGAGCGCGCCGGCACCGGTCAGGGCCAGCAAGCGGCCGCTACCGCCGCGGCGCCGGGCGAGGTAGGACGCGCTGAACATGCCGAGCGCGGCGATGTTGGCCGCGGCGTGGACCAGGCCGGTCCGGCGTACGGTGTCGTTCGACATCTCGGTGTCCGCCCAGTCGGAGTAGCCCGCCGCCGCGGTCGGCACCGCAGCGAGTATTCCCGCGGCCACCAGCCGGCGGGCGGCGGTCCGCGAATCGCTGCCGCCGATCCAGTCGAGCATCACCGCGCTCGTCCACGAGCCGATCGGCACGTCGGTGAGCAACGGATGTGCCGGGTGCCCGAGGAGGGTGCCGCTCAGCGCATCCTTCACCGGCCCACCCGGGAGCAGCGACCTGACCACGCTCGCCACGCGCTTGGCCGGCGCGTCGAGCGCCTCGAGCTGCCCGGTGGCGGCGGCCAGCCGGTGCAGCCTCGGTGTGTCGTACGGCAATTCGTCCGTCGCGCCCATCAACCCTCCTCGATCGCTCTCCGATCGTCCTTACCCGCGCCCGGCGCCGATGACGCCGGGATTTGCTTCCCTGATCGAATGCGTCTCGCTCTGCCAGCCGTGCTGGCTCTCGCCTGTGTGCTGCCCGCCTCGGCGGCCGCGGCCCCCTACACCGCGCCCGACAACAAGGTCCTGTGGGGCGGTCAGGGTGGCTACAGCGCGGGCAGCATCGCCGACTTCGAGCGCCAATCCGGCAAGCACCCGGCGGTGTTCAACTACTTCATCGACTGGGGCTCCCAGGACGGCTTCGTCGGGCCCCGCCTCGACGACGCCCGTCGGATGGGGTCGAGCGCGATGCTCTCGCTGTCCACCAAGGGCACCCGGCTGACCCCGCGCGACCTCGCTCGAGGCGGCGGAGACGGCTTCCTGATTCGCCTCAATGCTCTCTTGGCCGACCACGGCGAGGTGGTCTACGTGCGACCGCTGTCCGAGATGAACAACGGGAACAACCCCTATTCGGCGTACGACCTTTCCGGGCGATCACGCGGGCCGGCCTACGCCACCGGGCAGTTCACGCGCGCCTGGCGGCGGATGACGCTGATACTGCGCGGCGGCGCCGTGGCGGCCATCGACGCGAAGCTGCGAAACCTCGGCTTACCGCCGCTGCGCACCGGAACCACTGAGCTGCCGCGCCCCAAGGTGGCCCTGATGTGGGTACCGCTCTCCTTCGGCAATCCCGAGATCCCGAAGAACCACCCCAAGCACTTCTATCCCGGCGGCGGCTACGTCGACTGGGTGGGCACTACCTGGTACTCGCCCTTTCGCGCCAGCTCGGCCATGAACGCGATCTACAGCTTCCCGCGCTGGCGGCGCAAGCCGTTCGCGTTCGCGGAGTGGGGCGTGTGGGGGGCCGACGTGCCCGGCTTCGTGAACCAGTTCTTCGGCTTCATGAAGTCGCATCCCCGGGTGCGGATGGCCGTCTACTACCAGTCGGCCCTGCTCAGCTCCGAGTTTCGCCTCTCGACCCATCCCGCCAGCCGCGCAGCACTGCGCCGCGCGGTCAAATGGCGGCGCCTGACCGGCTTGGCTCCCTAACACAAGCCCGTCGGGCAGACGAATCCGGCCGCCGCTTGGGCAGCTGTCCTGCCCTGATGTCGCAGTACGACGCCAATCCAGGACAGGACTGCGAAACCGCGTTACGGCAACGTGACAAAGCCGACAACACGGCCCGTCCACCTTGGTTGCTGCCGTTAGAACACGTCGGGCCCTCGCCAGGCGGCGGGTCGCGCAGCGCCGGGCCGGTCCAAGACAGCCAACCCACATCAGCTCCCTAACCGAGCAGCAGTGTGGCCCGCGCGTGGCGCAGCGCCGCGGGCAGCGTGCCCCGGGGCGCGGGGTAATAGAGCGGGGAGCGGCCGTCGGTCAGCAGCTGCTCGACCCGGGCCACGCCGCGTGCGGACACCGTTTCCTCCTCGGTCAGCAGCCGGGCCAGCCCGATCAGCAGCGCTCGCTCGTTCAGGATGGCGCCACGCTGGACCGGGACCTGCGCGGTCAGGCGCAGCTGCCAGGGCTGCTCGGCGGCAGCGATCGTGCGCCGCAGCCCGGCCGCCATGCGCGCGCGAAAACCACGCGAGACCAGTTGCCTCGCGCGCCGCCGGAGCTCGGGCGAGGAACTCGGGTCGGCGCCGTGGGCGATCCTGCGGTCGAGCTCCCGGCGAAACAGCCAGGCGCGAAGGGATTCGTAGGCGGTGGCAATGGTCACGGGCTCGTCGATCCGCTACCCCGGGAAGGGTAGGCCAAGCCCTCAAGCTCAGGTTGGCGCGACCGATAAGAGTGGCGTGCCCAAGCCCCGCCCCATGCTCACTCTCCTGGCCCTCGTGCTCAGCGGGCTGCTGATCGTCGCCTGCGGCGGAAACCAGGACGACAGCGGCGCCGGCGAATCTCTCGCCACGGCCGCCGAGGCCGAGGCCGACCAACGCTCCGACGAGCCGGTGGTGCCCGGCTTCTGTGCCGACGAGGAGGGTCGCGGCCAGGCGAACCTTCTCTACCAGTTCCTGCCTCAGATAGCCGCCTCACCCGACGGCGGAAAGGGCCTGTTCGACAACCCGGTGTTCACGGGTCCCGACCTCGACGCGCTCGCGCGGCACCTCGACGCGGTCGAGGCGGCGCCGGCGGCCGAGGCCGACGCGGGCGGCGAGGTCAAGTCGACCTACGTACAGGCGATGCGAGACGGCGTCGACGCCTACAGCTCGGCGAAGGAGGGCGACCCCTCGAAGCTCCAGGCCGCGAGCCCGGCGGTCTCGGACGCCTATCTCGCCTTCGCCACGCCCTACGCCTGTAGCTGAGACGCGGCAGCGCCCGGCGGCAGCACCAGCACCTCGGCCGGTGAGCTCTCGAGCAGCCAGGCCACGTCGGTGGGCTCGAAACCGTCGCTCGTGCTGGTCTTCGCCGCCACGACCACGGCGTCGAACCGCTCGCTCTCCAGCAGTGCCGACAGCGCTTGCCGCGGCGTGCGCCCCCGCCCGATGCGGGAGTCCACCGGCACGCCCTTCTTCGTCGCGCGCTGATCGATCAACTCCAGCAGCGGTACCGCCGCCTCGGACTCGCGCACCGGTACCGCGGCATCCAGCGACAGCTGGTGCGGGACCACAGCGAGGTAGGCGGGGACCAGGGTCGCGTCCTGCGCCTTCGCCAGGGACAGCGTCAACTCGAGCGTCGCAGCAGAGACCGTCGAGCCGTTGAAGGGGAACAGGATTCGGCGCGCCGAACCCCCTCCCCGCGCCCGGCGCAGGCGGCTCACTGCGCCACGTCCAAGCGCCGCGAACGATCGGCCACGATCCGCACGTCCACGCCCGGCATCTTGCGGATGATGCGGTCGGGCAGTGACTCGGAGAAACGCCGCAGCCCGGTGCGCGGCTGAGGCTGACCGATCAACACGTAGGTCGTGCCCCGCTCGGCGGCCACCCGGGCGGCGGTGTCCACGAGGTCGTCCCCCTCCTCAACGACGAACTCCGCGCCCAGCACCGAGGCGAGCCGGCGCATGGCCTCGAGCTGCTCGCGCTCCTCTCCGCGCGGCGGCGCGCCGGGCGGCTGCACGTAGAGCAGGTCGAGCTCGGCGCCCAGGCGCTGCGCGGAGCGCCAGGCTCGCCGCACCAGGCGCTGCGACCTAGGCCGCAGGGTCACGAGCGCAAGAACGCGCTCGGCCAACGCTGTGGCCGCCTCCTCGGCCAGCAGCTCCTCACGCGTGCCGAGCACCTCGCCGGCGGGACGCCCGCGCTTGGACTCCACCTCCTCGGCGGTCTGGCGCAGGGCCACCTCGCGCAGCGCGGCCAGGTTCTCTACCCGAAAGAAGTTGTTCAGTGCCGCCGGAACCCGCTCCGCCGGATAGACCTTGCCCTCGCGCAGGCGGGCTATCAGCGCCTGGGGAGTGAGATCCACGAGCACGACCTCGTCGGCCGACGCCAGCACGCTGTCGGGGAAGGTCTCGCGCACCCGCACCCCGGTCAGCTCGGCCACGCGGTCGTTGAGCGACTCCAGGTGCTGGACGTTGACCGTGGAGAACACGTCGACGCCGGCGTCGAGCACGTCTTCGATGTCCTCGTAGCGCTTGCCGTGCTCGAGTCCCGGTGCGTTCGTGTGGGCCAGCTCGTCGATCAGGCACAGCTGTGGAGCGCGCTGGAAGATGGCGGGCAAATCCATCTCGTCGACATCGGCGCCGCGGTACTCGACCTTTCGGCGCGGCAGGCGCTCCAAGCCCTCCGCCTGTGCCTCGGTCTCGGGGCGGGCGTGCGGCTCGAGGTAGCCGATTACGACGTCAAGGCCGGCGTCGCGCTCGGCCTGGCCCTCCTGGAGCATTCGGTAGGTCTTGCCGACACCGGCGGCCATGCCCAGGAAGATCTTGTACTGGCCTCGCACTACGCACCGAGCACATTGTGGACCACCAGGTCGATCAGCTTGATGCCGACGAAGGGCGCGATCAACCCGCCCACGCCGTAGATCAGCAGGTTGCGGCGCAGCAGCGCGGTCGCGCCCACCGGCCGGTAGCGCACCCCACGCAGGGCGAGCGGCACGAGCAGAGGGATGATCAGCGCGTTGAAGACGATCGCCGAGATGATCGCCGACTCGGGGCTGCCCAGGTCCATGATGTTGAGCCGCTCGAGCGGGCCGGAAGACTCGCCGGCGGCCACGTAGGCGGTGGCGAAGATGGCGGGCAGGATGGCGAAGTACTTGGCGATGTCGTTGGCCACCGAGAAGGTAGTCAGCGCTCCGCGGGTGATCAGCAGCTGCTTGCCGATCTCGACGATCTCGATCAGCTTCGTCGGATTCGAGTCGAGATCCACCATGTTGCCCGCCTCGCGCGCCGCCTGGGTGCCGGTATTCATGGCCACGCCAACGTCTGCCTGAGCAAGCGCGGGGGCGTCGTTGGTGCCATCGCCGGTCATCGCCACGAGGCGTCCCTCGCGCTGCTCCTCGCGGATCAGCTCGAGCTTGCGCTCGGGAGTGGCCTCGGCCAGGAAGTCGTCCACACCCGACTCATCGGCGATCTTGCCCGCGGTGAGCGGGTTGTCGCCGGTGACCATGACCGTGCGGATGCCCATCGCTCGCAGCTGGTCGAACCGGTGGCGCATGCCCTCCTTGACCACGTCCTTGAGGTAGACCACGCCGAGCACCTGTGAGTCGCGCGCCACGGCCAGCGGGGTTCCGCCCTCGGAGGCCACGCGGTCGACGACCGACTTGAGCTCGGGCGGGGCCTGGCCGCCCTCCCCGGCCACGAAGTCGATGATCGAGTCGCCCGCGCCCTTTCGCAGGCGGTAGCCGCCGAGGTCGACGCCGCTCATGCGCGTCTCGGCCGAGAAGGGCACGAAGTTCGCGCTCGAATCGAAGGAGTGCTCTCGAATCCCGTACTGCTTGGCCAGGACGACGATCGAGCGGCCCTCCGGGGTCTCGTCGGCCAGCGAGGCGACCTGGGCCGCCTCAGCCAAGGCGGACTCCTCGACTCCGGGCATGGGCAGGAACTCGGTGGCTTCGCGGTTACCGAGCGTGATGGTGCCCGTCTTGTCGAGCAGGAGCACGTCGACGTCGCCCGACGCTTCGACCGAGCGGCCGGACAGGGCCAGCACGTTGCGGCGCACGAGCCGGTCCATGCCGGCGATGCCGATGGCCGACAGCAGCGCGCCGATGGTCGTCGGGATGAGCGCCACCAGCAGCGCGATCAGGGTGGCAATCGAGATGTTGGTGTCCGCGTACTCGGCGAAGGGACGTAGCGTCACGACCACCACGAGGAAGATCAGGGTGAGGCCGGCGAGCAGAATGCCCAGGGCGATCTCGTTGGGTGTCTTGCGCCGCGAGGCGCCCTCGACGAGGGCGATCATGCGGTCGAGGAAGCTCTCGCCGGGCAGCTGGGTGATCTCGACCACGATGCGGTCGGAGAGCACCTTGGTGCCACCGGTGACCGCGCTGCGGTCGCCGCCCGACTCGCGGATCACCGGAGCCGACTCGCCGGTCACCGCCGACTCGTCGACCGAGGCGATGCCGTCGATCACCGTGCCGTCGCCGGGAATGAACTCGCCCGCCTCGACCACGACCACGTCGCCGCGGGTGAGCTCGGAGGCCGGCTTCTCGCTGCCGTCACGCAAACGCGCCACGGTTTCCGTGCGCATGGCGCGCAGGGCGTCAGCCTGGGCCTTGCCGCGGCCTTCGGCGAGTGCCTCGGCCAGATTGGCGAACACGACGGTCAGCCACAACCAGAGGGCGACCGTGAAGGTAAACCAAGCGGGCTCGTCGCCTCCGCCGAGCGGTTTCCCGCCGAAGGCCTGGATCAGCCAACCCAGGGTCGTGATGACCGCGCCGATCTCCACCACGAGCATGACCGGGTTGTGGAACTGCACGCGCGGGTCGAGCTTGACGAAGCTGGAGGGGATGGCCTGGCGCAGCGCGGCGCCGCCGAAGAGGCTCTGCTCTCTCTTCATGACGAGCCCTCCTCGTCGTCGAGCGCGAGGTTCAGCTCGAGCACGTTCACACCCGGCTCACCGAATACGCCAAGCGAACGGTCGTCTGTGTTCTCGTTGATGAGCTCGAGCACGCGCTCGACCCCGAGGCCGCGCGCATCGGCCACGCGCGGTGCCTGAATCTCGGCGTTCTCAGGTGAGATGTGGGGATCCACCCCAGAAGCCGCGGTCTGCACGGCGTCCGGAGGCACGTCGGAGGCTCGGAGGCCCGGGTTAAAGGGCCGTTCGCGCTTGAGATAGCCGGCCAGGTTCTCCTCGAACAGCGTCCTCAGCTCCGCGTTGTTGGGTCCGAGGTTGTTGAAGAAGGTCGCGTTGGGGCTGTAGTCGGTGGCCGAGGGGCGCGACTGGAAGTAGCGCGAGCCGCCCCGTCCGCTGAAGTCCTGGCCGATCAGGCGCGAGCCGACGGCCTCACCGTTGCGCTCGATCTGGCTGCCGTCGGCCTTATTGGGCCACACCACCTGGGCGACGCCCGTGGTGAGCAGTGGATAGGCGAGGCCGAGCAGCACCGTGAAGACCACGATGGCGAGGGCAGCTGTGGTGAGGTCTCGTCGCATGTCCTAGAAGAGTTGGTCGGTGAGTCCCTGCACGACGGGGCCGAGGAGGAAGGCGGGGAAGAAGGTGAGGGCGGCAACGATCACGATCGTGGCGATCAGCAGGACCACGAACGTGCCCGTGTCGGTGCGGAACGTGCCGGGGCCGAGTGGCGACACGCGCTTGGGCGCGAGGGCCCCCGCAACGGCGAGCGCGGCAACGAGCGGAACGAAACGTCCGAAGAGCATCGCCAGCCCGCCCAGCAGGTCGGCGAAGGTGACTGCGATGGCTCCTTCGTTGGTGCCGTTGGGCTGGGTGTAGCCGGTGTAACCGGCGAAGGCGGAGCCGTTGTTGTTGGCCTGGGAGAGGTAGGCGTAGAGCGATTCTGAGAAGCCCTGAGGCCCCGGGTTGTAGATGGAGGGAGCGCCATACTTCGTGGCGACCGCGAGACCGGTGGCGAGCAACACGGCCAGCGGCACGAACAGCGTGCCCACCATCACCAGCTTGACCTCGCGCGCCTCGATCTTCTTGCCCAGGTACTCGGGCGTGCGCCCGACCATCAGTCCGGCGATGAACACTCCGAGGACGACGAAGAGCAGCATTCCGTAGAGCCCGGAGCCCACTCCACCGAACACCACCTCGCCGGTGGAGATGTTGAACATCGGAACCAGGCCACCGATGCCCGTGAGCGAGTCGAAGGCCGCATTGACCGCGCCGCAGGAAGCGACCGTGGTGATCGCCGTGAAGAGGGCGCTGGAGGCGATCCCGAAGCGCTGCTCCTTGCCCTCCAGATTGCCCGGATCGCCGGCGAGGCCGGCCAGGTGCTGCGCCGGGGAGGAGTCACCCTCGGCCGCGTAGACCACAGCAACCGAGGCCACGAACATGATCAGCATGGCGCCGTAGAGGGCCCAGCCCTGGCGGCGGTTGCCGACAAAGCGCCCAAACGTGGCGGTCAGGCCGGCGGGGATGATCAGGATCAGCAGCATCTCCACGAAGTTCGAGAGACCGGTCGGGTTCTCGAAGGGCATCGCGCTGTTGACGTTGAAAAAGCCGCCGCCGTTGGTGCCGAGCATCTTGATGACCTCCTGCGAGGCCACCGGCCCGAGCGCGAGCGTCTGGTCGCCGACCTGCGCGTAGGCACCGAGCGTCTGAATCACCCCCTGGGAGACCAGGAACAGTGCGCCCACGAACGAGATGGGCAGCAGCACATAGAGCAGCGTGCGCGTGAGGTCCTGCCAGAAGTTGCCGAGCGACGTGCCCGAGCGCGCGGCGAAGCCACGAATGACGGCGATCGCCACCGAGATGCCCACCGCCGCGGAGATGAAGTTCTGCACCGCGAGCCCGGTCATCTGCGAGAAGTACGACAGCGTCGTCTCCCCGCCGTAGTACTGCCAGTTGGTGTTCGTGATGAAGGACGACGTGGTGTTGAAGGTGGTGTCCCAAGTGGCCGAGTCGAACCCCTCAGGGTTGAAGGGGTGGATGCCCTGGGTGCGCAGGAGCACATAGAGGACAAGCCAGAAGAGGCCGGAGAAGACGAGCACCGAGCGCGCGTAGGACTTCCAGTCCTGTTCGACGGCCGGGTTGACGCGAATGGTCCGGAAAAGGAGCCGCTCGACCGGAGCGAGGAGCGTGACCTCACCGCGGTAGACGCGCGCCATGTAGCCGCCGATGAGCGGCGTGAGCGCGGTCAGGACCGCGAGGTAGATCGCGATCTGCAGCCAGCCCTGCGCTGTCACAGACGTTCACCGCGCAGCAGGGCGTAGAGCAGGTACGCGGCCACGAGCACCGAGACCACCAGGCCGAGGAGCTCGGCGCCGGTCATACCCGGTCGAGTCCTTGGATCAGCAGCAGCAACAGGCCGAAGGCCACCACTGCGATCGCGATGGAAATCAGGTCCATCAGTCGGTTCAGGCGAGGTGGAGCGCGGCCCGGGCTTGGCGCAGGGCCAGGCGAAGCTCTCCCTCACGGCTGGTTGTGTAGCACGGCGAAGAGCTGTCGGTCACGAGACGCTCGACGAGCGCAATCCCGCGCGGGCTGAGCGGGTCGGGCGAGCGCAGGTCGGCCGCCAGCTGCAGAAACAGCTCCCGCTCGGCGAGGATCTCGCGCGGTTGAGCGGAACCTGCGACGTCATGACCGGATGGGGCTTCTCGGCCGCCTCGACCATCCGGCACAGACCGGCGGCCAAACCGGCGCGGCTGCGCGGCGAGCTCAGCTGCTGGGCGCGACGGGCGAGCTCGGGGCTCTCGTGCGGGTCGGCGCCCAGGGCGATACGGCGGTCCAGGGAGCTCTTGCGAAGCCACACCCAGGCCGGCGGGATGAGTGTGGGAGAAGTCATGCCTCTACTTTCCGCTCCTCCGCGGCAAGGCGGCGTCAAGAAGCGCCGCCCGCGTATCAAGTTCGCGTAAAGATCCGGGCTTGGAACCTAGGATCCTGCGAAGCGGTAGCCGACCCCGGGATCGGTGCGAATGAGCGCCTGCCCGCCCGGGTCGGGCTGAATCTTTCGCCTCAGGTTGGCGATGTGCACGCGCAGCGTGTGGGTGTCGTCCTCGTAGGCGTGGCCCCAGACCTCGCCGAGGAGGGCGCGGTGGGTCATGAGCCGGCCGCGGTTGCGGGCGAGCACTCGCAACAGGTCGAACTCGATGGGGGTCAGGTGGACCTCCTGACCCTCGCGCAGCACCCGATGCCCGGCCACGTCGATCTCCAGGCCGTTGACCCTGAGCACGGGCTCCTCGCGGTGGCCCGCCCGGCGCAGGGCGGCGTTCAACCGGGCCACGAGCTCGCCCGGGCTGAAGGGCTTGGTCACGTAGTCGTCGGCGCCAGACTCCAGCGCCCGGATCTTCTCGCTCTCCTCGCCCACGGCCGACAGAACGAGGATTGGCATCTGAGACCACTCGCGGATCGAGCGACACACCTCGATGCCATTTCCATCGGGCAGGATCAGGTCGAGAATCGCCGCGTCGGGCGCCTTCAGCGCGGCAGCGTCCAGCGCCTCCTCCGCGCTCTGCGCGGTGACCACCTCGAAGCCGGCGTCACGCAGGATCACGCGCAGGGCACGCAGGATCTGGGCCTCGTCGTCGCAGACGAGCACTCGCCGTCCGGCGCTCAACGGACTCCCGCGGGCTGCTCGGCTGGTACCGGCAGTTGCATCACGATGGTGGTGCCCTGACCCGGCAGAGACTCGGCGCGGATGCGCCCGCCGTTGGCCTCCACAAAGCCGCGCGCGATGGCCAGGCCGAGGCCAGTGCCGGAGTGCTCGCCGGCGGAGTGGAAGGGCTCGAAGATCCGCTCGAGCTTCTCGCGCGCCACTCCCGGGCCCCGATCGCCGATCCGCAGCAGGAGTTGCCGGCCGGCGCTGCGGGCCCGCACGGTCACCGCCTCTCCGGCCGCGTACCGGCGTGCGTTGTCGAGCACGTTGGCCAGGGCTCGCTCCAGCTGCCCGGCGTCGGCCTGTATGAGTGGCAGGTCGGGTTCGATTTGGACGTCGAAGCCGCCGGGCGGCGGCTGGGTCGAGTCGATGGTCGCGCGCAGGATCTCCTCGATCGAGACCCAGTCGGGGCGCGACTCGACCCCGCCGGCCTGCAGACGGGACAGGTCGAGCAGGTTGTCGACCAGGCGCGCCAGGCGTTCGCTCTCCAGTGCGATCACCGACGTCAGCTCCTCGCGCGACTCGTCGGACAGCGTCTCGGAGCTCAGCCCGCCCACCGCCGTGGTGATGGCCGTGAGCGGGGAGCGCAGGTCGTGGGAGACCGAGCGCAACACGGCTGTCTTGACCACGTTGGAGCGGCGCAGCGCTTTGGTCTCGATCACCTGGGTCTCCAGCTCGTCGCGCTTTCGCGCCGCGACCACGAGAGTCTCGAGCCCGGGCACCACCCGGTCCTGGAGGGCTTCGAGCACCGCTGGGTCCGTGTCACGCGGCACCATCACCGTGCCCACCCGCGAGCCGTCCACGAGCAGCGGCAGCGCGCGGCGGCGCTCATCGGAGTCGGCCCAAGCCAACTCGATCCCCACCGAGGAGAGCCCGAAGGCGGCGGCTATGCGCTGTCCCGCGGTGCGCAGCGAATCGTCGAGCTGGGCGCCACCGAGCAGGATGCGAGCCATCTCGGCCGTCAGGTCGGCCTCGGAGCGCCGCCGGTCGGCCTCCTCGGCGCGCGCCCGCGCCGCGCCCGACAGACCGCTGATCACCACCGCCGCAATGAAGAAGACGCCCACCGCCACCCAGTTCTCGCCGTCGGAGATCGTGAAGCCGCCGGTGGGCGGAATGTGGAAGAAGTTGAACGCGGCCGCGCTGAGCACCGCGGTGAGCAGACCGAGCCACAGGCCCCAGAAGCTCGACACGAACAGCACGGCGAGCATGTACACGACCCCCGTGGAGACGACGGGCACCAGCTCGCGCAGGCCGAAGATGACCGCAGTGACGAGGGCGACGGAACCCACGGCCGCCAGCACTCCTACGGCCGTTGAACGCTGCTTCAGCACGTGCCCATATTGGCGCACGCTTAGGGGGCCGCGCTAGGAGAAAGCGTCCCAGCTCTCGAGCGAGGGCAGCGGATCGAAGGGGCGCCCACCCTCGTACCAACCGGGCGCGGTCCACATCTCGAAATGCAGGTGGCAGCCCGTCGCGCGGCCCGTGTCGCCCACCTCGCCGATCTTCTGGCCGGTGAAAACGCGGTCGCCGGTGCTAACCAGCGGAGCCTCGCGCATGTGCATGTAGACGTGGTCGATGCGCGTGCCCGCGGCATCCACCACGACGTAGTTGCCCGCGGCGCCGTGGTAGCCGGCGTACTGGACCTTGCCGCCGCGAGCGAGCGCCAGCTTGGTGCCGCAGCGGGCGAACATGTCCTGCCCTTGGTGGCCGCGGCCGCCGCCGAAGTTGTTGGTCTCGGTCTGGCCCCGGTCGTGGCGACCGCGGATCGGGAAGAGGTGGTCGGCGAAGAAGAACCGGGCTGCGGTGGAGGCGGCGCTGGCCACGCCTTCGACCTGGAAGTGATAGGCACCGGTGGGGCCCACCCCGCCGTCACCCTTGCCGTCCCACTTGACCTCAGCCGGCTGTCCCGGCGCTCCCTGTACATCCCACGAGCGCACGATCTCGTTGGTCGTCTCGCTCAGCAGCTGCACGCGGGCGGCTTGCTCGATGGTGAAGCTCGGCCGCCGCCGGCCGGCGTAGAAATAACGCGAATCCGGCGACAGGTCGAGCGGCTTGGGCTTGGGAGCGTCGCTGACGCTGACGGGGAATCCCGTGGTGGCGCTTGCCCCCCAGCGGTCGATCAGCTTCAGACGACCCGAGACGGCCTCTGACGGAACCACCGCCACCACGTACCGCCCGCTGCGCTTGACGGCGCCGGCGCTCACGTCGTCGCGCTTGGTGGGCCGACCGAGGAAGGCGATCCGGGTCACGTTCTCGAGCTTCGAGCCGCGCACCACGAAGGTACGCCCGCGCAGCAGCTTCGATCCGGTGCAGGCCGCGCCGGGCGACTCGAGGCATTCCGCCTCGCGAGGGGCGGGAGCGCCTGGCGCCGCCGCGCCGCCCTGCGCGAAGGCGGGCCCGGCAAAGGCAACCGGGATAGCGGCGATAAGCAACACCAGCAGGTGCTTGAACGACAAAGGGGACGGCCTCTCTTGATCGACGCCTCCGGGGTTAGCTGACGGACTCGCGCGGAAGAGACTGCGCTAGGGCCCTCACGGCCCATTCGCCCCAACAACCTGGTTCCCCCGTACCGCCGTATGGCGGATTCGGCAGGCTCTACGAAGCGCGCGACAGGCTAGCAGCAGCGTCCCCGGAAAGGGCATCGAGCAGGGCAGCCACGACTCGCGCATCGAACTGCGATCCCGCTCCGGCCTTGAGCTCCGCGCGGGCCGCCTCGTCGCCGAGTGCGGATCGATACGAGCGATCGGCGGTCATCGCCTCATAGGCGTCGGCCGCGGCCACGATACGAGCCTCGAGCGGGATCTCCTCGCCGGCCATGCCGGCGGGATAGCCCTTGCCGTCCGGGCGCTCGTGGTGGGCGAGAATCCATGAGCGCAGATCGTCGAACTCGGGATGGGCCAGCAGTCGCGCGGCGATCTCGGGGTGGGTGCGCATCTGCTGCCACTCGTCCGGATCGAGCGGACCGGGCTTGGTCAGCACGCGATCCGACACCCCGATCTTGCCGACATCGTGGAGCAACCCCGCCAGCCGCACGCGCTCGACACGCTCGGCGGGCAACCCGAGCTTGGCCGCGGTGAGCTCGCACAGAGTCCCGACCGTGTGCGAGTGGCCGGTGGTGCCGCTGTCGCGGATGTCGAGCGCCTCGGCCAGGCCGATAACCGTCGCCAGCTGTAGGTCGGCACCCTCAGGGCCGGGCCGGGCGGCCAGCATGCGCGCGATCTCCGGGCTGTAGATCACCGAACGATCCTTGCCCATCTCCTTGGCGGCGGCCATGGCACTCGATGCGGAGGCCATCAGGAGGGATCGTTCGGAGCCGTGGTCGGGATAGGTCGCCACGCCGAAGGAGATCGTCACCGGGAGAGGCTCTTCGGCGAAGGTCCGGTGGGTCGCCCGGCGCAGTCGCTCCGCCACCAGGAAGGCTCCACCCTCGCCGGTCTCCGGAAGCAGCAGCCCGAACTCCTCGCCGCCGATGCGGGCGGCAGAGTCGATGCGGCGCTTCCATTTGCGCAGATCCTGCGCCACGAGCTGCAGCACCATGTCGCCCGTCTCGGAACCGTGGCGCGCGTTCACGAGCTGGAGCCAGTCGAGGTCTCCCACGATCACAGACAGCGGCCGCCCGGTGCGCAGCGAGCGCTCGAGTTCCTCATCGAGCATCTCTTCGAAGGCGCGCCGGTTCAACAAGCCGGTGAGCGTGTCCACTCGAGTGGCTTCAACGAGACGGGCACCGAGCCTGGCGATCTGGCGGCGTTGGTAGAGAACCACCGCCATCAGGCCCAGGGCTGCTGCGCCCAGCACGATCGTCGAGATAAGTCCCATCCACCCCTCTGTATCGGCACAATCCGACTCTGTGTGGATGCAGAAACAGATCACTCTCGCGCCAAGGCCACGCGGCTTTCATTTGATCACGGACGAAGTGACCGCCGGGTTCCCGGAGATCGGTCAGATCCGCGTTGGCATCGCGCTGGTGTTCATGCAGCACACCTCGGCCTCGTTGACCCTGAACGAGAACGCCTCACCAGACGTCCGCCGCGACTTCGCCGCCTGGTTCGATCGCGCCGTGCCCGACGGCGCCGACTACTTCTCCCACACGCTCGAGGGGCCGGACGACATGCCGGCGCACATCAAGGCCTCACTGACCGGGCCTTCGCTGACCCTGCCCGTGCGCGACGGCCGGCTCGCCCTGGGTACCTGGCAGGGCATCTACCTGTGCGAGCACCGCGACCACGGAGGCGCGCGGCAGCTGCTGGTCACGGCCTTCGGAGACGACTCGTCCTGAAGGCGCTCAAGTCGGACGGTGTTCATCTCGTGCCGCTGGACGCCTCGCACGCGGACGAGCTACGGCGCATCCGCCGCACGCCGGAGGTCGAGCGCTGGTGGGACCCGGTCGAGCCCGCCTTTCCCATGTCCGACGAGCCCGAATCGGTTCGCTACACGGTGGTCTTCGAGGATCGGGTCGTTGGCATGGTTCAGTTCGCCGAGGAGCTCGAGCCGAAGTACCGCTCGGCCTCGATCGACCTCTTCCTCGACCCGGAAGTGCACGGGCGCGGAATCGGCCCGGCGACGGTGCGCCTGGTGGCGGATCACCTGATCGCCGAACGAGGACACCACCGCCTGACGATCGACCCGGCGGCCGACAATACCGCCGCGGTGCGCTGTTACGCGAAGGCCGGGTTCATTCCCGTCGGAACGCTGCGCCGGGCCGAGCGCGACGCTTACGACCACGATCACTGGCACGATTCGCTGCTCATGGAGCTGGTGGTCGATCCCCGGTAGGCCCGTCCTCGCCGTATGCGAACATAGGTTCGTGCGCTGGGACAACCTGAAGGTCGAGACGCAGGAGGCCCACACCCTCCCCGGATACCGCGAGCCGGCGGCGGTTCGCACCTTCGACGCCCCCGAGGCGATGGACGTCCGCTTCTACGAGGTCCAGGCCAAGTCTGTCCTCAACCGTGTGCCCAAGGCGTCGCGAATGCCGTTTCGGTGGACGATCAACCCCTATAGGGGCTGCAGCCATGGGTGCGTCTACTGCTTTGCCCGGCCGACCCACACCTACCTCGACTTCAACGCCGGGCGCGACTTCGAGCGGGAGATCGTGGTCAAGGTCAATACGCCCGAGCTCGCCCGGGCCGAGCTCATGCGGCCGCGATGGAAGCGGGAGCACGTGGCCCTCGGCACCAACACCGATCCCTACCAGTGGGTCGAGAAGAAGTACGAGCTGCTGCCCGCCGTGTGGGAAGCGATGCGCGACTCGCGCACGCCGTCATCGGTCCTGACCAAATCGCCGCTTCTGCTGCGCGACGTCGAGCTGTTCAAGCAGATCCCCAGCTTCGCCGCCAACCTGTCGATCCCCACGCTCGACGAGAAGGCCTGGCGGGCCAGCGAGCCGCACACTCCCCATCCGCGAAAGCGCATCGAGGCGGTGGCCGAGCTCAACCAGGCGGGCATCCCGACCGGCGTGCTGATCGCCCCGCTCATGCCCGGGATCAACGACGACCCGCGCCAGGTCGAGGAGATCCTCGATCGCTGCGCCGAGGCGGGCGCCGTGAGCATCGGCGGCATCTGCCTACACCTGCGCGGCGAGGTACGCGGCATCTTCATGGACTGGCTGCGCTCCTACCGCCCCGACCTGGTGGAGCGCTACGAGAAGCTCTACGCACGCGGGGCCTACGCACCCAAGGAGGAACGCGAGCGACTATCACGCCTGAGCCGCCAGGGGCGCCGGGTGGTACCGGAACGAGACGAGTTCTTCACCGATACCACCACAACCCCAACGGGGGACCCAGTCCCGGAACAGACAACGCTGTTCTAGCAAGACGACGGACGAAGGCGGGGACGTCCGGCATCCCCGGCCGCAGAGCATGTCAGAGCGAGCCGCTCGCGGCGAGCGAACGAGCGAAGCGAGGCTCTGCGGACGGGCGATGACGGACGGCCCCGCCCGACCAACCCGGCAAAAAACGCTAATCCCGCCCGACAGCCTCAAAATCCCCCGTCTCCACCTCCCGCTCGATCTCATGCTCGATCTCCGATTCGCTGAGCGCGGCAATCTCCCCCGTCTCGACCTGCCGGCGCAGCTCGCGCTCGCGGAAGCGCTTGAACTTGAGGATCTCGAGCACGATCACGAGGTAGATACTGGCCGCGAAGGCGACGAGGGCAAAGGCGACGATCACAAGCGTCCAGCCCGCATGGAGCGTCCCGTCGTCGTCGGAGTAGGGCACGAAGCGCATGGCCAGCGCGAGTGCGGCCAGCGACAGCGTCCAGCCGTAGAGATAGAGCACGGTGCGCCGCTGGGAGAAGCCGATGTTGGCGAAACGGTGATGGAAGTGCCAGCGATCGGCGGAGTAGACCGGCCTCCCGTGCTTGATGCGCTTGGCAATCACGAAGGTGGCGTCCAGCGCCGGCACGGCCAGGATCAAGAGGGGGAAGAACAGCGCCACCACGGCTGCGGTCTTGAGCACGCCCTGGATGGCCACGCAGGCGAGCAGCAACCCGAGCAGGTTCGACCCGGCGTCGCCCATGAAGATCGAAGCGGGGTGGAAGTTGTGCCACAGGAAGCCCACCGCCGCGCCCGCCGTGAGCGCCGCGAGAATGCCCGCGTCGACGCGGTCGAGCGAGAGCGCGATGATCGCGAAGGTGCCCGCGGCGATGGTGCACACGCCGGCGGCCAGACCGTCGGCGCCGTCGGTGAAGTTGACCACGTTCATCACCGCGACGATGCCGATCAGGGTGAGCGGATAGCCCCACGAGCCCAGGTCGATCGGGTCGACGAAGGGCAGCGTCATGTTCTCCACGCGCACCTCCGACCAGACTGGGATGGCCGCGGCCGCGAACTGGCCGGCCAGCTTGACGAGCGGATGCAGTCCGCCCGGGCGGGCGTCGTCCACGGCCCCGATCAGCGCAATGGCGATCGCCCCCGCCACGATGCCGCGCGTTTCCTTGCCGGCCGGCAGGAAGATGAGCGCAGCCACCACCACCGCCGCCAGGATCGCCAGGCCCCCCAGCCCGGGGACGGGCCGGTCATGGAGGTCGCGGTCGCGCGGCTGGTGCAGCACTCCCATCCGGCGAGCCAGCCGCGCTACGGGCGGGGTGACCGCAAACGCGATGAGAGCCGCGACGAGAAACGCCCACAGGGCATCGAGCTCGTCCATCGAGGATCAGCCTAACGGCGGCCCAACTCGTATCCGCGACGGGACGCTAGGGCTTGAGGACCACCTTGATGGCGCGGTCTTCCTTCTTCTGGAAGATCTCGTAGCCGTGCGGCGCCTGCTCTAGAGGGATCTGGTGCGTGACCAGGCCCTCGGCGTCGAGCGGGTCGGCGTCGTCGCACACGAGCGGCATGAGGTCGTCGACCCAGGCCCAGACGTTGGCCTGACCCATTCGTAGCTGCAGCTGCTTGTCGAAGAGCTGCATCATGTTGATCGGATCCTGAGCGCCGCCGTAGACCCCGCTCAGCGAGACCGTTCCGCCGCGCCGCACCGAGGAGAGGCAGTCGTAGAGGGCGCTGAGGCGATCGACGCCCGCCTTCTCGATCATGGGCCGCGCGATGGCGTCGGGCACCAGCCCAGCCGCGGCCTGTGCGATCTTCCCGAATGGGGCGCCGTGGGCTTCCATCCCGACCGCGTCGACCACCGAGTCGGCGCCGCGTCCGCCCGTCTTCTCCCTGATCGCCTCGGGCACGTCGCCGACCTCGTTGAGATCCATCACCTCCACGCCGTGGCGGCGCGCCATCTCCAGCCGCTCGGGCACGAGATCCACGCCGATCACCTCACCGGCCCCGCGGTGCAGCGCGATCCGCCCCGCCATCTGCCCTATCGGACCCAGCCCGAACACGGCCAGCGTTCCCCCTTCGGGCACCGCCGCATACTCAACCGCCTGCCAGGCCGTTGGAATCACATCGGAGAGAAACAGAAACCGCTCGTCCGACGGGCCTTCGGGGACCTTGATCGGACCGAAATGGGCCTGGGGCACGCGTAGGTACTCCGCCTGCCCGCCCGGAACCTGCCCGTAGAGCTTGGTGTAGCCGAACAGCGCGGCGCCCTTGTCCTGGTCGCGCACCTGGGTGGTCTCGCACTGCGAGAAGAGCTGGTGCTCGCACATCCAGCAGCTTCCGCACGAGATATTGAAGGGAATCACCACGCGGTCGCCGGGGCCGATGTTCTTGACCTCGCTACCGACCTCCTCCACCACGCCCATCGGCTCGTGGCCCAGGATGTCGCCCTCGTCGATGAATGCACCCAGAACCTCGTAGAGGTGGAGGTCCGAGCCGCAGATCGCGGTGGATGTGACCTTCACGATCGCGTCCGTGGGTTCCTCGATCTTGGGGTCGGGGACCGTGTTGACTCGCACGTCCCGCTTGCCGTGATAGGTCACTGCTCTCATGCCGGGCTCAATACCCGGCCCAGCCTCGCCGAACCCAGGTCAGACGGTCGCCGGCGCCAACTGCGGATACAGCGGATGGCGCTCGGCGAGGGCCTGGGTGCGCCCCGAGAGCTCGGCCTTCTTCGTGTCCGAGAAGTCGCCCGTGAGTGCCGCGCCGATGACCTTGCCGATCTCGCTGAAGTCGTCAGTGGTGAACCCGCGCGTGGCCAGCGCCGGGGTGCCGATGCGTACCCCCGAAGACACCGCCGGTGGGCGCGGGTCGAAGGGCACCGCGTTGCGGTTGACGGTGATGCCGATCTCGTGGAGGCGATCCTCGGCCTGCTGGCCGTCGAGCTCGGAGTCGCGCAGGTCGGCCAGCACGAGATGCACATCGGTGCCCCCGGTGAGCACGTTGACCCCCACGCCGACCATCTCCTCGGCCACGGCGGCGGCCCCCTCTCGCGTACGCGCCTGGCGCTCGCGAAAGAGCTCGCTCTTGGCGATCTTCATCGCCACCGCCTTGCCCGCGATCACGTGCATCAGCGGGCCGCCCTGCGCGCCCGGGAACACGCGCGAGTTGATCTTCTTCGCGTACTCCTCTCGGCACAGGATCATGCCGCCGCGCGCACCGGCCAGCGTCTTGTGCGTGGTCGTGGTGACCACATCGCAGTAGGGGATCGGGCTTGGGTGCTGCTCGGCCGCCACCAGCCCGGCGAAATGCGCCATGTCGGCCATCAGCAGGGCGCCCACCGAGTCGGCGATCTCGCGGAAGCGCTGAAAGTCGAGCTGGCGCGGGTACGCCGACCAGCCGGCCAGGATCAGCTTGGGCCGTGAGTCCTCGGCGATCCGCTGGAGCTCGTCCATGTCGAGCCGCGAGTCCTCCTCGCGCACTCCATAGCCCACGATGTCGAAGTAGAGCCCCGAGAAGTTGATCTTCATCCCGTGGGTGAGGTGGCCGCCATGGTCGAGCTTCATGCCCAGAATGCGGTCGCCGGGCTCGAGCAGCGCCATGTAGACGGCCATGTTGGCCTGGGCACCGGAGTGCGGCTGCACGTTCGCGTGCTCGGCCCCGAAGAGCTCCTTGGCCCGATCGATGGCCAGCTGCTCGGCCACATCGACGTGCTCGCAGCCGCTGTAGTAGCGCTTGCCCGGGTAGCCCTCGGCGTATTTGTTGGTGAGCACCGAGCCCTGGCAGTCGAGGATCGCCTGGGGGACGAAGTTCTCGGAGGCGATCATCTCGAGCGTCGACTCCTGGCGCTGCGCCTCGTTTGTCAGCACCTCGGCAATCTCCGGGTCGACGTCGGCAACGGGCTTGGTGAAGTAGTCCGGGCTGAGCTCGCTCATCGGGATCACCGTACAGCCTCGCCGAGTCGTTGTCGCACCTTGGCGCTATCGAGTTCGCGCAGGGCGTCCGATCCGACCCAGCGGGCGGCCCGACTCTCGGATCCCCGCAGCTCCGCTGCGGCTTGCATGGCGGCAACATACACCTCGCTGTTGCGCTTTCCCACGTTGCGCAGGGCCCAGCTGGCGCCCTTCATCACCTCGTTGCGATCGTCGTGTGCGGCCACGAGCACCAGAGGAAGAAGATCGAGGAGGTGTGAGTCGCCGGCATCGTCGTATTTGGCCACCAGTGCGATCAGCACGAGCCCGGCGCGGCGCACGAAGCCGCGCTTCGCACGGGGCCACTCGCGCGCCTTCTCCCACGCGTGCGGTGTGCGCCGAAAGAGGTCGAGACAGACCCCGTCGCACACGTCCCAAGAGTCGAAGTCGCCCGCCCATCGATCCATCTGTGTCCGCGTGACGCGCTGCGGCTCGTCGGTCATGGCCGCGAGCAGGCGCGTCTCGCGCCAGCCCGCAGACCAGAGCTCACCGGCGAGCCGGTGATCGCGCCCGATCCGCTTGGCCAGCGCGCGCAGCTCGGGTTGCTTGACGCCAAAGGCGCATTCGACGCGGATGCCGTAGCGCGCCATGCCGGCGAGGTCGTGCTCGGAGGCCTTGCGCTCGGCCAGCCAGGCAACGATCTCGTCGGCCGTCACCGTAGGGCCGCCTCGATCTCCTCGGCGGGCAGGGCTCCGGCCCGGGCGATGCTGTAGCTGCCGTCGTCGTGGTAGCGGGTCAGATCGATAACGGTCGAGGGCGTGCCCGGGAGCTCACCGCCGTCGAGGATCATGTCCACCCCGGAGCGAATGGTCCTCTCCACGTCTTCGATTCGGCGGGCTTCCGGACCGTCCGAGATGTTGGCGCTGGACTGCAGGACCGGCCACTTCACGCCGCTCAGCGCCGCCAGGTCGCCGGTCAAGTCCGGAACCCTCAGACCCAGAACGCGCGGGTTTGGTCCCGAGGCCAGTGGAAAGCGACGCGCTGCGTTGGGCAATAACAGGGTCACGGGGCCGGGCAGCAGGCGCTCGGCTGCTTCGGCGGTCGGGGCGGGCAGGTCGGGCAGCGCGGCCAATGCGAGATCCCGATTGAAGAACATCACCGCGGCGGGCTTGTCGGGCCGCCGGCGCTTGAGGCGATACAGGCGCTGCACCCCCTCCTTCGAGTCCGGCTCGGTGGCGAGCCCGTAGACCGTGTCGGCGGGGAACAGCGCCACGCCCCCGACGGCGATGCAGCGCTCAAAGGTGGCGAGGTCCTCGGCGATCACGACGACCGACCAAGATTGGCACGCGCTCTACGTTGAGGGCTGCCCCAGAGGCCGGGCGGTCACGGCCAACCGACACCGCCCGCGGGTGCTTCGGTGATCAAAACCTGTCCGCTCCTGCTCGCCACCGCCTCATCGACCTTCTCGATGCCGCGCCAATCGGCCACCAACGTGAACAGGGTGCGGCGGTCGGGGCCGCCGAGCATGCAGGCAAAGCAGGCACGGTCGAACTCGATTCTCTGCAGGATCTCGCCGCCTTCGCGGACCCGAACGGCCTCGCCCTCGGGACTGTCGTCGAGCCCCGTATGCGTACGGGTGTCGGCCGAGTGGGTCCACAGCGCGCCGTCGGCATCCAGGCAGATGCCGTCCGGGCCGATGCCGTCCGCCCACACGCGCCGGTTGGACAGGCTGCCGTCGGCGGCGATGTCGAACGCGCTGAGGCGGCCGGCGAACGACTCGGAGACGATCAGCGTCGAGTTGTCGGGCGTGATGGCCATGCCGTTGGGGAACTCGATGCCGTCGGCTACCTGGCGCGCCACCCCGTCCGGGGTGACCAGCGCAATGAGCCCGGGGGTGGGCTCTTCGCCGGCCCCGAAATTGAAGCCCAAGCTGTTGACATAGATATTCCCGCGACCGTCGACGACGATCTCGTTCCAGCCATATTCGGTCACACCGCTGAGGTCGGCGTGCCTGACCATCGATCCATCTGGCTCCTGGCGCATGAGCTCTGGGCCGGTCACAAGAAGCCGGCCGTCGCGCAGCCAGTCGATGGACCACCCGAGGCCGGGAGGACCCTGTCCGACCACCTCGCTGTTGCCATCGAGGTCGACGGCCACGATCTCCTGCGTGCCCCAGTGAGCAAACCACAAGCGGTTCTCGTGCCAGCGCGGCGATTCGACATAAGCGAGTCCGCTCAGCAGGACTCGCGGCTCTGTTGCGGATGACGGTTGCGTTGCCATGGGCTCTCCCGTGTCGTAGAACTGGACAGTCTAGTTCTACCCAGATGACGTGAGAACTATACCGTCCAGTACTGGAAGCTCGTGAAAGGCCAGCCCATGCGGGGTGCGATCCAGGACCGTGGCGCGAGTCAGCGCGCGAAGCCGACCGTCACGCGCTCGCGGCCGGCCAGGTCGTGGCGCGTCTCGGCGTCGCGGAGCAGCGCCCGGACGGCCTCGGTCTGCCCCGGCGCGTGCTCCAGGGCCAGCCGCGTGCCGGGCGGTGCAGCCGCCGCGAGACCGCGAATGGCGTCAAGCCCGTCAACTCCCGACACGAGCGCCTCGCGCGGCTCAAAACGAAGGATCTCCGGTTGAAGCGAAGCCCACTCGTCTTCGCGCACGTACGGCAGGTTGGCCAGCACCATCCCCTTATAGCCCCGAGGCACGCCCGGCGCCACGACCACGTCGAGACGTAGCGCCAGCCGCGCAGCGTTCAACCGCGCGACCTCCACGGCAGCCGCAGAAGCGTCCGAGGCCGTGACAACGAGATCCGGCCGCTCATCGAGCAGCGCCAGGGCGACCGCACCCGACCCCGTCCCCACGTCATGCACCGAAGCACCAACCGGCAGCTCCAGCGCCACCTCCACCAGCAGCTCCGTCTCCGGCCGCGGGATCAACACCCGCCGGTCTACCTGCAGCTCGATGCGCCGAAAGCCCTTCCGCCCCAGGATGTAGGCCACCGGCTCGCGCGCCACCCGGCGTCGCACCCGTTCGCCGATCAGCCGCGCTGCGGCGCCCGGCACCGGCATGTCGGGATCGGCCACCAGCGCCCCGCGGTCGACTCCGAGGGCGTCGGCGATCAGAACCTCGGCATCCAGACGCGGCGTGTCGCAGCCCGCCGCGGTCAGCGCGTCGAGCGCGGCGCCCAGCGCGTCGCGGGCGGTCAAGCGGCGGTTGCTTCGAGCATGCGCCGCTTCTCCTCGGACTCGAGCGCGGCCGTGAACTCTTCGAGCTCGCCCGCGAGCACGCCCGGAAGGTTTCCCTTCGTGAGACCGACGCGATGATCGGTCACGCGGTCCTGGGGGAAGTTGTAGGTGCGGATCTTCTCCGCCCGCTGCCCCGAGCCCACCTGGGCGAGGCGGGCGGCGGCCTGCTCGGCCTGTTGAGCCGCCAGCTCTCGCTCGAGCAGCCTCGCACGCAGCACGCGCATCGCCTTCTCGCGGTTCTGCAGCTGGGACTTCTCGTCCTGCATGGACACCACCAGGCCGGTCGGCTTGTGCGTGATGCGCACGGCCGAATCGGTGGTGTTCACCGACTGGCCGCCCGGCCCGGATGAGCGGTAGACGTCGATCTGGAGGTCCCCCGAGTCGATCTTCACGTCCACGTCATCGGCCTCGGGCAGCACCGCCACGGTCGCCGTGGAGGTGTGGATGCGGCCCTGGGATTCGGTCTCGGGCACACGCTGCACCCGGTGGGTTCCTCCCTCGAACTTGAACACGCTGTAGGCGCCCTGGCCCTTCACGGCCAGCGTGAAATGCCCGTCGCCCACCACGAGCGGCTCGGGACGAAAGCGGCGGCGCTCGGCATAGCGGCTGAGCATCCGGTACAGGTCGGCGGCGAACAGCCCGGCTTCCTCACCACCGGTACCGGGGCGGATCTCGACGATTACGTCCTTGTCGTCGTTGGGATCGGGCTCCACCATGGCCAGCCGGATCTCCTCCTCGAGTTGACCGATCCGCTCCTCGGAGGAGCTCAGCATCTCGCGCAGCTCGGGGTCGTCGCCATCCTCGGCGAGCAGCTCGCGGGCCCCGGCGGCGTCGTCGGTGGCCCGGCGCCATTCCGCGGCCAGCTCGTTGGCCGATTCGAGCTGGCGATAGGCGCGGCCGACGCCGGCGTAGCGCGCCTGGTCGCCGATCACCTCCGGATCGGACATCTGCTGCGAGAGCTCGGCGAAGCGGCCCTCGATCTGCTCAACGAGCCTCTCGATCACGCCAACAAGGGTAGGGCCAACTTCAGAGCAGGCTGCCGCCGGGCGGCACGATCCACATCTTCTGCGCGCGCTCCACGATCTCCGCGGGGTCCACGTCGGCAACGGTCTCCGCTCCCTGCTCGGCCATCGAGCGGGCCATCATGCCCCACTCCATCGCCACCGAGCGGACCTTCGCCGTCGGCCCCCACCCGGACACGTCGCGCAGCTCCTGCGCCCGAGCCTCGACCTCCGCGAGAGTGAGCTCGGCGAAGGGCTTGGACTCGCCCCCCGCGAAGACGCGCTCGGCGAGTATCGCTGTCACGTCCAGTCTCTCGGAGCCGGTCACGGAGCCTCCTCGGCCAGCCGTGCCGCCGCCACCGCCAGCTGGCCGTACGCGATCCCGCCGTCGTTCGGGGGCAGCCGCTCCGGCACGAGGACCCGCAGCCCGGCCGCACCGAGCAGGGCTGACGCACGCTGGAGCAGCCGGCGGTTCTGGAACACGCCCCCCGAGAGCACAACGGTCTCGGTCTCGCCGCGACCGGCGGCGAGCACGCAGGCACGCGCCGTGGCCTCCGCCACGGCGTTGTGAAATCGGGCGGCCACCAGCGGGATCGCCACGCGCTCCTCGAGCTCACGCGCGATCTCGGCCACGGCCGCCCGCGCGTCCATCACGAGCGGCCCGCCGCCTTCGCCCTCCACGGGAAGCGGGTACGCGCGCTCCTCGCCGGGATCGGAGCACGCCTCGAGCTCCACGGCGGCCTGGCCCTCGTAGTTGACCTCGGCGCGGATGCCGCACAGCGCAGCCACCGCGTCGAACAGCCGGCCCATGCTCGTGGTGAGCGGCGAAGCGACCCCGGTCCGGGCCAGCTCGCAGACCTGGCGCCACGCCACCGGCGTCACAGATCCGGAGAGCCCGCGGGGCAGGGCCGGGGCGCCCTCGAGCGCCTCGGCCAGCCACGCGCAAGCCATCCGCCACGGCTGCCTGACTGCCGCCGCGCCCCCCGGAAGCCGCACGGGAAAGAGCATGCCCATCCGCTCGAAGCTCGACAGGTCGCCCACGAGCAGCTCTCCACCCCAGACCGTGCCGTCGCTGCCGTAGCCCGTGCCGTCGAAGATGGCGCCCACCGCGGGACCCGTCTCCCCGTGCTCGGCCAGGCAGGCCGCGAGGTGCGCATGGTGGTGCTGCACGCCGACCAGGCGTACGCCGTCCAGCTCCATCGCATGCTTGGTGGACAGGTACTCCGGGTGAAGGTCGTGCGCCACCACCTCGGGCTCCACGGCGAACAGCCGCTGGAAGTGGGCGATGCCCTCGGTGAACGAGCTCAGGGTCTCCCAGTTCTCGAGATCACCGATGTGATGCCCGACCCACGCGCGCCCGCCCTTCGCGACCCCGAAGGTGTTCTTCTGTTCCGCCCCGCAGGCCAGCAGCTGGGCGCGGCATGCGACCGGCAACGCCGTTTCGGCCGGGACGTAACCGCGCGAGCGGCGCAGCAGCTGCGTACGCCCCGCCGCCACGCGAACCACCGAGTCGTCGGTTCTCGTCTCGATCGGCCGGTCGTGCAGTAGGAAGAGGTCGGCGATGTGGGCCAGCCGCTCACGCGCGTCCTCGTCGCGGTAGGCGATCGGCTCGTCCGACGTGTTGCCGCTCGTCATCACGAGCGGCTCGCCGGCGTCGGCGAGCAGCAGGTGGTGAAGCGGCGAGTAGGGCAGCATCACGCCGAGGTCCTTCGACGCCGGAGCCACGGCGCCGGCCACCCGCGCGTCGGGCCGGCGGCGCGCGAGCACGACCGGCCGCCGCGGCGACACCAGCAGCTCGGCCTCCGCGGGCTCCAGCTCCACCAGCCCGCGCGCACCGTCGAGGTCGCGGGTCATCAGGGCGAACGGCTTGTCCTCGCGGTGTTTGCGCTTGCGCAGCTCCGCGACGACCGACTCGTCGCCGGCCCGGCAGGCCAGATGGAAGCCGCCCAGGCCCTTGACGGCGACGATCGCCCCGCTGAGCAGTGCCCGCGCGGCGGCCTCGATGGCGTCGCGGGCCTCAGTGTCGGCCGGAGACCCACCGCCGGCGTGTTCGAGGGCCGCGCGCGGCCCGCATTGCGGGCAGGCGTTGGGCTGTGCGTGGAAGCGGCGATCGCGGGGATCCTGGTACTCGCGCCGGCATTCGGCGCACATGGTGAATCCCGCCATCGTGGTGTGCGGGCGGTCGTAGGGAACGTTGCGGACGATCGTGAACCTTGGCCCGCAGTTGGTGCAGTTGGTGAACGGGTAGCGAAAGCGGCGATCGCCGGGGTCGAAGACCTCGGCGAGGCAGTCGGAGCAGGTGGCGCTATCGGGCGTGACCGCGGCCCCCGGCTCGCCGTCGCGGGGGCTCTCGCGAATCGCGAAGCCGCGCTCGCCGGTCTCCTCCACCGGCTCGGCCACCACCCGCTCCACGTGCGCCAGGGGCGGGGCCTCGGCCGCCAGCCGCGCAAGGAAGCGCTCGACCGTCTCCGGCGCCGCCTCGACTTCAACCACCACGCCGCGCGAATCATTGAGCACGTGCCCGGCCACGCCGAGCTCCCCGGCCAGCCGGTAGACGTATGGGCGAAAGCCGACTCCCTGGACCGTGCCCTCGACGCGCGCCCGGACGCGGCTCAAGCGGAGCTCTCCTGGGGGCGCCTGCGGCCCTGGTTGAGCACGAGGCCGTAGAGCAGGTGATCCGTGGCCAGTCCGAGGCGGTCGACCGGACGCGGCTTCTTGGCTTGGCTGAGCCCCAGCACCGGGGCGAGGAAGAGCTCGAACCCAAGCCAGATGACAAGCCCGTACACCGGGCCGGCGTAGGGCCGCCGGCGCACCTCGTCCGGCAGGACGCCGAACGCGGCGCCGCCCACGCTCCCGTATGACCAGTGGGCGAGCTCCATCGCCGCGCGCCGCTTCTTGCGCGGCGCCAGCGCCATCAGCCCACGCGCCTTCTGCTTGAAGATCGCCTGCGGCGGCGTCTGCTCAACGATTCCGAGGCTGACCGTCAACGCCCGCATCCCGGTCATGGCCATCGCCCCCACCGCGCCACGGCCCGCCGCATGCAGCACCTCGTTCACGCCACCAGCTCCCGAAGCACGTGATACGCGCTGGCCTGCGCCTCCTGGATGCGCGGGATGTTCTCCGAACGCGTGACCACCACGTGGTCGGCCAGCCTCTCCGCCGCCACGCGGCCGCCGTCGTAGCCCACCATCGCGATCGAGCTCATCTCGCGGCGCCGTGCCTCCGCCAGCGCGCTGATCACGTTGGCCGAGTTGCCGCTCGTGGAGATCGCGAGCAGCGTGTCGCCGGCGCGCCCGTGGGCGATCACCTGCCGCGCGAAGATCGCCTCGGTGCCGATGTCGTTGGCGATCGCGGTGAGAATCGCCGCGTCCTCGGTCAGATCGATCGCTCGCCTCGGCTTCCAGCGCGGGTCGCTGGGCGAGCGAAAGTCGGCCACCGCGTCCATCGAGTCGGTGGCAGAGCCGCCGTTTCCGAGCGCGAGCAGCCGGCCGCCCGCCCCGAGGTCCGCGCGCAGCGCCGAGGCGGCCGCCGTCAATACCTCGTGGTTCTCGGTCAGGGTCTGAGCGCGCAGCTCCCCGACCTCCCGCGCCTTCGCCAGCACCGAGCGCCGCACGTCCTCGGTCACGGCCTCGAGATCGTGCTCGCGCTCGGCCAGGAACGGATAGAGGAAGCTCGAGGCCCCGGTGTCGTGGACCTGACGCGCCTCGCGTCCCTCGAGCAGGCCGCGGTGGTCGAAGAACACGTGGACCAGCTCCCAGAGCACGTGGTAGAGCGTCTCCACCAGCTCCTGGCGGATCGAGGGCTCCGAAACGGGCGGCTCGAACTCCCACTCGGCGCCGGCGGGCTCGAACGCGAGCGTCAGGCAGCCGCGCTCCCGGGCCAGCGCGAGCGCCGCGGCGGCCTCACCCCCGTCCTGGCCGGCGCCGAAACCGATGACGATGTCGTCCGGCTCGGCAGCCAGCTCGATCTGCCCCGCGAGCGGACCACCCTCGCCGGCCAGCGCGAGCGCGGGCAGGGCCCGCTTGCCGACGATCACCGGGTGCACGAACTCCACGGCCACGTGCCGGGCGTCGGAGCGCGCGGCCGGGGTGCGGCCCACGGCCACCAGCCGCCCGCCGCGTGCGAAGCGCTCCGCCATCAGGTGGCACAGCCGGGCGAGCCGCGCGCACTCGGCCTCGAAGAACCTCTCGTTCGCCTGCGTCCGCTCGGCCAGCGCCCGGTCGAGGACGTCGCTGCCGAGCGCTGGTGTCACGCCGGGGCGCGCGCCGCCGCAGCGGGCGCGCCCGCCCGCATCAGCCAGTCGCGCCACTGGTCGAGCCCCTCGCCGGTCTTGGCGCTGACCAGGATGTGCTCCACGCCCGGATGCACGGCGTCGAGGTGGTAGAGGAACTTGTCCAGGTCGAAGTCGAGATGCGGGAGCAGGTCGATCTTGTTGATCAGCACGAGCTCGCAGGCCCGGAACATCAGCGGGTACTTGGCCGGCTTCTCCTCGCCCTCGGTGACCGCGGAGACCATGATCCGGGCGTCCTCGCCGACTCTGAACTCTGCGGGACAGACGAGGTTGCCCACGTTCTCGATCACGAGGAGGTCGATGTCGTCGAGCGGCAGGTCGGAGAGCGCGGAGCGCACCATGTTCGCGTCGAGGTGACACTCGCCGCCGAAGCTCGGGGCGGTGTTCAGCTGGGTCACGGGAACGTGCAACGCGGCCAGCCGATCCGCATCCATCGACCCCTGAACGTCGCCCTCCAGCACGCCGACACGCACTCCCGGGAGCTCGGTGATCACCCGTTCGAGCAGCGACGTCTTCCCCGCTCCGGGAGCGCTCATGAAGTTCACGACCTTCACGCCGGCGCGGTCGAAGTCCGACCGGTTGGCCTGGGCGATCGTGTTGTTCGCGTCGAGAGCCTCCTCGACGATCTTCACCTTTGTGCGGTGCATGCTTCCTCCAACTCGATCGACTCCACCTCGAACTCGTTGCCGCTCGCAACCTCCACCTGGCCCGCCTCCCCGCAATCGGCACACCTGAAGATCGGCAGGTCCAGCTCCCACTCCCGCTCACAGCTCGTGCAGGTCACGCGCGCCGGAACGAGCTCCTGCTCGAGCCGCGCCCCCTCGCAAACCGTGCCCTTCGCGACGAAGCCGAAGTAGAAGTCGAGCGTATCGGGGACCACCTGCCGCAGCGCCCCAACCCGCAGGTTGACCACCCCCACCGCCCGCGCCTGCGCATGCTTGACGACGGTGTTCACGATCGCGCTGGAGAGCGACAGCTCGTGCATTGCTCAGTCGGTCGCGTAGGCGGCGTCGGTTCCCAGCTCCACAACGGTCTCGATCACTAGGTCCACGGCACCGTCCACCGCGCGCTCGACCGCGGGACTGAGCCCGATTCCCATCTCCTCGACGTCGGCCGGCTCGCAGGCCACCACCACGACCTTGCCGGGCCAGGCCCCAAGCGTCTTGATGAAGCGGAGCACGGTCTGTGGGTCCATGCCGTGAGGGTTCAGCACCTGTCCATCCTCGATGCCGGCCTCGACCTCCTCCTCGAGCGCCTCCATCACGTAGAGCGTGCCCGGCTTGTCACCCTGGCGGCTGACGTCGACCAGCACGAGCGCGTCGTAGCCGCGCATGACCTCGTAGGCCAGGTCGAGCCCTCCGGTTCCGAAGTCGAACACGGCGGCGCCCTCGGGGAGCTCGCGCTCGTTGAGGCGCTTGACGACCTCGCCTCCGAAGCCGTCGTCCTTGAGCCACGCGTTGCCTATCCCGGCCACCAGGATCTGCTTCATCGGACCACCTCCACCTCGGGGGGAAAGAACCACAGAAAGCGGCCTGTCTCGCGCATGATCTCCTGTCCGGGCTGATTCACGCTCACGCCGAGATGAATGTTGCCGTCGTAGTCGCGGTAGATCCGCTCGAGCGTGACCGATGCGGCCTTCGAGCATGCGCGCCTGCAGGTCCGCCTCCAGACCCGGGCGTACCACCACCTGCCCGCCGCGACGGTAGACCACTCCGTCGACCTCGACCTCGGGGAGCCCGCGCGTGGGGTCGCGCACGTCCGCCGACGGCTGCGGCGGCTCGCGCGTCACGGGATCGCGCACCTCCACCCGGCCGTGTAGCCCGAGCAGCTGCTCCGGCGTCACCGCCCGCGCGCGCTCGATCATGTCCTTGACCGCCGGGTCCTGGTGTTCGAGCTGGGCGCGCTCCTCGTCGCTCAGCGCCTGCACGTGGAGCACCAGCGCCTCCTCGATCTCGGTGTTGTCGAAGAGGTTGCCGCGGCTCTCGGGCGCGATCTGCGGATGATCGGGCAGGACGAAGGCCGCGCCAAGCATCACGTCGTCCTCGGGCGAGGCGAGCACCGGCCAGGTGTTGACGCTGTCGCAGGGGGCGTCGAGCTGCGAGATGAAGCGCCCTCCCTTGATGCGGACGAGCGGAAGGGTGGAGATCAGCGACCGGGCGATGGCCTCGGCGCGATCGAGCCCCGCGGGGGCCTCGCTGTGGTTCTCGACGCGGTAGGAGACGAGCCTGCGGGCACCGCTCAGCGGCTTGACCTCGATCCGGGTCCGCACCGACAGGCCGCCCGCGTCGAACTCACCCTCGCCCTCCAGGCGCTGGGGCTCGGCCTGGTGGCGCTCGCCGCTGGGAACCAGGAAACGCACCTCGGCGCTGACCTCCCCGTCCCCCTCGGCGACGCAGCGCAGCTCGAGATGGTCGTAGGTGCTCTCGAGCGTCTGCGCGTAGGCCGGTGGGTACACGATCCCGAACGGCGTAGGGGTCGCGTTCTTGGTCGCCCCCGGCGTATAGGGATAGAGCGCGTAGCCCTCGTAGAGCAGCGAGTCGACCATCGCCTCGAGGCTCACGACCCCTCCTCCTCTCGGAGTAGCTCAGCGACGCAGGCGTCGAGCGTCGGCAGCGCCCGCCGGGCCTTCTCGCGCTGGAGCGCCCTAAGCGTGCCCTGCTGCAGCGGGACCCAGCCCGTGCCCGGGTAGTAGTGCTCGATCAGCTCTTGCCAGATGGACACCGGGAGGCGGAACTCGGCCGAGCACGACCAGGGAATCAGCGACATCTGCAGCCGACCGTCGTCGCCTCGGTAGTGGACCGTGCCGTTGAAGTTGAACGCCAGCGGCACCTCACCGTCGGGCAGCCCGTGGAGGTACTTGGCCGACGCGACCTCCATGTCGTAGCTCGCGGGCACCGCCACCCTGAAGGTCGTGGACCCGGTGAACGCCGGCACGAGCACGTCGGCCTGGTGCCACACGAGGCTGCGCGTGGTCGTGGCCCACCGTTCTGGCGCGCCGAACAGCTCGACCAGCTTGGCGCGCGTCTCGGCGTCATAAGCCCGCCGCGCCGGCTCCATCATGATCTGCGCGCTCAACGCGATCGCGTAGACCGCGCGGCCGCCGGGTTCGCTCACGTGGACGTCGAAGTCGAGGGCCGGCACCGCTGCGTGGCGCCGTCCGCTGGCGCTCAGAACCTGGAACTCGGGCTCCGGGGCGACCGGAGCGTCAACGGCCTGCTGCTGGCTCACTGCGCCGCCGCCCGCAGCTCCTCGAAATAGCTCTCGATCGCCCTGTCCACTCCCTGTCCGCCGGAAATGCCCTCCCACTGCGACTTGATGAGGCCGACGAGCATGTAGCAACGGTCGATTGGAGCGATCGCGAAGGACGCCGGCTTGGCCGTCCGGTTGACGATCAGCGCCTCCGCATCGGGCTCGAGGCGCTTCAACACCGGGTTCATGTCCGTGAGCCGGTTCCAGGTCTCGAAGTGGAGCTCGCTCTCGGTGGCGCCGGCCGGGCTCGGGTACATGGCGACCACGCACTCCGTGACGCTCGAGTACATGAAGAACGCCAAGCCGATCGGGATCCGAAACTGCGCCCAGATCTCCTCCGGCAGCTGAAAGTCCTCCAGCCAGAGCGTGCGATGGCCGACGGGGCGAAACTCCGTCTCGCCCGAGCGCAGCGCCCAGCAGCTCTCGCAGGTACAGACGATCTGGCGCTCGTAAAGGTTGAGCATGTGCCGGTGATCCGGCGGCAGTGTGGTCTGGCAGAGGTCGCAGCGCTCGACATCATCGGCCACCGGCGCCGACGACGGAGGAGCCGGCTTGGCAAGGCCACGAAGCCCCGAGATCATCGACGCCCTGGAGTTGTTCACAGGGCGACCCTAATCTCCTCCTGCTCGCGCAGCAGCGGGACTGGCTGTAGCTGCAGGTGGTCGTCGTCCATGGAGCGTCCCGCCTGGGGCAGGAAGTAGCTGCGCCCGCAGCTTGGACATCCCAGCGCCCCGCCGTCGAGGGCTCCGCCGTCGAGCGCCCCCCCGCAGTCGGCGCACTTGTTTCGGTAGGCCAGCAGCGTCCCGTCGACGTTGGCCACCACCAGGGGCACGCCTTCCACATCGGTGGCCACCAGCGCCTCGGAGCCGTCGATGCCCAGGGTGTGCCACGAGGGCGGCCCGTTCATCTGCACTATCGGCAGCGGGATCCCGCTGATCTCCGGCTCTTCGGCCTCCTCCACGATCCCCTCGACGTCCATGCCGTCGAGATCAGGCGCCGCCTCCTCGAGGGCCTGCCTCACGGCCAGCTCGAGTGTGGACGAAGAGGCCCGGCACGACTTGCAGCTGCCCTCGAGGCGCAGCTTCGCGATTCCGTTCTCTATCCCGAGCAGCTCGACGTTGCCCCCGTGGGACTCCATGTACGGCCTGACCGTGTCCAGCGCTTCAATCACCCGCTCCTCGATCGGTACCGGATACAGGTCGTGGATCATCAGCAGTCCCGCCACGAGATCGTCCTTCGCCATCTCGTCGCGGGTGTTGGCGTCGGCCAGCTCGACGATCCGCTCGAGCCCGGCCCCGTACATCTGCACCACCGCGGACGTCAGCTCCTCCGCTAGTTCGCGGCAGGCCGGATCGTCGAGGTCCTCGAGTCGACCCGTGAGCTCCTGCACACGGGCTATGAGCTGCTCGGATTCCATCGGCTAGCAGAGAGCGGTGGGTGTGTGGACCACCTTCCGCACCGGCCCCTTCCCGCCGTACATGTGCACACCGCACGGCAGGCACGGGTCGAACGACCTGACCGCCCGCATGATGTCGACCCCCTTGAAGTTCTCCGGGCCGTTCTCCTCGAAGATCGGCGTGTTCTGCACCGCATCCTCGTAGGGCCCCGGAGTTCCGTAGACGTCGCGCGGACTGGCGTTCCACGGCGTCGGTGGGTAGGGCTGGTAGTTCGCGATCTTGCCGTCCTCGATCACCATGTGGTGCGACAGCACGCCGCGGGCGGCCTCGTGGAAGCCGCAGCTGACCGCCGAGTCCGGAACGGTGAAGTCGTTCCAGCTCTTCGTGCGGCCGGCCTGCACCTCCTTCATCGCCCGCTCCAGGTTGTGCAGCGCGATCAGCGCCGAGTAGGCCTGGTGGTACGAGCGAGCGCGGTCACGCTCGATGGCGTTCGACTTCTCCGGGATGTGCCACTCCATCTCCATCTCGGGGAAGCTGGCCGAGCGCGGCAGGGACATCTGGATGCTGTGGCCGGTGGCCTTGGCATAGCCGAAGTCGACCAGCCCCGCCTTGGCCGTGCACCACTGGCGCGCGAACGGGCCGCCGCCGGTGTCGCAGCACACGTGCGTGTCGGTGCGCTTGTCGTAGATGCGCGGCGAGACCACCCACGTGTACTTGTCGGTGAAGTCGCGCTTCTGCGGCTTGGGCAGCGTGACCTTGTTCCACGGGTGGTTCTTGTCCACAGGGTTGCCGAGCGGGTCCTGGGTGACATACGTCCGCTCGTTCTCCCAGCCGTCGAAATACGAGCTGCCGAGCAGGATGCGGATCGCCAGGTTGATCTCGACGAGATCGGTGGTGATCAGCTCTCCGCCGATGACGATACCGGGGGTGATGTAGCGCTTGCGCCCCCACTCGGTCATGTTCTTGTAGCTGTAGTCGACGTAGTCCGGGTCGTCGAACGAGCCCCAGTTGACCAGGTTCGTCTCCCGGTAGCCGACCATGTCGTACCCCGGCAACTCCTGAAGGAAGAAGTCGTAGAGGTCGTCGTGCATCGGCACGCTGCGCTTCACGTAGTCGAAGTACTTCATGAGGCGCACGTAGTAGTCCGTGCAGGTCTGATGGGTGATGTCGGCGCTGCAGCCGCCCGGCATAATCGTCGACGGGTGCGTGTGACGCCCGCCGAACAGGCAGTACATCTCGCGCGTGTAGCGGGCCACGTGGAGGGTCTCCAGGTAGAACTCGCCCGTAAACGGGTTGAGCGCCCGCATGATGTCCGCGATCGTCTTGAAGCCGTGGATATCCCCGTGCGGAGCCGAGGTCTTCTCGGCCGTCGCCAGCAGCGTCGGATTGGTCTCCTTGACCATCTGCTCGCAGAAGTCCACGTTCGCCATGCAGTCGTTGAAGATCGCGTGGTCGAAGATGTAGTCCGCGGTCTCGGCCAGGTTGAAGGCCATGTCGCCCAGCGGCGGCGGCTTGACCCCGTAGGCCATGTTCTGGTTCAGGCACGAGCACGTGCAGTGGTTGTCACCGCAGATGCCGCAGATGCGGCTGGTGATGAAGTGCGCGTCCCGCGGATCGATCCCCTTCATGAAGATGTCGAAGCCGCGGAAGATCATCGACGTCGAGTAGCACTTCAGGACCTGCTGGTTCGAGAAGTCGATCTCCGTGTGGATCCCGAGCGACCCGACGATGCGGGTGATCGGGTCCCACGACATCTCCTTGACGACGACCTTCTGGTCAGTGGGTGTCTCAACTGTGGACATGTGTGCCTCCCTCTACCAGCGCTTGGAGTAGCCGGTGGTCAACTCTGCCCTGTTGTGTCTCCACTCGGGCTCCTTGTCGTACTCGTTCTTGATGTTGCGCTTGCGGAAGTAGCGGACCATCGGGCCGTAGGCCAACTTCGAGAAGTTCGACGCCATGTTCCCCCACTTGTCGGGGTCCATGAACGGCATGTACTTGTCGGGGAAGCCGGGCATCGTGCAGGCCATGCAGATACCGCCGACGTTCGGGCAGCCGCCGATCCCATTGACCCAGCCGCGAACCGGCACGTTGCACTTGACCACCGGCCCCTTGCAGCCGAGCTTCACGAGGCAGCGGTGATCCGAGCCGTACTCGGTAGCGAAGTCACCCTGCTCGGCGAAGCCCGCTCGGTTGCAGCCCTCACGCACGGTGCGGCCGAATAGCCACTTGGGCCGCAGCTGCTCGTCCAGCTCGGGCGCCGGCGCCAGACCGGCGAGGTGAAGCGCCAGGTAGAGCAGCGTCTCGGTCATGTTGTCCGGCTGCGCCGGGCAACCGGGGATGCACACCACGGGCAGGCCGGCGCTCGACTTCCAGTTCCAGCCCAGGTAGTCGGGCACGCCCATCGCGCCGGTGGGGTTGTTCTTCATGGCCGGGATGCCGCCGTATGTGGCGCACGTGCCGACCGCCACCACGGCCGCCGCCTTGGGCGCCAGACGGTCGATCCATTCGTTCATCGTGATCGGCTGGCCGTTCTCCGGGTTGACCGCGAAGCCGGTCCAGTGACCCTCGCCGTTGATCTGCTCGTTGCCGAGCGAGCCCTCGATCACGAGCACGAATGGATCGAGCTCGCCGTTCTCGGCGTCGAACCAGGCCTGGGCGTACTCCTGCCCGACCTCGTAGGCGATCACCTGGTTGTGCACTACGACCTTCGGCATGCCCGGGATCGCCTGGGTGATGATGTCCTCCAGGCTGGGATTGGTCGCCGACGTCATGGCGACCGAGTCGCCCTCGCACGAAAGCCCTGTGGTCATCCACAGGACGTGCGCCGTCACCGCCTCCGTTTCCCTCTGCGCCGCGAATGCCTCGGTCGTCGCCATTAGCGCTCCCTTTCCTTGCTCAACAGATACGCGGGAGCGGATCGCCCACCAGCTGATCCATCACCCGCTTGCCGCCAAAACTCGTCTCCATCAGCACCATGCCCGGTGGCTCGGTCCGCACCTCGCCGATCTCGGCCGCTTGCTCACAGCCGGGGACAGAGCGAAGGGCGTCGAGCGCTTGCTCGGCGGCCTCCGGGGCCACGAAGGCGACGAGCTTCCCCTCGTTGGCCACGTACATCGGGTCGATTCCCAAGATCTCGGATGCTCCCGCGACGGCGGGATCGATCGGCACCGCGGACTCGCGCGCGATCATCGCCACGTGCGAGGCCCGAGCGAGCTCGTTCATCACGGAGGCCACGCCTCCCCGAGTCGCGTCGCGCATGCAGCGCAGCGACGGTCCGACCTCTTCCAGGAGCGTGTCGACCACCGGCCACAGCGAGCGCGTGTCTGACTCGATCTCAGCGTCGAGCTCGAACTCGCCGCGGGCCAGCATGATCGCCGTGCCGTGCTCGCCGATCGAGCCGGAGAGCAGGACGCGGTCACCCGGGCGCAGGGCGTCGGTGCCCATACGCGCGCGCGGGTCGCGTACGCCCACGCCGGTGGTGCAGACGTACATCTTGTCGGCGGCGCCGCGCTCGACGACCTTGGTGTCGCCGGCCACGATCTTCACTCCGGCGGCCTCGGCGGCGGCGGCGATGGCCTCGACCTCTGCCTTCAGCTCGTCCGCCTCCAGACCCTCCTCCAGGATCAGCGACAGGCTCAGCGCGAGCGGCCGAGCTCCGGACACCGCCAGATCGTTGACCGTGCCGTTCACGGCCAGGTCACCGATCGAGCCGCCGGGGAAGGTGATCGGCTTGACCACGAACGAGTCCGTGGTCATCGCCAGCTCCACTCCGTCGGCCTCGACGGCGCCGGCGTCGCCCATCGCCTCCAGCGCGCCCGTTCCGAACGCGGGCACGAACAGGCCCTCGATCAGGGTCTGGGTGGCCTTGCCCCCGGCGCCGTGAGCCATGTTGATGCGCGGCTCGCGGAACTTCGCGCGCTTGCCGCGGGCCGTCTCGATGATCCCGAGGATGCGCTCCTCGCGGTTGGAGACGGTCACACGACCTCTCGCTCACGCGCGAAGCGGCCGTAGTTGTAATAGGCGGCGCACGCGCCCTTCCGAGGACACCATGCAGGTGCCGATCGGGCGCTCAGGCGTGCAGGCCGTGCCGAAGACCTTGCACTCCCAGGGCTTGATCACGCCCTTCAGGACCTCGCCGCACTGGCACGCCTTCGGGTCGGCCACGCGAACTCCGGGCACGCTGTAGCGCAGCTCGGCGTCGAGGTCGGCGTAGGCCTCCGACAGCTTCAGGCCGCTCTGGGAGATGAAGCCAAGCCCGCGCCACTCGAAATGCGGCCGCAGCTCGAACACTTCGCTCATCACCTCGAGGGCGCGGGCGTTGCCCTCGTAGGGCACCACGCGCGAGTACTGGTTCTCGACCTCGCAGCGGCCCTCGGCGAGCTGCGCCAAGATCATGCGGATTGCCTGCAGCACGTCCAGCGGCTCGAAGCCGGCCACGACGATCGGCTTGCCGTAGTCGGCCGGGATGAACTCGAACGGCCGGGCACCCACCACGGTCGACACGTGGCCCGGGCCGACGAAGCCGTCGAGTCGCAGGTCGGGCGAGTCGAGCAATGCGCGCAGCGGCGGCACGATCGTCACGTGACTGCACATGCACGAGAAGTTCCGCACACCGTCCGCCTTCGCGCGCTTGAGCGTGAGAGCCGTGGACGGGGCAGTGGTCTCGAAACCGATGGCGAAGAACACGACCTCGCGGTCGGGGTTCTGGTTGGCGATCCGCAGCGCGTCGAGCGGCGAGTAGACCATGCGGATGTCGGCACCCTCGGCCTTGGCGTCGAGCAGGCTGCCGTCGGAGCCCGGGACGCGCATCATGTCGCCGAAGCAGGTGAAGATCACCTCGGGGTTGCGCGCGATCGCGATGCCGTCGTCAACCCGTCCCATGGGAATCACGCACACCGGGCAACCGGGGCCGTGCACGAGCTCTACGTTGGCGGGCAGCAGGTCGTCGATCCCGAACTTGTAGATCGAGTGCGTGTGGCCGCCGCAGACCTCCATGAACTTGTAGTGGCGGCCGGGCTCGACGGCGGCGAGGATCTCGGTCGACAGCACCCGCCCCAGCTCGGGATCGCGGAACTCGTCGACGAACTTCACGTCTCCAACCCCACCAGGGCCACGCCGGCGTGGACCAGCAGCCGGTCGCCGGGCGCCACCGGCTCGACCAGCGCGATCTCGACCTCGCCCGTCGACCCGTCAGCGGCCGCACAGAGAGCGAGGCCGCTCTGCTCGTCCACCCGTTCGACCTGCATCGGGATGCCCTCGTCGGAGCAGGTGATGCAATGGTCGCCGCACTCGTTGATCCCCGCGTGGTCGTTCACTCGATCACGCTCGCCTTGAGCTCTTCCAGCTCGGCCTCGTAGTCGGCGCCCATGCGCTCGAGCTGCGTCCTCGTCGCGATCGCCTCTTCCTCATCGACTCGCGACATTGCGAAGCCCACGTGGATCAGTACCCAGTCGCCCGAGTCGACTCCCGTCCCGTCGTCATCGAGGAGCCCGATGTTGATCGTGCGCTTGACCCCGGCGACATCGACCTGCGCGAGACGGTTGCCGCTGTCAACCACTTCGATGATCTGGCCGGGTATGGCCAGGCACATGCGAGTCCTCCCAGACGGGTGGCGGCAGGCTAAGTGATGGGCCGGTCACCGCAAATAGGGCAGGTTGAACCCCAACGTTGAATTTCAACCCCCTGGGGTAGGCTCCCCGTCGAGCGAGTGAGAACAGTCTGTTCGTGAGCAACGACCATCACCCTCAGCAAGGCGATCCCGACGCCCCGCAACAGGCCGCCCGTGCGGATCGGGAGGCGATGGTTCGCCTGCTGGAGCTCGACCCGGAGCTCGGGCTGCGACTTCCGGTCACACAGATCCGCCGCGCCCGGGCCGAGCTCCGGGCACGGGCGAGGTACCTGCCCTGCGGGCGCTGGGAGGTCCCCCACGACAAGGCCGATCAAGGCCGGCTCGGCTTCCTGCTGCTCGAGGGAGTCCTCGCCCGAGACCTGATCCTCGCCGGCTCCACCTGCACGGAGCTGCTTGGCGAAGGTGACGTCCTCCAACCTTGGGTCCCCAACGACGAGGACGGGCTTGTTCGCTACCACGTCCTGTGGCACGTCCTCTCGCCCGTTCGGCTGGCGATCCTGGACGAGCCATTCGCGCGGTCGCTTGCCGACTGGCCCCCGGTGATGCGCGCGCTTCTCGAGCGTGCGGTCAGGCGAACCTCACGCATGTCCGTTCACCAGGCCCTTCTTCACCTCTCTCCGGTCGAGACGCGCCTGCTCGTGCTCTTCTGGCATCTGGCCGAGCGATGGGGCCGTGTGACTCCGGACGGAATCACCATCAATCTGCGTATCTCTCACGAGCTGCTCGGGCAGCTGGTCGGGAGCCGGCGCGCGTCGGTGACCACGGCACTGCGCAGGATCAACGACAGCGGCCTCGTGGTGCGCCGGGGCGACGGGACGTGGCTCCTGCGCGGCTCCGCACCCGACGAGCTCGCCGAGATCCATTGGGAACGGCCCGTAACTTCCGGGTAGCTTCTCCGTGTGCCCGTCGCCGTTGTCTTCAGATGCGAGTTCTGCGGTCGCCGGCCCGGACGCGAGACCCAGGTCAATCTCGAGCACCAGCTCCTCGACCTGCGACACGGCGAGTACCTCGACGTGGAGCCCGAGCGCTGGCTCGTCTGGCACGGCCGCGGAATCTACGGGGCCACGCGCTACTCATGCGAGCAGCATCGCGGCGAGCTGAAGGCCCTCCTGCGCGAGCAGTACGGCACGCTCGGCTGGCACCCCTGGGCAATGGGACCGCACCCTTGGCGGGGCCGGCGCGGCACCGACCGCGCCCGGGCACTGCGTCGCCGACTCGGCTCCACCTTCGGCCCTTAGGCCCGTGATGTGGGTTCGGTGTGCCGCGCGCCTGGCTTGCGCTGCGCGAGCCGCCGTGCGCCGCGGCCAGCGTCTCTAACGGCAGCAACCAAGGCAGGGATCTGTGTCGGAGCTGTTACTCCTATCGCGGTGCTGTAACACCGGCGGGTGCGCCGACCGCGCCTCCGCGCCTGCGCTCTGCCGAGTGTCGACTTATGCATCTATGAGGTGCATAACTTGACACTCGATCAGCGGCCTGGCGATGCGTTACAGCAACATGACAAGCCAACAAACACGGCCGCGTCCACCCTTCCTTGCTGCTGTTAGCAAACGCAGGCCCCGGCAGCCGGCAACTCGCGCAGCGCCGGGCGAACCCGCGTACGGCGAACTCACACCAAGCCACTAGGAACTCCATAGACTTAGCTCTATTGAACACCCGCGAAGTCTGATTGTTCATACAAGAGTCTCGGACTAGCTTCCCTTGGCCGTGGACCGACAAGCACTGGAGACCACAGCGCGGGCGATGGTCGCCCCCGGTAGGGGCATCCTGGCCGCCGACGAGAGCAACAGCACCATGGCCAAACGCCTCGAGGGGGTGGGCGTGGAGTCCACCGAGGAGTCCCGCCGGCGTTTTCGAGAGCTGCTGTTCACCACGCCGGAGGCCGAGCGCCACATCAGCGGCGTGATCCTCTACGACGAGACGCTACGCCAAGCGGACTCGGACGGCACGCCGTTCCCGGCGCTGCTGGCCGGCCGCGACATGATCCCGGGGATCAAGGTCGACACCGGAGCGAAGCCGCTTGCCGGCGCTGACGGCGAGAAGGTGACCGAGGGCCTCGACGGCCTGCGCGAGCGCCTGGCGGAGTACCACGATCTCGGCGCGCGCTTCGCCAAGTGGCGCGCCGTCATCGCCATCGGCGAGGGCCTGCCGAGCGACTACTGCATCTCCGCCAACGCGCACGCGCTGGGGCGCTACGCCGCCCTCTGCCAGGAGGCGGCCATCGTGCCGATCGTCGAGCCCGAGGTGCTGATGGACGGCGACCACACCATCGATCGGTCCGAGGAGGCGAGCGAGGCGACGCTGCGCGCCGTGTTCGGCGAGTTGCTGGACCAGCGCGTCTTGCTCGAGGGCATCGTGCTGAAACCCAACATGGTCCTCTCCGGTTACGAGTGTTCGCAGCAGGCGACCGTCGACGAGGTCGCCGAGCGCACGCTCGCGCTGCTGCGCCGGGTCGTTCCGGCGGCTGTGCCCGGGATCGCGTTCCTGTCGGGCGGTCAGAGCGACGAGTTGGCCAGCGCGCACCTGAGTGCGATGAACGCAATCGGAGGTGTGCCCTGGGAGCTGACCTTCTCCTACGGTCGAGCGCTGCAGGCCGCGCCGCTGAGTGCCTGGAGCGGTCAGGAGGACAATGCCGAAGCTACCCAGTCGGCCTTCGCGCACCGCGCCCTCTGCAACGGCCAGGCGCGCCTCGGGCGTTACAGCGAAGAGCTCGAGCACGCATAGAGACATAGAGTGATATCTATGCAAATGGCCCAATCTTTTACTTGAGCTTTCTGCTTTGGCAACCTAGTTTTCATACCTGTGACCGCTACTGACGCAACGAACAACAAGAAGGACCGATGGGCCGCGGGTGTGACGCCGTACGCCGAGATGGGCTACTGGGACGCCGACTACGAGCCAAAGGACACCGACATCCTGTGCGCGTTTCGGATCACGCCTCAGGAGGGCGTGGATGCCATCGAGGCGGCGGCGGCGGTGGCGGGAGAATCGTCCACCGCCACGTGGACGGTGGTCTGGACCGATCGCCTGACCCCGCACGAGCACTACCAGGCCAAGGCCTACTCCTGCGAAGAGGTGCCCGGCACGCCCGGCCAGTACATCGCGAAGATCGCCTACGACATCGACCTGTTCGAGGAAGGCTCGGTGGCCAACCTCACCTCCTCGATCATCGGCAACGTGTTCGGCTTCAAGGCGCTCAAGGCGCTGCGCCTCGAGGACATGCGGATCCCTCCGCACTACCTGAAGACCTTCCAGGGGCCGCCGCACGGGATCGTCATGGAGCGCGAGTACCTGGACAAGTTCGGGCGCCCGCTGCTCGGCGCCACGACCAAGCCGAAGCTCGGCCTGTCGGCCAAGAACTACGGCCGCGTCGTGTACGAGGCGCTGCGCGGCGGCCTGGACTTCACGAAGGACGACGAGAACATCAACTCGCAGCCGTTCATGCGCTGGCGCGATCGCTATCTACACGCGATCGAGGCCGTGAACCGCGCCTCCGCCGTGACCGGCGAGATCAAGGGCCACTACATGAACGTGACCGCGGCCACGATGGAGGACATGTACGAACGGGCCGAGTTCGCGAAGGAGATCGGCAGCGTCATCATCATGATGGACCTCACCGTGGGCTACACGGCGATGCAGTCGATGTCCAAGTGGGCGCGCGCCAACGGAGTGATCCTGCACCTCCACCGGGCGGGCCACGGCACCTACACGCGCCAGAAGACCCACGGCGTGAGCTTCCGCGTGATCGCGAAGTGGTGCCGCATGATCGGCGTGGACCACATCCACGCCGGGACCGTGGTCGGGAAGCTGGAGGGCGACCCCGGGATGATCAAGGGCTACTACGACGTCTGCCGCCAGCGCTTCAACAAGGCCAACCCCGAGACCGGGCTGTACTTCGATCAGGACTGGGCCTCGCTCGCGCCGGTGATGCCGGTGGCCTCCGGCGGGATCCACGCCGGCCAGATGCACCAGCTGCTGCACTACCTGGGCGAGGACGCGGTGATGCAGTTCGGCGGCGGCACGATCGGCCACCCGATGGGCATCGCCGCGGGCGCCACCGCCAACCGCGTGGCCGTCGAGGCGATGATCAAGGCGCGCAACGAGGGCAGGGACTACTACCAGGAGGGCCCCGACATCCTCAGGGACGCGGCGCAGGGCTGCCCCGAGCTGGACGCCGCCCTCGAGGTCTGGAAGGACATCACGTTCGACTTCGAGTCCACCGACACCCCCGACACCGTCGCCGTGGCGACAGCGAGCCGATGAGGATCACACAAGGCACCTTCTCGTTCCTGCCCGATCTCACCGACGAGGAGATTGAGGCCCAGATCGACTACGCGCTCTCCAACGATTGGGCGATCATGGTCGAGTACACGGACGACCCGCATCCGCGCAACAGCTTCTGGGACATGTGGCGCCAGCCGGAGTTCGACCTCGCGCCGGGCGAGGCCGACGTGGCCATGCGCGACGTCAACGCCTGTCGCGAGGCCTATCCGAACCACTACATCAAGGTGGTGGCCTACGACAGCTCGCTAGGGCGCCAGACCTCCGCGCTCAGCTTCATCGTCAACCGCCCCGCCGAGGAGCCCGGCTTCCGGCTGGAGCGCCAGGACAAGGCCGATCGCCAGATGCGCTACACGCTCCACCCCTACGCGCAGCAGGAGCCGATCGGGCGCCGCTACGGCAACAAGGGCGATCTGGCCAGCACCCGCGACCCGGCGGCCGTGCAGGACGGCACGCCCGGTCGAGACTCGGCCGATGCAGGGCGCGATGGCGTGTCGTGAGTCCTCGCGGTCTCGACACGACCGGTAGGCCGCTCGACGGGGCGCCGGACCGGGGCTCTCCCTCCTTCTCGGACGAGTTCGGCGGCACGGTCGTCCGACCGGCCAGGGGCGCAACGGCGGGCTCAGCCATCGATTCGGTGGACTTCTCCGCCGCGGTCTCGGACGGAGAGGCCGATGTGCGGACGGTCGTGGAGCAATCGCGAGTGCACGAGGTGCTCGAGCAGCTCGACCACGACCTGGTTGCGCTGGAGCCGGTGAAAGTCCGCATCCGCGAGATCGCCGCCCTGCTCGTGATCGACAGGCTGCGCGAGGAGATGGCCCTCAGCTCGCAGCCGCCCACGCTGCACATGAGCCTTACCGGCAGCCCGGGCACCGGGAAGACCACGGTGGCCCTGAGGATGGCCGACATCCTGCATCGCCTCGGCTACATCGAGAAGGGCCACCTGATCTCGGTCACCCGCGACGACCTCGTCGGCCAGTACGTCGGTCACACGGCGCCGAAGACCAAGGACGTGGTCAAGCGCGCCCTCGGCGGGATCCTCTTCATCGACGAGGCGTACTACCTGCACCGACCCGACAACGAACGTGACTATGGGCAGGAGGCGATCGAGGTTCTGCTCCAGGTGATGGAGTCAGAGCGCCAGAACCTCGTGGTGGTGATGGCCGGCTACAGGGAGCCGATGGAGGAGTTCTTCCAGGCCAACCCGGGGATGGGCTCCCGGGTCGCCCACCACATCTCCTTCCCCGACTACGACGCCGGCGAGCTGATGCAGATCAGCCGGCTGATGGTCGGCCAGCAGGGCTATGAGCTCAGCGAGGAGGCCGCGGAGGCGATGCGCGACTACATCGAGCGACGGCTCGAGCAGCCGCGCTTCGCCCACGGGCGCAGCATCCGCAACGCGATCGAACGGGCGCGAATGCGACAGGCCACCAGGCTGGTCGACTCGCAGGAGAAGCTCACGAAGAAGGACCTCATCACCCTCGAGGCCGGCGACATCCTGCAGAGCTCGGTGTTCGCGTGACCCGTCCGGTGATCCTGGGAGTGGTCGGCGACTCGGGAGCGGGCAAGACCACGATCACGCGCGGGCTGGTGAACATCCTGGGCGAGGACCAGGTTACGGCGGTCGCCACAGACGACTATCACCGCTACGACCGCAAGCAGCGCGCCGACATGGGGGTCACCCCGCTCCACCCCGACTGCAACTACCTCGACATCCTCTCTCAACACCTCGCGCTGGTGCGCGACGGTGAGCCCATCCTCAAGCCGGTCTACCAGCACAAGGACGGAAGCTTCGGCCCGCCCGTGTACGTGAGCCCCAAGCCGTTCACGATCGTCGAGGGCCTGCTGGGCTACCACTCCGACAATATGCGCGACTGCTACGACGTACGCGTGTACCTCGCGCCGCCCGAGGAGCTGCGGCGGAAGTGGAAGGTGCAGCGCGACTGCTCCAAGCGCGGCTACACGACCGACCAGGTGCTGGCCGAGCTCGACCGCCGCGAACAGGACTCCGCGCAGTTCATCCGCCCCCAGGAGCGTCACGCCGACATGGTCGTGTCCTTCAAGGAAAGCGAGGGCGGCGATTCGCAAGCCCTGGACGCCGAACTGCTCCTGCGCGACTCCCTTCCCCAGCCCGATCTCTCGATGCTCCCCGGCGGCGGCGGGCGTCAGCTGACGATCGCCGGTGACATCGAGCCCGCCCAGGCCGCCGAGCTCGAGGAGGCGATCTGGGACAGGATGCACTTCGCCTCGCACCTGCGCTCCGAGCGCTTGGGCGAGATCACGATCGGCGATGACGTGCAGCGCTCGGACTCGCTGGCCGTGGTGCAGCTGCTGATCCTCTACCACGTGGTCACGGCCAAGGCAGCGGCTGCGCTGGGCGGCGTGGGCCCTCGTATAGAGGCCGCGGCCGTCGAGTAGATGCCCAGACCGGTAATCCTGGGAGTCGTCGGGGATTCGGCGGCCGGCAAGACCACCATCACGCGCGGTCTCGTGCGGATCCTGGGCGAGGACCGGGTTACCCACGTCTGCACCGACGACTACCACCGCTACGACCGCAAGCAGCGCGCGGACCTGGGCATCACCCCGCTGCATCCGGATTGCAACTACATCGATATCGCCGGTCAGGACCTGGAGCACCTGCGGGGGGGCCACGCGATCCTCAAGCCCGTCTACCGCCACGCCGACGGGACCTTCGGGGCGCCCGTGTACGTGAAGCCGCACGTCTTCACCGTGGTCGAGGGACTGCTCGGCTACCACACGCCCGAAATGCGCGAGTGCTACGACGTGCGCGTCTATCTTGCGCCGCCCGAAGATCTGCGACGCAGGTGGAAGGTGCAGCGCGACTGCTCTCGGCGGGGCTACACGACCGACGAGGTGCTGGGCGAGCTCGACCGCCGCGAACATGACTCCGCGCAGTTCATCCGCCCCCAGGAACGCTACGCCGACATGGTGATCTCGTTCCTACCGGGCGAGGGAGGCGATCCCGACTTCCTCGACGCCGAGGTGGTGCTGCGAGAAGGGCTGCCACACCCCGACCTGTCGCCCTTCATCCGCAACGGCTCGGGCGGCTTCAGCATGAAGGAGCACGGGCCGGAGCGGCACCTGTGCATCCCGGGCGACATCGACCCGGGGCGGGCCGCGGAGATCGAGGAGGCCATCTGGGATCGGCTGCATTTCGCGACGCACCTGCGCAGCCAGCGGCTGGGCGAGTTCACGATCGGCATCGACCTGCACCGCTCTGAGTCGCTCGCGCTGGTCCAGCTTCTGATCCTCTACCACCTGGTGATGGCGCGCGCGGCTATCGCGCTGGGAGGGCACGGCACGCGAGCCCGAGAGCCCCAGCCTTCATGACTCCTGAGCACTGTCGATCGCCTTCCGAGCTTCGGCGCTGCGTGCGAACTCGAGGAACTGCCGCACCGGCGCGCGCATCGGACCGTGCTCGGGCCGCAGTAGATACCAGTGCCGAAGGGGCAGCGGCGGGCGCACGTCGATCGTCGTCAGCAGGCCAAGCTCCAGCTCGAGCCTCATAGCCAGCCGCGACTGCAGCGATACCCCGAGCCCGGCCCGCACGCCCTGCTTGATGGCGCCGTTGGACCCGAGCGTGAGCACCGGCGGGTCCAGGCCGTTCGCCGCCAGGATCTCCTCGGTCATCGTGCGGGTGCCGGATCCCTCCTCACGCATCAGCCAGGGGCGCTCGGCCAGCTGTTCGATCCCGACCGAGCGCTTGCGCGCGAGCGGGTCGCCCGGCTTGGTGATGACCACGATCGGGTTGTCGAGAAAGCGCTCGCCCATCACGCCCTCGCCGGGCGGGCGCCCGCCGATGGCCACATCGGAGCGATGCATGCGAACGCGCTCGAACACGCGCTCGCGGTTACCTACATCGAGGTTCAGCTTGATCTCCGGGTGGAGGCTCGAGAACGCTTCGATCAGGGGCGGCACGATGTGCTCTCCCGCGGTGGTCACCGCGGCCAGGCGCAGCTCGCTCGCGGCCACATCGGCGGCCTCGCGCGCCGCCCTCCCTCCCTGGTCGAGCAGGCCGATCACGTCCGCGGCGAATGGCGCGAAGGCCTCGCCGGCGGGGCTGGGCTGGATGCTGCGCCCCACCCGCTGGGTCAGCTCCACGCCGAGCTCACGAGACAGGGCGGACACGGCAGCCGAGACCGAGGGCTGCGTGACCACGAGCTCTTCCGCCGCGCCCGTGACCGATCCGGTGCGCAGGACGGCGAGGAAGCTGCGGAGCTGGGTGAGCGTTATAGCCATTTCTCGATAGGTGCTCGCTCGATTGTGATGGAGAGCAGGCCCGATCGCCGCTTTACTTCACGAATGCTTGTATCAAACCGCACCAGCGTCCTGCTCGTTGCGAACCGAACGGCCCCCGCGGTCTCGAGGCAAGCCGCCTGATGCTTGTGCGGCACGGAATGAATCAGATCGTGGTCACCGTCGGTCCACACCACACGCTGCGCGAAGCAGCGCGGCGGATGACCGAGCGCAACGTCGGAGCGGCCGTGGTGTCCGACGGCCAGGGGCCCGGGATCATCACCGAACGTGACCTGCTGCACTCGAGCGGTCGTGGGGAGGACGTCGACAAAGAGCTGGTGCGTGACCATCTGGCCGGCAAGCTGATCTACGCATACGCCGACTGGTCAGTCGAGCAGGCCGCGGAGGCCATGACCCACGGCGGCTTTCGCCACGTGATCGTGCTCGAGGGCGGCGACGCCGTGGGCGTCCTCTCGATGCGCGACATCGTGCGCTGCTGGCTCACCGAGGGTGCGAGCTGCGACGTGACACCGCAGGGCGCGACTTGATGCTGCCTCCGACCGCGAAGAGCTGAGAGCGGTGGCGCGCCGGTAGCGCTGTCGCGAGCGCGCCGGCCCGGCGTTCATTGTGCGCGGATCGACGTGCCCGCGCCCATCATGTGCCCGGAGCTAGGCCACGACCTCCATGCCGACCTTGTCCTCGTCGCTCGCGGCACGCGGGTTCTCGACGGCTAGCACGGCCTCGAGGGCGGCGATCGCCACGGCGAGCTGAGGGAGGTCCGGCTCGCGGGTCGTGAGTCGCTGCAGCTGCATCCCCGGCCACATGAGGGCGCGCGCCCAGCGCTTGGTGCGGTTCTTGCCGAACCACTTGATCAGCTCGAAGGCCAGGCCGGCGACGATCGGGATGCCGACGATGCGCGAGATGAACAGCCAGTGCCAATCGAGCTTGCCCAGCGGGGCGAACACGACTATGGCCACGATCATCACCAGCAGCAGGAAGCTGGTCCCGCAGCGCGGATGAAAGCGCGAGTAGCGCTGCGCGTTCTCCGGCGTCAGTTGCTCGCCCGCCTCGTAGCAGGAGATCGTCTTGTGCTCCGCCCCGTGGTACTCGAACACACGTTGGAGATCGGCCATGCGCGAGATCAGCCACAGGTAGGCCAGGAAGATCGTGATGCGCACGAGCTTCTCGATCACCACGAACGCGAGCGAGTTGGGGATGCTGTCGGCGAAGAGGTTGGTCAGGCCGGCGGGCAGGAGAAAGAACAGCCCGACCGCGAACAGCATGGCGAAGATGATCGTGCCCACCCAGGCGCCGCCGCCGATGTCCTGCTGCTTGCCGTCGTCGTCGGGCGGGACCTGCGCGTTGGCCGAGATCCCGAGCGCGCGAAAGCCGATCTTGAGCGACTCGCCGAGGGCCACCACACCGCGCACGATGGGCAGGCGCAGCAGCCGGTGGCGCTTGGTCCAGGACACGAGCGGCTCCGAGATCACATCGATCTCGCCCTTGGCCCCTTCCTTGGAGCCTGGGCCTCCTCGTGCCAGCTGCTCCTCCGAGGGCTTGCGCACCGCCACCGCCCAGGTGGAGATGCCGCGCATCATCACGCCCTCGAGCACCGCCTGGCCGCCGATGGGCGCATCCTTCGTGGCCTCGCGCAGATGATCGGGGGCGTGGCCGTTGCTCGACGGGGAGGCGCTGGCTTCGCTCACTTAGAGGATGGTATCGGCGGTGGAGCAGCGCTCCTTAGCTTTACGGCAAGTCGGCGCAGGAGAGCTCCTGGACGTTGTCGTCCTCCGAGGACTCAACGAGAACCCCGTCGGGGTCGACCTCGGCGGTCACCGAGCCGATGCACGGCGGACCGCGAAAGCCCAAGACCCGGCTCTCTCCGGCAGGCAGGAATCCGACCGTCGGCGTATCGAGCACATCGCCGTCCACGGCCAGGCGCACGGCCACCCCGCGGGCCGCGGCCACGCCGGTGTTCTGAACCCTCACGCTGTAATGCAGCACGCCCTCGACCTTCGTCTGTCGTGCCTCCACCACCGAGACGGTGAGGTTGGGCAGCTGCTCGAACTGACGGCACGCGACCGAGTGCCGCCGCGCCCGGGCGATCAGCTCCCCCTCGGCCGAGTACCAGCGGTACCTGACCTGCATCTTGTAGCTGGCCCCGGGCTGCAGGCCGCGCACGGTCTGGCGGTAGCTGAGGCCGCCCACGCCGGGCTTTGACTTCTGCCAGCGCCCGAGCCCGGGCGCCGCCAACGCCTCGAACACGGCCGAGTGCTTCTCGAGCAGGGTGAAGCGCATCCACATGCGTTCGCTGCCCTCGATGCGCTTCATGCGGCCGTGGAAGGTGGCCGACTGGCTATCGCGCGAACAGTCGAGAAGCTTGACCGTGGCCGGTGGCGCGCTCAGCGTGGGCACCCGTCCCGCCGCAGGCGCCGCCGCGACCGCCCCGAGGGCGGCCAGAGCCAACGCTGTCGATGTGCCGAGCCGGCGGGGCATGCCCCGAGAGAACAGCCACGGGGCATGCAAGTTGCGGTTGGCGGATAGCATCGGCGCGCCGCCGGCCGAGCCGGCGGCTTGCCGCACTACCTGCCGGCGCGGGCCGCGCGGCGGCGGAAGCGCTCGACGCGGCCACCGGTGTCCACGAGCTTCTGCCGGCCCGTGTAGAACGGATGGCAGGCGGAGCAGATCTCGACGTGCAGGTCGGGCTTGGTGGAACGCGTGGTGAACTCGTTGCCGCAGGTACAGCGGACGTGAGCGGTTACGTACTCGGGATGAATGTCGGCCTTCATTTCCTCTTCGATTCTAGCCGTCGTGTGGAATACCGGTTCGTGTTTCAGGTCTCTTCCTCAGAGAGGCAACAAGAGCCTCGGCCACCGAAACGGAAGATGAGGAATAGACGGATGAACGGATATCTGTGGTTCTACGCGGCCCACGCGCACGCCATCCGCGCGCGTGAGGCGTCCCAGCCCGTGCGGCAGCACCATAAGCCGGAGCCGCGGATGAGCAGCAGCGCGACGCTCTTCGGGCTGCTATTGCTGCTGGCGAGCATGATCACGACGTATGCGGCCCTGACCGCCTAGCGCGTCGCCCGCAACCTGCCGCGAGTCGTCCGGCGGGCGGGTTGCAATAGGCGGGTGGCCGAGCTCGCCGACTACGAACGCCGCTTTCGCCGGGCCGGCCTGCCCTTGTTCATCGAGGACTACTCGGCGCGCGAGGACGTCTGGACACGCGCCGCCCCGCTGCTGGCGCTCGTGCTCATCGGCGAGCTGCTTGGCGCCATCCAGCTCGACTGGTCCCTGGGGGCCAACGTCGCTGCGGGCGTGGGTGGCCTGGCGATCCTGGTCGGCGCGTTCGGGCTGCTCAATCTGCTCCGGGGGAGGCCGTTCTCCTCTCTTCCCGAGAACGTCGGACCGGCGGAGCTGGCCGGCTTCGTGCTGGTGCCGGCCGCGCTGCCGCTGATCTTTGGAGGGCAATGGGTAAGTGCCCTGGTCACCGCCGGCGCCAACCTGCTCGTGCTGGCAATTGCCTTTGGCCTCATTCGCTACGGCGTTCTGTCGATTCTGCGCTGGACCGGCCCACGCGTGATCGACCAGCTGGACGCGTCGGTCTCGGTGCTGTCGCGGGCGGTGCCGCTGCTGTTGGTGTTCGCCCTGGTGCTGTTCATCAACACCGAGATGTGGCAGGTCTTCTCCACGATGCCGCGGGCCTTCCTGGCCTGTGTGGGGGCCCTGTTCGTGCTGGTCGGAACCATCTTCGTCGGCGTGCAGCTGCCGCGCGAGGTGCGCGAGCTGGAGGAAGGGTCCGGGGGCGAGGGCCCACCGCTCGAGAAGCGCCAGCGCTTCAACGTGGGGCTGGTGATGTTCATCAGCCAGGCGCTCCAGATACTGCTGGTGAGCCTCGCGGTGGCGATCTTCTTCGTCGTGTTGGGCGCATTGGCCGTCGGCCCCGAGGTGCGCGATGCCTGGGGGGTGGCGAGCGAGGGCGTGGTGATCAGGCTGAGCCTCTTCGGCGAGCAGATTCAAGTGACCGAGGCGCTGCTCCGCGTTTCGGCCGGCATCGCCGCCTTCGCCGGCCTCTACTACGCCATCGCCGTCCTCACGGACGCCACCTACCGCCAGGAGTTCCGCAACGAGCTTACGGAGGACATGGCGAGCAGCTTCAGCGCGCGGGCGGAGTACCTGCGGCTGCGACAGCATGCGTCATGACCTCCGCCGCGTCGTCGTCGGATAGCCCTTCCCGGCACAGTCGGCGCCAGGTCCAGAAATCGACCGCCAGGGCCGCCGCGGCGTGCGTGCGCTTGGCCGACCGGCCACTGCGGACGAAGCCGGCGGCCAGTGCCCGGCTCAGGTCGGCCATCCGAACGTCCATCGACTCGCCCAGCAGGGCGTCGAGCGCGGGGACCAGACCGCGATCGCGACGCACCAATCCCGCCATCGGCTCGGTCTCGCGGTACCAGCGATAAAGAGCCACGAGTGCGGCCCGAAGCCGGTCCTCGGGGTTGTCGAGCGCCAGGGCAGGGCCGGAATCCGGTGGGGGGTGCTCGGTGAGCCAATGCCCCTGACACGCCGCAAGCAGCTGGCTGTCCTCGGGAAAGTGGTTGTAGACGGTGAGGCGCTGAACCCCCGCACGGCGGGCGATCTCGGCCACCGTGGTCCTCGCGGGCCCCACCTCATTGTGCAGATCGACCGTCGCCCTGACGATCCGCTCACGTGTGTCGGCCTGCCGGGCAGCCCGCGCCTTGAGCTCGTAGCGTCGCTTTTCACTTGACATAGTGTTCACTCAAATATAGCTTGGCGGCATGCAAGTCATCTCTTCAGACCAAGGCGAACGAGCAGATTTCCCCGGCCTCGGCACCAGGTACCTGCTCCGCGGCGAAGACACACAAGAGCAGTTCGCCCTCCTCGAGCACACCATCCCGCCTCGCACTCTCGCCGCGCCGACGCACGTGCATGAGCGAGAGGACGAGTTCTCCTACGTCTTGGCCGGGCGCGTGGGAGTTCAGGTCGGCGACGAGGTCACCGAGGCCGGGCCCGGCCAGCTGGTCGCAAAGCCCCGCGGAGTCCCCCACGCCTTCTGGAACGCCGGCGACGAGGAAGCGCGGCTGCTCGAGCTGATCTCCCCTCCAGCGTTTGCGAGCTACTTCGTCGAGATGGCCCCGGTGCTATCAGCGGCGGGCCCGCCGGACTTCAAGAAGCTGGGCACCATCCAGGAGAAATACGGACTCCGGATGGACCGGGAGTCGCGCGGGCGGCTGATCGAGGAGCACGGGCTCGAGCGCTGACTCCATCAGCGCTGCTGAGTTCGCCCCCCGGGGCGGCGGGCTGCGGCGCTCAGGTGGCCTGGTAGTTCGGGCCGTCGCCACCTTCGGGCGGCGTCAGCCGTCCGCCCTTGGCGGTGATCGCCCCGCACTGCACGCAGTTGGAGGGCGTCACCTGCATGCGCACCTCGTGCTTGCCGTCCAGCTTGCCGTTGCCGTTCGGTGCTCGCGGCCTCGAGTTCTTCCTCGGGCACCTCGTAGACCTGCGCGGGGCACATGTTCTGCCACATCAGCGCCACCTCGAGCGGCACCTTGTCCTGGATGCGGATGTGGTTGGGCGCGTCGTCGCGGGTGGCGTTGCCGGAGGCGAACACCGAGGAGAGCTTGTCGAACGTCGTTTTGCCGTCGGGCTTGGGGTAGTCGCGCTCGGGGCCTATGAACACGTCGACCGTGGCGTCGTCGTGGGTGGCCCAGCGCCCGCCGGGGAAGCGCCCGCCGGAGATCTCCATCATGTTGGCCACCGCGCCGCCGACCAGGAAGCCACGCGCAAAGGGCTGGCGCATGTTGCGCGACCGGTAGGTGTCCTTCTCGATCTCCGACCCCTCGACCTTGGCGGCGTAGCTGGAGAGGTCGTCGCAGTCGCGGCCGGCCTTCAGACGCTCGGCGATCGCCTCGGCGGCGAACATCCCGGCGTGCATCGCGTAGTGGACGCCCTTCAACGTCGGCACGTTGACCATGCCCGCGGCGTCGCCGCAGATGACCATGCCCGGCGCCCATAGCCGGCTCGGCCGCGCCCAATAGCCACCCGAGGGCAGCGTCTTGGCTCCCCAACCGATCCGCTTGCCGCCCTCGATGATCTCCGCCACCAGCGGATGGCCCTTCAGCTCCTGCAGCGCGTCGTGTACCGAGAAGCGCGCATCGCGGTAGTCGAGGCCGGTGACGAACCCCATCGAGACCTTGTCCTCGCCCATCGGGTAGATGAACGAGCCGCCGAACTCGCGGTACTTGGCCGCGAAGCGAAGCGGCCAGCCCATCGTGTGCACCACACGGTCGAGCGGCTTCTCCACCTCCCAGACCTCCTTGACCCCGAGCTCCCACTGCTGAGGGTACTCGGATCCCAGTTCGAAGTGGCGGATCGCCGCTCCGGTCAGGTGACCCTGGGTGCCTTCGCAGAGGACGGTGGCCTTGGCGATGAGATCGGCGCCGGGCTCGAAGTTCGACAGCTTGTCGCCCTCGCGGTCGCGGCCCTTGTCGCCAGAGCGCACTCCCACCACGCGGCCGTCCTCCACCAGCAGCTTCGCCGCGGCGGTCTCACCGAGGATGTACACGCCGGCCTCCTCGGCCTGCTCGGACATCCAGCGGCCCAGCTGGGCCACCGAGGTCATGTGGTTGCCGTGGTTTCGGAAGGGCGGCGGGGTCGGCTTGAGCGGGATCGCCCGCTTTCGGTTGGGCAGCAGGTAGACCGCGTCCTTGGCCACCGTGCCGTACGTCGGCCAGTCCTCCTCGGACAGATCCGGGAAGAGCTTCTTCATCGCCGACGGCTTCATCATCGCCCCGGACAACAGGTGAGAGCCCGGCGTCTTGCCCTTCTCCACCAACGCGATCGGTACCTCGCCCAGCGACTCCATCAGCGCCTCGTCCTCGGCCAGCAGCTGACTCAGGCGTATGGCGCAGGCCAGGCCGGCCGGACCGCCGCCGACGATCGCCACGCCCACCTCGATCCGCTCATCCTCGGGATCGGTCGGCGATCCCACGAACTCCCTGGCCGAGTCGACCGGCGGCGGAAACTCGATGGGCGCCGTTGACACTCGTGCCCTCTAGCCCTTCTTGGACTTCACGGCGTCGGTGAGCTTGGGCAGGATCTTGTTCAGATCGCCCACCACACCGAGGTCCGAGAACTCGAAGATCGGCGCGTTGGGGTCCTTGTTGATCGCGACGATGTTCTCGGCGTTCTGCATGCCGACCTTGTGCTGGATCGCCCCCGAGATGCCCGCCGCCAGATACAGCTTGGGCGCGACAGTCTTGCCCGTCTGCCCGATCTGGGCGGCGTAGGGATACCAGCCGGCGTCGACCACCGCGCGGGTCGCGGCCACCGCGCCGCCGAGCGCATCGGCCAGCTCCTCGCAGGCCTCGAAGCCCTCGGCCTTGCCCAGCCCGCGGCCCCCGGCCACCAGGATCTCGGCGTCCTCGATGTTCACGTCGGCGCCGCGCTGCTCGCCGCGCTTGACCATCACGGCCTTCGTGGAGTGCTCCTCCAGCTGGACATCGACGTCCACGACCTCGGCCGCGCCGTCGCCGTTCTCGGCGATGTCGAAGGCGTTGAGGCGGCCGATGATGATTCCGGTGTCGCCGACGTAGCCCACGTCGACGATCGCCGAGTCCTGCAGGATCGGGCGCTCAGCCACGAGGCCGCCGTCCTGGGCCTTGACCGCGGTCACCTCCATGGTCACGCCGGCGTTGAGGCGCGCCGTGAGGCCGGCGCCGATCTCGAAGCCGAGCAGGCCACCGCCGAACAGCGCGTAGCCGAAGTCGTTGTCCTGGATGACCTTGGCCATCACGTCGACCACGGGCTGAGCCAGCCCCTCGGGAGCCTTTGCCCGGAACACCTTGGTGGCCCCGTACTTGCCCAGCGAGGCGCACAGGTCGTCGGTCAGGTCGTCACCGCCGACCACGGCCGCGGCGCACTCGCCGCCGATCTCCTTGGCCAGCTTGGCTCCCTCCGACACGGCCCCGAGCGAGTTCTTGTTGAACTCGCCCTCGTAGTGAAGTGCGTAGACGAGGATCCCGCTCATGCGATGTTCCTTTCGTGGCCAGCGTGCCCGTGGGGGCGGGCCAGGCCAAGCAGATCGAGGACGCAGGGTGAGTGCGGGCATGGAATGCCCGGACGAATCCGAGGACGACGAGATGCGCCGGCCTGGCGCGTCATCCACGGGTGCGCTGGTCGCGGAAGGGACATCAGGCCAACAGCTTCCTTTCCTCGAGCCAGCTGATGATCTTCTCGACCGTCTCGCCCGTGTCCTCGTCCTCGATCAGCTCGCCGGCCGCCTTGTCGGCCGGCGGGTTCACGGCCAGGACCGTGGTCTTCGAGCCGCCCTCGCCCACCTGGTCCGACTCGATGCCAACGTCGCCGGTCGCCCTCGTGTCGAGCGGCTTCTTCTTCGCCCCCATGATCGCCTTGAGCGACGGGTAACGGGGCTCGTTGATCGCGTCCCCCACCGAGATAACCGCCGGCAGCTCGATCTCCACCGTGTCGTAGCCGTACTCGGCCTGGCGCTCGCAGCGCAGCTTGCCGTTCTCCACGTCGATCTTTATGACCTGGGTGAGCGAGGGCATCTTGAGGTGGTCGGCCACCACGGCGCCGATCGTGTAGCACTCGCCGTCGTCTGACTGCTGGCCGAGCAGAACGATGTCGGGCGACTCGGACTCGAGCACCTTGGCCAGCGCGTAGCCGGTGGCGCACACGTCAGAGCCGGCCAGAGCCTCGTCGGTCAGGTGCACCGACCGGTCCGCCCCCAGCGACACCGCCTTGTGCAGCGCGCGGACGGCCGACTCGGGCCCCATGGTCACAGCGACGACCTCGTCGACCTCGATATCGCCTCCCTCGCGGATCTGCATCGCCGCCTCGATGGCGTGCGTGTCGAAGGGGTTGAGGTTCTTCTCGCCCGAGCGGTCGAGGCGCTTGGAGCCATCGTCCATGCGCTTCTCAACCGCCGCGTCGGGCACCTCTTTGACGAGGACGCAGATCTTCACGGAAGCCTTTCTCCTTCATTCTGTTCCGGCTCGCACCCGGCGGAGCCGGGTGCGACCGGCGATCCTTGGCGCGCGGGGCCTGGCGGGCCTCACGGCGACCCGCCATGTTACTCGATTGACTGACGAGTCAATCGCCCCGCGCGCCAAGTCCAGCCGGGCCGCTCAGGCGGCCGCCGGCTCCGGCAGCCGCTCGCCTCGGGGCGCCACCTGCGGCGCCTCCAGCTCGATCGGCGCCTCGCGCTCGATGTCGCGCTCACGCACCAGCCAGAGCGCCACGATGGCCGCGGCCAGCGACATGACCCCTCCGAGCATCACGATCTCGTTCAGCCCGGAGATGAAGCCCGCCCCGGCGGCGTCGGTCACCGTTTCGCGAGCCCCGGGAGGCACAGAGGCCACGGCCGTGTCGAGGTTCCCCGAGGAGGCGGCCTCGATCAGCTGCCGCGGCCGCTCGCCGGTCGCCGCGGGCGTGCCCGCTGCCAGCTGCTCGACCTCCGAGGCGCCGCGGCTGAGGAAGATCGCTCCCCAGGCCGCGATTCCCACGGCGATTCCGACCTGCCGGAATGTGTCGTTGATGCCCGCGGCCATGCCGCTCTGCTCCTTGGGCACCACGCTCAGGGCCACGTCGGCGATCACCGGATTGAGCAGGCCCACGCCGGCGCCGGCCACGAGGAAGCCGCCCAGCAAGGCGGTCCATTCGTCGGTCGGGTCGATGCCGCCCATCAACAGCAGGCCCACGCCGGTCAGGCCGAGCCCGACGGACATGATCACCCGTGCGGGCAGGCGGCCCAGCAGCGCCCCGCCGGCCGCGGCGGTGAAGAAGCTGACCACCGTGAACGGCAGGTAGATCAACCCCGCCTCGAGCGGCGAATGCCCGAGATGGTTCTGCAGGTAGAACGTGATGTACAGGAACAGCGCGAACATCGAGGCCGATACGCCCATCGCGGCCAGCTGCACGCCGGTGAAGGCGGGCTTGCGGAACAGCCGCAGCGGCAACATCGGCTGCTTCACGCGGCTCTCGATGAACACGAACGCAACCATCAGGGCAGCCGCGGCGCCGAGCAGCGACACGATGAACGTGCTGCCCCAGCCCTCCTCGTTGCCCCGCAGGAGCGCGAAGACGAGCAGGAAGAGCGCCGAGCTGAAGGTCGCCAGCCCGGCCCAGTCCACACGCGTGGCGTTGGGGTCGCGGCTCTCGCGCAGCTTCGTGTAGGTCACGGCGATCGCCGCGATACCCACCGGCACGTTGATGAAGAAGACCCATTCCCAGCCCAGGGAGTCGACGAGCGCACCACCCACGAGCGGTCCTATCGCCACCGACATGCCGATGGTGGCGCCGTAGATGCCCATCGCCGTGCCGCGTTCGCGGCCGGCCGGGAACTCCTGGGCCACGAGCGCCAGCGAGACTGCGAAGAGAATCGCTCCTCCGATGCCCTGCACGGCGCGGGAGATGTTCAGGAAGGTGGGATCAGGAGCCAGGCCGGCGGCCAGCGAGGCCACCGAGAAGATCCCGAGGCCAACAGCAAAGACGCGCCGGCGCCCGAGCCGATCGGCCAGCGAGCCGGCCGTAAGCACGAGCGCGGCCAGGGCCAGCGTGTAGGCGTCGATCACCCACTGAAGCTCGGTGAAGCTTGCGTTGAGGTCCTCCTGGATCGCCGGTAGCGCCGTGTTGACCACGGTGATGTCGAGCAGGAGCATGAACGTGGCCACGCTCACCGCGAGCAATGTCCACCATTTGCGTTGCATTTCGAATTCCTCCAGCTAGAATTAGTCAGGTAGCCTTGTCAGATCACCGTACCATAATCATCAGGCTGCCTGACCAACTGTGACGATGGACACACAACGAGATCTCCCCCTCATAGCCCTTCTGGGCCAAGTCAGAGACGCCGTTGGGGCCGAGCTCTTCGCCCGGCTGGCCGCGCTCGGCTTCGGGGAGCTGCGGCCGGCCCACGGCTGCGTGTTCGGGAACATCGATGACGAGGGCTCGCGACTCACGGACCTTGCCGCGCGCTCGGGCTTCACCAAGCAATCGGTCGGCGAGGCGGTGGCGGATCTTCAGAAGCTGGGGTTCGTCGAGCGGGTGGCCGACCCGGCGGACCGGCGCGCGAAGATCATCCAGCTGACTCCCCACGGCCGGGAGGCCCTGACCGCTTCACAGGAGATCTTCGACGACATCGAGGGCCGCTTCGCCGAGGACATCGGCGAGGAGCGCTACGCCCAGTTTCGGGAGACTCTCCTAGAGCTTCAGGGCGTCACGCAGGCACAGCCTGCTTGATGTAATCGATGATGCCCTGCACGGGGGCACCGGGCGTGAACACCTCGGCCACGCCCAGCTCCTTGAGCTCGGCGATGTCGTCGTTGGGAATCGTGCCCCCGAGCACGAGCACCACGTCCTCGGCGCCCTCCTGCTTGAGCAGGTCGGCGATGCGGGGGACGAGCGTCATGTGCGCGCCCGAGAGGATCGACAGGCCGACCGCGTCGGCGTCCTCCTGAAGCACCGTCTCGACGATCTGCTCGGGCGTCTGGTGCAGACCGGTGTAGATGACCTCCATGCCCGCATCGCGCAGCGCGCGGGCGATGATCTTGGCGCCGCGGTCGTGGCCATCGAGGCCAGGCTTGGCCACAACCACACGGATCTTGCGGCGGTTCACGCCGCCAGATTACCCCGTGCCAACAGCGCGATGGCGCAGGAATGCGCCCAGGCCGAGCGCCATCAACCCCAGGAGCAGCAGGCCCCCGGCGTCGAGACCGGTGGCCGGGAGTGTCGCGACACTGCTGCTTTCGGCCGCGGTGCCGCTGTCATCCGTGACCGCTGAGCCCGTGTCCGTGGCAGTGCCGTCCGATCCGTCGGAGCTCGTGTCGTCGCCACCCTGCGCCGCCGCCTGCACCGTCACCGTGCCCTTCATCTGCGGATGCGGCGTGCATATGTACGAGAAGGTGCCCGCCTCGTTGAAGGTCTCCGAGCGGCTCTGGCCCTTGCTGAAGATGCCGGTGTCGAAGCTGTCCCCGGTGGCCGAGTGCGCCGTCGGCCCGGCGTTCGTCCAGGTGACGGTGTCCCCCACCTCGACCGTGATCGAGCCGGGCGCGAACTGGAAGTCGCTGATCGTGACGCTTCCGGACGCCGCGGCCCTGGCGATCGCCAGCGGTGCCTTTTCCCGGGGCTTCTCTACCGGGACGGTGTCAACCACCTGGCTCGGCTCCGGCGGGGGCTGAGGCGCGGGCGCCGCAGGCTCGGGCGCGGGCTCGGGCGCCGCGGGCACGGCCTCGACCTCCGGAGCCGCCACCTCCGGTTCGGCCGGCGGCGGGACCACTTCCTCCACCACCGTCTGCTCGGGTGGCGCCTGCTCCGGTTGCGCCTGCTCCGGTTGCGCCTCCTCGGACGCGGCCAGCGGCGCGGCCAGCACGAGCGTCGCCAGGAGCGCGTAGAGCATGGTGGCCCAGACGATCCGTGTCATGGCCCAGGAGGCTACATGTCGCAGCCCAACTGCGGAAAGGTTCAGAAGAAGAGCCCGCGCCGGCGGCCTCCGAACTCGAAGTCGGCGCGCCTGGACCGTGCCGTCGTCGAGTCGGAGCATGAACTGGCGGCAGCTGCCGGCCCAGTCGCGCCGGGTGCGCCACAGGAACACGTAGCGCGCCCTGCGCTTGCGGAACACGAGCTCGCGAAACCAGCGCGGGTGACGGGCCGGCTCGCCGCTCGCCGGCTCCTCGTGGGAGCCGCAGGCAATCTCCGCCACCTGCGGCCAGCCGTCCTCGACCACGTCGAGGCCCTGGTCTCCGCCCAGCTCGAAGCGAATGGGGACCGGCACACCCGCCACCCAGCGATTGGCGTACGGCCGGTTGCGCACCGGCCAGAGGAAGCCGTCGAAGTCGTAGACCACCCGGTAGACGCTTCGTGCCACGGCGGTGTTGCCCGCGACGTCCGAGGCGTCGACACGGAAGCTTCGCTCGCCGACTGAGCTCGTGTCGACGACGGCGCCGTCGGCCACCGTCCCCACGCACGAGACCAGCCCCGACCCTCCGAACTCGTCGGCGCAGCCGTAATCGGCTACCACGTGCTCCTCGAGCAGGTACACGACGCCTTCGAGCGGACTGCGCAGGTCCACGGCCGGGGCCGACTCGTCGCGCGCCACGACGGTGACCGTGTGGGTGACCACGGTTTCGTTGCCCGCGGCGTCGCGAGCGGTGACCGTCACCCCCACCGGTCCGAGCACCGACGTGTCGAGCAGCGCGCCGTCAGCCACCGAGCCCACACAGGACGCGAGCCCAGAGCCGCCGGCCTCGTCGGCGCAGGAGAAGTTGGCCTTGACCTCTCCTCCGCGGGCCACCTGGGCGCCGTCGAGCGGGCTGCGCAGGTCGACGGTCGGCGCGGTGGTGTCGGGAGGCGTACAGGTGGCCCCGGTCAGCGTGACTCGGTAGGGCCCGCCGCCGCTCAGCCGCCCGGTCCACTCGCTCACCGGCTGCGCCGCTCCCGCCTCGGTGGGCGCGAGCACCGTTCCGAGCGCCGGGAAGATCGAGCCTTCTGGGCTGCTCGGGTCGCGGTTGAAGGGACCCACCGCGAGGTGGTACTGGCCCGCGGCCTGCGGAGTCAGTGGATGACCGGCGGGCAGCAGTGATTGCCGGGTGCCGCCCGAATCGTCGTTGCCATACACCCCGAGGCCAGCGGAGTCGAAGAGAAAGAGCTGGGTGTCGACCGCGGCTCCGCCAACCGTGGAGGCTGAGAACGTTCGGCCGCCGGGCAGGCACAGCCTGTACATGTCGACGTCGGTGGCACTCTCGAACGCACCATCGATCTGCATGACGCCGGCGGCCGATAGGTCCTGGGCCGTGGAGGGCAGATCGCCGGCATCGCCGGACTCGCTGGCGGCCTGGGCCGGCACTGCGCACAGCAGCAACGCCGCCGTGGCCAGAACAACGGGAATACGGATCATTTCGTGCCTCGCGGGGTCAGGGGTTCCGCGGCACGGAGGGGACGTAGCCAAAGATCGGTTTACCGCCCGCAGAACTGAGCGGGCGGCGATCGCCCTGGACGCGGGTACGAGTTAGAAGACTGGTGTTTCGGTGTAGGTGCCGAACACGCGCTGGAGCGATTGGATGATCTCGCCCTCGGTGACGTGGGCGCGCGCGGCTTCGATCAGCGGCGGCATCAGGTTCCGCTCGGTCGCGGCGGCCTCACGCAGCGCCGACAGGGTGGCCTCGGCGGCGGCGCTGTCGCGTGCGGCACGCACTGCCTGGACGCGCCCGATCTGCTTACGCTCGAGCTCGGGCGGAATGCGCAGCAGCTCGAGCTCGCGGTCAGGGGCCTGTTGGTAGCGGTTGACACCCACCACGATGCGCTGCTGGCGCTCGATCTCCTCCTGGAGGCGAAACGAGGCGTCGGCGATCTCGCGCTGGGGGTAGTTCTGCTTGATCGCGTCGACCATGCCACCCAACTCGTCGATCCGGGTGAAGTACTCGTAGGCCGCGGCCTCCAGCCGGTCGGTGAGCGCCTCCACGAAGTAGGAGCCGCCCAGCGGGTCGATCGTGTGCGCCACCCCCGTCTCGTGGGCGATGATCTGCTGGGTGCGCAGGGCCACTCGCACCGCTTCCTCGGTCGGCAGTGCCAACGCCTCGTCGAAGCTGTTGGTGTGCAGCGACTGGGTGCCGCCCAAGACCGCCGACAACGCCTCGGTGGCCGTGCGGACGATGTTGTTGAGCGGCTGCTGGGCGGTCAACGAGACCCCCGCGGTCTGGGTGTGGAAGCGCATCAACAGCGACCGCTCATCGCGCGCGCCGTAGGTGTCCCTGAGCTCGCGCGCCCAGATCCGCCGCGCCGCGCGGTACTTGGCGATCTCCTCGAAGAAGTCGATGTGTGCGTTGAAGAAGAACGAGAGCCGCGGCGCGAAGGAGTCCACGTCGAGCCCACGGGCGACGCCCTGCTCCACATAGGTGAAGCCGTCCTTGAGCGTGAACGCCAGCTCCTGCGCAGCCGTCGAGCCCGCCTCGCGGATGTGGTAGCCGGAAATCGAGATCGGATGCCAGCGCGGCATCCGCTCGGCGCAGAACGCAACCATGTCGCCCACCAGCCGCATCGCCGGATCGACCGGAAAACACCACTCCTTCTGGGCGATGTACTCCTTGAGAATGTCGGTCTGGATGGTGCCCGCCAGTCGCTCCGCCGCCACTCCCTGGCGCTCTGCCGCCACGACGTAGAAGGCCAGCATCACGGCCGCCGGCGCGTTGATCGTCATCGACGTGGACACCGAACCCATGTCGATCCCGCTGAACAACGTGTCCATGTCGTCGAGGCTGTCGATCGCCACCCCCTCCCGGCCCACCTCGCCTTCGCTGCGCGGGCTGTCAGAGTCGTGGCCCATCAGCGACGGCATGTCGAACGCGGTGCTCAGACCCGTCTGGCCGTGGTCGAGCAGGTAGCGAAAGCGCTCGTTGGTCTCCTCCGCGGTCCCAAAACCGGCGAATTGGCGCATCGTCCACAGGCGCCCGCGATACATCGACGGGTAGACGCCGCGCGTGTAGGGAAACTCGCCCGGAAACCCGATCCGCTCCTCGAACCCCCCCACATCCTCGGGCCCGTACAACGGCTCCACCCGCTCGCCACTCAGGGTCTCGAAAAGCGCCTCGCGCTCGGCGGTGCGTGAGTACTTCTCGCGAAACCAACGCTCGGCGTCGGTCATGGCGCGCGGCTCGACTGCCATGGAATGAAGTCTAGGCCGGTGTGTCCTCTCTCACAGAAGGGCAAGCCGCCCGTCGCGAAGGTCAATCACCTGATGTCAATGAGAATCCTGATGAGCTCCACCGCGGGAGCCGGCCACGTTGGCCCGCTCATCCCGTTCGCCGAAGCCTGCGTCCGAGCCGGGCACGAGCTGAGGATCGCGGTGCCGGACAAGGCTCTGCCCATCGTCGAGGGAGCCGGGCTCGCGGGGCTGCCCATCGGCTACCCCTCGGAGGAGGAAACGGGTCCGATCTGGGAGCGCGTCGAACGCGCCTCGCCGGAGCAGAAGGAAGAGATCGTCATCCATGAGGTGTTCGGACGCCTCTACACGCGGGCGGCGCTCCCGGGAATGCTCACCGCGGTGGAGACCTGGCGCCCGGACCTGATCGTCGGCGAGTCCGGTGAGCTCTCGTCGTCGCTGGCCGCCGAGCTGCATGGCGTGCCGCAGGCGCGCGTGGCCGTGACGCTCGGCCTGGAGCACGAGTTCCACGCCTTGCTGGGCGGGGCCCTCGACGACCTGCGCCACGAGCTGGGACTTCCCCAGGACAGCGCGCTGGAGGCCCTTGGCCGGTTGCCGGAGCTGTCGCTCGCCCCTCCCTCCTTCTACGCCGGCGGGCCCTCGACGCACCGCTTTCGGACTCCCGAGCGGCCGACGCCGCCTCTGCCCGACTGGTGGCCCGGCGACCCGCGCCCGCTCGCCTACGTCACCTTCGGCACCGCGATACCCCAGATGGACTTCTTCCCCGAGCTCTTCCGCGCCGCGGTCGATGCGCTCGAGGACGTGCCTGCACGGGTCTTGTTCACGGTGGGAACGCATCGCACCCCGGCCGAGCTCGGGCCCGTCCCCGCCAACGTGCACGTGGAGCAATGGGTGGACCAGCAGGCTGTCCTCCCCCACACCGACGTCGTCGCCTGCCACGGTGGCTCGGGCACCACGCTGGGGACGCTGGCTCAGGGGATTCCGCTTGCCGTGCTTCCGGTTTTCGCCGACCAACCCCAGAACGCCGACCGGGTGGATGCGCTGGGCGCGGGCATCGCTGTGCACGGCGGCCCGGTCGCCGCGCCACGTCTCGGCCGGGCGCTCTCGACGCTGCTCGGCGATCCCTCCTACCGCGCCGCCGCCGGCGAGCTGGCGGCCGAGGTCAGTGCCCTTCCGCCGATAGACGAGGCCGTTGGGGTGCTGGAGAAGATCGCCGGCTACGTCCCGCGCGCTCGAGCGGCGGCGTAACCGCCGCCTCCGCCCACGAGCCCCACGGCAAGCACACCGGCGCCGATCTTCAGGATCGGCCCCAGCCGGTCGAAGCGCATCACGCGCCAGCCCTCCTGGCGCGCGACCTTGGCCAGCGCGGAGTCGGGGTTGACCGCCACCGGGTGGCCGACCGCGCGCATCATGGGCAGATCGGACTCGGAGTCCGAGTAGGCGTAGGAGGCGGCGAGGTCGATGCCCTCGCGGCGGGCCAGCTCGGTGATCGCCGCGGCCTTGCCATCGCGGTAGGTGAACGGCCCGTCGGGCTCGCCGGTATACACGCCGTCGCGCACCTCCGAGCGCATTCCGATGCCGCCGTCGAGCACCAGCACGGCAGCCAGCACCTCGGCCAGCTCGTGCGAGGCGGCGGTGACTATGTAGACGGGTCGCCCGGCGTCCTGGTGAGCCCAGGCCTCCTCCAGCACCTGCTTGTAGATAAGGGGCAGGATTCCGGCCAGCACATCGGGGCCCAGGCGCTGGAGATCGATCACCCGCTGGCCGGCGATCGCGTCGAGTATTCCCTGGCGCAGCTCCTCGGTCTTCTCGTCGGTCGAGCCCTGCACGCGGAACTTCAGGTTCGCGTACACGCCGCGGATCAGCCCGCTGCGCGAGATCATCCCGCGCTTGTAGGCCGCGCGTGCGAAGTGCAGGGCGCTGGAGCCCTCGATCAGAGTCTTGTCCAGATCGAAGAAGGCGGCGGCCTTGGGCTCAGCCGCCATTGACCTCGAGGATCACCGCGTCGCCCTGGCCCCCGCCCGAGCAGATCGCGGCCACGCCCAGGCCGCCGCCGCGGCGGCGCAGCTCGTTGGCCAGCGTCATCAGAATGCGCGCGCCCGAGGCGCCGATCGGGTGGCCCAGGGCGATCGCGCCGCCGTTGACGTTGACCTTCGACTCGTCCACGTCGAGCATGCGCATCGAGTTGAGCGCCACCGAGGCGAACGCCTCGTTGATCTCAAAGAGCTCGATGTCGTCCACCGAGAGGCCGGCCTTCTCGAGCGCCGCCTTCGTGGCGTTGGCCGGCGTGCGAGCCAGGTAGGGAAAGTCGTCGGCGACCGCTGCCTGGGCCACGATCGTGGCCAGCGGCGGGCGGTCGTTGCGGCTCGCCCACTCCTCGGAGGCCAGCACCAGCGCGCCGGCCCCGTCGTTGACGCCGGGGGCATTGCCGGCGGTGTGGGCTCCTTCCTTGCTGAACGCGCTGCGCAGCTTGGCCAGCGATTCCAGCGAGGACTCGCGCCGCGGCGCCTCGTCGATCTCCACGGTCGTGTCGCCCTTCTTGGAGGAGACCGTGACCGCCACGATCTCCTCGGGCAGGCGGCCCTCGTCGGTGGCCTGCACGGCCAACTCGTGCGAGCGCAGCGCGAACTTGTCCATGTCCGCGCGCGTGATCTCCAGCTCCCCGCCGACCTCGTCGGCCTCCTCGCCCATGCCCTTGCCGCTGAACGGGTTGGTCAGGCCGTCATGCATCATCGAGTCGAGCGCCTTGGCATCGCCCATGCGATATCCGAAGCGAGCCTGCTGGAGCAGGTACGGAGCGTTCGACATCGATTCCATGCCGCCGGCCACCGCCAGGTCGAGGTCACCGGCGCGTACGGCCTGGTCGACCATGCCGGCCGAGCGCAGCCCCGAGGCGCAGACCTTGTTCACGGTCTCGCTGGAGACCTCCTTGGGGATGCCCGCCTTGATCTGGGCCTGACGCGACGGGATCTGGCCCTGGCCGGCCTGCAGCACCTGGCCGTAGACCACGTGCTGCACCTGCTCGGGAGCCACCTCGGAACGCTCGAGCGCGGCCGCGATCGCCGTGCCGCCGAGATCCGTTGCGTCGAGCGACGACAGGCCGCCGCCCATCTTCCCGAAGGGCGTTCGGGCGGCGCCGAGGATCACGGTCTTGGGCATCGAGTCGGACTCCTTGCTGGACTGGGAGGGGCGACCCCACTGTATCCGGGCACCTCTCGCTCGTCGCATAGAGTCCTCGCGCGTGAGAGAGATCAAGGTTGCAGCACGGGCGGGCGCGCCGGAGGAGACCTCCGCCGACACCCGCGTGATCGGATTGTTCGAAGGCGAGTCGCTCGCCCCGCCGGCGCTGGAGCGCCTGGTCGAGCTCGGCGAGGCCAAGCCGGGGTTGAAGAAGGTCGCCGTGGCCCACGAGGACGCACCCGGCGGCGGCCAGCGCCGCGTGCTCATCGCCGGCCTCGGCAAGCGCTCGGAGTTCGACGCCGAGCAGGCGCGCGTGGCCGCGGCGGCGGCCGCCGGGCGGGCAAAGGAGCTGGGAGCGGTCTCGCTGTCCTGGGCCGTGCCGGACGGCGAGCGGGTGACCGCCGCGCTCGTCGAGGGAACCCTGCTCAAGCTCTACAGCTTCGACCGCTTCAAGGCGTCGCGCAGCGGCGAGGACGAGAACGGGCTCGAGACGCTGGAGCTGGCCGGTGAAGAGGTGTCCGAGCAGGAGCTCGAGCTGGGGCGCGTGGCGGCCGAGGCCACCAACGCCGCCCGCGACCTGCAGAACCTGCCCTCCAATATCGCCACCCCCACCTTTCTCGCCGAGCGAGCGGCCGAGATCGCCGACGAGCACGAGGCACTCGAGCTCGAGCTGCTCGATCGTGAGGCGATCGTTGCCCGCGGCATGGGCGCGCTGGCCGCGGTGGCTCAGGGCACCTACGCCGAGCCGCGCCTGATAGTTCTGCGCTACCGGCCCAGCGACGCGGTGGGCCCGCACACGGCCTACGTGGGCAAGGCGGTGACCTTCGACACCGGCGGCATCTCCATCAAGCCCTCGGCGAAGATGCAGGAGATGAAGTTCGACATGTCGGGCGGCGCCGCCGTGCTCGAGGCCACGGGCGCGATCGCCCGGCTCGGCCTGCCGATCACGCTCACCGCCGTGGTGCCCGCCACCGAGAACATGCCCAGCGGGCGGTCGGTCAAGCCGGGGGACATCGTCACCGCGATGAACGGCAAGACCATCGAGATCAACAACACCGACGCCGAGGGCCGGCTCATCCTGGCCGACGCACTGACCTACGCAGTGGAGCAGGGCGCCGAGCGGATCGTGGACATGGCCACGCTCACCGGGGGCGTGCTGATCGCGCTCGGCCACACCTATTGCGGGCTGTGGTCGAACGACGATGCCTGGTACGGATCCGTGGAGGCCGCCTGCGACGCGAGCGGTGAGATCGGCTGGCGGATGCCTCTCCATTCCGAGTACTTCGAGCTGACCAAGGGCACGTACGCCGACCTCCAGAACGCCTCCGACCAGCGCGTGGCGGTGTCCAACTACGCGGCCGAGTTCCTGCGCCAGTTCGTCGACGGGCGGCCCTGGGTCCACGTCGACATCGCCGGCACGGCGTGGGGAATGACTCGCAACTACGTGGGCAAAGGCGCCAGTGGCTTCGGCACGCGCATGTTGATCGATCTCGCTCGCAGCGCGCAATAGGCTCGCTGCGCGTGCGAGTCGCACAACAACCCGCGCGCCGTCGGAGGCGGCGGGATTTATCGCGGCCTCTACCAGTTCTCGTTCTCGACCTGGCGCGTGGTCGGCGGCAGGGGCGACCCTGCCGCTGCCTCACGCGGTGAACAGACCTGGCGGGCGTGGCTGTTGCTGAGCCGGCACGGCGCGGGCCACTGGCCCGTGTGCGGTTAGGTGCGCGGGCGCCGGCTCTCCTCGTCGCGCACCACATCGCCGCTGTCGTCCTGCTCGTACACGCGTTCGCGCTCGGCGCCGGCGGTCTCGGTCCGCTCGTAGTGCTCGACTCGCTCGTCGCCCCGATCGGCGACGCCGTCGTGGTCGCGATCGCCTGAGGGGGCGTCGGACTCGTAGCCGTGCGACGTGATGCCGTGTTTGCGACCCTGCTCCTGGTCGTACTCCTCCGCGGCCGCGCTCTCGTCGACGTCGGGATCGAGCCGTGCCGCCTCGAGGTGGCGTTCCCGCGCTTCGCGCTGCTGCTCTTCGGCAGCCGCCGCGCTCTCGCGGGCCTCGGCGTCGTGGCGGCGTGCCTCCGCCGCCTTCATGTCGGCTTCGGCCTGCGTCTTGTCGGCAGAAGCGCGGTCGACCTCCGCCCCGCGCCGCAGCTCGCGCGCCTCCTGGCGATTGGACTCCAACTTGCGCTCGCGTCCCTTGCGGCTGAGCAGAACGACCAGCGCCAGCACGATCAATGCGGCCACGACTATTGCGATGATGACCCCAGTACTCATAACCCCCAACTCCCTTCCCTCGACAGTTCACTACGGATACCCACAACCGACGGCTCGTAAGCGACCAGATGACCTGAGCCCGATCAGGCGTCCTTCAGCTCCCGCTTGAGCACCTTGCCGGTGGCGTTGCGCGGGAGCTCGTCGAGGAAGACGATCTCGCGCGGCACCTTGTAGCGCGCGAGGTTCTGCTTCACGTGTCCCTTGAGGTCCTCCGCGCTTACTTCCCTGCCCTTCTCCAGCACCACGAAGGCCCGCAGGCGCTGGCCGAAGTCCTTGTCCTCGACGCCGATCGCCGCCACGTCGGCCACGGCCTCGTGACGTGCGAGTGTGTCCTCGATCTCCTTCGGGAACACGTTCTCCCCGCCGGACACGATCATCTCGTCGTCGCGGCCCTCGACGAACAGACGACCCTCCTCGTCCAAGCGACCGACGTCACCGGTGGCCATCAGCCCGTCGATCACGTCCTTCGAGCCGCCCCCGGTGTAGCCCTCGAAGAGCATCTCGTTGCCGACGAAGATGCGCCCCGTCTCCCCCTGCTTCACCTCGGCGCCCGCCTCGTCGTAGAGCTTGACGATCGTGCCCCGCGGCGGCTTGCCGGCGGTCCCGGGCGCGGCCCGCATATCGGCCGGGGTCGCGATGGACGCCCAGGCCACCTCGGTCGACCCGTAGAGGTTGTAGAGCGTGTCACCCACGGCGTCCATCCAGTCGAGCGCGAGGTCGCCAGGCAGGGCCGAGCCGCTGGCCGCCACCGCCTTGAGCGAGGAGAGGTCGTAGCGCGCCCGTTTGTCCTCGGGCAGCTCCATGATCCGCTGCATCATCACGGGCACCACCACAAGCGAGTCGCAGCGGTAGCGCGACACCGCGGCCAGGGCGCCCTCGGGATCGAACTTCCGCCGCAGCACGAAGGTCGAGCCGAGGATGAGGCCGAGGGAAAAGTGCGCGAAGCCCCAGGAGTGAAAGAGCGGCGCCGCGATGTGGGTGACCTGGCGGGTGCGCAGCGGGATCCTCGACAGCAGCGACACCACCGGATCGAGCGACTGGGGGTTGCCCCGCGATGCGCCCTTGGGCGAGCCGGTCGTGCCGCTCGTGAGGATGACGCTTCGACCCTCGCGCTCGGGCGGCGTCAAGTCGTTCGACGAGCCGGCGGTGATGAGCTCGTCGAGCGTGGGGTCGGCCAGGCGCTCCGAGTCGTGCCAGGCGACGACGCGCTTGCGCCGCCGGCCGGCGTCGGCGAGCAGATCGCCGAACTCCTCGTCGTACACGATCGCCTTGGGCTTCTCGCGCCCCACCACCTCCGTGAGCTGCGGACCGGCGAAGGCGGTGTTGAGGTAGAGCGCATCCGCCCCCAGCTTCGACACGGCAACGGTGGCCTCGATGAAGCCCCGGTGGTTGCGGCACATGATGGCCACGCCGTCGCCCTCACCGATCCCCATGTCGGAGAGCGAGTGCGCCAGCGCGTTGGTGCGCGTGTGCAGCTCGGCGTAGGTGAGCGTGCCCAGCTCATCGATGATGGCCTTCTCGTCGGGGTAGCGGGCGGCCAGCGTGATCGTGCCCGCGGCGGCGCTGCGCCCCCAGCGGGCCAGCGTCTGCAGCACGAGCAGCAGCCGGTCGGGCCGAATCGGGCGCACCACGCCGGCGTCCACGAGCACCTTGATGCTGCCCGCCGTGTAGGCCACGCGACCGGGGATGCTCATTCGCGCCTCGCTCACAGGTCCATCGCACAGGTTCTCATGTCGCGGCGATTGGCCATCTCAGCCTCGCGACGGGGTTCGCTGACGGCGTCGGTGGTAGCATCGGCGGCCGATGGTAGGCGACACTCCTCCCGGGCTGGTCGGCCGGCGCGCGCAGCTCGAGGTGCTCGACCTCGCCGTATATCGGGCGATTGCGTCGACCGACACCCCCGAGCTAGACCGTGATTTCGAACGACTGTCCCGGGCTGCGGACAACTCCAAGCTGTGGATCGCCACCGCCGGCGTGCTTGCCCTCACGGCGGGCGCGAGTGGACGGCGCGCGGCCGTGAACGGGCTTGCCGCGGTCGCGGCCACCTCCGCGCTGGTCAACCTGGTCGCCAAGCCGCTCGGTGGCCGTCGCCGGCCGGATCGCGTTGCCGGCCGCGTTCCGATTGCGCGTCACGTGCCCATGCCTCGGTCCACGTCCTTTCCCTCCGGCCACGCCGCCTCGGCCTTCGCGTTCGCCACCGGGGTGGCCGGCGTGTTGCCCACGGCGATACCGCTCCAGCTCGCTGCCGCGATGGTCGCCTACTCGCGCGTGCACACGGGGGTGCACTACCCGGCCGACGTGCTCGCGGGAGCGCTGATCGGAAGCTCGGTGGCGCCTGTCACCTCCGCTGTGCTCAAGCGCGTTCGGGCGAGCTGAGTCGAGGAGGGGTCACGACCCCTCGGCCTCCGGATCGCGGTAGACGCGCTTGCGCCACGGCGGAGCGATGCCCTCGGCGTTGGGCCGATAGGCGCGCCGGTCGAGGTTCTCGAGCGCGATCAGCCGCAGGCCCTCGCTCGTGCTCATCCGCTCACCCGGGTCGGGGTGGGGCAGCGGAATGTGCCCGGCGTGGCTGCCGCGTGACACGCGCGTCCAGCCGGTCTCGGCCGTCCATCTCCCGCGGCACGCCCTCTCCTTGCAACCCTGCCAGTGCCCGTGGGAGCTGGCCCGGACCCACGCGCTGCCGTCGGGATCGAGGCGGACGACATAGCCCTCCCAGTCGTCGCGGTGGAAGCCGGGGTAGGCCGGCGGGCTCGCAATCAGGCCCCCCACCGTCGGGATGAGCCAGGCCGCCTCCCAGGCCTCGTCGGAGCCGAGGACCGTGGTGTTGGATTGCGGGTAGTAGAGCCAGTACTGCAGGTAGGTCCGCCCGCCCCGGCGCAGCACGCGAGTGAACACGGTGGCCCGCTCCCCGCTGTTGCTGCGGTGCGCGTCGAGCCTGGGCGCGTCCGCTCCCTCGGCGCACCGCAGCCGCCGGCAGCGCCGCCAGTCGACCGGGAGCTGTCGCTCGCCGGGCTCATAGACGATGTTGGGGGCGTGGGCGCGCACCAGGTCCGCTGCCCCGGCGCCGTAGGCGTGTGCCAGGGCGGCGTCGCCGTCCTGGCAGGCCCGCTTGGCCGCGCAGACGATCCGGTGGGCCAGGAAGCCACCGAACGAGCGCCCGTCGACGGTTCCGGCCAGCGTCAGCAGTCCGCCGAGCGCGAGCGCCGTCAGCAGAACCAGCGCGCTCCACTCGACCGTGGCCTGGCCCGACTCGCTCGACCGGCTCGGCTCGATTTGCACGCGGGCGACGCTACGGGCACGCGGCAGACGGGTGGGTGCGCTGAGTTACGTTTGAACGCGCCTACGGATGGTGCGCCCGTGGGCGCGAGCCCGCGGGCCGGTATTAGGCGGCCGAGCGCACTGCCCCTGCGGCGTCCGCCGGCGCGGTCTGCGGCACGGGCGCGGAGAACGTCTCCACGTCCTCGGCCCTCGGTGTGAACCAGTGCCCGCCGAGGCAGGCGATCTTGAGGTGCTCGATGCTCCCGCTGGTGCTCGTGAGCCAGAAGCGGTCGATGATGTTGGCCGGGCGCTCACACTCCGGGCAGCGCGCGTAGGTCATGAGGGTCTCCTTCGATGGCAAAAGGTTCTGGGTCGTCGAAGGACACGACGCGCGGGCGCGCGGTTTATTCCCTATTCATCCAGCCGCTCGCGAATTCCCCGCGCAGCCCAGGCCAGCCCGATGCCCGCGCCGGCGAACCACGAGAAGGCGACCTCCGGCTGTGCCAGCCCCAGCACGTCGCGGGTGATGAAGCCGAGGCCGGCGCCGCCGGCCAGGCCCAGCCAGGCCGCCGTGGCCCACGCGTGTATTCGCGCGAGCACGGGAACCGCTACTCGTCCTCGCCAAAGGAGAGCGGATTGAGGCAGTCGTCGGCGATGTCGAGCGCGTTGTCCAAGGGCATCGCCCCGGCCGGCTCCAGGACGTGGCGGCGCTCGTAGACGAAGCGCCGGTAGCCCAAGCAGACGATCCAGATGCGGTTGGTCAGCCTGCCCAAGCCGCGTAGGCGGCGAAAGGCGTCCACGGCCTTGGCCCGCGAGATCCGGCCATGGCGGGGGAGCGTTGATGTACCCGCACCTGCCAGACCGAGTGCGCGTGGCGGCAGGGCCGCCCGCGTTGCCGCACAGGCCCCACCGGCAGCGCACGTGATGCGCCTGGCCAACGCCGTCCCCAGGCCGCGGTCTTGCGCCGGAGCCCGGAAGGCGGCCAGCGCACCCAGCACGAGCGCCGCCACCAGCACCAGCCCCACCCACTCGATCGTCGCCTGCCCGGCCGCGTCGCGCATCGCCAGGCGACCGTACGGAGCGGGGGCGCACCCGTGTGCGCGCTGAGTTACGGGAGGCGAAAAAGCGGCGCCCCGGGCCGCCGCGCGAATGCGGCGACCCGAGGCGTCAGGACTGCGGTGGCTACACGCGTCCCGCCGCTTGGCGTTGCTGCCGGCCGATCGCGTCGATCGTCACGGCGGCCAGAAGCACCGCACCGGTGACCATGAACTTCACCGACGACTGGAGCGCCAGCAGGTCCATGCCATTCGAGATCGAGGTGATCACGAGCGCGCCCAGCAGCGCGTGCCACACGCTGCCTCGGCCGCCGAACAGGCTCGTGCCCGCGATCACCGGACCGGCGATGGCGAGCAGGAGAAAGTCGCCGGAACCGGACGACTGGTTCACGGCCAGCAGTCGCGACGCGGCCATGATCCCGCCGACTGCGGCCATGGAGGAGCAGAGCATGAACACGATCACCCGGACGCGGTTCACGCGGATCCCCGACCGCCGAGCAGCCTCGGCGTTTCCGCCCACCGCATAGATGTGGCGCCCGAAGGTCGTCCTCGTGGTGATGTAGTAGAAGACCAGCAAGAAGCCGAGGAAGATCAGCGCCGCGAGCGGCACACCACGGTCGTCGTTGAGGATCCACACCGCGATCAGCACCGCCGCCGCCACGAGCCCGATTCGCATCGCGACCAGCCCGATCGGAGGCGCCGACAGGCCCTGCTTGACGCGGCGCTGACGGCCCATAAGGGAAAACGCCGCCGTGAGGGCGATGGCCACCAGCGCCAGGATCCACCCGAAGGCATCGGAGTAGAAGGTGCTGGTCAGGCCGATGATCTTGGAGTCGGTGATGTTGACCGTCCCCGTTTCGCCCAGTACCTCCAGCTGCGCGCCTGGCCACGCGAGCAGGCCGGCCAGCGTGACGACGAAGGACGGGATCCCAAAGCGCGTGAACATCGTGCCCTGGAAAAGTCCGATCAGGGTGCCGGCCGCGACGCCGGCGGCGATCGCCAGGTAGGGCGACCAGCCCTTCTGCTCGGCCAGCACTGCCATGATCGCCGCGCACAGGCCGCTCACCGCTCCGACCGAGAGGTCGATCTCGCCGAGCAGCAGGACCAGCACGATGCCGATCGAGACGAGGCCCACCGCCGTCATCTGGAGCGTCAGGTTGGTCAGGTTGACCGAGCTGAGGAAGCGCTCCTCCTGGAAGTAGAAAACGGCCCAGATCACCACTAGGGCCAGGACGACCCGCAGCTCGGCGAGGTCGCCGGCGATGAAGCGCCGGAGGATGTCGGCCCGAGGCTTCTCTTCAGTCGCTTCGGTGTCAGCGGGTGGTGGGGCAGCGCCGCTCGCCGTGGTACTCATTTTTCGCCTCCAGCGCCATCGTTGGGCTTCTCGGTGGCGCCGGTGATGGCGCCCACAATCTGCTCCGTGGACGCCTCGCCCACCGCGTAGTCGCCCGCCTGTTGCCCGAGCCGGAGAACGAAGATGCGGTCGGCCACCTCGAACACGTCGGCCAGGTTGTGGCTGATCACGACGACGCCGTGGCCCTCCTCGCGCAGCCGCTTGATCAGGGATAGCACCATCGCCGTCTGACGCACACCGAGCGCGGCGGTCGGCTCGTCGAGCATCACGACCTTCGGCTCGCCGAGCAGCGACCGGGCGATGGCGACCTGCTGGCGCTGGCCGCCGGACATCATGCCGACCTCCGCGCGCACGTCGGTGATCGTGACCGCCAGCCGGCTGAGCAGGTCGTGGGTCCGCTTCTCCATCGCCGTCTCATTGAGTTGGCGTACAAACCCGGCCGACTCCTCGCGCCCGAGGAAGAGGTTCTCGACCACGTCGAGGTTGTCGCACAGGGCGAGGTCCTGGTAGACGGTGGCTATTCCGAGGTCGGTGGCGTCGGTGGGACTGTTGATCTTCACCTCCTCGCCGGCGAAGAGGATCTGGCCCTCGTCAGCGGGGTGGATCCCGGCGATGGTCTTGACCATCGTCGACTTCCCCGCCCCGTTGTCGCCCACCAGGGCAACGACCTCACCGTCGTGGACCTCGAAGTCGATGTCGGTGAGCGCCTTGACGGCACCGAAGCTCTTGCTCACCCCCTTCAAGGCGAGCACGGGGGTATTGCCGTTGCCTTCCATGTTCCAGGCTCCTTTCGAGAGGCGGCGGCGCCCGGCCAGGCGCGAGGCGAGGCCGGGCGCCAACCCTCGCTTACTGGATGCCGGCTTCCTTGCACGCGGCAGCGTACTTGCCCGTGCAGATCTCGCTGGGCTTCCAGAACCCGTCCTTGACGATGGTGTCCTGGATGTTGTCCACCGTGACCGCCACCGGCTCGAGCAGGACCGAATCGACCTGCTTCGGCCGTTGTCGATCTTGCCGTTGACGAGGCCGCTTCGGCGGCTTCTCGCCCTTGGCCAGGGCCGCGGCCAGCTCCGCCGCCGCCTCGGCCTCGGCCTTGATCGCCTTATAGACGGTCATGTACTGCTCGCCGGCGAGAATCCGCTGGATTGCCGCCAACTCGGCGTCCTGACCCGTTGTCGGGATGCTCTTCGGGTCGATGCCGTTGCCCTTCATGGCGGCGATGGCGCCACCGGCGGTGCCGTCGTTGGCCGCATAGACGCCGACGAAGCCGTCCTTGCCGAGCGCCGTGATCGCCTGCTCCATCTCCTGCTGCGCCTTGTCAGGGCTCCAGTCCGGCGTGTCGTACTCCTTGGCCACCTTGTACTCGCTCGAGTCGATGACGCTGTGCGCACCCTCCGCGAACAACTTCGCGTTGTTGTCGGTTGGCGCGCCGTTGATCATCACGAGATCCCCGCTGGCGCCGTCATCCTCCAGCTTCTTCGTGAGACTGTCGCCCTGCAGCTTGCCGACCTTCTCGTTGTCGAACGAGATGTAGTAGTCGATGTCGGCGTCGGTGATCAGGCGGTCATAGCTGACGACCGGAATCTGCGACTGCTTGGCCCGGGTCACGATGGACGCCGCGGAGGCCGCGTCGACGGGGTCGAGCACGAGCACCTTCGCACCCTTCGTGATGGCCGCCTCGGCCTGCTGCTGCTGCTTGGCCGGGTCCTGGTCCGCGTTCGAGTAGATGATGTCGCAGTCAGGACAGACCTCCCCGAGCTTGCGCTCGAAGTTCGGGCGGTCCTGCGACTCGTAGCGGGCCGTCTTCGACTCCGGCAGCAGGAGCGCGACCGAACCGCCACCGCCGCCCTCGTCTCCGCCTCCGCCTCCGCCCCCGCCGTCGTCGTCATCGCTGCCGCAAGCGGCGATCGACAGCGACATGACGGCGGCGAGCGCGGCGATGACTGCGGCCGTACTCACTTTCCTTCTTTTCTGCATAAGTCCCCTCCTAGGGTTCCGTGTCCATGTTCACCGATGCCGGCGTTTGGCCTCCCGAAGCCGGGCTTGCCTCCTGAAGGACGCAGGCGAGTGCTCCGAGCAACTCGGCACGCTCGCCGAGCTCTCCCGGAACGATCTCCACGTCCTCTGCCGCGCTGGGAATGGCGCGGAGCCTGACCGACTCAATGAGTGGATCGAGCAGCAGGTTGCCGGCTTGGCCCATGCTGCCCCCGACGACGATCCGCTCGGGGTTGACCAGATTGCACAAGTTCGCAACCGCCACGCCGATCTGACGCCCGGCGTCGGCGAGCGCGCGCCGGCAGCCGACGTCGCCCTGGGCCGCGCGGCTGATCACCGCGTCGGCGTCGAGCTCTTCACCGAGGCTGCGCGATAACAGGTTTGCGATGGCCGCCGCTCCAGCGAAGCTCTCGAGACAGCCGCGACTGCCGCAGCGGCAGATATCGCCCGTCTCGTCGATAGTCGTATGGCCGATCTCGCCGGCGGTGCCGCCCGCTCCCTCGAAGAGCCGGCCGTCGATCACGATCCCCGCGCCGATGCCCGTGGCCAGCTTGAGATAGACGACGATCGAGGCGCCTCGGCCGGCGCCCCAGGCGTATTCGGCCAGGGCGCCCAGGCTGGCGTCGTTGCGCACCTGCACCGGCCGCCCGAGCAACTGGCTCATGCGCTGCCCGGGCGCCGCGCCCACCCAGCCGGGCAGGATGGCCGACGATCCAACCAGCCCGCTCTCGTGTATCGGGCCCGGGATGCCCATAGCCACTCCTACGACCCCGCTCTCGTCCACCCCTGCCTCGGCCAGCATCCGCTCGACGAGCGTCGCCGCCGTGACTATCGCCTCATCCGCGAGGTAGTCGTCGGCCAGAACGACCCGCTCCTCGGCCACGACCTCGTGCGAGAGGTCGGCGAGAGCGACGCTCAGGTGGCGCTTGCCGAAGTCCATGCCCACGGCCACGCCGCCGGACGGGTTGAGCGCGATCAGGGCCGGCGGGCGGCCACTGCCGGTCGACTGACGACCGTTGGTGCGGCCCACCACGAGCCCCTCGCTCACGAGCTCCGCCACGATGGTCGAAACGGTCGAGCGCGACAGTCCGGTGCGGCGCGCGACCTCGGCGCGGCTCGCTACTCCGAGCATGCGCAATGCCTCCACCACCTTGTCCCGGTTGGACTCGCGCAATGATGCGAGCGCCCCGGGCGGCTCTCCTCTCATCCCGGGGGGGCATACTTTTCTCCTACCGGTGGTTTGTCAAGGCTCCGGAGGAATGCAGTGTTAAGAACCGGTGTTTTTTGTTTAAGCCTGGCGGATCGACTGTCAGCAGTGGCCCGGTTACACTCGCCACTGGTATAGACCAGTAAGGGGATTTGGTGCGACTCGGAGTCGAGGCCGCGCTCGTCGGCGGCGAGCTTATCGGTGGGGACGTGATGATTGCCGACGGCTTGGTGGCGCAGGTTGGAGCCCGGCCCGCGGGCAGCGAGGGAATCGCTGTGCCCGGCTATGTCGACCTGCACATCAACGGCGTGGCCGGAGTGGACTTCCTCCGCGCCGACGTCGCCGGGTTCCGGCGCGCCGCCGAGGCTCTGGCGCCCACGGGCGTGGTGGCCTTCCAGCCGACCTTCGTGTCCTCCCCGTTGGAGGCGTACCCGCAGCCGCTGGCCGCGGCCGCCGAGGCGGCGGGCCCGACCGACGGCCTGCCGCTCGTGACCGGCGTGCACCTGGAGGGCCCGTTCCTCTCGCCGGAATGGCCCGGCGCCCACGAACCGGCCAACCTGCGCGCCCCCGATCCGAAGCTGGCCGAGCGGCTGGCCTCGGGCGGGCCAGTGCGGATGATGACGCTGGCGCCCGAGCTGCCCGGTGGTCTCGACTTGATCGACCAGTTGGCGGGGGCCGGGGTGGTCGTGTCCTGTGGGCATTCCGACGCGGACGCGGCCACCGCTACCGCCGCCTTCGCCCGCGGAGCCCGGGCGATCACGCACCTGCACAACGCCCATCGCCGCTGGCGCCCGCGCGACCCCGGCCTGGGCGGCGTGGCGCTCGTTCGCCCCGACGTGACCGTGCAGGCGATCGTCGACGGCGTGCACCTCGCACCCGAGACCGCCTACGGCGCCTTTCTGGCTGCCGGCCCGCGCTTCTGCCTCGTCACCGACGCCATCGAGGCCTGCCTAGTTGGCGCCGGCCACTACGAGTTGGGCAGGCGGCCCGTGACCGTCAGCAACGGCGCGGTGCGCCTGGCCGACGGCACGCTGGCGGGCAGCGTGCTGACGATGGACCAGGCCGTGCGCAACCTGGTGGAAAGCGGCGCCTCGCTCGCCGCCGCGGTTCACGCCGCATCGGCCGCGCCGGCCGCGCTGCTTGGCCGCGCCGACCTGGGCGCCCTGAGCCCCGGCGCTCCCGCCAATCTCACCGTGCTGGACGAGGAGCTGCGCCCGGTGCGGACGCTTGTGGGTGGTAGCGAGGCGTTCGCGGCCTAGGTCGCCTGGTCGACGCGGCCTTGCGGCCCGCTCGCCGGGGAGCGTTGGTCAGTTTGACCCCTATACGGGGGTAAATCGACCACTGTGGCCCGAAACCGGGTTACGGCAGCGTGACAAAGCCGACGACACGGCCGTGTCCACCTTGGTTGCCGCCGCTCAGGCGCAGCGCCGGGCGGGTCAGCCCTAGCTCGTCTCGGTCACCTTGTGCAGCCCCGGCGGCTCGTCGGGGTCGAGCCCGCGAGCCAGCGCCAACGCAAACGCCAGCTGCTGGGCGCGCACCGCGGCCGGCAGCGCACACAGCGGCTCCGCCAGGCCGCCCGGATAGGGCAGGTCGGCGCCGGGTCGGTCCGCCAGGCGCAGCACTCGGGTGCCCGCGCCCTCCAGCTCGCCGGCGAGCTCCTCCACGTCGGCGGCCGCCGGCCCGGACGCGCTTACGGCCAGCAGCGGGATGTCCCCGCGGGCCACCGTCACCGGGCCGTGGCGAAAATCGGCGGCCGACCAGCCCTCGGCTCGCACGCCCGTGGCCTCGCGCAGCTTGAGCGCCGCCTCGAGCGCCACGCACATCAGGTAGCCGCGGCCCACGGCAACGAGCTCGCCGGCGTCGCCCAGCGCTTCGGCCGCGCGCGTGGCCGGCTCGGGATCGCCCAGCAGATCCTCCACCACCGCCGGGACCCGCTCCCAGTCACCCTCGCCCCAGGGCACGGGGCCGAGCGCCTCGGCCACCAGCGCCACCGCGACGAGCTGGCCGGTGAAGGTCTTGGTGGCCGGCACGGCGCCCTCCGCTCCCGCGCCGAGGTCGACGCTCACGTCGGCGGCGCCCGCCAGCGGGCTCTGCGGGTCGTTGGTCACGGCCACCGTCCGCGCCCCGGCGGCGCCGTAGCGCTCGAGCACTGTGGTGATCTCGGGCGTACGGCCGGATTGGCTGATGCCGAGCGCGAGCCAACCGCCGAGCCGCGGCTCCACCCCGTAGAGATTGAGCAGGCTGGGCGCGGCCAGCGCAACCGGTCGGCCGCTGACCGCCTCGAGGAGATAGCGGGCGAAGATGGCGGCGTAGTCGGAGGAGCCGCGCGCCACGATCACCACGTTCGACGGCGGCTCGCCACTCAGCGACGCGACGATCTCGGAGCGGCGCGCCAGCAGCCCGCGGAGCACCTCGGGCTGCGCCGCCATGTCCGCCGCCATGCGCTCGCCGTTCACTCGGACACCTCGTCCGGGCGCGTCTGGTGAAGCTCGATCTCGTAGCGGTCGCCGCGGTACAGCGAGCTCGCGTAGTAGGCGGGGGTGCCGTCGCTCGCGCGCGCGAGGGTATGAAACCGCAGGCCCGGCGAGTCCTGCTCCACTCCCAGCAGGGACGCCTCGGCCGGCTCGATCGCCACCGCCACCACACGCTGGTCGGCCTGGGCCAGGCTCACCTCGTAGCGCCCGGCGAGCAGCTCGAAGAGCGACCCGTGCTCCAGGTCGGCGGCATCTATCCCGGGGAAGCGCTCGGCCGCGAGGTAGGCGCGCTCGAGGGCCACCGGGCTGCCGTCGGCCGTTCGCACCCGCTCGATCTCGGTGACCGGGGCTCCGGGCGCGATCTCCAGCGAGCCGGCCAGGAACGGGCCGGCTTCTATCAGCCCCTGCGAGCGCACGACCGAGCCGGGCGTCATCCCCCGGGCGCGCATGTCCTCGCTGAACGAGCTGAGCAGCATCGCCTGCGCCACCCTCCGCTCGGCCACGAAGCTGCCGCGTCCATGGAGGCGGTAGACGAGCCCCTCGGTCACGAGCCGGTCCACCTCGGTGCGGACCGTCATCCGGGCCAGCCCATAGTGATGGGCCAAGAGGCGCTCGGAGGGCAGCTCGGCGCCGGGGCCGAGCGAGGCCGCCAGCTTCTCGAGGATCTCGCGCAGAGCCCTGCCCTTGGCCCGGCCGGCGGGCAGGCTCGCGGGCAGGCCATCCAACGCTCCGTCAGCGCGTGACACCCAGCCCCCTCTCGCAGACGGATGCGAACCGGTGGGTGAGGGCTACCGGATCGGTTATGGCCGTGCCCACCACCACCGCCCACGCGCCCGCCTCGAAGGCCTCCCGGACAGACTCGGGAGTGGCGTAGCGGCCCTCGGCCAGCACGGGGCAGTCGAGCTCGCCCGCCAGCAGGCCGACCAGCTCCACGTCCGGAGTCCCCGGCGGCGGGCCGTCCCCGGTGTAGCCCGACAGCGTGGTGGCCACGGCCGCGGCGCCGGCCGCGCGGGCGGCCGCGGCGGCCTCGCGGCAGTCGACGTCGGCCAGTATCGGCTGAGGCACCTCGCGCGCCAACCGGCCGAGCAGGCTCTCTGTGTCGAGGCCGCCCGGGCGCGGGCGCAGGGTCGCATCCACGGCCACGATGTCCGCGCCGGCGCCGGCCACGGCGCGAGCGTCCTCGAGCTCAGGCGTGATGTACACCTCGCTCCCGGCCACTCGGCGCTTGCGTAGCCCGATCAGCGGGAGCTCGACGGCCTCCTTGATGGCGGCGATGTCGCCGAGTCCCTCGGCACGGATGCCCGCCGCGCCACCGGCCGCGGCAGCCCGGGCGAACGCGACCATGTGCCGGGTCTGGGCCAGCGGGCTGCCGGGCGGGGCCTGGCAGGACACCACGAGCCCGCCGCGGATTGCGTCGAGGGGCGCGCTCACCGCGCCGTCCACAGGATGCCCGGCTCCGGCTGCAGCGCGTGCTGCGCCTCGGCCAGGACCGCCGCCCCGGCCAGAGCGTCGCCGGCCGGAGGCACCACCTCGGTGTTCGGACGTCGCTCGAGCAGCGAGCCCGTGAAGGGCTCGAGCAGGAGCGCGCCGCTGCGAAACACGTTGCCGGCATACGACACGGTGGCCGGAGTGTCCGGCTCGAAGAGCCGGCCGAGCGCGGCACAGGCGGTCAAAGCCAGCTCGCGCCCCGCGTCGTCGAGGATGGCCCGGGCGTGCGGATCCCCGCCGCCGGCCTCGGCCGCCACGTCGACAGCGAACGCCGCGATCGCGCGCACCGGCACGGGCGCGGCGTAGATTCGCTGCGCCAGCTCGGGCAGTGGCCCGTAGCGGCTCTCGGCCGCCCGCAGCAGCGCCTCGGACCCGCCGCGGCCGTCGACGTGCCTCAGCGCCGCGTCGAGGCCGGCCCGCCCTATGGCCAAGCCGCTGCCCGCGTCGCCGAGCAGAAAGCCCCACCCGTCGACCTTGACCAGGCGCTCGCCGCGCCGCCCAACGCAGACGGTTCCCGTGCCGGACGCCACCACCGCGCCGTCGGCGTCGCCGAGCGCTCCCAGCAGTGAGGTCAGCCCATCGCTGGCGATGGCCAGCCGCTCCACGTCCAGCTCGGAGCGCAGCAGCTCGCTCACCCGACGCAGGTCCTCCCCGTCCGCGGCCTCGAACCCGGAGAGTCCCACGCCCACGGCCGGCGCGGGCCGGGGCAGCGGGCCGAGGCCGGCCACCGCCTCCAGTAGGCCCGCCCCCACCTCGTCCGGTCCCACGCGGTTGCTCCATGCGCAGCACGCCGGGCGCCGTGGCGATCCGCCCGTCGAGGGCGGCCCTGATCTCGGTTTGTCCGGCGTCGACCGCGAGCACCGGTCCGCGCGCCGCCGCGCTCACTCCAGGCCGGCCTCCTGGCACGCCTGCTTGTACTGCCCGGTGCAGATGTCCGGAACCTTCAGGAACCCGTCCTTGACCACCGTGCTGTCGATGTTGTCCTCCTCGATGGCGATCGTGTCGAGCAGGGCCGAGGGCACCTCCTTCTCCCCGTTGTCGACCTTCTCCGGAGTCAGATCAGCGGCGGGATCCCCCTTGCCCTGGGCGATCGGGACCGCGATCTCGGCTGCCGTCTCGGCGATCTGGATGATCGGCTGGTACACGGTCATCAGCTGCTCGCCGATGAGGATCCGCTGGATCCCGGCCAGCTCGGCGTCCTGACCGGTCACGTACCTCGTGGCGGGGTCGATGCTCGATCCCTTGAGAGCGGCGATGGCGCCGCCGGCCATGCCGTCGTTGGCCACGTAGACGGCGTCGAAGCCGTCGTTACCCAGATCGGCGATCGAGCCCTCCATCTCCTGCTGGGCCTTGTCGGGGCTCCAGTCGGGCGTGTCGAAGCTCTTGACGACCTGTGCGCCGCGCTTCTCGAGAGTCTGACGCGCGCCGTCCTTGTAGGGCTTGGCGTTGCTGTCCGTGGGCGCGCCGTTGATCATGACGACCTTGGGGTCGGCGCCGCCCGCCTTCTCGATCGCGTCCATCTGCACCTCGGCCTGCTGCTTGCCGACCTCGAAGGGATCGATCGAGACGTAGTAGTCGATCGGCGCGTCCGGGATCAGGCGCCCGTAGGCCACCACCGCCACGTCGGACTGCGCGGCGCGCTCCACGATCGCCGCCGCGGACTTCACGTCCACGGAGCTGATCACGATGACCTTGGCCCCCTGGGTGATCGCGGCCTCGGCCTGCTGCTGCTGCTTGGCGGGATCCTGGTTGGCGTTGGAGTAGATGACCTCGCAGTCGGCGCACAGCTCCTTCACCTTGCGCTCGAAGTTGGGACGGTCCTGCTCCTCGTAGCGAGTGGTCTTCGTCTCGGGCAACAGCAGCGCAATCTTGGCGTCGCCGTCGCCGCCGCCACCACCACCGTCGTCGTCGTCGTCGCTGCCGCACGCCGCGATTCCTAGTGTCAGCGCCAGCGCCGCCGCGGCTGTCGCAAGTGCCCGATTCTTCCGTCCCGCCATGTCCGTCTCCTCTTCGCTGCCCGGGAAGCGGCGGACGCTATCACAGCTGGTCTAGACCAGTGACCGCGTTCTCGAGGGCTTAACCTCCAGCCGCGTGAAAGACAAAGTCGCCTTCATCACCGGAGCCAGCGCGGGCGTGGGCGCGGCCGTGGCGCGCAGCTTCCACGAGGCCGGGGCGAAGGTCGCGCTCGCCTCGCGGCGCGGCGACGACCTCGGCCTCGACGATGCGCTGGGCCTCGAATGCGACGTCCGCTCTCCCGACAATGTCGAGGCCGCGGTGGCCGCGACGGTCGAGCGCTTCGGTGCGCTGGATGTGGTGGTGGCCAACGCCGGCGTGGGCGCCTACGGGCCGTTTCTGGAGCTGGACCCCGACGACGTCGAGGCGATCATCGACATCAACCTCAAGGGCACGCTCTACACGGCGCGCTTCGGGCTGCCGCACCTGATCGAGTCGAAGGGCGACTTCGTGGCGCTGGCGTCGGTGGCGGGCCTGCGCGCCTTCCCGGGCGAGACGGTCTACAACGCCTCCAAGTTCGGGCAGGTGGGCTTCGTGCGCTCACTCGACCACGAGATGCGAGAGCTGGGCGTGCGCGTCACGAACATCGCGCCGGGCGGCATCGCCACCGATTTCGCCATGGGCTCGGGGCGCACCCCCGACATGCCCGAGCTCGAGGAGATGATGAGCGCCGAGGAGGTGGCCGAGGTGGTGCTGTTCGCGGTCACCCGCCCGCGCGGGCTGCGCATGCTGACCGTGTCCTTTCGACCGATGGGTGAGGAGTCTTGGGGCTGAAGCTCGGGCTGCTCTCGACAGCCCGGATCAACGAGAAGCTGGTGGCCGGCGCCCGGCTGGTGGACGAGGTGGAGGTGGTGGCGATCGGCTCGCGCGATCTGGCGCGGGCCGAGGAGCAGGCGTCCGCCCTGGGTGTCGAGCGCGCGCTCGGCTCCTACGAGGCGTTGCTCGAGGACCCCGGCGTGAATGCGATCTACGTCCCATTGCCCAACTCGATGCACGTGGAGTGGTCGATCCGGGCGCTCGAGGCGGGCAAGCACGTGTTGTGCGAGAAGCCGATGGCGCGCTCGGTCGAGCCGGTGGAGCAAGCTTTCGACGCGGCGGAGCGGGCAGGCCGTGTGCTCACCGAGGCCTTCATGTGGCGCCACCACCCGCAGGCGCGCAAGCTGCTCGAGCTGCTGCCGCGGGTGGGCGAGCCGCGCCTCGTCCGCGCGTCCTTCTCCTTTCCCCTGGAGGGCACCGGCAACATTCGCCAGTCGGGTGAACTCGAGGGCGGCGCCCTGATGGATGTGGGCTGCTACTGCCTGAGCGGCGCGCGGTTGGTGGCCGGTGAGCCGGTCGAGGTCTTCGGGGCGCAGGTGACCGGCGCCGAGGGGGTTGACGTGCGCTTCAGCGGCGTTCTGCGCTTCGAAGGCGACGTGCTCGCCGAGTTCGACTGCGGCATCGACATGGCCAATCGCTACGGCCTCGAGGTGGTGGGCTCGGAGGGCGCGTTGTTCGTGGCCGATCCGTGGCATTCGCGCGAACCTGTGATCGAGCTGCGCGGCGCCGACGATTCGGCCGAGGAGATCCGCGTCGAGCGGGCCGATCCCTACGCGTGCGAGCTGCGCGACCTGGCCGCCGCGGTGGCCGGCGAGCGCGAGCCGCTGCTGGGCCGCGCCGATGCCGTGGGTCAGGCGCGGGCAATTGCGGCGCTCTATCGCAGCGCCGAGAGCGGGGAGTTGGTCCGTCCTTAGGGCCGCGTCTTCACTGGAGGCGCTCACCGAGCGCTACGAGCCCGAGCTGATCGACGTCCCCGGCGGGCGCGGGGTCGTTCGCCTTCGGGTCGAGGGCGAGGGCGACTGGGACGCCCGCCTGTCGCGGGACGGCGTGCGCCTGGTCGGCGGCGCGCGATTCCACCGAGCCCGATGCCGTGATCACGGCGGACGCCGCCACCTGGCGCGGCATCGCCGACGACGTGCGCGGCGGCATGCGGGCCTTCCAGACCGGCCGCCTGCAGATGCGGGGCAGCCTTCACCTCGGTGTCGGCTTCCTGGCCGCCACCAGCGGCGCTGACGAGCCGGGACGGTTGGCCTTCGAGACGCTGCGCACCGAGTACGGACGCGTTTCGATCCTGTCCGCCGGCACCGCGCGCCACACCCTGCTCTGCCTGCACGGCCTGGGCGGCACGAAGGCTTCGTTCCTGCCCACCGTGGCCGCGCTTGCCGACAGCCACCGCGTGGTGGCTATGGACCTGCCCGGCTTCGGCGAATCCGACAAGCCGATCGGCGCGCCCTACGACTCGGCCTGGTTTGCCCGCACGGTGTTCGCCACCCTCGACGAGCTGGCCGTGGAACGGGCCACGCTGGTGGGTAACAGCATGGGCGGGCGGGTGGCCATCGAGGCCGGGCTGAGCGCACCGGAGCGGGTACGCGGCCTGGTGCTGCTGTGTCCGGCGCTGGCCTGGCTGCGCGACCGCCGCTGGGCGCCGTTCGTGCGCCTGATGCGCCCCGAGCTCGGCCTCCTGCAAATGGCCCCGCGCCCGCTCGTAGAGAGCGCCCTGCGCCGCATCCTGCCCGTGGCCGCCGACAGCTGGGCCGCCGCCGGAGTCGACGAGTTCCTGCGCGCCTACCTCACGCCCCGCGGCCGCGCGGCCTTCTACGCCTCGGCGCGCAACATCTACCTCGACGAGCCGCACGGAGACGAGGGCTTCTGGACCCGGTTGAGCAAGCTCACACCCGACTCCCTGTTCGTGTGGGGCCGCCAGGACACGCTCGTGCCGGTCGGCTTCCGACGGCACGTGGAAGCAGCGCTGCCCCGGGCCCGCCAGCTCGAGCTCGATTGCGGGCACGTGCCGCAGCTGGAGCGCCCGCGCGAGACCCACGCGGCGATCCGCGACTTCTTGCGGCGCTAGTCAGACGTCGCCGCGGTCCTCGAGCTCCTCGTCGACGTTGGTGGAGCCGGGGACGGCCTCGTCGGTCTCGGACGGATCGCGGTCGGGGTCGCCGTCATTCCCGAGGGGACCGCGCTCGGGGTCGAGATCCTCCGCGGCCTGCTTGGCGCTGAGTTCTTCGGGAGCCTGCTCTGGTGTGTCCATCCCGCCGCCTTACCCGAAATCCAGGCGCGCGACTCAGGCCCCGCCGGGGCCCACCAGCGTTTCGAGCGCCCTCCGATTGATCTCAATCTTCAAGCGCGAGTACGAGCCCTCATCCGGAAGCCGGTCCCCACGGTTGAGATCGAGGCCACCGGTCGCGAGCTCGAATATGCCGTCGGACGCCCGCCATCGGGCCAGCGTCTCCGCGCCTGCACTCACGTGTCCGCGGACCCGGTCGCCTCGTCCCGAGCTCTCGGCGCTCATGCCCGAGAACCCCGCGGCGTCCAGAGCGGCGACCACGGACCTACGAAGCTTTCGCGCGAGATCCGGAGCGGGCCGCTCGCGTAGACGGCCGAGGATCCTGATCGCCGGCCGGCAGGCGAGGAGCGCCGGGGGCGGGCACCTGCGCTCGACCGAAACGACCACGAAAGACAGTCGGGCCAGCAAATCGTCCTCGAGGTCGACACCGGCGCGCCCGATGGCCGCCGTCTCGCGGCGCAGAGCCCTCAGGAGCTCGGGCGGGATCGACGCGCCGGCTCCCCGCCGGGCCAGCTGCTCCACAACGTCCGCCGGCCGGTACGAGCGCACCCGCAGCGCGACATCTGGATCCAGGCCGCCGCCGGGCCGAACCGTCGCCGACTTCCCGTCGACCCCTGTTCCGGCCCCGATCGCGACGACCACGATCACCAGCGCCACGCCAGCAGGGCGAGGATCACAATCGCGACACGCACCTCTCGCCAGCCGCCCCAGCCGCGCCGGGCTAGGGCGCGAGAACGACCTTCGTTGCCTCGCGCTGGTCGAAGAGCTCGTAGGCGCGTGGCGCATCTTCCAGGGCCATCCGGTGGCTGATCAGGTCGGCCGGGCGCAGCTCGCCGGCGGCGATCATCGCCAGCAGCAACTCGCGATCGTTGATCGGGTCGCCCATCGCGAAGCGCAGGGTCAGCTCGCCCTCGAACATCCGGCCGGCGTCGAGCGGATAGTCGGGCTCGAAGTGCGCCCCGACGACGGAGACCGTTCCCCTACCGCGGGCGAGCGAGAAGGCGGCGTCCAGGGCGGGCTTCGCTCCCGCCGACTCGATCACCACGTCCGCGCCGAGGCCGCCGGTGGCGTCGGCGACCGCTTCGGCGGCCGAGTCTGGATCGACCGCCTCCGCGCCGAGGCCGGCCGCGAGCTCGCGTCGGGCAGCGATCCCGTCGATCGCGATCACACGGCGCGCGACTCGGCGGGCGAACAGGATCGCCATCAGGCCCACGGTCCCGCAGCCGAGCACGGCCACCACGTCGCCGACCTCGACCCCGCCACGGCGCACCGCCGAGAGGCCGGTGGGGAGCATGTCGGCGACGAAGACGGCATCGTCGTCGGTCACCTCGTCGGGAATCGGCCACAGCGAACGATCGGCGTTGGGCGCGCGCACGAGCTCCGCCTGCCCGCCGTCGAGGCGCTCGTAGACGCCGCTGTAGCCGAACAGGGCCCGGTTCTCGCACTGCATCGGGCGCGCCGCGCGGCATTGGCCGCAGGTCCCGTCGGAGATCATGCTCGCGTTGACCACCCGCTGCCCGGCCCGCAGGCCGCTGACGCCGTCGCCGACCTCCCGCACCACGCCGACCCATTCGTGACCGGGGATCGTCCCGGCCTCGAATCCGGGCGTGAACCCGTGGTAGGGAAACAGGTCCGCGCCGCAGATCGCCGTCTGCGTGACCTCGACCACCGCATCGGTAGCGGCCTGGATCTCGGGATCGGGAGCCTCGTCGAGCTCGAGCCGCTCGGGCCCCTGGATGCGCACCGCCCTCATGCCGGCTCCTCGAGCTCGACCAGATACCCGTCGGGATCGACCGCGAAGCAGCGCGCACCGCCCCAGGGCGGCGAGAACGGCTCGGCGAGGAACTCGACCCCCTCCTCGCGCAGTTGCTCGTAGGCGCCCCGGCAGTCGCTGAGCTCGAGCACCAGCGCCACCTGCAGGCGCGAGCGATCCTCAGGAGCCACCATCGCCACCCCCGGGCGGTCTTCCGCCGGATGACCCTGCGCGGCAAGCGAGAGCCGCGCGCCGGCGAGCTCCAGCGTCGCGTAGGGCGGATCGTCATAGCTCGCCTCGACCGCGAACCCGAGCCGGTCGCGATACCAGGCGCTCGAGACCTCGACGTCGGCGACGGCGAGGATCGCACCCGCGCGGGTGATGGCCGGGGGCGCCATCAGTGGCGGGTGTGGCCGCCGTCGACCACGATCATCTGACCCGTCACCCAGGCCGCCTCCTCGGAGCAGAGGAAGGCCACCGTCGGGGCGATGTCGGCCGGCTCGCCGCGTCGCGGGATCGCCTGGAGGCTCTGCACGAAGTCGAACGCCTCGGCGTGCGGGCTCGCGAGCACCCCCTCGCTGGCCGTCAGACCGGGCGCGACGGCGTTGACCGTGATTCCCTGTCCACCGAGCTCGGTCGCCAGCGCCCGCGTGAAGCCCCAGACGCCGCCCTTCGCGGCCACGTAGGCGGCCATGTTCGGCGTACCGGCCATCACCGTGTTCGACGCGACGTTGGTGATCCGCCCGTAGCCCGCCTCGCGCATCGGCGCCCAGACCGCGCGTGAGCACAGGTAGACGCTGGTCAGGTTGGTGTCGATGATCTTCCGCCAGTGCGCGAGGTCAACGTCGTCCCAGGCGATGAAGGGCACGATGGCCGCGTTGTTGACCAGCGCGTCGATCCTGCCGTGATCGGCGAGCACGCCGTCGACCATCGCGGCGACCGACTGCTCCGAGGAGACGTCGACCTCGGTCGCGGATCCGCGCTCGAGCGCCGATGCGGCCTGCTGGGCTCCCTCGAGGTTGAGGTCGGCTATCACGACGCTCGCCCCCTCGGCGTCGAGCTTCTCGGCGATGGCGCGTCCGATTCCCTGGGCGGCGCCGGTGACGATGGCGACCCGGTCTGCGAGCTTCATCTCTCGTTCCTCACTTTCTAGTAGTGCTCGGGCGCATGCCGGTAGGACTCCCACGCGGCGTTGTCGTGGGTGAAGAAGACCTCCGCGTCGAGTCGCTCGGCGAGCCTCTTGAGCTTGCGCAACGAGACGTAGTTGGCGGTGGGGTCGTTGTGGAAGCCGGAGATCAGCTCCTTCTCCCAGGTCTCCTGGGTGTAGGTGACGTCGGCACAGAAAAGCATCGGCCTGCGCCCCTCCTTGTCGATCACCATCGAGTAGTGACCGACCGTGTGACCCGGGGTGTGCAAGAGCCGGATGCCATCGGCGAAGTCGACCTCCTCGCCCTCCAGCCACCGGTAGACGGAGTCCGGGCGGTGAAAGACCTTGTCGGCGTAGCCGAGCCTCTCGAAGGGCTCCGGGACCAGGGCATGGCGAAGCTCCTCCTTTCCGACCCACGTCGGCGCGTCGGGAAGGTGGCGCTGGCCGCCGCAGTGATCGAAGTGAAGGTGTGAGTTGATCACCGCGCTCACGTCGGACGGCCCGAAGCCGCAGCGCTCGAGCTGGGCCGTGATCGTCTGATCCTCGGTTTGCTCGGGCAGCTCGAACGCCAGGTACTCCTCGACGGTGCCCTTGTCGAACCCGGAGTCGAACAGAAACAGCCCGTCCGTGTGGTCGATCAGAACGCTGTAGACCGGGAACCGAACCGGATTGCCGGTGTCGATGTTCCACATCACGTGCGAGCGATCGATCACCAGGCTGCCCGAATCGAGCAGCCAGACGCGGTTCACACCCATCTTCGTACCTCCTCAGACGTCCTGCGCGTCGAGTGTCTTGCGGACCGCGACCAGCGCCGCGGCGCGCTTGGCCGGCAGCTCGGCCAGCTCGTCCTTTGAATATTCGAACAGCCCGCCGCCCGCCTTGATGCCCAGCTTGCCCTGCTCGGTCAGCTTGGTGATCGTCTCCGACACGCCGGACTCCGTCGAAAGGTCGGAGTTCAGGTAGTTGGCGACGCTCTCGTAGATGTCGAGGCCGGCCACGTCGAGCAGCTGCATGGGCGGGATCACGGCGAGCTTGTAGCCGATACCCCACTTGACGTTCAGGTCGAGCTCCTCGGCGTCGATCACCCCCTCGTCGACGAGCGCGAGGCACTCGCGCATGATCGCGTAGAGCACGCGATTCTCGACAAACCCAGGGACCTCCTTCTTGAGCTGACTGGCGCGGTAGCCGACTCGCGCGATCAGGCCCTGCGCCGCGGCGATGGTGGCGTCACTGGTCCGCTCGCCCGGGATCACCTCGATCATCGGGATGAGGTGTGGTGGATTGGACCAATGCATCCCGATCACCCGCTCGGGTTGCTCGAGGTTCTCCGCGATCTTGGTGATGGGGATTCCGGACGTGTTCGAGCTCAGGACCGCATCGTCGGCGACGTGCCGCTCGAACTCCGCGAACACCTCCTGCTTGAGCTCGAGCTTCTCGGGAACCGCTTCGAGCACGAAGTCCGCTCCCTCGAGCGACGCTGCGAGGTCGGTTTCGAAGCGGATGTCGCCGCCCGTGCTCTGCTCGGTCCCCAGACGCTCGAGCACTCCCCGAGCCAGCTCGACTCCGGCGCGCGCCCGGTCCAGCGCCTCCTCTGACACGTCGTAGAGGGCCACCCGGATTCCGGCGCGTTCGAGCACCGCGCCCATCCCGGGCCCCATGGTCCCGGTGCCGACAACCGCGGCTCCACCGATCTCACTCATTTGCTGTGTCCTCCTTGATCTGCTGGATTCGGCCCCACACCCGCTCGGGCGTGAAGGGAAGCTCGTTCATCAGGACGCCGGCGTCGGCCAGCGCGGTCGCGATCGCCGCAGGGGTGGCGGCCTGTGCGCCCTCGCCGCACCCCTTGGCCCCGTAGGGGCCGGGGCCGTCGCCGTTCTCGACGATGATCCCCTTCATCTGCGCCGGCATATCGTCGACCCGGGGAACCCGGTAGTCGAGCAGGTTGCCGTTGGTGAGCAGCCCGTCGGCGAATACGAGCTCCTCGAACAGGGCGTTGCCCACACCCTGCAGGACCGCGCCCTCGTCCTGGCGCTCGACGAGAAGAGGGTTGATCGCCTTGCCGACGTCGGCGATCGTGGCCATCCGCTCGACAGTGACCCGCCCGGTCTCGGGGTCGACCACGACCTCGGCGGCGGCCACGCAGACCTCCCAGAAGACGGGCCCCTCAGCGTAGGAGCCGCTGCCCTGCTCGGGGCGGACCTCGCCCTCCCCGACGACCTCGCCGCCGACGAAGCCGAAGCGCTCGGCGATCAGTTCGACGTAGCTTGCCTGCCGGCCGGCCCCGCGAACGATCCCGTCGACGACCTCGAGCTGGGCCCGCTCGGTCGCCCAGGCCTCCGCCGCGGTCTCGAGCAGGCGTTCGCGCAGATCGGCCGCGGCGCGCTGGACGGCGAGGCCGGCCAGGGTGGTCGAGCGACTTGCACCGGTCGAGCGGTCATACGGCGTGAATCGCGTGTCGGCCCCCTGCATCGTGACCCGGCTCAGGTCGATCGCCAGCTCGTGAGCGGCGATCTGGGCCATCACGGTGCGCGCGCCCTGGCCCATCTCCGTAGTCCCGACGTTGACCTCGACGCTTCCGTCGGCCTCCATGCGCACGTTGGCGCGCGAGACAGGATGGGCTCCGGCGGCCAGCAGGCCGACGGAGACGCCACGTCCGGTCCACTCGCCCTTCGGCTCGGCCCAGGCCACAGCCGCGGCGGCCTTCTCGACGTCGCCCACCAGGTCGGCGTCCAGCGGCTTGCCGCTGCCGTCGGGGCGCACGGCTTCGCCGGGCCGCAGGAGGTTTCGGCGCCGCATCTCGAGCGGGTCGATGCCCGCCTGGCGCGCCAGCCCGTCGACCTGCAGCTCGCCGATCCACTGCAGATGGACCGCGCCGAAGGCGCGATAGGAGCCGGCGGGGGACGTGTTCGAGTAGACGCAGCTTGCGTCGACGTGCACGGCCTCCCAGCCGTAGGGGCCGGGCGCTGCGTCGCCGGCGGTCGCACACACGCGCGGCCCGTTGTCGGCGTAGGCCCCTGTGTCAAGCCAGAGCCGCACGCTGCGCGAGAGCAGCTTCCCATCCCGCGTCGCCGTGGTCTTCATACGGCAATGCATCCCGTGGCGGCGGCTGGTGAGCATCGACTCCTCGACGCTGTTCTGAATCCTCACCGGACGCTGCGCCTTCCACGAGAGTGCCGCCGTGATCGGCTCCATCTTCGTGTAGCTCTTCGAGCCGAAGCCTCCGCCGAGGTAGGGCACGATCACCCGCACGCGGCCGAGTGGCAGGTTGAACAGGTCGGCGATCTCGGCCCGGACCAGGAAGGGATGCTGACAGGAGGCCCACAGGGTGATCTCGCCGTCACCGAAGTCGGCGACCACCGTGTGAGTCTCCATCGAGTACTGATAGACGGCGGGAAACTCGTACTCCCCCTCGACGCTCAACTCGGCTTCCGCCTCGGACAGCTCCACCGAGCCGGCGTCGAGGCGGTAGCGGTAGCAGACGTTGCCCTCGCGCTCGGGGAGCCTGCCGAGACCGTGGAAGAGCCCGGGCCGCAGCTCGTCCTCGTGCACCAGCGGAGCGTCGTCGGCTGTCGCCTCCGCGATCGTGCCGACAACGGGCAGCTCGTCGTAGTCGACCTCGATCGCGCGCAACGCGGCCTCGGCGGTTGCCTCGTCCTCGGCCGCCACGGCGGCGACCGGCTCTCCGTGGAAGCGCACCCGGTCGATCGCGAGGATCGGCCGGTCCTTGATCGCGTGGCCGTAGTGGGGATCGAAGTGCTCGAGCTCGGACCCGACCAGCACGCTGACCACTCCCGGCATCGACTCGGCGGCCGAGGCGTCGATCGAGGCGATGTGGGCGTGCGCGTACTCGGCGCGCAGGACCTTCCCGTGCAACATCCGTGGCACCTCGATATCGCCGCTGAACTGCGCTCGGCCGCTGGCCTTCTCGCGCCCGTCCTTGCGCTGCTCGGAGCGTCCGATCCGCTCGACCACAGGCGTTGGATCAGAGGTTCGCGGTGTGCTCACCGGGTCAGTGCCTCCGCCGCGTCGACGATCGACTTGTAGCCGGTGCAGCGGCAGACGTTGCCGTCGAGTCCGGCCATCACGTCGTCGCGATTGCGCAGCTCGCCCGCATCGCGCAGCGCCTTGAGCGTCAGCAGGAATCCGGGCGTGCAGAAGCCGCACTGCAGCGCGGCGCGATCGACGAAGGCGCGCTCGAACTCAGCGAATTCGGGAGTTTCGGCGAAGCCTTCGATCGTCAGCACCTCACGTCCGTCGGCATCGCAGGTCAGAAACGTGCACGAGCTGACCGGCTCACCGTCGACGAGAACCGTGCAGGTGCCACAGACCTGGACATCGCAGGATCGCTTTGCCCCGGTCAGGCCGAGCCGCTCTCTCAGCGTGTCGAGCAGCAGCTCCTGTGCCGGCACGACCAGCTTGCGCCGGGTGCCGTTGACGACCATGTTTGCCGCCGCCTCCGGCACCGCCTACGACTCCATGCCCTGGGCCAGGCCGCGCCGGCGCATCTCTCGTATCCAGGCCTGCCAGTACTCGTCGACCAGCCCGTCGTTGTACTTGCGCCGCTGCAGATCCTGGACGAGCCCGATGTCGATCGGCTTCGCCGCGCCGAGAGTGCCGGCAATCGACTGCAGCATCACCGCGCGCTCAAGCGTCACGGCGGCCAGCACCATCCACGGGAGGTCGCGATGGGCCACCAGCACGCCGTGGTTTCGCAGTAACACGACGGAGTGCTGGCCCAGCGCCTCGGCGACTTTCACACCCTGCTCGGGCTCGGTGATCAGATCCGGGGTGCCGTCGTAGACGGCGAGGCCGCGGTCGAACATGACCGCGTCATGGGTGAGGTGGAGCAGGTCGGCGTCGGTGGCCGCGAAGGCCGTCGCGTAGGGAGGGTGGCCGTGGACGATCGCACCCACGTCGTCGCGCCGGCGGTAGACCTCGGTATGCAGCACCGCCTCGAGATGCATCTCGTCGGAGGCATCGCGCAGATCGGTGTCCAGATCGAACTCGATCACGTCGGCGGGGGCGACCTCCGCCAGGGTCACTCCGCGGCGCTTGATCCACATCCGCTGCGACCGCTCGGGATCGCGGGCGCTGACGTGGCCCAGCGTCAGGTCCTGATACCCCTCGTTGGCGAGGATGCGGCAGGCCCAGGCCACCTGCTCGCGCACGGAATCCCGCTCGGTCACGCGCCCGTCTGCGGCGGTGCGCTTGCCGGCCATCGCCATCCGCTTCAGCGCCGCTCGGTGGGCGGGTAGTCCGGGTGTGGGAAGCCGAAGACCATCACCACGTCGGAGTCCGAGTCGTTGACCACCGCGTGCCAGGTCCCGGACGGGATGTGGAGCGCATCGCCGCCACGGAAGCGGACCTCGCCGTCGTTGGTGTCGAGGCGCCCGGAACCGCTGACCACGTAGGCCACCTCCTCCACCTCGTGGGAGACGCTGCTGGTCGCGCTGCCCGGCTTGAACACCGAGTACCCGAGCGAGCTCGCGGTGTCGTCCACCCGATCCTGTGTCACGAGCATCCGGCTCCAGCTCCCGCCGGGGAGCTCGATCCGGTCGACGCTCTCCAGGGCCACCACGCTGATCGTCACAGCGCCCACTCTCCGTCCCTCACGATGTAGGTGCCGTCGTCGACGATCTTCAGGCTGGCGTTGAGGATCACCCCATCGAGGTGCAGCCTCGAGACGTTCTGTCCCCCGGGGTAGGCGAGGTGGTTGTCTCCGAGAGCGAAGTGCACAGTGCCGACCCTGCCCTTCTCCGAGGGCGTGCCGAAGGGCGCGACCTCGGAGACGCCGAAGGCGAACTCACCGGCGACGTCGGCGTTCTCGACTCCCTCGATCACCTCCCTCAGGCGAGCGGCGTCGTCACCGCCCTCGATGGCCGTGGCCCGGCCCTTCTCCATCGTCCAGGTGATCGGCTCGGTGACCTGGCCCGGCAGCCCGATGCCGAGCATCACCCCGTCCACGACGATCGTGCCCTCGGTGCGGTCCTCCACAGCGGCGAAGGCGACCTCCGCCCAGAGGGGCAGTGGGCCCATCATCTGGCCGCGCTTCTTGATGGAGGTCACCTCGAGGGCGGGCCGGCCCTCGATCGAGACGCGAACGTCGGTCCCGGCAGGCGAGGTGACGTGGCACTCTGTCTTGCCCTCCAGCGCGGCCATCGCGTCCCACGCGCGTTGCTGGGCGATTTCGAGCTTCTCGACCGTGAGGCCCCACTCGCCCATCCCCGGCTCGACGGAGCAGATCTTGGCGTTGTTGGCGCATGACTCCTTGACCGCCGGCACGTGCGCGAACCGGTTGGCCCACTCCAGGTTGGTGACGATGATGATCTCGTCGGAGTTGGTCATCGCGTGATGGAGGTTGCGCGGCGGCACCATCGGGAAGTGAGTGTCCGCGCGGCCCCTGCTGACCTGCGCCTCGTTGTCCATGATCACCGGCCAGGCGCCCCGATCGACGGCCACGGCGGCGAGCGCGTCCGCCTCGTCTCGGTGGTCGTTGTCGCAGATGATCGTCACCACGTCGTCCTCGGCCACCGACATGCATACGTCTATTACGAGCTCGGCGTCCTTGCGTACTTCCTCCGGGGTTGGCATCTCGATCACCTCGCGGTCGTGGTTTGGAAAGCGGGGAGGACCTCTTTCGCGAAGCGCTCGACCTGCGTGAACTGGTCGAGGTCTCCGAAGCGGCAGATGAAGTGGGTCACGCCGCGGTCGGCGAACTCGCGCAGCCAGTCGGCGATCTGCTCCGGCTCTCCCACCGGCCCCCAGTTGGAGAGGTCCATCGCCTGGGAGAGCTCCGGGTAGTACTGCGAGATATAGCTGTCGAAGGCGGTCCGGGCCGCTTCCTCGGAGTCGCCGATGTTCATGGTCACCTGGTAAGAGACCTCGTAGTCGGAGAAGTCGCGGCCGAGTTCGCCCGCGGCCTCGTCCAGGTAGCCGATCTGCTCGGTGAGCTCGTCGGGATGCTCGGCGCGGCAGCAGGTCATCCAACCGTCGCCGTACTCGATTATCCGCCGGCAGGCACGACGCATGATCTTCACCATGCGCTCGTCGTGGGAGTCGTCGACCAGCCGCGGGTTGGACACGACCCAGATCGGCGGCGGCTTCTGAAGCGGTCCCAGCGGGGCCATCTCCGTGCCCGAGTGAAAGCTCACCTCGTCGTAGTCGTAGTAGGTGCCGTGAAAATCGACGCTGCCCTCGGTCCAGAGCGTGCGCAGGACCGCAAGGCCCTCCTCGAAGATCGTCGCTCGGTCCTTGAAGGGCAGTCCCAGTGCCTTGTACTCGCGCCGGACGCCCTCCTCGGGGTTGCCCATGCACGGGCCGAAAATCGTCCGCCCGCCGGACAGATGGTCGAGCGTGGCCCACTCCATCGCCAGCACGAGCGGGTTGCGCAGCGTGGTCACCACGCACGCGGTCCCGAGCTGGACGCGACTGGTGCGTTGGGAGATCGCCGAGAGCAGGCTCAGCGCCTCGTAGCGCGGCTTCGAGAAGAGGCTGTCGCCAACCCAGACCGAGTCGAAGCCGAGCTCCTCGACCCGGCTCGACAGCTCGAGCAGCGCCGCCAGGTCGTAGTCGGGCGCGATCAGCGGCTCGCGGTTGTTGAGATTGACTCCGAACCGGACTTCCTTGGCGTTGTGGTCGCTCGCGGTCAGCGCGCTCTCCCTTCGATCGTGGGGGACTGGACGAGCCTCGCCGAGGGGCCGCCGAACTCCTCCTCGACGCGCTGTGGAACCTCGATGTGCGCGGCCAGCAGCTCTGCGGCAACGTCGACGTCGCCGGCCTCGACCGCCTCGAGGATCGCCGCGTGCTCGACATTCGATCTCTCGAGGCTGCCGCGCAGGGCCAGCGAGCGCGCCAGGTACCGACCCATCTGGTCGAACAGGAGGCGGTAGATCTCGTGCAGCTTGCGGTTGCCCGACGCGGTGACGAAGACATCATGGAATCGGGCGTTGGCTTCGAAGAAGGCGTTCACCTCGTCGCGTTTGGCGTGCGCGACCATCTGCTCGTGGAGCTCGCGAAGGCGGATGATGTGGGACTTCTCCAGCCGGGGAACGGCGAGGCGGATCGCGAGCGTCTCCAGCGCCTCACGCACCTGATAGGCCTCGATGAACTCGTCGGGCGTCAGCTCCGTGACGATGGCGCCGCGGCGGGGGGTGATCGTCACGAGCCCCTCGCTGGCCATCCGGCCCAGCGCCTCTCGGATCGGGCCGCGGCTGACCCCCAGCGAACGCGCGAGCGAAACCTCGCTCAACACCGTACCCGGGGCCAGCTCTCCGGAGAGGATCTCCTCGCGGAGGCGTTCACGCACCTGCTCCCAGAGCGTCCGGTTGTCCAGCCGCCGGTCGCCGCCTCCGTTGTCTGCGGGAGATGTGTCGTCGTTCATAGAGGCGACCGTAAAGCGGCCATCAAGTGACCGAACGCTGGAAAACTGTCAGTTGTCAACAGTTAGCAATTAGCCTATCATACGCCCCGTGTTCGGCAAGCGCGAGGGATTCGGCCAATTTCGGGGCCACGCCGGGTTGACGCCCCCCGCGGACCTCACGCTCGAGGAGCCGGTCCCTCAGGAGGCGCTCGCGGGTTGATCGTCGACCCGCACATGCATGTGGGCGAATTCCCGCTCTTCGACGTCTCCCTCGACGAGGAGGGCCTGGTCGAGTTGTTGGCCGAATTCGACTACGACGCCGGGATCGTGTTCCACCCCGACAACGCGCTCACCCGAGGGATCGTGGAGCGCGTGCCCAACGCCTGGGCGCTGTTCTGGGCCAATCCGCGTGAACCCGACTGTGCCGAGCGGGCTGCCGAGTTCCTCTCTCACCCCAAATTCCTCGGTGTGAAGCTGCATCCCCTTCTCGACGGCTACCACCCCAACGATCCGAGCGTCCACCCCATCGCCTCGCTGCTGGTCGAGCGCGGGATGCCGGTGCTGGTCCATTGCGGCCACCCGATCTTCACGCTGCCGTGGAGCATCGAGGAGCTCGCGGTCGAGTTCCCAGACCTGCGAGTGGTCCTCGGCCATATGGGCCATGGGAACATCGTCTACATCAATGGCTCGATCGACGTCGCCGAGCGCAACCCCAACGTCTATCTGGAGACCTCGGGCATGCCGATGCACTCGAAGATCCGCACGGCCTTCGAGCGGGTCGGGCCCGAGCGGGTCATGTACGGCTCCGACGCCCCGTTCCATGATCCGGGTGTGGAGCTCCGCAAGGTCGCCGTCAGCGGTCTCGACGAGGCCGCGCAGGAGCGGGTACTGGGCCTGAACGCCCGGCGGCTGTTCTTCGGAAGCGACGACGCGCCGGTCTCGGCGCGCATCAACAAGGAGGAGAGGGCATGAACGAGGGGCAGAGCAAACACCGGCGGCGGCGAGCACAGGGGTTGATGCGGCTATTCGCCGCACTGGCCATCCTGTTGATCGCCGCCTTTGGCGTTGTTGCCTGTGGCAGCGACGACAGCGACGACGACTCGGGCGGTGGCAGTTCGAGCGAAAAGGCCAGCGAGTCGCCGATTTCGAGCTTCGCGATCATCGCGCCCGAGAAGGGCAACGACTACGGGTACAACCAGCAGGGAGTCGACGCCGCAAAGAAGATCGCGTCCGATCGCGGGATCGACCTCGAGGTGGCCGACGGCTCGGGCTACGAGGACATCGCTCCCATCCTGCGGGACCTCGCCACAACCGGTGGGGCCGAGTTCGTGATCGCGCAGGCGAGCGGGTACAACACCATCGCTCCGGACGTGGCCGAGCAGACCGGCGTGCCGATGATCGTGTGGGACAACCCCGAGGCCAACACGCCGGGAGTGACGGCCAACGTCAGCACGGAGAGCCAGGAGGGCGCCTATCTCGCCGGCGTGCTCGCCGCCAACACCTCGAAGAGCGGAAATCTCGGCATCGTGATCTCGGCCGACGACACCAACTGGAACAAGATGGCCGGAGGCTTCGTCGCCGGCGCACGGTCGGTGGACCCGAAGGTGAAGATCCAACTGGCGCAGATCGGCCAGGCCGGCTACGCCGACGCAGCCGGAGGCAGGCGCGTCACCGAGGCTGTGATCGCCAACGGAGCCGACGTCGTATTCGGGATGGGGGACGGCTCCTCGTTCGGCATGCTCGAGGCGGTCGAGCGGGCGGACGGCGTGCAGTTCATCGACGTGATCGGCGACAAGACGCCAATCGACAAGAAGGGCGTCCTCCTGTCGTCGGTCTACTGGGATCTGACCGGCATCTACAACGATGCGATCGACGACATCGGCAACGACACCTTCGGTAAGAAGGACTACGTGATCGATCTCGCCAACGACGGTGTCTCGTTGCTGAAGACCGACCAGATCGATGCGGAGACCTGGAAGGAGATCCAGGCTACGCGCAAGGAGATAGTCGACGGCAACGTCGAGATCCCGCTGACGGAGAAGAAGTCCCAGGTTGAGGACCTGATCGCACAGGGCTAGGGCCGGTTCGGCCTCCCGCCTGGCATGGCCGGCGCCTCGACCGAGGCGCCGGCCGTGTAAACCGCAAGGAGCCGCATGCCTTCAGGACAAACCAGAGCCCGGAGCCAGGAGGAGCTCGATGAGCGCGTGCTGGCGGCGGTCGCCGCACGCAGGCCACAGATCGAGGCGGCGATCGAGTTCGTGCATGCCCACCCCGAGCTCGGCCACGAGGAGGTGGAGTGCTCTCGCTTCCTGGCCGGTCAGCTCGAGGACGGCGGCTTTCAGGTCGAACTCGGAGCGGCCGGGCTGGAGACCGCGTTCCGGGCCCGGCTCGAGGGTCCCCGGGGCGGCCGTGGAGTGGGCTTGGTCGACCTCTACGACGCCGTGCCGGCCGTACGGCCTGACGGGTCCTCCGAGGCGGTGCACTCCTGCGGCCACGGGCCGATCGCCGGGGGGGTCGCGGGAGCTGCTCTCGCCCTCGCCGACCTGCGCGACGATCTCGACGGTGCGGTGGAGGTGATCGGCTGCCCCGCCGACGAGCTCCATGCGCCCGGAGCGGTCGAGCGCGGCGGCGGCAAGTCGCTAACGGCGGCGGCTGGACTCTGGGACCACCTCGACGCGGCCCTCTACGCCCATCCCGAGTTCATCGACACCGTTTCGGTGGAGTCGCGCTGCATGCGCCGCCTGGTGGCCACGGTGGGCGGCTGGCGCACGATGGACGAGGCGATCGAGGCGCCACGCCGGGCTGCCGAGGCGGCCCTGGAGGTCCCGAAGGGCCACCGCTCGGACAATCTGATGCTCGAACGGATGGTGCTCGAGGGCGACGTCGAGGAGGGGTCGGGGTTTGCGCTGCGCGCGACCTACTTCGTCACCGCCGACTCCGACGAGGAGCTCGACGGGGCGTCGGCCAGGTTGCGCGAGCTGATCCCGGACGCGAAATGGGAGACCACCCGGACGGTGCCCGCGATCGCCGCACACGATGGCGTCCGCGCCGCGGTGGCTCAGGCCTTCGAGGCGGCGGGGCGCGAGTTCGTCGCAGATCCGCCGCCGCTTCCTTTCGCAACGGACTTCGGCGACATCTCTCGCCGGGTGCCGTCAGCTCTCATTGGAATCGGCAGGTCCGGCGGCTGGGAGTTCCACACCGACCGCGGCGCGGAACAGTTCGCCTCGCCAGACGGCATCGAAGCAGCACTCACCACAGCATCCGTCCTCGCCCTGAGCGTCGTGCGCCTGCTCGGGGAGCGATGAACGCGCAGGAGCCACCCCTGCTCGAGTTGCGCGGGATCACCAAGGCGTTCCCGCGAGTGCTGGCCAACGACAGCATCGACATCGACCTACGCGCGGGCGAGGCCCATGCGCTGCTCGGCGAGAACGGCGCCGGCAAGTCGACCCTCATCAGCATCCTCTCCGGGATGTACAGGCCCGACGCGGGAGAGATCCGCTTCGAGGGCAGGGAGGTCGAGATCGACTCGCCTCGTGGCGCGATCGAGCTCGGAATCGGCACCGTCTACCAGCACCTGACCCTGGTACCGACGCTCACCGTGCTCGAGAACCTCATGCTCGGCTCGCACGGTGGCCGCGGGCGGCTCGACGTCGCAGCGGCAGGGAAGCGATTCGAGGAGCTCTCGAAGCTCCTCGGCACCGGCTTCTCCGCCGACGCGCGCGCCGGCGGACTGGCGCTCGGGCAGCAGCAGCAGGTCGAGATCATGAAGGCCCTCTGGCGTCACGGGTCGCGGGCGCTGATCCTCGATGAGCCGACCTCGATGCTCACGCCGCAGGGCTACGAGGAGCTTCGGCGTGAGCTCGAGCACCTGACCGATGAGGGCCTGGCGGTCGTGCTGATCACCCACAAGCTTCACGAGGCGATCGAGCTCGGGGACCGGGTTACGGTGCTCAGGGCCGGGCGCAAGGTTGGGTCGCTGGCGCCGTCCGACCTTCGCGGGCGCTCCGAGAAGGAGCTCTCCGAGCAGATCGTCGAGATGATGTTCGGCGAGCAGGCCTCGGATCTCGCCGACGCGATCGAGGTCGAGGCCCCGGCCGCCCGGCAGCGCCCACAGCGGGAGCACGGCGAGGTCGCGCTCGAGCTGCGTGGCCTCGGCCTGGACGCTGACGACGAGGTGGTCGGCCTGTCGGATGTCGCCCTCGAGGTCCGGGCCGGAGAAGTCGTCGGGGTGGCGGGCGTCGACGGCAACGGCCAGCGCGAGGTGGCCGAGGTGATCGCGGGCCAGCGCAGGCCACGCCGCGGCGAGGTGCTGTTGCTCAGCGAGGACGTGACCCGGCTCGGGGTGAGCGAGCGTGAGCGCCGCGGCCTGCGCTACGTCACCGACGACCGGTTGGGCGAGGGCACCGTGCCCGACCTGGACGTGGCGATGAACGCGGTCCTGAAGCGAATCGGCAAGCGCCCCTTCTGGCGCGCCGGGGCCGAGCGCCGCGAGCAGATCGACGCCTTCGGGGAGCAGCTGGTGGAGCGCTTCGACGTGCGCACCCCGAGCGTACGGAGTCGGGTGGCAACCCTCTCGGGCGGGAACGTCCAGAAGCTCGTGCTGGCCCGTGAGTTCGCCGACTCGCCGCGGGTCGTGGTCTTCAACAAGCCCACCCACGGGCTGGACGTCCGCACGGCGGAGTTCGTACGCGACCAGATCCGCCAAGCGGCGGCGGGCGGCCTGGCAGCGCTGGTGATCTCGACCGAGATCGACGAGTTGGTCGATCTGTGCGATCGGATCGTCGTGATGTCCCGCGGCGAGGTCACCGGCGAGGTCGAGAACGGACCCGGTGCGGAGGAGCGCGTCGGGGCGCTCATGGTTGCGCGCACCGGCGGTCCCGCATGATCGCGCGGGCCGCCAAGATTGCCGAGGCCACGTTGATGGCGCTGATACCGATCGTCCTCGCCCTGGTCGTCATGGGGATACTGCTGGTGGCACTCGGGCGCGATCCGTTCACCTTCTACGCGGATATGTTCCAGCGCGGCCTGCTCGACTGGCAGGGCTTTCAGGAGAGCATCATCCGCAGCGCTCCCCTGCTGCTTATCGCGGCCGGGCTGATCGTTGCCTTCCGCGCGAACCTCTGGAATCTCGGCGCGGACGGCCAGTTCCTGCTCGGCGCCGCGCTCACCGCAGGTTTCGCCCCATCGCTGCTCGAGTCGCTCGGGGTCTGGCCCATGCTCGTGGCGACGATGGCCATCGCCGCCGCGGTCGGTGGCGCGTGGACGATCATCCCCGCGGTTCTGCGGGCCCGCTACGGGGTCAACGAGATCATCACCACGCTGATGACATCGTTCATCGGCATCGGGGTCGCGAACGTTCTCGTCAAGGGGCCGTTCAGAACCGAAGTCCTCGGAGTCGCCCGCACCGATGTCGTTCCCTTCGACCAGCGCCTCCCGCTGCTCTTCGGTACCCGGATACATCTCGGTTTCGTGATCGGCGTCGTCGCGATCCTCGCCGTCCACGTGCTGATGACGCGGACCTCCCTCGGGCTGCGGCTGCGAATCCTGGGCGCCAGCCCACGGGCGGCGCTGCACGCCGGGTTGAACCCACTGCGTCTGACCGTCCTCGCCTTCTTCGTCAGCGGCGCTCTGATCGGGATGTCGGGCGCAGTCGAGATCCTCGGCATCCAGGGCTCGTTTCGCGCCGACTTCAATCCCGCCTACGGCCTCCTGGTGATCCCGCTCGTGTTCCTCGCGCGGCTCAACGCGCTCGGCTCGCTCGTCCTGGTGATCCTCTTCTCCGCGATCCAGATCGGTGGGGAGTCCGCGGCGCGCGAGCAGGAGATCACGAGCGATGTCCTGCTCGTGCTGGTGGCCCTCATCCTGCTCTTCATGGCGGTCGTCGAGTACGTCCGTGTCCGCCGCGGGATCGGAATGCATTTCGTTCCCCCCGAGATGGCCGAACGCGTCGGTCCGAGCGACGGTGACGGCGGCGACCCGCGTGCGGCGATCGGCGCGGGCGAAATGGGGGCGAGATGAGAGGGAGCTTCGCGTGAGCGACCTGCTGAGCCAGGACTTCCTGACCGCGCTCTTGGCCGGCGGCCTGGTCGCCGCGGTGCCGCTGTTGTTTGCCAGCCTCGGCGAGCTCGTCTCCGAGCAGGCCGGCGTGCTCAATGTCGGCCTCGAGGGCTACATGCTCTTCGGCGCCTTCCTCGCCTTTGTGGTCGCCTACAACACCGGCTCGGAGTGGCTGGGCATGCTTGCCGGGGCGGGCGCGGGAGCGGCCGGCGCGCTGATCATGGTGGTCCTCTGCGTGCGAATGAAGCTCGACCAGATCGTGATCGGCATCGCGATCATCCTGCTCGCCCAGGGGGCGACGAGCCTTATCCACGATGCGGCGTACGCCGAGTCGCGCCCAAGTCTCGAGGCGCCCTCCGAGCTGGCCATCCCGGGGCTCAAGGAGATCCCCATCCTCGGCGACAGCCTCTTCAGCCAGAACGCGATCGTCTACTTCGGGATCGTGCTGGCCTTCGTGGTGGGCTGGGCGCTGCGGCGAACCTCGGCCGGGCTCAGCATCAGGGCCGCGGGCGAGCGCCCCGAGGCGCTCGACGCGGCGGGCGTCAGCGTCACCGCCGCGCGCGGCTGGGCGACGCTCTGGGCGGGCGCGCTCGCCGGCCTGGGCGGCGCCTACCTGGCGATCGTCAGCGCCGGCACCTTCACACCCTTCATCACCCAGGGCTCGGGCTTCATAGCGATCGTGATCGCGATGCTCTCGCGCGGCAAGGCGCCCTGGACGATCGTCGGCTCGGTGCTCTTCGGGCTGTCCCTTTCGATCGCCACCGCGCTGCAGCTGATCGGAGTCAATATCCAGACCGACTACGTGCAGATGCTGCCGTTCATCGCCGTGATCGTTGTCCTGTTGCTGTTTGCCCGCCGCTATTACCTCCCCTCGGCGCTGGCCCTGCCCTACGTGAGAGGCGAGAAGTAGATGGAGCATTTCGAACGGAGGAGAGACCATGCATGAGCCCGACTTCACTCTCAGCGCCGGACCGACGATGTCCTCGCTGCGCGTACAACAGGCCCAGGGCCGGCCGATGATCTTCGACTACGACCCGGTCTTCCTGGAGCGCTTCCGCGAGACCGAGCGGATGGTCGGCGAGCTGTTTCTCACCGAGAAAGACGTGGTCCTGATGCAGGGTGAGGCGGTGCTCGGCATCGAGGCCGCTGCGCGCGGCGTTGTGCGCCCGGGGTTGAAGTGCCTCAACCTCGTCTCCGGGGTGTACGCCAAGTGGTTCGGCGACTGGCTGCGCTCGTACCAGGCCGAGGTGGTCGAGCTGGAGGTGCCCTACGACGAGGCACTCGACCCCGCCGCGGTGGGCGAGGAGCTCGAGCGACACGGCGACATCGAGCTCGTCGCGCTCGTGCATTCGGAGACCCCGTCGGGAATCGAGAACCCACTCGCCGAGATCGCTCCACTGGCCAAGCGCGCGGGGGCGCTGGTCTTCGCCGACGTCGTCTCCGCGGTCGGCGGCACCAACGTCCGCACCGACGACTGGGGCGTCGACATCTCTGTCGCCGGGCCGCAGAAGTGCCTTGCCGGTCCACCCGGGATGTCCCTGGTGGTGGTCAGCGATGAGGCTTGGGCGGCCATCGAGGCCAACCCCAACGCCCCGCGGGGCTCCTTCCTGTCGCTGCTCGATTGGCGCGAGACCTGGATCGAGGGGGGACGGGTGAAGTACCCATACACGCCATCGGTCTCCGACGTGAACGGCGTCCACGCCGCTGTCGGGGAGTGCCTCGAGGAAGGCCTCGACACGGTGATCGCGCGCCACGCGGCCGCGGCCCGGGCCTGCCGCGAGGGGGTCAAGGCCATGGGCCTCGAGCTCTGGGCGCGCAGCGAGAGCTACGCCGCCAACTGCGTCACCGCAATCCGCTGCCCGGAAGGTGTGGAGGTGAAGTCCACCCTTTCGCACATCCGCGAGCGCTATGGCGTGATGCTCTCCGGCGGCTATGGCGAGCTCGCCGAACGGCTGTTTCGGATAGGGCACATGGGCCCGGCCGCCCGCTCGCTGTACCCGCACGTCGCGGTATCGGCGCTTGGCCGCGGATTGCTCGACCTCGGGGTCGACGTCGATGTCGGCGCCGGCGCCGACGCGACCCTGCAGGTGCTGTCGGACAGTCGGGAGACGGTGGCCGCTTGACGCTGCTGCCGCCATTCGAGCGTCACAGGCCGGAGACGCTGGAGGAGGCAACCGAGTTGCTCGAACGCCACGGCGGAGACGCGGTGGCGTACGTGGGCGGGACCGAGCTCTTCCTGCTGTTCAAGTTCGGCTTTGCCGACCAGCCGCACGTGATCGACCTGAAGGCGATCGATGAGCTCCGCGGGATCGAGCGGCGCAACGGCGAGCTGCGGATAGGGGCCGCGGAGACCCACCGTTCGATCGAGCGCCACGCCACGGTGCGAGGCGAGTGGCCGGCGCTGGCGGCGATGGAGCGCGGGGTCGGCAACCTGCGCGTGCGGACGATGGGCTCGATCGGGGGCAACCTCTGCTTTGCCGACCCGCACTCCGATCCGGCCACCTTCCTGCTCGCGATGGACGCCGCCCTCGAGGCGCGCCGCGGCGGAGGCCGGCCCCGGCAGATCCCGCTCGCCGAGCTCGCCAGCGGCCCATACGTGAACACGCTCGAGTCCGGTGAGCTGCTGACCACGGTGGTGGTGCCGCGGCTGGAGCCCGGGGCGGCGATCGTCCACCGGAAGTTCATCCTCCGCGAGCGGCCGGCGGTCACGGTGGCCTGCCACCTGCGACTCGACGGCGAGCGGCTGGGCGAGGTGCGGCTGGCGGTCGGCTCGGCGGGCCTCGTGGTGGCGCGCGCGCTCACGGCGGAGGAGACGCTGGAGGGCGCCACCGCCGCCGAGCTGCCCCGCGCGCTCGAACGGGCCGGCGGGCTCGTCGCGGATGCGGCCCAGCCGGTCAAGGACTCCAACGGCTCGGTCGAGTACAAGCGCCACCTGGTGGCCGTGCTCACCCGGCGGGCCGTACTCGCGGCGGTGGACGAGGTGAGGGGTGAAGAACACGAGCTCGGCTGAGCTCGCGCCGCTCTTCCTGGCGGGGGCCAGGGCCCGGCGTGAGGAGCTGCTCGACTCATTGCGTGAGATCAGCCGCCTCGACGCGCCCAGCGGGGACGCCGCTGCGCTCGCGCCGGTGGCCGAGCTGCTCGAAACCTGGCTTCGCGGTCGCGGAGGCCGCGTGAGCCGCCAAGCCAGCCCCGCCGGTCCCCAGCTCGAGGCAGAGTTCGGGCCTCCGGCGAATCCCGGCAGCGGAGTGCTGGTCCTCTGTCACTACGACACCGTGTGGCCGGCGGGCACGGTGGCGGAGCGCCCGTTGGCAATCGAGGGCGAGGTGGCCCGCGGCCCTGGAGTGTTCGACATGCGCGGCGGCATCGTCGCGCTACTCGGCGCGTTCGAGTTGCTCTCCGAGCACGGCGCGCTGCGCAGGGCGGTCCGGGTGGTGCTCACTCCCGACGAGGAGACCGGCAGTCGCGCCTCACGAGAGCTGATCGCCAAGCGCGCCCGCGAAGCCGCGATCACCCTCGTGCCCGAGCCGGCGGCTCCCGGCGGAGCCCTGAAGACCGCGCGCAAGGGCTGGATCGCCTACGAGCTGGAGATCCGTGGCCGCGCCGCCCACGCCGGGCTGGACCCCGAGTCGGGAGTGAGCGCAATCGACGAGCTCGTCGACCGGCTGGCCGACGTGCGCCGCCTCGCCGATCCGGCCACCGGAACCACGATCAACTGCGGCGTGATCCGGGGCGGCAGCGCCGGGAACGTCGTTGCCGAGCACGCCGGCGCCGAACTCGACGTTCGTGTGGCCGATGCGTCTGAGGAGGCGCGCGTGCGAGCGGCGTTTGACGCGCTTCGGGCGCACCGGCCCGGGGCCGAGCTCGCCGTCCGCGAGATCCACTCGCGTCCGCCGCTGGAGCGCACAGCCGCGATCGCCGAGGCCGCCGCGCGCGCCGCAGAGCTCGGCGCCCTGCTCGGCATCGAGCTCGCCGAGCGCAGCGCCGGCGGCGTGAGCGACGGCAACCTCGCCGCCGCCGAGGGGGTGCCGGTCCTGGACGGTCTCGGTCCGGAGGGTGGAGGGGCGCATGCGGTAGATGAGCACCTCAGCCTGACCTCGCTGGTTGAGCGGACCGCGCTGATGGCGCTGCTGATGTCGGAGCTGTGAGCGTGAAGGCGTAGCTCAGGCGGCGCGGCGCGACTCAGAAATCGCCGCCGCCGAAGTCGCCCCCGCCGCCGAAATCGCCGCCGCCGAAGCCTCCTCCGCCGAAGTCCCCGAAGTCGCCCTGGTCGCCCGCTGCGGAGGCATCCTCGGAGTAGCCGAACCCGCCGAAGCCGCCGCCCAGCGCCGAGCCGATGAACAGGCCGGGCAGCAGGCCGCCGCCGAAGAAGCCGCCGGCCCACGGCGCGTAGGCCGGGCCGGCCTGGTAGTAGGGGACCATCCGGCCGTTCACCGCGACCTCGCGCATGTCGGGGTCGTAGCCGTCCTTCACGCGCGTGGCGTCGGCGGCACAGGCCGGCACCTCGCGCGGCTGGCCGTCCGGCGGGGCCCACTCGACATCGGTCACCGAGGGCCCGTGGCGCGGGTCGAAGAAGCAGGGCGCCCGCCGTTCCGGCGCCTCGCGGCCCTCCATCTCGGCGCGAGCGGCCTCCATCGCCCAGCGGCCCTCCTCGAGCAGCTCGGACACCGGCTGCACGTCCTCGGGGCGGCGCGCCGCCTGTAGCGCCTGGTCGGCCTGCTGGTAGCGCTCGACCGCCAGCCCGTAATGGGTCTTGGCCTCCGAATCGGCGTCGGGCATCTCCATGTCGAGGTCGAGCGCGCGGATGTCCTGGCCGAGCGCGATCACGTCGTCGCGGGCGGCGTCGCGCACCTCCTGGAACTCCGCCTCGGCCCGGGCCCGCTCGCGCTTGCGCCGCCGAAACAGCGATACCCCGAAAAGCCCCGCGGCGGCGGCCAGGATTGCGGCGAGCACGCCGCCGGAGATGCCGCTGCCCCCGTCCTGCCCGCCCGAGCCGGCGTCACCGGCCTCGCCGCGCGCTTTGCCCACACGGCGCACGAAGTCCTCGAGCACTGCGGCGGTGCCCTTCGAACGCTCGGCGTTGAGCGCCTCAGTGGCAAGCTCGCCGGCCACTCCCGGCGCCAGCACATCCTCGGCGCCCGCGCGGAAGCTTTCACCGATCACAGCGGCATAGGTGCCGGGCTCGCCCACCCCTCGTGCTATCTCGGCCAGCGCCGCCCCCGAATCGCCGCCCGCCTCGTCCGCCGCGCTGGCCGGCAACACGGCGATGTAGAGCGGCCCGGCCTCCCTGTCGGCGATCTCCGTGCGCAGCGCCTGGGCGTCCTCCTCGGAGATCGCCTGCTGGGCGTCGGGGTCGACATAGACCGGGTTGAGCGCGAGCGAATCGGAAGCCTTGTCGAGCACCCCCTGCGCATGAGCGGTGGAGGCGAGGGCAAGCCAGGCGATGAGGGTCAGAGCGATGCGCACGATGTGGCCTACCCCGGAGGCTAGGGCACGACCTCAGAGCGGCTCGGCTCGGGCGTCGCCGCGGGCGGCGGCTTGCCGCACACCATCTCCTCCATGTCGTCGAGCGCGCGCTCGAGGCCGCGCATCAGCGGCCACAGGTCGTCGATCTGATCGCGGTCGCCGACCAGCCCGAAGTCGAGCCGGTCGCGGTAGCTCATCACCGTCATGTTGAGCCCCACGCCGTCGGCGATCGCCGACACCGGGTAGTTGGCCTCGAGCTTGGCCCCCGCAAAGAACAGCGGCTCTCGCGATCCGGGCACGTTGGAGATCACCAGGTTGAGCGGCGGGCGGGTGCGGCCCAGCACCCCCATCGTCGTGCGCGCCGCGAGCGCCATCACCGCGGGCGGGATGAAGCTGGAGGCGTCGGTGAGCAGGTCGGCGGGGAGCGCCTTGTGGCGCTCCTTGGCGCTCAGCAGCAGCTCGTGGGTGCGAACGAGGCGCTGGAGCGGATCGGCTTCGTCGGTGGCGATCGGCACGATCATCATCGACACCCGGTTCCCGAACGTGCCCTGCTGCTCCTCGGTGCGCACCGACACCGGCACCATGGCCACGAGCGGCTCGTCGGGCAGCTCGTCGCGCTCGATCAGCCACTCCCGCAGGGCCGAGGCGCACAGGCCCACCACCACGTCGTTCACGGTGATGGAGGCGGCGTTCTTGATCGCCTTGACGGTGTCGAGCGAGAGCCGCCCGATGGCCAGGCGGCGGTGGGGAGAGATCTTGCCGTTGAAGAACGTGGTGGGCGCCCGCGCGGTGGTCACCTCGAGCACGTCCGGATCCTCGTCGGATCCCAGTGCCTTGCGCGCGCGTGTAAGGGCTCGGGTGAGCGTGGGCACGCCCGGGAAGGCGTTGGCGCCGGGCAGGTCGACCAGGTTGGGCAGCGCGGTGGGGACCGAGCGCAGGGCTCTCAGCGGCTGGTTCGGCAGACCGAGCACGCCGCGGCCGAGCATCTCCAGCTCACCGGGCGCCCGCTCGCCGCCGCTGTCCGGCGGGGCCGGCGGGATCTCCCGCCCCTCGGGGCTCGGGTCGAGCAGGATGGAGAGCAGCTCGTTGCCCGACACGCCATCCACCGCCGAGTGGTGGATCTTCGTCAGCAGCGCCACGCGACCACCCTCGAGCCCGTGGATCAGGTACAGCTCCCACAGCGGCCGGCGGCGGTCCAGCGGGCGGGCGAAGATGCGGGCCACGACCTCGGCCAGGCGGTCGTCGTTGCCCGGCGGCGGGACAGCGGACTCGCGGATGTGGAAGTCGAGATCGAAGTCCGGGTCCTCGATCCAGTAGGGCAGGTCGAGGCTGAACGGAACCTCGGCCAGGCGCCACTTGAACACGGGCAGCAGGTGAAGCCGCTCGCTGACCAGGCGGCAGACGTCTTGTGTGGAAAGGTCGCCGCCGGGGGCGGTGGACGGGTCGTAGACCGCCAGGCCTCCGACATGCCCGTAGGTCCGGGCGTCCTCCATGCGCAGGAACTGGGCATCCAGGCTGGTGAGTTGGCGCATGGGGACATTCTCCCCCGTTGCGCGCGCGGCGGAACGCGCTCGCGCGTCTAGTTCGGGCCGCGCCGCAGCGAGATCTACGCGGCCCGCGCCCTGGCAGCGCTCGACCACTTGGCCCATGTCGCCGTTGGCGGTGGCGATCACTTCCGCGCGCGCCGCTCCGGTCCCGTTGGAGCGCAGGATCCCTTGAGTGTCAACCAGGCCGATGCGCCCGCCCGAGTTGGCGGTGAACTCGATGTCGAACCGGTTCAGGCGCAGGGGCTCGTAGTTGTTCGGAAGCGCGCGTAGAACGCGCGCGAGGACTCAGTGCCGTCCTCGGCGTCGGTGCAGGCCATGATGAGCTGAACGTTTCTGACCTTGACCTGACCGCTGCTGCACGCCGAGCCAGCACCGAGGCACCAGCCGCCGGCCCGAGGGGGTTGGAGCCGTGGCCGCCCCATGGGCGGGCCGAGGCGAGGCTCGGAACCGCGAGCAGCGACAGGGCCGCTAGGACGGCGATGCGGGCAGCGGCTCTTCTTCATGGCCCTGTCTTCGGCCGCTAGGGCCAGAAATTGAGCGTCGGCGCGTCAAGATCCAGGCGCTGCGGCGCGCTGTCCCGTGAGACCGCGGACCTTCTCGGCGAGGCGCCTCCGGGTCCATCGGCTTCTGCGGCGAGCCCAGCGCCGCCTTGACCCGCGCGATCTCTGTCCCACCGTCGTGGAGCACGAACTCGGACTCGAGCTGGTCGCGCTCGGTGCGGATCTCGATCGCCGCGCGCGCGCTCGACGACTTCAGCGTCGACGGAGTCGAAGCTCTCGACCGTCGGTGGGCCGTGCATCAGCGTGTAGGCAGTCAGGTAGGGAATCGAGAACTTGGCCTGCAGGCCGTCGCCGGCTCGGGGCCCACCGAGGCGGCCTGGAGGGAGACCGGGTGGACGGTCACGCTCAGCTCGCTCGGCGGCTCGCCGGACAGCCCGGCGGCGGCCTCGATCGCGCCGTGGGTCTGAAGGCAGCAGGGCCAGGCCTTGATCCAGTTCTCGTCGATGGCCGGCTGCTCGCCCGCCGACGGCTCGGCGTAGGTGCCGCCGGTGGCGTGCTCGAATCCGCGCGCCGCCGCTTCGAGCGGCACCCGGGCACCTGCTTGCGCCAGCCGCGCGGCCTGAACGCCGGCGCCGGCGGCCAGCCCCACCTGCAACGACTTGCCCTGGGAGCCGAAGGCGGCCCGCAGCCCACTCGCCTGCAGCAGCGCGAGCGCCACGGCGGGCTCACGCGGCGCATCGAGCAGCTCGGCCGCGGCCACGGCCGCGCCCACGCCGCCGCAAACGGCCGTGGGGTGCCAGCCGTTGTCGTAGAGCGCGGGATGACTCGCGCGCGCGAGGGCGCCCATGGCCTCGAAGCCCTTCGCGTACGCGGCGAGCACCTGGCCGACCGTGCGCATCCAGCTCCGCGCCCACCACCAGCGCGGCGGGTGCGGTGGGGGCCGTCAGATGGGCGATGCCGGGCAGGTAGGTGTCGTCGAAGTCGAGCACGTGGCCGGCGGTGCCGGCGTGTACCACCTGATCGTCGAGCCCGGCGGCCGCCCGGGCGGCGGGCTCCTGCGTCCCGCGGGCGGCGCACGCGAGCCAGTCGAGCAGCGCTGTCTCGTAGGCGGCGTTCACCGCTCGAGCTGCCTCCGGAACTCGCCGACGCCGATCACCTGGCCGCCGCTTGCCCGCACCCGCTCGACGAGCTCCTTGTCCGAGGTCACCACCCGCAGGTCGCCGGGCTCGTCGGCCTGCGCCACCAGCTCGGCGATGTCGTCGTCCGCCGCGTTGCGACCTCGCCGCGAGGCGAAGAGAACCTCCACCGGGCCGCTGTCCTCCAGCTCGAATGGCCGTCCGTCGAAGACCACGGTCACGGGCTCGCCCAGCCGTTGGAGCTCCTCGACGAGCTCGCGCATGGCGCGGGGGCGGTCGCGCCACCAGCCGTCCGGCCGCGAGCCGATCAGGTTCATCCCGTCCACCAGCCAGCGGGTCACGATGCGGTCAGCCCCTCGCTCACGTCCCAGAGCCGGCGCCGTGCCTCGGGGTCGTAGGCCTGCTGATGGGCGGCGGACTCGTTCAGGCCATCGAAGAACCGTCCGCTCACCCCGTCGAGCTCGGGGTCCTCGATCAGCCGCAGCGTCGCCTCCACGCCCTCCTCGACCGAGCTGCGCGAGCGTCCGAACGCCTCGCGCGCCATCTTCGTGTCCATGAGCGTGGCCGGATGCAGCGCGTTGACAGTGACGTCGCGGTCGCCGAGGCGCTCGGCCAGCTCGACGGTGAACAGCACCTGGGCGAGCTTGCTCTGGGCGTAGGCCCCGAAGGCGTCGTAGCCGCGCTCGAGCATGAGGTCGTCGAAGTCGAGCGGCGTCTGGCCGATCGAAGAGACGTTCACGATGCGCGCCGGCTCGCGCATGTTCTCCAGCACCAGCCGGGTGAGCAGGAAGTGCGACAGGTAGTTGACGGCGAAGGTGAGCTCGTGGCCGTCGGCGCTCTCGCTGCGCTCGGGCACGATCACGCCGGCGTTGTTCACGAGCGTGTCGAGCTGGCCGGTTTCGGCGGCCAGCGAACGCACCTGCGTCAGGTCGGCCAGGTCGGCGACCAGGCCGGAGTCGGCTCCCGTCTCGCGGACCGCCTCGTCGACCTTGGCCGGATCGCGCCCATGAACGAGCACGCTCGCCCCTCGCTGCGCCAGGGCGGCCGCGACCTCGCGGCCCAGCCCGTCGGTCGAGCCGGTCACGAGGATGCGCTGCTCGGCGAGCGGCCTCAATCGCGGCGGCTCCGCATGTAGAGCACGATGACGGCGACCAGCAGCACACCTGCCGCGAGCTGGGCGAGCAGGGCGACCCCGTCGTCCTCGGCCGCGTTCTGAATGAACGAGAACATCAGCGCCGAGCCGAAGAACACGACCATCACCCACATCACGTAGTTCCGGTCCACGGCGGGACACCCTAGCCCCGAGCTGCTGCCCCCGATTGACCGAGCGTCGAGTTTGTCGCGCATACGCGGCCGAAGTCGACGCTCGGCGGCTGAGCCGCGGCGGGCCGCAACTAGTGTCGAAGCCCAGCGATGAACTCCCGCCCCGTCCTCGCCGGGGTGCTCGGCGCGCTGGTGATCGCCTTCAGCGGCATCCTGGTGCGGCTCGCCGACGTCTCCCCCTCCACCGCCGCGGTCTTCCGCTGCCTGTGGGCCCTGCCGCCGCTGGCTCTGCTCGCCTACGTCGAGCACCGCCGCTACGGCGAGCGCTCGAGGCGCGACCGCCTGCTCGCCCTCGGTGCGGGAGTGATCTTCGCGATCAACCTCACGGTCTGGCACCACTCGATCGAGGCCGTGGGCGCCGGGCTGGCCACCGTGCTCGGCGGCATCCAGGTGGTGCTGGTACCGCTCATCGCCTGGCTGGCGCTGGGCGAGCGGCCGGAGAACCGCGCGCTGGCCTCCATCCCGGTGGTGTTCATCGGCGTGGTCCTGATCAGCGGCGTGATCGGCGCCGGCGCCTACGGCGAGGACCCGCTGCTGGGCGTGATCCTCGGCGTGCTCACCGCGATCGCCTACTCACTGTTCATCCTCATCCTGCGCCAGGGCAACTCGGACGAGCGCCGCCCCGCCGGGCCGCTGTTCGACGCCACGCTCACCGGCTGCATCTTCTCCGCCCTCGGCGGCGTGGTGGCCGGCGATCTCGACTGGACGCCCGGGCTCGAGTCAACGGCATGGCTGGTCACGCTCGCCCTGACCTCGCAGGTGCTGGGCTGGCTGCTGATCAGCGTGTCGCTGCCGCGCCTCCCCGCGGTGATCACCTCGATCGTGCTGATGTTGCAGCCGGTATCGACCGTCTTCCTCGGTGTTGTACTGCTCGACGAGGCGCCTTCGATAGTCCAGATCAGCGGTGTAGCGGTGGTGCTGGCCGGAGTGGCGTTTGCGACGGTCAGGCCGCGGGCACTGGCCAGAGCAGGCGCGGCCTGAGCCACGTACGATGCTGTCGCCGTCCTCCGACGCGAAGGGAGCCCGCAGTGAACGATCCGCAGGACACCGACACGCTGACCGACGAGGAGATCGAGACCCGGAGGTTCGATACGGCGAAGACGGCTCCAACCGCCGATACCGCAGACGACACGGGCGACGACGCCACCGATACGGGAGACGACTCCGGCGACGTCAGCGATACGAGCGACACCGGTGACGACTCAGGCGACTCCGGCGAAGACGTCGCACCCGGCGCTTAGCGCAGCCCTCGGGCTGACGCTGGGGCCCGTTGACGCCGACGCCTTTCTCGCCGATTACTGGGAGCGCCAGCCGCTGGTGATCGAGCGCGGCGAGGAGCGCCGCTTCCACGAGCTGCTGGCGCCCGCCGACGTGGAGCGGCTGCTGTGCGAAAGCGGGATTCGCGTGCCCGCGTTTCGCCTGGTCAAGGAGGGCGCCCAGCTCCCGCTGAGCACCTACACCGAGGACATCCCCTGGCGGCCGGGCAGCTTCTCGGGCACGCCGGTGGTGGAGCGGGTGGCCGAAGAGTTCGCGCGCGGGGCGACGCTGGTGCTGCAGGCGCTGCATCTGTACTGGCCCGCCGCCGCCCTCTACTGCCGCGAGCTGGAGAAGTGGCTCGGCTGCCCGGTGCAGGCCAACGCCTACCAGACCCCGGCCGCGGCCCGTGGATTCGCTGTTCACCACGACACCCACGACGTCTTCGTGCTCCAGGTCGCCGGGCGCAAGCGCTGGCGAGTGTACGAGCCGGTGCTCGAGCTGCCGCTCGCCGGCCAGCGCTGGTCGCCGCAGCTGGGCGATCCCGGGGAAGCGACTCGTGACTTCACGCTCGAGGCCGGCGACACCCTCTATCTGCCGCGCGGCTGGCCGCACGAGGCCACGACGTCGCAGGACGAGTCGCTGCACCTGACGATCGGGATGCACCCGCCGACCCGCCTGGACGCGCTGCGGGCGGCGCTCCAAAGCAGCGCCGAGGACGACGTCGAGTTCCGCCGCACGCCAACGGCCGATGGGGCGATCCCGAAGGAGTCGCTCGACCGGCTCGCCTCCCGGCTGACCCCGGAAGAGCTGGCCCGCGGTGTGCGCCGCCGCTTCGTGGCCACGCGCCGGCCGATCCTGCACGACCAGCTCGCCCAGGTGCGGGCCCTCGACCGTCTCACGGTGGTCGACTCGTTGGAGCGCCGCGCGACCGTGATCTGCGAACTGGAGCAAACCCGGGACGGCGCGCTGCTGCTCTTCGAGGGCAAGGAGCTGAGCTTCCCCCCGCAGGCGAGCGCCGCCGTGGCGGCCGCGGTCAAGAGCGAGGGCCCATTCACCGCGGCGAACCTGCCCGGCTCCCTCGACGAAGCCGGGCGGCTGGTGCTGGTGCGCCGGCTCGTGCGCGAGGGCTTCCTGCGCCTCAGGGGCCTCTCCGGCTAGGGGTACGTCGGCTCGTAGTCGTACTCCGGTTCGTAGAGCTCCTCGGGCTCGATCAGCTCCGGCAGGGGCAGCAGGCGCAGGGCGCGGTCGATTCGCGGCACCTGGGCAGGCAGGCATTCGCGGCGCTCGAGCTGACCGGCGAGCCAGCCGAGGTCCTCGCGCCATGCCAGGTTGTCCTCGTCTCCCCCGCTCTCGATGTCGCGGCGGGCGTGATCGATGAGCAGCCCAATCCCCGCGACGGCATCGCGCCTGCGCCCGTCGCGGGTACAGAACGCCTTCAGCGAGTCGAGGGCATTGCGCTCGGCCTGCGCCGCCTCGTCGGCCGGCGCGGGATGCCGGACCTTGTCGCGCGGCTGCTCCACGACGCCCCCGCATCCGGCGAGCGCCAGAGCGATCAGCACGATCCCGCGCCTCAAGAGCGCCGCCGCGACGGTCGGGCGATGCGAAGCGACTGCGCCGGGAAAGCCGAGAGCTGAACCAGTTCGTCCTCGTGCTCCAGTCCCGCCCCCACGAGAACGGAGTCGCGCACGCTGAAGGCGCAACCCATGCCGGGCGTGGGCCGCTCGAGGCGGACGGCGCCCAGCGCCGAGTGCAGAAACTCCACGGCCGGCGCCGTGCGGGCCACCGCCTCCGGCGCCCCCAGCGCGTCGAGCGCATAGCCCTGGGCCAGCGGCCCCAGCAGCGCGGCGAACACCTCGGAGCGGCTGACCAGGTCGAGCGCCACCGGCACGCCGGCCACGCAGGCGAGCGCGCCGATCTGGCCCTCGACGTGGTGCACGACGCCGCTGAGCTCGCCGAGATCGCCGCGGCGGCCCTCGTAGAGGTCGCTCATGGCCGCGCTGGCCGAGGCCACGCGGTGATCGGCGAGGCGCCCGGCCACCGAGGCCCAGACCTCGCCCTGGTCGGCGCGGCCGCGCTGCTCGATCGCCTGGCGCTTGCGGCGCCGCAGCGACGGGTCGGCGGCCTGAGGGCTCGGCCGCATCGCCTCCCGGTGGCGCCGGGAATCCCAGCGCCCCTGCTCGACACAGCTGACCTCGAGCTCGAGCCGCTCGCCGGCGGGCACGAGAACGGAGCTGTCGAAGAGCCGGTTCTGCTGGGCGCCGAGCACCTCCTCGCCCTCGTAGATGAGCAGGGGCAGATCGGTCGGGTTCTGCACGAGCAGCCTGCCGACGGCGGCGCCCGATTCGAGCTCCTTGACCAGCGCGCCGAGCTCAACGGCCTGGATGAAGGCGCGGTAGTCGAGCAGGGCGGGTGGACCGAACACCGGGAACACGGCGAGCGGGCCGGCCACCTGCGGCTCGCCGAGAGAGTGAGTCTGCGTGAGAGTTGTCATGGCGGCGAAGTCGGCCGCCGGCACCTCGATCTGACAAAGCTGTCAGGTTCCCCACCCCCGCACGACTGCACGTTCATTGGCCGCTTTCCGAGAGCTCCCCGAGCACCAGCTGCAGCCCCTCAGCGATGACGACCTCATTGCCTACATCCGCGCCGCCCGCGAGGCGGGCCGTCACGACGCCATGAAGCCGGCGATCGGCGTGCTGGCCTTCGGCTACTGGGACAACCTGGTCAACCGCGCGCGGCTCAAGCTGCCGGAGTCCGACGTCGAGCAGGTGGCCGGCGAGGCGCTGGAGAGCGCGATCGCGTCGGCGTTCGACGGCCGCTCGGTCGGGGAGTTTCGCTCGTGGCTGCACACGATCCTGTCGCGGCGGATCGCCGACCACTGGCAGAAGCGCGAGCGCACCCTGCCCACCGAGAAGCTCGTCAGCGAGCACCAGGGCGCGGAGGAGGTCTGGGGCGAGGAGCCGGCGGTGGGCTTCGAGGGCGACGCGCTCCACGCGCATGAGTGCGTCACGGCCGCACTGCATGATCTGCCGGAGGCCCACCGCCAGGTGGTTCGATTGTACGTATTCGGCCCCCATTCCGCCGCCTCCGTGGTCGAGCGCGTGGGCGAGGGCATGACCGAGGCCAACGTGCACCAGATCTCCTCGCGCTACCAGCGGCGCGTGAAGGAGCTGCTCGACGAAGGAGAATCTTCGGAGTAGGCGATGAGCCAGGTCGACCAGCTACTGAGCGAGTACAAGGAAGCCCACCGGGCCGGATCGGGCGATCCGCGGCCGTTCCTCTCGCGGGCGCCGGCGGAGGATCGAGCGCTGCTGGCCGCTCTTATCGAGGGCTATCTGGAGCAGGCGCCCCGGCGCGAGCTCGAGCGCGACGAGCGGCTCGACTCCGCGGCCGCGCCGGTGGCGGAGGGAATCCAGCGGTCGCTGGCGGGGGCCTCGGGACTGTGGCCGGCGCTGCTGCCGCGCCTGCGCGTGCAGGCGCGCACCAAGCGAGCCGATCTGGTGCGCGAGCTGGCGGCGCGGCTGGGAGCGGAGTCACAGCAGGACAAGGTGGCCGGCTACTACCACCAGATGGAGCAGGGGCTGCTGCCCGCCGACGGAGTGTCGGACACGGTGCTCGACGCGCTCGGCAAGATCGTGGGGGTGGCGGGCGAGTCGCTGCGAAAGGCAGGGTCGCTGCCCGCGCCGGGGCCCTTGCGCATGGACGAGGCGGCGGTGTTCACGCGCATGAGCCAAGCGCCCCCCCAGGGCCTCGCCGAGGCGCCCGCACCGGCGATGGCCGCCGAGGAGTGGGACGAGGTCGACCGCCTTTTCCGCGGCAGCTGAGTCAGCCGCGGGCGCCGCGCGCCGACCCAACTCCCATGCCCGACCTGATCAAGCTCTACCTGTTCGCGCTGCGATCGGGCGACCGGCCACTGGCGCGGGTGCTCGCGCGAGCGCTGCGGTCATCGGCGCCGCTGCGAGAGCAGGCCGACTGCGCCCTGCAGTCGCTGCCGCGCGGGCCGGTTCGCTGGTCCGCGGGGGCTGAGCGAGTGGTCGGGCGCGTACGATCGGAGCGATGAAGAGGGAGGTCGAAGAACGCGCCGAGCGAGTGCTGGCGTCGGTGCCCGATTGGATCTGGAACGGCGACACGCTGCCGGTGCCCGTCGAGCACGTCGCCGACTCCTGCTTTGGCCTGCACGTGCGCGACGTGGGCGACCTCTCGGCGGCGCCGGGCGTGCCCTCGCTCAGCGAGGGGCAGTCGCTGAGCGGACTGCTGCTGCCCGGGGTGGGCGAGATCTGGGTCAACGCGGCCGAGGCGCGCGACTGGCCGGCGCGCCGGCGCTTCACGATCAGCCACGAGCTGGGCCATTGGTGCCTGCACCGGGAGGGCGGAGCGGTGTGGTGTCGCTCTCATACCGTGGATCCGGACGAGGGCGCCGACGCCCGGCCGCGGCGCGCCTACCCGCCCGAGGAGAGCGAGGCCAACGAGTTCGCCGCCGCGCTGCTGATGCCGGCCCACCTGATCCAGCGCCACTACGAGCGCCTGCGCCGGCGCGATCCCGATGGGTGCTTCCAGCAGCTGTGCCGGATCTTCGGGGCGTCCGGCGCGGCGATGAGCAGGCGGCTGCGCAGCGTGGCGCCGTGATCGTGGCCCGCAGACGGGCTTGGGGTGGCGCCGCTCTTCTGTGTGCCGCGCTGCTCGCGGTGGCGGTCGCCAGCGGCGCCGAATCGCAATCCCAGCCGAAGAAGGGCTGCCAGCTTCGTCCCGGCGAGCGCTCCTCCGTGCCGCCCTGGCACCGGCCGCGGCGCGCGACGGTCCTCGTCGACTCGGTCCTTCTCGGCGGCTTCCCGGCCGTGCGGTCCCGGCGGCCGTGTTGGCGCGTGCACATGCGAGGGCGCCCGGCGCTCATGATCGGCGTGGCCGCGGGCGAGCTGCGCGCGCGAGGGCTGCGCGTCGGACGGCTCGTGATCGTCGGCCTTGGTTACAACTCGCTCTGGGAACGCGGCCGGCGTCGCTACCGCGTCTGGGCCAAACGGTTCGACGGCGAAGCCCGCAGCCTGCTTCGGACTCTGCACCGGCTGGGCGCGCGCCAGGTGGTCTGGGTGACTCTGCGCCAACCCACACCGCGGACCGTTCCACCGCACGCAGTCGGCGAGCTGGGCCAGTACTCGTGGTACTTCCCCTACGTCAACGAGCGCCTGCGACGCCTCGACCGGCGCCGAGACGACCTCGTCCTGGCCGACTGGGCAAGGGCGTCCAACCGGCCCGGCCTGACCTACGACACGATCCACCTCAACCCGAACGGCGCCTCACTGATGGCAAAGACGATCTGGGGAACGGTCAGCCGCGAGGCCCGGCGCCAAGCGGCGGACGCGCCCTAGCCCGGCCGCTCCGCCAGCTCGGTAGCCCGCTGGAGCGACTCGAGTATCAGGTCGCGGTAGAGCTCGGCCGTGGCCGCGTCGCCGTCGCTGATCGCGTCCTCCAGCGCGGGCAGGAACTGCGCCGCGTAGCCGGTCAGCCGCCCGGGCGCGTAGATCATGTGCTTGAACCACGGCCGCCCGGCCAGGCCCTCGGACTGAGTGAGCGCGCGCTCCTGGCGCTTGTAGGAGCGGTTGATGCGCCGCAGCAGGCGCTGGCCGCGCCGGGTGTCGATCTCGTCGGAGGCCACCAGCTCGTCGGCGCGCCCTTCGAGCGCCGTTGCCGCCTCCCCCCACGCCTGGGCCTGGGCCAGCAGCGGCGCGAGGTCGACGATCTCCGCCCCCTCCATCGCCTGCAGCTCCTCGACGTAGGTCGCCACCGCGGCCGCATAGGCCGAGTAGCGGAAGGGCAGCGCGTCGGCGTTGGCCAGCCGCAGCGCGATCGTCCCGCTCATCCGCGAGGCCGCCTGGTGGCCGAGGTAGCCGGGGTCGAGGAAGCGCTCCATCATCTGGGTGTCGTCGTAGGAGGTGTGGTACTCGCCGCCGGGCGTGGAGAAGCCCACCTCGAGCGAGGGCACGCCGACGTGGTCGAGGAACGCGGTGTAGTCCGAGCCGCTGCCCAGGCGATCGACCGACGGCTCCTCGCCACCGGCGGTCCATGACTCGAAGACCGTGCCCGAAGCGCCGGGAGCCGGGACCGTCTTGGACACGTCGCGGATCAGGTCGTCCAGGGACGGCACCGCTCCGGCCGAGAACTCGCGCCCGCCGACGCCGTCCATGTTGATGTAGGCGATCGCGTTGCGGCGCAGGTCGGGCCGCAGCTGCTCGACCCATTCGGTCGAGCCGAGCAGGCCGTACTCCTCGCCGTCCCAGCCGACGAGGACGATCGTGCGGTCGGGCTGCCAGCCGCGCTTGAGCAGCCGGCCGAGTCCGCGACCCACCTGCACGATCGACGACCAAGCGCTCGTGTTGTCGTCGGTGCCGTAGGTCCAGCCGTCGTAGTGCCCGCCCAGCAGCACCGTCTCCTCGGGGTGCTTGGCGCCCGGGATCACGGTGACCACGTTGTTCACGCGCTCCTGCTCATAGGCGATGTCGAGGTTGAGCCGCGCCTCGGTGGGCCCGGGCCCGACGTGGTACTCGAAGCCCAGGCCGCCCTGGAAGGCCTCGGGCGCCGCCGGGCCGCCGAGCGCCTCGAGCATCGGCTTGGCGTCGCCGTAGGAGATCGGCGTGGTGGGGATGCGGGGCAGGTTCGTCGCGTCCGCGGGATCGAGCCGCGGCGTGCCGGGAATCGAGGGCGCTCCGGGAGTGAGCGGATCGCCCGGGTACTCGAAGATGTACTCGATGCTGCCGCGCTGGATGCCGTTGGCGTCCTTCCACGGGCCGTCGGGGAAGACCGGACCCTTCACGAAGCCGTCGTCCTCGGGGTCGGAGTAGATGATGACCCCCTTGGCGCCGTGCTCCTCGGCCAGCTTGGCCTTCACGCCGCGGAAGCTCTCGCCGTAGCGAACGAGCACGATCTTGCCCTGCACATCCACGCCCAGCGCGTCGAGTGCCGCGTAGTCGTCGGGCAGGCCGTAGTTCGCGTAGACGAGCTCGCCGGTCACGTCGCCGCTCGGCGAGTAGGCGTTGTAGCCGACCACGACCTCGTCGTAGTAGCGCTGCCAGGGGAAGCGCGGCTCCTTGTTGGAGGCCTCCCGCTGGTAGGGCGCGGTCATCGTCACCTGGATGCTGTTGGGGCGCGAGATGTAGACGTCGTAGGAGGCGCTGTCCGGGTCGAGGCCGTAGCGCCCGAGCGTGGCGAGCGAGAAGTTGAAGGCGTCGCGGTTGCCGGGGGAGCCGATCAGCTGAGGCCGCCTGCTGACCGTGCGGCTGAAGCGCCCGATCGAGTTGGCGGAGATGGCGCCCTGGAAGCGCTGCTCGGCCTGGGCCTGCTCGGCCGAGTGCTCGGAGGTGAAGCCGGGGATCGAGTCCTGGGCGCTTGCCGCGGCCGGGACGGCTCCGAGGGTGGCCAGGGCGATCGTCATCAGCAATCTGCGCATGCGCGGGACGTATCCGGAGCGACCGAAACAAAACCTCGCCGGTTGCTCGCGCCGTAATTCGCGCCTCCTCCCGCAGTTGGAGAGCCGATGGCCACACCAACACCAAGGGGGAATCACATGACCAGCAGCATCGATCGTCTCCGGGGCGCGTCCCGGACCAACCTCGCAGCGCTCGCCGTTGCCGCGCTGGCGCTCTTCATCGCGCTGGGCGGCACAAGCCACGCGGCCGGTCTTCTCATCGGCACGAAGCGAATCAAGGACAACGCCGTCAACTCCAAGAAGATCAAGGACAACCGGGTGACCTCGGCCGACCTCAAGAACAACGGGGTGCAGTCGGCCGACCTGGCCGACGGCGGCATCCAGCTAGCGGACCTCAGCGGTCCGCTGCAGGCCAAGGTCAACCAGGTCGTCAACGGCCTGATCGACACCGGCCAGCTGGCCAACGGCGCCGTGACCAACCCGAAGCTCGCCTCCAACAGCGTGACCTCGTCCAAGGTGGCGGCCAACAGCCTCGGCTCGGGCGATCTGGGCTCGTCGTCTGTCGGCAGCAGCGAGATCGCGGCCGGCGGCGTGGGCTCCAGTGAGATCGCCGGCAACGGCGTGGGCTCCAGTGAGATCGCAACCGGTGCCGCGGCCGGGGCCGAGGTCGCCGGGAACGCCGTTCAGGGCGATGAGATCGAGAACGGATCGCTGACGGCGGCGGACGTGGGCCAGTTCTCGGGCTCGGTCGGCCGGAACTTCGGCGCCATCCCGGCCGGCGCGTGCGGGTTCGTGTTCATCGACCCGGTTCCCGGCCCGGGAAGCATCGACAATCGCGTCTCCGTTGTGACGCCCGGACCCGGCTTCAGCGGCAACGTCTCGTTCCACGCCGAGGCCGAGGGCCCCCAGCTGCGGCTGAAGGCGTGCAATCCCAGCGGCGGTGCCATCGATCCCGACGGGGCGGGCACGAACTACAACTACGTCGTGTTCGGCTAACACTGCTCTCCTGCCTCTGGGCCGCCCAAGCCCAGAGGCAGGAGAAGTGGTGCTTTTCGCGTAATCGCTGGGTACCGTGGCCGCCCTCGCCGGCTCCCGGCCGTCCCCTGAATCCGTGCATCGTGCCCGCCGGAAACGGCGGGTGCTCGGCGTTATGGCGCTTGTCCTCGGTGTGGCGGCGGCGGGGACGCTGGAGCTCGTGACGGGGCGCAGTGCGGGCGAGCCGCCGGCCGCGACCGCGGACGAGATCCCGGTGCGGGGCATCGCCCACGCGCCCTACCGAGAGCGGCTGCCGGCTGTGGCCCCCGTCGCCGGACCGGTGAACCCGGAGTTCCCCGGGATCACGACCTTCCGCGGAAACCTCACGCGCAGCTACTACGGCGAGGGCCCGGTGCCCCGCCGGCCCCGGGTGCTGTGGCGCTACCCGCGAAGCGGCGGGATGTGCGCGGACTCGACGGACGAGACGGGCACCTACACGTGGTGCGGGGTGGGCTGGACGGGACAGCCGAACGTGATCCCGCACGAGAGCGGGCGGGTGGAGCTGCGCTTCGGGGCCTACGACACGAACTACCACTTCCTGGACGCCCGGACGGGTGAGCAGATTCACGATTCGCTCGACACGGGCGACCTGGCGAAGGGGTCGGCAACCTCGGATCCGGACGGCTACCCGCTCTACTACGCGGGCTCGCGCGACAATCAGTTCCGCGTGGTCGCGCTCGACCGCGGGCGGGTGCCGGAGGTGCTGTGGTCGCTCGATTCAAATACCAGCGCACCCGAGCAGGTGTGGAACGACGACTGGGACGCCGCGGCGCTGGTGGTCGGCGACTACCTGCTCGCGGGCGGCGAGAACTCGTGGCTGCACGTGATCAAGCTGAACCGCGGATGGACCTCGGACGGCAAGGTCCGCGTGCGCCCGCGCGTGGTGCTGACGCTGCCGAGCTGGGACGACCAGCTGTCGGTCGACGCCCCCGACCGCCACTACTCGATAGAGAGCTCGCCGGCCTTCCACGACGGGGTCGTGTACTTCGCGAACTCGGCCGGGCTGGTGCAGGGATGGGACATCTCGCGCGTGCTGCGGGGCGGCCGCCGGGCTCGGCGGGTCTTCCGCTTCTGGACGGGCGACGACACGGACGCCTCGATGGTGCTCGACGACGAGGGCTTCCTGTACGTGGCGAGCGAGCTGGAGAAGATGAACGAGCGCTCGGCGGAGGTCGGGCAGCTGATGAAGCTGAACCCGCGGCGGCCGCGGCGGCCGCTGGTGTGGTCGGTGCCGCTGCGGGAGATCGGCGAGAAGGGCGCGGGCGGGTCGTGGTCGACGCCGGCGATCGACCGCTCGACCGTGTACGTGGCGACGAACGCGGGCGGCGTGTTGGGCGTGGATCGGGCTTCCGGCCGCGTGCGCTGGCGGATCCCGCTGCCGGGGCCGACCTGGAGCTCGCCGGTGGTGGTCGATGACGTGCTGATCCAGGGCGACTGCGCGGGCGACCTGCATGCGTACGACGTGAGCGACGAGATGCGGCGGCCGCCGGAGCTCTGGCAGGTCTCGCTCGGAGGCTGCATAGAGGCGACGCCGGCCGTGTGGGAGGGCCGCATCTACGTGGGCACGCGGGCCGGAGCGATGTACGCGATCGGCGACAAGCGCCGGTAGTCCCCGGCGCCGAGGCCTCAGGGCCGGATCGGTGCTGCCGATACCAGGGTTGTGAAGCCTGACTGGGGATTTCGAAAGATTGCGCTGCTGGTGGCCTGCGCGCTGGTGGTGCTGGGCGCCTTCGCCCCCGCAGCGAGCGCGCGCCGCGTGGAGCGCAAATCGGCGACAGCCGTCCTACCCGCGGTCGATCTGTTCGGGAGCCTGCGCGACCGCGAGCGGATCGTGAGCCTGAGCACCCGCACCGCGGCGAACGCCGAGCTCGAGGTGTATCTGCAGGTCTTCTGCTTCGACAGCCAGCTAAGGGTTCATCGCAGGCAGCGCACCTTGACCGGCACGGGCCAACTCCGCGCCCGCCTGCGTAAGCCGCGCGGCTACACCGAGTGCTCCGCAAGCGCTTCGGTGAGGGTGACGAGCCGACCGCTGCCCCCGTCGGGCGAGTTGCCCGCACCGATACGGCTCGGCGCTGCGCTGTACGCCGGCCGCTGAGCACTGTACGCCCGCCGCTGAGAGGCTGTCTCGGGCCTTCGCCCGCCAATGATGTGCAGTTGCGACTCCGCCGATACGCCCGGCCAGTTGCTGCCAAGCCGAGGCCGTGTGACGTTCCTTCAGACGCATTTCCGCGGGATCAGTTGAGCGCGGCCGGGTCCTACATCTCCAACTGACCCGGGTCCGCCGCACCACATCATCGCGCGGGCGGTCGCAGCACGCGATTGGGATCGCCAACCGCGTAGTTGTCAAGTTCCAGCGGACGCGGCCTATTAGTAATGGCCGACGGCTGGTTCGTAGAGTAAGCGGAGGCAGACATGACGTGCGGTCAACGACCGCTTGACCTTCTCCGCTTCCAACCTCACCAACTACGTTGAGAGCGCCGATCGACGCAGCTCGACCCGAACGGCACGCGGGCGACCCGTCTAGAGGCGACGCCACGGCTCGCGGTCGACCAGTCGTGGTGCAACCGGCTCCAACCTCGGGCATTCCGGCGTCTTTGGACCGTACCACGTCTCAGCCCGGTCGTGGCGGAGAATTGGCTTCGAATGACAACGAAGCTAGGTTTCGGTGCTGCCGGGTTTCCGCACTTCTCGGATGTTGCCAATCGCTCTGCTGAAAAGCGTCAACCACTGCATAGCCCCTGCGAACGCTATTCCGATTTCCCTGAGCCGGTCTCGAATTGAGCAGCGCCTTGCGAGCTTATGGAGCCAGCATGACGACGATCAGGCGACTTTCAGCGCATTCGGCGGGCGAGATCGTGCCCGGCGACGTCAGCGGCGGCACGAACACGAGCCACACGATCGTCGTCGGCGCTCCGCGGCGCTCCTCGACGCCGTGCCGGCCGGCGCGCCGCCGGCCGATTACGAGCAGCGGCGCTCGACGCCAACGTGCTCGGCAAGGACACCGACGGAGCCCGCCGGCGCACCTTCCGCTACCTGCGGGAGCTCTACCTCCTGCGGCCCGACTCGATCCTCTTCCGGGCGCTCCGCGACCTCTGGACCGGTCGACCCGCCGGCGCGGCCGCTGCTCGCGGGTCTGTGTGCGCTCGCCCGCGACGCCGTCTTCCGTGCCAGCAGCGCTGCGATCTTCGATGCAGCTCGCCGGGCGACACGCTCACGTCCGCGGATCTGGCCGAGCCGTCGGCGAGCAGTTCCCGGCGAGCTACAGCGAGGCACGCTGGCGAAGATCGGCCGGAACACCTTCTCGTCGTGGGAGCAGACCGGCCACCTCGCCGACGGCGGCCGGCCGACGAAGGTCCGCACGCGGGCGGCGTGCAGGCCCGCCGACGTCGCCTACGCGCTGCTGCTCGGCCACCTCGAGGGCGTCCGGGGCGAGGCCCTGTTCGACACGCTCTGGGCGCGGGTCCTCGACCAGCCGCGTCGCACCTGTTCGACCTCGCGGCCTCGGCGTCCCAGCGAGGGCTGCTCGACTTCCGCCAGCGCGGCGGCGTGGTCGAGGTCGGCTTCCGCGAGCTCCTGCGTCCGTTCGACGGAGGAGGCAGCTGCTGTGAGCCACGTCGACGATCTGCTCGCCGCCTACCGCAAGTTCGTCGCGCTTCCGTGGCAGCAGAACCTCGCGCCCGCCCAGCGGGTGTGGATGGCCGTCTACCCGCCCGAGCACGAGCGCCGCCTGCGCCTCCACCTCCCCGAGTTCGAGGCGGCGACGAACGAGGCCGGCCACCCCTGGGCGCTGATCGACATCACCACGTCGTTCGAGACGCTGGATGGCCGGCCACGAGTACCGCGACGCCTACTTCGAGGACCCCGAGCTGATGGAGACGGCGCTGCCGGCGTTCTTCGACCACCTCGTCGCGAGGTCCGGACGCAGCTCGACGCAGCACTCCGGACCCGACGGCGTCGTCGCGCCTGCTCGGCGCCGGCACGCTGTTCGGGCTCGGCGACGCGGTGAAGGTCTCGGCGCTGCTCGAACGCGTCAACGACGCGATCGCGGGCCGGCTGCTCGTCTTCTTCCCTGGCGAGCACGAGGGCAACAACTACCGCCTGCTCGACGCCCGCGACGGCTGGAACTACCTGGCCACGCCGATCACAGCCGAACGGGAGCGGTCGATGACGCTCACGAACCGAGAGCTCTTCGACCGGGACCCGACCGAGACGAAGATCCCGAACGACGGCGTGGCCAAGGTCATGCGCCCCGAGACCGACCAGCAGTGGGACGTCCTGCGCTGGGAGCTGCGCAGCTTCGTCTGCGAGGGCGAGTACGAGCGCGGCCTCGAGCGGATCCTCGACAGCTTCCTCACGCAACCTCAGCCAGGCCGAGCAGCCGGCGGTGTGGGTGAGCGGCTTCTACGGCAGCGGCAAGTCGCACCTCGTGCGGGTCCTCGAGTACCTCTGGCGCGACGTCGAGCTGCCGGGCGGCGAGCGCGCCCGCGACCTCGTCACGCTTCCCGACGAGATCGAGCGCCACCTCACCGAGCTGTCGACCGCCGGCAAGCGCGCTGGCGGGCTGTGGTCGGCGGCCGGCACGCTCGGCGTCGGGCAAGAGCGACGCCGTCCGGCTCGCGTTCCTGTCGGTGCTCTTCGAGAGCGCCGGGCTGCCCGAGCAGTACGCCCGGCCCGCTTCACGATCTGGGCTCAGGAGAACGGCTACCTCGACGCGCGTGCGAGCCGCGGTCGAGGCCGCGGGCAAGTACGCTCGACAAGGAGATCCACGACCTCTACGTCTCGCCGGTGATCGCCAAGGCGCTCCTCGACGCCGACGCCGAGCCTCGGCGCACTCCGTCAAGGACGTGCGCGACCTGCTCAAGACGCAGTTCCCGCCGACGACGGACATCAGCGACGACGAGATGTTCGACGTCATGGAGGACGTGCTGCGCCTCCAGTCGACGACGCGCGGAAGCTGCCGCTCACGCTGGTCGTGCTCGACGAGATGCAGCAGTACATCGGCGACGACAACGAGAAGGCGCTCGCCGTGCAGAACATCGTCGAGGGCTGCTCGGCCCGGTTCGAGAGCCAGGTGCTCGTCGTCGCCACCGGCCAGAGCGCGCTCACCGCGACCCCGACGCTGCAGAAGCTCATCGACCGCTTCGCCGTCAGGTCGCGCTCTCCGACACGGACGTCGAGACCGTCGTCCGCGAGGTCGTGCTTCGCAAGAAGCCCGAGCACGTCCCGACGCTCGAAGCCGACGCTCGAGGCGGTCAGCGGCGAGATCGACCGCCACCTCGGCGGCACGCAGCTCGCGCCCAAGGCGGCGGACAAGCCGGACCTCGTGCCCGACTACCCGCTGCTGCCGACTCGCCGGCGGTTCTGGGAGCGGGCGCTGCGCGCCATCGACAGGGCCGGCAAGGCCGGCGTGCTGCGAACCCAGCTGAGGATCGTCCACGAGGCCGCCGCGCAGGTCGCCGACGAGCCCCTCGGCCACGTCGTCGGCGGCGACTTCGTCTTCGACGAGAGTCGCCGGGCATGCTGCAGAGCGGCGTGCTGCTCAAGGAGATCGACGAGCTCATCCGCGGCCTGCGGACGAGGGCGCCGACGGCGAGCTCAAGTCGCGGATCTGCGCGCTGGTCTTCCTGATCTCGCAGCTCCCGAGCCGCACGATCGGCGGCGAGACCGGCCTGCGGGCGACGGCGCCGTCCTCGCCGACCTCCTGGTCGAGGACCTCGCCGACGACGGCGCGCGGCTCCGCAAGCGCGTGCCCGAGCTGCTCGACGAGCTCGTCGACCGAGGGCCGGCTCATGCAGCTCGACGACGAGTACCGGCTCCAGACCGAGGAGGGCGCCGAGTGGGAGAAGGACTACCGCAGCCGGCTGGCCGCGATCCGCGACGACGCCGCCGGATGTCCCAGCTCCGCAACGAGCGGCTCATCGCGGCTGTCGACGCCGAGCTCGGCGGGCTCAAGCTCGTCCACGGCGACAGCAAGACGCCGCGCAAGATCGACCAGCCACTGGGGCCAGGACGAGCCCGTCGGCGACGAGGGCGACGTCCCGGTGTGGATCCGCGACGAGTGGACGGTCACCGAGGCGTCGGTCAAGAAGGCGGCCGCCGAGGCCGGCGACGACAGCCCGATCGTGTTCGTGCTGCTGCCCAAGCATCGAGGCCGACCAGATCAAGGACACGCTCGCGAGCTACGCCGCCGCCGAGGACACGCTGCGCAGCGGCCCGACGCCCCAGACCGACGAGGGCAAGGCCGCACAGCGGGCGATGCAGACGCGGCTCGCGACCGACGACGAGCGGCTCGACGCGCCTGTTCCAGGACGTCGTCGCGCAGGCGCGGGTGTTCCAGGGCGGCGGCAACGAGCTGACGACCTCGACGCTGCGCGACGCGCGTCGAGACCGCCGCCAACCGTCGCTCGTCCGCCTGTTCCCGAAGTTCGGCGCCGGCGACAACGCCAACTGGGGCAAGGTCGTCACCAAGGCGCGCGACGGCGCCCCCGACGCGCTCGAGGCCGTCGGCCACCACGGCGAGCCGACCACCAACGCGGTCTGCAAGGAGGTGCTCGCCGGCGATCAGCGCCGGCGGCACCAAGGGCGCCGACCTGCACAAGCGCTTCGCGGCGCCGCCGTTCGGCTGGCCGAAGGACGCCGTCAACGGCGCGGTCCTGGCGCTGCTCGCCGCCGGCAACATCCGCGCCGCGCAGGACGGCAAGGACCTCGCCGGGCCGAAGGAGCTGCCGCAGACCCAGATCGGCAAGGTCACGCTTCTACAAGGAGGACGAGCCGCCGACCGTCGGCCAGCGGCTGGCCGTCAGAGGCCTCCTCACCGCGGCCGGCGATCGCCTACGAGCCGGGCCAGGAAGGCGCGCAGATCCCGGCGCTGCTCCAGCGGCTCAAGGACCTCGCCGCCCGCGCCGGCGGGCCGCCGCCGCTGCCCGAGCCGCCCGACACCGACCACCTCGACGCGCTTGCTCGCGCTCGGCGGCAACCAGCAGTTCCGCGCGGTCGCCGACGACCACGAGCGGCTCAGCGCAGGACCTCGAGCGCTGGCGGGCCGCCGATCAGCAGCGCGAGAAGCGCGAGGCGCGACTGGCAGGACGCTCGAGCGGCTCCTCCGCCACGCCGACGGCCTCGCCGGTCGCCGACGACGGTCGCGCCAGCGTCGACGCGATCCGCGACGGCCGCCAGCTCCTCGACGACCCCGATCCCGATCGCGCCGCTCCTCGACGAGCTCGACCGACGCGCTTCGCGCCGAGCTCGAGCGGCGCGCCGAGCAGCTCGCCGACGCGCAGCGCAGCGCCGTCGCCGAGCTCGAAGCGTGGGACGAGTGGGCAAGCTCGACCCGGCCGACCGCGACGCCATCATCGCCGAGGCCAAGCTCGTCGCCGATCGAGCCGCCCGATGTCTCCACCGACGACGAAGCTGCTCGAGGCGCTCGACGCCACGCCGCTCAGCGCGCTGGCAGGACCGCATCAGCCTCGTGCCCGAGCCGGCGCGACCAGGCGCGCCAGCGCGCCGCCAAGCAGCTCGAGCCCGAGAGCGTCACCGTCACGCCGCCGTCGGCGACCATCAAGACGCCGGACGGACCTCGACGGCTACCTCGACGAGCTGCGCGAGCGCGTGCATGCCCCACCTCGACGCCGACAAGACCGTGATCATCTGAGGTCGACGCGATGCGCGCTCTCTCGTCAGCCGCTGCGCAAGCAGCTCGAGACGGCGGTGCTGCGCGGCTCGCCGCGCCGCGGAGAGCGCGTCGCGGGCGGCGATCGATGGCCTGGGCGTGTTCGCCGATCGCCGGCCCGAGCACCTCGACGCCGACCAGGCGGCGCTGCGCAACGGGCTGCGGGCGAAGTGGCGCCAGCTCGGCGGCGACCGGCGAGCTGCTCGTCGCCGAGTGCGCCTACGAGCAGTGGCACCGGCTGCTGTTCGCCCGGTTCCTGGCCGAGAACGGCCTGCTGATGCACCCGCAGTATCGAGGCGCCGGTGACGCTCGCGGACTGCGAGGAGCTGGCCGCCGAGCTCGGCGAGCCCGACGGCTGGTCGGTGGCGGCCCGGTTCGCGGCCGAGATCCTGCCGGGCATCTTCCGCCTCGACGACCCGTGCGTGCGGCTGCGGCTCGCGCCGGAGGGCCGGCTCGCGCTCGAGCAGATCCTCGACGGCCTGCCGGCCGAGGTGTTCGCCGCCGACGACGCGCTCGGGTGGGTGTACCAGTTCTGGCAGAAGGACAAGAAGGACGAGGTCAACGCCTCGGAGCGCAAGATCGGCGGCGCCGACCTCGGCCCGGTGACGCAGCTGTTCACCGAGAACTACATGGTCCGGTTCCTGCTCGAGAACTCGCTCGGCGCGTGGTGGGCGGCCCGTACCCCGGACAGCCCGCTGGTCAAGGACTTCGAGTACCTGCGCTTCGACGACGACGGGCGCCCGGCCGCCGGGTCGTTCGACGGCTGGCCCGACCGTGTCGCCGAGGTGACGGTCATGGACCCGTGCTGCGGCTCGGGCCACTTCCTCGTCGAGGCGTTCGCGATGCTGTGGCAGATGCGCGCCGAGGAGGAGGGCCTCGCGCCGGTCGCGAGCGCAGGACGCCGTGCTGCGCGACAACCTGTTCGGCCTCGAGCTCGACCCGCGCTGCGTGCAGATCGCCATGTTCGCCGTGGCGCTGCAGGCCTGGAAGGCCGGGGGCGGCTGGCGCCAGCTCCGGTGCCGAACATCGCCTGCTCCGGGATCCCGGTGAAGGCACCGGTCGAGGACT
>CAVSKI010000008.1:0-34542 GCA_963728495.1 uncultured Thermoleophilaceae bacterium | reverse complement strand
CGGTGACGAGCGGTGCGGCCCAGGCGCTCGTCCCCGCCTTCCGCGACCGTTGCCGCGAGCGCGGCGTAACCGCCCTCATCTGGCAGACAGCGAGGGATAACCTCCGCGCGCGGCCGTCTACGAGCGCCTGGGCGCCGTGCGCGTGGAGTGGCTCGGCTACTCGGCTGGCGGTTTGAGGGCCGCTTGACACGCGCCCCGGTGCGCGCTTAGGTGCCCTCCCATGCGGATCCGAGCTCGCCTCGCTGGGCTCGCCGTGACGTGCTGTGTGGCGCTCGCGCTCACGGCCCCGGCCGCCGCGGCGCCGCTGCCGGGCGACTTCTTCGGTCTTGCCGCGCCCGACTCGTTCGACGCCAGCCCGGCTTTCCAGCAAGGGCTTTTGGGTGACCAGAAGGCCGTCGGCGGCCAGGTCATGCGCCAGATCTTCGACTGGTCGCGGATCGAGCCGGCGCGCGGCAGCTACGACTGGGCCCCCTACGATTCGTTCGTGACGAGCACCTCCGAGGCGGGCATGGACGTGCTGGCCACGGTGGGCTGGCCGGCAGCTTGGGCGTCGCGGTGCCCGTCCGGCCCCAATCCGTGGAGCTGCCCTCCGGCGAGCTACGCCGACTTCGGCCGCTTCGTCGCCGCCCTGATCGGCCGGTACGGCCCCGAAGGCAGCTTCTGGACCGCCAACCCCAGCCTGCCAAAGCGCCCGATCGAGGCGTGGCAGCTCTGGAACGAGCCGAACCTGCGCGGGTTGTGGGGCGGCGCGCCGAACGCCGCCGAGTACTCCGAGATGCTGAAGGCGGCGGCGCCGTACATCCGCGCCGCTGACCCGAACGCCGAGATCGTCTCCGCGGGCGTGCCGAACAGCTACCTCAGCGGCGCCGTCCCGATGACCGCCTACCTGGAAGGGATGTACGCCGCGGGCGCCCAAGGCGCGTTCGACACGCTCGGGCTGCACATCTACTGCGAGACGTCGGCCTGCTCGATCGGGCTCGTGGAGAGCGCCCGCTCGATCATGAACGCCCACGGCGACGAGGGCGCGCCGATCTGGGTGACCGAGATGGGCTGGGCGAGCGCAGGCAGGGCGTACCGGTTCGTGACCGACCTCGAGGGCCAGGCGGCCAACATCGGCGAGCTCATGGGCGAGCTGGTGGCCCGTCACGAGGAGCTCGGCGTGCGCGGGCTCGTGCAGTACATGTGGCACGACCTAAGCCCCCAGACGAACTCGACCGACTCGCATTGGAACCACGTCGGCCTCACCTACCTCGACTACACGCACAAGCCCGCATGGACTGCCTACCGGTCGCACGCGATCGACACGGCGCCGCCGGAAACGAGCATCGACTCGGGCCCCTCCGGGAGCGGCAACGGACCGTCCGCGAGCTTCGAGTTCTCGTCCACCGAGGCGGGCTCGGACTTCGCCTGCAGCTTGGACGGCGCCGCCGCGCAGCCGTGCGCCTCGCAGCAGGCCTACACCGGCCTCGCGGACGGCCCTCACACCTTCTCGGCCACGGCCACGGACCCCCACGGGAACGCCGATCCGACCCCGGCCACGCTCTCCTGGAGCGTCGGCTCGAGCCCCCTACCTCCTCCTGCCCCACCTCCGCCGCCCGGGCCACCGACCACCCCCAGCACAACCCCGCCACCCAGCAATCCTCGCGGCGCGCAGCCCAGCACCACGATCCACACGAGTCAAACCCCACGTTTCATCCGCCTCATGCTCCGCCAGAAGACGAACGGGCGGGTGACCGGACTCAGGCGCCGCTGCGAACGATTCTCCGCGAACGACGTGCGCTGCACGCTTCGCTGGCGGATCGGGCGTTTCGTCTTCTCTGGCCGCGCGCGTTTCGTTCTGTTCGTCATGCACGGCGAGCGGGACTGGTACTACACGTTCAAGGGCACTGGGAAGAAGGCAGGTTGCGAGAGCTGCCGCGTCAAGCGGCTGAGCTGGTAACTCCAGAGCAGACCAGTCCGGGAGGCGGCCTCCCGGGGCCTGGTGTTCCTGCGGTCGCTTGGTCATACCGAACCGTCAGGGCAGCTTGCACAACACGACGCGAGCAACCTGCGGACAAAACGGCAAGCCGGCCAACTAGTCGCATTTACCCCTGCTTAGCACTCTGCCTTGGCGCTCACAATTCGATGCGTGGTCGAGCTGCTTGCCATCCGCCTCGCACTGGTTATCCCCGCCGTGCTCGGGACGCTTCGGGCGGCTGAGTGCTCGACGTGTACGAGAGGGGGCTAGGGCTCCGGTGGAGTTCGCGGACTGTGAGGAAGCCGCCCCATCGAATGCGGCTCGAGGCGCTAGTTGCCGATGAGCCTCGGCGCGTGGTCACGGAACTCGCAGGAGACGGGGCGCTCCGTCGCGCTATCGCACTCGCGTGGACGGGGCGCCTCGCCCGAGACGGCGCTCGCTGCTGCAACGGACGAAAAGCGGCCGTCCACCGGCGTGCGATCGGCGCCGACGTCACTTCGCATCTGTGGAAACGCAGCAGCGAGCCGTTCAGTGCTGCTTCCCATGCAAAGCGGGAAGCCGCGCCGCGTCATTCTCCGGGCATCCCACGCCTGCCTAAGGGACAACGGCGGGACAACCGCACCTTGTCGGGAGACACCGGATGACACCGACAGACACGGTCGAAAGGCTCTGCAAAGCGGTTCAGGCTCCACAGAGCCCCGCAGGACCGAAGTACTACATCTAGACACGCCCTTTAGGCACGGGCCGATGCGCTCTACAGAGCCGTTCTTGACCCGTACTGACCCGCATGGTCCCGTGTGCGGGACACGGTTGCTCCCGCACTTTTGTCCCGCACCGTGCAGTTGCACTTCACAAGGCAGGGTCCGCGAAGCCGGCTACCTCTGGGACGAGACGCAACCTGAGCACGATTCAGCGTCAGATGCTTTAAGTAGTCCGAATGGGAGGCGTGACAAGACGCGACATCGCCCAGGAGGACCGGCGGGACAAGTCGGTGCCGTTGAAGGCGAAGATCCTCGCCGCCGTCGACGCGGGCCCGTCCGAGTGGAACCCCCGTGGCCGTAGAAATCGGCGTGCATCCGCTGGACGGCGACGCCTGCAAGCTCCGCGACTGGATGGTCGAGGACGGCACGCTGGCGTGGGTGACCTCAGAGGGCCGCCCGGTGTCCCGCGGCGGCATCGGCAAGACCTCGAAGCCGCTGCTGGTCCGCAGTATGGTCCGTGCCGGACCCGTTAGTGGTGCGGATGCACGATGAGCAGGTCGCAGTGCACCTTCTTGGCGACTTGCAGGCTCACGCTATGACGCATCACCCGCTCGGCCAGTCCCGCCTCTCGCGTCCCGACAACTACGAGATCGGCCTTACGTTGTTCGGCGAGGGACACGATCGCCGAAGCCGGATCCCCGGCCACGGCCACGGGCTCAGCGTCGATGCCGCGCTCGGCGAAAAACGCCGTCGCTTCGGCGAGCTCTGCTTCATGATCCGCGAGGGAGTCGCGTTGAATTTCCGGGCCGGATCCCGGCGGGCTGTGCAACTCAACCTGCTGGTCGGCTCGCGGGCCGCTGTGCAGCAGGTACGCGACGCTGGTAACGATCACCTTTGCGTCGAAGGCTTTGGCGACGTCGGCCCCGCGCTCGAGGGCGCGCTTGGCAGACTCGGTTCCGTCATAGGCGACGATGATCTGCTGCATCAGTCTGCTCCTCCACCTGGCTGTGCGACGAACCCTAACCCAACGACAGGAGCATGTCAGCGCGATCGTCGCCCGCGCGGGCAGCGCCCACGGCCACGCCGAATCCACACCCCAACCCCCGCGGCGTGCTTCTCGGAGCGGCCGGGCGCCGCGTACGAACGCCGCTCAGGGGGTGTCGGGTGTACGCTGGCCCGGCCAATGACAGCGCCCCCGCACCGCTTGGAACGGCCGGGGGCATGGCACCAGGTGGCGAGACCTGGCGCGATCCGCAGGCTACCCCGCGCTGCGCGACACGTCGGCCGCCCCCTCGGTGTCCCAACCGGACCAGCGCCGTGCCGCTCGAACCGGCGTTCCGTTGGATCGCGCCGGGTTCTGGTGTCGGTGTAGGGTGCGGGCGACGCCGCAATTCGACGGAAAGGTCGCTCTGATGCGCACTCCCGCCTCTTACCGCCGGAGGGTCGGAGTAGTGCTGCTCCTTGTCGGAGTGGCGCTTCTCCCAGCCGCCCCCGGTCAGGCGGATCCACGATCCTCGCAGGCGCGTCCGACGGGCGAGGTCCTCGCGGCCCCCTCGCCGGTGCTCCGCACGGATAACCGCCGTCACCTGGTCTATGAGATCGTGATGCGAAACCCCACGACCGCGCGCGCTGTGATCGAGCGAGTCGAGGTTGTCGATCAGCGCCGGCGTACGCTGGCTTCGTTTGGGCCTCAGACGATCAGGACGTTGCTGGGGCCCCCCGGGTTCCCCCTTGTACCCAACCCCGAGTTGGGGCCCGGCGAGACCCTGACGCTGTTCTTGGACGTCATTCTTCCCCGCGGTAGGAAGGCGCCCTCCGAGTTGGCGCACCGGTTCGTGCTCTCGCTGCGACCGGATACCGGGCAGGCGCGCCGAGTGCGCGTGGTGGGCGCACGCACGACGGTCGAGCGCCGAACCGCGATCAGCGTTAGCCCGCCGCTACGGGGGGACAAGCTGCTCGGCATCATCGCCCATACCCCACAAACGATCGACGATCGTCTGTCGCACGCGCAGCGCTACGCGATCGACTTCGCTCGCCTCAACCAAGCGGGCGACAACTTCTTCGACGGTGATCCGCTGCGCAACGAGAGCTACGCCATCTACGGCGACGAGGTATTCGCCGCGGCGCCGGGCACGATCGTCGCGATTCGCAACGACATGGCCGAGAACACTCCTCCCACCGAACCGCCCTTCACCACGTATGACGACGTGGCCGGCAACCGCGTTGTCCAGCACCTGGGGGGAGACCGGTACGCGCTCTACGCCCACATGCAGCCCGGCAGCGTCCGCGTAAACGTCGGCCAGCGCGTGGAACGAGGACAGGTGCTCGGGCTGGTCGGCAACACGGGCGGCTCCTCCGGGCCACACCTGCACTTCCAAGTCATGGACAGCTCGGGCGGTCCCTCCGCGCTCGACGCCAACGGACTTCCCTACGTCTTGGACCGGTTCACCCTCATCGGCAACATCCCCGACCTCACCGCGCCGGTCCTCACGCCGGCAGCGCCCCCGCCCGAGCGTGCAAACCAGTACCTCCTCTCAGGAGATGTCATCGACGTCCCGTAGTCGACGAACCGCGGAACGCCCGCACGAAGCATCAGCTTGAGCGGCGCGGACGTCACGCGCCCGTATTGGTGGTGACGCGTCGTGAAGGGCCTGACCCACCTCCTGGGTGGGAACGCCTCCAACGACCCCGACTGCCTCGCCGAGGACCTGAGTCCTACATGGCGCGCTCTGCTTGACGTTGGCGCTGCGCTTCCCGTACCGCTGGTTGACGACCCGCGCTTCCGCGTCCGCGTTACTGCCGTCGTCGCCGCCGGCGCCCGTGAGCGCCGCCCAAGACGAGGCGCGGGGCGCGGGTACCTACCGCCAGTTCGCTATCGCTTTAGGGGATAGCGGCTCACCCTGCCGTGGCGCGCTGGGGGGGCGGCTATCGGTCGCTAGCCCGCGATGCGAATGCTGCTCGGGCGCTTATCTTCAACCGGTCAGGTCGGCGCATCGCACGACCGCTTGACCGCGCTCGCGATGGTCCCTTTCCATCTGCTGGAGCGCCCTCGTCATCGCCGTCGGCTTGATGCTCCCGCTCGTGTCCGCGTAGGGCTTGTCGAGGAACCGCACCAGGACGAGACCGGAGACGACGATTATCGCGACTGCGGCGATCATCGCGGCCTGCGTAACCGCGCGCTCCTGAGGATCCGCGAAGAGGCAGACCGAGGCGATCGCGACCACCGCGCCGATGATCAGGATCAACCAGACAATGGGCGGCACCAAGCCTTCTGCTTCGCCAATCCGCCCCTGCCGTCCGTGTCGCCGCTCCTCGTTCAAGGCGAACCAGTGTTCGAAGGCGGCAGCCTGCTTGGCGCCGGTGACCGGGACCTGTTCTGCGGCGCGACCGCAGACCAGACGCCCGCCGCCCGCGACCGCAGCTCAGGCGGGAAGAGCACAGCCAGCAGCGACAGCGCCGGAGGCATCACGCAGGACGCGGCCACGCCCATGAGGACCCGCGCCGCGATCAGCTCGCCCACCGTCGCGGCGGCCGCCGCCAGCACAGATGTGACCGCGAAGCCGAGGAGCCCCAGCAGGAACACCCGCCGGCGCCCGAACCGGTCTGCGAGCCCGTTGCCGACGAGCAACAGACCGGCGAGCGAGACGAGGAACGCGTCGAGCACCCACTGCAGCTCACTGATGCCGGCGTCGAGGTCGTTCGACATGTCCGGCAGCGCGACGTTCACGATCGTCATGTCCATCGCGCTGATGAACATCGCGACGCAGATGACCCCCAGGCCCCACCAGCGCTTGTCCTCAACCCCCTCCTGCGCCAGGCGCGACGGTGCGAAGTGGATGAAGTGGGGAGCCTCGATGGCCGCTTACCGGGCGAGCGCGCGATGACGGACGCGTGATACGGCGGACCTTCTCATAAATGCCCGACACGGCTGACCGACTGCCGTGGCGCGTGCGACAGGGAGCGGCCTGGGGGCTGCCCCGGCCCCGCCGAAATTAACCCGAGCTCCTGCGACTTCGCCCACCCAGTATCCCGCTGGCGGGATGCTGAGCGGGGACGGTCTCAGGAGCGGTCCCCGGCGAGGTTCGACGGGGCACTGCGGTAGCGATCCAGGCAACTCCTCACAGCCCGCCACGGCACTTCGAAGCCGCTGAAGGGCTAGGTCGCGACGCCGGGAACTGGCAGCGAATCGAACTCTGGCGGGGATACCCCTTCCCATTCCGTAAGCGCCCTGGAAGCGCCTCGCGAACCTCGGCGCTCGGGTCGATGCCTCCGTGTCGCATCGCACGGAATGTTGTGCAGCCGGCGAGCGTCCTACCGAGGTAACCCAACCCGAAAGGAAGACTTCATGCTCAACCAGCTCAAGCGCCCGCTCCTGGCCCTCGCCACTTTCTCTCGCAGGAGCCGCCCCTACCGACCAGCCTAAGCCGCCTACCTCCACTAGCGGCGATTCTCGGGCTCGGAAACCTTCCGGGTCGGGTTCGGCTGCTTGACGGGGTGGGGTGCATCGATGGACTCAGACATGCAGGGTGGGCCGGTAGATGAGCTCTTGGATGTGGCCGTCGAGCGTCAGGCTCTCGATGAGCTCGAGGTCGAAGTCGGCCGCACCCTGGAAGATCGGGTCCAGCCCGGTCTGACCGGTGATCACAGGGAAGAGCGTCACCTGGACGCGGTCGACAAGGCCGGCGGCCATCAGCGCCCGGTTCATCGACAGGCTGCCGTGCGAGCGCAACGGCACCTCGGAGTCCTCCTTGAGCCGGGCGACGACATCGACGGCGTCACCGCTCACGAGGGTCGCGTCCGGCCAGTCGAGGGGTCCTTCGAGTGTCGTCGACACCACCGTTGCCGGCAGGCCCCTCATCCGAGTGACCCATGGGTCACGCACTTCGGATTCCTCGGTGCTCGAGGCCAGCATCCGCGCGAAAGCCCGATAGGTGTTGGCCCCGAACACCATCCGCTGGTCCGCGTCGTACAACGCAAGGCGGTGGTCGAGCAACTCGGGGCCCTGCTTACCCCAGTAGCCGGTCCAGTTGGCGCTGGCGGCGCCGTAGCCGTCGAGGCTGGAGAAGACGTCGCAGGTGTAGGTAGCGGTCATGATGCTCTCCTCGAGTGCGGTTGATTGGGTGTGGATACAGACTCGAAACCACGGCGAAACTCATCGTCGTTGACTCCTGGAGTCCGGCCGCCCCGGATGCGGCGCCGGGACTTAGCTACAGCCAAGACGGTGGCGAAGATCAGCGGCGGTCAGCACACGGCGGGCCGGGAAGAAGCGCGTGGCACGCCGATCCACAGGTCTCGACTATTCCCCTCTCCGGGGAACGGGTCACTTCAGACCCATAACTGTTGGGTCCGGAATGTTGGGCCGACGGCGTGGGTCTCGGGTTCGCGTGTGGTGGGGCGTTTGGAGCGCTGATTGGGGCGGGATCTACATCATGTTGAAAGGGATCAAAGACGTGCGGGCGTAGCGCGGGTCCCTTGAGTCCGCCCGCTTCACAGATCTTGAACCGGCAAGGGTTCGTCTACCGGTCAGTAGCGGACACCTGTCTGAGTCGCCCCCGAGGAGAAGCCGGGCCTTGCGCGGTCGGGTTTCCGGCCGGCGGAGGCTTCGGTGATGTGAGCCTGCTCCGCCTCGGCGTCGGACATGATGCCGCTTGCGTTCTCGACGTTTGGCTTGGGCTTAACGATGGGGCTTCCTCTGCTGGGCATGAGGTCTTTCCTCTCGGGTTGGGACGTGTTCTTGTGCAGACGCTTGGCGGCTGCGCGTATTCCGTGAGACGCTGGGACTCCCCTGCCGGCAGCGTCGGCGGCACGCACGCTCGGGACTTGGCCTACCAGAAGATGTCCGGCTCGTAGGTGATCGAGGCCAGCACCTCGTCCTCAACCTCGGCTGAGGTGAACATCGTCTCCATCAAGACGACTTTCGAGCCGGCTTTGAGGCCGGCCGGCCCGGCGACCTGATTGCTGCCGTGCCAGGGGGTGGCGCTGGCCAATCCTGCCCCTGCGAGTAGTCCGGCCGTGACTGCGAGGGCAACGAGCCACAGTCAACGGGCGTCACGCCATCGCGGTCTCGATCGTCTACACCGCTGCAGTTGTCGGTCGCTACTGCGGCGAAGGGAAGATCGACTCGGTGCGGCCCGCGCGCTCCTCGAGCAGCCGGTCGGCGTAACGGAGCAGAGCAACAAGGGAAACGAGCGCCACGACGCCACCCATGCCCGCGGCTACGCCAAGCGAGGCGTCGGCGATCGCACCGAGCGCGATCGCGATCGCGCCGCCACCGACCACGCTGTTGATCACGGCGACGACCGTTGCGAAGGTGAAGAACTGCTTGCGCCCCTCGGGCGGCACCGCAGCGTTCTCGAACACCCCTCGTCCGTCGTCGTGCCCGGAGAGCAGGAAGAGCTTCGCTTGGTCGCCGGCGATCTGCTTGTAGTAGTTGCGGATCCGGTTGATTGCGACGCCGTAGCGGAAGTCCTCGGCACCGCACTCGACCACTCGGACGAAGGTGAAGACGCCGAGGACATAGAGCGTCGGGAGTACGGTGAGGGCGAAGACATCGAAGGTGGTGCCGATCTGCGATGCCTGGCCGATGAACCCCAGCGCGACCAAGGCACTGGAGACCGAGAGGATGTAGAGCGACGCCCGGGAGGCGCTCTCGCTCGCGGTCTGCGAGCGGGCGCCCTGGAGCGTGAAGTGCTCGGTGGTCAGAGCAGTCAAGAGCTCCTGGCGATCCGGGGCCTCCGCCACGTCACCAACGTACCAACGGAGATCAACGGAGATCGGAGGTCGATCAATGACTCGCAGCAGTCGTTTCCGCGATCGCCACACGCCGGCATGCGGCTTTTCCGATGAGGGATCCCAAATGGGACACCTCGCGGAGCGCCGAGAAGGACAAATCCGCGGACGTGACTGGCGCTCCCGCTCCCATAGGCAACAGGGCCTCGGTCCACGCCGACCATGGGCTCGCATCGGACGAGAACCGCGAGCCCTCCCCGGACGCGAGGAGAGTGCTCCATTCCCACGGATCCGAGAGCGACGGCGGAGCCAGCGAGGACTGCTGCGTCTCGTCCTGAGCACTGGGCGTCACCTTCTTCGTCGCGGTGGCGCCAGGCGCTCAGCGGGTGGAGCTACCGACCCGTGCGCGGGAGAAGGTTTCTCCCGCATTTCTCCCGCACGGACGATCTGCTGGCCGAGGTGGGCCAGCAGATCACTGCCTTCGCGGGAGGGTTCAACCGATCCCCGGCGGCGTCGCCGCGAGGAGCCGCCAACCTTCCCGTTTTCGCTATAAGGGAGGTCCAATTCCGAATCTCGTGAGAAGGATCGGCTGCCCTGCCCGCTGCCGCCACAAACGCTCAGCTCTGGTTCTTCAACGCGCTCGTCACCGTCCGGGTGAGCTGTCAGGAGGGAAGCGACGGGATTTCCGTGATGGAGACTTTCGCGCCGCGCGGCGACTCGCCACCGCTCCACGTCCACCGAGCCGAGGACGAGATCTTCCACGTCCTCGAGGGCGAGGTTCGCTTCCAGGTCGCTGACGAGGAGTTCCGGGTCCGAGCGGGCGAGACGGTGCTCGCGCCCAAGGGCGTGCCCCACACCTACCTCGTCGAGTCCGAGCGCGGTCGATGGCTGGTCGTCACCGCCCGCGGCAACCACGAGCGCTTCGTCCGGTCGCTCAGCCGCCCGGCCGAGCGGAGCGAACTGCCCGAGCCGTCGCCGCCGCCTACCCCAGACCAGCGCGAGGCCCTGGCTGCCGCCGGGCGCGAGCACGGGCTCGAGGTCGTGGGGCCCCCGCTCCGCTGAGCGCGCAGACTGCACGGCCCCGGACTTACGCGCTGGCGCTTGGCGCACGCCCAGACGAGTGGGACGTGGGCCGCTAGGCATCGGGCCAGCCCTCGACAAAGCGCGGGTTGCGAGGGGAGCAGACGACCCCGATGCCTCGTTTCGGATACCCGGCCCGGGAAACCGGTTTCGCCTACTCATTGTCAACGCTGCCCGATGCATGCGGCGCGAAACTCCAGTCACACGGCTGCTCCTAAGAGGAGTACCATCCTTCAGCTGGCCCTGTGGCCAACGATTTCCGGCCGAAGAAGCGGTACGACGCCGACTCGCGTGATCCAACGTGCCGAGGCAACCCACTATTGAGGCGAACGGGATCGGGACCGACTGCAGGGCCAGTGCTCTTGGTCGACGGCCCACGGTCCATCGGTAGGGTGCTCGTGAGATGGCGGGTGGTGAACACTCCTCAGTCGAGCTGACGGTTTCCGTCAAGGTCCCGTGCCAGGAGTGCGGCGGCCGCGGCTACGTCGAAACGGTAACCGGGGGTGGCCGTATCGTCAGCCACCCGACGGAGCAATGCCTTCCCTGTAACGGTAGGGGTTTCCTCCCCGAGGACATGCCCCTCACCCAGTTTCGAGAGCTACTAGCTAGTCACCTTCAGTAGCCCCGCCATGGCTTCTCACAACGTGACGGTCTCCATCATGACCTCGCCTGGTGCTCGGCGGACCGGCGGCATGATGCCCATTTCGTTGTCGTAGGCGTCACCGGAGAAGACAGCGTTGGCGTTCGCGTCGAGTTCCGGAGCGTCCCAGTTTGTGCCGAGGCCCGCATGGCCGTTGTAGACGATGGCGCCGGCTGGGTGGCCCGGCTTCGCGACCTCGGCGCTCGCCGGTCCTGCGACGGCCAGTAGTCCGGCCGTGACCGCGAGGGCCGGGAGCGGGCGCCTGAGCTTGCTGCTGAACTATGGCGCTAGGCTGATTCGTGTACCTAGCCGCCCGCCTGGTCTCACGTCCTTCCACCTATCGTGCGGTCCTGCCTCCACGAAGGACGGGAAGAGCGGGTCCTGATGCACGAGACCTCCCACCCACACGCCGGCCACAAGGACCGTCAGGGGCTGGAGCTCCAGGAAGTCTCCAACGCATTGGTGAGGATCTACAAGGAGTTGCTTGGTCGCGGCCCCACCAAGGCGCGCACCAACTACGCCGGACCCGACACGCTGGTCGGCACCATCGAGAACAGCCTCACGCCGGCCGAGCGCAACATGATCGCGCTCGGGGAGCATCAGCGCGTGCGGGAGATAAGGATGTTCTTCCAGCACGCCGCCGAGCGCGCCTTCGTCGATGCCGTCGAGCAGATCACCGGCCGCAAAGTGCGCGCCTTCGTTAGCGGCATCGACACCACGCGAGACGTGTCCAGCGAGGTCTTCTACTTCGAGGCCATCCCCGCCGACTAGTTGCGGTCAGACCTTCAGGTCGACGGCCACCTCGTAGGTCTCGACGGAGGTGCGCCGGCCGAGTCCCTCACCGGGCGGGTTCATCGAGTTGAGCACCTGATCTCCCGCGTGCAGGTCGTCCATCGTCTCGAACATCGTGATCGCGAGGCCTTGGCCCTTGTCGGGATCGACGAGCATCAGGAACGCCTTGGCGGGCACGCCTTCGGGTGGTCCCGAAGAAGCATCCGAGTTGATCTGCGCGACCGTGTCGCGCATGGCATCGCCGTCCGCACCTTCCCACCGTGCGACTCGTGCGTACATCGAGGTCCCCCTTCGTCGACCTGAACTCTCGCAACATATCGCGCTAGGGGCCGGCAACCTTCGAGGACATTCGCGTCCGATGCTAGACGCTGACCGCCTCCAAGGCCTGGTCGAGCGTCGGGTAGCCGCGAAAGCGCACGACCTGGCCCTCGCGCGCCGTCCAGACATGCACGAACTGCATGCTCACCTCGATGCCGTCGCGTCCCTGAGCCACAAATCGCACCTCGGCCACGACATTGTCACCCGCCTCGATGATCCGGTCGGCGGCTATCGAGATCTCCGACCAGTCCTCGGTGAAGCGCGTCAGGAAGTCCTTCACCGCCGCCCGGCCCCGAATCTGCCCGGTGGCGTCGGGCAGGCGGTCGGAGAACGTCCATTCGACGTCCGGGTGGCACATGGCGACTATTCCCTCAACGTCGCCCTCGTTCCAAGCCGCGAGTCCCCTCTGAAAGAGGTCCAGAATTTCCCCTGCCATGCCCCCCGGCATTATGGCCGCTGCGCGTTCTAGACGGTTGCTCTCTCGCGCAGCTCGACCACGTCGCCGGCGCGGCTCACGTCGTCACCGGCCAGCAGGCAAGCCATGCGCTCACAGGCCCGCCGGGCGAAGCGGACCTGCTCCCGGCGCCCGAACAGTCGAAACCCCAGCCGGACGATCGGATTCGGGATACTGGCCGGCCGCGATACGACGTGTATACGGAACTCCACCTCGCCGCTGTCAGCCCACTTCCACACCTGGTAGTCCATCTGGCCCATCTCCAGGTGGTCCTGGAGGGTGCGGTAGCTCCAGCCCCAGATGCGCGCCTCACGCCCGTCCAGCGTGCGCGTCTCGTCGAGAACTCCGCCGACCCGCACTCCGAAGCGAAAGCGGATCAGGTTCCAGAAGCGGGCCTCGAGCAGCATGTCGCGGCCCTCGAGCTCCGAGTCCTCGGCGTAGATGGCGGTCACGATCCTCGGGTCGGCGAACTCGTAGTCGAGCATCAGCTGCTTGGCCCGTTCCCACACGCCGTCCGGCTCCGGCGGCCCGGGCGCCTCGGAGGGCAGGGGCTGGCGGTAGTCGTCGATGTGCCAGCCCGCTCCGCGGGTGAACGAAGGCCGCTCGGCCAGATCGAAGTTGAGAGGCTTGTCGTGCAGCACACGAAGCGCCTCGAGCTCTTCGGGAGGCAGGTCCTCGACGCGTTTGGTGTGGATGCGCAGGCCCTCGGCGCGCTTGCCCTCCGAAAGCTCGATGACGCCTTCGAGAAAGGAGGTCCACATATGGAACTGGATCTCCTTCGACATGCGCAGGTTGTCGTAGAGCAGATTGGAGAGGCGGTCGCCGGCGCGGGCCCAGGACTCGATCGCGAACGTGAGCCGGTCGCCGCCGTTCTCGGCGCTGAAGCGAATCTGGCCCGCTTCGAGGTGCCCCTCGAGTGTGGCCAGCCGAAACGCGGTCGGCGTGCGCTCGATCACCCGCACCGGCCCATCCCAGGGCCCGGGCATGCGCACAACGTACTCGTCGCCCACGTGAAGTTTGCCCTGCTCACCCTCGAGCTTCTTGAAGGTGGCGAACTCCGTGGGTGCCGCCGTGTCGAGGTCGGCGGTGAGGCGGTCCATAAGGCCCTCGGGCGAAAGCGGGGAGTCGGCGATCACTGCCGTGTAGCGGCGGCGAAACAGCGGCCCCGCCCCATGGCCCGCCCGCTGAACGTCTTCACGGCTCACCCCTTCCGGCAGGGGCGGCGGAGCGTCGTCGGCCCACGTTCCCTGCTCCTCGCTGCGGTAGAGCGGGGTGGTGCGCCACATGTAGTGCCAGGAGGTGAGAACGATGCCGACCGGCCAGCGCGTGGCTGTGGTCAGGCGGCGAAAGAGGGGCTGGTTGCGGGCCACTGGAGCTTGGTACGAGCGACTGCCGGGTCAGGGTGAGTTGCCTGCGCCCTTCGTGGGTACCCGCCCGCCATGCTCACAAAAGCCCTTAGCGCCTGCGGCCTGCGCGGCTGGCATCTGCATTCGACCTCGCTGGCCACGATCTATCTCTGCATCGCGCTGTGGATCCGCGCCAAGACCGTCGATCAGGAGGAGCGCGGAAACGCCGAGCGCCGGGCGCTCTTCGTGGGCCTTTGGCCGCCGATGTTCTGGCTGATCGGGGACGCGCTTCAGGCCGATGAGCACCGTTCGCGCGCCATCATCGGCAAAGCTCGACTAGCGGGACTGCGGCCGGGTAAGAGGCGGGCATGGAGCATGACGAAGAGGTAGACACCGACAACACCGAAGCCGAGGCCGCCGCCGACCCGGAGCCCAAGAAGCAGAGCCCCGAGCAGGACGGCACCGACAACACGACGTTCGACACCGATCAGCACTCGGACGCCCCGGGCCCGCACGGCACCGGCTAGCGTTCCGCCGATCCCCGGCCCGCTTCCCGACAACCTGGCCGACCTCGTCGGCAACACGCCGATGGTCCGGCTCACCCGCGTGGCGCCCGACTGTGGCGCGGAGCTGGTGGCCAAGCTGGAGGTGTACAACCCGGCCGGCTCGGTCAAGGACCGCATCGGCGTGGCGATGGTCGACGCCGCGGAGGCCGAGGGTCGCATCGAGCCGGGGCGCAACACCATTGTCGAGTCGACCTCGGGTAACACGGGGATCGCGCTGGCGTTCGTGTGTGCGGCCAAGGGCTATGACCTGGTGCTCACCATGCCCCAGGGAATGAGCCGCGAGCGCGAGAACCTGCTGCGTCTCTACGGCGCTGAGGTGATCCTCGTGGAGTCGATGGGCGGCATGAACGAGGCTGTGGAGGAGGCGCGCCGCATCTGCCGGGAGCGAGGCGACTGCTGGGTCCCGGCACAGTTCTCGAACCCGGCGAATCCCGACATCCACCGCCGCACCACCGCGGAGGAGATCTGGCGTGACATGGACGGCCAAGTCGACGTGCTGGTGGCCGGGGTGGGCACGGGGGGAACGATCACCGGTTGCGGGGAGCGCCTCAAGGAGCGCAATCCAGAGCTGATGGTGGTGGCGGTCGAGCCGAAGGCCTCACCGGTGATCTCCGGCGGCGCCGCCGGGCCCCACAAGATCCAGGGCATCGGCGCGGGCTTCGTGCCCGAGGTGCTCAACCGCGATGTGATCGACGAGGTGTTGGCCGTGGACGACGAGGATGCGATAGCCACCGCGCGCCGCTGCGCCGCCGTCGAGGGCGTGCTGGCCGGCATCTCCTGCGGGGCTGCGCTATGGGGTGCCATCGAGGTGGGGAGCCGACCCGAGATGAGCGGCAAGCGAATCGTTGTGATCATGCCGGACTCCGGCGAGCGCTACGTGTCTACGCCATTCTTTGCCCCCTGATGATCGGCCTTGGCACCTTCACCCGAGTGGCCCGCGAGCTGCGCGAGGACCTGACCGCCGCGCAGGAGCGCGACCCGGCCGCGCGCAACGTGGGCCGGGCGGAGATCCTGCTCACCTACGGCGGCGTGCAGGCGGTGCTCGCGCACCGCATCTCGCATGCGCTCGACGAGGTGGGCATTCCCCTGGCGCCGCGGGTGCTGTCCAACATCGTCAAGGTGGCGACCGGGGTGGAGATCCATCCCGCCGCGAAGATCGGTCGTGGCCTGTTCATCGACCATGGGGCGGGCGTGGTCATCGGGGAGACCTCCGAGGTGGGCGACGACGTGACCATGTACCAGGGGGTGACGCTCGGAGGTACCGGCTTTGCCCGCGGCAAGCGACACCCCACGATCGGCCCTGAGGTGATGATCGGCTCGGGCGCCAAACTGCTGGGTCCGATCGAGGTGGGCGCCCGCTCGAAGATCGGTGCCAACACGGTGGTGATCCACGACGTACCCGAGAACGCCACTGTGGTGGGAAACCCGGGCCATCCCGTGCGCGTCGACGGACGCAGGCCCGACGGGCCCGACGCGGATTGGGTGCACCTGCCCGACCCGGTTGCGGACGCCATCGCGGGTCTGGCGAATCGCCTGACCGAGCTGGAGGCGCTCGTGGCCGAGAACACCGGGCGCAAGCCAGGCGGCGCCGACGTCACGCCGCTCAGGCGCCGCGGCGGACCCGACTCGGCGGGCGGATGAGTCGAGAGCCGCGCGACGGTCAGTAGAAGACCGAGCGCGTGCGGTGGCGCGGACGCGCCTTGTACTCGGGGGCCTGGCCGCGGTTCCAGAGCATCACGTCGAGCAGTCTCGGTGCGATGCCGGTGCGCTCGGAGACCAGTTCGCAGGCATCCACGGCGCAGGCGCGTATCTCCCGCTCGGCCCGGCCCGCCGGCAGCAGCCTGCCGGCGTCGATGTGGGCCGCCAGCTCGGGGTCGTAGCGCAGCACCCCGTCCACGCGCAACACGTGGGGTACGAGGTTGTCGGCAAAGATCGTCAGCCGGTCGAGGTCGTCGAAGCCGGCCAAGCCGGCCAGCGCCAGGTCGCTGGGCACGATCTGGGCGCGCTTGTAGAAGCCCCGATCGTCGAAGAAGCGCATGCCCCGGGCGAGCAGGGTGGCGAGCCGCTCCGCTGAGCGATCGGCTTCGGCGACGAGGTCGAGCGCACTGCGCTCACCCATGAAGCGGCCGAGATCGCGCAGCGCTTCGGCGTAGAGCCCCATCAGGGAGTGTCCTGTGTCCTGGCCCAAAACGGCGGCCACATCGCTTGCCTCCAGTGCGCGCAGCTCGGCGTTCGACCACGGCCCGTGTGCTCGGAAGTGGTCGGCCAGCGCCCACGCGACGGTGAAGTATCCCGAGCACCCAGGCCGCTTACGCAATGTGGGAAACCAGCCCGAGCCGAAGTTGATGGTGTCGAGGGTGAGCAGGTAGGAGGCGACGCTCGCCCGGTCTCCCTCGAGGTAGTGGCGCTCGGGATCGAGCGAGGGCAGGTGCGTCTGGTCGAGCGAGGGCGCCGAGTCGGCGTCGACACTCACGTGGCGAGCAGATTGCGCAAGAGCGCGGCAGCTTTCGCGGACCTCGGCGAGCAGCTTCACCGGCCGGAGGCTACGGGTGGCTTCCTAGACTGGCCCGCGTGACTCCCGTGTTCGCGTGCCAGGAGCTACGCAAGCGCTACGGCTCGACCGTGGCGCTCGGCGGGGTCGACTTGAGCGTGGATTCGGGCGAGCTGGTGGGCCTGCTCGGGCCCAACGGCGCGGGCAAGTCCACGCTGGTGAAGATCGCCTGCGGGCTCGTCCGGGCATCGGGCGGCTCGGCGCAGGTGGAGGGCGCGCCGGCCGGCTCGGCGGAGGCGCGGGCGGCGATCGGGTACCTGGCCGAGCTATTTCGCTTTCCCGGCTGGCTGCGAGCCGACGAGCTGCTCGAGCTCCACCAGCGCCTGGCCGGCTCGGCCGGCGGCGCGGGCGAGCGGGCCGAGCTCTTGTCCCTGGTCGGGCTGGGCGACGACGGGGCAACACGAGTCGAGGCCATGTCGAAGGGCATGCAGCAGCGGCTGGGCATCGCCCAGGCCCTGGTCGGCTCGCCGCGCCTGCTCATGCTCGACGAGCCCACGAGCGCGCTCGATCCCGTGGGCCGGCGCATCGTTCGCGACCTGCTGCTGGAGCTCAAGACGCGCGGCGTTTCCGTGCTGCTCAACTCGCACCTGCTCAGCGAGGTGGAGCGCGTCTGCGACCGCGTTGCCATCCTGGTCGGTGGGCAGATCGTGGCTCGCGGCAGCCCCGCGGAGCTGTCGAAAGCGCGCGGTGTGGAGGTCGACGTCGACGCCGGGGTACGCTCGTTTCCCGACGCCGAGCGCGAGGCCGTACCCGAGATTGTCGCGCGCCTGGTGGCGGAGGGCGAACGGGTCTACGGCGTTCGCGTGCTGTCCTCGACGCTCGAGGACACCTACCTCGAGGCGGTGGCCGGCGCCGATGGTCACGGCTCATGAGAGGGGCCGGCACCGTCGCCCTGTACGCCCTGCGGGAGTCGACGCGCCGTCGGGTGTTCGTCGTAGTGCTGGTGCTGACGGTCAGCTTCCTCGTTCTCTATGCCGTGGGCACCGAGGCCGCCTTCGACGTCGCCGCAGAGACGCCCGAGGGATTGGAACTGGATGACCAGGTGATCACCGGCTCGACCCTGCTGGGCCTGGCGATGTTCACCACGCTGTTCCTCGGTTGCGTGCTCGCGGTGTTCCTCACCCTGGGAGCTGTCCGCGGAGACGCCGAGCGGGGGCTGTTGCAGCCGCTCGTGGTGCGGCCCGTCGGACGCTCGGCGTTGCTGCTGGGGCGCTTTCTCGCCGCCGCCGGGGTCTGCTCGGCCTACGTGGCGACCGTGTACGGCAGTGCGCTCGTGATCACCGCGGTGGCCGGAGATTGGTGGCCCGACCACCCGCTCACCCCGGGCCTGGGCCTGGTGGCCGGGGTGGTGGTGATCGCCGCGCTGTCGCTGCTGGGCTCGGTCTTCCTGTCCTCCAACGCCAACGGCATCGCGGTGTTCATGGCGTTCGGGGCCGGTCTCGCGGCCGGCCTGCTGGGCCAAATCGGGGATGCCCTGAGCGTGAACAGCCTCGAGACCGTGGCCGAGGTGACTTCGTGGCTACTGCCCTTCGAGGCGCTTTACCAGGCCGGCCTCGACGACCTGACGTCCGAGGTGAGCGGCACCACGGGTGTGATCGTGCGCCTCGGGCCGTTCGGGGGCGCACAGGATGGCGGCGCGCTTCTGTGGCTCTGGACGGCCGTCTATCTCGGGCTCGTGGGCCTGGCGGCGCGGGCGGCGTTCGCGCGCCGCGACCTCTAGCCGGTTAAGCCAGGCGATGCGGCACTAGGCGCCTCCGGCGCGACGTGGCACGATTTCGCACGTGACCAGCAGACCCGCCGCGGCGCAGCACCTGCACGACCTCGCGCGGCTGCGCCGCGTCCGCGACCGGATCGACCGAGAGTACGCGCAGCCGCTGGACGTCGAGGCGCTCGCCCGCAGCGCGCACATGTCGGCCGGGCACTTCAGCCGCGAGTTCCGGCTCGCCTACGGCGAGTCGCCGTACAGCTACCTGATGACGCGGCGCATCGAGCGCGCGATGGCGCTGCTGCGCCGTGGCGACCTCAGCGTCACCGAGGTCTGTTTCGAGGTCGGCTGCTCGTCGCTGGGCACCTTCAGCACCCGCTTCACCGAACTGGTCGGTACCCCGCCCAGCACCTACCGGCGCCACGCGGCGGGCGCCACGGCCGGGATGCCGCCATGCGTGGCGAAGCGGGTCACGAAACCGATCAGGAATCGAGAAGCGCCGCCCCGCGAGCCGCAGCTAGCGTGACGGCCATGGACATCACCATTCACCAGAGCATGCTCCCGCACAACGACCCGGACGCCTCCCTGGCCTTCTACCGCGGCACCCTCGGCTTCGAGGTCCGCAACGACGTCGAGTACGGCGGGATGCACTGGATCACGCTCGGCCCTCCCGGCCAGCCCGACACGTCCATCGTCCTGTACCCGCCGGAGGCCGACCCCGGCCTCACCGACGACGAGCGCCGCACCATCGCCGAGATGATGGCCAAGGGCACCTACGCCAGCATCAACCTGGCCACCAAGGACCTCGACGGCGCGTTCGAGCAGCTGCAGGCCGGCGACGCCGAGGTCGTCCAGGAGCCGACCGACCAGCCGTACGGGATTCGCGACTGCGCCTTCCGCGATCCCGCGGGCAACCTGATCCGACTCCAGGAGCTCGACTGAGCCGGATGGCGACGAGAACGGACACGCAGTCGCCTCCGCTCGAGGCTGCCGACAGCCACGATTTGATCCGCGTGCACGGCGCGCGCGTGAACAACCTCAAGGACGTCAGCGTCGAGCTCCCGAAGCGCCGGCTGACGGTGTTCACCGGCGTCTCCGGCTCGGGCAAGAGCTCGCTGGTTTTTGGGACGATCGCCGCGGAGTCGCAGCGGCTGATCAACGAGACCTACAGCGCCTTCGTGCAGGGCTTCATGCCGACGCTGGCGCGCCCGGAGGTCGACGTGCTGGACGGGCTGACGACCGCGATCAGCGTAGACCAGGAGCGCATGGGGTCCAACCCCCGCTCGACCGTCGGCACGGCGACGGACGCCGACGCGATGCTTCGCATCCTCTACAGCCGGCTCGGGCAGCCGCACATTGGCGGCCCCGGCGCGTACTCCTTCAACGTCGCGTCCGTCCACGGGAGTGGCGGGCTCACGGTCGAGCGCGGCGACAAGACGATCACCAAGAGCGCGAGCTTCAGCCGCACCGGCGGCATGTGCCAGCGCTGCGAGGGCCGTGGCTCGGTCAGCGACTTCGACCTGTCCGCGCTCTACGACGACAGCAAGTCGCTCAACGAGGGAGCGCTCACGATCCCCGGCTACAGCATGGAGGGCTGGTACGGCCGGATCTACCGCGGCTGCGGGTACTTCGACCCGGACAAGCCCATCAAGAAGTTCAACAAGCGAGAGCGCCACGACCTGCTCTACAAGGAGCCGACCAAGATCAAGGTCGAGGGCATCAACCTGACCTACGCGGGGCTGATCCCGCAGATCGAGAAGTCGTTCCTGTCCAAGGAAGTCGACGCTATGCAGCCGCACGTCCGCGCCTTCGTGGAACGGGCGGTGGTGTTCACCACCTGCCCCGACTGCGACGGCACCCGGCTCAGTGAGGCGACACGATCGTCGAAGATCGACGGCGTCAGCATCGCCGACGTCTCCGCGATGCAGATCACTGACCTCGCGGAGTGGGTGGCCAGCCTGGACGAGCCGTCCGTCGCGCCGCTGCTGCAGACCTTGCGGCACACCCTCGACTCGTTCGTCGAGATCGGGCTGGGCTACCTCTCGCTCAACCGGCCGTCGGGGACGCTGTCCGGCGGGGAGGCCCAGCGCACGAAGATGATCCGCCACCTCGGCTCCTCGCTGACCGACGTCACCTACGTCTTCGACGAGCCCACGATCGGCATGCATCCCCATGACGTAGAGCGGATGAACGACCTGCTGCTCCAGCTGCGCGACAAGGGCAACACGGTGCTCGTCGTGGAGCACGAGCCGGACACGATCGCGATCGCCGACCATGTCGTCGACCTCGGCCCGGGCGCCGGCTCCGGCGGTGGCAACGTGGTCTTCGAGGGCACGGTCGACGGGCTGCGGGACAGCGACACGGTCACCGGGCGGCATCTGGACGACCGGGCCTCCTTGAAGCCGTCGGTGCGGACACCGTCGGAGATGCTGGAGGTACGCGGCGCCGACACCCACAACCTGCAGGACGTCGACGTCGACATTCCGCTCGGCATGCTGGTGGTGCTGACCGGCGTGGCGGGGTCGGGAAAGAGCTCGCTGATCAACGGCTCGGTGGCGGGCCGCGACGGGGTGGTGACGGTCGACCAGGGCGCCATCCGCGGCTCGCGACGCAGCAACCCGGCGACGTACACCAAGCTGCTCGAGCCGATCCGCAAGGCGTTCGCGAAGGCCAATGGCGTGAAGCCGGGGCTGTTCAGCGCCAACTCCGATGGCGCCTGCCCCAACTGCAACGGCGCGGGCGTCGTCTACACGGACCTGGGGATGATGGCCGGGGTCGCCTCCACCTGCGAGGAGTGCGAGGGGAAGCGGTTTCAGGCCGAGGTGCTCGAGTACGAGCTCGGCGGCAAGGACATCAGCGAGGTACTCGCGATGTCGGTGGCCGAGGCCGAGGAGTTCTTCGGCGACGGCGAGGCGCGGATCCCGGCGGCCCACAAGATCCTCGAGCGGCTGGCCGACGTCGGGCTCGGATACCTCAGCCTCGGCCAGCCCCTCACAACGCTGTCCGGCGGCGAGCGGCAGCGGCTCAAGCTGGCCACCCACATGGCCGAGAAGGGCGGCGAGGTTTTCGTCCTCGACGAGCCGACCACTGGCCTCCACCTCGCCGACGTCGAGCAGCTGCTCGGCCTGCTCGACCGGCTGGTCGAGTCCGGCAAGTCGGTGATCGTTATCGAGCACCACCAGGGGGTCATGGCACACGCCGACTGGATCATCGACCTCGGGCCCGGCGCCGGCCACGACGGCGGCCAGGTCGTCTTCGAGGGCACGCCTGCCGACCTCGTCGCCGCCCGCTCCACCCTCACCGGCGAGCACCTGGCGGCCTACGTCGGCACCTGACCGAGATCAGCTCGAAACCGCCGCGCAGCGCCCTATCCTCGCTGGCATGGGTGCGCCCGCCGCCACCGAAGCTCTTTTGGAGGGTCTCAACGAGCCCCAGCGCGAGGCCGTGCTGCACGGTGAGGGGCCGCTTCTGATCCTCGCGGGAGCCGGATCCGGCAAGACCCGCGTGCTCACCCATCGCATCGCGCACCTGGTGGGCACCGGGCAGGCCCAGCCGGGCGAGATCCTCGCCATCACCTTCACCAACAAGGCGGCCCAGGAGATGCGCGAGCGCGTGCAGGCGCTGGTCGGCGGACGGGCGCGCGCAATGTGGGTGATGACCTTCCACTCGGCCTGCGCGCGCATGCTGCGCGCCGACGCGGAGCGGCTCGGCTACACGCGAGGCTTCACCATCTACGACGAGCAGGACTCCCTGCGCCTGGTCAAGAACTGCATCGAGGAGCTCGACATCGATCCCAAGCGCTTTGCGCCCCGCGGGATCCGCCGCCAGATCTCCGACGCCAAGAACCAGCTGCTCGACGCGGAGGCTTACCGCCTCAAGGTCGGCTCCTTCTTCGAGCAGACCGCCGCCGACGTCTACGACCTCTACGAGCCGCGCCTGCATGCGGCGAACGCGATGGACTTCGACGACCTGCTGTTCCGCTGCGTGAACCTTTTCGAGCTGTTCGAAGAGGTGCGCGACCGCTACCGCCGCTCCTTCCGCCACGTGCTGGTCGACGAGTACCAGGACACCAACCGCGCGCAGTACCGCTGGCTACAGCTGCTGTGCGAGGAGCACCGGAACGTGGCGGTGGTCGGTGACGATGATCAATCGATCTATGCCTTCCGCGGAGCCGACATCAGAAACATCCTCGACTTCGAGCACGACTGGCCGGACGCCCACGTGGTCAAGCTCGAGCAGAACTACCGCTCCACTCAGACGATTCTCAACGCCTCCAACGCGGTCATCTCCAACAACCGCGCGCGCAAGGTCAAGACGCTGTGGTCGGACATCGGTGAGGGCGATCCGGTGCACGTGCGCGAGCTCGACGACGAGCACGCCGAGGCTCGCTTCGTGGTGTCGGAGATCGAGCGGCTGGTCGACGAGGGCGCGTCGCGCGACGACGTCGCGGTCTTCTATCGGACCAACGCCCAGTCGCGCGTGCTCGAGGACAACCTGGTGCGCTACGGGGTCTCCTACCAGGTCATCGGGGGCACGCGCTTCTACGAACGCGCCGAGATCAAGGACGCGCTGGCCTACCTGACGATGCTGGTGAATCCCTCCGACACCGTGGCCTTCGGGCGCATCGTCAACTCGCCGCGCCGGGGCATCGGCAACACCTCGCAGGCTCGTCTGATCGGCCACGCCAACACGCTCGGAGAGCCCGTCTGGGACGTGGCCGCCCAGCCGGAACGGATTCCGGGTCTGGGCACCGCCGCGGTCAAGGCCGTGGGGCGCTTCATGTCGGTGATGGAGCGCCTCCGCGAACGGGTTGATGGCGGCGCCGGTGTGGGCGACCTTCTGCACGAGACGCTCGAGGAGACCGGCTACACCGAGGCGCTGCAGGCCGAGCGCACGGTGGAGTCGCAGGTTCGCCAGGAGAACCTGGAGGAGCTGGTGGGAGTGGGGCGCGAGTACGACGCCACCGCGGAGGAGCCGTCGGTGGAGGAGTTCCTGCAGCAGATCGCCCTCTTCTCCGAGCAGGACAACCTGCGCGACGAGCAGGGGCTGGTGACCCTGATGACGCTCCACAACGCAAAGGGGCTCGAGTTCGACACCGTCTTCATGATCGGCCTGGAGGAGCAGGTCTTCCCGCACTCGCGCGCGGTGGAGGCCGGCGATCTCGAGGAGGAACGCCGCCTCGCCTACGTCGGCATCACCCGTGCGCGGCGCGAGCTCTACCTCACCTCCGCTCGCACGCGGGCTCTGTTCGGCAACCGCGACTGGAACCTGCGCAGCCGCTTCATCGACGAGATCCCGATCGACTTCACCGACCGCGACGAGAGCGTCCCGACCGGCCAGGCGGCGGCATCCACATGGGGCGGGGGAGCGCCAGCGGCCCGCGAGCCGAGCGGTGCGGGAGCGATCTTCGCCACCGGCGACGACGTGATCCACGCGAACTTCGGCGAGGGTGTGATCGTGGGTGTCGAGCCCGGCGGGCTGGTGGTGGTTCGCTTCGCCGAGGACGGCAGCGAGCGCAAGCTCATGGCCGACTACGCGCCGCTCAAGAAGCGCTGACAGCGCCACGCGCCAGATGACTGATTCATCTAGGCTGCTCGGCCCTCATGTCGGCCAAGGTCATCGATGGAAAAGCCGTCGCCGAGCGCGTGCGCCAGCAGGTGGCCGACGAGATCTCCTCGACCGGCCTTCGGCCCGGGCTGGCCACGATTCTGGTGGGCGAGGATCCGGCCTCGACGATCTACGTGCGCATGAAGCGCGAGGACTCAGCGCAGGTGGGCATCGAGTCGTTTCATCACGAGCCCGGGGGAGATGTGTCGGCCGACGCGCTGGCCGGCCTGCTTCGCGAGCTCAACGCCGACGAGCGGGTACACGGGATCCTGCTGCAGCTGCCGCTCCCCGATCAGCTCGGGCAGGACGAGTTCATCTCGCTGATCGATCCGGCCAAGGACGTGGACGGGCTGACCACTACCAACGCGGGGCTGCTGATGCAGGACCGCGAGGAGGCGATGGTCCCCTGCACCCCGGCGGGCGTGATGGAGCTGCTGGCAGAGGCCGGCGTCCGGCTCGAAGGCGCGCGTGCGGTCGTGCTCGGGCGCTCGATCCTGGTGGGCAAGCCGCTGCTCCAGCTGCTGCTGGCCGCCAACGCGACGGTCACGCAGTGCCACTCGCGCACGCGCGACCTGCCGGCGGTCTGCAGCGAGGCCGATGTGCTGATCGCGGCCGTCGGGTCGGCCGGCCTCGTGACCGCGGATATGGTGGGCGAGGGCGCCGTGGTGATCGACGTGGGCACCAACCGCACCGACGACGGGCTGGTGGGGGACGTCGACTACGAAGCCGTGGCCGAGAAGGCGGGCGCGATCACGCCGGTGCCCGGCGGGGTTGGGCCGATGACGCGCGCGATGCTGCTGGTGAACACGCTTCGCGCCGCCAAGCGCGCCGCGGGCCGCTGAGCTCAGCAGGTACGGCTAGCCGTACCCCGATACGCGGGCGGACCTCACTGTGCGGCCGGCCGCGCCCTGGGAATCTGCATCGCAGCTCAGGCGTGGCGGCCCCGGCGGGCCGCCGACCAACAGCGCCCGGGCAGCGGCGCGGCCCCCCGCCAGATCCCCGCGGCCCGGGCCCGCCACGGCGTCCTCCAGCCCCCGGCCATCCCCTCCCTCCGCGCCGGGGGCGGAGCGACGCCCCACGCTGGCGTTAGCCTGACGCGGGATGGATCTGCGAAGGCTTCGGGCCGGAGAGTGGATCGCGGCGGCCTGCGGCGTGGCCCTGCTGATGTCGCTCTGGCTGCCGTGGTACTCGAGTTCGCCGGGTGGCGAAGCATCGCTGAACGGCTGGCGCTCGCTCGCCGCCACCGACGTCCTGCTGGCCCTGATCGCCGCCACCGCCGTGGCGCTGCTGCTGATCACCGCCGCCCAAAGCGTCCCCGCCGTGCCGATCGCGCTGTCGGTCTTCGTGACCTTCGCCGGCTTCGCAGGCGTGCTCTTGGTGCTGCTGCGCGCCCTCGGAGTGCCCGACGGCGCCGAGGGCCGCGACTGGGGTTTGTGGCTGGCCCTGGCGAGCACGGTAGGCATCGCCGTGGGTGGCCTCCTGGCGATGCGCGATGAACGGCTCTCACCCGAGGGCGCCTACACGGACCTGACCGGCCGCCCGACCGCGGCGCCGGCCGAGATCGAGACGTTTCCAGCGCCGCGCCCCTGACGGGCGCTCCTACAATCGCTGAGCGATGATCGACCGCGAACAGGTGCTCCACGTGGCCAAGCTGGCCCGCCTGAGGCTGTCCGACGACGAGGTCGAGCGGATGACGGCTGAGCTGTCGCAGATCCTCGAGCACGTGGAGCAGATGGAGGCACTCGACCTGGACGGGGTCGAGCCCACCTCGCACGTGGTGGCGCTCGAGAACGTGCTGCGCGACGACGTCCCCCGGGACAGCCTGTCGCGTGAGCGCGCTCTGGAGGGCGCACCCGAAGCGGCCGCCGACGGCTTCCGCGTGCCCAGCCCGGGTGCGTCGTGACCGAGGGCCTGCTCGGGATCAGCGCCGCCGCCCAGGCCCGGCTGATCGCGACCGGCGAGGTCTCCGGCGAGGAGGTCTTCGAGTTCTGGCGTGAGCGCGCGGAGGGCGACGAGCTGGGCTGCTACCTGTGGGTGGCGGGCCAGAATCGGGGTGGCTCGCTGCCCCCGGTGGCGGTGAAGGACCTCTTCTGCGTCGAGGACGTGCCCAGCTCGGCGGGCTCGCGCATCCTCGAGGGCTACCGCCCGCCCTACACGGCGACGAGCGTGCGGAACCTCGAGGCCGCCGGCGCGCAGGTGCTCGGAAAGACCAACCAGGACGAGTTCGCCATGGGCTCGTCCAACGAGAACTCGGGCTACGGACCGGTCCAAAATCCGTGGGATCGCACGCGGGTGCCGGGCGGCTCGAGCGGTGGTAGCGCGGCGGCCGTGGCCGCCGGTACCGCCCCGTGGGCCATCGGCACCGACACCGGCGGCTCCATTCGCCAGCCCGCCGCGCTGTGCGGCCTGGTGGGCCTCAAGCCCACCTACGGGGCAGTCAGCCGCTACGGGATGATCGCCTTCGCCTCCTCGCTCGACCAGTGCGGACCGCTCACCCGCGACGTGAGCGACTCCGCGCTGATGCTCGGCCACCTCCAGGGCCGCGATCCGTGCGATTCCACCTGCGTGGGAATCGAGGCCGGGGTGGCGATGCCGAGCGCCGAGCGCCTCGACGGCCTGAGCTTCGGCGTGTGGGGCCTGGATGAGGAGGGCCTGGAAGCCGGAGTGGCGGACGTGTGCCGGGCGGCCATCGCCCGCATCGAGGAGCTCGGTGGAAGCGTGCGGGACATCGAGCTGCCGAACGCCGGGCATGGGCTGTCGGCCTACTACGTGATCGCTCCGGCCGAGGCCAGCGCAAACCTCGCCCGCTACGACGGCGTGCGCTACGGCCTGCGCTCCACCGACAACGGCGACCTCACCTCGCTCTATGAGCAGACCCGCCACGACGGCTTCGGCGACGAGGTCAAGCGGCGGATCATGATCGGCACCTACGCCCTCTCGTCGGGCTACTACGACGCTTACTACGGCAAGGCGCAGAAGGTGCGCACCCGCATCGTCGAGGACTTCCGCGCCGCCTTCGAGCAGGTCGATTTCGTGGTCACTCCCACCTCGCCCACCGTGGCCTTCAAGCTGGGGGAGCGCACGGCCGACCCGCTCGCGATGTACCTGTCGGACTACTTCACCGTGCCGATGTCGCTGGCCGGCCTCCCCGCGGTATCCATCCCCGCCGGGTTGTCCGACGGGCTGCCGGTGGGTTTTCAGATCGCCGGGCCGGCGTTCAGCGAGGGCAGGATCCTCGACGCCGCCCACGCGCTCGAGGGGGCCATCGGCTTCGAGGGGGTGCCGCGCACGTGAGCTACGAGCCGGTGATCGGCGTCGAGATCCACGTCCAGCTCAAGACGCGGACGAAGATGTTCTGCAGCTGCGCGCTGTCCTTCGGCGAGGAGCCCAACACGCGCACCTGCCCGGTCTGCCTCGGCCACCCGGGCACGCTCCCGGTGACCAACGCGGAGGCCGTCCACCTCGCGTTGATGATCGCCCTGGCATTCGACTGCGAGATCGCACCGCGCTCGATCTTCCACCGCAAGAACTACTTCTATCCCGACCTGCCCAAGGGCTACCAGATCAGCCAGTACGACATTCCGCTGGCCACGGCCGGCCACCTGGGCGAGGTACGGATCCACCGCGTTCATCTCGAGGAGGACGCGGCCAAGCTGGTACACGCCGGCGCCAGCGGGCGCATTCACGGCGCAGAGTCGAGCGTGGTCGACTTCAACCGCGGCGGCACGCCGCTGGTGGAGATCGTGACCGAGCCCGACCTGCGTGGTGCCGCCGAGGCGGCGGAATTCGGTCGCCTGCTGCAGGTCACGCTGCGCCGCATGGGCGTGTCGGACGTGAACATGGAGGAGGGTTCGCTGCGGATGGACGCGAACGTGTCGATCCGGCCGGTGGGGGAGACCACGCTGGGCACCAAGACCGAGCTCAAGAACATGAACTCGTTCCGCTTCCTCGAACGGGGAATCGAGGCCGAGATCGAGCGTCAGAAGCGAACGCTGGCCGAAGGCGGTGAGATTGAGCAGGAGACGCTGCATTTCGATCCCGGCTCCGGCGCGATCACCACGCTGCGCTCGAAGGAGGAGGCGCACGACTACCGCTACTTCCCCGAGCCCGATCTGGTGCCGATCGCCCCGACCGAGACGATGCTCGAGCGAGCGCGGGCGGCGCTGCCCGAGCTGCCGGCCGCACGCGCGGAGCGCCTCGGCCGCGACCTCGACCTGCCGGCGGAGACGGCGAGGCTGCTGGCCTTCCGGGCCGAGCTCGGCGACTTCTACGAGGCCGCGCTTTCGTCGGATGGTGGCAACTCGCGGAGCCTGGCCAACTGGACCACCAACGAGCTGACCGCGCGCATCGGTGACGCAGACCCGGCCACGACCAAGGTCGAGCCGGCCGCCTTCGCGCGCCTGGTGGAGATGGTCGGCGCGAAGGAGATCTCCGCCGCGGCGGGCCGGGAGGTGCTGGACGTGCTGGTGAGCGAGGGCGGGGATCCGGCCACCCTGGTCGAGCAGAAGGGGCTGGCTCGGGCGGACGACGACGAGCTGGGGGCGATCGTGGACCGGGCGATAGCCGACAACCCCGACGCCGTCGAGAAGATCCGCGCGGGCAAAGGTCAGGCGGTGGGGGCGATCGTGGGCGCGGTGATGCGGGAGACCAAGGGCCGGGCCGATGGCGGTCAGGTCCAGCAGATGATCCATGAGCGCCTTGGCGGATAAGGACCTTCGCGGGCCTTACCATCCGTGTAGATCGCTCTCGCACCCCAAGGAGGAAGGCAATGGCTCGACTGATCCGCATGGACGGCACGGGACACACCACGCTCGCGGAATGGACGGCCGCTGACGACGCCCAGTTTGCCGGGGCGATCGAGGAGTTTCGCTCGCAGCAGGAGCTCGGTTACATCGGGACCGTGCCGGAGGGCCCGGGCCGGGCCACCCACGTGCGCGAGCTGCCGCGCGAGGCCGATCTCGTGATCATGCGCCGGCCGATCGCCGGCGGCTGAGCCAGCCATCTCTCAGATGACGGCCGGGCAGGCCCTACCCGAGCTCGCGTCAGTTCCCTGGCGCCAGCGCACCGACGAGCGCTGGCTGACCCGCTGGGGCCGGATCTGGCAGGCCTGGACGCTGCTCTACACCGTCCCGTTCCTGGCGGCGGGGGTGGGAATGCTCTGGCTGGCGCCGATCGCTGCGCCGGTGGCGCTGATGGCGATCGCCCATGCCTGGATCATTCCCGAGCTCTACGCCTTTCGGGGCGCGAGCGTAGTGCGACCCAAGGGCCCACGCAACGAGGGCGCCGAGCCGGTGGCACAAGGGCTGCTGGGCGACCTGCTGGGCCACGAGGAGCGCGAGCTGCAGCGGCGCACGGGCCTGGCGCTCGACCGCGGGGACCTGGGAGTGTGGCTGGTGGGCGAGGCCGGCGCGCTGCTGGTCACACCGGGTGCGCGGCGGGTGCATTGCTTCTGCGTGCGTACGTCCGAGCTCGAGCTGCCGCCCTCCGACCGCGTGGCCCACCTGCTGCTGGCCCTGCGCGTGGACGAGGAGGGCTTTGCCACCGTGGCCAACCACGCCTTCGCGGGTGCGCCGTGGCGGGTTCGCCGGCGCATGCCCGAGCAGATGCGCCCCGCGCTGGACGCGGCACGCGGCACGACGAGCCGGCGGTGAGCGTTCTCACCTTTCGCGAGGGAGGCTCGGCCGACCTGCGCACCACCTTCGAGCTGGGTGAACACACCTGGGATGCCTCGCGCATGGAGCGCAACCTGCTGCCCGCCGACCATGCACGCGACCCCGGGGAGCTCGAGGCCCAATGGCAGCGCGAGCGGCCGCTGCTCGAGTTCATCGAAGCCCAGGCCGACGGCTGTTATCTGATCTGCGAGGACGGGGAGGAGGTGGTCGGCTACACGCGGGTGGCGCGTTTCGGCGCCATGGACGAGCTCACCGAGCTCTGGGTGGCGCCCTCGCACGCGGGGCGGGGCGTGGGCCGGGCGCTGCTCGAGCGCTGCTGGCCCCGGTCGCCCACCCGTGACCTCGGACGGGTGGTGCTGGGGCTGGGAATGCCGGCGGACCTCAGCCTGTTCACCGAGTTCGGGGCCATGCCGGTGAGCGGGCACTGGCACCTGCGCCAGCGCGCCGAGGAGTATCTGGAGCGCCGGTCGCAGGAGGTGGACGTGAGCGAGCCGGCCGTGCACGCCATGACCCCCGAGCATGCCGTGAGCGAATGGAAGCACCTGGAGCCACCGGCCATCGGACACGAACGGCCGCTGCTTCACGACTTCTTCGGGCGCACCCGGACCTGCCTGGCCATCATGGATCCCGACGGGAGCGGGGCGGTGGCGCTCTGCTGGGTGAGCTCCGCCGGAGAGATAGGCCCGGCCGTGGCCCGCACCACGGAGGACCTCGTTCCGGTCGTGCTGGCCGCACTGGATCGCGTGTCCAAGTCGCAGGAGCCGGAGAGCCTGGGGGTGTTCTGCACCACCGACTCGTGGTGGCTGCTCGACCGTCTGCGCCAGCTCGGCTTCCGGGTGCACTGGCCCAGCTGGCTGATGTGCTCGGAGCCGCTGCCCGGCCTCGATCGCTACCTGCCGACCCGCCCGGCGCGGCTGCTCTGAGGGCCGCTGCCCGCCTGCCACAATTAGGGCATGGGTCAATTCGCCTCCGACGTCGGCCGCAAGCTCATCGCGGTTGCGGTGCTGCTGGTAGCGGTCTGGCTGCTCTTCAAGTTCGTGATCGGCGCCGTGGCGGCGGTCGCCTGGTTCGCGGTCGTGATCCTCGCGATCATCGCCGCCGTCTGGGCGGTCGGCGTCCTGCGCTAGCGACCGGGGCGCCGTGGAGTACGCCGCTATCGCCTTCTTCTGCGGCCTCTCGGCGGCGGTGATCGGGAAGCTCAAGGGCTCCTCGTTCTTCCTCTGGTTCCTGGTCGGCCTGGTGCTGCCCCTGCTGGGCACGATCGCGGCGATCTTCTACCGCTCCGAGCGCAACGAAGCGCGCCGCCAGTGCCCCGAATGCGGCAACGTCGTGCCGCTGCACGACCAGGTCTGCATGCGCTGCGGCCGGGACCTGGAGTGGCCGGAGGCGGTGCCCGGATAGCTCGTTTCAGAGCCCGCGGTAGAGCCAAAAGGCCTTGTTAGACTGCCATTTCCGCCGTTTCCCGCTTCGCGGGCCGGCGTCTCCCCACCCATCAAGGAAGGACCGCGACCGTCATGCGAGCCGTCGACGCCATCATGGAATGCCTCAAGTCTGAGGGCGTCGAGCACGTATTCGGGATTCCCGGCGGCGCGAACCTGCCGACCTACGACGCTCTGTACGACGCCGGCATCCGCCACGTCCAGTGCCGTCACGAGCAGGGCGCGGGACATGCGGCCGAGGGCTATGCGAAGGCCTCGGGAAAGGTCGGCGTGGCCCTCGCCACCAGCGGTCCCGGGGCGACCAACCTCGTGACCTGCATCGCCGACGCGGTCATGGACAGCGTGCCCACCGTCTTTCTCACCGGCCAGGTGCGCACCGAGCTGATCGGCACCGACGGCTTCCAGGAGGCCGACATCTCCGGCATCACGATGCCGATCGTCAAGCACTCCATCCTGATCCAGGACCCGCGCGACATCCCCAAGGCGATTCATGAGGCGTTCCACATCGCCTCGAGCGGCCGCCCGGGACCGGTGCTGGTGGACGTTCCGCAGGACCTCTCACGCGCGGATATCGCCTACGAGCCCGTGACCAAGGTCCACCTGCCCGGCTACCAGCCGACCACGGAGGGCAACACGAAGCAGATACGCCTGGCCGCGAAGGCGCTCGCCAACTCGCGCCGGCCGGTCATCTACGGCGGCGGTGGCGTGATCAACGCCGATGCCGCCGCCGAGTTCAAGGAGCTCTGCCTCTCGGACAAGCTGCCCGTGACCTGCACACTCATGGGCCTGGGCGCCTTCCCCGCCGACGAGCCGCAATGGCTGGGCATGCCCGGGATGCACGGGACCAGGACGGCGAACTACTCGATGGACGAGGCGGACCTGATCGTCGCCATCGGCGCTCGTTTCGACGATCGCGTGACCGGCAAGCTGTCCGAGTTCGCGCCGCGGGCCAAGTTCATCCACATCGACGTCGACCCGGCGGAGATCTCCAAGAACGTGCCCGCCCACATCCCGATCGTGGGTCACGCCAAGTACATCCTGCCCAAGCTGACCGCCGAGTACCGGGCGCTGTCAGCGGATCCGGCCCGGCTCGAGGGCTGGTGGCAACGCATCGAGGGCTGGCGCGAGAAGCACCCGCTGCGCTACGACGAGTCCCACGACTCGGAGATCAAGCCGCAGTACATGGTCGAGGCGATGTTCGAGGCCACGGGCGGAAACGCGGTCGTGACCTCCGACGTCGGCCAGCACCAGATGTGGGCCGCGCAGTACTACGGCTTCACCCGCCCGCGCCAGTGGATCAATTCTGGTGGCCTCGGCACGATGGGGTTCGGCCTGCCCAGCGCCATGGGGGCGAAGGTCGCCGTGCCCGACCAGGACGTGGTCTGCCTGGCCGGCGACGGCTCGCTGATCATGAACGTCCAGGAGTTCGCCACCTGCGTGACCGAGCAGATCCCGGTGAAGGTCTTCCTGATGAACAACGGCTACCTGGGCATGGTGCGCCAGTGGCAGGAGCTCTTCTGGGATCGGCGCTATTCGTCGGTCGAGATGGGCGCGAGCCCCGACTGGGTCAAGCTGGCCGAGGCATTCGGCGCCACGGGCATGCGCGTGAGCGACAAGGGCGACCTGACCGAGGCCTTCCGCTCGGCCCTCGCCGAGGAAGGCCCCGTGCTGGTGGACGTGCACGTGACCAAGGAAGAGAACTGCTATCCGATGATCCCCGCGGGACAGGCCGCGCGGGACATGGTGGGCTAGCGCCATGGGCGAACCCGGTACCAAGGAAGTGCTCCGCCTCGAGGACCTTCAGGCCACGGTCGGCATGCGCACCGGCCGCAAGCACATCCTCTCGATCCTGGTCGAGAACAAGCCCGGCGTGCTGGCTCGCATCGCCGGCCTGTTCGCGCGTCGCGGCTTCAACATCGACTCGCTGGCCGTGGGCCCGACCGACGACGAGTCGATGTCTCGGATCACGCTCACCGTGGACGGCGCTGCGCACCCGATCGACCAGGTGACAAAGCAACTCCACAAGCTCGTGCACGTGATCAAGATCCGCGATCTCGAGCCGATGGAGACGGTGGCTCGCGAGCTGGCCCTGTTCAAGGTGTCATGCCAGGACGGCGACTCGAGGGCCCAGGTGATGCAGTTCACCGAGATCTTCCGCGGCAAGACCGTCGACGTCTCCAAGCGCAGCGTGACCGTCGAGGTCACCGGCACCTTCGACAAGATCGCCGCCTTCGAAGAGATGGTTCGCCCCTTCGGCCTGATTGAGATGGTTCGCACAGGCGAGGTGGCGGTGTCGCGCGGGCGCGGCGCCACCTAGGGGCGCGGCGCTGCCGGGGTCGCCGTGATCAGCCGGTTCTCGACCGCGGCCGATCCGTTCGCTCTCGGGCCCGAGGCGCGTGAACGGCTCGCGCTCCGCCTCGACGGCGCGATCCGCTGGGCGAGCAGGGGACCAGGGGCCGCGGTGGCGGCGGTCACCGTGCCGCTGCCTGCCGAGCTCGACCTGTCCGCAGCCGTGCTCGCCGCCCGGCGCCCCGATGACCATTACTTCTGCTTCGAGCAGCCCGATCGTGACGGTTTCGTCGTCGCGGGGCTCGGTCAGGCCACCCTGCTCGAGGCCCGCGGGGAGGGGCGATTTGCCCAGGTGGCCGCACGTGCGCGTGAGCTCGGGCGGCGCACGCTGGCCGACGACGCCGCGCGCGACGGCGCGCGACCTACCGCCGCCGGCCCCGTGTTCGTAGGGGGCTTCGCCTTCGCCGCCGCCGGCGGGTCCACGCCCGAGTGGGCCTCCCTTCCTCCTGCCTCGCTCGTGCTGCCCCAGGTCGCGCTCAGCCGCCATCGGGGCCAGGCCCGGCTCACCTTGAGCGCCGTGTTGCAGGCCGATGACGACGCCGACGCCACCCTTGAGGGGCTCGAGACCCGCCTGGCTCAGCTCTCTCCGGCGTCCATGCCGCTGCTCGACCCCGATCCGGTCGAGCCCACCCGAGT
>CAVSKI010000007.1:0-690876 GCA_963728495.1 uncultured Thermoleophilaceae bacterium | reverse complement strand
CGCGGTTCTGGAACGCGACCTTGACGGTCAGCGGGCGCGCGTAGGTGAGGTCCTTCTCGCGGCACTCGGAGATCGGAGCGACGGGCTCGTCAAAGTGGATCTCCTCGAAGACCACGGCGAGGTTGCCGGTGTAGTCCTCGATGGGGGAAACGTCGTCGATCGTCTCGCGCAGGCCGCCCTTTTGGGTGTCGACCAGCCAGTTGAACGAGCGTCGCTGGATATCTATGAGGTTGGGTACTTCGAGCGAGTTCTCCAGGCGGGAGAACGAACGGCGGGTGCGAGCAGCGTCAACGCGTGCCAAGACGGCAACTCCTTCGAGTGGGATGAGACGACGGCGGGAGAGGACGGAACGGGCGCAAAGCGCGACCGACCAATATAGCAGAGTAAGACGCGCCCCCGCAAGGGGCGGCTACAAGCCTGCATTTTGCGGGCTCGCGTGGCCATCACGGACCCCGCCCCAAGGCGCCCGGAATATGTGCGGGCGCGGCTCCGAAGGGACGGCTACGGCTATAGGCCGGTTTTCACATTAGCGCGCCTGGCCCCTGTTTGTCGCCAGACGGCACGAGCGGCCAGCAGGGAGCAGGCGCCGGCGTAGGCGGGATACGGCATACGCAGCGGGCGACGAACGGCGGGCCACAGGAGGGCCACGCCGGTCCCGACGCCGACGTCGCGGACGAAGTGGGCGAGCATTCCCCAGGTCAGGCCCCGTAGCCGCTCCTCTCTCGTCGCCGCGGCCAGCAGGCCCACCGGCGCCACGGCGAGTAGGCAATGGGTCACCGGCCTCGGGTCGTCGAGGGTGGGATGCACTCGCGAGAGCGCGAGCGGCACGTGGTCGAGATCGGGCAACAGCGATCCGGCCAGAAAGGCAGCCGTCCACCCACGCGAGCGCGCCGGGAGGTTGAGCACGATCAGGCCCGCGGTCGCCACGTGCGCGGGATGATCGAAGAAGCCCACGAGGATCCAGGGCAGCCGGCGCGCGAAGATGACCTTGTCGGCGACGGCAACCGTGGCCAGGCAGGCGAGGGCGGCCTGGTCGGACCGAATCCGCAACGGACCTATGGGCGTACGACTGCCGCGCTGCCGCCGCCCCGGCGTTCGGGCTCGGCCGCGGCAAGCACCCGGCCGCGGCCCAGGAAGTCGATTCCGGTCACCGCTCCGATCACCTCGGAGGTCGGGCACCTCGAACTCGTGGCCGTAGGTCGAGGCCAGCGCCTGGCCCTCGGGCGAGTCGATGAACTCCTGCTCGGCCTCGGTGACCTCGCTGTTGCGCTGGCTGGCCCGCGGAGCCGCGATCGCCTCGGGGAGGGTCGAGCCCAGGTCGAGGCGCTCGAGCAGCACCTGCAGCACGGTGGTGATGATGGTCGAGCCGCCGGGGGAGCCAACCGCGATGAAGGGCTCGCCGTCCTTCGTGACGATCGTCGGCGCCATCGAGGAGCGCGGGCGCTTGGCGGCGTCTGCGCGATTGGGGTGCGTGGTGGAATCGAAGTTGAAGTCGGTCAGCTCGTTGTTGAGCAGGAACCCGTAGCCGGGAACGACGATGCCGTTGCCGCCCGTCGACTCGATCGTGAACGTGTAGGACACGACGGTGCCCTGGCGGTCGGAGACCACGAGGTGGGTGGTGGACGAGTAGGGCCGCGGATTTCCGGGCGCGGCCGGGCTGGTGCCGGCGGCGGCCGGGTCGATCAGCGCGCGCCGCTCGGCCGCGTAGTCGTCGGAGAGCAGGCCCGCGAGCGGCACGTCGAAGAACTCGGGGTCGGCGATGTACGCGCTGCGGTCGGCGTAGGACAGGCGCGAAGCCTCCAGGAAGAGGTGCAGGGCCTGGGTGCGGTCGGCCGCACTGAGGTCGTAGCCCTCGAGGATGTTGAGCGCCTCGCCCACCGTCGAGCCGCCGCTGGAGGGCGGGGCCATGCTCCAGACGTCGAGGCCGCGATATCCGATCCTGGTGGGATCGCGCTTCAGCGCCTCGTAGCTCTTGACGTCCTTCTCCGTGAGCAGGCCGGGGCGCCACTCGTGGTCGGCGTCCTCGGCAACCGGAGGCCGGCGCGCGGCGTCGACGAGCGCCTCGGCGAGGTCGCCGCGGTAGAAGCCGCGTGCGCCTTCGCTGTCCGATCAGCTTGTAGGTGCGTGCGAGGTCGCGATTGCGCAGCGTCGTGCCGACGTCGCGCGGGGTGCCGTCGGGATCGAGATAGATCGCCGCCGTGGAGGGGACGTCGTCGAACCATTCGACGTTCGGCTCGGTCTGGGACACGAACGTCTCGTCGACCTCGAAGCCACGCCGGGCCACGCGGACGCCCGAGCGCAGCGCGCGTTTGAGCGACCAGCTCCCATAGCGGCGCAGGGCCTTGTCCCAGCCCGCGACGGTGCCGGGTACCCCGGCAGACAGGCCGCTGTAGCGCGCGGAGTCGAAGTCATCGTCATCCGATGGGTCGAGCGGCTCGCCGTCGACGAAGAACGAGTCGGGCTCCATCGCGTTGGGCGACTCCTCGCGCGAGTCGATCGTCGTGACTTTGCCGTCAGGCGTGCGGATGACCATGAAGCCGCCACCGCCGATTCCGCACGAGTAGGGCTCGGTCACCCCGAGCACCGCGGCCGCGGCCACGGCCGCGTCGACCGCATTGCCACCGCGGCGCAGGGCACGGATGGCGGCCTGCGTGCCGTAGGCGTCCACGGAGGCCGCGGCGCCGCCGCGGCCCACCGCGGTTGGCTCCTTGGGCGGCGCCTGAGAGAGAGCGACCTGCGGATCGACCAGCACCAGGGCGAGAGCGGCCACGACGAGGAGGCGCAGAGCGTTCATCGCCCGGGGTATACCCGGGCAACGAGGGCGCTACCCCCTCGTTGCCCGTTCTTACTACTACTTCAGCTCGACGCTTCCGCCGGCCTCCTCGATCTCGCTCACGAGCTTGGCCGCCTCGTCGCGGTCGATGCCCTCCTTGATGGGCTTGGGGGCCTCGTCCACGAGGGCCTTGGCCTCCTTGAGCCCGAGGCCGGTCGCGGCGCGCACCACCTTGATCACCTGGATCTTCTTCTCGCCGGGACCGGTGAGCACGACGTCGACCGTGCTCGACTCCTCCTCCTCGGCGGCGCCGTCACCGGCGCCGGCGGCGGCCGGAGCCGCGGCGGCAACCGCCGTCGCGGAAACGCCGAACTCCTCCTCGAGCGCCTTGATCAGCTCGGACAGCTCGAGTACGGACATCTTCTTGATCTCTTCGATCATTGCTGCTGCATCGGCCATGGTGGCCCTCCTTAGTTTTCTTCCTCGTCGCCCTCGGAGGGCGCTTCAGTTGTCTCGGTTTCGTCGCTCTGGGCGGATTGCTCGGCTTCCTCGGCCGCTTGGTCGGCCTGAGCGTCCTGTTCGGAGTCGGCCTGGTCGCCTCCGGCCACTTCGCCGCGCGGCACCATGCCCTCGTCGGCGATCTGCTTGAGCTGGATGGCCAGGCCGGAGATAAGGGCGTTGAGGCCCCGGACGAGGCCGGTGATCGGCGACGCGATCATCCCCACGAGCTGGCCGTGCAGGATCTCGCGCGCGGGAAGACGGGAGAGCGCTCCGATCTGATCGGCCGAAAGCGCCTCGCCGTTCATCACGCCGCCCTTGAACTCGAGCAGGTCGGTCTGGCGCCGGAAGTCGGCCAGAGCCTTCGCGGCCAGCGCGACGTCGCCGCCGTCGGCGGCCACGAACGTGAAGGCGGTGGGGCCGTCGAGCACCTCCTTGAGAGGGTCGGCGCCCGCCTGATCGGCAGCCAGCTGGGTCAGCGTGTTCTTGACCACGCGAAAACGCGCGCCGGCGTCGTTGAGCCGCGCGCGCAGCTCCGCCGCCTGGGTCACCGAGATCCCGCGGTAGTCGACGGCAAAGACCGCCTCCGCATCCTGGATCTGCGTTGACACCTCTTCTACGACGGCTGCTTTTTCGTCTCTGTTCATAAGGTCCTTTGGAACGGAAAGAGCCCGCTCAGGCGGGCTCACACGAAGGGCCGCGAACGGCCTGTCGGCGAACTCCACCTGCCCCGGACTTATCGGAACGCCGAGGGTCTCGGGCAGAAACGCTTTCGGGTCAGGCTACCGCGGGCTCCCCCACGATGTCTCTCGTGCGCGCGGGGTCGACCTTCACGCCCGGGCCCATGCTGGTGGTGAGCGTGACCGTGTGCAGGTAACGCCCCTTGGCCGAGGCGGGCTTGGCCTTGACGATCTCGTCGATCAGCGCCGCGTAGTTCTCGAGCAGCGTCCGCTCGTCGAAGCTCAGCTTGCCGATCGGGAGGTGCACGATCGCGTTGCGGTCGGTGCGGTACTCGATCTTGCCCGCCTTCGACTCGGACACCGCCTTCGAGACGTCCATGGTCACCGTCCCCACCTTGGGGTTCGGCATCTTGCCCTGGGGGCCCAGGATGCGGCCGAGCCGGCCGACCACCGGCATCATGTCCGGGGTGGCGATCGCCACGTCGAAGTCGGTGAAGCCCTCCTGTACTCGCTCGGCGAGTTCCTCCGCGCCCACCATGTCGGCGCCGGCCTCCTCGGCTTCGCGCGCCTTGTCGCCCTTGGCGAACACGGCCACGGTCATCTCCTTGCCCAGACCGTGGGGCAGCGAGATCGTGCCGCGCAGCTGCTGGTCGGCATGGCGGACGTTGAGGCCGGTGCGCAGGTGGACCTCGACGGTCTCGTCGAACTTCGCCGACCCAAAGCCCTTGATGAGCCCGACCGCGTCGGCGGGCGAGTAGAGCGCCTCGCGGTCGACGGTGTCGAGCGAGTTGCGGTAGCGCTTGCCGTGCTTGGCCATCAGGCGGTCACATCCACGCCCATGGAGCGGGCAGTGCCCTCGATGATCTTCGAGGCCTGATCGAGGTCGTGTGCGTTGAGGTCGGGCAGCTTCTGCTCGGCGATCTGGCGCACCTGGGCCTTGCTGATCGTGCCCACCTTGTTGCGGTTCGGCTCGCCCGAGCCCTTCTCCAGCCCGATCGCCTGCTTGATGAGAACGGCGGCCGGCGGCGTCTTGGTGATGAAGGTGAACGAGCGGTCCTCGTAGACCGTGATCTCCACCGGGATGGTGGTGCCGGTGTCCTGCTGGGTCTGCGCGTTGAACGCCTTGCAGAACTCCATGATGTTCACGCCGTGCTGGCCCAGCGCAGGGCCAACCGGCGGAGCGGGGTTCGCCTGTCCGCCGGGGACCTGGAGCTTGATGAGAGTGAGGACTTTGCGGGCCATGAAGTCTGAGACGTGAGGTCGAAGTACTTAATCAGAGCGCGGGCAGGATGCCCGCAAGATCAAATCTTCTTGACCTGGTCGAAGCCGACCTCCACGGGGGTCTCCCGCCCGAAGATCGACACGAGCACCTTGAGCTTAGCCGCGTCCTCGTTGATCTCTGATATCTCGCCCGAGAAGTCCGAGAGCGGCCCGGAAACCACCTTGACCGACTCGCCGATCGAGAACTGCGCGCGCGTGCGCGGGCGCTCGGCGGTCTCGCGATGGAGCAGGCGGTCGACCTCGCCCTGGTTGAGCGGGACCGGGTTGTTCGACGCGCCGACGAAGCCGGTGACTCCGGGCGTGTTCTTCACGAGCTGCCACGAGTCGTCGGTCATGTTCATGTTCACGAGCAGGTATCCCGGCATCGTCCGCTGCTCCTTGGTCAGCTTCTGCCCGTCCTTGACCTCCTGCACCTGCTCGGTGGGGATCATGATCTGGCGGATGCTGTTCTCCTGCCCGAGCGAGATGCGGCGGTGCTCAAGGTTCTGCTTGACCTTGTTTTCGTGACCGGAGTAGGTGTTGACTGCGTACCAGCGGAACATTTAGAGAAGAGCCTGAATCAGTTCGGAGAAGATTGCGTCGAGCAGTCCCAGGTAGCCGCCCGCGATGAGGACGAAGCCGAGCACGACGCCCGTGAGCGTGACGAGGGCCTGGCGATTCGGCCATTGGACCCGCTGGAGCTCAGCCCAGACTGCTATCAGGAACTGTATGACACGCGGGCGATGCTTGTGTTGCTCGGCGTCGTCGCGACCCCGCCGGCCGCGAACCTCGTAGCCCGCCTCACCGGCCCCGGTGGCGTCGTCGGCCTCCTCGTCGTCGACCTCCCAGTCCTCGATCTCCTGGTAGGCCTCGCGGTAGGCCTCTTCGTCGGTCAGAGGCGCCTCATCGTCGATGACGGCGTCCGAGCGGCCCTCGTCGGTGGGCGGAGCACCCACCGCGAGCTCGGGCGAAACGGCAGGGGAGGGATCGACGGCCGTCGAGTCGTCGATCAGATGGGCGTCGCCGTCGCGCTGCTCGGCCAGCCGCCGCGCGCGGCGCTCTGCCTGCCGTTGCTTGGCCTTTTGGCGGTCACGTGCCATCGGATCCCAGAAGCCTCCCGCTCAGCGGGTCTCCTTGTGCGGCGTATGCCGGCCACACCAACGGCAGTACTTGCGAAACTCGATCCGGTCGGGATGGTTGCGCTTGGACTTTTCGGTTTGGTAGTTGCGCCGCTTGCACTCCTCGCACGCGAGGGTGACGGCGATTCGGACATCTCCGCGAGCCATGAGTCCTTAAGAAGGTATAGGCGGGCGTGCACACAAACGACCCCGCCCGCCGCGAGGTCGCTTTTAGGTTAGCGACGCTCGTCCAGCCGGTCGAGCACCTGCGCGTCGATCGAGGAATCGAACTTGCGGGCGAAATCGGCGCCCGAGGCGAGGATGGTGTCCACATCGCTCGTTGTGAGGGTGTCGGGGTGAGATGCCCCGGGCCCCGAGAATCGAGCGAAGCGGCGGTTGTCGTGCTCGACCGCCAGCGACCGGTCGCGGAGCAGCACGCTGGCAAAGAAGGACTCGCTCGGCACGGCCACCCGGCGGAAGTGGCGCATGAGGCGGCGATCGCTGGTCGCCCCGAGGAGAACCTCCACCGCGCTGCGGCGCAGGGTGAGCCAGTCCGCCGACGAGTAGAAGCGCAGTGGCGCCGGGCCAATGCGGCGCACGCCCACCTGCGGCGGCCTCTCGCGCGCGTAGACAAGCGGGCGCAGTCTGGCCGGCAGATCGGGGAGGGCGGAAGGGCGCGAGTAGTGGCGATAGCGACAGCGCAGGTAGAACTCGTCGTCGTGCTCCGGGCGCCGTGACTCGACCTCGCGCACCGCTCCAATCCGGGCATCCACCGCGGCGCTCCGAAGGTCAGCCTCGATGTCGGCCATCGCGCGCAGTGGATAGTCCTGCCCGGACAGGATCAGCGTCCACTCAGGATCGAGACGGTCCCGGGCTTCCGCCAGACAGCTCAGGATCAGCGCGAGATACGACCAGCGCGCCCACTCCACGTCGATGGCGTCCTCGATCGCCTGGCCTCCGGCTGTCGCGATCGCCGACTCGGGCAACTCGGAGTGGCGCGGGTCGTGGCGCACCAGCACGCAGCCCCCGGGTCCCTCGGCCAGGGCGCGGACCAGCCGTAGCACCTGCGGCGGGTTGCGATGGGAGAGAACGACGTACGCGACCGTCATCGGACAGGGAGATACTGGAGTGCGTGACCACCGAGCACCTCGAGCTCGCCCGAAGGGCGATCGACGCGTACAACGGCGACGATATCCCCGCCCTGCTCGATCTGATCAGCGAGGAGGTCGTGGCCACCATCGCCGAGCAGATGGCGAACGCCGGGGTCTACCGCGGCCACGACGGCTTCCTGCACATGCTCGAGGACTGGGGCGAGGCCTGGGAGGACTTCCGCCTCGAGGCGGGCGAGCCCTTTGCCGCGGGCGACGGCGTGGTGATCCCCGTGCGCCAGTACGGCCGCGGTCGCGGCAGCGGGATCGAGACGGCCATGAGTACCCACCACGTCGCTCATTTTCGCGAAGGCCGCATGGTCAGGTGGCACCTGTGCGAGACGCGCGAAGCGGCGCTGGCCCACGCGGTGGGCGAGCCCACTTGACGAAGCTGCGAGACTCGGACACGCGAATGGACTCGCACACTGTGGACTTGCACTTGCTGGACTCCGACCAACTCGAAACTAACCTGCCCGCGGACGCCCCCGGCGCTGCGGGCACGACCAGCGAGTCGGCGAACTTGCGTGCCATAAAGGAAGCCTTCCGGGCCATGGCCGAAGGGGGCATGGGCGCGAGTATCGACGCGCTGTTGCAGATCTCGCACGACGACTGTCGCTTTCGGCCCGCAAGCGCTGAAGGCAAGGTCCTGGAGGGACATGACGAGGTGCGCGCGTTCTTCAGCGCGGCCGAGAGCACCGGGACGTCGATCAGCGTCCGGGCTCGGACTTTCGAGGAGAACGGCGACGAGGTGGTGGTGAGCGGCTCGATGCGGGTGATACAGCCCGAGGGCAGCTTCGCCGAGCGCCAGATCCGGTGGATCTACCGCTTCCGCGACGGCCTCGTTGAAGAGGCCTGCTGGAGCCCTCGCCACTCGGACTGATCTCCGAGCTTCGGCTCATGCTCGAGCGGTGACCTTTGTTGTCGCGAGCCGTGGGGACTTGACCCTTGAAGCGGTACGCCGGGTCGCATGGCAGGGCGAGGACCTCGAACTCGCCCCCGAGGTCTTCGAACGGATGGAGCGAGGGCACTCTGCGTTTACCGCTTATCTGGCCGCTCGTCTGGCCGAGGATCCCGGCGCGCTGCTCTATGGCGTCACGACCGGGCCCGGCGACGCGGGGGGCGCCGTCCTGTCCGATCAGGCCCGCGCAACCAGGCCGCCCGGGCTGTGGACCAACGCGTCGTTCGGGGAGCCGCTCCCCGAACGGGTCGTGCGCGCGATCGTGCTTGCGCGCCTGGCCAACCTCGTGGACGGTCATTCGGCCGCACGGCCGCCGGTGGCCGCTGCGGTGGCCGCGATCCTGAATGGTGGGCCGCTTCCGGCCGTCCCCGCCCGGGGCAACGGCGGCTCGGGGGAGATTCTCGCTCTCGGTCACCTGTTCGGTGACGTGGCCGACCGGCTCGATCTCGAGCCTCGCGAGAAGATGGCGTTGATCAACGGATCGCCCTGCGCGGCCGCGCTGGTGGCCGATGCGGCGCTCGCCGGACGGGGCCGGCTCGAGCTCGCCGAGGGCACGTTCGCACTCTCGGTCGAGGCCATTCGCGCGCCGTTGGAGGCGTTCGCTCCCGAGCTCGGCGACCTGTGGGGAGACGAACACGAGGCCCAGGCGTTGGCGTCATTCGCCTCCCTGCTGGAGGGCGGTGCCCCCGAGCGCCAGGAGCATCAGGCTCCTGTGAGCTATCGCGTGTTGCCGCGCGTGCTCGGGAGGCTCCGCGAGGCGCAGGCCCGCGCCGAGCGCACGGCTGCCGTCTCGCTGGCGTCGGTGACCGACAACCCGGTCTTCCTGCCACCGGGCGAAGGCCGACCGCTCGGCGCACTGGTATCGAACGGCGGCTATCACAACGACCGCGCGCATCCCGCGCTCGACGCGCTGGCGCACTCCTGGGCTGACGTCGCGCAGCTCGCTCAGCGCCACATCGACAAGCTCTTTCAGCACCCGGTCAGCGCGCCGCCCCTGGCCGGTGAGTGGCTCGTCAAGCCGTTGCACATGGTGGGCGCGGGATACGCCGAGGAAGCGCGAAGCGCGGCACAGACCACCATGCTCGGCCTCGGCGGCTTCGGCCAGAACGACCTTCCGTCCCCCGTCTTCCTCGCGTGGGGAAAGGCGACCGCCGCCGGGGACTGCCTCGAGCGGATACTCGCCGTGCTCGCTGCCCTCGCCTCCCAAGCCCTCCACGGCGCGGGGCAAAGCGCGCCGCCGGCCCTCGCACCGCTGCTGGATTGCGTGCGCTCCTACGTTCCGCCGGTCGACACTCCTCGCCCGCTGGGCACCGACGTCGAGCGTCTGGCCGCCGCCTTCAGCCGCCGCGTCCAGCCGCAGGACGGCCCGGCCGAGGATGATGACTAGCGGGCTTCTATCGAAAGCCGACGAGGGGACTCGAACCCCTGACCCCCTCCTTACCATGGAGGTGCTCTACCAGCTGAGCTACGTCGGCATTGTGGCCGGCCCGAGAGGCCGGAGTGGGGGGAGCAGGATTCGAACCTGCGTAGGCATAGCCATCAGGTTTACAGCCTGACTCCTTTAGCCACTCGGACATCCCCCCGAGGGGTGTTCGGGAGGCGATTGTAGAGGCGGCCTGCGCCTTAGGACACGTCCCGGAGGCGCTGGGCCTCGGGCAGTCCCTCCAGCTTCTTCAGGGTGTTGTTCTCGATCTGGCGGATGCGCTCGCGCGTCACCCCGAAGGCGCGGCCCACCTCCTCGAGCGTGCGGGCCTTGTTCCCGCGCAGGCCGTAGCGCATCTCGATCACCTCGCGCTCGCGTGTGGGAAGCGCGTCCAGCGCACGGCGCACGTTCTCGCGGCGCAGGTTCTCCGAAGCCTGCTCGAAGGGCGATTCGGCGGTCTCGTCCTCCACGAAGTCGCCCAGTTCGGAGTCGTCCTCCTCGCCGATCGGCTTCTCCAGCGAGATCGGCAGCTGCGAGATACGCATGATGTCCTTGACTTCGCGCACCGTCCATTGCAGCTCGAACGCGACCTCGTCGGGAGTGGGCTCGCGACCGTACTCCTGCACGAGCTGGCGCTCCACGTGCACGACTTTGTTGAGCTTCTCGACCATGTGCACGGGGATCCGGATCGTGCGCGCCTTGTCGGCTATCGCCCGAGTAACGGCTTGGCGGATCCACCAGGTGGCGTAGGTCGAGAACTTGTACCCGCGCCGGTAGTCGAACTTCTCAACCGCGCGGATCAGGCCCAACGATCCCTCCTGGATCAGGTCGAGGAACGACAGCCCGCGGCCCAGGTAGCCCTTGGCGATGGAGACCACGAGCCTCAGGTTCGCCTCGATCATCTGCTGCTTGGCGATCATGTTGCCGCGCTCGATCTGCCGGGCCAGCAGGACCTCTTGGTCGCCCGTGAGCAGGTTGACGCGCCCAATGGAGCGCAGATAGAGCCGAAGCGAGTCGAGGCTCGGCTCGACCGTCAGGTCGATCTGCGGCTTCTTCGCAGCGGCCGGCTGCGCGCCGTCGCCGGCGATCTCGATCAGTCCCGGGGGACGCTCCTCGCCGGACACGATCTCCACCCCGTGCTCGTGCAGGTGCGCCCGAAACTCGGCGAGCTGCTCCTTGGTCAGCTCGACCTCTTCCAGGGCGGTCGAGATCTCGCCGAAGCTGAGGTAGCCCCGCTCTCGCCCCTCGGCCACCAGCGCGCGCACCTCGTCGACCTCGAGGACCGCAACGTCGGCCGTACCTTCCAGCAGCGCCATTCCGCCTTGCTTTGCCAACCCGTCGCTCCTCTGAGATCGCAGTGACCCCCCGGATCTCGCCGGGCCACTCATATGTCAGATTCTCAGCTGCGCGGGGGTACCGCGAGAGACTGCGCCAGTCCTACTACGAGTCCGTGGCGTCAAAGCCAGCGGCCAGTGTACAAGGATTTGTGCGCTTTGCTCCATGCGCCACGTCGTTACAGTGAGTCGCGGCCATGACCGAATCCTTTTCGCTCCTCGGGAGCGACGTCCAGGCCCGTCGTCCCTCTACGCAGGTGAGCCTGTCGCGCGTCGGAGTGACCGGCGTGGAGAAGATCATCCGCATCCGCGTGAACGGGCTCGAGCAGCTCTTCTATGCCGAGCTCGAGTGCTTCGTCGACCTCGGGCCCGAGCAGAAGGGCGCGCACATGTCCCGCTTCGAGGAGGTGGTGAACGAGGCGATCGACGACGTGATCCTGCGCGAGGCCTTCAAGGCCGAGACGCTCGCCGCCCACATCGCCGAGCGCGTGCGCGATCGCCAGGACGGCCGTCGCTCCGAGGTCACGATCGCGGCGCGCTACCCCGTGAACAAGCCGGCCCCGGTCTCCGGCGCACTCACGCAGGAGATCTACACGCTGTTCGGATCGGCCGTGGCCTCTGCGCGCGGAACGCGCCGTCTTGTGGGCGTGCAGGCCCAGGGCATGACCGCCTGTCCGTGCGCGCAGGAGATGGTCACCGAGCGCTCGCAGGAGCGCCTCCGCGACGCCGGCTTCGAAGACGCTGAGATCGCCCGCATCTTCGAGGCCGTGCCGGTGGCCACCCACAACCAGCGCGGAATCGGCACGCTGTACATCGGCTGTCCCGAGGCCTGCACCGAGACCCTCGGGGCCGAGACGCTGCTGGAGATCGTGGAGTCCGCCATGAGCTCGGAGATCTACGAGCTGATGAAGCGCAGCGACGAGCTCGAGGTGGTCGAGAAGGCGCATCGGCGCCCCCGCTTCGTCGAGGACTGCGTGCGCGAGATGGTTCGCATGGCCACCGAGCGGTACGCGAACCTCTCCGACGGCGCGTTCGTCTCCGCCCGCCAGGAGAACCTCGAGACGATCCACAAGCACAACGTGGTCGCCGAGCGCCATGGGCTGCTGGCCGAGCTGGCCCATGAGATCGAGACCGGCGAGCGTGCCGGGCGGCAGGTGACCATGCGCGAATGGCTCGAGGCGGCATCGCTGCCCTAGGCGTTTCCGAGTGGCCCGTCGGCGATCCTGTAGCCGCACGTGGCGAAAATCGACAAACAGGCCAGTCGGGGTTTGAGCGCCAAGCGACGCAGGGAACCCTGACAATGGAGGCCGCGCACACGAAGACTCGCATGGAGGCGTGTTGAATCAACCACAGATCCCCCTCTCCCAGGACGCCGCGCTCGTGGTCGCCCTGGCCGGTACGGCCATGCCATTTGCCCACTCCGCCGAAGACGAGGCGGAGCGCTGGCTGCGAGCCCTGAGGCTGCACGGTGAGGTGGGCACCGCCCTTCAGGGACTCGGTGTGGGCGAGGCCCCCCTCATGACCGGCTCGGAAGCCGAGGAGGGCGGCCCGGGAACTCCGCCGATGGGCGCCGACGTGCTCGACGCGGTGACCCGGCTGGCAGGAGGGTTCGCCGCCGCCCGCCAGGCCGAGACCGTCGGTACCGCCGACCTGCTGTTCGGCGTCTTCGACGTCTACGGCGATCTGTTCGAGCGAGTGCTGTACAGGCGCGGCACGAGCGTCGAGGAGCTGCGTGAGCGCCTGGTCGGCGCCGGCGTCAGCCCGGGACCTCAGACCTAGCGCGCGGCACCCGCCGCCGGGCCAGATACTCGATTCCCGCGGTGCAGCCGACCGGTCCCAGGGGCGATACCGTGGCCGCGAGCAGCGGCCAGGGAAACGTGCCCCGGCGGCACCCGTAGGCCACGAGCAGGCACAGCAGGATCCAGCCGACCCCGTGCGTCCAGCCCAGGACGAGTCCCAGGCTCTCGTCGAGGTTCCCGATCGCCACCACGAGCAGAGTCGCGAACACGCACACCTCGGCGAGCGAATAGAGGCGGACCGCGGTGAAGTAGCTCACGCCGGGCCGGTGGCGAGCCGACGACGGACGAGCAGAGCGCCGGCGAGGGCGAGCGCCACGATCAGGCCGAGCGCAACGAAGCTCTCGGGAGAGCCGAGATCGGTCAGCGTGCCGCCCAGTGCCGTGTAGGCGAAGACCTTGGGGATCGCGCCAACCGCGGTTCCGAGGGCCATCTCGCGAAAGCGCAGTGTGGTCAGGCCGGCGCTGAAGTTGACCACGCCGTAGGGCAGCAGGGGCACGATGCGCGACTCCATCACCGCAACGGTGCCGTGGCTGGTGAGAAAGTCCTCCACGGCCCGCATCCGCTGGGGAATCAGCGAGCCGTGATGTCCGGCGGCAAGCCGGCGACTGACGAACATCTGAGCCAACGCGGCCGCAGTGACTCCGGCCAGCGCCAGAGGAGTGCCCACGGCGGTGCCGAACAGCAGGCCCGCGGCGCCGGCGAGAATCCCCCAGGCGATCACGAAGTTGGCCAGGACGAAGAGCGGGACGAAGGCCACATAGGCGAGGTCCCCCAGACCCTCGGCCCAGTCGCGCACCTCGTCGGGCGAGGGGAGCGATCCGGTGAGCAAGGCCACGCCGAAAACGACGGCCAAGACGGTGCCGTAGGCCACCACCCGGCGTATGACCGTGCGGCGGCTGGCAGACGGTAGGCCGGCGCCGCTCGAGTCCATCCTCCGAGGGTAGTGCCACCCCGTACAGTGATCGAGATGGCCCAGGCGCACACACTGGTCGTCTACGGGGACAGCGCTCGAGGCAGCGCATCGCTGCGCGAGGCCGCACGGGTCGCGCGCCGGTTCGGAGGCCGCCTGTCGGTGGTCGCCCTGGCCCCGGTGGAGCCCGAGCACGTGCGCTGCTGCGACATGCGCTCGGTGATGTGGAACGGCATTCAGCGCGAGCTGGCCGAGTCCGAGCTCGTGAAGGCTCGCCTCGCCGTCGATGACGACCCGTCGGTTGACCTGCACGTGCTCGGCTACCCGGGGCTCGGCGCCGCCGACGCGATCGCCGGCCGCGCCGCCGAGGTGGGAGCCGAAAGGATCGTGTTGGCCGACCCGCGCGCGGCCGGGCTCGGGCGCTGGGCCCGGCGACGCCTGCGCCGCCGCAGCGCCGTGCCCGTGAGCGAGGACAGCGGGTGAGCGGCTTCGTTCCCCCCGCACCCGCGCCCTAGCCGATCACTGCGTCTGCCTCGATCTCCAGGACGTACGCGGGCTCGATCAGTGCCGAGGTCTGCACCATGCTGGTGGCAGGACGGATCTCCCCGAAGACCTCCCTGTGGGCACGGGCGATCTCGTCGAAGTCCCCGAAGTCGGTGACAAAGATGCGGGTGCGGACGACGTCGTCGAGACTGCCGCCCGCCTCGGTCAGAGCGGTTCCGATGATCTCCAGGGCCCGCCGGGCCTGAGCATAGGGGCCTGTGGCCGCGGTGCCGTCAAGGTTCCTCCCGACCGTTCCCCCCACGAAGACCTGATCGCCCACGCGAACCGCCCTTGAGTACCCGAATGTCGATTCCCAAGGGGAGCCGGATGAGATCAGCTTCCGCGCTAAAGCCATCGCCCGGGCCCCTCACGCGTGTCGGGTGCCGGCCTGCTGAGCGTGGACACCGCGTCCCGCGGCCGCGTTCGGGTCCGGCGTGTGCGATTGCGAGAGCCCCCCCGACGGAGGCGGGCGCGAAGGTTCGCCCATGCCACCCCGAGCCCCACGAGTAGAGCGGGGCCGAGGGACCCGAGTGTCTCTTCGATCGGGAGGCCTCCGACGTGAGCGAGGGTGGCGCTCATTGGAAGATCTCCGTGGTGCAGTCTCCGCCTTGGAGGCGGACCTCGTGGGCTCGCGCGGGGCCGCCGGGGCGGTCGTGGAGGTCGACGAAGAAGTCGCGGTCAACGGCCATTCCGCCGCCCGGATCGCAGTCCACCTTGAGAAGCCAGGAGCGCAGCTCGGGATAGAACTGGTTGTCCCAGCTCGAGTAGAGCGAGTTGCTGACGTACAGGCGCCTGCCGTCGAGCGAGAGCTGGATCATCTGCGGCCCGCCGCTCAGCTCGCGGCCCGCGTCGCTCTCGTGGCCCAGCAGCCCGCCGAGCCACAGCCGACCGGTGAGCTTGGGGTGCTCCGGGTCGGAGACGTCGTACTGGCGCAGGTCCCCGTGCAGCCAGTTCGAGAAGTAGAGAAACCGGTCGTCCATCGAGAGGACCACGTCGGTGATCAGCCCCGGCACGCCGCCGGGCAGCGGCCAGCCCTCGAGCTCCACGTTCTCGACGTCGATCACCGGTTCGGCCTGGAAGCTGCCGTTCGTGCGGTGGAAGCGGATGATGTTGCTGGCCAGCGTCGCCCCGACGAAGCCCTGATCGGCCTCGGGATCGTGCTGCCAGCGGATCTCCAACGGGATCAGGCCGGCCTCGCCGAGGTCGAGGGTCTGCTCGAGCCGCCGCTCCGCCAGGTCCCAGAAGTGCAGCCGCTGCCCGTAGCGGCCCGCCCCGACGTCTTCGATGTCGAAGCCGGGCTCGTAGGCGTTAGGCTCGCCGAACTCCGACGAGACGAGCGTGTTCTTGCGCGGCTGGTACCAGAAGTCGTAGCCGAGCGCGGGCTTGGGGCCCCCGTTCTCCCAGCGGCCCTTGACCTCGAAGTTGCGGGCGTCGAGGACCGCGAAACCGCCCGTCCCGCCGCCGTCGGCGTCGCCCAGCATGCTGATGACGACGTTGTCGCCCGGCATGCAGTGGACGGTGTGGGGGCGGGTGTAACCCGTCTTCTCGACCAGCTCCTCCGGCTCGATGACCTTCTCGATCCGGGGCTGCCGAGGATCGGAGGTCACATCCAGGATGTGGATCCGCGACGAGCGGAAGCCGGGCACGATCAGGTGCGAGCGGTCGGGCCCGTGGCAGGCCGAGCTGCAGCGATTCCAGCCGAAATGGTGCAGCTCGTCCCCGACGTTCGGCATCGGCGTCTCGTGCACGATCCGTCCGTCCTCGGCGTCGATCACCGCGAGGAAGTCGGGCGATTCGACACCCGTACCCCGGTGCAAGCAGGCGAGGTAGACGAACTCCTCCCGCGGTGCCTGCATGGCCTCCCGAGGCGAGCTGTAGAAGGAAGCCGGCGTGTCCTGTTGCGCGTGCATTGGAGCTCCTTTCAAGAAACGGCTGTTGGGCGGCCCGGGCGCGGCGTTTGTGGTCTTCGTCCCATGCCCTCGAGCGGCGGGCCGATCGTCTCGGCTATCGTCATTGCGTTCTCCTCTCGAGCCAGTCGTCGATCCAGTCGAGCAGCTCTCGGTGCCCCTTATCGATCCCGGAGAGCCGCTCGAGCATGATCCCCTCGTTGAACGTGAACACGAGCGAGACGAGCGCCTCGAGCGGCAGCTCGAGCCCCATTTCTCCGTGGACGGGAGCGAAGGCCTCGGTCAGCACGGCGCGCCACTCGGCGTGCACCCGCACGAGCCGGTCCTGTAGCTCGGGACGGTTCCAGGCCAGTGCCTGCAACTCGAACCAGGTCTTCTGGTACGGCAGATCCTCTTCGAGGTAGGCCATCGCCGTCCGCCACTTCTCCAGAAACGGCGTGTCCGCCGCGTACATCTGCCGTTGCCGCTCGATCAGCCGCTCGGTGAAGCGCTCGAGCACGCGCACGAGCAGCTGCTCCACCGACCCGAAGTAGTAGTGGACCAGGCCGTGGTTAGCCCCGGCCTCCTCCGCGACCCGTCGTGTCGTGATCCCGGATGCACCGACCTCGATGAGCAACCGCTCGGCGGCGTCGAGGAGCGCCTGCTCGGTCGCGTAGCCTGGGCGAACTTCGACCTTAGACATTAGACTTAGACATTTGACTGATACAGTCGACCAAATCAGCGCGCCGATGTCAAGCTCCGTCAGTCGATCTCGGCGAAGAAGATCGTCACGCCGCCGGTGGCGAAGTTGGGAATGTCGTTGACGGCCGCCTGCCCCTCCTCAGATCCGAGGCCGGCCTGCAGCGCATCCATGTCCTAGAACGTGAGCTCGGCGATGCGCTGGAAGGGGACCGCGCCGCCGTCCTGGGTCGCGATGCCTCGCGCGGCCTCGAATCGCTCCAGGCCGGGGGACTGAGAGCCGACGGCCGGACTCGAACCGGCGACATCCTCTTTACGAGAGAGGTGCTCTACCAACTGAGCTACGTCGGCTTTGCCGCAAGCACTCGGCTGGCCGAGTGCGCGCGGATGGTTTCCAGGGGCGAGTGTAGCCCTGCCTCGGCTTCTCCCGGAGTGGACATCGTGGTCGCCAGAAGCCTCCGCCGGCGCCTGCTCGGGCTGGCCCTGCGGCGCCGTCCGCCCGACGGTTGGGCCCTGCTCTTTCCGCGCTGTCGCTCGGTGCATACGTTCGGCATGCGCTTCGCGATCGATGTGGTGTTCCTCGACTCGAGCGGGCGCGTGGTACGCATTGCGGCGGGTCTGCGCCCCGGGCGACTGGCGCGCTGCCGAGACGCCGTGGCGGCAGTCGAGGTCCGAGCGGGCGAGGGTGGCATCATTGCGGCCATGGCGGAAGGGCAGCGCAACAGGTTCGCGGAGGCACTCGACCCTCGCACGCCGATCTATCGCGACACCTACAACGAGTACTTCGTCTTCCTGCTCTCGGCCGGCGGGGCGATCGCGGGCACGCAGGTGCCCGTGTACATCCTCATGGCCATCACCGGCCTGTGGGGGCTGATTCCCTTCGTCGCCGCCTGCGTCGTGTTCGAGCTGGGCGTGATCTTCGGGCTCGCCCGGCCGCAGATGCAGCCGAGGGAGAGACTGGCCTGGGCCGGGGCGTGGGCGGTCGCCACCGCCCTGATGGCCGTGGCCTTCTACTACCTGGTAGCCGAGCCCACTCTCTAGGGCGCCCCCGTGAGCGCCGCCAGGCGAAGGCCCAGCGCGCTCAGCGCCAGGTCCTCGCTCACATTCAGCTCGAGCGCCTGCCGAACGTCCTCACAGCGCTCGACCGCCTCGCGCAGGCGGCGCGCGTCGCGACCACGAGCGTGCTCGGCCAACCGATCCGCGTGGTCGGCGCCCAGCACGGCGTCGGGTGCGTCCTCGGCCAGGCAGACGAGGTCGCGGAAGGCCAGGCCCGTGAGGGTCAGTGCGAGATCGAGCACCTCCGTGCGGGCCCGGCGCCCGTCGCGCTTCGCGGCATCTTCGAACTCGCGCTCCAGCGCGCGCCGCTCACGCCCCTTGGGCTCCAGCTCGAGGCGCTTCAGGGCCTCGGCCGCCACCGACTCCTCCACTGCCGAGCGGCCTCGCTCGGCGCGGTCGAGGATCGGCTTCCAGGACTCTGCCGGCTCGCCCACCAGCGCGGCCGCGGCAAACGCCTCGACTTCCGAGCGGAGCTCGTCGCCCTCCGCCGAGGCCAGCAGCCGCGCCCGTGCGGCGTTGCCGAGCGCGAGCCGAGCGCAGGCCTGAGCGCGCTCGCCGGGCACGCCCTCGGCCTCCAGCGCCTCGGCGATGCGCCTGGCCGGCAACGGGTCGAAGCGCACTGGCTGGCAGCGTGAGACCACGGTCTCGATCACCCGCCCGAGCGCGTCGGTGAGAAGGATCAGGTGCACGAAGTGGGCCGGGTCCTCGAGCGTCTTCAGCAGGCGGTTGGCCACCTCGTCGTTCATGGTGTCCACGCGCTCGAGCACGAACACCCGGCGCCGGGCCTCGAAGGGGGTCCGCGTGGCTGCGCTCACCACTGGCCCGTCGATGTCCTCCACGCGCATCACGTGGGCCCCTGTGGGCCGGACCCAGGTGAGGTCGGGATGGCTGCCGTGCTGCACCCGCAGGCGCGCCGCGTCGGGCTCGTCGGCCCCCTCGGCCAGCAGCTCGGCCGCGAAGGCGCGCGCAACGGTGCGCTTGCCGGTGCCGGCCGGTCCGTGGAACAGATAGGCGTGGGAGGGGCCGGCCTCAAGCGCGGCGGACAGCACGATCCGCGCCTGAGGGTGGTCTTCGGTGCCGGCCAGGGGAGCGGTCATGCGTGCGCTGCGCTGCGGGCAGCCTGCACCTCGGCCAGCACCTCGGAGTGGACCTGCTCGGGCGAGCGGGTGGCGTCGAGGCGCCGCCAGCGCCCGGGGTCGGCGGCCACGAGACGCTCGTAGGCCTCGAGCACCGCCTGCTGGAGCTCGGTGCCCTCGTCCTCGAAGCGGTCACGCTCGCCGGTGCGCCGCGCCGCGGTGGCGGTGTCGAGCTCGAGCAGGAAGGTGAGGTCCGGAACCAGACCGCCGGTGGCGAAGCGGTTGACGCCCTCCACCTCGTCGATCCCGAGCCCGCGGGCGCCGCCCTGGTACGCGAGCGAGGAGTCGAGGAAGCGATCTGAAACGACCACCCGCCCATCCTCCAGCGCGGGACGGATGACCTTCTCCACGAGCTCGGCCCGAGCCGCGGCGAACAGCAGCGCCTCGGCCTCCGAGCCGAGCGGCACCGCGGCGTCCTTGAGCAGGTCGCGCACACGCTCGCCCGCCGGCGTGCCGCCCGGCTCGCGCACGCCCAGAGCCTCTGCGCCGAGCGCCTCGCACAAGAGCCGGGCCTGCGTGGTTTTGCCGGATCGGTCGATTCCCTCGAATGTGACGAACAAACCGCGCATCCATCACGAACGTACCAATCCAACCGGCCCCTGCCGCCAGGGGCTGACTAGGCTGGCGCTGCTATGAAGATGCTCGTAACCGGCGGCGCCGGCTTCATCGGCTCCAACCTTGTGGATGCGCTCATCGAGCGGGGGGACGAGGTGGTCGTGGTCGACGACATCTCCACCGGCAAGCGCGAGAACCTCGAGCCGGCCGTGCAGAACGGGGCCGAGCTGGCCGAGCTCGACATCCGCGACGCCCGGGCCGTCTCGGACGCCGTGGGCCGTGCGAAGCCCGATGTGATCTTCCACCTCGCCGCCCAGATCGACGTACGCAAGTCGGTGGCCGACCCGGCGCACGACGCCGGCATCAACGTGGGGGGCACCGTCAACGTGCTGCGGGCCGCCCAGACGCACGAGGTCGCCCGGGTCGTCAACACCTCCACGGGCGGGGCCATCTACGGGGAGGGTCAGGTGCTGCCCGCGCCGGAGGACCACCCCGTGGCGCCCGAGGCCCCCTACGGCCTTTCGAAGTTCTGCGCCGAGCAGTACTGCGAGCTGTTTCGCCGCCTGCACGGGCTCAACACACTCTCGCTCCGCTACGGCAATGTCTTCGGCCCGCGCCAGGACCCGCTCGGCGAGGCGGGCGTGATCGCCATCTTCTGCGGCGCGCTGCTCGAGGACAGGACCCCACAGATCTTCGGCGACGGCGAGCAGACGCGCGATTACATCTATGTGGGGGACGTGGTTGAGGCCAACCTGCGCGCCGCCGAAGCCCAGGCGAACGGCGCCATCAACATCGGGCGCGGCGTTGAGACCAGCGTGCTCGACATCGTCAGCGTGCTCGCCCGGCACTCCGACAACGGCTTTCAGGCCGCCCACGCCCCGGCCCGTCCCGGCGAGGTGCAGCGCATATACCTCGACACGTCGCGCGCCCGCGAGGAGCTGGGATGGGAGGCGAGGGTCGATCTCGACGAGGGCCTGGAGCTGACCCTGGCCTCGCTGCGCTGAGCTTCACGCCCTCCCGGCGTAGGCTCAACCGATGACAGCAGACACCCCGCAGTTGCTCGGCCCCGGCGAGGGCGAGGACATCGGCGGGCGCATCCGGATCAAGTGCGCCCTCGAGGGACTGGTGCTCACCGAAACGGAGGGCGCCGGCTCAACGGAGCCCCACATCCATCATCACCACGCCGACGGCTTCCGCGTGCTGGAAGGGGAGCTCACCGTCCTGCTCGGCCGCGAGGAGCACGTGCTCGGTCCCGGCGACTTCGCGCTGGCCCCGCCCGAGCTCGTCCACCGCTACCGGACCGACGGCGCGCGCTGGATCAACCTGCACGCCCCCGGCTGCGGGTTCGAGGAGTGGCTGCGCCGCAACGACCCGAGCTTCGACCAGCACGACCCGCCCGCCGAAGGCGCCCGCCCGGCGAGCGACGGCGTGCTGCGGCGCGCCGGGGAGGGCGAGGCAATCGCGCCCGGCCCCGGCGCCGCGGGCCTGATCCTGGCCGGCGCCGACGACGGCCTCGGCTCGGTCTCGGTGGTCGAGTTCGAGCTCGGTCCCGGCGCCCCGGGGCCGCCCGCTCATCGACACGAGCGGCTGACCGACTCGTTCTACGTGCTGGAGGGCACCCTCGGCGTGGTGCTCGGCGAGGAGGAGCACCGGGCGGGCCCGGGCAGCTATGCCTTCGTGCCGCCGGGCAACAGGCACACGGTCTCCAACCCGAGCGAGGAGCCCGTCCGTTTCCTGAACATCACGGCGCCCGGCGGCCTCGAGCGCTACCTGCGCGAGCTGGCGGCGGCCGACCCGGCGGACTTTGCCGCGATTGCGGCGCGCAGCGACGTTCTCGTCGCATAGAGCGGGCACAATATGTAGCGGTCGGGCAGGATTCGACTACCAGAGGTAGTAGAATTGAGCGTCTTGTGCACTGTCCGTTCTGCTCCTCCGACAGCACCCGCGTGGTCGACTCTCGCTTGTCGGAGCCGGGTGACGCCGTGCGGCGGCGGCGCGAGTGCGAGGAGTGCGGCGAGCGCTTTACCACCTACGAGCGCGCCGAGGAGCCGCGCGTGATGGTGACCAAGCGCGACGGGCGACGCGAGCGCTTCGACAGCCAGAAGCTCCTGCGCGGGCTGGCTCGGGCGGCCGGCGGGCGCCCGGTGAGCGACGCACAGCTCGAAGCCGTGGCCGGATGGATCGCCGCCGAGCTGCGCCGCGACGGCGCCGAGGTCGAGGCGGCCCGAGTCGGCGAGCTGGCCGAGCGCGGCCTGGCCCGCGTCGATCCGGTGAGCGCGATCCAGTTTGCCTCGGTCTACCGCAATCTCGCCGACCTCGACGAGCTCGAGGCCGTCGTGGCCCGCTTCAAGGAGGACCCGCTTCCGGGTGCCGACCAGCTGGCCATCGAGGAAGAAGTCGTTCCGTCCGGCACTGAGAGCAGCATCGATCTTTCCCCCGAAAATCGTTCCCCCCGAAGGAGAGTTCATGTCCGACAGTCGTAGCGCCGCCGCCCCGAGCATCACCGCCACCGGTGACGGGGTCAGCGTTCCGCGGCGCTTCACGCAGCCGGGCGAGCACCCCTTCGACTGCGTCGAGTGGGAGATCCGTGACGCCGTGATCGGCGATCCCGCGGATCCCGCGTTCGAGCAGCGGGGCGTCGAGTTTCCCTCCACGTGGTCGCAGAACGCCACGAACATCGTGGCCCAGAAGTACTTCCGTGGCCGCGCCGACTCGCCCGAGCGCGAGACCTCGGTCAAGCAGATGATCGGCCGCGTCGCGGGCACGATCGCGGGCTGGGGACACGAGGGCGGCTACTTCGCCTCCGACGACGACGCCGAGGCCTTCGAGCACGAGCTCACCCACATCCTGTTGCACCAGATGGCGGCCTTCAACTCGCCCGTGTGGTTCAACGTGGGCTTCGAGGAGCATCCGCAGTGCTCGGCCTGCTTCATCCTCTCCGTGGAGGACACGATCGAGTCGATCCTCGACTGGAACACCCGGGAGGGCATGATCTTCCGCGGCGGGTCGGGCTCGGGGATCAACCTGTCGCGCATCCGCGGTTCGAAGGAGCACCTGTCGAAGGGCGGCTTTGCCTCCGGGCCGGTCTCCTTCATGCGCGGGGCCGACGCTTGGGCGGGCACGATCAAGTCAGGCGGCAAGACGCGCCGCGCGGCCAAGATGGTCGTGCTCGACATCGACCATCCGGACATCCTCGACTTCATCTGGTGCAAGGCGCGCGAGGAGGAGAAGGCGCTCGCCCTGCGCGACGCCGGCTTCGACATGCGCCTCGATTCCGAGGCCTTCGCCTCGATCCAGTACCAGAACGCCAACAACTCGGTGCGCATCACCGACGAGTTCATGGAGCGCGCCGAGCGCGATGAGGAGTGGGAGCTCACGGCGCGGGTGGACGGCTCGGTTCTCGCGCGCGTGGAGGCCCGCGACCTGCTGAAGCAGATCGCCGACGCCGCCTGGCGCTGCGCCGATCCGGGCGTTCAGTACGACACGACGATCAACGAGTGGCACACCTGCCCGAACTCGGGTCGCATCAACGCCTCCAACCCGTGCTCGGAGTACATGCACGTCGACGACTCGGCGTGCAACCTGGCCTCGCTCAACCTCATGAAGTTCCGCCAGGCCGATGGCACCGTGGACGTCGAGGCCTTCGAGCACGCCGTGGACATCGTGATCCTGGCCCAGGAGATCGTCGTGGGGCCGTCGAGCTATCCGACCGAGGAGATCGGCGTCAACGCGCGTGCCTTCCGCCAGCTCGGCATGGGCTACGCCAACCTGGGCGCCCTTCTGATGGCCAACGGCGTGGCCTACGACTCCGACGAGGGCCGCGCGCTGTGCGGCGCGATCACCGCGCTCATGACCGGCCGCGCGTACCGCACCTCGGCCGAGGTCGCCGGAGCCATCGGTGCCTACGAGCGCTTCGAGGAGAACCGCGATCCGCACATGCACGTGATGCGCAAGCACCGCCAGGCGGCCTATGAGATCGATCACTCGCTGTGCGCGGACCCGAGCCTGCTCGATGCGGCTCGGCGCTCATGGGACGAGGCGATCGACATCGGAGCCATCAACGGCTATCGCAACTCCCAGGCCACCGTGCTCGCCCCCACGGGAACGATCTCGTTCCTCATGGACTGCGACACCACGGGCATCGAGCCCGACTTCTCGCTCGTCAAGTTCAAGGAGCTGGTGGGCGGCGGGCTGATGACGATCGTCAACCGCACGGTGCCGCTGGCGCTGGAGACGCTCGGCTATTCGGCCCAGGAGATCGAGCAGATCGAGGCCCACCTCGCCGAGCACGCGACGATCGTGGGCGCGCCCGGCCTGCGCGAGGAGCACCTGCCGGTGTTCGACGTGGCGGTGGGAGAGCGAGCGATCTCGCCCATGGGCCACATCAAGATGATGGCCGCGGCCCAGCCGTTTCTCTCGGGGGCGATCTCGAAGACGGTCAACCTGCCCGAGTCGGTCTCGGTCGAGGACATCGCCGGCGTCTACCTGGACGGCTGGAGGCTGGGCCTCAAGGCGCTCGCGATCTACCGCGACGGCTCGAAGACCGCGCAGGCTCTCAAGACCGACGCGGGCGAGAACAAGGACGAGCCGGTGCTCGTCGAGACCGCGCCCGTCGAGCCGGCCCGGCCCACGCGCCGGCGCATGCCACGCGAGCGCCATTCGCTCACGCATAAGTTCTCCGTGGGCGGCCACGAGGGCTACATCACCGCGGGCGAGTACGAGGACGGCTCGATCGGCGAGGTCTTCCTGACGGACGTGGGCAAGGAGGGCTCCACCATCAAGGGCCTGATGAACGCGTTCGCCACGGCCATCTCGATCGGCCTCCAGTACGGCGTGCCGCTGGAGACACTGGTGCGCAAGTTCGCCTACATGCGCTTCGAGCCGGAGGGCTACACCGGCAACCCGGAGATCCCGTTCGCCAAGTCGATGCCCGACTACATCATGCGCTGGCTGGCCTCCCGGTACGGCGACGCCGACCTCCACGAGGAGCTCGGGATCCTCACCGCCGAGGTGCGGGCCCGCAAGGCCTCCCAGGAGGCGCTGATGCGCGGCGACACGGCAGGGCCGGCGGCAGAGGGCGATGAGCCCGAGCCCACGAACGGCGCGACGAACGGCGGCAATGGCCATACGGCCGAGGCAAAGCCGGCGGCGGCCGCGCTGACCGACGAGCCCCCGGCGATCCCGGCCAGGCTGCAGGGCCTCGACCTGGGCCCGGCTTGCGCTCAGTGCGGCGGGATGATGCAGCGCACGGGCAGCTGTTACACGTGCTCGTCATGCGGCAACAACACCGGCTGCGGCTAGCAGGCTTCCGGCGCGATGCCGGCTCTCACGCACCGGGGGTTCGGGGCCGCGGCTGGCCCCAAATCACGAGCGGGGCGGCTGGTAGGCCGCCCCGCGGCTGCGTGACTAGAACCCGGACTTGACGGTGGTCGAGCCCTGCCCGGTGCTGGGTTGGGTGTTGTCGCCGTCGGCCGTGGCCCGGTTGATGTACCTACCGGTCCGGGCGTTCGGGCTGAACCGGGTGGTGATCCTGTAGGTCTTGCGCGCGCCGGGCGCGAGGGTGCCTGTCTTCCATTTCAGGCTACGGCGGACCAGGGTGGCGCCGCCACGGGTCTTGACGCTAGCGCCCTTGCGCAGGTGATCGGTGACCGAGACCCCGGAAGCGGCGCGGTCGCCACAGTTCTTCACGACGATCGTCCACCTGACCAATCCACCTGGGCGGACCTTGAGGCGGCCGGCCCTATTGGTCACGCACAGCGTCGTCGTATCGGCTACCGGAGAGACGCCGGCAGGGCCCGCGGGACCGGCCGGGCCCATGCGGCCGTCGGCTCCGTTCAGGCCGGTGGCGCCCATGAGGCCGGTAAGGCCGGTGAGACCGATGAGGCCGTCGTCGCCGTCGTCGCCGTCGTCGCCGGCAGTGCCGGTGGCGCCGGCAGCCTGCCGGTGGCGCCGTCGTTGCCGTCAGGGCCGGTGGCGCCGGTCGGGCCGGTTACGCCGTTGGCTCCGGTCAGGCCGGTGGCGCCCATGAGGCCGGTAAGGCCGGTGAGACCGATGAGGCCGTCGTCGCCGTCAGCGCCGTCAGCGCCGGCAGGCCGGCAGGACCAGTGAGACCGGCAGGTCCGGCAGGACCAGTGAGACCGGCAGGTCCGGCAGGACCAGTGAGACCGGCAGGTCCGGCAGGACCGTCGGCACCGGCCGGACCGGCCGGACCGGGCGGACCGATCGGACCGGGCACGACTATCGTGTCCGAGCACGCCGTGCGAATGGCGTTTGCGTCCAGGGTGATGGCGTTGTTGGCCATCACGCGTCCATCCACACGCGCGCTCGCCCCCACGCCGACGGCGCCAAAGCCCAACACGGTGCCGGCGAACTTCGCGTTCGCGCCGACGTTGGTCGCGCCGGTGACCGCCCAGAACACGTTGCAGGCATCGGCCCCGCCCGCCATCCTTACCTCCGCGCTGGCGCCCAGCGTGAGCGCCGCGCCAAGCTGGAAGATGAAAACGTCGTCGGAGTCACCGCTGAGCGTCAATATGCCGCTCGCCGGGAGGGCGACCGCTGCCGACGCGCTGTATACACCCGGTCCCAGTGTCAGCCCGCTGGGGTCGGCAACCAGCGCGCCGGTGCTATTAGGCATCATCGCCTCTGCGAACGCATCGTTCATGTCGGCCTTGGCCGCGTCGGCCGCGCTGCCGAGGTACGTCTGTCCGAGCACAATCGGGGTGCCGGTCAGCGTCGAAGCGCCCAGGTTGTCGGACATCGCCGTGGGGCCGGTGCTCGTAACCGCGTTGCCCAGCACCGAGAAGTCGTGGGCGTCGCCCATGTCCACGGGCTCGGCCGCCAGGGCCGAGGCGGCGAAGATCAACGCCAGCAGCAATGCAGACAGCGAGGCGGTGAGAGCGCCGGCCGCCCGGGTCCGCAGGGCAAGACAAGAACGACGGGACGAGAACAGGAAAACAGACATCAGCGAAACCCTTCAGGTGGAGACTCTCCGAGGGCTGCAAACGGCTGTCTTGTGGGAACTTCCGGCCAGGGCGGCCTACAAACGTGGCCCTAGCTCGATACTCCCGCGGCAGTTCGGTTGTCCAAGGTCTATCGACATCCGCTGCCTGGGGCTTGAACCAGCCGAACGGAGGCGGACGGGCGATGTTGGCTGTGTCGTGCGCGCGACCCAGGCGCGAGTCGCCCTCGTGGCGATTCCGCACCCAATGGATGCGTCAGCTACCAGGCGCCGCCACGGTCAGTGCATCATCGCCCGGAGTGCTAAGACTGCGACCCCACCGAACCCGAGGAGGGCCAGATGCTCGAGGGGCTGATGCAGCACGACTTCCCGCTCACGCTGCAGCACGTGCGCGACCGTATGTGCAGGCTCTACGGCGACAGCGAGATCGTCAGCGTCCGCGACGGCGAGCGCAGCCGCGCGAACTACGGCGAGGTGGTGGAGCGCGCCGACCGCCTGGCCTCCGCGCTGGCGGACCTGGGCGTCGGTCCCGGTGACCGGGTGGCCACCTTCATGTGGAACTCGCGCGAGCACCTCGAGGCCTACCTGGCCGTCCCCTGCATGGGCGCCGTTCTGCACACACTGAACGTGCGCCTATTCGCCGAGCAGCTCACCTACATCGTCAACCACGCCGAGGACCGCGTGATCGTGGTGGACGGCTCGCTCGTGCCCGTGCTCGCGGAGCTGGCCCCGACCTTCGAGACGGTCGAGCACTACCTCGTCGTCGGCGACGCGGACACCGGCTCGCTCCCCAACGCGCTGAGCTACGAGGACCTGCTCGCCGCGCAGAGCGAGGGCTTCGACTACCCCGAGCTCGACGACCGCCAGGCCGCCGGCCTCTGCTACACCAGCGGCACCACGGGGAACCCGAAGGGGGTCCTGTACTCCCACCGCTCGAAGCTGCTGCACGCCCTGGGCCAGTGCATGGCCGACTCGATGGCCCTGCGCGCCGACGATCGCGTGATGCCCGTGGTGCCGATGTTTCACGCCAACGCCTGGGGCATTCCCTACGGCTCCGCGGCCACCGGCGCGGACCTGGTCATGCCCGGCTCGGATCTGAGCGCCGAGGCGCTCTGCACGCTCATCACGGAGGAGCGTGTGACGTTCTCGGCGGCGGTGCCAACCATCTGGATGGACCTGTTGCGCTACGCCGACGAGCACCAGCCGGACCTGTCCGCCATGCGGCTCGTGATCTCCGGAGGCTCGGCCGTGCCGCTCGCTCTGATGCAGGAGCTCGAGCAGAGTCACGGACTTCGCATCGTCCAGGCCTGGGGCATGACGGAGACGAGCCCGCTCGGCTCCGTGGCCCGCCCGCCGGGAGACGCCGAGGGCGACGAGCACTGGCGCTACCGGGCCACAGCGGGGCGCCCCTCGCCGCTGGTCGAGGTCCGCATCGTCGACGACGACGGCAACGAGGTGCCGTGGGACGGCCAGTCCACCGGCGAGCTCGAGGCGCGCGGGCCGTGGGTCGCTCGCCAGTACTTCCGCGACGACGAGAGCGAGGCGAAATTCAACGCCGGCTGGCTGCGCACGGGAGACATCGCGGCGATCGACGAGCGCGGCTACATCATGATCAGTGACCGCGCCAAGGACGTGATCAAGTCGGGCGGAGAGTGGATCTCGTCGGTCGAGCTGGAGGTCGAGATCATGGCCCACCCAGCGGTGCAGGAGGCCGCGGTGATCGCCGTGCCGCACGAACGCTGGGGTGAGCGCCCGCTCGCCTGCGTGGTGCCCGAGGAGGACGCTGAGATCACCCTCGAGGAGCTACGCGAGCACCTCTCGGAGCGGGTGGCGAAATGGTGGCTCCCCGACGAGCTGGCCATCGTGGACGAGGTCCCGAAGACGAGCGTCGGCAAGTTCGACAAGAAGGTGCTGCGCAGCCGGCTCGAGGAAGGCCGCCTGGAGCGGCTCGAGCCGGCGGCCTCCTCCCAGTAAGCCGCGGCTCGAGCCGGTCCCAGCGGTGGCCGCCGGGTCAGGCGGCGATCAAACCGTGCGGGTTGAGCACGTACTTCTTGGCCGCTCCCTTGTCGAAGTCCTGGTAGCCCTCCGGTGCCTCGTCGAGCGTGATCACCGTGGCGTTCACGGCCTTGGCGATCTGGGCCTTGTCGTGCAGGATCATCTCCATCAATCCGCGGTGGTAGCGCATCACCGGGCACTGTCCGGTGGTGAACGACTGCGACTTCGCCCAGCCGAGTCCGATCCGGATCGAGAGCGAGCCCTCCTTGGCGGCGTCGTCGACGGCGCCGGGGTCGCCCGTCACGTACAGGCCGGGGATGCCGAGCTTGCCGGCCGCCCGGGTGATGTCCATAACGGAGTTCAGGACGGTCGCGGGAGCCTCTTCGCCCGAACCGTCACCGTGACCGCGGGCCTCGAAGCCCACCGCGTCGACGGCGCCGTCGACCTCCGGCACGCCCAGCAGCTCCTCGATCTGATCGCGCGGGTCGCCCTTCGACACGTCGATCGTCTCGCAACCGAATGAGCGGGCCTGCTCGAGGCGCTCGGGGATCAGGTCGCCCACGATCACCACCGAGGCGCCCAGCAGCTGGGCGGAATGCGCCGCGGCCAAGCCCACGGGCCCGGCACCAGCGATGTAGGCGGTGTCGCCCGGGCCGATTCCCGCCGTCTTCGCTCCGTGGAAACCGGTCGGGAAGATGTCCGACAGCATGGTCAGGTCGACGATCTTCTCCATCGCCTGTTCCTTGTCCGCGAACTTCAAGAGATTCCAGTCCGCGTAGGGCACCAGCGCGTACTCCGCCTGGCCGCCCACCCAGCCGCCCATGTCGACGTACCCGTAGGCGGAGCCGGGCCGGTCGGGGTTGACGTTCAGGCATACGCCGGTGTCGCCGGTCTTGCACCGTTCACAACGACCGCACGCGATGTTGAAGGGCACCGAGCAGAGGTCGCCCTCCTTGATGAACTCGACGTCCCGGCCGGTCTCGATCACCTCGCCGGTGATCTCGTGCCCGAGAATCAGGCCTTCTGGAGCGGTGGTACGACCGCGGACCATGTGCTGGTCGGAGCCACAGATGTTGGTGGACACGACCCTGAGGATCGCTGCGTGTGGAAGCGCACGGCCCACGTTGTCCGGGTTGACACCCGGTCCGTCCTGAAGCTCGAAGGTGGGGAAGTCGATGTCTTGGACCTCCACCTTGCCGGTGCCCATGTAGGCAACTCCGCGGTTCTCCGCCATGTCTGTCTCCTCTTCCGTGAAAAGCGTCACTTAGACGTTGCCCGGAGCGAAGCGGCCCTAACGTTTTTTTGACCGGGAGCGCGAGCTCAGAGCTTGTGTTCGAGCAGGCGGGCGCGCAGGTTGCGGCACCGAGTGTTGAGAGCCTCGGTCCGAGACTGGGTCACCCAATGCAGGGGATGGTCTCGTCCCCCTTGGCAGCCGCCGGCCATCGAAAAGGCGTACTCCCAGGTGGCCATATGGGCCCTGAGCTCGGCGGTGGCGCCGGCCAGCTCGGTCTCGAGCTGTTCTCGCTGGGTCATCTCAATCGATCCTCGCCCCATGAATCGGGCTCACCCACTCAATCTTGAGGCAGATCCCGGACCGATTCGGCTTTACGAAGGCTTTGCCTGAACCTGGGCGTCTGCTTGACGGCCGGGGGCGAGACTGGCCACACAGTCAAATCCAACTGGAGGTCAAGTAATGAAACGCAAGTTCATCGTCACAACCGCACTGGTCGCGGTTACCGCCGTCGCCGCGTCCAGCGTCCCCGCCGGCGCGGCGCCCACCGCCGGGTCCGCGGCGCTCCGGGAGTTCGAAGGCACGGTGGTGTCCAAGAACGGCGCGGCGCGCACGTTCCGGCTTCGCGATAGCGAGCGCGGCACGGTGCGCATCCGCGTGACTCGCAACACCCGCTTCGAGCGCATCGCCGGCTTTGCCGGGCTGAAGGTCGGAGCCACGAACATCGAGTCGACCGTCCGCCGGCGCGATGGTCGCTGGATCGCCGTGGAGGTCGAGCGCTCCGGCGGTGGCGGCGAGCACGGCGGCGACGACGACCCGAGCGGCGACGACAACCCGAGCGGCGACGACAACTAGTCGAGAGGGAGGCACAGCATGCGCAAGACACTGACACTGGCCCTCGCCGTTGCCCTGTTCGGGATCCTGGCCGCCGTGGTGGTGGCCCAGGTGGGCGATGAGCCCGCCCCCGCCGGCACGACGGCCACGACCGAAACCGCCGAGACCACCGACTCCGCCCCGGCACAGACAACGCCGGAGCGCACCACCACGACCGAGGACAACCCGCAGCGTGTCGGAACGGAGACCGTCGAAGGCGATGACATCTCCGGCCCGTGCGACGAGGCCGAACACGCGGGCGACCCCCGCTGCAACGGCACGGTGGCCGAGGATCACGACCGCGGCGATGACCGCGATCATGACCGCGGCGAGGACAACTCGGGGCCGGGCAGCTCCGGCTCCGGTCATGACGGCGGCGACGACAACTCGGGGCCGGGCAGCTCCAGCTCCGGTCATGACGGCGGCGACGACATCGACGACATCGACGACGACAGCAGCGGCTCGGGTCACAGCGGCGGCGGCGAGGACTCGAGCGGCCACGGAGGTGACGACGACTGACGAACTGTCTCGCGTCGCCCACGTCGCGCCTAGCATCTAGGCGATGGCCGCCGGGAGACGCACCGTGCTGATGGTGGAGGACGAGACCTCCATCACCGAGCCGTTGAGCGAAGCCCTCCAGCGCGAGGGCTTCGCCACGGAGGTGGCCCACACGGCGGCGGAGGCGCTCCAGGTTGCTGCGCGCGCCCTCCCCGATCTCGTCCTGTTGGACGTGATGCTGCCCGACGGCTCGGGGTACGACGTGTGTCGCAGCCTGCGCGAGCAATCGGAGGTGCCGATCATCATGCTCACCGCACGCGGCGAGGAGACCGATCGCGTCGTCGGCCTGGAGCTGGGCGCCGACGACTACATCGTCAAGCCCTTCAGCGCCCGTGAGGTCGCGGCCCGGATCCGGGCGGTTCTCCGCCGGAGCGCCGGTGGACACAGACCCGCCGCGGAGCGCGACAAGCCGCTCGCGGCGGGCTCGCTCACCCTCGACCCCGGTCGACGCAGCGCGACCCACAACGGCCAGGAACTCGAGCTGACCCGCAAGGAGTTCGAGCTTCTCGAGCTACTGCTGCGTGAGGCGGGCAGCGTGATCACTCGCGAACGCCTGCTCGACGAGGTGTGGGATGTGAACTGGTTCGGTTCCACCAAGACGCTCGACGTCCACATTTCGAGCCTGCGCCGCAAGCTCGGCGACGATTCCGCGGCACCCCGCTACATCCACACCGTTCGCGGCGTCGGCTTCCGCTTTGACGCACCCGACGAGTCGCGGGAATCCACGTGAGCCTGCGGGCGCGGCTGCTTCTCGCCTTCGCCTATGTGCTGGTGCTCGTGATCGTGGCGCTCGAGGTGCCGCTGGCGCTGAACCTCTCGCGCCGCGTGGACGCCGAGATCAAGAGTGAGGCCCAGGGACAGGCCCAGCTGCTGTCCGCGGGAGCGTCCGGGCGCTTCGACGAACCCGATCAGCTCGAATCGCTGGTCGAGCGCTCGGCGCGCGATCTCGGGGGGCGGGTGATCGTGGTCGACGACGAGGGCACGCTGCTCGCGGACTCGTCACAGGGCTCGGACTCGGACGCCTCCTACGCCAGCCGTCCGGAGATTGCGCGCGCCCTCGCCGGCCGGCCTTCGCAGGGCACGCGGCGTAGCGAGTCGCTCGACAAGGACCTGCTCTTCACCGCCGTCCCGATAGTCGTGGAGGGCCGGCGAGCCGGCGCGGTGCGGGTGACTCAGGCAGTCGACGCCGTGCGAAGCGAGGTGCGTAACGACGTGATCGCCCTGGTCGGGGTCGGAGCGGTGGCGCTACTGCTCGGCCTCGCTGTGGCCTGGTTTCTGGCCGGGTCGCTGGCCAAGCCGCTGCGCAACCTCGCCGGCGCCGCCCGACGAGTCACGCGGGGCGATCTCGACGCGCGAGCGGAGGTCGAGGGATCGGCCGAGCAGCAGGAGGTCGCATCGGCCTTCAACGAGATGACCGGCCGGCTCAGTGGTTCCCTGCGGGCACAGCGTGAGTTCGTGGCGAACGCGTCCCACCAGCTGCGTACCCCGCTGACCGGGCTGCGACTTCGTCTCGAGGCCGCTGCCCTGAAGAGCCGGGATCCCGAGGTCGAGCGGGAGTTGACGGCCGCCGAGCGCGAGACCGAGCGACTCGCGAGGCTGCTCTCCGAGCTGCTCACGTTGGCGGGTGAGCGCGAGCGACCGGCTCCGCAACCGGTTGACGTTGGGGAGGCGACCACCGCGGCCTGCGCGCGCTGGCGAGGCCCGGCCGAGCGAACCGGACACCGCCTGCGCCTGGAGGAGGGTGACCCGGCGGAGGTGGCCGCCTCCACCGAGGACGTGGCCGCCATGCTCGACAACCTGCTGGAGAACGCTCTCAACTATTCGCCGTCCGGCACCGAGGTGACGATCGGCTGGCGCGAGGAGGGCGGCGGCGTGCGCATCGGGATCGCCGACCAGGGGCCCGGCATCGGGGACGACGAGCACGAGCGTCTGTTCGAACGCTTCTATCGCGGCGAGGCCGGTCGCGGGGGAGCCGCCGGCACGGGCCTGGGGTTGAGTGTCGTGGAGGCACTGGCCACCCGCTGGAACGGTCACGCACGGCTCACCAATCGTCGCGAGGGTGGAGCCCTGGCTGAGCTCGTCCTGCCCGCGTACCGCCCTTTACGAAAACTTGATCCCCCACTCGAACAGGCTTTACCCGGCCGCGGCTAGGCTCGCCCCATGACTCCGAGAAGACTCGCGGCCGGGGTGGCACTCGCCCTCGCCGGCCTCGTGGCGGCGGTGGCCATCGGGCTGCTCGCCAATACGATCTCGGGTGACAGTGTGGGGCTGTCCGCCGAGCCGCTGAGTGCCGGCGACACCCTGGCGCCGCCGGCCTCGGAGCGCAGACGCGTCGCGGCGCGTCGCGCGCTTGCGCAGCGCCGCGCGGATGCGCGTCGGCGCAAGGCGGTGGCCAGGCGTCGTCAAGCGAGGCGGGAGCGGATCGCGGCGGCCGATCAGGCCTCCCCGCCCCCCACCGAGGTCCCCCAGGAATCCCCGTCCGCAGATGATGACGGCGGCAGCGACGATTCGGGAGGGTCGGGCAGCGGCGGCTCCGACGACAGCGGCTCCGACGACAGACTCCGGCAAGGGGTCGGACGACAGCGGCTCCGACGACAGCTCCGGCAAGGGGTCGGACGACGGTTTCGACGACTGACGGGCGCGGCTTGCTGGCAGACTGCCGCGGGTGAAGCTCGACTCCTTCGCGCACGAGCCGCTCCTGTTCGGCCCGTCGCCGGTACACCGCCTCGAGCGACTGACCGCCCACCTCGGCGGAGCGTCGCTGTGGGCCAAGCGCGACGACTGCAACAGCGGCCTGGCCTACGGCGGCAACAAGACGCGGAAGCTGGAGTACCTCGTGGCCGATGCGCTGGCCCAGGAGTGCGACACGCTGGTGTCGATCGGCGGCATTCAGTCCAATCACACCCGCCAGGTCGCCGCGGTCGCTGCTCGGTTGGGCCTCAAGGCGGTGCTGATCCAGGAGAGCTGGGTGGACTGGCCGGACGTGGTCTACGACCGCGTCGGCAACATCCAGCTCAGCCGCCTGATGGGCGCCGACGTCCGGCTGGTGCGCTCGGAGTTCGGCATCGGCTTCAAGGAGAGCTGGGAGCAGGCCATCGCCGACATCGAAGCGGCCGGGGGCAAGCCCTACGCCATTCCCGCCGGCGCCTCGGACCATGAGCTGGGCGGACTGGGCTTTGCCCGCTGGGCCCAGGAGGTGGCGCAGCAGGAGGAGGAGCTGGGCGTGTTCTTCGACACGATCGTGGTGTGCTCGGTCACCGGCAGCACTCACGCGGGCATGATCGCCGGCTTCGCCGCCCAGGAGGAACAGCGCCGCATCATCGGCATCGACGGCTCGGCCCGGCCCCAGGAGACCCGCGATCAGGTGGCTCGCATCGCTCGCGCTACCGCGGCACTGATCGAGGTCGGCCGCGAGTTGAGCGAGGACGAGATCATCCTCGACGACCGCTATCACGCCGGCACCTACGGCATCCCCGACCGGGTGACGCTGGAGGCGATGCGTACGGCCGCGCGCCTCGAGGGCATGATCACCGACCCGGTGTACGAGGGAAAGTCGATGGCCGGGATGATCGACCTGGTCGAGCGCGGTGAGATCGCCAAGGACTCCAACGTCCTCTATGCCCACCTCGGCGGCCAGCCGGCGCTGAGCGCCTACGCCGGCCTGTTTCGCGCCTAGGCGGCCGGGTGACCAGCGCGCGGGCTCAGGAGGCGACCGAGCTGTTGCAGCAGCTGCTGCGCATCGACACGGTCAACCCACCGGGCAACGAGCGTCCTGCTCAGGAGCTCGTGGCGGGCCACCTCCGCGCCGCCGGTCTCGAGGTGACGCTGCTGGGCGAGGAGCCGCAGAGGCCCAACCTCGTGGCGCGGCTGGAGGGTGCGCAGGAGGGGCCCGTTCTCGGCCTGCTCTCACACCCCGACACCGTGGTGGCCGATCCCGAGGGCTGGCGTTACGGACCGTGGTCGGGAGCACTCGCCGAGGGCTGCGTCTGGGGGCGCGGCGCGCTCGACATGAAGAGCCAGCTGGCCGCCGAGGTCGTGACGATCTGCTCGCTCGCCCGCGAAGGCTGGCGCCCGGCGCGCGGCGATCTGGTCCTGATCTCGGTCGCCGACGAGGAGGAGGGCGGCACCGGCGCCAAATGGGTCTGCACCGAGCATCCCGAGCTGGTTCGCTGCGACTACCTGCTCAACGAGGGTGGTGGTGAGGCGCTGCCCGTGGACGCGGAGCGAAGCTACGCCGTCTCGATTGGTGAGAAGGGCGTGTTTCGCTTCACGCTGACCACCGAGGGAACCGCCGGGCACGCGGCGCTCCCGATCGGCGCCGACAACGCGCTCCCCAAGCTGGCGCCCTTTCTCGAGGCCATGGCCGCGGCGAGGCCGGGCTGGGACCTGACTCCGGGGCCGCGTGCGCTGCTCGCCGGACTCGACCTCGACGGTGAGCGAGATCCGGCCGCCGCCCTGGCCGCACTCAGAGAACGGGCGCCCGGTCTGGCCGTGCTCGCCGAGCACATGATGCGCGTGACCCTCGCTCCGACCATGGTGGACGCCGCGCGGACGATGAACGTGATCCCCGACGCCGCGCGGGTGCACGTGGACTGCCGCGTGCCCCCGGGCATGGACGAGCCGGAGGTGACCGCCCGAATTCAGGAGGTGCTCGGGCGTGACGGCTACCGGCTCGAGTTCACCGAGCGCGTGGTCGGCAACGAGTCGGCGGTGGAGTCGCCCCTGATGGACGCGCTGAACGAATGGGTCGCGGACGTGGATCCCGGCGCGCGCTGCCTGCCCACGATCTCCACCGGCTACTCCGATTCACAGACCTTCCGCGCCGCCTTCCCCGAGTGCGTGGCCTACGGCTTCTTCCCGTTTCGCCACATGCCGCTCGCGCAGGTCACCGCCCTGCCGCACGCGCGCAACGAGCGTGTGGACGTGCGCGACCTCGCGCTCGCGGTCGAGTGCTACCGCTCGGTTGCCCGCCGCCTGCTTGGAGAGCCGACCGCGTGAGCAGGGTCTTCGTCGTGGGCAGCATCAACATGGACGTGGTCGCGACGGCCGACCGTCACCCGAGGCCCGGCGAGACCGTGCCCGGCAGCAAGCTGGGCTTCAGCGAAGGCGGCAAGGGGGCCAACCAGGCGGTGGCATCCTCGCGCGCCGGTGCCGAGACCGTGATGGTGGGTCGGCTCGGCGACGACGACTTCGGCCGCCGGCTGGAGGCCTTCCTGCGCGACGAGGGCCTCGACCTCGATCACGTGGAGAGCGAATCGGGTGTGCCCACCGGCACCGCGGTGGTGACCGTGGCGGACTCGGAGAGCACGATCGTGGTGGTTCCCGGCGCAAACGCTGCGCTGACCCCGACACACGTGCAAGCCCTGCCGGTGGAGGCCGGCGACGTGGTGGTGGCCCAGTTCGAGGTCCCGCTGGAGACGGTCGAGGCCGCCCTCAGGCGGGCCCACAACCAGGGGGCGGCGACGATTCTCAACCCGGCGCCCGCCCTCGAGTGCGAGTCGCGGCTATGGACCTGGCCGACGTGCTGGTGGTGAACGAGACCGAGCTCGCGTTCCTCGTCCCGGGAGCCGCGGAGTCGTTCGAGTCGCGTGACGCGCTGATCGACGCCGCACGAAGGCTGCGGAGTCGCGATGCGCAGACGATGGTCGTGACGCTCGGCAAGGCGGGGGCGCTGGCACTCGAGCGAGAGGAGGTCATCGAGATCGACGGCCGGAGGGTGGATTCGGTCGATGCCACCGGAGCGGGCGATTGCTTCGTGGGGTTCCTCGCCGCCCAGCTGAGCCGTGACGAGTCGCTTCGCGCGGCCCTCTCGACGGCCAACGTCGCCGCGTCTCTGTGCGTCCAGAGCTCCGGCGCCGGCGTCTCGATGCCGACGCTCGAGGAGGTGCGAGCGGCGGTTAGCCCGTGACTATCCCGACCTGCGACGCAATTCCGCCGGTGCTCCGCTCGCCGCGCCCTCGACCAGCCCGAACTCCTCGGCCACCAGCTCGTACGAGCGCCGCCGGGCCTGGTGGTCGTGGGTGATCGTCAGCAGGAGCAGCTCGCCCGCGCTGTATTCCTCGGCCACCGCTTCCAGGCCCGAACGCACCGTCTGCGGCGAGCCGATCACCGCCCGGCGGCCTCCCGGCGAGCGCTCGCGCGTCTCGAGGTAGCGCAGCGCGCGGTCCACGGGCGGGATCGGGATCAGCCGCCCCTGCTTGAGCAGCGACATCATCATCCGGCTCGATGAGGCGAGCTCCTCGGCCTCCGCATCGGTCTCGGCACAGATGACGATCACGCCGGCACTCACGCGCGGCGCGCCGAGGCGCTCGGAGTCGACGAAGCGGGCCCGGTAGTCGGCGGCTATGGCGGGCCCGTTGGGGTTGATGAAGTCGGCGAACGAGTAGGGCAACCCCAGCTCGGCGGCCCAGATCGCGCTCTGCGGGGACGAGCCCAGCAGCCACGGCTCGGGGCGCTCGGGGAGTCCGGGCAGGGTGCGGGCGAGGCGCGCGAAGGGGTGGTCGGCGGGCAGGCGGTCCTCCAGCAGGCCCAGGAGCTCGGGCAGCTGCTCGACGAAGTCGTCGGGGGCCGCCTGGCGGCGGTCGCGCTGCAGCGCGAAGGTCGTCAGCGGATCGGTGCCGGGCGCGCGGCCCAGCCCGAGGTCGATCCGCTCGGGATGCAGCCCGGCCAGCAGGCTGAACGTCTCCGCCACCTTGAGCGGGCTGTAATGCGGAAGCATCACGCCGCCGCTTCCCACCCGGATGCGCTCGGTGCGCGCCGCGATCGCGGCGATCAGGATCTCCGGAGCGGCGCAGGCCAGCGCGGGAGTCGCGTGGTGCTCGGCCACCCAGTAGCGCGAGTAGCCGAGCTCGTCGGTCAGCTCGGCCAGGTCGAGTGTGTTGTGAAGCGCGCTCGCCGCGGTCTGGCCCTCGGAGATCGGCGATTGATCGAGCACGCTCAGTACCAGCTCGGGCATGGCGATCGAGACTAGAGGCGTCGGTCGGCTGCCAAACTCGCGGCGTGCGTCCCAGCCCCCCGCCCGAGAGCGAAGCGCCGCGCCTCTCGCGGGCGGGTGCCGCCTGCCTGGCCACCATCCTCGAGCTCGCCGTGGAGGAGGTGCCCTGCCCGGAGGAGGGTCCGCCTTGGCCGGCGTGGCGCAACTGGCTCGCTGGACGCGGGCTCGGCCTGGTGCCGATCTCGGACCCCTATCGGTTCAACTGGGCGGGGCCGTGGCTGGCTGTGCTGCGCGACGACAACGCCGCCGTCGCCTTCGGCTCGCCACCAGGGCTGGTGTGGGCGCCCCTGCTCGAGGATGAGGGCTTCGAGAGCATCTCGGCGGGCTATCTCGTGGCCCCGGCCGACCCGGCACTCTGGACCGCCATGCCGAAGGCCGACGCGGCCCGAGCCCACGGCCGCGTGGAGGCCATTGCTGTGGCGCGCACCGCCGAAGCGCCGATGACTCTGCTCGGAGAGGCCGGTGCCCACGCCGGCCGCGGTCTCGAGGGTGACCGCTACTTCGACGGTCGGGGGACCTTCTCGAACCCGGCCTCCAACGGCCACGACCTCACTCTTATCGAGGCCGAGCAGCTCGAGGCGATCACGCTCAGCTCCGGACACACCCCCACCCCCGAGGACGCGCGCCGCAACATCGTCACGCGCGGGATCGATCTCAACGCCCTCGTCGGCCGGCGCTTCTCGGTGGGAGAGGTCGAATGTGCGGGCCGCCGGCTGTGCGAGCCGTGCGCCCACCTCGAGCGCCTGACCGAGGTTGGCCTCCTGCGTGCGCTCGTGCACCGCGGCGGCCTGCGGGCGGACATCGTCACCGACGGGCGTATTGCGATCGGCGACGAAATCCGTGCGATCGAGGACTAGGTGGCCACCCGCGATGACATCCGCAACGTGGCGATCATCGCCCACGTCGACCACGGCAAGACGACGCTGGTGGACGCCATGCTGCGCCAGTCGGGCGTGTTCGCGGCGCACGAGGTGCTCACCGACCGCGTGATGGACTCGATGGACCAGGAACGCGAGCGCGGCATCACGATCCTGGCCAAGAACGCGGCCGTGCGCTTCGGCGCGGTCAAGCTCAACCTCGTCGATACCCCGGGTCACGCCGACTTCGGAGGCGAGGTCGAGCGTGGGCTGACGATGGTCGACGGCGTGATGCTGCTGGTGGACGCTTCCGAGGGCCCGCTGCCCCAGACCCGTTTCGTGCTGCGCAAGGCGCTCGAGGCCAGGCTGCCGGTGGTGCTCTGCGTGAACAAGGTGGATCGTCCCGACGCCCGCATCGGGGATGTGGTGAACGAGGTCTACGAGCTCTTCCTCGACCTCGACGCGGACGAGGAGCAGATCGAGTTCCCGATCGTCTACACCAACGCCAAGGCCGGCTGGGCCTGCCTCGAGCAGGGCACCGAGGGCACGGACCTGAGGCCGCTGCTCGACCTGCTGGTGGAGCGCATCCCCGCGCCCACCTACGAGGAGGGCCATCCGCTGCAGGCACGCGTGACCAACCTCGACGCCGATCCCTACGTCGGCCGGCTGGCCCTGTGCCGGGTGCACCAGGGCACGATCCGCAAGGGCCAGGAGGTGGCTTGGTGTCGCCGGGAGGGCGAGATCGAGCGCGTTCGCGTGGCGGAGCTTTACGTGAACGAGGGCCTCCGCCGCGTTCCCGCCGACGAAGCCGGACCGGGCGAGATCATCGCCTTGGCCGGCATCCCCGAGATCACGATCGGGGAGACGATCGCGGATCTCGAGGACCCCCGGCCGCTGCCGGTGATCGCCGTCGAGGAGCCGGCGCTGGGGATGACCGTCGGGATCAACACCTCGCCCCTGGCCGGGAAGTCGGGATCGAGACTGACGGCGCGCATGGTCGAGGACCGGCTGCAAGCCGAACTGGTGGGCAACGTGGCCATCCGGGTGCTCGACACCGATCGCAACGACACCTGGGAGGTGCAGGGTCGCGGCGAGCTGCAGCTGGCCGTGCTCGTGGAGACGATGCGCCGCGAGGGCTTCGAGCTCACCGTCGGCAAGCCCCAGGTGGTCACGCGTGAGGTCGACGGGGTGCTGCACGAGCCGATCGAGCGACTGGCGATCGACGTGCCCGAGGACTTCCTGGGTGTGGTTACCCAGATGCTGGCGCTGCGCAAGGGGCGCCTCGCGAACATGGTCAACCACGGCACGGGCTGGGTACGGCTCGACTTCCTGGTTCCCACGCGCGGCCTGATCGGCTTTCGGACGGAGTTCATGACCGAGACGCGCGGATCGGGCATCCTGCACTCGGTCTTCGAGCGCTACGAGCCGTGGCAGGGCGAGATTCGCACCCGCCCGACGGGCTCGCTGGTGGCCGACCGGCGCGGGCCCACCGCCACCTTCGCTCTACTCAAGCTCCAGGAGCGCGGCCGGCTCTTCGTCGGGCCGGGCGAGGAGGTCTACGAGGGGATGGTGGTGGGCGAGAACGCCCGCGCCGCTGACCTCGATGTGAACGCGGTGCGCGAGAAGAAGCAGACCAACGTGCGCGCCGCAGGCTCGGACGAAACGGTCAAGCTCGTGCCCGCACACCGCCTGTCGCTCGACCAGGCGCTCGAGTTCATCCGCGATGACGAGAGCGTGGAGGTCACGCCCGACGCGGTCCGCCTGCGCAAGCTCGAGCTCGACCCGGTCAAGCGCCAGAAGCAGGCCCGGACGCGCAAGCGGGTCGAGAGTTAGATGGCGACCGCGGAGCCGACAGCGGGCGCCGACGCCGAAGGAGTGACCATCGAGGACGTGCATCGCGCCGGTGCGTGTAGGCGCGCGGCTCCTGGCCGGCCAGGAAGCTCACCGCCTCGGCGATCAGCCGCTGGTCGGCGAGCGCCTCACGCGGCTGGTCGCGCGTGAAGGCCTCGGTCTTTGGCGACTCGATCGTGGCGTCCACGATCAGCAGAGCCACGTGGATGCCCTCCTCGCGGACCTCCTGGGCGGCGGCGTGGACCATGGCCCGGGTGGCCTGCGCGCCCGCCGACCACAGCCCGCGGCCGGGCATCGCGCGGCGCGCCGAGCCGCCGGTCACCTGCACGAGGGTCCCTCCCCCGGACTCGCGCAGCGCGCGCAGCCCGCCGGAGAGAAACACGAATCCCTGCTCGGCCACGGCGGCTGTCCAGCCGCGAAAGGCATCGACGTCCGCGTCGGCGATGGACCCTCCTCCGAACGGCCCGTCGCCGCTCGGGCGGGCGGCACTCACGGCGTTCACGATCAGGCTCGGCGGGCCCAGCTCCCCACGAACCCGCACCAGCGCGGACTCGAGCGAGGATGGGTTGGCGGCGTCGGCCGCGATCCCGAGGGCGCCGCGCTCGCGGACCGCCGCAGCGGTCTCCTCGCTGCGCGCCACGGCCGCGCCGCGCCAGCCCTGCGACACGAGATGATCGAGGATCGCGCCGCCCAGGTTGCGGGCGCCGAGCACGACGGCTACGCGTTCTACAGCAGCCAAACCACGAGCAGGATAATCAGGGCAAGGCCTACGCCCGTGGCGGTGATGGAGATGGGCGCGCGGTTGTCACGCCAGAAGCCGGGATTGGCCCGGTCGGCCGAGTAGCGGCCCTCGGGCGGCTCGCCCGTCCAGTCGTCGTCGTCCCAGGAGCTCATAGACGTGCCGTGCGGCGAGTTCCGCTAGCTCCCGGCGATGGGAACGGCGGCCGGCCCGCGAAGGCGATCCGACCTCGATTGGGATGGCGCGGAGCCGCGTTTCATGGCCGAGCCGCAGGCGAGGCAGCGTCCTCGTTTCCAGATCTCAAGCGCGGCGGCCCGGCTCTCCCAGGTGAGGCCGCAGGCCCCGCAGAGCAGGGCGGAGCCGGTCGCTTCTTTGGCTGTCCGGGGGACCAGGGAGGTCAAGGCTTTCGGGATAAGGTTTCCCCGTGTCGACGCATCCCGAAACGGGCCGGGACGAGAGCGAGAGCGAGCGGATCGACCGCAATTTGCAGGAGATGATCGGCGAACTGCGGGTGGCGCTGCCTGGGGTGCAGGTGCTGTTCGCCTTCTTGCTGGTGGTGCCGTTCAACCAGCGCTTCGCCGACGTCACGAGCCTCCAGCAGACGATCTACTTCATCACGCTGCTCACCACGGCGGCGGCCGCCATCTGCCTGATCGCGCCCTCGGCCCACCACCGGATCGAGTTCCGCCAGCAGGACAAGGAGCACATCGTCCGCACCGGCAACCGGATCATCATTCTGGGCCTCGGGCTCCTGGCTGTGGCCATGACCGGTGCGGTGGTGTTCATCACCGACGTGCTCTACAAGGACACCACCGTGTATCTGGTCGGAGCAGCCTCCGCTGCGGCCTTCGCGATCGTCTGGTTCGTGATTCCGCTGCGCCGGATGGCTGTGGGCGCCGGCCGCTGAGGGCTCGCCCGACATGAGCGCGATCGAGGACGTGGTGATCCTGTGCGGCGGCCGTGGGACCCGGCTGCAAGAGGAGGCGGCGTCCATCCCCAAGCCGCTGGTGGAGATCGGCGGTGAGCCGATCGTCTGGCACGTGATCAACATCTACGCCGCCCAGGGACTGCGCCGCTTTACGCTGTGCACGGGCTACAGGGGCGACCTGGTGGAGCGATTTGCCTCGTCACGCAGATGGCCCGACGGCGTGGAGGTGCGCTGCTTCGACACCGGCGTGGACACACCCACCGGGGGGCGGATCAAACAGGCCGGGGCGCTGCTCGGGGAGCGCACGTTCTGCGCCACCTATGCCGACGGGGTGGCCGACATCGATCTCGCTCGCCTGATCCACTTCCACCGCGCCCAGGGCGGGCTCGCCACGATGACGGTCGTCAGGCCCGAGCTGCAGTTCGGGATCGCCGAGATGGACGGAGGAGGTCGCGTGCGCGGCTTTCGCGAGAAGCCGCGGAGCGAGCACTGGGTCAACGGCGGCTTCTTCTGCTTCGAGCCCGGCGCGCTCGACTATCTCGAAGACGACTCCGTGCTCGAGCGCGAGCCCCTGGAGCGGCTGGCCGCCGACGGGCAGCTGCACGCCTTCCGCCATGAGGGCTTCTGGGAGTGCATGGACACCTTCAAGGATGCCGTTCTGCTCAACGACATCTGGTCTGGCGGCGCCGCGCCCTGGCGGATCTGGGATTGATGCGCTCGTCGTTGGTCACCGGCGCCTATGGCTTCATCGGTTCGGCGCTGGTCGGTGGCCTGCTCCAGCGCGGCGTCGGCGTGACGGTCCTGCGGCGCGATTCGACCCCGCGCTCCACGCTGCTCATCGAGAACCTCGAATCGAGCGTCAACGTGGTCACGGGCGATGCCACCGACAGCTCCCTCGTGGAACGCGCGCTCGCCGACTACGAGGTCGACACGGTCTTTCATCTCGCCGCCCAGACGATCGTGGGTACCGCCCGGCGTTCGCCGCTCACCACATGGGAGGTCAACGTCGGCGGTACCTGGACGATGCTCGAGGCCTGTCGGCGTCTCGAAGTCCAGCGGGTGGTCGTGGCCGCCTCCGACAAGGCCTACGGCGACAGCAACGATCTGCCGTACCGCGAGGACACCGCCCTCCAGCCCCGCTACCCCTACGAGACGAGCAAGGCGGCCGCGGACCTCATTGCGCGCTCGTACTGGCCCACCTTCGGAGTCCCGGTGGCCACCACACGATTAGCGAACGTCTATGGCGGTGGCGACCTGCACCGGTCGCGCCTGATTCCCGAGGTCGTGGACGCGGTACTGGCGGGAAGGCGGCCGATCATCCGCTCGGACGGCACGCCGGAGCGCGACCTGTTGTTCGTGGACGATGCGGTGGCCGCATACCTGGCCGTTGCGGACGCGCTCGATGGCGAGGGCGCACGCGGCGAGGCCTTCAACGCGGGCGGCGGGCGCTCCTATGCGGTACGCGAGGTCGTGGAGCTGATCTGCCGCATCGCCGGCAGTGACGTCGAACCGGATATCCAAGGGCAGACGATTCCGTACCGGGAGATCGATCGGCAGTACGTCGACTCGAGCAAGCTGCACGAGCTGACCGGGTGGCAGCCGCGCGTGAGCCTGGAGGAGGGCCTGCGCCGGACCGTCGACTGGTATAGGGCGAATCCGGGCGTGCTCGGGGACTAGAGGCCCGGCGCTGCGCGAGTCGCCACCTGTCGGGGCCGGCGCCCAGAACGGCAGCCGCCAGGGGCCGCCGCCGCGCCGTCACTTCCGTAGCGGTGCTGTAACCCCGGCGATCGGGCGGGCCCGGCGTGGCCGCTCGGTGAGGAGCATTGTCGCTTTACACCCCTATACGGGGGTAAATCGACCACAGCGGCCTCGAAACCGCGTTACGGCAGAGTCACACGGCCGACAACACGGCTGCGTACACCCTTGGTTGCCGCCGTTCAAGGACGCCGGTCCCGACACCCGGCGGCTCGCGCAGCGCCGGACCCACATCACCCTCTAGAGCCGGTGCAGGGAGCGCGCGATCCTGATCGCCCGCTCGCGGCTGAACGCGCCCTCGAGTCGCACCAGCACGTCTCCTCGCTCGACCAGCAGCACGTTCTGGGCCAGGCGCAGCTCGGTCTCGATCACCCGCCCGGCCGGGTCGCGGTAGAAGAAGAAGTGCGGCACCCCCTCGATCCAGATGGCCTCCCCGCCGTCCACCGTCAGCCGCTCCACCACGCCACCCGGACCGACCACCTTGCCGATGTAGTTGGGGTCGAGATCACCGCGAAACTCGCTCACCAGCAACCCGAGGCGCGTGCTGCGGGCGCGCGGCAATCCGGGACGCGGCAGGTAGGCAAGCGACAATTCGCCGCCGGCAACGCCGCCGCCAACGTAGACGCCGTCGGGGGCTCCCAGCCCGGCGGGCACCAGCGGCTCGAAGGCGAGGCCCTCTCCGGCGCTCTCGAGTGTGGTCCGGCGGCCCAGGTCGAGCGGGCGCTCGGGGGGCGGGGTGGGCAGCGTGGTCCTGCGCTCGACGGTCGCGCCCTGAAGGCCGAGGAAGTCGAGGACGGCGTCGCGCACGGCGGGGACGGCGGCGGCCGTGACCGCTGCCAGCACGAGCAGCAGGACCAGAGCGAGCGCCAGGGAACGGCGAAGACCCGTGACAAGCGGCCGGCGCCGGGGCGCGGGCCGGCGCTCGGTGAGCCGGGCACGCACGCGCGGCGCCAGGTCGGGGGTCTGCGGCCAGTCGAGCTCGGCGCCGAGCTGGGACAGCATCCGCTCGAGCTCAGGCATCGGCGACCTCGATTCGCTCGCGAAGGCGTCCCAGACGAGCGCGCGAGACGCGACTTGACGGTGCCTCGCGCGCAGCCCAGCGCGGCCGCGGTCTCGTCCTCTGACAGGTCGAGGAAGTAGCGGCAGGCGATCACCTGGCGGTCGGCCTCCGACAGCTCGGCGATCGCCGCCAGCAGCTCCTCGCGCCGCTCGGAGCCCAGGAGCGCCGCCTCGGGCGACGGGACCGCGTCACCCAGGCGGCGCTCCTCGGCCACGCGCAGCGTCAGGCGCTCACGGCGCCCGGCCGACCGGGCCCTGTTGCGCGCCTCGTTGGCCACGATGGTCAGCAGCCAGGGCCGCAGCGGCGCCCCTTCGCGAAAGCGTCCGAGCGCCGCGTGGGCCTTGACGAAGGCGTCCTGCGCCGCCTCCTCCGCATCGGCGGCGGAGCCGGTGATCACCAAGGCCGTCCTGAACGCGATGCTCCCATGCCGGCGCACGATCTCCTCGTAGGCTTCGAGCTCGCCTCGCTTGGCCCGCGCGATGAGCTCCGTCTCGTTGGGTGGCCGGTCCTCCACCGTGGCTGTACTACAACGGACCGGCGGTTGAGGTTCCGCTACGAGCGAACGGGCGAGCTGAGATCGAGGGAGCTCTGCAGCTCCTCGAGCACGCGAACTACCCGCAAACCCACGTCGCCGCCCGAACGCGGCTCGGTCCCGTCGCGCACGCACGCGACGAAGTGCCGGCACTCGATCCGAAGCGGCTCGTCGTTGGCCACGCTCGGGCTCCAGACGTCGCCCGAGCGAGCGATGTACTCGCCGTAGTTCTGGAACTTCTGGTCGAAGCCCTTGTCGTAGACGGTGACCTTGCGTTCGAGGTCCATGTCGTCGAAGGTCGCCATCCGCTTGGAGCCGACCACGGTGAAGCGCCGCTCCTTGTGCGGGTCGAGCCACGAGAGATGCAGGTGGGCGGCCACTCCCGAGGGGAAGCGCATGAAGCAGAAGACCACGTCCTCGATCCCCTCCTGCATGTAGGACTCGCCGAAGGCGTGGCACTCCGACGGCTCCTCGCCGACCAGTCGCAGCACCACGGAGACGTCGTGAGCGCCGAGCGACCAGAGCGCGTTCTCGTCCGAGCGCAGCTTGCCCAGGTTGAGGCGGTTGCCGTAGATGTAGTGCATCTGGCCGAGCTCACCAGCGTCCACCAGAGCCTTCAGGCGGTCCACGCCCGGGTGATACTCGAGCAGGTGCCCCACCATCAGCACGCGGCCGTGCTCACGCGCCGCGCTGACAACATCCTCGGCCTCGGCCGTCGATTGGGCGAGCGGCTTCTCCACCAGCACGTGCTTGCCCGCCTCGAGACAGCGGCGAGCCAGTGCCGCGTGGGTGGGCACCGGCGTGGCGATGACCACGGCCTGCAGGTCGTCGTCCTCCAGCAACTCGTCGATCGAGTCGGTGGCGCGGGCGTCGGTGAAGCGGCCCCGGGCGGCCTCCAGCCGCTCGGGCGAGCCGTCGCAGATCCAGCTCAGTCGCGCCCCGGGCATGGCGTCCATGTTGCGGGCGAGGTTGGGGCCCCAGTAGCCGAGGCCCGCCACGGCCACGGTGACCTCAGCGCTCATCGTCGCGAGGCTAACAGCCGCCAAGGCGGGTCGAGGCGGCTGAAACCCCCGGTACCGTTCTCGGCGTGAGTGCCCCCTCGGGCCCATCTCCGGCCGTGGTCGTGGACCACGTGACCAAGCGCTTCGTGGTGCCCCACGAGCGCCGCAACACGCTCAAGGAGCGTGTGCTTCACCCTGTCCGGCGCTCGGGCGTGCACCGCTTCGAGGCCCTGAACGACGTGACCTTCAGCGTGGAGCGCGGAGAGTTCTTCGGCATCGTGGGCCGCAACGGATCGGGCAAGAGCAGCCTGCTCAAGTGCCTCGCCGGCATCTACCGGACCGACGGCGGCCAGATCTACGTCGACGGGCGCATGTCCACGTTCATCGAGCTGGGCGTGGGCTTCAATCCCGAGCTGGCCGCGCGCGACAACGTGGTGATGAACGGGGTCATGCTCGGCCTCAGCCCGCGCGAGGCGCGCGAGCGCTTCGAGGAGGTGGTGCGCTTCGCCGAGCTCGAGGAGTTCGTGGACCTCAAGCTCAAGAACTACTCCTCGGGCATGCACGTCCGGCTCGCCTTCTCCGTGATGGTCCAAATCCGGGCCGACGTCCTGCTCGTCGACGAGATCCTGGCCGTGGGCGATGCCTCGTTCCAGCAGAAGTGCTTCGACGTGTTCTTCCAGATGCGCGACGAGGGCAAGACCGTCCTGTTCGTGACCCACGACATGGCCGCGGTTCAGCGCTTCTGCCACCGGGCAATGCTCCTGGAGCGCGGCAAGATCGTGGCCATCGGCGCACCCGAGGAAGTGGCCGACCGCTACCTGGAGCTCAACTTCGAGAGCCTCGGAGAGGTCTCCGGGGACGGCGTGGGCAGCGCGCGGGCCGGCGATGGAGCAGCTCGGGTCGCGGACGCGTGGATCGAGGACGAGGACGGGGTGCGCCAGGGGGCGCTGGCTCAGGGGCATCCGTGTGCGCTGCGGGCGTCGATCGGTGTCGAGCAGACGATCGAGGACCCGGTGGTGGCCGTGGCCGTGGTCAACGCACAGCATCAGAACGTCTTCGTGGCCAGCTCGGCCGCCCGGGGCGAGGGCAGCGGCCACTTCGAGGCCGGCGAGACGCTCGACTTCAGCGTCTCGTTCGATAACGCGCTGGCCCCGGGGCGCTACGCGGTATCCACCCTGATCACCCATCCCGGCGGCCAGATCGCCGATCGCTGGGAGAGCATCTTCACGTTCGTGGTCAGCGGCGCGGGAGCCGGGGGAGGGCTCGTGGATCTGCCCCACGACGTCCGCATCGAGGCCCGCGGCCGGGTGCCGGGAGGCGAGCTGCGCGCATGACGACCGTCGAGGCCGGCCGGCTGGGCCGGCCCATCAGGGGACCCTCCGCCCTCGGCAGCGACCCGAGCCGGCTGCTCCAGCTATCGGTCACTCTGGCCACCCTGGAGTTCAAGCTGCGCTTCTTCGGCTCCGTGCTCGGCTACTTCTGGCAGCTGATGCGCCCGCTGATGCTGTTCGGGATTCTCTACGTGGTGTTCACCCAGTTCGTGAAGCTGGGCGACGGCGTGGCTTTCTACCCGGCGATCCTGCTCACCGGTGTGGTGCTCTACACCTTCTTCGCCGACGCCACCAGTGGCTCGGTGACCGCCGTCCTGGATCGCGAGAATCTGGTGCGCAAGATCGAGTTTCCGCGGCTGGTGGTGCCCCTCTCGGTGATCCTGCTGGCCTACTTCAACCTCGCGCTCAACCTGCTTGCGGTGCTGGTGTTCGTGCTAGCCACAGGGGTGGAACCACGACTCGAGTGGTTCGCCCTTCCGCTGATGCTGTTCCCCCTCGGGGCGTTCGCCGGGGGGATCGCGATGCTGCTGTCGGCGCTCTACGTTCGTTTTCGCGACCTCAAGCCGATCTGGGAGGTGATCGTGCAGATCGCCTTCTACGCGTCGCCGATCCTCTACGTGATCGAGATGCTGCCGACCGTGACCCTCCAGCACCTCGTGATCTGGTTCAACCCGCTGGCCACCATCCTGGTGCAGGCCCGCCACAGCCTGATCGACGAGAACGCGCCCAACTCATGGGACGCCGCCGGCGGATTCATCTACCTGCTCATACCCGGCACGATCGTCGTCGTGCTCCTGGCGCTCGGCTTCTGGGTGTTCAACCGCGAGGCGCCGCGGATAGCCGAGGAGCTGTAGCCAGCTCGGAGAAGAAGCGCTCGAGGCGATCGATGCGCCGCTCCCAGGCGTAGTTCTGGGCGGTCTCGAGACCGGCGGTCACGAGCCGCGCCCTCAGCTCCGGGTCCGTTAGAACCCTCTCCAGCGCTCGGGCGACCGCCTCCGGCGTGCCGTCGGAAATCGAGGCAGTTCTCCTCGTGGCGGCAGAAGTCGCGGTTGCCGTGGGCGTCGGTCGACACCACCGGCGTGCCCGCCGCCATGGCCTCCAGCAGCGGGAGGCAGAAGCCCTCGTGAATCGAGGTCTGCACGAACACCGCAGCCTCGTTGAAGAGCTCGTTCACGCGCTCGTCGCTGGGGCGGTCGAAGTAGCGCGCGCCGTGCTCGAGGCCCAGCTCGGGCTCGACGCCGAACATCCACAGCTCCGGGCGCGGCTGGAGTCGCTCCCAGGCCTCGACGGTCAGACCGAGGTTCTTGAGAGGCAGCGACCGTCCGACCGCAAGGACCACATCGTCGCGCTTGGGGATGTCGAGGGGCCGGAAGTTCTCCAGGTCTATCCCCGGCGGCACCAGCTCCGCGGCAAGGCCCAACTCGGCCAGACGCTCACGGTTCCAGTTGGAGATCGTCATGTAGCGAAACTCCTCGCGGTAGCTGGCGAGCACCCTGTTCTGCTTTACCTCTTCGCCCGGGTAGTAGGAGGTCTCGATGTCCTGCACGAAGTACACGGGCAACCCGCGGGACACCGACGCCCTCCACACCCACGGCGCGGTGGCCCACCAGGTTGCGACCTTCAGGGCGTCCTCGCGCGCCAGCGCGGCGGCGAGCCCCTCGTAGCTCCCGAAGGTCCGCACGGGCGCCTCCAGCGCAAACCAGGCCGGAGGGCCGCCCAGCGAATACAGCTCGACAGAATGGCCCCGCCGGCGTAGCCGGTTGAGGTGCTCGAATACGTCGCGGTGGCCGCCGCCCACCTCGGTGCCCTCCGTGACGTAGACGATCCGAAGTCCGCCGTCGGGCGTCCGCACGTCGCGCGCGTCGAACCAGTCCCCCCACTTCGCCCAGAAGTGCGCCTGCGAGCTGCGCTCGCGCTCGCCGACCTCGGTGCCTCGGGTGGGCGACTCCACGTGTGTCAGCCGCGAGCTCGGCTCGTAGCGAACCTCCCAGCCCGCCTCCCAGGCGCGGAGGCAATAATCAACGTCCTCGTAGGCCATGGGAAAGGCCTCGTCGAAGGGGCCGAGCTCGTCGACGAGGGCGCGGCGCAGATACATGCAGGCGCCGGTCACGGCCAGCGCCGTGTCCGGCACGCCGGCCGGCCCGTGGCCTGGGCGCTTGAAGCGGTAACGATGGTCAAACCACTCGGGCGCCCCCAGATTGCGGTGAGCGCCGGCGGCCTGGATGCGGCCGTCGGGATAGAGCAGCATCGGCCCCACCACTCCGGCGTGGTCGCGATAGGCGGCGTGCTGGAGGGCTTCCAGCCAACCGCGCTGTGCGATCACGTCGTTGTTGAGCACGACCACGTCGTGGCCGTGGCCCGCGTGCCGCAGGCCGCGGTTGACGCTCGCGGCGTATCCGCGGTTGTCTCGCGCGAGCTCGAGCTGCAGGTCTGAGCCGGTCATCTCCTTCAGGCGCTCCTGGTGGCGCGCCTCGCTGCCGTCGTCGACCACCACGATCCGCGCGGCACCCGGCCGCAGCGTTCGGCGCAGGCGGGCGACGGCGTCGATCGTGGTGGAGGGATCGCCGTAGGTGGGCATCACGATGGTCACGAGGCGTCCCTCGCGCCGGTACCAGCCGCGCACATGGCGGCCTCGTAGCCCAGGCCGACATTCGGGCTCGCAGTCCGCGCTCGAGCCCGACCACCCGCAGAGGCGAGGCGACCAGCCGGACGAGCAGCTCACTCCAGCCGTGATGCTTGGCCGTGAGGTAGGCGCGCCGCGGCAGGTCGTTCAGAAAGGGCCGCCGCCGGCCTCGTCGCGGGAGCTTGGAGCCGCCGGCCATCAGGACGCCGGCTCGAGTGGATGAAAGCCGGCGCGTCCCTCCAGCGAGCAAGCCTGGCGCAGCGCCGGCGGCAGGCGCCCGGCGCGCGAGCCCAGCGCGGCGCCGGCCGCACGCAGTGAGTGATGGCGCAGCGAGGCCACGGCGGTGAGCAGGAGTGCCGCGCCGCGCTGGCCCTCCGCCCGGGCCAAGGCGACGTCATCGCGCATCGCGCGCTGCACTCCCAGCACAGCCGCCCCGGGGGTGGGCGGCACCGCGATGGCACGCACCTCGCGCAGGCCGCGCCATTCATCGAACGAACGCCGAAACTGCTCGAGCGGGCTGTGCTGATGCGAATGGACGACTGCGGCGTCGGGCCGGTAGACCTTCGCGTATCCGGCCGCGAGCATGTCGCGCGCCAGCAGCTGGTCCTCGGCATAGGCCACCGGGCGAAACGGCACGCGTTCCCAAGCCGCCCGGGCGAGGCAGCCATTGGCGTCGGTGAAGTACGAGCGCCGCACGTCGGGAGCGTGACCGAGGCCCCGTTCTGCGGCGGTGGGCAGCGACCCAAACCACTCGTCGAGCTCGCGCCGCACCATCAGGCTTGCATCGGCCCGGGCCCGGTAGGGGCCGAACACGAGGCCCACGTCCTCGCCGTCGCGAAAGCCCTGAAGCAGACGAGCCAGCCAGCGCTCGTCGGCCGGCACCGCGTCCTGGGTGAGGAAGGCAACGTGCGAGCCGCAGGAGCGCTCAGCCAGGAGATTGCGCGTTGCGCCGTGGGAGAACTCCCCCGGCGGTATGTCGATCAGCTCCGCGCCCAGGCGGCCGGCCAGGTCCCGCGAGCCGTCGGTGGAGCCCGAGTCCGCCACCAGCAGCTCGACCGGACGATCGAGACGTTGCGCGCGCACCGCCACCAGCACCTCGCGAAGCAGCGATCCGCCGTTGCGAACCGGGATGGCCACGGTCACGGGCTCAGCCACGCCTGCGCCTAACGGCGTCAGCCAGCCGGCGAAGCGGCGCGGTCATTCGCCACCACACCGAGTCGTAAACGCTTACCAGCGTCTGGTATTCGCCGTGCCAGCGCTCGGCTGTGCGCTCTGCCTCGACCAATCGCTCAGCCAGCAGATGGGCTTCGTCGACACCGGCAATCACACCAACGGGCTGCAGCCGGGGCAGCTCGCCGGTTCCGCACAACGCGAGCGTGTAGAGCTCGGCGCCCGGCTCGATGGCCGCGACCTTGGCCAGCTCGACGTCGAGTGGCTCGTCGCCGGAGGCCGCGCGGGCGAGCTCGGGGGCCAGTACCGCGGAGGTCAGCCAATTGTGCTGAAGGAGGATCTCCACTCGCTCGAATCGCGCCTCGAGCAGCGCGACGAACTCCTCGTGGAAGAACTCGCGCTCGTGGAACTCGTTCTCCACCAGATACTGGTGCTTGTTGGGAGTGGACACGAGCAGAAGCGCGTCCTTGGCCATCACGCGGCCAAGCTCGGCCAGCAGGGCCTCCGCATCGGCCACGTGCTCGATGGTCTCGAAGCACACGACCAGGTCGAACGAGCCGTCGCCGAAGGGGAGCTCGCGCACATCCGCGGCGACGAACTCAGGGCCTGGGTGGCGCGAGCGGGCGTGCTCGACGCTGCGCTCGTCGATGTCCACGCCGGTGGCCGAGCGCGCGCCCGCTCCCGCGAGAAGGGCCGTTCCGTAGCCCTCGCCGCAAGCGGCGTCGAGCACTCGGCGCGAGGAGGCGAGCTGCCCGGCGAGGCGGTAGCGAACCAGGTGCTCGGCGTGCACGAGCTCGCCGTGCTGCTCGTCGGGCACGAAGCGCTCGCCGGTGGCGTCGAGCCCGGTCACTCGCGAGTCAGCTCGATCCAGTCCCATTCCCGGCCGCACAAACGCGCCGCCTGCCCCGGCGGAACGGTGACGAGGCTCGGTGGGCGCTCGGGCTCCAGCGCCACCGGCCCCAGCTCGCCGCGATAGGCGTCCCCGGGCCCGAGCTTGGAGTCGGGGCGGGCCAGCACGATCTCGTGCTCGCCCGGCGAGAGTTGCAGCTCGCCGACCTCGACCCACTGACCCGGCGTGTTGACCTCGTCGGCCGCGCCGACCTCACGGCCGTCCACGAAGGCCGACGTCGCCCGGCCGAAGCTGCCTCTGATCCATACGCGGTACCGGCCTCCGCGCGTGCGCCGCTGCACTCTCATCTCGCCGGGAGACACGGGCACGACGGTACCGGGAGCGTTGGTATTGGGGACCCACAGCCTGGGGCGCAGGCCGGCCCGCAGCGGATCCAGCAGCGCCGTGCGCGGACGCGCCGCCGCCACCAGGCGATCGTCCGGGCGCGCCCGCGAGGCGAGAGCTTCGACGCTCCTGCAGACCGGCCGGTCGGTGGCGCGGTGGAGGCGCTGCAAGCCCATGTGCTCGACCACCCGCGTGGAGCCGTCACGCCGCCACGCCTCGTAGTAGTCGTTCGCGTAGGCCAGCCGGTAGTTGGCGGGCGGTCGGCTGGCCGAGGGCGAACGGCGTTTGATGATGCCGGGGAACGACTGCACGTAGGGCAGCGTCAGCTCGTCGAGGTCGTAGTAGCGCCCGAAGATCGGACGCGGATCGAGCATCTCCGCCGGTCGCGGAGATTCGGCCTCGAACGCGGCATTGACCTTGATGTCGCGCATGAAGTATTTGCTGAACTCCTCCCACTCGTTCACCAGCCAGACCCCATCGCCCCCGGCATGGTCGGCCACGTCCTCCATCGCCGCGACGCGCGCGGGTGGCGCCAGGGTGACCTCCCGGTAGCCCAGCCCGTCGGTGATGAGAATCCCGGCCACCAGAACCGCCAGCCCGGCGCCCCCCGCGATCTTCCATCCGCGGGCACGTTGCGCCAGCAGGCTCAGGGCGCCGATCGCGGCCATCAGGCAGACGGCCGGAGACAGCACCACCAGCAGCTTGGCGGCGGCATAGGGCGACAGCCGCGGAGCGAGCGCCGCGGCCAACACCGCGACCGGTACGAGGAGCAACAGGCCGGCGGCCCGGCGGCGGCGCAGCTCGATCACCACACCCGCCAGCGCCAGCACTCCGAAGACTGCGATCAGCAGGGCGTTCGCGACCTCGTTGCCGGGAGTCACCGGGAGGCGATAGTCGCGCGCCAGCCACACGCCCGCGGTCTGCACGAGCGGAATCGGCCGGGCCAGATGACCGAGGTATGCGGTGGTGGCCCCGCCCTCCGCCGCGAAGGCCTCGCTGGCGTGCTCGGCGAAGTTCCTGACATCCGAGAGGTTCACCGCGAAGGCGACCACAGCGATGGCCACCCCCACTCCCGCGAGGCGCCCCACCGCCACGAGGCCGCGGCCCTCAATCAGTGCGACGGCGAGCAGGACGCAACCGAGCAACAACCCGTAGGCCGCTCCCACCGCGCTGAACACGTGCAGCAGCGACACCGCGCAGAGCGCCACGAGCACCACCAGCCGCAGGCTGAGCTCGCGGTCGAGCGCCTCTCGGGCGAGGGCGGCGCCGGTGGCCAGGAGCGTCACCACCAGCAGTTCCTTGATCGAACCGTGCAGCCCGTAGCGATAGAGCAGGACCACGCCCAAGGGAAGCACGCCCGCCACCGCCGCGGCCATGGGTCGTAGGCCGGCGAAGCGGGCAAGCTGCGACATCGCCATCGCGCCGATGCCGGCGATGGCGGCGGTGAGTGGGTGGTAGACGGCCGGTAGGCCGGCACCCGTCATGGGCCGCACCGTGGCGAGCAGCCCATGCGCGCCAACGGGGTAGCCGAGCGTGACGGGGGTGGCCTGGATCCGAGCCGCGGTGGAGTCGATCACCGCCGGGAGGGTCACCCCTTGGCGCGACAGCAGGTCCGTGAACAGGAAGTTCGCGGCCGTGTCGTTGACGAAGTTGTATCCCGGCCACGTCCAGTGACCGCTCAGCGCCACCGGAGCCAGGTAGAGGCCGTACACCGCCAGGGCGGCAAGCCCGGCCGCTCCGGGATTGAGCCGTTCCCGCAGCGAATGCCGAGCCAGCACGAACCCGGCGATCACGCATGGCAGCGTGACCGCCACGGCCGCCGTTGAGGTTCCGCCCAGGCGGTATACCGGCATGACGAGCGCCACCAGCACCACCAGGCCGGTCGGCGCGAGCAGCGCATTGGGAAGCTCGGTGCGGAGCACACGCTCGGCCAGCAGCGCAAGCCCGACCGAGAGGCCGTAGAGCAGAAGCGGCGCCCAAACGAAGGCGAGAAACGTCTCCATGGGCGAGGCCGGATGCTAGAGGACCATCAGGCGCCTTCCGGGGTTGTACCCTCAGTGGCTGCCCGTCTGCGGATCCTCGCCGGCGCGGCTGTCTCAGCGCCATGTGCGGAATCTGCGGAGCTATCAACCTGCGCGGGGAGCCCATCCCTGCTTTGTCTGCCCGAGTCGAGGTGATGAGCGACCTCATCGCGCACCGGGGACCCGACGATGCCGGAACCTGGGTCCACGAGCGCGGCCACGTGGGGTTCGGCCACCGGCGTTTGGCGATCATCGATCCCAGCCCGGCCGGGCATCAGCCCATGCAGGACGAGGCCGGGCGCTGGCTGACCTACAACGGAGAGGTCTACAACTACCCCGAGCTGCGCACCGAGCTGGGGGGCTCCTGGCGGACCGGAACCGACACGGAGGTCGTCATGCGTTCGCACGACCGCTGGGGCGCGGCAGCGCTCGACCGCCTCCGGGGTATGTTCGCCTACGCGATCTGGGACGAGGGGGAGCAGGAGCTGCTGTGCGTGCGCGACCGCTTCGGTATCAAACCCTTCTATTACGCCCAGGTGGGCGACGTCCTGTACTTCGCCTCCGAGCCGAAGGCGCTGCTCCCGTTCCTGCCCGCCATCGAGACAGATCTCGAGGGGCTCAAGGACTACCTGGCCTTCCAGTTCTGTCTCGCGGGAAAGACCCTCTTCAAGGGCGTGCGCGAGCTCCTGCCCGGGCATTTCCTGCGCGTGCGCGACGGAGTCGCCCAGGCCACCCGCTATTGGGAGGTCTACTACGACCTCGACTTCGACCACACGGCGAAGTACTACGAGGAGCGAATCGAATCTCTCCTGGAGGAGTCGGTCGGGCTGCACCTGCGCTCCGACGTGCCGGTGGCCGCGTACCTCAGCGGCGGTCTGGACTCGAGCGCGGTGGCTTCGCTGGCCAGCGTCAGCTCGACCGAGCGCATGAAGGCCTTCACGGGCCGCTTCCCGGAGGACGACCGCTACGACGAGAGCGCGTACGCGCGCGACCTCGCCGAGTGGCGCGGACTCGACCTCCACGAGGTGGACATAGGCGTCGAGGACTTCCTGGGCACGATCGAGGACGTCGTCTACCACATGGACTACCCGGCGGCCGGCCCCGGGTCGTTCCCTCAGTACATGGTGTCCCAGGCGGCGAGCAGGCAGGCAAAGGTGATCCTCGGCGGCCAGGGCGGCGACGAGATCTTCGGCGGATACACCCGCTACCTGATCGCCTATTTCGAGCAGTGCATCAAGGCCGCCATCGACGGGACCACCACCAGCGGAAACTTCGTCGTCACCTACGAGTCGATCATCCCCAACCTGGTCTCACTGCAGAACTACAAGCCGCTCATGAAGGAGTTCTGGCGGGAGGGATTGTTCGAGGATCTGGACGCCCGCTACTTCCGGCTGATCAACCGGGCGCCGCACCTACGCGGCGAGGTCGACTTCGACGCGCTCGGGGACTACTCCCCGTTCGAGACCTTCCAGGCCATCTTCAACGGCGACAACGTCGGCCACCAGTCCTACTTCGACAAGATGACCCACTTCGACTTCAAGACCCTGCTCCCGGCGCTGCTGCAGGTGGAGGACCGCGTGAGCATGGCCCACGGCCTGGAGTCGCGGGTACCGCTGCTGGATCACGAGCTCGTGGAACTGGCAGCAACGATCCCGGCGGACGTGAAGTTCACCGATGGCACGATGAAGCACGTCTACAAGCAGGCCACTCGAAACATGGTGCCCGCCTCGATCGCGAACCGGAAGGACAAGATGGGCTTCCCGGTGCCGCTCCAGGAGTGGATGCGCGGGCCCGCCCGGGACTTCGTGACCGACGTCTTCGCCAGCGAGCCCGCCCGCGGGCGCGACCTATTCGACAACGGCAGCGTTCTCGCCGGCCTGGAGCGCGAGAACCGCTTTGGCCGACAGACGTGGGGCCTGCTCTGCCTCGAGCTGTGGCAGCGCGCCTTCCACGACCGCGAGCACTCATTCAAAGAACTTCTGACTCAGAAAGGAACCGGCAGTGAAGATCCTGATCACCGGTGGAGCCGGGTTCATCGGCTCCCATCTAGCCGATCGGCTGTTGGCTGAGGGCCACGAGGTCCTCGTAATCGACAACTACGCCACCGGCCGGCGCGACAACCTAGAGGAGCGCGAGGGCCTGACGATCGTGGAGGACACGATCGAAGACTCCGGCGCGGTCGACGCGGCGTTCCAGGGCTTCGGCCCCGAGGTCGTGGTGCACGCCGCGGCGTCCTACAAGGACCCAGAGGCCTGGGGCGAGGACGTGCGCACCAACGCCCTCGGTACCGCCAACGTGGTCAGGGCCGCCCAGCAAGCGGGGGTCAAACGGGTGCTCTACTTCCAGACCGCCCTCTGTTACGGGACCACGCCCGAGGAGCAGCCGGTCTCGCTGTCGCATCCGATCCGGCCCGATTCGAGCTACGCGATCTCCAAGACCGCGGGCGAGCAGTACATCGAGATGTCGGGGCTCGACTTCGTGTCGCTGCGGCTGGCCAACGCCTACGGGCCGCGCAACATCTCGGGCCCCCTGCCCACGTTCTTCCACCGGCTGACCGAGGGCAAGGGCGTGTTCGTGATGGACACGCGCCGCGACTTCATCTACGTCGACGATCTCATCGACGTGGTCATGCAGGCGGTGGTCGAGGGAACCGGGCATGGCACCTACCACGCCTCCTCGGGCTCGGACTTCTCGATCAAGGAGCTTTTCGACGCGACGATCGCGGCGCTGCCGGAGGTGGAGCTCGACGAGGAGGTGGAGGTTCGCCCCAAGGGCGAGGACGACGCCTACACGATCCTGCTCGACCCCTCACGCATCCGCGAGGACTACGGCTGGGAGCCGAAGACGCCGCTGGAGGAGGGCGTACGCAACGCGATCGACTACTACCGCGAGAACGGCATCTCCCAGACGTACACGCACCTCAAGGTGGGCGAGTAGCGCCCAAGACGGGCTGAGTCAGCGCCGGCGGCGGACGACGAACTCGCGGCGGTTGCGGTCGAGGGCGCTGAAGCGCCGCTCCCGTGCTCCCTCGTTGTCCGTGGCCCGGCTGAAGACGACATATCGCCCTCGCGGCAGTCCCCGCGGAAGGCGGAGGCGCCAGCGACCAGTGCCGCGGACGCGGATGAAGCGCCTGAGGCGAAGGCAGCGCGCACGCCCTGTCCCTACTCGCCGAGTGAACCTCGAGCGCCTGTTGCGAACCCAGGAGCAGCGCCGGCTCCCATCCCGAGTCGACCGCAGGGCCAGCAGGGCGAGCTCGACCTTCGCCACGCGCTCGTCGTCCCGGGCCGTTCCACGGAAGCGCAGCGGGCGCCGAGTGCGGACACCGCGGGCGAGGCGGTGGATGTTGGAATCCGGCCCGGGGTTTCGCGCCGCGCTGATGGGATTCACCGTCCCGCCGTCGTAGCGGGCCAGCGCGAAGCTCTCGTCGCCCGTTCCCACGCCCGCGGTGCCGGCGGCCAGGATCCGCGAACCCTGCAGCGCGACCGCGCTGAGCAAGGAGGATCCGGCGCCGAAGCGGGTGGTCCGGCGTCCGTCGCCCGCGAACGAGCTGTCCAGGCCGCCGCCGGGAAGCAAGCGCAACAGGGCGAACGCGGAGCCTTCCAGCCGTCCGCCGTCTTCGGCGTAGGCGCCTACTCCAATCACGATCCTGCGGCTGGCCTGGACGGCAACGCTCCCGCCGTACTCGATACCCGGCGCGCCGGCCACGATTCGGGCGCTGTCCTCGCCGTCGCCTGAGAACGACCGGTCGTAGCTGCCATCGTGAAGGAGTCTCAGCACCCCGACGCCCCTCATCCGGGCCCCGCCCGCGATGACTGTCCGGCCGTCGGCCTCGACATCGATCGCCTCCCCGGACGCCACCAGCCGCCCGTCTCTCGGCCGATTGAAGGCCTCCAGTTCGTCGCCGCTCTGTACGAAGCGCCTCGCCACCAGCTCCGGTGGGGGAGACCCGAGGTAAGCCGAGCCACCGGTCACCGTGAACCCGCCGTCGGGCAGCGGGGCGACCGCTCCTAGATGCTCGAAGCCCTCGCCGGACAGGTCGAGGGTGTAGACGCCATTGAAGCCGAAGGACGGGTCCGGACCACCATCGGGCGCGAGGCGGACGACGGCGCTGTCCCTGGAGTTGACCGGGTCGAAGGTATGTCCGGTGCCCACCAGGACGATCCTCCCGAGGGCATCGACCGCCACGTCCGAAGCGCTCGACTCGTAACTGCCGACGTCCACCGTCTGCAGGCCGTCGCCGGAGAAGGCCGTGTCCAACGTGCCGTCAGCGTTGTAGCGGACGACGGCAAACTCGCCCGCACCGCCGGCGGCCACGATCCTCCCGTCGGGCTGCAGGGCGATGCCACTCGCCCCCGTCCCGCCCGCTCCATCGGGGAAGGCGGTGGTCACCATGCCGTCGTCCGAGAAGCTGCGGTCGAGTGACCCGTTTGGCAGGTAGCGCGCCAACGCGAAGTCACTCACACCGCCCGCCCCGGTCGAGCCTGCGACCACGATGCGCCCGTCCGGCTGCACGACGACGTCCGCCGCGAAATCGCCGCCACCGCCGAACGACGTCGTAACGCGGCCGTCGTCTCCGAAGCTGGTGTCGAGGTCGCCGGGAGCCGCCGCCGCCGGTGCGGCCCAGGCCAGCAGCAGGCTCACCGCGGAGATGGTCAGCGTCCGGTTCACCCGATCAGTATCGGCAAAACGCGGGAGCCTCGGGAGTTGCGGGGTCCGGTGCTCGCGAGGCGCTGTCTACACTCGTCGCCGTTCTCGACGGGGACAAAGGATCCTCGTCGTGGGCGGTGCCGGCTTCGTGGGCTCGAACCTGGTCCGCGCGCTGCTCGAGGGCGTCGCCGCGCGAGATCCTCGTGGTCGACAACCTGCTCTCGGCCGAGCGCGAGAACCTGCCCGACGACGATCGCGTGCGCCTGATCGAGGCGTCGATCAACGACGACGAGGTGCTCGCCGGGCTGCCCGAGGACCTCGACTACGTCTTCCACCTCTCCACCTACCACGGCAACCAGAGCTCGATGGCGGACCCGCTGGCCGACCACGAGCACAACACGCTGACCACGCTCAAGCTGTACGAGGCGCTGAAGGATCACGATCGGCTGCGAGCGCGTGATCTACGCCTCGGCGGGCTGCACGGTTGCCGAGAAGACCTTCGAGGGCGCCGAGGCCACCCAGGAGGACGCTCCGGTGTCGCTCTGGCTCGACAGCCCGTACCAGATCTCCAAGATCGTCGGCGAGTACTACTCGAACTACTACTACTCGCGGCATGGCCTCCCGGTGGTCAAGGCGCGCTTCCAGAACGTGTACGGGCCCGGCGAGGTGCTCGGCGCGGGACGCTGGCGCGGCACCGTGAACACGGTCTGGCGCAACGTCACGCCGACGTTCATCTACAAGGCGCTCAAGCACGAGGCGCTGCCGGTGGAGAACGGCGGCATCGCCACGCGCGACCTCATCTACGTCGGCGACATGGCGCAGGGCCTGATCGCCTGCGCCACGCGCGGCGCGGCCGGCGAGGTCTACAACCTGGCCAGCGGCGCCGAGACCACGATCCGCGAGCTCGCCGAGCTGATCAACGAGCTGACTGGCAACCCGACGCCGATCGCGCTCACGCCCGCGCGCGACTGGGACCACTCCGGGCAGCGCTACGGGTCGACCCGAGAAGGCGCGCGCGCGAGCTCGGCTTCGAGGCGACGATGCCGCTACGGGAAGGCCTCGAGCGCACGATCGAGTGGACGCGCGAGAACCGCGACTGGATCGACGCGCTGCATCGCCAGGCACGCGGAGCGGATGCGGGAGCTGGAGGCCGTCCCGGCGTGAGCGCCCCGGCGGCCCGGGAGTCGTCCGCGGTCACGGTCATCGAGCCGCCGAAGGGCTGGTCGTGGCCCGACTGGCGCGAGCTGTGGGCGCACCGCGAGCTGATCTACGTCCTCGCGCCGCCGCGACGTCGCGATCCGCTACAAGCAGTCGTTCATCGGCGCGCTGTGGGCGGTCGTGCAGCCGCTGTCGCTGGCGGCGGTGTTCTCGCTGTTCTTCGGCCTGCTGGCGCAACATCGACACCGGCACCGACGTGCCGTACCCGGTGTTCGCGGTGCTCGGCATGGTGACGTGGCTGTTCTTCACGTCGGCGCTGCTCGCAAGGTCGCCACGAGCACGGTGGCCAGCGCGCCGCTGATCTCGAAGGTCTACTTCCCGCGCCTCGTCATCCCGCTCGCCGCGCGTGCTGTCGCCGGTCGTCGACTTCGTGGTCGGGTTCGTCGTCGCGCTGCGCGGTGACCCTGGCCTACGGCGTCGTGCCGCCGGTCCAGGTGCGTGCTGATCCCGCTGCTCGTGCCGCTCGTGCTCGCCGTGGCGCTCGGCTTCGGCCTGTGGCTCGCCGCCGCTCCACGTCAAGTACCGCGACATCGGCAACGTCGTGCCGCTTCGCGTGCTCGTCGGGCTGTTCATCACGCCGATCGTCTATCCGTTCAGCAACATCCCGGAGGCGTACCAGCCGCTGTACGGGCTCAACCCGATGGTCGGCGTGCTCGAGCTGATGCGCTGGATGGTGCTGCCCGGCTCCGAGTTCCCGGCTGCTGCTGATGCGTCGTCACGCTCGTCGAGTCGGTCGTGCTGATCGCGACCGGGGTCCTGTACTTCGGCCGCGCGGAGCGCAGCTTCGCCGACGTGATCTGAGCCGATGAGCGGCCCCGCCATCCGGGTCGAGCACGTCAGCAAGCGCTACTACCGCGGCTCGATGCGGCGCGGGCGGCGCGCTGCTGTCCGAGCAGCTCGGCCACGCGCTGCGCTCGCTGGCCCGGCTCGCCGCGCGCGGCGGAGCGCCGGCCGGCGCAGCGAGCCGTTCTGGGCGCTGCGCGACGTCTCGCTGGAGGTCGCGCCGCGGCGAGGTCGTCGGCCTGATCGGCGCCGAACGGCGCCGGCAAGAGCACGCTGCTCAAGCTGCTGGCGCGGATCACGCTGCCGACCGAGGGCCGCATCGAGCTGCGCGGCCGGATCGCGTCGCTGCTCGAGGTCGGAACGGGCTTCCACCCCGAGCTCACCGGGCGCGAGAACGTCTCCCTCAACGGCGCGATCCTCGGCCTCAGCCGCCAGGAGATCGCGCGCCGGTTCGACGCGATCGTCGAGTTCTCCGGCGTCGAGAAGTTCATCGACACGCCGGTCAAGCGCTACTCGAGCGGCATGTCCGTGCGCCTCGGCTTCGCGGTCGCCGCCCACCTGGACGCCGAGATCATGCTCATCGACGAGGTGCTCGCGGTCGGCGACGCCGCGTTCCAGCGCAAGTGCATGAGCAAGATCCGCGACCTCACCGTCGAGGAGGGGCGCACGATCGTCTTCGTCAGCCACAACCTCGCGTGGGTCGAGCGGCTGTGCGACCGCGTCGTTCCTCATCGAGCGACGGCGTCGTCGCCGGCCGAGGGGCCGGTCGCGAAGGTCATCGCCGGCTACCTGAGCAGCGTCGATCCGGTGCAGCACGGCGGCGTCGACGCGAGATCCCGGACGACGCGCCGCGGATCGGGACCGGCACGGCGCGGTTCCGGCGCGCGCGGCTGCTCGACCGGACGACGGCGCAGCCGACCGGCTCGCTGCTGCTCAACCAGCCGCTCGTGCTCGAGGCGACGCTCGAGGTGACGGAGACGATCGAGGAGGCGGTCCTCGAGGTCGGGATCACCGACCGCCGACGGCCTGCGGATCGTCACGTCGATGAGCACCGACGGCGGCCGGCCGGCCGTGCGGCTCGAGCCCGGGCGTCCACGAGCTGCGCGCCGAGCTGGAGCCCGAGCTGCTGCCCGGCGAGTTCGTGCTCGACCTCGGCGTCCACGAGCGCGTCAGCGGCGCGACGATCGACTTCGTCGAGCGCGTGCTCCAGTTCGGCGTCAGCGTCAGCGACGGCGAGGGCGAGACGTACGCCTGGCGGCGTGCGCGGCTACCTGCGGGCGGACACGCGCTGGGAGCTGCGCGCGCCGCCGGCCACGGCGAGGCTCGATACATGAGGCTGCGGACGCCTGGGCGCCGGCGGCCCAGCGTCCTGTTCGCCGGGCAGAGCTACTACCACGCCTGGTACCTGTCGCGCGAGCTGCGCAAGCTCGGCTGGCGGGCCGACGTGCTCAACTGGGACGTCGAGCCCGGACGCGCAGGGCTTCTACCACGGCGAGGACTTCGCGTTCACGTGGGACCCGGCGCGGCGCAGCGCGGCATCGCTGCGCCACCTCGCGTTCTACCTGCGCTCGCTCCCGCGCTACGACATCTTCCACTTCTCCAACGCCCACGGCATGCGCTTCGGCCACCCGCTGCACGAGTGGTTCGCGCGACCGCTTCCACCCGTACGCCGAGATCGAGCTGCTGCGGCGGCTCGGCAAGAAGATCGTCTACTCCAACAACGGCTGCCTCGACGGCGTCTCGCAGACGCTCGTTCGCGTCGTGGGGCGACACGCCGGTGTGCCTCGACTGCCCGTGGCGCGAGCGGCCGGACGTCTGCAGCGACGAGCGCAACCTCGCGCTGGGGCTACAACCGCAACCGGCTGGCCGACTTCCAGTGCAACTTCGGCGACAACCGCAAGGACTACAACGACGACCCGACGCGTCCACGAGGTCCCGGAGTTCTTCTGCCTGGACCCCGAGCTTCTGGCGCCCCGACCTCGAGGTCCCGGAGCGCTGGAGGCTCGACCTGCCGGCGAGCACCGTGCGGATCTACCACGCGGTCGGCAACTTCCAGCAGCGCACCGTCGGCGGGCCGCAACCTCAAGTCCAGCCACATCTACGTGCCGCTGATCGAGCGCATGAAGGCCGAGGGCTACGACGTCGAGCTGATCGTTCGTGCACGACGTGCCGAACCGCGAGGTCCGCTTCACGCAGGTGCAGGCGGACATCGTCGTCGACATGCTCACGTTCGGCTGGTTCGGCTCGAACGTGCGCGAGGCGATGATGCTCGGCAAGCCGGTGGTCTGCTACCTGCGCCCGGAGTGGCTGGAGCGCATGCGCCGCGAGATCCCCGACTACATCGACGAGCTGCCGATCGTCAGCGCGACGCCCGAGACCGTCGAGGACGTGCTCAAGGACCTCGTCGCGCGACCCGCGAGCGGCGGCGCGAGCTGGGCGAGCGCGGCCGGCGGTTCGCGCTCAAGTACCACTCGGCCGAGGCGGGCGCGCGGCGCATGGACAAGATCTACCGCGAGCTGCTCGAGTGCGCTGAGCGCGTCCGCCTGACGCCGCTGCGCGACGAGGACTCGGACCGGCTCTTCGCGTGGATCAACGACCGCGAGCTGGTGGTCTCCAGCGCGCCGTTCCGCCCGGTCGCGCGCGCCGACCACGACGCCTGGTTCGCGGCGATCCGCGCAGCGCGACGACGTGCGCGATCTTCGGCATCCGCCTGGTCGACGGCGACGAGCTGATCGGCTCCTGCCAGCTGCACTCGATCGACCGACGGCGTCCGCGGAGCTGCAGATCCGCATCGGCGAGCGCGACGAGCAGGGCCGCGGCTACGGGCGCGAGGCGGTCGAGCTGCTGCTGCGGCACGCGTTCGGCGAGCTCGGGCTGCGGCGCGTGACGCTGCACGTGTTCGAGTCCAACGCTGCCGCGCGCGCCGTGTACGCGCAAGCCGGGTTCCGCGAGGTCGCCGGCGCCGCCGAGAGACGTCGAGATCGAGGGCCGCGCCGAGCGCGTGATCCGGATGGTGCGGCCGCGCGTCGTCGCGATCCACCAGCCGAACTTCTTCCCGTGGCTCGGCTTCTTCGACAAGCTGCGCGCGCGCCGACACGTTCGTGCTGCTCGACACCGTCGAGTTCTCCAAGGGCAGCCGAACGAACCGCGTCGAGGTGCTGGTCGGCGGCAAGCCGCACTGGATCACCGCCCCGTGCAGCGGGCCGGGATCGGCGGCCCGATCCGCGACGTGCTGATCGACGAGGAGCGCGACTGGCGCGGCAAGATCGTCAAGACGCTGCAGCAGAACTACCCGCGCGCCGCCGCAGCTGCCGCTCGTCGAGGAGCTGATCGGCGACCGCGACGAGCCGGCTCGCCGCCTACAACGAGCACGCGATCCGGCGCCTCGCCGACACGCTCGGGATCACGACGCCGATCGTGCGCGCCTCAGACCTCGACGTCGACGGCCGCGCCACCGAGCTGCTGATCGACATCGTGCGCGCGGTCGGCGGCGGCGCCTACCTGGCGGGCGGCGGCGCCGGCGGCTACCAGGAGGACGAGCGGTTCGCGGCGAGCGGGATCGAGCTGATCCGCCAGGACTTCGACGCGCCGCACGGGCTGTCGATCATCCACGCGCTCCTCAGCGGCGAGGCTCCGGCAGCCCGACGTTGACGCGCTGGTTGTCGGCGAGCAGCGCGTCGTAGGTCGCCTCGGCGCGCGGCCGCGGCCCTCGATGCAGCGCAGGATCCGCTCGCGCGGGCTCATCGGCTCCTCCTGCCACCACTCGGGGTGGGTGAGGACGTGCAGCCGCTCGTGCGCGCCGGCCGCGAGCACCTCGGCAGCGCTCGAAGCGCCAGTAGCCGTTGGAGTCCGAGACGTAGGCGTAGCCGTCGCGCACGCTGCGCGCGCCGGCGTGCACCATGCCGCCGAGCTCCTCGACGTCGAGGCCTCCGTGCCCGACACCGACGGGTTGTGCAGCGACACGCCTCGCACCGGGACCTCGAGCGCCTCGGCCAGGACCCGCCCCTCCCACGCCGCGCGCTCGTCGAGCGGCCGTCGGCGTAGAAGCCGGCGTCGAAGTGCAGGCCGATCCAGTGGCCGAGCGCGGCGATCTCGCGCAGGCGGTCGTGCACGGCGGGCTCGAGCACGTTGTAGAGGTCGCTGTGCAGCGACACGAAGTACGTCGCCCGCGCACCCAGCTCGGCCTCGAGGCGCGCCAGCGCGACGGCGCGGTGGACCGAGTAGTCGACGTCGTGGCGCCAGAGCACGTGCGGGCCGCTCGCGGCGGTGCCGAACGGCTCGAACGCGTAGCGCTCGAGCGCGGCGGCCACGATGTCGCGGTACGACGCCTCCGTGAAGTCCTCGAAATGCCAGTCGGAGCTCACGCCGGCCATTCTGGCAGGCGCCAGAGCGCACCTTTCGCCGCAGGGCCGTTGCTATAACCACCGATGCCCGCGATCGAAGACTCCCGCATCCTGGTGATCGGCGGCGCCGGCTTCGTCGGCTCGCACATCGTCGACCAGCTGCTCGCCGAGCCGGTGCGCGAGATCGTCGTGCTCGACAACCTCGTGCGCGGCACGCGCAACAACCTCGCCGGCGCGCTGCAGGACGACCGCGTCACGCTCGTCGAGGGCTCGGTCGAGGACCGCGACGCTGCTCGCGCGACGCTCATGCAGGGCACCGACTACGTGTTCCACCTCGCGGCGCTGTGGCTGTACGAGTGCGTGCACGAGCCGCGCCGGGCGCTCGAGGTCAACGTCGTCGGCACCTACAACGTCATCGAGGCGGCGCACGAGGCCGGGGTCAAGAAGGTCGTCTACTCGTCGTCGGCCTCGGTCTACGGCGACGCGGTCGACGAGCCCGATGACCGAGGAGCACCCGTTCAACAACCGCACGATGTACGGCGCCACGAAGATCGCCGGCGAGCAGTTCTTCCGCGCGTTCCACGAGCAGCACGGGCTCGACTACGTCGGCCTGCGCTACATGAACGTCTACGGCCCGCGCATGGACTACAAGGGCACCTACGTCAGCGTGATCATGAAGGTGCTCGACCGGATCGACGAGGGCGAGCCGCCGTATCTTCGGCGACGGCTCGCAGTCCTACGACTTCGTCCACGTCGAGGACGTCGCCCGCGCGAACATCCTGGCGCTGAAGGCCGACGCGACCGACGGTTCTTCAACGTCGGCACCGGCGTCGAGCACGACGATCGACGAGCTGGTCGAGCATGCTGCTCGAGATCACCGGCTGCGGCTCGAGCCCGAGTACCGGCCGCAGGAGCAGATGTTCGTCACCCACCGGGTCGGCAGCACCGAGCAGGCCGAGCGAGCTGCTCGGCTTCCGCGCCGAGGTCGACCTGCGCGACGGGCCTCGAGTCGGTCGTCGAGTGGCGGCGGGCCGACAGCGCCGCCGCGGTGCGAGTGGCTGAGCCGACGTGACCGGCGTCGCGGCGCACGCGGTCGCTGCAGATCCCGATCACGAAGCCGGTGCTTCGGCGCGGAGGAGCTCGAGGCGGTCGCAGCAGCCGCTCGAGACCGGCTGGGTCGTCCAGGGCCCGTTCGTGCGCGAGTTCGAGGAGCGGTTCGCGCGCCTTCATCGGCGTCGCGCACGCGGTCGCGACGAGTCGTGCACGACGGCGCTGCACCTCGCCGTCGCGGCGCTGGGGCTCAAGCCGGGCGACGAGGTGATCGTGCCCGCTTCACCTGGGTCGCGACCGCCAACGTCGTCGAGTACATGGGCGCGAAGCCGGTCTTCTGCGACGTCGACCTGCGACACGTTCAACATCGACGTCGGCGCAGTCGAGGCGCCGTGATCGGCCCGCGGACGGTCGGCGATCATGCCCGTGCACCTGTTCGGCCTCTGCGCGGACATGGACGCCGATCGCTCGAGATCGCCGGGCGCCACGGCCTCTGGGTCGTCGAGGACGCGGCCTGCGCGTTCGGCGCCTGGTACGGCGGCCGGCACGCCGGCACGCTCGGCGACGCCGGCTGCTTCTGCTTCCACCCGCGCAAGTCGATCACGACCGGCGAGGGCGGGATGGTCACGACCGAGCGACGACGCGACTGGCGACGAGCTCGCACGCTCGCTGCGCGACCACGGCGCGACTCGCGTCAGACCTCGCCCGCCACGCGCGGCGCGGCTCGTTCCTGCTCGCCGACTACGACGACCTCGGCTTCAACTACCGGATGACCGACATCCAGGGCGCGCTCGGCTGCGTCCAGATGGACCGCGCGCGACTGGATCCTCGACGAGCGCGCGCGGCTGGCCGCGCTCTACGACGAGGCGCTCGCCGACGTCGACGTGGCTGCGCACGCCGGTCGACGCCCGAGGGCTACGTCCACGGCTACCAGGCCTACGTCTGCCTGTTCCGCCCGGAGGAGCCGACGCTCGACAACGTGCGACGCGCTGCACGAGCGGCGCAACGCGCTGATGGCGCGGCTCGAGGAGCGCGGCATCGCGACCCGCCAGGGCACCCACGCGCCGGTCGCGACCGGCTACTACGCGGGCAAGTACGGCTTGCGCGCCGGCCGACTTCCCGAAGCGCGCGCCGTCGCCGAGCGCCTGACGCTTGGCGCTGCCGCTGTATCCCGCAGATGACCGACGACGACCAGGAGCTCGTCGTCGACGGAGCTCGCTGCGACGCCTTCGAGGCGGTCTGAGCTCGTGTGCGGCATCGCCGGCGTGCTCGACCGCTCGGGGCGAGCCCGTGTCCGAGCCCGAGCTGCTCGAGCGCATGAGCGACGCCATCGCCCATCGCGGGCCCGGACGGCGAGGGTCAGCTACGTCGACGGCCCGGTCGGCCTCGGCCAACCGCCGCCTGGCGATCATCGACCTCTCGCCCGCGCGGCGCATCAGCCGATGGCGACCGCCGACGGCCGACTGGTCATCACCTACAACGGCGAGGTCTACAACTTCCGGAGCTGCGCGCGCGAGCTCGAGGCGCTCGGGCCACCGCTTCCGCTCGCGCACCGACACCGAGGTCGTCGCTCGCACGCCTACGAGGAGTGGGGCGCCGGCGTGCGTCGAGCGCTTCAACGGCATGTTCGCGTTCGCGATCTGGGACCGCGAGCGCGCGCGAGCTCTTCCTCGCGCGCGACCGCTTCGGCATCAAGCCGCTCTACTACGCGCGACGTCGGCGGCGCGCTTCCTCTTCGGCTCGGAGATCAAGGCGCTCCTCGAGCACCCGCGCTGTCGCGCGCGGCGTGAGCCTGCCGCACCTGCTCGAGTACTTCACGTTCCAGAACATCTTCACCGACGGCACGCTCTTCGAGCGGCGTCCAGCTGCTGCCGCCGGGCCACCACGCTCACCGTCCGCGCTGGACGGCGGCTCCGCGCAGCCGCAGCAGCTACTGGGACTTCGACTTCCGCGAGCCGGACGGCCGGCGCGTCCGACGAGGAGTACGCGGAGGAGCTCGACCGCCTGTTCCGCCAGGCCGTCGAGCGCCAGCTCGTCAGCGACGTGCCGGTCGGCGCGCTACCTGAGCGGCGGGCATGGACTCCGGGAGCATCACGGCGCTCGCCGCGCGAGTCGCTGCCCGTACCTGACCACGTTCACCGGCGGCTTCGACCTGACCTCGGCGTCGGGCCTCGAGCTCGGCTTCGACGAGCGCGCGAAGGCGGAGGCGATGTCGTACCTCTTCAAGACCGAGCACTACGAGGTCGGTGCTCAAGGCCGGCGACATGGAGCGCTGCCTGCCCGAGCTCGTCTGGCACCTCGAGGACCTGCGCGTCGGCCAGAGCTACCCGAACTACTACGTCGCGCGGCTGGCGAGCAAGTTCGTGAAGGTCGTGCTCTCGGGCACGGGCGGCGACGAGCTCTTCGCCGGCTACCCGTGGCGCTACTACCGCGCGGTCGTCAACGACGACTTCGACGACTACGTCGAGAAGTACTACCGCTTCTGGCACCGCCTGGTGCCGAACGAGGTGCTGCCGCGACTTCTTCCGGCCCGACGTCTGGCGCGAGATCGCGGACCTGCGCACGCTCGACATCTTCCGCGACGCGCTTCCCGGACGCCGCACGCGCCCGAGTCGCCCGAGGAGTACGTCAACCACTCGCTCTACTTCGAGGCGAAGACCTTCCTGCACGGCCTGCTCGTCGTCGAGGACAAGCTCAGCATGGCCCACGGCCTCGAGACCCGCGTGCCGTTCCTCGACAACGACCTCGTCGACTTCGCGCAGCGCGTGCCGGTGCGGCTGAAGCTGCGCGACCTCGAGCACGTCGTCAAGCTCGACGAGAACGAGCCCGGCCCCAAGACCGAGCGCTACTTCGAGCGCACCCGCGACGGCAAGCTGCTGCTGCGCCAGGTGATGCGCGCGCTACGTGCCCGAGCGAGGTCACCGACCAGGTCAAGCAGGGCTTCTCGGGCCCGGACGCGAGCTGGTTCCGCGGCGACAGCATCGACTACGTCCGCGAGGTCGCTGCTCGACGACGACGCGGCCATCTACGAGTTCCTCGACCCGACGGCGTGCGCGCGCTCGTCGACGAGCACCTCGAGGGACGCGAGAACCGGCGGCTGCTGCTCTGGTCGCTGCTCACCTTCGAGCACTGGTGCCGGACCTTCCTCAAGGGGCGCGACCGTGAGGGTCCTGTCACCGGCGCACGCGGCTTCGTGGGGGGGCACCTGGTCGCGAGCCTCGGCCAGCGCCACGAGTCGTGGCGCTCACTCGCCGGCCGCCGGCCGCCGAGCCCGAGTCCGGCGACTGGATCGTAGCACGACCTGCGCACCGCTCGACACGTCTGCGCCTCCGGACCGCTGACGCCGTCGTCCACCTCGCCCAGTCGCACCGCTACCGCGAGTTCCCGGACGGCGCGGAGGACGTCTTCGCGGTGAACGTCGCGAGCACGTACGAGCTGCTGGAGTACGCGCGCACCGCCTCGGCGCCCGCGTTCGTGCTTGCCTCCACCGGCGGCGTCTACGGGCGCTCGCCGAGCCGGTCGGGAGGCCGACCCGCCGCGGCCGACGAGCTTCTACTTCCGCTCGAAGCACGCCGCCGAGCTCCTGGCCGAGGGCTACGCGAGCTGTTCCGCCCTCGCCCGCCGCCTCTTCTTCGTCTACGGCCCGGGCAGGGCGCATGCTGATCCCGACGCTGGCATCGAAGGTCGCGACCGGCGAGGAGATCGTGGTCGACGGCGATCCCGGCCTCGCATCAACCCGATCTACGTCGACGACGCCGCGCGGTCTTGGCCCCGCGCTGGACGCCGAGGCACCGGGACGTTCAACGTCGCCGGCGCCGAGCACGTGACGATCAGCGAGCTCGTGCGCAGATCGGCGAGATCGCCGGGGCGCCCGCGGGTCGCCACGTGCCACGCGGCCACGGGCGATCTCGTGGCCGACATCGGCCGCCTGCGCGACGAGCTGGGCCTCCGGCCTCAGGTACCGCTGGCCGCGGGCCTCCGGTCGCTCGTGGCGGGTCTCGCCCTAACCGCCTGAGGCTCGGCGGCCCACACCGTGTCAATGAGCTCCGCCCAGCGACTCGCCGATGGCGGCGTAGGAGTGGCGCGCTGCACGTACTCGCGACTCTCCCGTCCGGCCGTTCGCGCAGCGCCGGGTCGGTCACGAGGGTTCGGAGCCGCTCGGGAGCGTCTCGGGCGTCGCGTCGACGATCGGGCAGTCGCCGAGCTCCTCGCGCAGGTCGTCCGCCATCCAGCTGATGTTCGAGAGGACGGGCTTTCCGGCGCTCATCCCCTCGATCGCGAACAGCGCATACCCGCCGAGGAACTGCTCGGCCACGATGTCGCCGGACACAGCGCGCCGCGGACCTCCGCGTTCGGCCGGCCCTGGAGTAGCTCGAGCCTCACCCGAGCCCGTGATCGCGCAGCTCGCGCACCGCGTCTTCGAGCAACGCGGTGCCCTTGAGGGCACGATGGTTGGGCGCGTGCACGACGATGACCTGGCCGTTGCGGCCGTCGGCGGGCGACACCGTGCTCTCCGCGCCAGAGCTCGGTGTCGACCGCGACCTGCTGAGGCCAGACGACGTCAAAGCGGGGCAGATAGCCGGACTGGAAGTTGCGGATCACCAGGTCGGCGTGGCGGCATCGCCAGTCGACGCGGCGCCGCACCTCTGATGCGCGCTCGACTGTGCTGGATAATCGACGACGAACGCCGCCTCGTACGGGCCGAGGAGGCCTGGAACCGCGATGTCGCCGCCGTAAGGACAGACGACCAAGCTCTTGCCGGCGAGGCGGATGACCACGGCTTCCAGCCGCCACAGCGGCGTACGGTAGAGGAACCCGCCGTCGAGAAACGACACGAACACGTCCGCGCGGCGCAACGCGAGCGACATCACGAGGTAGTCGCCCAGCCGCGGCAGGCGCCGTCCCGCAAGCAGCTCGTCGCAGTACACGTCGAACGACGCCCGCTCGTAGGCTGGGTAGTGGTGCGTCACAACGGTCTGGGATTCGTAGCCCAAGGTCTGCAGCGCACGCGACCAGTACGAGAGCGAGATCAGCGGTACCGGACCCCAGACGATTCGCGGACGTAGGCCACGCTGGCGGCGCCGGGCCGACGACGCGCGCTGCGCGAGCGCGGTGGCGAGTACCAGCGTGCCGCCCAGGGGCGCCACGACGACATGTCGGACAGCGACGGTGATGAGGACGCCCGGCGCGCGGCGCAGCCGCGCCGCGAGTGGGCCGCTCATCCGCGACGTACCCATGCGACACCTCGTCTCAGGGCGCGGCCGCTCGGGTCACCACGCTGATCCCGGCATCCCCGTTGTCGAGGTGCTCGACCGCAAGTCCGAGCGTGTCGCACCAGCCGCGAACTTCCTCCTCGGTGTGCCGTGACGCATGCGGCGGGTGGTACCAGTCGAAGTTCACGAGGTCGTTGAGGTTGTGCGAGAAGTCCTCGTTCCAGAAGCACTTAAGGAAGTGCCAGTAGATCAGCCGCTGGAGGTCGTGTTGACCAGACGGAATGCCAAGCACCGGGATACCGCGGATGAGCGTGATCGTCGCGTCTAGTCGGGAGAGCTCGCGACCTAGTTCGCTCATCGACGCACTGAACTCCATGCACTCGTCGACGCTCATCTTCGTTGTCCTGTCACGCACGTAGTCGTCGGCGAACTCCCGCATCGGCGCCTTGCGCTTATACACGTAGAAGGCCAGAACCCCGCCGGGCGTGAGCAGCCGGGCCAGTGACCGGACCGCTGCCTCTGCGTCGGGCGTGTGGTGCAGCACCTGGTCGGCGGACACGAAGTCGAATCGCCCGGCGGGCAGTGGCGGGCGGAGGAGGTCGGCCTGGACGTAGTGCAGATTGGGGATAGCTCCGAACTCATTCTGAGCCGTCACGATGCTGTTGCTGAGGTCGAGGCCGAGAACCGTTGCATCTGACAGGCGGGCGAATCGCGCGGCATCGCCGCCCAATCCGGTTCCCGCCTCGAGCACCATCCGCCTGTCGGCCAGGAATTCGCGCAGTCCGTCTTCGTCGCCGAATCCGAAGCGCTCGACATACCAGCGATACTGCGCGTCGACCCGCTGACGCACCTCGTCGCCGTCGACGCGTGACCACTTGGCCGAGAAGGAGTCGAAGGTGCCGCTCTGGTCGCCCACCGGTCCCTGCTCCTCCGGCACGAGCCGCGGCACGCCGGCGCGAATGGCGAAGCGATGCCCGCCGGGGCACGCGAGCGCTCCGTCGTCCACGTCTCCGGTGCCGACGGGTCCGTCGAGAACGAGCGCGCGGGCATCGTGGGGGCAGACGAGGAGAGCGGGCAGTTCGGGCTTCATCGACGGCGAAATATCGTAGCCACAACGGTCGGCAGTACCCTCGAACGCCGACATGTCGGACGAACCCTCCCCGACACCCAACGCGCCGGCGAGCCCGGCGTGGCTGTGGAAGCTCCTCGGAATCGAACCGAGGGAGTCCGGCGCCGAGCTATCGCTCGGCGACCAGCGGTACGTGATCGACGGCCCCGTGCTTCGCGAACGCGAAACGCTGTCGGCAGAGCAGGCCCAGACGTCGGACGTGTTCGGGTTCAAGTGGCACCAGCGCGACACCTTCGAGTCATCGGTGATGCAGGCCCGAACGCGGCGGTGGCTCTTGGAGCTCTACGGCGCCGTGGACGCCGACGAGTTCTGGTCAGCGCATCCCGACCAACCCGTCCTCCTCGACGCCGGCTGCGGCGCGGCGACGTCCGCACTCGCCCTCTTCGGACCGATGCTGGAGAGTGTGCGGTACGTGGGAGTCGACGTCTCGACGGCGGTGGATGTCGCTGCCGAGACGTTCGCCGAGCGAGGTCTCAACGGCGGGTTCATGCAGGCCGACCTCATGCGCCTTCCGTTCGCGCCCGAGTCCGTCGACGTCGTGTTCTCGCAGGGCGTGCTTCACCACGCGAACTCGACCCGCGACGCACTGCTCGCCCTCGCGCGGCACCTGAGGCCTGGCGGGCACTTCCTCTTTTACGTCTACCGCCGTAAGGGACCAGTCCGCGAGTTCACCGACGACCACATCCGTGACGAGATCGCTGACCTGTCACCCGAGGAGGCGTGGCAGGCGATAATGCCCCTGACGAAGCTCGGGCGGGCGCTCGGCGAGCTGAGCGCCACCGTGGACGTGCCCGAAGCTGTCGACCTCCTTGGCATCCCTGCTGGCCCGATCGATGTCCAGCGGCTCTTCTACTGGCACGTCGCCAAGGCGTACTACGACCCCGAGCTCACGCTCGACGAGATGGCGCATATCAACTTCGACTGGTACGCGCCCCGCAACGCACACCGGCAGTCGCCGGAGGAGGTGCGCGCCTGGTGCGAGGAGGCGGGACTCGAGATCGAGCGCGAGTGCGTCCAGGAGGCGGGGATCACCGTCGTGGCGCGTCGCGCCTGACCACCATCGTCCATTCGTACAGCGGATAGTCGTGGATCAGGGTTACGTACGGCGAGAGCTCGCGCTTGCAGAAGTCGAAGAACGCCGAGGATCCGCGTAGAACAGGTCGTTCTGCTCCCAGTCCACGTATGACGTCAATAGATTGAAGGCGAAACCGCGTCGCGAGCGCGTATGGAATTCTCGCAGGACTGACTGGACGTAGGCCGTCCACGCGGCGACGCTGGAGTCCATCCGGACGTTGAACGTCCCTGACACGAACGAGTAGTCGGCGTCGTGTGACACCTCGGACGACTGGATCCATTCGGCGCGCGCATCGCCGACGTGCGCGCGTGCCGCGTCGAGCATCTCGCGACTGACGTCGTACCCGTAGTAGCGGTCGAGCGTGAACCCCTTGCGCTCATCGAGGAACTTGAACATCGCGCCGTAGCCGCAGCCCCAGTCATTGACGGTCCGCGGCCCGCCGTCGTCGTCCGTCAGCACATGGGCGAGCTTCTGGAAGCGCAGAAGCTGAGCGTCCGGATCGGACCAACCGACGCTGCGCGAGTCGATGCCGTGCTCAGCCATGTTGCCGCTGTAGAGCGACTCCACGCCCTGCAGCGCCCTGCGGATCTCGTCGTCCTCGGCCATCGATTAGAGCTCGACCTCGTCGCTTCGCACGTCGGACGGAGTCGTGCGACTGCCGACGTAGACCTCGTCGTCTCGCGTGGAGCGCATGATCAGCGAACCCGCGCCGACGACGTTCGCGCGGCCGATCGTGATGCCGTCGCGCAGTGTCGCATTGGCCCCGACGAAGCTGTAAGGGCCCACTCGTGTGTACCCCGAGACGACGACCTGCGTGGTGAGGTAGCAGTAGTCGCCCAGGACGGCGTGGTGGGCGATCCGGTTGGCCAGCCACAGCACCACACCGTCACCGATCGTCACGAAGGGCTGGATCGTGTTGTCGTCGGAGATGAAGCAGTTGTCGCCGATCTGCGTCTCGTCCCAGTACGTCGCGGTCGAGCTCACGTAGCTCACGAGCTCGTAGCCTCTGGCTCGGGCTTCCCCGCATATGCGTGCGCGGTTGCGGTTGAGGCTGCTGTAGCCGATGGCCACGAACATCGCGTGGGCAGCGGGTGGGTAGAGATCGGCGACGTCCTCGAACGCGACGATCGGCAGGCCGCCGAGCTCGCGCGCTTCGGGCAGATTCGCCCTGTGCACGGTGAAGGCGACGATGTCGTGGTTGCTGTCGCGGTCGAAGTACAGCCGCACTATCTCCGCGAAGTTGCCCGCCCCGAAGACGACGACCTTGCCTATGACACTGCCCCCTCCGAGTGAAGGCTGCTGAACGGCACCGCGTAGAAGTGCGGGAACGCATCTCTGAGAGAGGACGGGCTCTCGTCGAGCAGCGACTGGTCATTGAGCTTGACGAAGTAGCGGTAGCGCCGCTCGCGCGCGCCCCACTTGCGCTTGAAGCGCAGAACGCCCTCTTGTGTGAGCCATGTGCCACCCCAGTTCCACCAGGTGCAGCCACGCTTGACGGCGTCCGCGAGGGCATGATCCAGGATCGCGGCCAGCGGCTGCGCCGGGCGGTGCTCGTGCTCGGTCGCAGGCGTGAAGTACTCGACGACGCCGCCGAACCAGAACACGAGCAGCGCCGCCACGACCTTGTCGTCGAGGCGGGCGACGTACACGTCGTACTCGTCGCCGGCCCGGAAGTGCCGCGGCACCGCGGCGAAGAAGTCGGGCTCCTTTGCAAGGCCACCGATCTCCGCCATGTTCGCGCGGTGGATGCGGCACAGCGCGTCCATCTTGTCGGCGTCTCTGCTCGCCACGACGCCAAGCCGGTGCGCCTTGCGGACGTTCCGCCTGGCGCTCGACTCGACCGTGACCGGCGGAAGCGCCGTAGCCTGGTTAATCCGCTCGTCCTGGAGATCATGCACCGGGTCGGGCATCCCGTCGGCGCTGAACGGATTGGCCACCAGCGTCGCAGCCGCCGTGTCGGCGTCCGTGGCGCGGTCGTTCCACGCCTCGAGCAGCGTCGCGCGGGCCTGCGAGTCGGCCGCCAGCAGCGAGCCGTGACTGCCGTAGAAGGGCAACGAGTTGGCGATCCGCCGGCCCTCGCGCTCCGCCCACATGATTGGCAGCACGCCACGGATCTCACCGCGCGGCCGTCGCGAGAAGGTATTCCGGGCGGCAGCTGAGATGCTCGGCGAGCAGGTCACGGTACGGCAGGCAGTGATAGAGCAGCCCGTCGGGGCGCGATCGCACGAAGTCCGTGTACGCGTCCTCGTCTCGCTCGGTGAGCAGGGTCAGCTTCACGGTCGAGGAGAGTACTACGCCGCCCCATCGGCCTGCACGTCGGCTAATACCCTTCTGAGCCCTCGATGATGACGGCTGTCGACCAATACTGGACCCGTCACACCGTCCGCGCGAAGCGGTTCCGCAGCCGTCGCGCGAGCGAGCGTGACCTCGAGTGGCGATTCGCCCAGTACCCCCTCTTCCGTGAGTTCAGCGGCCTCTGGGGCGACCACGACGGCGAGGTGATCCTCGACTACGGCTGCGGACCGGGCAACGACCTTACCGGCCTCGCCATCAACACAGGCGCGCGCCGAGATCATCGGCTTCGACGTCTCGCAGGCCGCGCTCGACCTCGCGGCACGGCGATTGGAGTTACACGGCGTCGACGACCGCGCGTCGACCTGCTGCGCGGCGCCGACGACGATCCGCGATCCCGCTCGAGGATGAGAGCGTCGACCACGTCAACTGCCAGGCGTGCTGCACCACACAAGCCATCCAGGCGCCATCCTCGGCGAGCTCGCGCGTGTGCTGCGAGCGGGCGGCACCGCGACGATCATGGTCTACAACCGCGACAGCGTCTGGTTTCACCTCTACGTCGCGTTCGAGCGGATGATCCTCGAGGATGCCTTTCCCGGCACGGACGTGCACGAAGCGTTTCGGCGCAGCACCGATGGTCCCGAGTGCCCCATCTCCCGCAGCTATCCACCGCGCGGAGTTCGCGGCGCTGTGCGAGGACGGCGGGCTTCGACGGCCACTTCGCGGGGGGCTACCTGTCCAAGCACGAGCTCAAGGTGCTGGACCGTTCGTGGGCCAACGCGCTCGCCGACCCCCGTCTGGCCGCCGAGCACCGCGACCTCTTGCGATCGCTGACATTCGACTTCGCCGGGCGGCCGATGTTCGCGGGTCGGCACGCCGGAATCGGCGGCACCTTCCGACTTGCGCGTGGCATGAGCGACAGCGCGACGCAGAGCTCGATCGACGCCGGTAACGCGCGGTTCTGGGACGAGCTGTGCGGCTCGGCGCTCGCCCGCCAGCTGGGGATCTCCGACGCGTCGGAGGCGAGCCTGCGCCGGTTCGACGCCGCCTACCTGGACCAGTACCCCTATCTCGAGCGATACCTGGCCGGCGTGGCGCTCGCCGGGACGGACGTGCTCGAGGTCGGCCTCGGCTACGGCACGGTAAGCGGCCGGCTGGCAGCGCGCGGCGCTGTCCTGCACGGGCTGGATATCGCGCCCGGCCCGGTCGAGATGGTGCGACACCGGCTGCGGCTGATGGGCCAGGACGCGGACGAGCGGGTCGTGCAGGGCTCGGCGCTGGATATGCCGTTCGCGGATGCGAGCTTCGACCAGGTGTATTCCATCGGCTGCCTCCACCACACCGGAAACCTGCCGCGCGCGGTGAACGAGGTGCACCGAGTACTTCGCCCGGGCGGCCGGGCCGTGGTGATGCTCTACAACCGGCACTCGTTCCGGATGCTCGTCCGCAACCTGCGGCGGCGGCGCTCGGCCGAGGAGCTGCGCGCCGCGTACGACACGAACGCCGTCGGCAAGGCCGCGCCATACACGGACTACGTGACCCGCGCTCAGGCGCGTGCGCTGTTCGGCCGCTACTCGTCGGTGCGCGTCGAGGCGCGCAACTTCGACGGCCTGCCCCTCGTGCCGCGCCGCATGCTTCTGGGCAATGTCGACCGTCTGCTCGGCCTCGACCTCTACGTCCTAGCCGTCCGGTAACGCGTGATCGGTCGCTCGCGCAACGACAGCGTGTTGGTCGTTTACGCGCTGCTGCAGTGGCCGTGAGGGTACGGTGAATGACCACCTGTACCTGAACTTCGCGGTTCTGGCGCTCGCCCGCGCCTACGCCAGCCCGACGTCCGACGGGGTGATCCGTCACACGTATGGGCTCGTGTCGCTGCAATGGACCCCGGATTCAGAGCTCCAGGGCCTGCGCGAGCGTGCGCTCGCGCTGCCCGACGCCGTGCTGCATCCATACGGCGCTGCCGCACGGGATTCCTAGAGGGCTCGCGCATTCGGCGCCTACTCGGCATCTCCGCTACCGAGCAGGAGCACTGATGCCGCCGCGGTCCCGCAGCGTCCTGGTGGCCTACGCCCTGTTGCAGTGGCCCTGGCGCAAGTCGCTCGAGGACCACCTGTACAGCTTCAGGCGCTACGGAAAGCACACCTACCACTACGTGAACCTCGCCGTGCCCGGGCTGGCTCTGCCGTACTCGGCCGCTCGCTACGACGCGATCGTCTGGCACACGTCGTTTCTGTCGTGGTTGCGCTGGAGCCCCGACGTCCAGCAGCGCGGGCTGCTCGGGCGCGCGCGGCGGCTCAAGGATTGCGCTCCCGTGCGGGTGGCGCTGCCCCAGGACGAGTTCCTGCGCAGTGACAAGATCAATGCCGTGCTCACCGAGCTCGGGGTGGAGCACGTTTTCTCGGTGGCCCCGGCGTCGGAGTGGCCGAAGATCTACGACGGCCTCGATCGCGAGCGCGTGGGTCTCTCGCGGGTGCTCACCGGGTATCTCGACGAGCAGACGCTGGCGCGGACGCAGCGGATCCTCGGCGAGGGCCGGGAGCGGACTCATCGACATCGGCTACCGCACCGTCCCCGGAAAGCCCTATCCTCGGCCGTCACGCGATTCTCAAGGCGGAGATCGCGGAGGTGATCAGCGAGCGCGCCGAGGCACGCGGGGTCTACGCGTGGACATCTCGACCCGGGCCGAGGACACCTTCTACGGGGACGACTGGTACCGCTTCCTCGCCTCCTGCCGGTACACGATCGGGATCGAGGGCGGCGCCAGCATCCTCGACCGCGACGGCTCGGTGCGGGCCTGCGTCGAGAGCCGGCTGGAGGAGAAGCCGGCGGCCGGCTTCGCCGAGCTGGAGGCCGCCTGCTTTCCGGGCCGGGACGGTGAGCTCGAGCTCTATGCGATCTCCCCACGGCACCTGGAGGCGTGCGCCACCCGAACCGCGCAGATCCTCGTGGAGGGCGACTACGGCGGCATCCTGCGGCCGGACACTCACTACTCCCCCCTGCGACGCGACCTGTCGAACCTCGACGCCGTGCTGGACGTAGTGGCACGAGCAGGCCGGATCACGCGACCGAGATGGCCGACAACGCATACCGCGATGTGGTGGCGCTCGGGCCAGTACACGTACCGGCGGCTGGTCGAAGAGGTGGAGCGAGAGCTGCCGAGTCCGCCCCCTGCCGGGCGCCACAGCCTCACCGCCAGGGCCTCCGGCGCGGTCGACGCCGTCTCGCGGCCGCTCATACCGCTGGCCACCAGGACGCTGATGCCGGCACGGCGCCGCCTGCTCGGCGCGAGCGGCGCTCAGGGCTATCGGCCGGGTGGCCGCGGCCCGCGGTTCGCGCGCAAGCGCGTGGGAGGCGTGCTGGTGATCTACGACCGGCCGATCACGCCGTTTCACCGCGACGCGAGCACGGTGGTCGAGCACGCCACCTCCTTCGCCGAGCATTCGAGCTTGGGGGCGCTCCAGGTGAACGCCGACTCGGGCTTCCCCGCGGGCCTGGACGAACTCGAGTTCGACGCGGTCATCCTGCACTACTCGCTGTTCGGAATGGCTCGCTATCGGCTGGACGAAGGATTCCTTGCGCTACCTGAAGGAAACCGGCGCCTACAAGGTCGCCTTCTTCCAGGACGAGTACTTCGCCTGCCAGCGGCGCTTTGCATTCCTCAACGAATACGAGATCGACTGCGTCTACACCTGCCTCGAGCCACACCAGTTCGATCAGGTCTACGGCCGCTACACCGGTGTGCCGAAGCTCGTGTCGACGCTCACCGGCTATGTGAGCGACCACCTCCTGGACGCCGCCGCACGGTTCGCGAAGCCCGACTCGCAGCGAGCCGTGGATGTGGGCTACCGCGGTCGCCCGCTGCCCGCCTATCTCGGCCGCGGCGCACAGGAGAAGACCCTGATCGGCGAGCGCTTCGCCGAGCTTGCGGCCGGCAGCGGGCTGCGCCTCGATATCGCGGGCGCCGAGGCGGACCGGCTCTACGGTGACGACTGGTACCGCTTCCTGGCCGATTGCCGCTGCCTTCTCGGCGTCGAGTCGGGCGCGTCCGCCTTCGACCTGGAGGGCGAGGTGTTCGCGGAGTACGACCGGCTGCGCGCCGACGGACGCGCGGTCAGCGTCGACGACCTCTCCTCGCTGGCGCGCTGGGATCATGTGGTCGACCTGCGCACGATCAGCCCGCGACATTTCGAGGCGGCCGCGTTCCGGATCTGCCCGGTGCTCTTCGAGGGCCGCTACGCGGGCGTGATGGAACCGATGCGTCATTACATCCCGCTGGCCAAGGACTTCTCGAACCTCGACGAGGTGGTGCGGCTGATCCGCGATCCCGAGGTGCGCCGGGAGCTGACCGAGACCGCCCACCGGGATCTGATCGCCTCGGGGCGCTACGGCTATTCGCGCTTCGTGGAGGGGGTCGACGAGACGCTGCGCGGCGCGGGCGTCGAGCCGCTGCGCGATCGGGCCGCCGCCGAGGACGCGATCGGGCGCGGCGAACGCGTGCGCCGGGGTAGGACCCAGCTGCGCTACCTGGTCAACGGCGTGCTGAGCACGCCGCCCGGGCGCTGGCTGCGCGAGACGGCCGACCCGCTCACCGTGCGGGTTCGCCGGCGCTTGGGCCGCCCGCGGCCCGACCAGATCGTGACCTAGTCAGGCGATCGCTCGGGCGCTCGCGCAGGCTTCCTCGACCAGTTGCTCGTAGCGCTCGGCGAGGAGCGGCCAGGCGTAGGCCGCCACCGCGCCGGCCTGCGGGGCCGGCGGGGAGTCGATCAGCCGCTCGATCGCGTCGGCCACCGAGCCGGGACCTCGTGCGGCCAGCCCAGGCGGGGCCACGCGGCCGCCTCGGTGTTTCGCCGAGCACGCACGGGTCGCTCGGCCGCAGGTATTCGAACCTTGCACGCGTGGCCAGCTGGGGGACGGACGGCCGGCATCCCGGCCGCCATCACCACCAGCTCGGCCGCGCGCTGGAGGGCCAGCGCACGATCGCGATCCTGAGCACGCCCACCGGCCGCGCCACGGCTGCGTATCGCGGATCCTCGAGCAGCCCGTCCTGCCTGGCCCCCTCCGAGGTGGCCCACGGCCATGCCCGTACCTCCATCGGGCTCGATTGCGTGATCACGGCCTGGCCCCGCCCGGTTGCGCATTTCGAGCGCTCCGCTCCAGAGCGTGGGGCGCCTGTCTCCCGACGTTCAGCCTGCTGGTTGGACGTGCGAGTATACCGGCCCGGGTTGGCCACCAAGTGGCAGGCAGCTTGACCGGCGCCTTGAGCGAGCGCTCGATGTGCGCCGCCGACGCCGTCACGGCCGTGGCGGGCCGACTCCGGACTACTCCTACGCAGGGTCCCGGGCGATCGGCTCCGTCACGCCGACCACGCGGTCCGCGCTCCGCAGGGCCGAGCGCTCGAGCCACGCCATCGTGCCGGCCAGCACCGCGTTCGGCCACGGAGGTTCCGCGGGGGGTCGAAGGTCCACCCGTCACGCAGGTCCGCGATCCAGGCCACGCCGCGGCGGCGTAGCGCATGCCCCACCAGGTGCGCCGACTGCGGCGGGCCGGCTGGTTATCACGTACTCGCCGTGCCTCACGGTCGCGAGCGGCCTTTGCGAGCGCCCGAGGCGCTGGCCGCATCGAAGCCAGGTCACCTTTCTCGACAGGTCGGGCACGATCAGCGACTGGAGCGGGCTGCCTCCCGGTAGCGCCGGCCGGTCGCGCCCGACCTGCATCGATCCTCGAGGCTTCGGCGCGACGCCAGTCTGGTCGCTGCTGGAGAGCAGGTCACGGGATCGAATCGTGGTCGCCGCCCCGCGCGATCGGCTCCGCGCCCGGAGGCGAGCGAGGTGAGCACCGCAACGCGGTGGCCGCGCCGGCCGAGCTCCTTGCCAGCGCGGCCGGCCGGCGGGCGCCGACCAGCGGACTGATTCCCGGGCATGCTGCGCCATCCAGCAGTGGATCGAGCAATGGCCGACAGGCCGCCGACGATAACCGCGCCTCTCGCGGGCCTCTCCGGCCCCGTCGCCACAATGTCGCGGCTACGGCCATCACCTGCCCGGCGTGCGAGGCGCCGCTCGACTCAGTGCCGCGCCTCCGCGGGGCCGATCTCCTGCACGGGCTCCCCGGCCGCTTCGACGTGGTCGTGTGCGGCGCCTGCGGCACGGGGCGCACGCTGCCCCCGGTCGCCTCGGAGGACCTCGGCGCGCTCTATCCGGGCTCCTACAACGCCTACGCGCTACCCCGGGCCCGGCTCGCCCGCGCCGCCGCCACCGGGCTCTTTCGCTGGCGCTACTGGCGGGCCCTTCGGCGCCCGCCCCTCCGAGCGCTGGCCGAGCGCAGCGGGCGGCTGCTCGACGTGGGCAGCGGGCGCGGCGATCTCGGCCTCGTGCTGGCCGAGCGCGGCTGGCGGGTGGCCGGCCTGGAGCCGTCTGCCGACGCCTGTGACGAGGCCCGGTCGCGCGGGGTTGCGACCCAGTGCGGCACCCTCGAGAGGTCCGCGGAAACGCTTGAGCGCGACTACGACGCCGTGGTCTTCCAGCACTCGCTCGAGCACGTGGCCGAGCCGGCCCGAGACCTCGCCACGGCGTTCGAGCTCGTGCGCCCCGGGGGCCTGCTGATCGTGTCCATCCCGAACTTCGGCTCCTCGCAGGCGCGCCGTTTCACCACCGACTGGTTTCACCTCGACCTACCCCGGCACCGCACTCACTTCACTGCGCGAGGCCTCGAGATCCTCCTGCGCCGCAGCGGTTTCGAGGGTACGACGATCTCCACCTCCTCCAGCGCGGACGGCCTGCCGATGAGCCTCCTCTACCGGCGCTTCGGAACACGGCGACCCCAGTCCGGGTTGGGGCGCTACCTCACCATCGCCGCCGTGCTCGCCGCGTCCCCGCTCGGCGCGGCGCTGGATCGAGCGTCGGGGGCGGGCGACCTGCTGCACGCAGTGGCGCGGCGCCCGGGGGGCGAATGAGCGCTCCCGAGCTGTCCATTGTGGTGGTGAACCACAACGGCGCCGGCTGCCTTGCGCAAACCCTGGACGCGCTGGCCGAGAACACCGCGGCGCCGAGCGTCGAGTGCATCGTGGTCGACTCCGGATCGAGCGACGGCAGCTGGCGAGGCCTGGAGCGGCGCTGGGATGCCGTGAGGGTCGTGCGCTTCGAGGAGAACGTCGGCTTCTGCGTCGGATGCAATCGCGGCGCCGGCGCCGCGAGCGGGCGCCTGCTCGCCTTCGTGAACTTCGACGGGCAGGTGGAGCCCGGCTGGGACGCCCCGCTGAGCGCGCTGCTCGCCGATCCGAGGGTGGCGGTGGCCACCGGGCTGCTTCTGCGAAGCGATGGGGAGGAGCTGGAGGCGGCCGGGCTGGCCATCGCCCCGAACCTCGCCACCTACGGACGGCTCGAGGGCGCGCCGCGCCAGGCCGCGCCCGAAGCGGCGGTGGACGTGGGCGCCGCCTCGGGCGCGCTGATGATGGTCCGCCGCCAGGACTTCCTGTCGCTCGGCGGCTTCTGGGAGACCCTCTTCATGTACGGCGAGGAGGCCGATTACTGCCTGCGGGCCGGCGGCCGGGTGGTGCTGGCCCCGGGCAGCGCGATCAGGCACGCCCACGGACAGGCGGCCGGCCCCGCCCTCTCGGACATCCGCCTCTACTGGCCGGCGCGCAACCGGCTGCTGAACACCGCGCGCCACCTGCCGCCTCTCGACGCGCTGCTCTCGGTACTCGGCTCGGCCGTGTTCGACGTCCTGACGCTCGTCCGGGTGCGCCGGCGTTCCGCCGTGGGCGCGGTCCTGCGCGGCTGGCGCCAGGGCCTGCAGGGGATGCCGGCGCAGCGCAGCGCCCGCACTCCCGGCGAGCGCCGCCAGGCGGCAGGCCGGGTGGTTTCGCTGCGAGTGGCCATCCGGGAGCACGTTCGGCTGCGCCGGCTCTGAGCCCTTCAAGCGCCGCGTAACACCCGCGTTCGCCGCTATTCTCAAACGCTCCTGCGGGCGCAACCGCCGGCGTCCCGGCGGGTTCGTAGGAACTCATCCTGTGACTTCTCTGATGACACGCAAGCTCGCGGTCGTGCCGGCCTACAACGAAGCCGCCTGCGTCGGTGGCGTCGTGCGCGCGCTGCGCGAGCACGCGCCCGACTACGACGTGCTGGTGGTGGACGACGGCTCGACCGACTCCACGGCCCTCGTGGCCGAGGCGGCGGGCGCGCGGGTGGTGCGCCATGCCTTCAACCTGGGCATCGGCGGCACCGTGCAATCGGGATTCATCTGTGCGATGCGTGACGACTACGACTACCTGGTGCAGGTCGACGGCGACGGTCAGCACGATCCCGCGGAGATCCGCAAGCTCGAAGGCGCCATGGCCGGAGAGCGCGTGGACATGGTCTGCGGGTCGCGGTTTCTCAGCGCAGACCACAAGTACCCGGCGCCGGTCAGCCGGCGTACCGGCATCCACCTCTTCGCCTTTTTGCTCTCGCGCATCCTGCGCCAGCGGGTGAGCGACCCGACCTCGGGCTTTCGGCTGTACAACCGGCGCGCCATCGGCGTGTTTGCGCGCGACTATCCGCACGACTATCCGGAGGTCGAGGCGGTGCTGATGGTGCACGGCCACCGGCTGCGCATGTGCGAGGTGCCGGTGCGCATGTATCTCCGCGGCGGGGGCGTGTCCTCGATCACCGGCACCGGCAAGTCCGCCTACTACATGGTCAAGGTCCTGCTGGCGATCTTCGTCGGCCTCGCGCGCCGGCGTACCGCCATCGAGCCGGGCGACGAGGCCCCGGTGCACGTCTGATGGACGTTCGCATTCAGATCGTCGCCGTGGTGGCCGCCGCCGGCCTGCTGTGCGTGTTGCTGGAGCTGGTGCGGCGCCGCAGCCTCCTGGAGCGGTACGCCCTGCTGTGGCTGTTCAGCGCGCTGGTGCTGCTCTCGCTGGCCGTGTGGCGCGGCGCGCTCGAGCAGGTGGCGAGCGGCCTGGGAGTGGCCTATCCGCCGAACGCGCTGTTCCTGATCGCATTCGGCTTCGTGCTCGTGCTGCTGCTCCACTTCTCGCTGGCCGTCTCGCGCCTGTCCGATCAGACGAAGGTGCTGGCTCAGCGGCTTGCGCTGCTCGAGGAGCGCCACGGCCGCGCCCGGCCGGACGTGGCCGAGAGCGAGATCGCCTCCGACCGCGAGCTGCAAGCCTCGGTCCGCGATTGACGCCGCAGCGCGCCCTCATCACCGGAATCACCGGTCAGGACGGCTCCTACCTCGCGGAGCTCCTGCTCGACAAGGGCTACGAGGTGCACGGCATGGTCCGCCGCTCCTCGACCGAGACCTTTCAGCGCCTTCAGCACGTCCGCGACGACCTCGTCCTGCACACCGGCGATCTGCTCGACCAGCGCTCCCTGGTCGACGTTCTGCGCGACTGCGAGCCGCAGGAGATCTACAACCTCGCCGCGATGTCCTTTGTCGCCGCCTCGTGGTCGCAGCCGGTGCTGACCGCCGAGTTCACGGCCACAGGCGTGACCCGCATGCTCGAGGCCATGCGCGAGGCTGCGCCGGAGGCGCGCTTCTACCAGGCTTCCTCCTCGGAGATGTTCGGCAAGGTGCGGGAGGTCCCCCAGCGCGAGAGCACGCCCTTCTACCCGCGCTCGCCCTACGGCGTGGCCAAGTGCTACGGGCACTTCATCACCGTCAACTACCGCGAGTCCTATGACCTGTTCGCGGCGTCGGGAATTCTGTTCAACCACGAGAGTGAGCGCCGGGGGCTCGAGTTCGTCACCCGCAAGGTCACTCACGGCGCGGCCGCCATCAAGCTCGGCCTGAAGGACGAGCTGGCCCTCGGCAACCTCGATGCCGAGCGCGACTGGGGCTACGCCAAGGACTACGTCGAGGCCATGTGGCTGATGCTCCAGCAGGACGAGCCGGAGGACTTCGTGATCGCCACCGGAGAGGCGCATTCGGTGCGCGAGCTCGTGCGAGTGGCCTTCGAGCACGCCGGCCTTGATCCAGACGAGTACGTCCGCCTCGACCCCCGCTTTCTGCGGCCCGCCGAGGTCGAGCATCTGATCGGCGACGCCACCAAGGCCCGCGAGAGGCTCGGCTGGGAGCCGCAGACCTCATTCGAGGACATGGTGCGCCTGATGGTCGACGCCGACCTCGAGATGCTGGCCGCCGGGGTGCCGCAGAAGCAGGCGGGCTAGATGGCCCAGGCGCCGGGCGAATGCGATCTCGCGGTCGTCGGGGCCGGCATCCTCGGCCTGGCGGTAGCTCGCGAGCTCAAGCGGCGGCGTCCGGAGCTGAGCGCCGTGGTGCTCGAGCGGGGCCAGGACGTGGCGGGCGGGCAGACCGGCGCCAACAGCGGCGTGATTCATGCCGGCATCTACTACGTCCCCGGCTCGCTCAAGGCGCGCATGTGCGTGACCGGCGCGCGGGAGATGTACGAGTACTGCGAGGAACGCGGGATCCGCTACGAACGGTGCGGCAAGGTCATCGTTGCGCGCCATCAGGGTGAGCTCGGCCGGCTCGACGAGCTCGAGCGACGCGGGCGCGCGAATGAGGTGCCGGGCCTAAGACGGCTCTCCGCCGCGGAGCTCGCCGAGCTGGAGCCGCACTGCCGAGGCATCGCCGCGCTGCATTCGCCGGCCACGGGCATCGTCGATTTCGCCGACGTAGCCCGCCAGGTGGGGCGCGAGCTCGAGAGCGAGGGCACGCCGGTGGTCACGGGCTGTGGGGTCACGAGCGTGGGGCAAGCGCCGGGACGCGTGACCCTTCAGCACGAGCGTGGCGAGACACGCGCCCGCTTCGCCGTCTTCTGCGCCGGCGCCGGCTCGGACCGGCTCGCGGTGGCGGCAAATGCCTCGCCCGACCCCCGGATCGTTCCTTTCCGCGGCGCCTACCTCTACCTGCGCCCCGAGCGCCGCGAGCTCGTGCGCTCGCTCATCTATCCCGTTCCGGATCCCTCGCTTCCCTTCCTCGGTGTGCACCTGAGCCGCCATATCGACGGCGAGGTATCGCTGGGCCCCACCGCCCTGCTGGCCCCACGAGCCGTGCGCGACCTGACCTGGCCCGGTACGTGGCGAATGGCGCGCCGCTGGTGGCGCACAGGAGTGACCGAGCTGCAACACGCGCTCAGCCGGCGCGCCCTGGCCGCCGCCGCGGCGGAATACGTTCCCGGCATCGACCGGAGCGATTTCAACGGCGGCTTCGCCGGCATCCGCGCCCAGGCGGTGGCCCGCGACGGCGGATTGGTCGACGACTTCGTGGTCTCGGAGACCGAGCGCGCCCTCCACGTACGCAATGCCCCCTCCCCCGCGGCGACCTCCTCGTTCGCCCTGGCCCGGCTGATCGCCGACCGCACGGACGACATGGCTTCCGTGTGATGTCGAGTTTGGCCTGAGCGCAGCCTCAGCGACCGACCAGGCCGCGCACCAACCGGCGTTCACCTGCGTCCAGCACGAACCGGTAGAACACGAGCCAGTAGATCAGCGGCGCGACGACTCCGCCCAGGACCACCAGAGTGTTGTCGTCCGGGATCGAGCGCCACAGCAGAAGCCCCACCGCCAGCCCGGCGCCCAGGAGGTAGTTGGGCGCCCACGCGCGCTCGGCCAGCTCGGCGACCCCAGCTCCCGAAGCGCCCAGGCCGAGGCGTAGGAGGAAGGGAAAGGCCAGGAAGAAGGGCAGCGCTATAGCGATCGCCGGCCCCTCGAGCCCCAGCTCGGGCGTGAGTACGAGCGACAGCGCGAGATTGGTCGCCGCCACCACGATCATGATGCTCGCCAGCTGACGCGCCCTACCTGCGCCCACCAGGAAGCCCGGCGTGACCACCAGGCCTCCGTAGAGCAGCCAGTAGGAGACGAGGATGGCCAGCGCCCCATCTCCCTGGCGGTAGCGCGCGCCCAGCCACAGCTCGAGGATCGGCCCGGCGAGCACGATCAACGTCACGCAGACCGGCACGAACAGCGCGAGCGTGTAGCGCGTGCCGCGCAGCGCGAGCTCGCGTAGCCGGCGCTGCGTCGCCGGTGGCCACGTAGCGCGAGGCCGTGGGCACGACCGGCACGGCCAGGGCCCCGCCCAGCGCGTAGAGCAGGTTGTGCGCTCGCACCGGGCCCTCGAAGCGCCCCACGCTCGCCGGCGAGCCGTAGGCGCCGAGGATCACACGGCTGAACGCGTACATCGCGAGGTTGCACAGCTCGACCACCAGCAGCCAGCCGGCGGTGGGCACGATCAGCATCAACCGGCGGCGCTTCACGCCGGACGGCGTGAAGCGAAAATCCAGGTGAGCGCGCCAGGCGACGATCGCGCAGAGGGTGCCGCTGAAGAGCGGGATCGCCCCGCTCGCCGCGATCAGAACGCCCAGATCGGCCCCCGCGAAGATCAGGGTCAACATCACGACCAGGTACAGCGCCACCGAGACGATCTCGGTGCGGGCGGCGCGCACGAACTGGCGCTCCGCGCGCAGCGCGTCGAGGTAGATGGTGGCCGCGATACCCACCGCCGTGACCAGGCCCAGGCCGACCCCGCCGAAGCGAGCGTCGTTGGCCAGCTCGCCCTCGAGGATCAGCCCCGCGATCGCCAGGGCGGCCGTGGCGATGATCAGGCCCGTGACGATCCCGACCGCGGTGTACAGAGCGGCGGCGGTTGAGAACATTCCGCGCCGCTCGCCGGTCTCGACGGCCGCTGCCATGGCGCGTACGGTCGACGACGCGACGCTGTTGCGCAGAGCCAGCAGGTAGCCGGCCAGCGAGGCCACGAGCCCGTACGCGCCCAGCTCGGCCACCGACAGCCGGCGGGCCAGCACGGTCACGATGGCGAGCAGCACCAGCAGGCCGCTCGCCTGCGCGACCTGCTGCACGAGCGCACCGGAAGCGAGCAGGCGGGCCTCGCCCGGCTCCCGCGCACCCTCGTCGGACTGCGCAACACCGGCGCCGAGCACGGCTTGGGACCTTACGTGAGCGGTCGGCTTGCCTCCGCCGCCCCGGCTAGGCTCCTCACCCTCATGCGCCCCACATCTCAGCTGCAGCGCGCGAGCGCCCCCGCGCCGGCCGCCGGCGTGCGCACCCGCGACATCGTCGGCGTGCCGGTGTCGATGGTCGACTACGAGCGGACGACGCAGGTGATGGACCGGCTGGTGACCACCCGCGAGCGCGGCTATGTGTGCGTTGCGCCGGTGCATGCCGTGATGGAGGCGCAGGACGACCCCGAGATGCTCGCCGCCCTGCGCGGCGCAACGCTGGTGGTGCCCGACGGCATCCCCGTGGTGTGGGCGGCCAACCTCCTGGGCGAGAGCCCGCGCCTCGATGACCGCGTCTACGGCCCCGAGCTGATGCTGCGCTTCAGCGCGCTCTGCGCCGAGCGTGGCCACCGGGTCTGGCTCTACGGCGGTCGTGATCAGGGGTCGCTCGCGCAGCTGGCCCTGGCACTGCGCGAGCGCTATCCCGGCATCCAGATCGTGGGCGGCTACTCGCCTCCCTTCCGGGCCCTGAGCCCCGAGGAGGAGCGCTCCGTGGCCGACCGGATCAACGCCGCCGAGCCCGACGTGGTGTGGGTCGGCATCGGTGTGCCCAAGCAGGAGAAGTGGATGGCGAACATGCGGGACCGTCTCGAGGTGCCGGTGATGTGCGGGGTGGGCGCCGCCTTCGACTTCCACGCCGGCCGCGTCTCGATGGCCCCGAGCTGGATGCAGCAACGCGGCCTCGAGTGGGTCTACCGGACGGCCCAGGAGCCCAGGCGCCTGCTGGGGCGCTACCTGCGCACCAACCCGCGCTTCCTGGTCGCGCTGGCCCGCCAGTACCTGGCCGAGCGACGCCGGGCCTAGACTGGCGCCCATGGAAAGCGTGGCCGTAGTCGGCCTGGGCCGGGTGGGCCTGCCGCTCGCTCTCTCCTTCGCCGATCGAGGCCTCAGCGTGATCGGCGTCGAGCGGCAGCCGGCTGTGCTCGACCAGCTCAGCGCCGGACAGATGCCCTTCCAGGAGACCGGCACCCAGGAGCAGCTCGATCGAGTGCTTCGCACGGACCGCTTCGAGCGCACCCGAGCCGTGCAGGATGCCGCCCGGGCCGACCACATCGTGCTGACGCTCGGCACGCCTTCCCACGTGCACATCGAGATCGACATGTCTCAGATCCGCGAGGTGGTGGACGACCTGCTGCCGGTGCTGCGCGAGGGCCATTCGCTGATCCTGCGCTCGACCGTTGCGCCCGGCACCACCGACTGGGTGGCGGGCTACATCGAGCAGCGCCGCGGCTTTCGCCTGGGCGAGGAGCTGTTCGTGGCTCACGTGCCCGAGCGCATCGCCGAGAACCACTTCATCGAGGAGATCTCGACCTTGCCGTGCATCATCGGCGGCGTGGGCGAGAGCTCGGGCTCCAGGGCAGCCGAGCTGTTCGAGGTGTTCGGCACCGAGATCGTCCAGACCACGCCGGTGCAGGCCGAGCTGGCCAAGATCTGGACGAACATCCTGCGCTACACCCAGTTCGCCCTTCCCAACCTCCTGATGATGGAGTCCGAGCAGTACGGGGCCAACGTCTTCGACGTGATCGAGCTGATCAACCGCCACTACCCACGCGGTGGGATGGCCGCGCCCGGGCTGACCGCCGGGGCCTGCCTGCGCAAGGACTTCACCTTCTCCGAGGAGCGCTCGAACGCCCCGGGCATGCTGCTCGCCGTGTCGCGCGTGCACGAGACGGTGCCCCTGTTCCTGGTCAACGGCCTCAAGGCCCGCATGGGCGGCTCGCTGCGCGACCGCAAGGTGGCGGTGCTCGGACTGACGTTCAAGCGCGACTCCGACGACGCCCGCGATTCGCTCTCCTACAAGCTCGTGCGGCTGCTCGAGCGCGAGCTGGCCCATGTGGCGCGTCACGACCCACACGTCCCGGCCGAGTCCGAGCCGCTCGAGTCGGCTCTCGAGGGAGCGGACGCGGTGGCGGTGGCCACCAACCACTCGAGCTTCGAGGGCCTGCTCGAGCGACTGCCCGAGGGCACCCTGCTGGTGGACCCGTGGAACGTGACGGGCTCCGGGCGGGTTTTCGGGACCGTGCGAGCGCGGGCCGCGGTCGAGCCGGCATGACCCGGGTGCTGGTGACCGGCGGGGCCGGGACGATCGGCGGCGCGGTGGTGCGGCGGCTGCTGCGCGACGGCGAGTGGGACGTTCGCGTTTCCGACCAGCGCGAGGCGCCGGGCTGGATGAGCGAGGCATGCGAGGTGCACACCGGCAACCTCCTCGAGCTCGAGGAAGCACGCGCTGCGGTGGCCGGTTGCGCGCGTGTGGTCCACCTCGCGGCCATCGTGGGCGGGATCGCCAACTTCCACCGGCTCCCGCACACCCTCCTGGAGGTCAACAACGGTCTCTACAACGCCGTCTTTCGGGCCGCGCTCGACGAGCAGGTCGAGCGTCTGGTGTACGTGTCCTCGTCGATGGTGTTCGAGCGGGCCACGCAGTTTCCGACCACCGAAGCGCACCTGCTCGACTGCCCGGCGCCGCGCTCGGCCTACGGCTTCTCCAAGCTGGCCGGTGAGGTCTACTGCCGGGCTCTGCACGCCGAGCACGGGCTCGCGTACTCGATCTGCCGTCCGTTCAACGCGTACGGGCCGGGCGAGATGCCCGAGGACGAGCCGGGCATCGCGCACATGGTCCCGGACGTGATTCGCAAGGTCCTGGCCGGACAGCGCCCGCTGGAGATCTTCGGCTCCGGTGAGCAGACCCGCACGCTCACCCACGTCGACGACATCGCCGACGGGGTCGTCACTGCGATGGCCCATCCGGCGGGCGAGAACGAGGACTTCAACATCTCGGCCTCCGACGAGCGCACCGTCGCGGACATCGCGCGGATCATCTGGGAGGCGTGCGGCGAGCGGCCGGAGGAGTTCGCGCTCGAGCACAAGCCATCCTTCGAGGTCGACGTGCAGCGGCGCTGGCCCTCGGTGGAGAAGGCCGAGCGGCTGCTCGGCTGGCGGGCCCGCATCGGCCTGCCCGAGGGCATCGCCGGAACAGTGGAGTGGTTGCGCGAGCAGCAGCTCGCGGCCCGCGGCGGGTGAGCGCGCGCGCCCTCGTCACCGGCGGTAGCGGATTCGCGGGGCAACACCTGCTCGAGCGTCTCGACGACCCCGTGGCGCCCACCCGCCAAGAGCTCGACCTGCTCGATGCGCGTGCCACGCGCGCCGCAGTGCGCGAGGCCGCACCCGAGGTGGTGTTCCACCTGGCCGCGATCGCCTCGGTCGGGCGCTCCTGGAACGCCCCGGCCGAGACGCTCACCGCGAACCTGGCCATCACCGCGAACCTGCTGGAGGCGGTTCGCCTGGAGGCGCCCGCGTCGACGTTCGTGCTGATCAGCTCGGGCGAGATCTACGGACCGCCGGAGTACCTGCCGGTGGACGAGAGCGCTCCGCTGCGCCCCCAGAACCCGTACGCGGTATCCAAGGCAGCCGGCGACCTGCTCGCAGGCCAGTATGCGGACGCCCACGGCATGCGCGTAATCCGGCTGCGCCCCTTCAACCATGCGGGGCCGGGCCAGAGCGACGACTACGTGATCGGCACGCTCACGCGCCAGGTGGCCGAGGCGGAGGCGGCGGGCGCCTCGGAATGCGTGCTGCGTACCGGCAACGTCGACTCGGCGCGCGACCTCATGGACGTGCGTGACGTGGTGCGGGCCTACGCCGGCGCCGCGGCGCTTGAGGGCGGGGTCTGGAACGTGGCCAGCGGGCACTCCACGAGCGTGCGCGAGTTGATCGAGCTGGTGCGTGAGGCTGCGCGCATCCCCGTCCGCCACGAGGTCGACCCAGCGCGAATCCGCGCGGGCGACGTGCCCGAGGTCCGCGGATCGTCGGAGAAGCTGCGCGCCGCGACGGGATGGAAGCCGGAGATCTCCCTCCGCCAGACCGTGGCCGATGCGCTGGCGGACTGGCGAGCGGCGTGACGATCGCCGTTGTAATCGTGACGTTCAACAACGCCGGCCACATCGGCGCGACGCTGCGGGCGCTCGACGACCAGCTGGAGGAGGGGGACGAGCTGGTGGTGGTCGACAACGCCTCACACGACGGCACCGCGGAGGTCGCGCGGGCAGAGAGCGGGCGAGCCCGGGTGATCGAGCAGGGAGCGAACCGTGGGTTTGCGGACGGCTGCCACGCCGGTGCGGCGGCCTCGTCCGCGCCGCTGTTGCTGTTCCTCAACCCCGATGCCGAGCCCACTCCCGGCTGCCTCGCCGCGCTTCGCTCGGTCGCCGAGGAGCGACCCGAGTGGGGAGCGTGGCAGGCGCTCGTGACCATGCAGGGCGGGACCGCCATCAACAGCGCGGGCAACGTCGCGCACTTCCTGGGGATGGGCTGGGCCGGTCGTTGCGGGCGCCCGGTGACCGAGGCCCCGGCCCGGCCCGAGGCGGTGTCGTTCGCCTCCGGGGCAGCGCTGATGGTGCGCAGGGACGCCTGGGACGCCCTGGGCGGCTTCGAGCGGCGCTACTTCATGTACGGCGAGGACCTCGATCTGTGTCTGCGGCTCAGGCTCTCGGGCTGGAGCGTGGGCATCGCTCCCGCCGCCCAGGTCGAGCACGACTACGAGTTCAGCAAGGGCGGCCGCAAGTGGTACCTGCTCGAGCGCAACCGGTGGTGGACCGTGGTTGGCGTGTATCCCGCGTCCCTGCTCTTCCTGCTCGCGCCCGCGCTGCTCGCCGCCGAGCTGGCCCTGCTTGCCGTTGCCTTTCGGGGCTCATGGCTGCGGCACAAGCTGCACGCGCAGTTCACGGTCGCCCGCGAGCTGCCACTCATGCTCGCCCGGCGCCGCGACGTTCAGGCGATTGGCGGGGTCCCCGCCCGCGAGTTCGCCCGGGTGCTGACGGCGGAGCTCGACAGCCCCCACCTCGGTCCTCTCGCGCAGGTGGCGCCGCTGGCGGCGCTCCAGCGCGCCTACTGGGCAGTCGCGCTGCGGCTGCTCACGCGCTCGTAGAGGTCGAGCAGGTCGCTCAGATACCGCTCCTCGGAGTGGGCCCGCCGGGCCCGGGCGATCAGCGCGTCCCCGTCGGCCGAGCGCAGGTCGGGGTCGTCCCAGAGCCGGCGCAGGCGCTCGGCCAGAGCCTCGGGGTCGTTGGGTGCGACACAGCGCTCGGGGCCCACCAGCTCGGGGAGCCCGCCCATGCGGGCGGCCAGCACCGGCACTCCGGCGGCCATCGCCTCCAGCGCGGCGAAGGGCGAGAACTCGTGGTAGCGGGAGGGCATCAGCAGCGCTCCCGCTCCGGCCAGCAGCACCGGCATGCGGTCGCGCTCAACGCGGCCGAGCAGCTCCACGGGTGCCGGGGTGCGCTGCGCCAGTCGGGCCAGCTCCTCCGCGGCCGGACCCTCCCCCGCCACCTTCAGCGGGACTCCGGCGCGCGCCGCCGCGGCAATGGCGGTGTCGATGCCCTTCTCCACCGATAGCCGCGAGCACACGAGGGCGTAGGCCCCCCGTGCGGCGCGCGAGCGCTCGGCGAACGCATCCGCCGGCAGGTAGTGGGCCAGGCTCTCGAGCCGCTCGGCGGGCACACCGAGCTTTGCGAGCTGGCCCACGGCGTACGCGCTCGGAGCCACGAAGCGGTCCACCGCCTCGTACACGGACGGCTGGTGGAGGGCCAGGGCGGCGGCGTAGGCGCCCGCCTCGGGCAGCGAGCCGCGGCAGTTGAGCACGAGGCCCGGGACGGTGAGCCGGTGGTGGCAGCGAAAGCAGGGCGCGCCGTCGCGCGAGGCCACGCCGATCGCGCAGAACAGACGGACGTTGTGAAGGTGCAGCACCACCCGCGCGCCCCCCGCCCGAGCGGCCTCCAGGCCGCGCGGGCCCACCAGCGGAAGCATGTTGTGCACGTGGGCAACGTCGGCGCCGAGCTCGCTGGCGGCCGCGGCCACGTCGTTCTCGTCGCGCCCGCCTCGCAGCAAAGCGAGCGCGGCCCCGGTCCGAGTGGCCTGCGCCGAGTCGCGTTCGAGCAGGGCGTGGCCGATACCCGCCCGGGCGAGCGCCTTCAGCTGCAGCTCGACCGAACGCTCCTCTCCGCCGGCCACGCGATAGCGGTTGTGAACCACGAGTACCCGCATCGACCGGGCTACGCTACCCGGCCGATGTCCCGCACGCCCATCGACAAGCCCACCGTGGGCAGCCACTACCGCGGCGAGCTCGGAGCCCGCTACTTCGGCTGGCAGGGCTCGGGCGGCGAGCTCGAGGCCCGCATCGAGCTGGCCAAGTTCGAGGCGGAGGTCGGCCCCGGCGACTCCGTCGTCGACTTCGGCTGCGGCGGGGGCTGGCTGCTCGAATTGCTTCCGGCGGCCCGGCGCGCGGGCATCGAACCGAACCCGCTCGCCCGGGCCGAGGGCGAGCGGCGCGGGTTGCGCATCGTCGAGTCGGCCACCGACTTGGAGGACTCCACGGCGGATGTGGTGATCTCGAACCACGCACTCGAGCACACACTCGCTCCGTGGGCCGAGCTGCGCGAACTCGCTCGGATCCTGCGCCCGGGAGGGCGGCTGCTGCTGTGGCTGCCCATCGACGACTGGCGCCGCCAGCGCCGCCCGAGCGCCACCGATCGAAACCACCATCTCTACACCTGGACGCCGCAGCTGCTGGCCAACCTGCTGACCGAGGCGGGCTTCGAGGTGCGCGAGTGCCGTGTGGTGGCGCACGCCTGGCCGCGTTACCACCGCGCGCTCTTTCGCCTGCTTCCGCGCTGGGCCTTCGATGCGCTGGCGCGGGTCTGGGCCCGGCTCGTGCTGCGACGGCAGGTACACGCCGTGGCCGTAAAGCCGGCGGCCTGAATGAGCGATCCCGAGATCACGATCGTGGTACCCACGCGCGACCGTCCCGGCTATCTCGATGTGACGCTGGGCTCGCTCGGGCGCCAGCGGGGCGATACCGCGCACGAGATCCTCGTGGTCGACGACGGCGCGCACGGCTCCACGGCCGGGATCGCGGCTCGCCATGGCGTGCGCTGCGTGAACCATGGCGAGCCGCGCAGCCTCAACGCGGCGCGCAACACCGGCGTGCGCGAGGCCCGCGCTGCGCTGATCGCTTTCGTCGATGACGACGTGCTCGTGCCCCGGGATTGGCTGAGCTCGCTGGTCGACGGAGCCCGCGCTCATCAGGAGGCCGACGCCTTCGGCGGACCGATCTGGGCGCGCTTCGAGGGCGGCGCTCCGCGCGGGTGCGGACGAGAAGAGCCCCCCATCACGGTGCTCGACCTGGGTGCCCACGACCGTGACGCCGACATGGTCTGGGGGGCGAACTTCGCCGTGCGCCGCTCGGCGTTCGAGCGCGTCGGCCCCTTCGACGAGCGCATCGTGCGCCCCCACGGCGACGAGGAGGAGTGGCTCGAGCGCCTGCGCGCGGGCGGCGGTCGCATCGTCTACCTCGCGCGGGCGGGCCTCGAGCACCGCCGCACCGCAGCCGATGCCCGGCTGGGCCCGCTCGCCCGGGCGGCCTATGCGCGCGGGCGCGCCGCGCGGGCCAGCGACCTCAGGCGGAGCCGCGCACCCGGGCTGGCTCCCGAGCTGCGCGTGCTGGCCGGCTGCGGCTGGCATACCGTACGCCGGGCGTGTCCGCAGGGGATCGTGATGGGAGCCCACGCCGCCGGACGGGTGGTGGAGACGCTGAGGCCGCTGCCGTGAGTCACGACTTCCTCTCCGGCGACGCCGGCGACGTGACCGACCTGCGGCGCCGGCTCAAGCGCTCGGCGGGAGAGTTCGCCTACGAAGCGCTCGACCGCGCGACGTTCGTCTCCCGCCGCGCGGACCGGCTGGCGCGGGCGCAGGCCGGTCGCCGGGTGCTCGTGATCGGCGTCTACCGCCCGGCCTCGCTGTATTCCGAGGCGCTCGCCGAGCTCCGCTCCGATCGGCATCGGGTGAGCCTCGCGCTGGGGGCCACGGGCCCGGCCGAGGGGGCGCTGGCCGACGTGACCGTGGCCGAAGGCCTCGAGGGGGGCAAGTTCGAGAACCTCAACCGCGTGCTGGCCGCCGCGCCCGCGACGGAGCCGGACTGGCTGCTGGCGATCGACGACGACGTGCGCCTTCCGAGCCGCTTTCTCGATCGCTTCATCGCCCTATGCGAGCGCTTTGCCCTCGACCTGGCGCAGCCGGCGCAGACGCTGCGCTCCCACTCCGCCTGGAAGGTCGCCCGGCGCCGGCCCGCCTCGCTGGTGCGTGAGACGCGCTTCGTGGAGATCGGTCCGGTGACCGCCTTCGGGCGCCGCGCCCGCGCCCTGCTGCTGCCCTTCCCCGACCTGCGCTTCGGCTGGGGCCTCGACCTGCACTGGGCCGCGCTGGCCGCCCAGCAGGGCTGGCGCCTCGGCGTGGTGGACGCCGTGCCGGTACGCCACGACTCCGGGCTGGTGGCTGCGAGCTACTCCCGCGAGGACGCGGTCGAGGAAGCGACCCGCTTTCTGGCTGAGCGTCCCTACCTGCCCGCGTCGAGGGCCGGCGACGTCGTCGCCGTACACCGCCGGGGCTGAGTGGCCATGCGCGTCCTGTTCGTCTGCCCCGACATGCGCACCGGCGGCGCCGAGCGCCACTGGGCCACGTTGGCGGGAATGCTGCGCGAGCGCGGTGTGGAGGCGGGGGTGCTCTGCCTGGCCGAGGAGGGCGCGCTGTTCTCCGACCTGGTGCGCGCGGGGGTGCCGGCGCGCTGTGTGTACATGCGGGGCCGCGGCGATCTGGCGGGACTGCGCGCGGCGCTGGCCTGCGCGCGGCCGCGACCCGACGTCGTGGTCTCGCGTGGGGTGAGCGGAACCGTCGTGGCCGCGGCCATCGCCGGGCGGGCGCGGGCCCCCCACTTGGTGAACGAGCACACCCCGCTCACGGCGAGCGGCGAGCTGCTCCCCCTCCAGCGCCACCAGCGCCTCCTGATCCGAGGGGTCGCTCCGCGCGTGGACGGGGTGATCGCGGTGGCGCGGCGCCAGGTGGACCCCCTCGTGGGGCTCGGCTACCGGCGCGAGCGCATCGAGGTCATTCCCAACGGCGTCGATCCGGTCGACACGGGCGAGGGCGAGGCGCGGCTGGCGGGCCCAGGGGAGTTCGGGGTGCTGTGCGTGTCGCGCCTGCAGATCGAGAAGCGGGTGGAGCTGTTCGTCAGCGCGATGGCCGTGGCGCGGCTCTCCGAGCCGCGGCTGCGCGGCTTCGTGGCCGGCGACGGCGACCGGCGCGCGCAGATCGAGCCGCTGGCGCTCCGCGCCGGCGTGCAGCTGCTGGGCGAGCGCTCGGACGTCCCCGCCCTGCTCGAAGCAGCCGATGCGTTCGCGCTCTCCAGCGGCGCCGAGGCGCTCCCGATGAGCATCCTCGAGGCGATGGCCCACGGGGTTCCCGTGGTCGCGCCCGACCTGGGTGGGACCACGGACGCCGTGGTCGACGGCCAGACCGGCGTGCTGGTGGCCCCGGGGGACCGCGGCGCGCTCGCCCGTGCCCTCGTGCAGCTCGCCGGCGATCCGCCGCGCGCGCGCCGAATGGGCGAAGCGGGCCGAGCGCGCCAACGCGAGCGCTTCACCGCGGCGGCGATGGCCGACGCTTACCTCGAGGCTCTGGCCCGGGTGGCGCGATGAGCGACCGCCTCGACGTGTTGCTGCTCTCGCTGGGCACCACCTTCGGCTGGCGGGTGGCCGACACGATCTTTCTCGAGCAGCTCGAGCGTGCCGGTGCCTCGGTCACCGCCGTCTCGGTGCGCTTCGGGGCCGCCGGGCGCCTGCGCCGCGCCTATCCGGTGAACGACCTGGTGGAGGCCGGCGCCGCTCGGCGCGCGCTGCGCTCCGCTCTGCGCCGCCACAACCCGCGCGCGCTCGTGATCTCCACCACCACCGCGGCGATGCTGGCGCGAACCGGCTCGCTGCCCTTCGCCGTGCGGCTCGACGCCCCGGCCCGGCTGAACCGTCCGGGATTTCAGAACGCCGGCCTGCACGCGCTCGAGGAAGCGGCGCTCGCGCGCGCCACGCTCGTGCTTCCCTGGAGCCGCGCCGCGCTCGCGGCCCTGCCCGCGGGATCGGGACCGGCGGTGGTCGTGCCGCCCACGATCGTGCGCTCCGGCGAGCCGGCGTGGAAACGAGAGCCCGTGGCCGTGGCCTACACCCCGGACGTGAAGGCCAAGGGTCTCGACATCGTCTGCGCCGCCTGGGCGGCCGCGCGCATCGAGGACGCGCGGCTGCGGGTGTTCGGCGTCGAGCGCGAAGCCGCGCTCGCTCATCTGGAGCGCACTCACACACCGGTCGCGGACAGCATCGAATTTGCCGGCTGGCGGCCGGTGGCCGACTTCCGCGCCGCGCTGCGCCACGCCCGGGTGTACGCCGGGGGGGCGCGCTGGGAGGATTTCGGCCAGGCGCCGCTCGAGGCGCTGGCCGACGGCGCGCTGCTCGCCACCGTCCCCTCCGGCGGGCCCTTCGAGGCACTCGGCCTGGCCCGGGAGCTGGGCCACGGGCTCGTTGCCCCTTCGCTCGATCCCGCCGGCCTGGCGGCAGCGCTGCGAGCCGCGTTCGAGCTGCCCGAGCGCGAGGTGCGCTCCTACCGCGAGCGCGCTGGGACCCTTCTGGAGCCCTTTCACCCCGACGCGGTTCAGCGGGTGGTCGAGCGGGAGGTGCTGCCGGCGCTGCTGAGCTAGCGGCGCCGCTCGACCGCGCCGGAAACGGCCCGCTCCCAGGCCGCCACGTCGGCCTCGAGCGGGTGGCGTTCGGTCACCGCTCGGCTGCCCGCGGCCAGGCGAGCGCGCAGCTCGGGGTCGCGCACGAGGCTGCGCAGTGCCTCGCCGATCGCTTCGCGATCGCCGGGGTCGACGATCAGGGCGTTCTCCCCCTCCACCGCCACGTCGCCGGCGGCGCCCGCCCGCTCGCTGCACAGCAGCGCCAGCCCGGCGGCCGCGCCCTCGCGCATCGTCACCCCGAACGGCTCGTAGTCGCTCACCAGCGCGAGCACGTGGGCTTCGGCGTACAGGTCCGGCAGCCCGCCGGGCGGGACATACCCGGCGAACGTGACCGCCGCGCCGCTCGTCCGAGCCGCCGAGCGGAGCTCGTCCTCCAGCGGGCCGGTTCCGGCCAGCACGAGCTCGGCCTCCCCCTCGGCGAAGCCCGCGGAGGCGAACGCGGCGATCAGCCCGGCCAGGTTCTTGTCGGGCACCAGCCGAGCCACGCAAAGCACCCGCACCGGATGTGCCGGTAGCTCGCGATCGGGCAGGTCCAGGAAGGGCTCGAGAGCGGCGCTCTGCAAAGCCACCTCCACGCGCGCCGGGTCCACGCCCAGGCGCCGCAGGCGCTCGCGGCCCTGGCTCGAGGCGACGATGAAGCCGTCGAGCCGCGGCGCCAGCGCGCGGTGGACGCGCAGCTGTGCCGAGGAGAGCTCTCGATCGCTCCACGGGGTCAGCTCGCTGAACACGACCAGCGGCAGGCCGCGACGCCGGCACCAGGCGAGCGCTCGCCACGTGGCGGGGCCGTACTCCCAGGACACCACGCAACCGGCCTGTGAGCGAACGAGGGCTGCGCCCAGGCCGCTCGGCACCACCAGCGGGGTGCGACCCGGGCGTGCTCGCTGACGGGCCTGCAGGATCTCGTGCGGGTAGGAGCTCATCGTCGAGAACCACTCCGGCCGCATGTCCCAGGCCGGCTGTCGGCCCGACAGGTAGACCACTTGGGGATGGATCCGCCCCCGCTGAGCGAGCCGCGCGAAGAGCGGCTCGCGGTAGGGAACGGGGACCGGCGGAACGATGGCGCAGCGAACCGACACACCGCAACTCTGCCCTACCGGAGGGGTTCTGCGAGTAGCCGAAACCTGCTGCTAGCCTGCTCGGCGCGTTTTCGGGGTATAAGCCTCGTGGTACGTCGCCCTCCCTTCTCCGTTGTCCCGGCCCAGCCCGGAGGGAACACGCACAGTGATCCGTCTCCTGCGAAATCTGCTTTTGCTGACCCTGCTCGCCGCGCTTGCGCTGCCCGCGGTGGCCAGCGCGAATCCGGTCTCGGACTGCGCCGGCGACGGCGATCTGGACAAGCGCTATTCCAACTCACAGCTGCGCCACGCGCTCGACAACATCCCGGGCGACCTCGACGAGTACAGCAATTGCCGCGAGGTCATCAAGGGCGCGATCTCGAGCGGCTCGGACAAGCGCAACGACAGCTCCGGCGACGGGTCCGGAGCCGGCGGCGGTGGCGGCAGCACCGGCGGGGGCGGCGGCGGCGAGAGCGCGATCAGCGCCGATGAGCAGCAGGCCCAAGCAAACGACAACGCACAGCTGGATGCGATCACGGGCGACCCGGATGCCAAGCCCGATGTGAACGTGGGCGGCGAGGAGCTGCAACCCGGTGCCGACGGCCTGTTCGACCTCGCCAGCGCGAGCAACAGCGTTCCGATGCCGCTGCTGCTCGCCCTGATCACGCTGGGAGTGCTCGCGCTGGCCGGCGCGCTGGTGGCCTTGCGCGACCGTGCGCCCGGCCTGGCACGCATTCCGCTCGTGTCCAAGATTCCGCGTGTTTCGCTCCCCCGATTCCGACGCTGACTCCCCGAAGGGGGCGGCGAGCGTCCCCCTGACGGGCCAGCGGGCCGCCTCGATCGCCGCTCTGGTGCTCGGCGCCGCCCTGGCGGGCATCGCCTTCGGGGCCGCCGGGGGCACCGAGCTCACACGCACGAGCATCGTCGAGGTGCTGGCCGTGCTGGCCGGCGGCGGCGTGGTGGCTGCCGCCGTGCTCTGGGGGCATCGGGGACCACTGTACGGCGCCACCAGTCTGGTCCTGTTCGGGCTGCTCGCCTTTGTCACCGCCCTATCGGTGACCTGGGCCATCGTTCCCGAGCTGGCCTACATCGAGGCGGGCCGCACGCTGGCCTACCTGGCCGTGTTCGCGGCCGGGATCGCCGGTGCGCGGCTGGCCGCGCACGCCGGTCCGGCGGTCATCAAGGGGATCCTGCTCGCCGCCATCGCGGCGGTCGCGTATGCCCTGCTGGCGCGCGTGTGGCCGGGCTCGCTGGCCGAGGACGAGATCTCGAACCGGATCGGCCAGCCCTTCGAGTACTGGAACGCCGTCGGCACCACGGCGGCGCTGGCCATCCCCGGCCTGCTTTGGCTCGGCTCGCGGCGAGCGGGCAGCCTCTGGGGCCGAGCGCTGGCCTTCCCCGGCGTCGGCCTGGCCATGCTGGCCATTTTGCTCACCCAGTCGCGGGGCGCCCTCGCTGCCGCCGTGCTGGGCGTGATCGCCTGGCTGGTGATCGTGCCGCTGCGGCTGCGCACCCTGCCGGTGATCCTGCTGCCCATGGCCGGAGCGGCCGCGCTCGGAGCGTGGGCGCTGTCGAAGGACGCGTTCGCGGCCACGGCACCGTCGCTGGCGGTCAAGGAGAGCGTTGGCACTGAGTTCGGGCTCCTGCTGTTCGCGTTGGCGGCGGTACTTCTGGCCGCCGGCTTCGCGGTCAACGTCTTCCTCGACGGCGGCCGCATACCCGCCCACCTGCGCCACCGCGCGGGGGTGACGGCCGTGGTCACGGCCGCTGCTATCGCGCTCCTGGCGCTGGGCGCCGTCGCGCTCAGCGATCGCGGGCTGGCCGGGACGGTCGGGGACCGGGTCGACGAGCTGACCAGCGAGACCGACAGCGCGCCCACCGCCACCGGCGCGGCGCGCTTCGGCGCCGCCTCCTCGAGCCGCAGCAAATACTGGAAGGAGGCCCGGCTGGTGTTCGAGGACCGGACCTCGGTCGGCACCGGCGCGGGCACCTTCCGGGTGGCCCGGTTGCGTCATCGCACCGATCCCAGCGTGACGGGCCACGCTCATGGCTTCGTGCCGCAGACGCTGGCCGACCTCGGCCTGGTGGGGCTTGCGGTGACCCTCCTGTTGCTGGTGGCGTGGCTCGTCGCCGCCGCTCGTACTCTCGCCTTCTACCCGCGCCGACTGCCCTGGCAGCGAAACCAGGTGACCCGCCCCCCAGGCGTGACTGGAGCTCCGAGCGAATAGCGCTCGTGGCGCTCGCGCTCATCACCGTCGTCTTCGGCCTGCAATCCGCGATCGACTGGACCTGGTTCATCCCCGGTCCGGCCGCGATGGCGCTGGTGGCGGCGGGATTCGTGGCCGGGCGCGGCCCGCTCTCCGCCTCGCAGGAGCCCGGTCGCGGCCCCTCCCGACCGTCCCGGCCCCGCATGGTCGCGGCCGCCGGTGTGCTGCTGGCCGCGGTGTTCGCCGCCTGGGCCATATGGCAGCCGGAGGCCGCCGACCGCTCGACCGGAGAGGCGCTGACGCTGCTCGACGAAGGCGATTTCGAGGCCGCGCTGGTGAAGACCGAGGACGCGGAGGCCGCCGATCCGCTCAACGCCGAGCCGCTGCTCGTGCGGGCATCGATCGAGACCCAGGCCGATCGCGAGGCGGACGCCCAGGACACCCTCGAGGACGCCGTGCTGAAGTTCCCAGGATCGTCGGACACCTGGTACCAGCTCGCCGCCTTCCAGCTCGGGACGCTCGACCAGCCGGTGAAGGCGGCCCGAACGATTCAGGGGACGCTCTACCTCGATCCGCTGTCCGTCCCGGGCCGCCAGCTCTTCCTCGACGCCCGCGCACGGAACCGGGCGAAACTGATAGCGGCGGCGGAGCGCAAGGCTCGTCAGGGCGAAGGCTCAGAGCCCTAGTCCCGGCCTTTGCTGGCGCTGCGCGAGTCGCCGCGCTGCGGGCGCCGGCGTCTTCTAACGGCAGCAACCAGGGGTGGACGCGGCCGTAATGTCAGCTTTGCAAATGCGGCGGTCATGCCGCATCCGCCATCGGATCCTAAGGCCGCCGCGCCCGCACCAGCAACGTCCGGGCCCGGCGCCGCAGCGACACGATCTCGAAGCCGAGCTCGCGGGTGAGCAGGCGGGCGAGCGAGGTGCGTGTGAAGCGCCGCAGGTGAGGAGAGAGCGGATCCTCGGGTCGGATGATGCGTCGCGAGGCGGGCGTGGTCAGGGCAAGCTCGCCCCCGGGCCGCAGCACACGCCGGACCTCGGAGAGAAAGAGCTGAACGTCGCGCACGTGCTCGATCGTCTCGGCGCACAGGACCAGGTCGAAGGCGTTGTCGGGCAGCGGCAACGGCGCGTCGGGCTCAAGCTCGACCAGCCGTGCCCGGGGAACGCGGCGGCGCGTGCGATCCAGGGCAACCGCCGACACGTCGGCCGCAGTCAGCTCGCCTGCCTCGAGCTCGGCCGTCAGGCGTCCGTCGCCGCAGCCGAGGTCGAGCGCGGCGCCCACCGGCCCCAGCGAGCTCACGAACTGAGCCAGATGCGCCGGGGGCGGTCCCGGGTCCTCGGGTACGAGCTCCCACAGCTCGTCGTCGTAGCGGCTGGCCATCGCCATATCCTGGCGAGGATGTCCGACTCCCGCCCCTGGACCCTGCGAACCGCCGGCCCCGGAGACGCGGAGAAGCTGGCCGATGGTTCTGCGCGACGGCTTCGAGAGCTACCGCTCCTTCGCCCCGCCCGGCTGGGAGCCGCCTACGGCCAACTGGGACGTGGATCTCCTCCGAGGGCGCCTGGCCGAGCCCGACGTCTGGTGCCTGCTCGCCGAGACCGACGACGACCCTGTGGGCCATGTCTCTCTGCTGCCGGCCTCAAAGCACGCGCGTCATCCGTCGTCGGAGCCCGCCCTGGCGCAGCTCTGGCACCTGTTCGTGCGCACGGACTGGTGGGGGTCGGGCCTTGCCACCGAGCTACACCGAGAGGTCCTGGGCGAGGCGAGCGAGCGCGGCTACCGCACGATGCGCCTGTTCACCCCGCTCGCCCAGGCGCGGGCGCTCCGTTTCTACGAGCGCGAGGGCTGGACGCTTGCCCGCTCGCCCGTCGAGGCGGCGCCGGGGTTCGGCATGCCGCTGGCGGAGCTGCGGCGGGCGATCAACAGCAGCGTGTGACCGAAGCGGGCCAGGCGCGGGCGCGAGCCGAGCGGGTCGAGGCGATGTAGCGCGCGCTGCGCGCGCTGCGGAAGCCGGCGCCAGCCAAAGGTCACCGCGTGCAGCTCGGGCTCGAGACCCACACCGCGGGCCAGGCGCTCCAGCTCTCGCGGGGAGAGCGGGATGTCGTCCGGCGTGCCGTGGACCCGGGTCCCCAGCCCCGTGCGGTTGGCCAGCGCCAGGCCCGCCCCCACCGGATGCCACAGCCCCGGCTCGAAGGCCACGAGAGCGCCTCCCGGGCGCAGCAGCCGCGCCGCCTCGGCGAACGCCGGCGCCAGCGGTCCCTGGAAGGCGATGTGGTGAAGCACCAGCCGGTAGAGCACGACGTCGAAGGAGGAGGGCGCGAAGTCGAGCTCTCCCGCGCGCCCCACCACTCCGGCGTCGAGCTCCTCTGACCTCAGCATCGCCGGGTCGAGATCCACTCCGGTGAGCCGCCACGCCGGGCGCGGGAACAGGTGCCGGCCGGGATGCCAGCCGCACCCCACCGACAGCACGTCACCCCCGCTCATGCCGAGCCGGCGCTCGAGCAACTCCCGCTCGCGACGTTCCCCGTGGTCGTAGTGAACCTGGAGGGTGGCCGGGTCAGAGCGCCGGTCGAGCAGGTTGTCCGGCTGGAAGGCCTCGCTCACCAGGCGCCGCGTGAGCGGGCGACCGCGGGGATTGTCTTGAGCAAGATGGTCAGGTCGAGCCAGACCGACCAGCGCTCGAGGTAGAGGAAGTCGAGGCGCACGAGCTCGTCGAAGTCGAGCTCCGAGCGGCCCGAGACCTGCCACAGACCGGTCATGCCCGGCAGCACCAGGTAGCGCTTGCGGTGCCAGCCCTCGAGACGGTCGTAGTCGCGCTGAGGCAGCGGACGCGGGCCCACGAGCGACATCTGCCCCCGCAGCACGTTGAACAGCTGCGGCAGCTCGTCGAGCGACCAGCGGCGCAGGAAACGTCCCGCCCTGGTCACCCGCGGATCCGCGCGCATCTTGAAGATCGCCCCGCCCACCTCGTTGCGACCCTCGAGCGGATCCTGCATGTGCTCGGCCCCGGCGACCATCGTGCGGAACTTCAGGCAGGCGAACGGGCGCCCGCCGATGCCGGGACGCATCGACCGGTAGAACACCGGCCCGCGCGAGCTCAGCTTGATGGTCAGCGCAGCCAGCATCATCAACGGCGTGAGGACCAGCATCAGCAGTGCGGCGCCCACGAGATCGAAGGTGCGCTTGATCGCGAACTCGACGCCGTCGAGCATCGGCGGCTTGAGCTCGAACAGAGGCAGCGTCTGACCGGGCACGAACTCCGCCCGGTCCATGAGGATCTCCATCGTCGACGGCGCCACACGGACCCGGACGCCGTGCTGGTGGCAGCGCTCGACGAGTTCCACGGCCTCCTCCTGGGGGAAATCGGCGTCGGTGATCAGCACCTCGTCGATGGCGTCGAAGTGGCGCTCGAGCTGCTCGAGCGAGCGGAAGTCGCGAAGGCCGTCGAGGAGCGCCACCGGCGTGCGCGCTACGAAGCCGTACGGCTCGATGACGTTCGAGTCGCCGAGCGCGTGGGAGACCGCCTGGATGTTGGAGCCCGAGCCGATCAGGACGGCGCGGCGGCGATAGCCGGCGGCGCGCAGCACCACGGCGGAGGCGCGCTCGAACAGCCAGCGGAACAGCGACACGTAGAGCAACGCGAAGAAGAGCGAGGCGTAGAAGATGTAGTACGACTGGAACGGCTCGTCCTCGATCGCGGCGTAGATCAGCACCACGAGCGTGACCTGGAACAGCGACGCGATCACGCGCGAGAAGCCGGGCCGCTGGCTGCGGTCGCGGTAGAGCCCCGAGCGGGCGAACAGCAACAGCATCACGAGCGCGGCCAGCGGGAAGTACTCGTTGGCCTGGCGCCACATCTGGTCGAGCTGCTCGGGCGAGCGAATCGCCGCCTTCACCACCAGCGCCGTGTAGATCGCGAGGAACAGGCCGATCAGGTCGAGCGCGCCGAGCGTGCCGATGCGCACCAGGGCACGCAGGGTGTCGAAGCGCAGGATGCCGCCGAGGATCAGCGGCTTGCCCGCGCGCACGTCGCGGTCGGGCAGGGTGACCGGTTCGATCTCCCTCAGCTCTTTGACCAGGCCCTCAGGCACGGCTTCCTTCCAGTGCACAAGTGAAACAGCTTGCCCGGGCGAATGTAGCGGGCACTTTCACAACTGTCGCGACCCGAGCGGGAACACATCGGCGATCACGTAGGCCTTGATACGCGCGGGAAGCTCGGCGCCGGCCGGCAGCGCGAGGCGCACCGCGCGGATCGCGCCAGCCCTCAAATCGAGCGACAGCGCCTTCTTGTAGTCGAGCGAAACCACGTCGCCGCTTGCGGCATCGGTGAGCAGGATCGCCGCGCTGTGCGCCCGTGCCGCCAGCCGCCGGCCACCGAGTCGCGCCACCGCGAGGCCCGGTTGCGACGCACTCGGGCGCCGCAGCGTCAGGCTCGAGATCTTCACGCCGGGCGGGCGCCGATTCGCGGGACCGCGGTACGGGCCCGTGATGAAGGTGCCGCTCGCGGGGAGCTTGAGGTCGCGATTGCACAGGCCGATGCCGATGAGCGCCTGGCCGTACACCGGTACCTCGGGGCAGAAGACCTCGGCGTACAGGCTGGCGCCGCGTGAGCGCATGTCCGGCCCCAGCTGCATGCGCAGGTCGAAGCGGCGCATGGGCACGTCGCCGAACGAGAAAGTCAGGCTCAGCCCGCGCTGAGCGAGCAGCAGCGCGTCGTGGCGGTAGCGCCCCTGCAGCGGGAAGGAGAAGGCGCCGGCTCGGTCGGCCAGCGCGATGCCGCCCGGTCCTCGTTTGGTACTGACCGCCCAGAGGAGAAGCTTGCCCCGTCCGGCCTCGAGCGCCCCCACGGCCATGTCGTAGGAGTCGAAGCCGATCTGGTTGAGGCTGGGGAGGATCGGCGGCAGCGGCACGGCCAGCCGGCTCAGCCGGAAGGCCGACACGCGTCTGCGTCCGACGCTGAGCGGGCGGCCGCGCCGGCGCACGCGATCGGTGCGAAAGCGAATCGTGCTCGCCACGGGGCCGCTGCGGCCGTCGCCGGTCCAGCGACCCTCGATCCTCACCTCGTAGCGGCGACCCGGTGAGAGGAAGCCGTCGGGAGTTAGGTGCAGGAAGTGTCCGTCGCCGGACGGCTCGGCGGTGAAGGCAAACGGTGGATCGGCGCTGACCCTCGGCGCCGGATCGAGTGCGGCGTCGACGGTCTCCCCCACTTGGCGAACGAGCAGGCGGGTGGTGAGTGCGGTGGCGGCGGGCAGCCGCGCAGGCGGGCCGGCGATGAGCGTGGTCCCGCCCGGGGTGACGAAGGCCATCCGGGTGAGGTTGCCGCCGAAGGCCTCACCGGGCCGGCGGTTGCAGCGCGCGTCGATTCGCGGGTGCGCAGGCACCAGTCATAGGGAACGAACACGAGCCGGCCGTGCTCGCCTCCGATGTAGACACCGCGACGTCCCAGCGCGGGCGAGGAGTTGAGGTCGTTGCGATCGCGCAGGACCGGGTCCCTCGGGGTGGTGTCGAAGGACCAGCGCCGGCGGCCGGTGCGGCTGTCGAGGGCGTACAGCTCTCCGTTGGCCGAGCCGACGTAGAGGATGCGCGCGCCGCCGCGCGGCGCCCTGCCCAGCACGGGCGAGGAGCGGATGGTGTCCCCGGTGTCATAGCGCCAGCGCAGGTTGCCCCGCAGGTCGAGGGCGTAGACCGAGCCGTCGGCCGAGGCGATGTAGACGCTGCCCTCCCCGAGCGCGGGCGAGGAGTAGACGTGGTCATCGGTTGCGAACGTCCAACGGTCCCGGCCCGTGCTCGGGTCGAGCGCGTGCAGCGCGCCGTCGAACGAACCCACGTAAACGGTTCCGCCGGGACCGATGGCCGGAGAGGAGGTGTTGAAGCCCGCGGTGGTGCGCTTCCATCGCAGCCTGCCGTTTCGGTCGACCGCGTAGATGTTGAGGTCGAGCGAGCCGAAGTACACGGTGCCGTCGCGCCCGATCGCCGCGTTGGACCACACCGAGTTGCCGGTCGGAAAGACCCAGCGCCTGCGCCCGTTTGGATTGATCGCGTACTCCGGGCCGCCCGTGTTGCCGGCGTAGAGCACGCCGCCGGGTCCCATCGCCACGTTGCCCTCCCACCAGTTCACGAGTTGGCCCTCGGCCGGCGGGCGCCTCGCGCGAAAGCGCCAGATCGTGCGCTCTGCGCGTTTCAGCCGGCGCGGGCGGCTGCGGAGGCGGTAGATGTGCTCGTCGCCCGAGCCGAAGGTAACGGTCCCGCCGCGACCTAGCACCCCGGCCGAGTCGATGATCTCGCCCGTCTTGAAACGCCAGCGCCGCCTCCCGTTGCGCCCGATGGCGTGGAACCAGGTGTCTGCTGATCCGGCGTAGACGGTCTCGTCGCGTCCCACGATCGGCGTGGAGAAGATCCCCTTGCTCGTCTTGAACGCCCACGGGCGGTCGCCGGCGTGGTAGCGGCCCCGGATCGGGCTACGACCCGTGTTGAAGCGGTCGTGGCGCATGGAGGGCCAGGGTGCGCCCGATTCCGTGGGCACGTCATTCGGGGCAGCGGCGGCGGGTGCTCCCGCCACCAGGATCGCCGGCAGCGCCAGGAGCGCCACCCAGGCGAGCCTCATCGAGGGAGTCGCTCGAGAAGGAACGTGTTCTCGTCCGGCTGCCTCGAGTCGATGGCGACGACGGGCCGGTCCCGCCCGTCGAAGGCCAGCCCCTCGGCCCTGCGCTCCTTGCCCGGCTTGATCTCGTCCGGGAGGTGCCAGCGCTGTGCGATCCGGACCTTGTCCTCATCGGTGCCCAGCCGCAGCTCGTAGATGCAACGCGAGCGCGACGAGACCGCGTGCAGCCGGCCTTCGCCGTCCAAGGCGAGGTCGTTCACGCTCTCAACCTCCTCCTCGTCGTCTTCGCGCAGCCGCCAGGAGCGCAGCGGGACCAGCCGTCGCGCGACAGGATCGTCCGGTCCGAACTCGATCAGCAGTATCGGATCACGCTGCTTGGCAACCAAAAGGTGCCCGTCGTCCAGCAGGACGATTCCCTCGGGCCCGGCGTTCTCGTCATCGAGGAGCTTCCTCGCTCTCCTGTCCGGGCCCGCGTCGACGTCGAGCTCGATCGTGTGCACCTGACTCTTCAGGTCGGGTGAGAGCACCACGACCTCGGCGCTGCTCTCGCTGACCATGAACACCCGGCCTTCACCGTCGGCGGCAACCGCCTCCCACTCCGATCCCGAGTCCCGGTCGCGCGCGTCGTCGTTGAGCGCATCGCCGAGCTCGGTGCGACGCGCGTCCTCGAGCCCTTCGTCCACCAGCGTGGCCACGACCACCGCGAAATCCTCGTCACCCACGGCCAGCAGCTCGGCGCCACCATCGGGGTGCGGACGCGCGCACAGGGCCGAAACCTCCTCCAAATCGAGGCGAAACCGCTTCTTGACCTCGCACTCCGGCATGTGCCGGGGCGGAAGGCTATCGCCGCTCCGCGTCCTCGCGGCGCTCCTCACGAGCCTCGCGGCGCTCCTCGCGAAGCTCCTCGCGCTGCTCGATCCGCTCCTCCTGCAGCTCGCGCTCGGCCGCGCTCGTCGACCCGAACTGCGAGGTCACCACGGCGATCGTCGCGGCGACGATGACCAGGGCCACCAGCAGGGAGCCGATCATCTGCGTGGTGTACGAGCGCCGTTCCATTAGCCGAGGCCGAGGAAGTCGCCCGCCGAAGTCACCCAGGTCAGGGCGAGCAGCAGCCACACCGAGATGCCCAGCGCGGGCAGGAAACGGCCGAGGGCATGCCACCAGCGGATCACCGCGATCTTCAGCGCGAGCACCGAGAGGAGGGCTATGGCGGCGACCATGTGCAGCGAAGCGTCGTCCTCGAGGCCGAAGTAGCCAACGCACATCAGCGCGGTCACCACGAGAAGAACGGCGATCGTGTCGCCCACCGCGCGGTGAGTCCGGGAGGCCGGCGCGGCCGCCAGGAAGGGTGGGCGCAGCTTGCCGTACCCGATGGCGATCAACACGAGCTGATAGACGGCGAGCGCGAGCGCCACCGAAGCAAGCAGGACCTTGACCTCAGTCGGGTTTCCGCGAGTCACGCTGTCGATCAGGCCCTCCATGCTTGCCGCTCCAGGATACGATCGGCACGTGCCCGATCGCCTTTACTTCACCGGCTCCGACGAGGCCGATGCGCTGATCGCCTCTGATCCGATGGCGCTGCTGGTGGGCTTCGTGCTCGATCAGCAGGTCACGGTCGAGAAGGCGTTCTCGGGCCCGCTGGAGATTCGGGAGCGTCTGGGCGCGCTGGATGCCGACACGCTGGCTGCCGCCGATCTCGAGCCCGTGTTCCGCGCCCAGCCGGCCATCCATCGCTACCCCCGCTCGATGGCCAAGCGGGTTCACGACATGGCCGTCCACGTCCGCGATCACTACGACGGCTCCGCCGCGCGCGTCTGGACCGACGCGAGGGACGCGGACGAGCTGCGCGCCAACCTGGCTGCTCTCCCCGGCTTCGGCGAGATGAAGATCAAGGCACTGGGAGCAGTGCTGGCGAAGCGCTTCGGAGTCGAGGCCGCCCGCGACCTGGTGCCGTGGCACCCCACGCTGGGAGACGTCGACTCCGCGCAGGCGCTGGCCGACTACAAGGCGGCCAAGCGCCTACACAAGGCCGAGTGGTCGAAGACTCCGGCCGGCGCCTAGCCCGCCGCGGTCGAAAAACCCGCACTTTGCGAGTTCGCGTCGCACAAACCGGGGCGAATCGTTGCAGGATCGGGGCTGAAAGCTGTGCGAATGCTCCAAAGGGACAGAAGGCCCCAGCGGGCCGCTGTGGACGAGGTGGCACTGGAGCTCCTCGCCCGCCACGGGCCGCAGATCCTCGCGACGGCCCGGCGCTACGCGGCCACGCCCGAGGACGCTGAGGATGCCTACCAGCGCGCCTTCGAGATCCTGCTGACCAAGGCCCCGACAACGCGCGAGGAGGAGCTCGTGCCGTGGCTGAAGACCGTGGTCAAGCACGAAGCCTTCGCCCTACGTCGCCAGCGCGACCGCCACTCCCCGGTCACCGACGATGGCGAGCTGGGCGACCGCGGCACAGCGGCCGCCGCCACCCACGACCAGGCCGAACGAATGGAGCGCCTGCACCAGGGCGCGGAGGCCCTGCGCCGGCTGAAGCCGCAGGAGATGCGCGCCCTGCTGCTCAAGGCCGAGGGCTACTCCTATGCGGAGATAGGCGAGATCACCGGCTGGTCCTATACGAAGGTGAATCGGTGTCTGACGGAGGGTCGGCGGGCGTTGTCGGTGCGGTTGGCGGGGATCGAGGGCGGGGTGGAGTGCGCGGCCTTCGCGCCGTTGTTGTCGGCCTTGGTCGACGGCGAGGCGAGCGCGGAGCAGCTGGCGCGGCTGCGCCCGCACATGAAGACGTGCTTGTCCTGCCGCGCGCGCCTGAAGGAGTTCCGCGCGGCGCCGGCGCGGGTGGCGGCGCTGGTGCCGCCGGCGGCCTTGGTGGCCACGACGGCGGCCACGTCTACGGCGTCCGGCCCGCGCGGGCTGTGGGAGTCGCTGCTGGGAGCCGCCCAGCACAAGGCTGCCGCGCTGGGCGAGCGCACACACGCGGCGGTCGAGCTGGCCACTGGCCAGAAGGTGGCGGCGGTGGCCGCATCGGCCGCGGCGCTGGCCGGCGGCGGCACCGCGGTCGACCAGTTCGCTCGTCACGAGCCGCCCCGCCCCGCGCCCGCCGCGCAGACGGTGGAGGCCGAGCCGGTCAAGGACGAAGTCCCGGTCGACCCGGCGCCCGCGCCGACGCCGGTGGCCGAGCAGCAGCCGGTCGCGACCGAGCCGGCGCCCGCGCCCACACCTGCGCCCGCGCCGGCGCCCGAACCGCCTCCCCCGCCGCCCGCGCCGGAGAACGAGTTCGACCCGGTGGCGCCTGCGCCGAGCCCTCAGCCGACTCAGGCCCCCGCAGCCCAGGCCGCCGAGAGCTTCGTCCCCGCCTCCGGCTCCGCTCCCGCGGCGGGCGGCGGAGGGGGCGCGGGCGGCGGAGGGGGCGCGGGCGGCGAATTCGGCCCCTGAGCAGGCCCGCAAGAACACCGAGCGTCGACTTGTGCCCCTATGCGCGGCCTAACTCGACGCTCGGCGCGCCTGCGCCTACGGCTTAGCGCGAAGCTTTGGCTTCCTCTTCGGCTTGGAGACCTTGATCGAGTAGGCCCTGAACGCGTTGAGGGGATTGATCTGATCGACCTTCATGGCGATCAGCCGCGCATTGTGAACGCCCGCGGGCCACTTGCCTCCGGCGTACTGGAGGCAGTTGAGGGAGATCTTGTTCGAGTTCCCCTGGAAGCTGTGCAGCACGTTCGCGCTCACCGTCTGGTAAGCGCTCTGGTGGTTCGCGCCGGCGATCAGGTTGGCCCGCCCCAGATCGCTCGATTCGCCGGCCTGAACGGCGCATCCGAAAATGGTGGCCGCCAACCTGCGCTCGTTGTGCAGGAGGTTGCAGTAGATGATCTCCGTGCCGCTCGGGCAGGAGTAACCGGGCACGCTGAGCGCGCCCACGGCCTTGCCAAAGATCACGTAGTTCCCGCGCGGGACGGTGAGGGAGAGCACGGTCTTGCTCTTCCCCGGGTCGGGCAGGGCGACCAGTCCGGCCTTCGACTTCCCGTAGGTGGTCCCCAGCCCGGGGGGTCCCGGCGGCCCGGTGGCCCCGGGCTGTCCCTTCTGGTTCCAATCGAGCGCTGTCTCGCCACCCCGGCACACGCCGCTCGCCTCGGTGTCGATCACGCGCATCGCGCCGGTGACGTTGTCGTAGCAGCTGTGGATCACACCGCCGCCATCAGGGATCGCGCTGTAGGCCACGCCGCCGGTGGCCGCGAGCGCGACTCCCAACGCCAGATAAGCCACCAGATTGCGCCGTGCGTGTGCTCTCAGCTTGACCACCTCAACCGTTGTTCGAGACATAGGACGTGTCTTTCTGCGGAACGACACACTGGATCTGGGAGCCGGCGCCGAGCGCCTCGAACTCGATCGGCAGGCTGCCGCCGTAGGAGTCGTTCTCCGTGTCGCCCGTGCTCGTTACGTGGTAGTGCAGGTGGGCCGTGGAGGAGTTGCCGGTGTTTCCCACCTTGATGATCGGGTCTCCGCGCTCGACGTAGTCGCCCTCCTTGGGCGTCACGCCGTTCTTCTTCATGTGCGTGTAGAAGGACGTGGTGCCGCTCTGGTGGCGGATCAGGAGCAGGTTGCCGGGCAGCCACGTCTCGAGACCGTCCTTCACCTTGGAGGGGTTTGACGTCCCCACGCGGTTCTCGACGACGAGCGTGACCAGTCCGCCGCGGGCCGCGCGGCCCACCGTGTCCGCCGGCATGATGAAGTCGAAAGCGAACTTCTGGCCACCGGAGTGAGTGAGGCCGCCGTTGTTGCCCTGCGTGGTCTCCTCAGTCGTGTTCGCATCCCAGGGCAGCCGGTAGTACCCGCAGCCGGGCAGCCCATCGGTGACGATGGCCGGGAGCCCCGCAACGAAGTGGTAGGCGTGGCCGTTGTGGAAGCCGTTCGCATAGGCCTTGAAGAGGCCTCCCGGGTCGGCTTCGGTCGGCACGTCGTCGTGGACCGCGAAGCTCTGGCCCTGCAGGATGAAGCTGCGCTGCGGGTAGGCCGAGACGCCGCCCGCGACCGCGTAGCCCACGCCGAAGACACTCGCGCCGGGCAGCTTCGGTGCCACGATCCCCTTGAGCTGAGCCACATCGAAATCGCCAGCCGAGCCGTCCTCGACCTCGAACTTGTAGCGGTCGTAGGTCGCGTCGGCCCAGTAGCCATCCGGGCGCACGGAGGCCGCGCTCGTGCGCTCGTAGATGAGCTGCCCGTCGTCGCAGACCTGGATGTCCTTGGGGAAGTCGCAGTCGAACCCGTACAGCGCCACCTCGAGTCGCACCCCGGCGGGCAGGTCGTCCGGCACCATCAGTGGCGCCTCGAAACCCAACGTCCCGCGCAGGACGCCGAGATAGCGGCTCCGTGCGTTGCTCCTCGGCCCCCAGCTCGCCGACACATGAAGCGCGTAGTCGTCCTTGAGCGCGCACCCGGAGCGAGCGGCACCGAGTCGCATGCCGTGCTCGAGCCGGTAGCTGCCGCCCCAGAAGAAGGCGCGTGCGTCGTCGAACACGATCTTGGCGTTGCCGACCGAGAAGTCCTGCACGGGCGCGACCTGAAGCTCGAACTCGCAGGGCGCCAGCTTGGCGTTAGCCCCGATGTCCGCCGCGCTGAGCTCCGACGCGACGACGAGGCCCCCCTCGAGCTTGCGCCCCCGCCCCCGCACCGCGATGCCGGGCGCGAGGCCGGTGACCTGCTCAGCCGCGCCGAACGCGACCCGGCGGCCGCCGACCAGGGTCACCAGCGTTCCGGCGATCGACTTGACACGGCCGCGCACGCGCATCCGGCCGTCGTCAGCGGCGCAAGCCGCGGCGAGGAGCGCGCGCAGGCGCACGGCATCTCCCGCGAGCTCGCCGGCGTGCTTGCGCTTGAGCAGCAGCCCGGCCAGCCGGCCGTCGCCCACGCCGGCGTCGCCGCCGCCGACCTTGCGGCCCCACGCGCGGCCGAGAGCGCGCGTCCGGCGGTTCAGCGCGCCGTCGAGACCGCCCAGCCCCCGCTTCATGGTGCGAAGAGCGGCGCCGGCGTCGGCACTCGCGCCGCACGGGCTCGCCGGAAGGGCCAGTGCCGCACGCCGCAACCGACCCATGCCGAGGGCGAGCCGGCGAAGCGGGACCTTGCCCCCGGGCAATCCGCGCAGCCCCAGGCGCTGGAATGTGTCGGGGCCGCCCAGGCCCTTGGTGTCCGGCCCGCCCAGCAGCCCCACAACGGCGCGCGGCGCGATCAGCGCGTCGAGCACCGAGCAGCCGCCCACGCGAGCGAGCTTGGCCGGCGGCGTGTCGGGACAGACGTCGAGCGCGGTCGGCAACCGGTCGCCGTCGTCATCGGCGCCGGCCGCGGGAGGGATCGGCAGGGTCGGCCCTATGCCGGGCGGAGGGACCGCGGGGTCTGCGGTGGGCCCCGGGGCCCCGGCAACGGTCACGATCTGCCGGGCGAACGAGGTCGTGCCGCGCGGGTCGCGGACCCGGACGGCAACGAGGAAGCGTCCGACGTCGGGGAACGTGTGCCGCGCCTGAGTGGCGAGTGGACCCTCCGGCTCAGCATCGCGTGCGCCGTATAAGCCGTCGCCGTCGAGATCCCACGCGTAGTCGAGCACCGTGCCGGTGGCGGCGGCGCTGAACTGCACCTCCGAACCCTGCGTGACCGAACACGACGGCGCGCAGGCGATGGTGACCTCGGCCGCCGAGGCCGTCGCGGGAAGCACGCCGAGCAGCGCAACGGTCACGAGCAGGGTGCGCAACACAATGCGCCCGAAGCTACGGCGCGCATCACCCGAGCGCAGTACCAGCCAAGTCCCAACCTGGTCTCAGACGGCTACATGAACGGCCTGTCGCCGAAGGCGATCTGCTGCGGATCCTCGGGGTCGATCCGGCACGCGATCGTCACGCCCTCGGGGAAGCCTCCGGTTACGGCGGAGGACACGATCTCGCGATGCCGGACCCGGTACGGACGACCGCCATGCGGGGTCACCTCCAACTCGAAGATCCAGACCGGGTTGCCCTCCACTCGCTCGCCGGTGTCGAGGTGGCCCTGCACGCAAGCCCGGCCCTCAGCACCTGTGCTCAGGATGCGGTTGAGCGCCTCGGCCTGGCCGTGGATCGTCGATTCCCGGCTCCCCATGGCCGCGACCCTAGGGCGGCTCCGGCGTCTGCGCAGTACCACGCCGGTCCCGGCTGAGTTTCAGGACGCGCGCACGTACTCCGCCACTCGATGAGTGGCCGCCTTCAGGCGCCGAAAATAGGACGAGCGGCTCAAATGAAGCTCATCCGCCGCCGCTTCCAGGCTGGGGGCGCGCTCCAGGTAGCCGCGCACCAGCACCCGACGCAGCAGGCGCTCGTCCTCGCTGTCGCCGAAGGCCTGCTCGGCGGCCTCAGCGAGCAGCTTGCGCACGGAGGCCGCTCGCTCCTCGGTCCCGTCGCCGCGAGCCAGCTCGCTGGCCGCCAGCTTGTGCGGCAGCTGGAGGTTCCGAAGCGCCTCGCGTACCGTCTCGTCTCCGATCGTGCCTGTCCCTCTCGGCGCTGGGGCCCGCGGAGGCGTCAGGCCCAGTTCCACGTAGACAACATCGCGCTGCGCCCCGATCAGGCCGCCGGGCCCGTAGTCGATGACGTGGCACTCGATCGCCACCTCTCCGATCTCCAGGTCGAGTTCGCTCACGTGCGCCGCGCCCAAAGCGGCGCTGAAATCGAGTGCGCCGGGCACTCGCGGGTTGACCGGCAGGTAGGCGAAGCGAGGGTTGTCGAGCCCCGAGCGCAGGATGCTCGCCATTCCGAGGAGGGCCTGGACACGTGAGCGCGGGTTGTCGGTGAAGTCGATGGACGCGCTGCAGAGGATCGCCTCGTGGCCATGCGGACGAGCCCGTGCGTGCTCGAGCCAGGGGCCGAGCAGCGGGTGCTGCTCGGCGAACGGCGGCGCATTCACCGGTGTCACGCTCACCTGATAGCCACACAGCCGGTCTTCGGGGTCGCGCGCCACCGCCACCCGAGGAGGCGCCTCCTCGAAGAAGCGCCTCGATTGGGCGAACCACCCCCTATGTCCCCGCTCGGTGAGCAAGCCCTCGATCGTCGCGGCGTCCCCGGAGCGCAGGTCATCGATTCGGTGATGGACGCTCCCATCCCAGCTGTAACCCCATCGGATCGCCTCGTTCTCGACCAGGTGGGCAAGGTCGATCGAGAGCAGGACCCGGCCCACGATCGCACGCTCGTACAGGTGATCCACGATGCGGCGTCGCAGCACCCGCTCGCGCTCAGGGTCGCGGCGCCGGAGGTCCGCGTGCATCGCCTTGCGCACCAGCTCGTGCAGCGTCACCCCGTCCCCGAGCGGCTCCGCGAAGCTCCGCGAGGCAAGCCACTCGAAGGCCTCGACCGGCTCAACGCCTGGCAACACGTCACCCAGGAGGTCGACTGTGGTCACGCGCGCCGTGGCGGCGACTCCGAGCGCGCCCAGGTGTGCGGCATCCAGCTCGGTATCCGCCAGCCTCCGAATCAGCGACCGCAGGATGTGTGGGCGCTCGATCGCGTTGTGTGGACTCCAGTCCCGCGAGCGATCTACCGTGTCAGCCCCGAGGGCCAGCGCCAGCGGGGACCCCTGCGCCCATGCGATGAGCTCCGCCACGATGCGCTGCTCCACCACGCCATGTCCACGCAGCAGCTCGACCGACTCTCGCTCGGTCAGGGGGCCCAGCTCGAGCTCGAGCGTGAGGTTCTCCCAACCGCCCTCGAACCACGCTCGCTCCGGCGGGCCGCGTCCCGCGATCACGACGAGCGTGGGCTCAGGCAACGAGGGCAAGAGGTCACGGCGTAGGTATCCACCCAACGCCGTCATCCGCTCGTAGCTGTCGAGGATCAGTAGCGGCCGCTCCTGCTCCCTGACCGCCTCCGCCGCTCGCTCGAGCGCATCCGGCACCGGCGCAAGTTCCCGGCCCTCCACAAGCGTCGTCGGCCGGCTATGGTGCTCGGCCCGCCTCGCCACCTCACGCAGGAGGGTGCTCTTCCCGATCCCTCCGGGGCCGTGCACGAGCACGACGTTTGCGAGCTGGTCGTCGAGCAGGAGCTCGTCGAAGACCGCGAGCTCGGAGTCGCGTCCCACCATGCGGTGGATGTCGCGCCGCGACAGCCGGGTCCCCAGCGTCGCCTTCACGAAGAGGCGCTACCGGGGCCGGGAGCGAATCGCCACAAATGCCGCATTGCTTGGAGAACGGGGCTACGAGACGGAACTTACGCAACAGCCGAGTCGGCCCGCGTCCATCGCGCTAGGTAGGACTCACCAGTCGACAGTCTTGCCGTCGCGGAAGAATCCGCCAGTCGGGCCGTCATCTTCGAGCAGCACGGCCCACATCACGCTGGCGGCGCCGTCCTCGACCGGGCGGCCTCCGCCGCCGCCCATGTCGGTGGCCACCCAGCCGGGGCAGACGGAGTTCACCAGCACGCCGTCCTCTCTGAGCTCGGCGGCCAGGATCCTGGTCATCGCGTTGAGCGCCGCCTTGGAGACCGAGTAGGCGGGCGTTCCCGCGCCCATGTCGGCGAGCGATCCGGCGCCGCTCGAGACATTGACCAGCCGCCCGTGTGGGGAGCGGCGGAGCAGGGGCAGGCAGGCCTGCGCCGTGCGCCAGGCCCCGAGCAGGTTGGTCTCGAGCGCTTCGCGGACAACCCCGAGGTCGGCCTCCACCCCGCTCTGCCAGGTGTCGTAGTCGATCGCGGCGTTGTTGATCAGCACGTCGAGGCGGCCGAAGTCGTCCGCCAGGCTCTTGCCGAGCGCCTCCACCGAGGCCGCGTCGGCAACGTCGATGGCGCGGACGTGAACGTCCAGGCCCCCGTCGCCCAGGCCGGCGGCCGCGGCCTTGCCCTTGTCGGCATCGCGCGAGCCCAGGATCACGGTGAAGCCCTCCCGCGCAGACTGGCGGACGAGCTCGAGGCCGATGCCACGGTTGGCGCCGGTCACGAGGGCGATGCCGGACTCCCCGGGCAAGGACGTCAGGGTTCGCGCATGCGCGCCTTGCGCCGGGCCATCGCCGTGCTCGGCAGCAGTCCGGTCGGGGCGGCTTCATCGGGGTCGGGGAACGACCATTCGTCGCGCCGGCCGCGGGTTGCCACGCTAGGCGCGGCGTGGGGCAGGCCGTCCGGTGCCAGGCTCGTCACGCGACCGCGACGCTTGAGGACCGCCCGGATGCGGGCGCCCACGAGAACAAGAACCAGACCAAGCAGGCCGAGCTTGAGCACCTCGATCCCGGTCCGCGGCAGCCCTCCGCCGGTGGCGGGTGCCTCGCCACCCGGGATCTCGACGGGATCCTCGCCGGTGGGCGTCTGGGGCTCGCCGGCGGGCTCGCCGGGTTGTTCTTCGCCCGGCCCTTCGGGCTCCGGTTCGGGCTCGGGCTCCTGAGCCACGGTGGCCAGCGGCACGTCACCGCTCATGGGCGCGTCTGTGCCGACGCTCGCAGCTTCGGAGGCTTCCTCCGACGTCGCGGCCCCTCCGCTCGAGCTGATGGTCGGGTCGCTGTCCGAGGAGGCGGCCGGCGTGCCGCCCGAGGCAGAGCCGCTGGTGGCACTGGTCTGCGCGTAGGCAAGATTGGGCAGGGCAAGCAGGAGCATCGCGAGGGCGAGCGCGCAGGAGCGGAGCATGTTCGGGCTTTCGCGCGCGCTGCTCGGTCACCCTCTGGCTGCACGCGATCCTGCGGGCTCCCGGGCGCCCGCCGGCGCCGCGTGGAGGGCGAGCACGGCGAGGGCGATGCAGAGCGCGGCGAAAGAGCGCATCGTCACGCCCGCGCATCGTAGTGTGCCCTTTTGGGATGGTGGAGCCCGCCTACACGCGCCTGCAGGTCGACGAGCGCCGCGAGCAGCTCCTGGAGCTGGGTGCCGAGCTGTTCGCCCGCCACTCATTCAGCGAGCTATCGATGGCCCGCATCGCGCGCGAGGCCGGCATCTCCAAGGCGCTGCTCTATCACTACTTCCCGAGCAAGCGGGACTTCTTCGTGGCCACGCTGCGAAAGGCCGCGGACGAGATCGCCCGGCGTACTCAACCGGACGCCGGGCTGCCTCCCGCCGAGGCGCTCGCGGGAAGCCTCGACGCCTTTCTGGGCTGGGTGGAGGAGAACGAGGTCCCCTACCGCAAGCTCATGGAGAGCGCCGGCAGCGTGCCCGAGGTGGGTGAGCTGATCGCCCAGGTGCGCGAAGACACCTCGGCGCGCATCCTCGCGGGCCTGGGAGTGGGGGCCGATCCGCCCCCGAAGCTGCGCGCCGCCGCCCGCGCGTGGCTGTGGTTCATGGATGGCGCCATTCTCGACTGGCTCGACCACCGCGATCTCACGCGCGGCGAGCTGCGCGACCTCCTGCTCGGATCGCTGGCCGGCTCACTCAGGGCGGGGGACTATGAGATCGGCGAGACCGAACGCCCCGATAGCGGGTAGCTCGACCGGAGCGGGCGAGCGCAGCAGCGCGAGCCTCAGCGGCCCATTCGATTCGCGCTCGACGAGGGTGAAGCCCGCCGCCACCGCGGCCTCCACGAATGCGGCCATGGTGTTCGGATCGCCGACCGCGTAGAGATCGCGAACCGCCACGCTGGACGTGTCCGGAGGGCCCCCACCGCCGGGGAGGTAGTACGCCGCCACCCGGCTGTTCTCGAAGCCGCGCAGCACGGCCACGGCTCCGTCGGAGCGAGGCGGCCGCGCGTCCGCCATCAGCTCCTCCCAATCGTCACGCTGCAGGCGTTCGTTGAAAGGCACCGCCACATCGATGGCCAGCAACACCACACAGAGCGCGACGGCCAGTGCGGCTCCGATCCGGCGAGCTCCGATCACCCCGAGCCCCGCGCCGGCCACGATCGCCGCCAGCGGCCAGGCCGCGATCGCATTTCGCGAGGCGACCAGGTTGGCGCCCACCAGCGAGGCCAGCACCGGCCCCGCCAGCACCACCACAGCGACCACACCGGCCGGCACGGCGCTCGACCGCTCGGCCCGCGTTCCGCGACGGACCAGCAGCACCAGCGCCGCCGCGCCCAGACCGTAGATGGCGAGGACACCGGGACGCTGCACGAGCCAGGTCCAGCGCAACCCCACCGCCAGCTCCTGAGCGCTGCCGCGCAGCTGGTCGGAGAGCGTGAAGCTCTCGGTCCACGCGCGCGGCACGTTCTCCTCCTGCTCGCGCACGAGCGGAAGCAGCGCCACCCCCACGAGCGCCGGAGCCAGGGCCGCCACGGCCACGCGCCCGCGCATGTCCGTGCGCTCGAAGAACAGCCAGAGAGCCTGGGCCCCGACCGCGAAGACGGCGAAGTAGTGGGTCAGAACCGCGGCCAGCGACAGCAGCGACCAGAGCACCAGGTCGCGCGAAGCGTGGACGCCCGGTGCTCGACGCAGGATGCGCACGAAGAAGAGAAAGCCCAGCGTGGCCAGCAACACGAACAGCGCGTAGGGGCGGGCCTCCTGCGAGTACCAGACCAGCAGCGGCGAGAGAGCCACAAGCGCCGCGGCGATCAGCGCCGAGCGCGCCGGCAAGGTGACCCGCGCGGCGGCCCACGTGGCGGGCACGAGCAACGTCCCCAGCAGGGCGGGCAGCAGGCGCATGCCCGTCTCGCCGCTGCCGAAGATCCGCTCCCACCCCCAGGCGAGGTAGTAGTAGAGCGGCGGCGTGGACTCCGTCGTGCGAACCGACGACAGCACGGCGCTCAGCTCGCCGCCCGCTCGCTCGACCGTGAAGGGCTCGTCGTTGGACAAGCTCTGCACGTCGATGGTCAGGAGCCGCAGCAGGGCGGCCGCGGTGACGAGGCCCAGCAGTACGGCGAGCTCTCGGCGCGACGCGGCCAAGCCTCGCTCAGCCGGGAGCCGGCCGGGTGCCCTCCACCCAGCGCTGCTGCGGGTCCGTCGATCTCCTTCTTCCAGATGGGAGCCTCGGCCTTGACCCGGTCGATGATCTCGCGGGCGCCCGCGAACGCCTCGCCGCGGTGGGGAGCCGACACGGCAACGATCACGCTCGGCTCCGAGAGCGCCACGGCGCCGACCCGGTGCTCCACGGCCGCCGCGCACAGGCCGTGGCGCTCGACGGCCTCGGCGGCAATGGCTGCCATGCGCTCCTCGGCCATCTCGGCGTAGGCCTCGTACTCGAGTCGCTCAACCTCGCGAGTGACTCCCGAGAAGGTCGCCACGGCGCCGGCGCGCGGGTCGCGCACACGCTCGGCCAGAGAGTCGAGCAGCAGCGGCTCCGGGCTGACGCGCACCCAGGGCGCCGAGGACACGTCCTGACCGCCGCTCACCGGTGGAATCAGCGCGAGCTCGTCGCCCGCGTCGAGCACGTGCTCATCGGAGGCGTATTCGCGGTTGACCGCCATCACCAGCGGCACGCCCTCCGCCAGGGACGAGAGCGAGTCGAGCGCGTCGCGCACGCGCGCGCCGTCGGGCAGGTCGAGCGTCAACTCGGGTGAGCCGGCGCGCTCGCGCAGGACGGCGAACAGTCGAACAGTGACCTCCACCGGTCGAATGCTACGCCGGGACCGGCCGCTCGCCGCGCGGTCGGGCCAGCACCCGAGCCGCGACCACTCCGCCGATGGCCCCGAACAGGTGGCCCTGCCACGAGATCCCCTGCTGAGGCTCGAGCCCGGCGAGCAGTGCGCCCCCCCAGATCACGGCCACCGCCACCCCGATTCCGATCTCCACGACGCGGCGGTTGAAAGCCCCCCGAGCGATGAGGTAGGTCGCGTAGCCGAACACGACCCCGCTCGCACCCAGGTGGATCGTGCCCTCGGGTGCGATCAGCCAGGTGCCGAGTCCGCTCACCAGTGCCGTGATCACAGTCACGCCAACCAGGCGCAGCGGACCCTCGAAGGCGATCACCGCCCCCATCACCACGAAGGGCAGTGTGTTGCCGATCAGGTGTCCGAAACCGACATGGAGAAAGGGTGCGGTGACCACCCCATCGAGCCCATCCACGTCGCGCGGCTCGATGCCGTATTGGTCGAGGCGGTGATCGAGCGCGAGGTCGACGATCTCGAGCACCCACATCAGGGAGACCAGCGCGGCCAGGATCACGAGCGCGGTGCGACGTGAGCTTGCGGCGGCGGGCTGCGGATTCTTCACCCCGCTAACCGTATCCTTCGCTGAAGCCATGGCCACCACGCCGGACCAGCAGCCGAGCATCGCGCCGATCGTCGGACCCGACGACCCGCGCGTGTTCACCGACTCGGGCATCGAGATCGAGCACGAGTACGGTCCGGACGCCGTCGGGCCGGGTCTCGAGGAACGGCTGGGAACGGCGGGCGAGTACCCATTCACCCGCGGGATCCACCCCGACATGTACCGCGGGCGCAAGTGGACGATGCGCCAGTACGCCGGCTATGCCACGGCCACCGAGACCAACGAGCGCTTTCGCTACCTGATCGAGCACGGCTCGACGGGGCTGTCGATGGCCTTCGACCTGCCCACCCAGCTGGGGCGCGACTCCGACGATCCGCTCTGCCTGGGCGAGGTCGGGCGCACCGGGGTGGCCATCGACACGATCGACGACATGCGCCGGGTGTTCGACCAGATTCCGCTCGGCGACGTGTCGACTTCGATGACCATCAACGCACCCGCCGCCGCCCTGCTGCTGCTCTACGAGTTGCTCGGCGAGGAACAGGAAGTCCCCGCCGAGGATCTGCGCGGCACGACGCAGAACGACGTGCTCAAGGAGTACATCGCCCGCGGCAACTTCATCTATCCCCCCGAGCCCGCGATGCGCCTGACCACCGACCTGTTCGCCTACTGCCACGAGCGCATCCCGAAGTGGAACACGATCTCGATCTCCGGTTACCACATGCGCGAGAAGGGCTGCTCGGCGGTGCAGGAGGTCGGCTTCACGCTGGCCAACGCGATCGCCTACGTGCAGGCGGCGATCGACGCCGGGCTCGAGGTGGACGAGTTCGCCCCGCGGCTCGCCTTCTTCTTCAACTGCCACAACAACGTGTTCCAGGAGGTGGCGAAGTTCCGCGCCGCCCGGCGCATGTGGGCGCGCATCATGCGCGAGCGCTTCGGCGCGAAGGACGACCGCTCGCTGAAGATGCGCTTCCACACCCAGACCGGTGGAGTCACGCTGGCCGCCCAGCAGCCCGACAACAACATCGTGCGCGTGGCGCTGCAGGGCTTTGCCGCGGTCTGCGGGGGCACGCAGTCGCTGCACACGAACGGCTTCGACGAAGCGCTGGCCCTGCCCAGCGAGCGCGCCGCGCGGATCGCCCTGCGGACGCAGCAGATACTGGCCAACGAGGCCGGTGCGGCCGACACCGCGGATCCGTTCGCCGGCTCCTACTTCGTCGAGTCGCTGACCGACGAGATCGAGGAGGCCGCCCAGGCGCTGATCGACAAGGTCGACGAGATGGACGGCAGCGTGCACTGCATTCCCTTCCTCCGCGCCGAGGTGGAGGAGTCGGCCTGGGGCTACGAGGAGCGCTACAAGCAGAAGCAGGACATCGTGGTCGGCGTGAACGAGTACGTGACCGACTCCGTGGACGAGGTCGAGATCCTGCGCGTGGACCCGGACTCCGAGCGCCAGCAGCTCGAGCGCCTCGAGGCGTTCAAGGAGGACCGCGACCAGGGGGCCGTCGACGACCGGCTCGAGGAGCTGCGGGCCGCCTGCGCCGGCACCGACAACCTGCTTCACCCGATGCGCGCAGCGCTGAAGGAGCGGGCCACGCTCGGTGAGGTGTGCGGCGTGATGCGCGACGAGTTCGGCGAGTACTCCGAAGCCTGAAACGGGCGTCTCGCGCCCGTTCAGGCGTACGGCGCGAAGCCTGAAACGGGCGGGATGAAATCGCTCGCCCCGTTGAAGGACTGGCCGACGGGTGGGCGAAGCCGGAGGCGATGCACTCCCTCACCGCAAAGCGCACTCTCGTCAAGTCACCCCCTGAGCTCTGGAGCGAGCTGAGCGAGGTCGAGCGGCTGGCCAGGCACCTGGGAGCCTTCGGGGAGATCAAGATCACGAAGCTGGAGCCCGAGCACACGGTCGCCTGGGAGGGCGAGGCGGCATGCGGAACCGTGTTGATCGAGCCCTCCGGCTGGGGAACGAAGGTCACGCTCGAGGCGCAGGTCGAGGCCGCGGAGCCCCAACCGGAGCCCGAACCAGAGCCAGAGCCAGAGCCGGCCGAAGAGCCGAGCGACGAGCTCTTTCCCGAGGAGCCCGGACCCGTGACCAGGACGGGGTTCTTCGCTCGCCTGTTCGCCTGGGGCCCGAGGGAAGTGCCGGTCGCGGCTGAGCCCGACCCAGCGCCGGAGCCGGAGCCGGAGCCCGTCGCGGAACCCGAGCCCGAGCCGTCGGCCGCGGTCGAGGCGCAGGCGGTTCTCGAGGAAGCCCTCGAGGCGCTGGGCTCGGCGCACCACCGGCCTTTCTCGCGCGGGTAGCAACGCGCCAAACGCTTCCGGCTAGACGGCGGGGGCGTCGAGACGGAACAATCAGTGGGCATGCCCGTTTCTCGCCGCCGCTTTCTGCAGGCGTCTGCCGCCGCGGCGGCGAGCGCCGCCCTGTCGGAGACGGGCGCCTTCGCGCAACGTCCGGACCGTCCCAACGTGCTCGTGGTGATCGTGGATTCCCTGCGCGCGGATGCCGTCTACGACGGCTGGATCCGCACACCCAACATCGACGCCCTCGCCCGCCAGGGCCTGCGCTTCAGCAAGGCGTTTCCCGAAGCGATGCCCACCGTCCCGGCGCGCAACTCGATCCTGAGTGGACGGCGGGTGTTTCCCTTCCGGGGCTGGCACGACTACCGGGGACTCATCCAGAGGCCCGGCTGGTCGCCCCTGCGCAACGTGGAGCGGGCGCTGCCGAGCGTGCTGGGCCGCGCGGGCTACTGGACCGCGTACGTGACCGACAACCCGTTCCTGGGCTTCTCGCGCCCCTACGGGCCGCTGCGCCGAAGCGTGCACCGCTTCGTGCGCACGGGAGGCCAGATCGGCGGTCTGAAGCCGGTCTCGAGCGTGCCGGAGCGGATCCTCAACCACTGGCTGCATCCCGCGAGCTATGACGCCAAGACCCGCCTGCGCGTCGGCTACTACCTGGCCAACAGCCGCTCTTGGGAGGACCCCCGAGACAGCTACGCCGGCCGCGTCTTTCGCAACGCAATGGCGGTGCTAGACGATGCCGCCAATCAGCGGCCCTTCGCTCTCATCGTCGACACCTACGAACCACACGAGCCGTGGACCCCGCCGCCGAAGTTCCTGAGGATGTACGGCGATCCCGACTGGCGCGGGCCCGAGCCGGGGATGCTGCGCTACGGGCGGGCCAGCAACTGGCTGGGGTCAGGCGAGCGCGCCGCCGTGCTCGGGCGCATCCGCGACCTCTACGCCGCCGAGGTGACCATGACCGACCTCTGGCTGGGGCGCCTGCTCGACCGCCTGCACGACAAGGACCTGGAGCGCGAAACGGTGATCCTGCTGGTAAGCGACCACGGAGTCCTGCTGGGCGAGCACGGCTGGACGGGCAAGGTCCAGACCGCGCTCTACCCCGCCCTGATCAACGTTCCCTTCATCGTCGTCGACCCCCGCAGGCGGCACGCCGGGCGCAAGAACGACTTCTTCGCCTCCACGCACGACGTGGCGCCGACCGTGCTGTCCATGGTCGACGTGCCGGCGCCGGAGGCCATGACCGGAGTCGACCTCTCGCGCCCCTTCGAGGGCCGACGCCTCCCCGACCGCGATTACGCCTGGGGCGGCTATTCCGACTCCTTCTACATCCGCAACGAGCGCTGGGCGCTGTGGGCCTACAACAAGCCCACCGGCTTCAAGCTGTTCGACCTCAAGAACGACCCCGGTCAGAACAACAACGTGGCCTCCCGCCACCCCGGCGTCGTCAACGACCTGTACGGCAAGGTGCTGGCCCGCGCGGGCGGCCGGCTGCCCTGGTACGGAGGCATCTGAGCCGCGGGGGCTCGCAAGGGGGCGATTTTAGTGCTGTCCTGGATTGCACCCCGTATGGGGGTGCGATCCAGGACGGTGGAGCGGGAATTGGCGCGGTGGGGTGGGCGGGCGCATGGTGTGGTGACTCGGGTGGGGCTGCTGGGTGGCGGGATCAGCGCGAAGGAGATCGAGCGGAGGTTGGTACGCGGTGCGCTGATTCGTGTGCATCCGGGGGTGTACCGGGTGGGCCACACGGCGCCGAGCGTGGAGGCGCGTTATCTGGCGGCGGTCCTGGCGTGCGGTGAGGGGGCGGTGTTGTCTGGCCAGGCGGCGGGCTGGCTATGGGGACTGCTCAAGGGCGCGGCGCCGGCGCCCGAGGTCACCGCACCAACCGAGCGGCGCGTCAAAGGGATCACAACCACGCGCGCACGACGAGCAAAGAGGGAGACCACGAAGTGCCGCGCCATCCCGGTGACCACTGTGGCCCGGACCCTGGTCGACCTGGCCGCTGTCTTAGACGCAGCGCAGCTGGCCCGCGCCTGCCACGAAGCCGGCGTCCGCCACCACACCACCCCAAGACAAGTCGAAGCGATACTGGCCCGCCGGCGCAACACCCCCGGAGCCGGGCGGCTGCGGGCCGTGCTGCGCGGCGACATACACGTGAGCCTCAGCAAACTCGAGAAGCAATTCCTGGGGTGCTTGAAAGCGGCCGGGCTACCACTCCCCCCAGACAAACCGTGTGGCCGGCGGCCGCCGCGTTGACTGCCGCTGGCCGGACCTCCACCTCACCGTCGAGCTCGACAGCTACCGCTACCACCACTCCCGCCACGCCTGGGAACAAGACCGCCATCGCGCCCGCGAAGCCCGGGCCCGCGGCGACGAATTCCGCCGCTACACCTACAACGACGTCTGCGAAAACCCGGACCTCATGATGGCCGAGCTCCAGGCCTTGATCCCAGCTACCGCTTGACCCGCTCCACCGCCTCGCCCTCGTAGTACGGGGGCAGGCCGCCGATCCGCTCCAGGAGCCAGGCGTGCATCTCCTGCTCCACGTCGCGCTGCTCGGCGGCGACGTTGTTCAGCTCTGCCGGGTCGAGCGTGAGGTCGAAGAGCTCGCGACCCGACCCACGGTTGTCGGCCACGTAGGACCAGTCGCCGTTGCGAACGTAGAAGTGGTTGAAGTAGCCGCCGTACGCGTAGGGGCGCTCGGGCGGCTCATCGCCGTCGAAGAGCGGTGAGAGGTCCTCGCCGTCCATGCCCGCCGGAGGTCGCACTCCGGCCATCGACAGCAGAGTCGGCGCGACGTCGTGGGTTGACGCGAAGTACGAGCTCGTGCTGCCCGCGCCCTTGCCCTCGGGGTGGACCATCACACAGGGCACCTGGATCAACTCGGGGTGCAGCTCCTGGGCGATCTTGCCCGTCCAGCCCCGCTCACCCAGGAGGATCCCGTGGTCGCTCACGAACACGAGCACGGTGTTCTCGTGCAGGCCGAGCTCGCGAAAGCGCCCCATGAACTCGCCCAGCCACCTATCGGCGTTGGTCAGGGACGCGCCGTACACGGCATTCATCTGGCGCAGCTCCTCGGGCTCCAGATAGGTCTCGGCCCGGGTGTAGCGCGCGGTGCCCGGATTGGCTCCGCGGTAGGACGGGTCGGCGTATAGGCGGATCAGCTCCGGCGGCGGAGACCACGGCTCGTGGGGGTCGAAGGAGTCGACCACGAGCGCGAAGGGCTGGTGCTCGGCCGCCTCCTCGAGCAGCTTCGCGCCCTCGCCGAACACCCGGGCCGCGTTCGACTGAGAGGCGTCCTTGCCGTAGCCGGTGTTGGCCAGGTACTTACGCATTCCCTCGACGTAGCGATCGTCATCGCGAAGGCCCTCGGGCAGCCATCGCTCGAGCTGGGTGTCGCTCACGGTCGCCGGGTCGTTGCGAACGCCGGCGTGGCCTTCGATCGCCACGTAGTGGTCGAAGCTCAGCCGGAAGGGCCGAAACGACTTGGTGAAGCCGAGAAAGGGGTTGTCGCTGGCCGACGCCGTCCAGTAGCCCGCGCGAGCCAGTTGCGTGGTGAACACCTGGCTGAGATCGTCGATCGGGGCGGCGCCGGGACCGCGACCGAGGTCCGGGGCCCGCTTCCAGCCTCGGAAGGGGAAGGTCCGCCGGCCGGTCATGATCGTGCGGCGGGCCGGCACAGTGGGCATCGCCTCGGGGAAGAAGCGGGTGAAGCGCACGCCCTGCGCCGCAAGCGCGTCGATGCTCGGGGTGCGCACGCGCGGAGCGCCGTACGCGGCGACAAAATCGCTGCGCACTGAGTCGAGGATGACGAGCAGCACGTTCAGCCGGTCGGAGGACGCCTTCGACTCGGAGCGGCAGCCGCTCGAGCCGATCAGCGTCACACCGGCGGCAGTGGCACCCGCCGCTCCGATGAAGTGCCGTCGCGTCAGACCCTTGCTGCTGCTGGGGGGACGCATCGGGACGACTGGGGACAGTAGACAATGCCGACCGTGCGGCACACTCGAAGACAGTTCATGGCCGCCGGGGCGGCCGCCGCCGGGGCGGCGTACGCGAGCGCCTGCGCTCCGCGCGCCGACCGCCCGCGGGAGCCTCCCAACGTCCTTGTGATCATCGTGGACAGCCTGAGGGCGGACCACTCCTACGGGCCGCGCGCGCCGACTCCGAACTTCGACGCACTCGCTGCTCGCGGCGTGAGCTTCACCCGCGCCTTTCCGGAAGCGATGCCCACCGTGCCGGCCCGCAATTCGATCCTGTCGGGGCGGCGCATGTTCCCCTTCCGCAATTGGAAGGACGAGCAGGGCCTGATCGCCAAGCCGGGTTGGTCGCCGCTGAAGGATGTGGACAGCGCCTTTCCAAGCGTTCTCCGGCGGGCCGGGTGGTGGACTGCCTACGTGACCGATAACCCCTTCCTCGGGTTCGCGGCCCCGTACGAGCCGCTCCGAAGCAGCTTCGACCTCTTCACTCGCCACGGTGGCCAGATCGGAGGACGCGATGTGCCCGTGCCGGCGGACACGTTGAATCACTGGCTGCATCCCGCGGTGCGTGAAGCGGACATGACCGAGCGCATCCGGCGCTACATAGCCAACGCCGACTACTCCGAGGACGAGCGCCGCTCGTTCGCCGCGAAGGTCTTCCGGTCCGGCGTCGAGGCTCTCGAGATGGCCAACGCGAACCAGCCCTTCGCGCTGATCGTCGACACCTACGAGCCTCACGAGCCCTGGACCCCGCCACGTAGCTACACCGACCCCCTGAGCGATAGCCGCTACCGCGGGCCCGAGCCCGCAATGCCGCGCTACGGGCGGGTCGAAAACTGGGTGACCGGCGAGGAGGCCGAGTTGGTGCTGGAGCGCCTGCGCGTGCTGTACGCCGCCGAGGTAGCGATGACCGACGCGTGGCTCGGAAAGCTGCTCGAGCGGCTGCGCCGGCTTCGACTCGAGAGCAACACATTCATCGTCTTCACCAGCGACCATGGGGTCCAGCTCGGAGAGCACGGCTGGCTGGGCAAGATCTCGACTGCGCTCCATCCGGAGCTGATTCAGGTTCCGATGGTCATCGTCGATCCGCGTGGCCGCAGCGCGGGTTCGCAATCGAATTACTTCGCGTCCACCCACGACCTCGCCCGCACCATCCTGGCCATGACCGGTGTTCCACCCCCGCCCCGCATGGGCGGGGTTGACCTCTCCCAGCTCTTTCGGGGCAGAGCTCCCGAGGAGCGCACCTTCACCTACGGCGGCTGGTCCAACAACCACTTCCTGCGCGACGCGCAATGGGGGTACATGGCCGACAACGGCCTCAGCCAGCCGCGCCTGTTCGACCTGCGCTCCGATCCACACGAGACTCGCGACGTGGCCGCCGAGCATCCCGATGTGGTGGCCGAGCTTGGCCGTCGGGTGGATGAGCGCACGGGGGGCTCGCTGCCCGTCTACTGGAGCTGAAGCGAGACCGGGGGCGCGGGAGGTAACCTGCGCCCCGCGTGCGCCAGAAGTCCCCCGAGACCTACGAGGAGAAGCTCCAGCGGCTCGAAGAGCTGCGCGAGCAGGCAATCCACACCAACCCGCAGGCGGAGGAAAAACAGCACGCGAAGGGCAAGCTCACCGCTCGCGAGCGGATCGACAAGCTGCTCGACCCCGGCTCGTTCGAGGAGCTCGACACGTTCGTGCGCCACCGCACGGCGGACTTCGACATGCTCAAGAACCGCCCCTGGGGCGACGCCGTGGTCACCGGCCACGGCACCATCGACGGCCGGGCGGTGTGTGTGTTCTCCCAGGACTTCACAGTCTTCGGCGGGTCCCTGGGCGAGGTGATGGGCGAGAAGATCATCAAGGTGATGGATCTAGCCGCCCGCATCGGCTGCCCGGTGATCGGTATCAACGACTCGGGCGGGGCGCGCATCCAGGAGGGCGTGGTCTCCCTCGGCGCCTACGGCAACGTGTTCGTGCGCAACGTGCAGTGCTCCGGGGTCATTCCCCAGATCTCGCTCGTGATGGGCCCCTGCGCGGGAGGCGCCGTCTACTCACCGGCCATGACCGACTTCATCTTCATGGTCAAGGAGACCTCCCACATGTTCATCACCGGCCCCGACGTGATCAAGACGGTCACCGGCGAGGAGGTGGAGTTCGAGGAGCTGGGCGGGGCCATGACCCACAACACGAAGTCCGGCGTGGCCCACTTCGCCTCCGACGACGAGGAGAGCTGCCTCGAGGACGTGCGCTACCTGATGTCCTTCCTGCCCCAGAACAACCTGGACCTGCCTCCGCAGATGGACACGGGCGACGACCCGGATCGCGAGGAGCCCGAGCTCGACTCGATCGTCCCCGACAATCCCAACAAGCCCTACGACATGCGCGACGTGGTGAGCCTGCTCGTCGACAACGGCGAGTTCTTCGAGGTGCAGGAGCACTTCGCGCGCAACATCATCGTCGGGTTCTCGCGCCTCAACGGGCGGCCGGTCGGGGTGGTGGGAAACCAGCCCAGCCAGCTCGCCGGCGTGCTCGACATCGCGTCCTCGGAGAAGGCGGCGCGCTTCGTGCGCTTCTGCGATGCCTTCAACATCCCGCTGCTCACGTTGATGGACGTGCCCGGCTTCCTGCCCGGCACCGAACAGGAATGGGGCGGCATCATCCGCCATGGCGCCAAGCTGCTCTACGCCTTCACCGAGGCAACGGTGCCCAAGCTCACGGTGATCACCCGCAAGGCCTATGGCGGCGCCTACGACGTCATGAACTCCAAGCACATGCTCGCCGACTTCGTCTTCGCCTGGCCCAGCGCCGAGGTGGCGGTGATGGGACCGGAGGGAGCGGTGAACATCATCCACCGCCGCGACATCCAGTCCTCACCCACCCCCGACGAGCGCCGAGAGAAGCTGATCGGCGACTATAAGGCGCGCTTCGCGAACCCCTACTCGGCGGCCGAACGCGGCTACATCGACGACGTGATCGTTCCCCACGAGACTCGCCCCAAGCTGATCCGCGCCCTGGAGACGCTCCAGACCAAGCGCGTGGAGAGCCCGAAGCGAAAGCACGGGAACATCCCGCTCTAGCCCGCTATCGGGTGGTTGTGAGCGCCGCGACGTAGATGGCGGCGGGGTTTCCCGGTTCCCAGTCGGGAAACGGATCGATGGTGTCGATCTGGACGAAGCCGCGGCGCTCATAGAACGCCGCGGTGGCCTCGTAAGGCTCATAGTCGGCGCTGCCATCGAGCGTCTTGACCTCCAGCAGGGCGAGACCGTCGGCAGCGAGCTCAGCGATCACGCGCTCGAGCAGCGCGGTGCCGATGCCCGAGCCGCGGTCCGCGTCCCTCACCGCGATCCACAGGATCTCCGCGGCACGCTCGGAGCGTCGCTCAACGACCACGAAGCCCACGACCTCGCCCGCGTCGACCGAGACCCAGCCCGAATACGCCGCCAGGTCCCGTATGACCTTCTGGGGGACGTCGGGCGTGAAGTGGTCCGGCAGCTGCCGGACGATCTCAGCGCACGCGTTGTGGTCCTGATCTGTGGCGCGGCGTGTCTCAGGCACCCGACCAGTCTCCTGGATTCCTTGACAGCAGTGAAGGACACCGGTTTCCTCGTCGAGGTGGCGTGTAGTCGTCTTGCTCCCGCCGGGCTCGCTGTCCTGATCCTTGGCGTCGCGCCCGTGGCTTCTGCCGTCGCCCGCTCACCCGCGGCGTGGTCGCTGGCCACGACGAGCCCGCAGGCGGCAGCGGCCGCTCCGGCCTACCTGGGCAACGGCTACGTGGGCACGCGCATCCCTGCGGACGGCGCGGGCTACGCGTCCTCGCCAGTGGCGACCGAGACCCACATCGCGGGCGTCTACGCCAGCGTGCCGGACGAGGTCGGCGGCGGCACCCAGCGTCAGGGCGCGATCAACCTGCCGGGCTGGACGCAACTCGAGGTGATCGTGGCCGGGCGGTCCTACGCCGCCGCCGACGCGCGGCGCTATCGCCAGGCGCTCGACCTGCGCCGCGGGATGGTCACCACCACGGCCCGCTGGGCGGCGGGCGGGCGCGTGACCGATATCCGCTACGACGTCACGCTGGACCGGGCCCGCAAGCGCGTGGGTCTGGTGCGCCTGCGGGTGACGCCGCGCTGGTCCGGCGTGCTGAAGGTGCGCGACGTGCTCGGCGCGGGCGCCTACCGCCAGAGCCTCCGGAGCGTCGAGGTCGGCGCGGAGGCCAGGGCCGCGGTGCTCGCCGTGCGAGCCGCCGGCACGGGCACCACGGCCGCGCAGGTCGCGCGGCTGCGGTTGCCGCCCGGGGCCGGCGTTACCGCACGCGCACAGCCGAGCAGCATGACCACCGCCCGAACCGCGACGATCCGGGTCCGGGCCGGTCGCACCTACGAGGTGACCAAGGTCGTCGGCTTCGCGACCTCCCTGGACGCCCCGCGCCCGGTTCGCGCCGCGCGGCACGCGGCCGCGAGCGCGCCCGCAGCCGCGGCGATCCTCACTGAGAGCGCCGCCGCCTGGCGGCGACTGTGGACCAGCGACATCGTTGTGCCCGGGCGTCCTGGCCTACAGCGCCGCGTGCGGGCGGCGAAGTTCTACCTGCTGGCCAGCGCCCGGCCGGATGTCGAGTGGAGCATGAGCCCGGTGGGCCTGTCGGCGGGCGGCTACAACAATCACGTCTTCTGGGACGCCGAGACCTGGATGTACCCGGCACTGCTGGCCCAGCACCCGGCCGAGGCGAGCACCGTCGTCGACTACCGCTACCGGACGCGCGCCGGCGCGCAGCGCAACGCGAGCCGAACGGGGTACGCCGGGCTTCGGTACGCCTGGGAGAGCGCGCTGACCGGCGACGAGGTGACTCCGACCTGGGCCGAGACGGGGCGCCTAGAACAGCACATCACCGCTGACGTGGCGCTCGCTCAATGGCAGCACTTCCTGGCCGGCGGGAACGGCCGCCGGCTGCGCGAGCGCGGCTGGCCGGTGATCCGCGGCGCAGCCGAGTTCTGGGCCAGCCGTGCGGAACGCGCCGCCGACGGGCGCTTTCACATCACCCAGGTCGAGGGGCCGGACGAGCAGAACTGGCCCGTGGACGACTCGGCCTACGTGAACGCCACCGCCGCCTCGGCACTGCGGATCGCGACGCGCGTGGCCGCGATCGTGGGACAGCCGGCGCCGGCCCGCTGGACCGAGGTGGCCGACGGGCTCGTGGTGCTCGAGCCGTCTCCCCTGGACGGCCTCCCTGCCGTACGGCCGGAGTTCGCGGGTTACGACGGAGGGCAGGTCAAGCAGGCCGACGTGGTGCTGCTGACCTATCCGTGGGAGTACCCGCAGGCCGCCCAGGTGGACCGCTCCAACCTCGAGTACTACACGCCGCGCTACGACCCCGAGGGACCTGCGATGACCGACTCGGTGAGCAGCATCATCGCGGCCCAGCTCGGCGGCGACTGCTCGTCCTGGACCTACACGCTGCGCAGCATGGACCCGTTCGTGAAGGCGCCGTACGAGCAGTTCACCGAGGCGCGGAGCGGCCAGGGGGTGTTCACGTTCCTCACCGGTGAAGGCGGCTTCCTGCAGGAGTTCCTGTACGGCTACTCGGGCCTGCGCTGGCGAGGGGACCGGCTGCGGCTGGACCCGATGCTGCCCTCGCAGCTCTCGGGCGGACTTCGCCTGACAGGCCTGCGCTGGCACGGGCGAGTCTTCGACCTCGCCATCAGGCAAGGAGGCTCCACCGTGACCCTCGAGCGGGGCGCCGCGATGACGATCGAGACACCCGCCGGCACGCGCGCGCTCGTCGCCGGCACGCCGGTCAGCCTGCCCACCCGCGTCGCCGGGGCGACCGCGGACAACCTCGCCAGGTGCCGGCCCGCGACAGCCACCGACGCGGACCCGAGCACGCCGGCGGCCGCTGCCGTCGATGGCAGCCCGGCCACCGCCTGGACCTCCGACGCGGACCCGGCGACCCCGAGCGCCCTGAAGGTGGCGCTCGGCGGAGCAGCCACGATCGCGCGCGCCACCGCAACCTGGCAGGACGCGCGGCCGCTCGGGCCCTACAGGCTGCAGGTACGCGCGGGCGACGCGTGGCGCACGGTCGCGTTGGTGCGCGCGGGCCAGGGGGACGTCGACACGGTCTCGTTCGCCCCACAGGTCGCGGATGCGGTCCGCCTGCGAATCCCCGCCACGCGCCTCGGCGGGGAGAACCCACGGCTCGCCGAGCTCACGGTCAGCCCGTAGCCTCGCGGGCAAGATCGCCGATCCCTAACGGGGTGCTCAGGCCGCCCCGATCCCGGTCTCCGCGCGCACCCGCAACTCGTCGTAGGAGCGCTCGGCGCCCCGTTCCTGGCTCAGCACGGTGCCCAGCCAGCAGGCGAGGAAGCCGGCGGGAATCGAGATGATCGCCGGGTTGGCGAGCGGGATCGGCGAGCCCTCGCCGTCGGGACCAGGCCACACCGGTGGGCTGAGCACGATCACCACCAGCGAGACGATCAGCCCGCCCAGCACGCCCACGATCGCCCCGGTGGTGTTGAAGCGCGGCCAGAACAGGGCCATCAGCAACGCGGGCAGGTTTGCGCTCGCCGCCACGGCGAAGGCGAGGCCCACGAGGATCGAGACGTTGAACGTCTCGCCGGCCAGGACCGAGGCGAGAATTGCCGTGAGGCCCAGGCTGACCGACGCGATCCGGGCCACGCGGACCTCGTCGCGCTCATCCGCGCGGCCCCGGCGAACCACGCCCGTCCAGACATCGTGGGCGACCGCTCCGGAGGCGGCAATCACCAGGCCGGCCACGACCGCAAGGATGGTCGCGAAGGCCACGGCGCTGATGATCGCGAGGAAGAGATCGCCGCCGAGCGAGCCCTCTCCGCCGCCGAGCTCCTCGGCCAGCAGCGGGGTGATCAGGTTCCCGCCGGCGGTGTCGTCGGCGGACAGGTCGCCGAGCACCGCCCGGGCGCCAACCCCCACGAGCATCGTCATGATGAAGAAGGCGCCGATCAGCAGCACACCCCACGCGACCGAGCCGCGCGCGGCCTTGGCGTCGGGCACGGTGAAGAACCGGATCAACAGGTGCGGGAGTCCGGCGGTGCCGAGCAGCAACGCGAGGCCGAAGGAGATCGAGTTGATCGCGTTCGGGTGCTGCAGGCCGGAGGCCAGGTAGCCCTGCTCCTCCGGGTGCGTTGCGGCCGCCCGCTCGAACAGCTCGAAGGGGTTGAAGCCGGCCTTGGACAGCACCAGCACCGTGAGGACGATCCCGGCGCTCATCAGCAGGCCCGCCTTGATGATCTGGACCCACGTGGTGGCGAGCATCCCGCCGAAGATCACGTAGATGAGCATGAACGTCCCGGTGATCGCCACCGACAGCGTGAAGTCGATGCCGGCGAGCGCCTGCAGCAGCACGCCCGCGCCGACCATCTGCGCGATCAGGTAGACGAACGAGACCACGAGTGTGCCCAGCGCCGCCACGATGCGCGCCGGACGCTCGCGCAGGCGGAAGGACAGCACGTCGGCCATGGTGAACTTGCCCGAGTTGCGCATGCGCTCGGCCAGCAGCAGGATGACCGGGAGGAACGAAGCACCGGCGGCGGCCAGCCCGACCCAGCCGTCGACGCCGAACAGGAAGATCAGACCGGCAAAGCCGAGGAAGGTCGACGCCGAGAGGTAGTCGCCCGCGATGGCAAAGCCGTTCTGCAGGCCGGTTATGCCCCGGCTCGCCGCCCAGAACTCGGTCGCGGTGTGCGTGCGCTTGGATGCCCAGTAGGTGATCAGCAGCGTGATCGTCAGCACGATCGCGAACACGACCAGGGCTAGCTCGTTCACGCCTTCGGCAATCGCCAGGACGCTCATGAGGACACCTCCTGCGGCTCCTCGGTACGCGCGAAGCGTTCACTGGGCTCCCTCGGTTGCGCGTCCGCGCGGATGCGTTCCTCGAGCGGACCCCACACCCGGTCGGACCGGCGAACATAGGCGAGCGTGATCGCCCAGGTCACGAGGATGAGGCCCACGCCGCCGGCGAACCCGATCGACATCGAGCCGAAGAGGTGGGTGCCCATCAGGTCGGGGGCCACGCCGGCCAGCACTACGTAGAGCAACCCAAGGCCCACGCCGATCGTCCCGCCCGTCCACGCGAAGCGCCGCCGGCCGTTAACGAGCTCCTGGAAATCGGGCGTGCGCTCGATCGCCTCCCAATCGAAGCTCTCGGCGGAGTCCCTGTCTTGCTCTTGCACCCTGTCTGCCCTCGCGTAGTGGCCGTTCGTAGCCGATCTACCCTTTTGGTTGGTCGCGTAACGGTCTGCGCTTAGGCTCTGCGGCCATGCAGCGCATTCGCATCTCCGATCCGAGCTTCAGCTACGACCCCGCCGACCCCGAGGGCTTTCGCTCCGGCATGTTTCGCTTCGGTCCCGAGGTCGGCGCGAAGCAGACCGGCGCCAGCGTCTACGAGCTCCCGCCGGGCCAGGCGGTTTGCCCCTACCACTACGAGTACGCCGAGGAGGAGTGGGTGCTCGCCCTCGAAGGCCGGCCCTCGGTGCGAACTCCGGAGGGCACCGAGCAGATCGAGCCGTTCGATGTCGTGTTCTTTCCCCGCGGTCCCGCCGGCGCTCACCAGATCCGCAACGACACGGACTCCGCGGTTCGCATCCTCATGTGGTCGACGCTCGTCTACCCGGCGGCCACCGCGTACCCGGACAGCGACAAGGTCGCAGTCTGGACGGGTGACAAGGCCGAGGACGTGATGGTCCAGAGGTCGAGCAACGTGGACTACTTTCACGGGGAAGGCGAGGAGGGTTGAGCGCATGGAACAGGTGACCGGCATCGGCGGCTTCTTCTTTCGCTCGCGCGACCCCGGGACGCTCGCGGCCTGGTACCAGGAGCGCCTTGGGGTCAAGACCGTGCCCGAGAGCTATGAGGAGGGCCCCTGGCGCCAGGAGGCGGGGGAGACGGTGTTCGCTCCCTTTGCGCAGGACTCCCAGATGATCGGACCACCCGAGCACACGTGGATGATCAATTTCCGGGTGGAGGATCTCGACGCGATGGTCGAGCAGCTGCGGGGTGCGGGAGAGACGGTGAAGGTCGACCCGACGCGCTATCCGAACGGCTGGTTCGCCGAGCTGCGCGATCCCGAGGGCAACGGCATCCAGCTCTGGCAGCCGATGGACGCCGTCTGAGGGCGCGCCGTGGCTGATCTGCCGCCCGGGCCGCGTGCGCCTGCCGCGTGGCAGACGGTCGGGTGGACGATGCGTCCGGCGGCCTTCCTGACACGTGTGCACTCGCGCTTCGGCGACCCGGTCACGATCCGCACCTACTGGACCGACGAGCCGATGGTGCTGTTCTCGCATCCCGATGCGGTGCGCGAGATCTTTCGTCTCGACTCGGCGATCGCGCCGGCCGGGCAGAGCTGGGAGTTCCTACGTCCCTTCGCGGGGGCGCAGTCGATCCTCGTTCTCGACGGCGAGGAACATCTGCGAGAGCGCCGGCTCATCCAGACGCCCTTTCACGGCGAGCGCATGCGGGCGCTCGGACCGACGGTCGGCGAGCTCGCGAGTCGCGAGCTGAGCTCGTGGAGCGGCCGGGTGGTCACGCTCGAGCGGATGAAACAGCTGACCCTGGAGACAATCCTGCGCGTGGTCTTCGGCGTCCGCGCCGACCAGGAGGCCGCGCAGCTACGCCACGCCGTCCACGCCACGCTCGACACCGTCCGCTCGATGCCGCGGATGCTGGCGATGGCGCTCGTGCAGCGCGACCTGGGGCCGTGGAGCCCGTGGGGGCGCTTTCGCCTCGCGGTCGAGCGCTTCGACACCCTGTTGCTGGACCTGGTGGCGCGCCGGCGCGCCGACCCCGGAGGCGACTCGATGCTCAGCCTGCTCCTCGAGCAGAGCGACGAGCACGGCAACCCGCCCACGGACCGGCACCTGCGCGATCAGCTCGTGGCCCTGCTCGCGGCCGGCCACGACACCTCGGCCGCCTCGCTGGCCTGGGCCTTCGAGCGGCTCGCGCGCCACCCCGACGTCCACGCGCGCCTGGGCGAGGGCGATCCCGCCTACCTCGATGCGGTGGTCAAGGAGGTGCTGCGCGCTCGTCCCGCCCTGACCATCGCCCCGCGGCGTCTGCTCGAGCCGGTTCGGATCCGCGGGTGGACGCTGCCCGCCGGCGTGCACGTGGCCGCCTGCCTGTGGCTGGCGCTACGCCGCGAGGACCTCTGGCCCCAGGCTTCCGCCTTCCGGCCCGAGCGCTGGCTCGAGGGCGTCCCGCCGGACCCAATGTCGTGGATCCCCTTCGGCGGGGGCGTGCGCCGCTGCGCCGGAGCGCCCTTTGCCGAGATGGAGATGCGAGAGGTGCTGCGGGCCGCCGCCGGCCTGGAGCTCCGGCCCGTCCGGCCGGAGCCCGAGCGCGCCCGCCGCAGCGCCCTCGTGGTCACACCGCACCGCGGCGGCGAGGTGCTCGTGGGCTGAACGCCCGGAGAGCGATTAGTACCGGCGGGCCCGGGGTAGGGCTCGGCTCATGAGACGCTTGTTGGCACTTGCCGCCTGCCTGGCCGTCGGTATCGCACTCGGTGCCTTTGGTGGAGCCTTCGCCGGCGAGAACGGCGGCGATCACAAACCATTCGGCACGCACGGAGAGCTGATCGATCTGTCCTATCCCTTCAACGAGGACACGATCTACTGGCCCACGGCCACCGAGTTCACGCTCACCCAGGTCGCCGAAGGCGAGACCGAGGGCGGCTACTACTACGCGGCCAACGACTTCGCGGCAGCCGAGCACGGCGGCACCCACCTCGACGCGCCCGTGCACTTCTCCCGCGGCGGCGACACGGCCGACCAGGTGCCGCTGGAGCGCCTCGTAGGGGATGCGGTCGTGGTGGACGTCTCGGAAAGCGCTCTGGCCGACCGCGACTATCTGATCACCAAGGCCGACCTGCGCTCCTGGGAGAAGCGCAACGGCCGCATCTCGCGTGGGTCGATCGTCCTGCTGCGCACCGGCTTCGGGCAGTACTGGCCCGACGCTGAGCGCTACCTCGGCACCGCCGAGCGCGGGCCTGATGCGGTACCGCTGCTCCACTTCCCCGGTCTGGGCGAGGACGGTGCCCGTTGGCTGGTCGACCGACGCCACGTCAAGGCGGTGGGTATCGACACGGCGAGCATCGACCGCGGCCAGTCGACCGACTTCCTGAGCCACCGCGTGCTTGGGGCCGCCAACACGCCGGTCTTCGAGAACGTCGCCCACATGGATCAGCTGCCCAGTCGCGGTTTTCAGCTGGTCGCGCTGCCCATGAAGATCGAGGGCGGGTCGGGCGGTCCGCTGCGCATCATGGCCGTGCTGGCGCCGTAAGTTGGCGCAGGGTCAGGCCGCGGCGTACAGCTCTGATTCGGCAGCCTGGACGATTCGCCCGGTCGCGCCGTCCAGCGCTCCCGCCGACAGCAGCGTTGCCGCAGCGTTGGCCACCACGCGTCCGGTGAAGCCACCGCCGCGGCGAACGTTGACGCACGCGGTCAGCTCCGCACCCGCCTCGGAGACCGCGAGGTCGTAGCGCACGTCCAGGCCGATCGGGCCGTCGGCCGAGAGCTCGAGGCGCGCCGCGTCGGCCGCATGCACCTCCACGTCGAAGGTCACGGACACGCCCGCGAGCCGGCCGGTGACCCGGGTGCGGGTACCGGCGGCCAGACGACGGCCGGCCAGGTCATCCACGCGAAAGTCGACCGGCGACCAGCGCCGGATCTCCTCCGGGTGGGTCAGGATCTCGAGCAGCTGGTCCGGCGTCGCATTCGCCTTCGCGGTGGCTGTCCACTGGCACATGGGCGAAACCTCTCACCCACGTCCGGCGCCGTGTGAGCGATCACGCACACTTTGGGCTCGGCGGTCTACTTGACGGTCACGCCGAAGGCTGAGCGCAGCTTGTCGCCGTCCTCCTGGGCTCCACCCACGAGCGCGCCGAGCGGCTCGAGGTAGGGCTTTGCCTGGGCCCACTCGGCGTCCGCGCCGGCTCCGGTCGAGTCGACCAGGGCCAGAATCGGCTCCACCGCGAGGTAGAAGGAGACGTTGTAGTCGCCGCCCAGCGCGTCCTCGGCCTGGGCGAAGTCGGCCGTGTCGGCAAGGCTCTGAGCGGGTGACACGGCGTCGGCCGCGGCGTCGTCGCCGTAGGCCAGCACGACCTTGCCGTCCTGTTGGAAGAGGTGGATCGGCTGGGGCACGTCGGGAGTGCGCAGGGTCACTCCCTCGCCTCCGCCGGGAAGCTCAAGCGGTCCGACCTGCTCACCCGCGTCGGCGCTCTGGCGCGCGAAGCGGGCAATCGTGTCGATCACGCGCCCGGACTTCTCCTCGTCGCTGGTCTCGACGATCAATGCGCCGCCCAGCTCGGAGACGCTGGTCCCGCGCACGAACACGCCCCAGTCGCCCATCCAGGAGAGCACGTCGTCCCGCAGGTTCAGTCCGGTCGTGCTCTCGAACTGCTGCTCCACGTTGCCGCGGCCACCGAGCTGCGCGCCGAAGATGTCCACGTACTTGTCGAGCGTCTTGCCCAGGTCGAGCTGCGCCATGGCCAGCCAGGAGTCGGCCGGGAGCTGGCCGGCGATATCCGCGCCCTCGGCCACCACCGGGAAGCCGGCGGCGAGCGACTTGGACACTGTGGCCTCGAAGCGAACGCCCGACTGGTCGGCGTTCATGGTGGCCAGGAGGGGCTCCTTGAAGAAACCCTTCAGCGGCCCAAGCTGCGCGCCCGCCGGCGACTGCTCGAGCGTTTCGAGCAAGGCGGGGCTGTTGATGTAGAAGTAGCCGAGCCGGTCCTCCGGGGCGTCCTCGAGCGTCTTCTGGAACTTCTCGTCGTCCTCCAGCGAGCGGCCGCCATCGGCCACGTCGACCGCCGCCTTGAAGGCGGGAACGGTGCCGAGCACCACCAGGCCGTCGACCACGCCGGCGGCCCCTTGGTCCTCGGTGAAGTATTCGGTGCCCTTGTAGTCGCGCTTCTTGCCGTCGATGCCCTTGTCGAGGGCCGCCAGGGCCTTCTCCTCGTCATCGGTGGCCACCACGAACGCGCCATCGCCATCATCGCCGGCGGCATCGAGCCGCGACACGAAGAACGCGGCTTCGTCACCCAGCCAGGGCTCCACGTCCTTCTTGTAGGAGAGGCCGGAGTCCGAGTCGGCGAACGCCTTCTCCATCAGGTCGCGGACGCGCTCTCCGGCGGGGCCCTCCCCGGGGAACTTCTCCACCAGAGAATCGATCGCCGCCTTCTGGTCTCCCTCGGGCTTCAGCGTGGCTTCGCCGTACATCACCGAGCCGGCGGGCGCCACGGCTGAGGCGGCCGAGGAGGAGGCACCGTCGCTGCCGCACCCAACGGCTACTGCGGAGGCGGTGAGCAGGGCGGTGAGTGTGAGGAGAATTCGAGGCATCATCATTCCTATCGGCGGCGGCGGGCAGAACTTCAGGGTGGTCCTAGAGCTTGACCGTGGGCGCGCTGAGACGGCCCGCTCGGTGAGCGCTCAGGAGGGCGAGGCAGATGGCCAGATCCTGGATGGCCAGCCCGGTGGAATCGAACAGGGTCACGGCGGCCAGATTCGAGCGTCCGGGCGAAGCGCCGGTGAGCACATCCCCCAGCTCGGTCACTCCTTCTCGCGTGACGAGACCGCCTTCCACGGCGCCGGTCAGCTCGCCACCGTGACTGGCCTGGATCCAGTCGTCGCAGAACAACTCGCATGCGGCTACCGCTTCCGGGCTCGCCTCGGCCTTGCCCGGCCCGTCGGCGCCGAGCATGCTCAGGTGCAGTCCGGGTCGCAGGTCGTCCGCGAACACCACGGGCTCGTATCCAGGGGTCACACAGGTGACTACGTCGCAGGCCACGGCTTCGTCACGGCTGCCCGCCTCCCAGCCGAGCTCACCGGCCAGGCGACCGGCGGCCTCGGGATCGGGATCAAAGCAGACCCCGGGGCCGTACTCGGAGGCCGCCAGGCAGCGGGCGGCCCAGGCCCCGTGAAGGCCGCAACCGATGATTCCCACCGTCTCGGCGTCCTCGCGGCCCAGCTCCTGGGCGGCGACCGCCGCCACGGCGCCGGTGCGAAGCGCGGTCACCGAGCGCACGTCTACGAGCGCGAGCGGCTCTCCGTCGGCGGCCGACGACACGCAGATCATCCCCATCACCACCGGCAGGCCGGCCTCGGGGTTGCGCGGAAAGGAGGTGACCCATTTGAGGATCGCGATGCCCGCCCCCTTGGCCGGCATCGCCCGGAAATCACCGTGGGGGTAGGACTCGAGATACGTCTTGGGCGGCATCTGCCACTCCCCGCCCGCGTACTCGACAAAGCCCTCGCGCACGCGCTCGATGGCCTCCCTCGGCGAGATCGCGCGAAGCACCGTGTCCTGGTCGAAGACGGGTAGCTCGGGCACCGGGGGATACGCTACCCGCCTCGATGAGCCGCAACGGACACCGCCATCCAGCCCGACCGCGCATCGAGCTCAGCGGCGCCTCGGCCTCGCCGGAGGAGGCCGCCGCGATCACGGCCGCGGTCGAGCAGTTCATGCGCGACACCGCGCCGGCGCCGGCGCCGGCGGGGCCGGCGATCAACCCGTGGCTGCGCGCGGGGATGCTGGACGCCACCGGCCGTGGTCCCGGGGGCCTGACGCCGTGGAGCGCGAACGCCCCGTGGGGCGCGTGACCAGAGGCACGCTGAGCGCACCGAAGCGCGAGCTGGCCGGCAGCGAGACTGCCTGAGTCATGCGCTCGACGTGAGGCCGGCTCGGCGTGACGGACGTCGCGACCCTGTAACACAAGCCCTTCGGCGGGCGCGGCGATAACGCTTGGTTGGGAGCTGTCCTGACTTGACCGTCTCAGGGACGGTCAATCCAGGACAGTGGCGCGAAACCGCGTTACGCCAGCGTGACAAAGCCGACAACCCGGCCGCTTCCACCCTGGTTGCTGCCGTTAGAAGACGCAGGCGCCCGCCACACGGCGCCTCGCGCAGCGCCGGACTAGCCGCTGCAGAGCACCTGCACGGTCAGCGTGATCGGGTCGCCGGTGCCGGTGAGATTGACCCCGGCCGCCGACCATTGGGTCGCTCTGTCTCCGCCCTCCGGCAGCGTGCCGTCCGCCTCCAGCGGCTCGCTGAACGTGATGATCCGGTCGTCGACGTCGGCCCCACCGAACCCGGCGCCGCCGCCGACCGCGGTCTCGCCCGGCGCACAGCTCGCCTTGGCCGTCCGGGTCTCATCGTCGGGCACGCTCACCTGGGTGCGGCGGCTGACCGCGCCGGCGCTGCGCCGCGGTAGGTCGCCCGCGCGGAAGTCGGCCGCGCGCAGCGAGCGATTGCGAATGTCGGCGCCGCGCAGGGAGTTGTTCTTCACGTCGGAGCCGGTGAGCGTCCCGTTGCGGACATCCCGGCCGGTGACCGTCGCGGCCGCATAGGCGCTGCCTCCGAGCGCGACGAACAGCGCCAGCGTGGCGGTCACGTTTGCGTAGTTGAAGCGTGGAGTGCTCATACCGCGGACCCTAGCCCGGGCAATATGCCGTAAACCTGATCGGGTTTTGGTACTTTGACTGGATGGAACCGGTTTCGGCCCCAGAAAACGTCGGTGCGCACTCGGCGACGCCGAGTGCTTCCGCCCAACGGCGCAAAGGCAGGAAGGGCTCGCTCGAGAACCCGGAGGTGGTCGAGAACGTTCCCGGCCACGTGATCCCCATCATCGAGCGCGAGTTCGACGACTTCGACAACGAGGCCGAGAAGTTCCTCGCCGGCGAGACGGGCGAGAACGAGTTCATCGGCTTCCGCCTCAAGCAGGGCGTGTACGGCCAGCGTCAGGCCGACGTCCAGATGTGCCGCATCAAGCTGCCGATGGGCGGGGTCACGCCCGAGCAGATGGAGACCTTCGCCGACGTGGTGGAGGAGTACGCCCCGCTCAACAAGGGCCACATCACCACTCGCCAGAACATCCAGATCCACCACATTCCGCTGCGCGAGATGGCGGAGCTGATCCGCAAGGTCTCCGACTCCGGCCTGTCCTCGCGCGAGGGCTGCGGCAACACGGTCCGCAACGTCACCGGCGACCCCTGGGCCGGCGTGACCGAGGGCGAGCTGTTCGACATCACCCCGTACGCGGGCGCCTACGTGCGCTACTTCGTGCGTCACCCCACCACCCAGCTGATGCCGCGCAAGGTCAAGACAGCCTTCACGGCCACCGACGAGGACCGTGCCATCACCGGCATCCACGACATCGCCTTCATCCCGCGTGAGCGCGACGGAGTCCGGGGCGTAGAGATCCGCGTGGGCGGCGGCACCTCGATCATGCCGCGCGTGGCGCCGACGCTCTACGAGTTCGTCGAGCTGGACAACGGCGACTACCTCAAGGTCTCCGAGGCCGTGTTCCGCATCTTCGACCGCCAGGACTGGCTGCGAGTCAACCGCGCGCGGGCGCGCATCAAGGTGCTGATCGACAAGATCGGGATCGAGGCGTTCCGCGAGCAGGTGGAGGAGGAGCTCGAGGGCGATTGGGTGGCCGAGCGCGACTTCGACCCCACGGAGCTGCTCTTCGACCACGACGAGGAGGGCAACGCTCCGGAGGCGGTCACCACCTACGCGCAGCCCAACGGCGACGGCTCGGCTCTCGAACGCTTCCGCGCCTCCAACGTCGAACCCCAGCGCCAACACGGCTTCTCCACGGTGCAGGTGCGGGTGATCCGTGGCGACCTGACACCCGCGCAGTTCCGCGGCCTGGCCCGGATCATGCGCGACTACTCGGGCGGCTACGCCCGCACGACCGTCGAGCAGAACCTCCTGCTGCGCTGGGTGCGCAACGAGTCCGTCTACGAGGTCTGGAGAGCGCTCGACGAGCTCGGCCTGGGCGGCGCCGGAGCCGGCCAGATCGTCGACACCGTCAGCTGCCCGGGCACCGACTCCTGCAAGCTCGGGATCACGAGCTCGATGGGGCTCAACCGGGCCGTGATGGACCGTGTGGAGGCGATGGACATCGACGATCCGCTCACCAAGCGGATCCACATCAAGATGTCCGGCTGCCCCAACGGCTGCAGCCAGCACCACATCGCCAACATCGGCTTCTACGGGGCGTCGATCAAGGTGGGCGAGCACACCGTGCCCGCCTACGTGGCTCACATCGGCGGCCGCTACGAGGGCGGCGAGGTGGTCTACGGCACCCGGCTGAAGGTGCGCCTGGCGGCCAAGCGCGTTCCGGAGGCCGTGGAGCGCTGGCTGCGCATGTACGCAAGCGAGCGCCAGGAGGGCGAGGAGTTCAACGCCTACGCGGAACGTGTTGAAGGCATTCGCTTCGAGGACGAGGTCCGCGATCTCGCCCTGCCCATCGAGTTCTCGCTGGAGAACATGAGCCACTTCATCGACTGGCAGCGCAAGGAGCCGTTCCAGGTGGTCCGGGGCGAGGGCGAATGCGCGATCTAGAAAACGTCGCGCAGGAGACGCTGGACCTGGCGGTCGAGCGCCACCATCCCAGCCTCGTCATGGCCTGCTCCTTCCAGAAGGAGGAGTCGGTGTTGATCGACATGATCACGCAGATCGAGCCCCAGGCGCGGGTTTTCACGATCGACACCGGAGTCCTGTTCTCCGAGACCTACGCCACCTGGCGCGAGCTCGAGGATCGCTACGGGCTCGCCGTCGAAGTGATGGACGCCACGCCGCCCAACGGCACTCCGTGGAGCGCGGGCAGCTGCTGCGGCGACCGCAAGGTCGAGGCGCTCGGGCAGGCCCTTTCCGGCAACGACGCCTGGATCACCGGCATCCGTCGCGAGCAGTCGCCGACACGCGCCGAAGCGCGGCCGGTGGAGTGGGATGCCGCCCGCGGGGTATGGAAGTTCAACCCCTTGGTGGACTGGACCGACAACGACGTTTGGGCTTACGTGCGCGAGCACGACCTGCCCTACAACGCGCTGCACGACACTGGCTACAGCTCGATCGGCTGCGCTCCGTGCACCCTTCCCGGCAACGGCCGCGAGGGCCGTTGGGCGGGGCAGAGCAAGACGGAGTGTGGGCTGCACGCGTGATTGCCGGCGCCGGAACGGCGGCCAGGACGGATATCCTGCCTGCCGACGCAATGAGCTACGAGGTTTCTCATCTTCGTGCGCTCGAGTCGGAAGCCATCCACATCATGCGTGAGGTGGCGGCCGAGGTCGAGCGTGGCGTGCTGCTGTTTTCCGGCGGCAAGGACTCCGCTGTGCTCCTGCACCTGGCGCGCAAGGCCTTCCACCCCGGCGGCCTCCCCTTCCCCGTGATGCATGTTGACACGGGGCACAATTTCCCCGAGGTGATCGAGTACCGCGACCGCATGATCGAGGACACGGGCACGAAGCTGATCGTGGCCCGCGTGCAGGACTCGATCGACCAGGGCCGGGTGACCGAGGAGAAGGGCCCGCGCGCCTCGCGCAACCGCCTGCAGTCGGTGACCCTGCTCGACGCCATCGAGAAGGGCGGCTTCCGGGGCGTGTTCGGCGGGGCGCGCCGCGACGAGGAGCGTGCCCGCGCGAAGGAGCGCATCTTCTCCTTTCGCGACGACTTCGGGCAATGGGATCCCAAGGTCCAGCGCCCGGAGCTCTGGAACATCTACAACGGCTTCGTCAAGCCCGGCGAGCACGTGCGCGTGTTCCCGCTCTCCAACTGGACCGAGCTCGATGTCTGGCAGTACATCCACGAGGAGCGGATCGACCTGCCCTCGATCTACTTCTCGCACCGTCGCGACGTCTTCAAGCGCGACGGGATGCTCTACGCGGTCTCGGACTTCGTGGAGCTGCTTCCCAACGAGCGCCCCTTCGAGGAGTCGGTGCGCTTCCGCACAGTCGGAGACATGAGCTGCACCGGCGCCGTGGCCTCGACGGCCGAGACCCTCGAGGCTGTGGTAGCCGAGATCGCGGCCACGCGGATCACCGAGCGCGGCGAGACGCGCGCGGACGACCGCGTGTCCGAGGCGGCCATGGAGGACCGCAAGAAGGAGGGGTACTTCTAACGTGGCGCACGGAGTGGCCACCAACGGGCGGCCGGTTCAGAGCGCCCGCACCTCGGAGCTCGTCCGCTTCGCCACCGCCGGCTCGGTCGACGACGGCAAGTCGACGCTGATCGGCCGCCTGCTCTTCGACACCAAGTCGATCTTCGAGGACCAGCTTCTCCACGTGGAGGAGACCTCCAAGCGCCGCGGCGACGGTTACGTCAACCTCGCCCTCCTCACCGACGGGCTGCGCGCCGAGCGCGAGCAGGGCATCACGATCGACGTGGCCTACCGCTACTTCCACACGCCGCGGCGCAAGTTCATCATCGCCGACACGCCCGGGCACGAGCAGTACACCCGCAACATGGTCACCGGGGCCTCGACCGCCGACCTCGCACTGATCCTCGTGGATGCCCGCAAGGGCGTGCTCGAGCAGTCGCGCCGGCACGCGTTCATAGCGTCGCTGTTGCGCATCCCGCACCTCGTGGTCTGCGTGAACAAGATGGATCTGGTCGACTACGACCAGGAGGTCTTCGAGTCGATCGCCGCCGAGTTCTCCGGCTGGGCGGCGAAGCTCGACGTGCACGACCTGACCTTCATCCCGATCTCGGCGCTGCGCGGCGACAACGTGGTCGAGCGCTCCGAGCGAATGAAGTGGTACGAGGGTCCGTCGCTGCTGTACCACCTCGAGCATGTGCACGTGGCCTCCGACCGCAACCTTCAGGACGCCCGCTTCCCGGTCCAGTGGGTGGTGCGCCCGATGTCGGACGAGCACCACGACTATCGCGGCTACGCGGGCGAGGTTGCCTCCGGGGTGTTTCGCGCCGGCGACGAGGTCGTGGTCATGCCGTCGGGGCGCAAGTCGAAGATCGCCGCCATCGACACCTTCGACGGCGAGCTCGAGGAGGCCTACCCGCCGCTGTCGGTGACCGTTCGCCTGGAGGACGACGTCGACGTCTCGCGCGGCGACATGATCTGCCGGCCCCACAACCAGCCCAGCGAGACGCGTCAGATCGACGCGATGGTGTGCTGGATGGCCGAACGCCCGCTGTCGGCTGCGGGGCGCTACCGGATCAAGCACACGTCGCGCACCGCGCTGGCCAAGGTCGACGAGGTGCGCTACGCCCTCGACGTGAACACGCTGCACCGCCACGAGGAGGCCACCAGCCTGGAGCTGAACGAGATCGGGCGCCTGAGCCTGCGCCTGTCCGCCCCCCTGCTGGTGGACGAGTACCGCCGTAACCGGGTAACCGGGAGCTTCATCTTGATCGACGAGTCGACCAACGACACCGTCGGCGCCGGCATGGTCCTCTAGATAGCAGCCGGGGCTCGCGCCCCCGGACCCCCGTTGATTCCTGGCCGGCTGAATAGGCTCTGCCGCAATGGACTTCGCTCTGATCGCCTTCGGCCTCGGAGTCGGCGTGCTCGTGGGCATGACCGGGATCGGCGGCGGATCGCTGATGACCCCGATGTTGATCCTGGTGTTCGGCGTTGCGCCCGTGACCGCCATCGGCACCGACCTCGCCTACGCGGCGGTCACGAAGACCGTCGGCGGCTACAAGCACTGGAGCCTCAAGACGGTCGACTTCAAGCTCTCGACCTGGATGGCGGTCGGGTCGGTCCCGGCGGCGATAGGCGGCGTGTACGTCCTCACTCTGTTGGAGGATCTCGCAGGTCGCGACTTCGACGACGTGCTCCTCAACGTACTCGCCGTGACGCTGCTGCTCACCGGCGCGGCGACTCTCGTGCGCGCCTTCCTCAAGAGCATGCACGCGCGCGAACGAGAGACGGTCGTGATGGAGCGCCGCCACAAGGTTGCGGCCGTGGCGCTCGGGCTGGTGGTCGGCTTCGTGCTCGGCGTGACCTCGGCCGGATCGGGAGCGCTGATCGCCATCGGGCTGATCCTGCTCTTTCGGCTCGTTCCCACCCGAGTCGTGGGCACGGACGTATTTCACGCGGCGATTCTGCTCTGGGCCGCCGGCCTGGCCCACATCGTGGCCGGCAACGTCGACTTCGCGCTGGCGGGCAACATCCTCATCGGCTCGATTCCCGGCGTCTGGCTGGGGAGCCACTGGTCGGTGCGAGTGGAGCCTGCGGTGCTGCGCACGACCCTCGCCGTGGTGCTCATCGGAGCGGGGCTGGCGCTCCTCATAAAGGCCGGGCTGGACATCCCCGTTGCGGTGATCGTGCCCTTCCCGGTGGCGGTGATCGCGCTGCTCGTGTACACCGTCGTGCGCGAGCAGCGGGCCAAGGCGGCGCGGGTGGTGGCGGAGCGGACCGAGGCGGCGGCCGCCCAGCTCCGGGCCGCGCGCCCTGAGCACTAAGTTTTCCGCCCGCCCGCCCGATTAGCCGGGCATGACCCGTCGCCTGCTGGTCCTCACCTCCGCTTTCTTCGCCCTCTGCGCGAGTTCGGCGAGCGCCGCGACGATCTGCGTTCCCACCGGCACGGGCTGCGATCAGACCTCGCCCACCCTCCAGGGCGCAATCGGCCTTGCAGCCGGCACGCCGACGGTGCGCGACACGATCCGGCTGGCCGCGGGCGACTTCACCGAGAACGCCCTCGTTGTCGGCGCGAACCCGGTCGACATCGTCGGCGCGGGTGCAGGCGCGGACGGAACCATCCTGCGCTCGCCCAACAGCAACTTCTCACTCGACATCCAGTCGCCGGGAAGCACCGTGTCGAACCTGCGGGTCCGGGTGGAGAACCAGCCCGGGATATTCGAGGCGGGCATCTTCCTGAGCGGCGCCGGTGTGGTGGCCAACGGAGTCACCGTGCTCGGCGAGCCGGGAGTCGACAACGCGGTCGGAGTCATCGTGCGTACCGGGGCCATCCTGCGCAATTCCCTCGTGCAGGTACCCCTGGGCAACGCCAACCAAGCGATCGGGGCCGAGGAAGGCGCGTTCATCGAGAACGTCTCCGCCGCAGGCGAGCGGATGGTCGATGCCCGCAACTCCGGGGCGCCCGTCGACATTCGGCGACTTCGCTCCTCGACCCCATCCCATGAAGGAATAGTCGCCCTTGGTGGCGGCTCCGTGAATGTCTCCGATGCCCTCATCCGCCTCTCCGGGGGATCTACCGGCGGGGGTCTGATGGCAGAAGCAACTTCAGCGGGCAGCCCCACGATCGTGGCTCGTCACGTGACCGTGGTCGGCACCGGCGACGCGGTGAACGCCGGCCGCGGCGTCTACGCCGGCGGCTTCAACGCGGGACGGAACCCGACCGTGGACGTGCGCGACTCCATCTTCCACGCCCTCAGCACCGATCTCGAGGTCGAGGCATTCTCGGGAAGCATCGCGCGCATCCCCATCGGCTACTCCGACTACAACCCGGCGAAGGTCGTCGACTCGAGCAACGGCGACGCGGCGGTGGTCGCCGGAGCGGGGAACCTGCTGGCCAACCCGGGCTTCGTCGACGGCGCTGCCGCCGACTTCCGGCTGCGCGCCGACTCACCGGTGATCGACCGCGGCTCCCCCGGCGTGGGATCGACCACCGACCTCGACGGGCTTCCGCGACCCAACGACGGTAACGGCGACGGCGTTGCGGTGCGCGACCTGGGCGCCTTCGAGTACCAGCGCCGGGCATCGCGTCCGACGGCAGTGCCGGACACCTCGGCGCCCCTCTTCCGGATCCTGTCCAAGCGCCTCAGGCTCAACCGGCGCGGCCGGGTGGCTGTAGTGCTGCGCGGGCCCTCCAACGAGACGGCCGCCACGGGCGGCTCGGTCGGCCTGCGCCGCAAGGGCCGCCGGCTCGGCCGAAAGAGCCTTTCGCTGCTGCCCTCGTCGCGTGCCGTCGTGCGGGTCAAGCTGTCGCGCCGAAGCGCCCGCCGGGTGCGCCGAGCGCAGAGGGTCCGCGTCATGCTGGTGGTAACGGCCCGCGACTCAGCGGGCAACGCGCGCACCGTTCGCAAGCGGGTCACCCTGCGCGCCTAGTCCACGGCCGGAAGTTCTCCGTAGGCTTGCGGCCGGTGATGGTCGTGATGACACCGGAGGCGACCGCCGAGCAGATCGATGCCGTGGTGGCCAAGCTCGAGGCGCGCGGCGTGCACGCCAAGGTCATGCCCGGCGAGCTGACCACGGCCATCGGCGCGATCGGCGATCCCCAGGGGGTGCGCGAGCTGGGGCTCGAGGGCCTTGCCGGGGTGGATCAGGTGATTCCGATCTCGCGCCCGTACAAGCTGGCTTCGTCGGAGCTATCGCATCACACCGCCACCTCCTTCACCGTCGACGGGCGCGTGGTGGGCGGCGGCGAGAGCTTCTGCCTGATCGCCGGGCCCTGCACCGTCGAGAGCCTCGAGCAGACCGCCGTGGTAGCCCGCACCGTGGCGGCCGGCGGCGCATCGATGCTGCGCGGCGGCGCGTTCAAGCCGCGCACCTCGCCCTTCTCATTTCAGGGACTGGGCTACGAGGCGCTGGACATCCTTCGCGAGATCCGCGAGGAGACCGGTCTTCCCGTGGTCAGCGAGCTCACCTCCGCGGGCCACGCCGAGCGCTTCGCCGAGGCGGTCGACGTGGTGCAGGTGGGCGCGCGCAACATGCAGAACTACGGGCTGCTCGAGATCGTGGGCAAGCTGGGCAAGCCGGTCTTGCTCAAGCGCGGCCTCTCCTCCACCCTCGACGAGCTGCTGATGGCCGCCGACTACGTGTTGAAGGAGGGCAACGAGCGGGTGATCCTGTGCGAGCGCGGGATTCGCACCTTCGAGACCGCCACGCGCTTCACCCTCGATCTGGGGGCCGTGCCCTGGCTCAAAATGCACACGCACCTGCCCGTGATCGTGGACCCCAGCCACGCCTCCGGCGATCGCCGCCTCGTGGCCCCGCTGGGCCGGGCGGCCGCGGCCGTTGGTGCCGACGGAATCATCGTGGAGGTGGCCGAGGATCCCGAGGTCGCTCTGTGCGACGGCCCGCAGCAGCTCTACGCCCGCGACTTCGCAGGCTTTGCCGGCGACCTGGCCGCGCACGCCGGGCTCGTCGGCAAGCGGCTGGCGTAGGAGGCGCGCCGGCGCCGCGAACGACCACGACCCTCGGCCGGGGCGACGCTACGTCGTCCAGCGGAATCCGACCGCGTCGGGGCGCGGGGCCAGCGGGCTGGCCGGCAGCTCGCCCGTCGGGTCGTCCTCGTTGTAGGCGCTCGGCGCCACGTCGTTGGGCGCGTCGGCATGGAACAGCGCGGCCAGCAACTCGATCTGCCCGCGGCCGACGCCCAGCTCCCCCATCCCGCCGCCGTACATCGGCCGCCGCTCCCGCGCGCAGCGCGCGTACACCTCGAACAGCGCACGCAGGCTCCCGATGCGCGACGGCTTGACGTTCACCACGCGCGCCGGAAGCGGCGTCGCCCCGATGTCCTCGGCGCTGCGGATCGGCGCGTCGTAGGAGACGCGCTCGACATGATCGCCGAGCCGCCGCGCGATCTCGGGCAGGTCGTGCGGGTCCTCCAGGTAGGCGTCCGGGAACGCCGCGAGCACGCGGTCGTACAGCGCGCCCAGCGCCTCCGGATCCTTCACCTCCAAGCCGTACTGACCTTTGAAGTCGATCGTGTCGACCGCGCCGGTCGCCGCAACCTCGTCGACGAGCGCGGGCGACCAGGTCGCCTCCGCGTCGAGCTTGAAGCGCACGCCCGGCGAGCGGGCGAGCCGCCGGCGCACGTGCTCGATCGAGGGCTGCTCGCCAAGGCCCATCGAGTTGACGAAGCGCACCGGCCGCGGCTCGAGGCCGAGTACGTCGTGCAGGACACGGCCGGCCTGGCGCAACGCGAGGTCCAGCGCCGCCGACTCGAACGCCCAGTTGCGAAGGCGCCGCGCCGCCTCCCACTCCGGCGGGTTGGGCCACGGATCGAGCGTCGCGAGGTGATCGCAGAAGCCGGCGAGCGACCACTCGCCCGCGAGCGGCAGCGCGGGCTGCGTCTCGTGCAGCGAGCTGCCGTCCTCGACGTGGATCGAGACGTCCTCCCCGAGCCCGGCGGCGCCGGCGCCGACCAGCCGCACGTGCGTCGTCACGCGCTGGAACTCGTGGGCGAGGACGACGTGCAGCCGGTCGTACTCGCACGACTCGACGACGAGCGGCAGCTGCGCCAGCCGCGGCCAGAGCGATTCCATGTGAGCCATCGCCGCAGCCTCAGTCGGCCGTGGCCGTTGCGTACCGCGGGCGCCCGGTGGGCCGGTAGACCTGGATCGACAACCCACTCGGCGTGGACTGCGAGTCCACCACTATGGCCCATCCGCCGCGCGCGAATCCGCCGCTCCGGTCCCCACCCGGCGCGCCGAGCCCCTGCATCACTCCGTCGACGGAGACGTGCGTGGCGGTCGTCAGCTTCATGGTCGCGGTTCCCCTTTCGTTGGGTTGATCATTGTTCGGTTAGACCGGACCGCCGCACCGAACTCATCGGTTGTGGCACTGGTAGCTCAGTGTGAAGGACTCTGGCGGGCGATGGATCAGGACAGCCACGCTTCTGGTTCAGATACTCTTCGGTATGTGAACTCCACCTCGCTCCCACCCGGACCCTCCTCACCGCGCGCCGTTCAGACCGCCCGCTGGCTCGTCCGGCCCTGGGCGATGATGGAGGAGCTCCACCGCCGCCACGGCGACATGTTCACCGTGCAGATCGCCAACGAGGGCACATGGGTGTTCCTGGCCCATCCCGACGCGGTCAAGCAGGTTTTCACCGGCGACCCGCGCCTTCTGCACGCGGGCGAGGCAAACCGGATCCTTCTTCCGCTGCTGGGCCACCATTCCGTGCTGCTGCTCGACGACGCCGCGCACATGCGCCAGCGCAAGCTGATGCTTCCGCCCTTCCATGGCGAGCGCATGCGCCGCTACCAGGAGGCCATGGCCGAGGCGGCACGCCACGAGATCGAGCGCTGGCCCCTGGGCGAGCCCTATGCCGTGCGCGACGCCACCCAGCGCATCACGCTCGAGGTGATCATGCGCACTGTCTTCGGGGTGCAGGACGAGGGCCGGCGAGCGCGGCTTATGGCGATCCTCGGTCACGTGCTCGAGTGGGGTGGCGACCCGAAACGGATGGCCATACTCGCCGTGCTCGGACCCCGCAACGCTGCCAGCTCGCGCATGTTCCGCCGGGTGCGCGGACCCGCCGACGAGCTCATCTATCAGGAGATCCGCGAGCGCCGCCACGCGCCGGATCTCGACCAGCGGGACGACGTACTCTCGATGCTCCTCGGGGCGCGCCACGACGACGGCAGCCCGATGTCAGACGAGGAGTTGCGCGACGAGTTGATGACCCTGTTGGTGGCCGGCCACGAGACCACGGCCAGCTCGCTGGCCTGGGCGGTCGAGCGGCTCGTCCGCCACCCGGACGCGCTCGATCGCATGCGCGAGGAGGCCCAGGCCGGCGGCAGCGACTACGCCGACGCGGTGTGCAAGGAGACCTTGCGGCTGCGCCCGATCCTCTCGCTCGTGGTGCGCCGGCTCAAGGAGCCGATGGAGATCGGAGGGCGCCTGCTCCCCGCGGGCGTGACCGTCGCTCCCTGCATCTACCTCGTGCACCGCCGGCCCGACATCTATCGCGACCCGCTCGTGTTCCGCCCCGAGCGCTTTCTTGAAGCCGCGGCAGGCACATACACGTGGTTTCCGTTCGGAGGCGGTGTGCGCCGCTGCCTGGGAGCCAGCTTCGCACTGATCGAGATGCGCATCGTGCTGCAGGAGCTCGTGACCCGGCTGGATCTCCGGGCGGCGAACCCCCAGCCGGAGCGCTTCGTGCGCCGGGCGATCACCAACGCGCCGCGCCGAGGCGGCGAGGTGGTGGCCGAGCGGCGCGAGAGCATCGACGCTGCGACGGTCGCGGCCGCCGCGTGAGCGAGCCGCTGTCGCGCAAGGAGCGCCAGGCCCACACCCGCGCGCGGTTGATGCGCTCCGCCGCGTCGGTGGCCGCCCAGCGCGGGCTCGAGCGTGCGTCGCTCGACGCGGTGGCCGAGCACGCCGGCTTCACCAAGGGTGCCGTGTACGCGAACTTCAAGAGCAAGGAGGATCTCTTCCTGGCCATGCTCGATGCGCGCTTCGGCGAGCGCCTGGAGGAGCTCGACCGCATCCTGTCGAGCGAGGAGGATCCTGACACTCAGGCTCGCGCCGCGGCGGCGGGCTTCATCGCCGCGATCGAGTCACAGCCCGACTGGGAGCGGCTCTTCTTCGAGTTCACCGTCTACGCGGCCCGCAACGAGGGCTTTCGCGTGGAGCTGGTGGCGCGCTACCGGATGATGCGCCAACGTATCGCCGAGCTGCTGGCCGGGCGGGCCGCTCGCCTGGGGATAGAGCCGGTCCTGCCTCCCGAGCAGGTGGCCACGATGACGTTCGCGATGGCCAACGGGATCGCCTTGGAGCGTCTGCTCGAGCCGGAGGCGGTGCCCGCCGGCCTCTATCCGGAGATGATGGCCGTGTTCTTCTCAGGGCTGCGCGCCCGGGCCGCCGAGCGGCGCTAACGCTGGCGCGGGCGTTCGGCCAGCTCGCGTGCGGCCCGGAACATGTCGGGGAGCGCCGGGCGGATGCGAAGCGCCGCCGTGCTGGCATCCTCGACCAGGCCGATCGAGATCGTCCCGCGTACCCTGCTGCCGCCCAGCCGGCCCCGCACCTCCTTGCCGTCCAGCTCGATCACACCGTCGGGCGTGGCCGGTCCGGATAGGCGCAGGCGGGCGGTCTGGCGGCGGCGCCCAAAGTCGCGAACCCTCCCGGTCACGCGCACGCCGGGCACCACCACGACTCCGTGCAGCACCAGCGGCACACGGCGCGCCTCGAAGTCGATCGACCAGCGGCCGCCCCGCAGGCCCCCGCCCATCAGTCGCAGGCTCCCGCTGGTGAGCAGCTCGCCGAGCAGGTCCTCCGCCACGTCGAACAGCGTCACCTCGACCGCGCGCACGGCGCGGCCGCGCAGACCGGGCACGCCGCGCACCGGACGCAGGTCTCCCAGCGAGTCTGGGGGCGGCGCCAGAGCGGGGAAGGCGGGGCGGCCGCGGCGACAGCTCGCGGGCGGCGTGCCGCCGCGCAGGAAGCGTCGTGCGGCCCGCAGGACGCATCCGCTCAAGTCGGCGGACAGCGTGGAGTGCCCGGTGTCGGGCGCCACCAGCAGGCGGGCGTCCGGCCAGTCGGCCAGGGCGCCGCGCGCGGCCTCAACCGGCGTACGCAGGTCGACCTCGCCGGAGATCATCAGCACGGGCACGTCGGGAAGCGCCCCCGGCGGCGGTGGCGGCGCCGGAGCCGGCGAGGCCTCGGGCCAACGCCGGCACTGGCGGATGAAGTCGTTGCCGGCGGTGGTGGCGGTGTCGAAGGGGTACAGCTCGGCCGCCGGGATCTGCGCCGCCGCGGCGGCGATCTGGGCAAAGCGGGCGGCCGGCGCGGAGAAGCGAGTCCAGGGAAACGGGATCTCCTCGCAGGTGGTCGCGGCGTAGAGCGCAGTGCTGAAGTCCCTCGGGCTACCGCCGCCCTCGGTCTCAATCGCGCGCCGCTTGAGGCGGAGGATGGGAGCGAGATCGCCCCGCAGCGCGGCGTTGACCGCGCCGGGGAAGGCGGAGCGTGCAACGTCATCGAGGTCGCCGGCTATCAGCGTGAAGAAGAGCTCTTGGCGGGTCAGTGCGCTGCGGCGCCGGCTACCGTTGGGCAGCGTCACATACCCGCGCAGCGGTCCTCGGCTCAGCCTCTGCACCAGACGGCCGAGATCGTCCACCGGATCGCGGGTGAAGCTCTCGCAGCCGCTGCGGCATACCGCGCCCAGCACGCGCGGGACCGCGCGGAAGATGTCGCGATAGAAGGGATCCCAGCCCGACACGTCGAGGATCGAGTCGAGCACCACGCGCTCCACGTGGCTCGGATAACGGGCCGCGTAGGCCTGGGCCACGAACGTGCCGTAGGAGACCCCGAGCAGCGTGAGCCGCTCCACGCCCAGCTCGGCCCGCAGCGCCTCGATGTCGTCGACGCTGTCGCTGGTCCGGTAGAAGCCCCGCCGCCCGCCGAGCCGTTTCGCGCACAGAGCCGCCTCTCGCCCAGAGTCGATCAGGCTGGCCCGCTCGAGCGCAGGACATCGCAGCAGCCCCGAGCGCCCGGTGCCGCGGCCGTCGAAGGCCACGATGTCGTTGCGCGGGGTTAGCTCGGCGAACTCGCCGTAGCTGTCGGGCGAGCGAGGGCCTCCGTAGGCAAGCGTCGCCGGCTGGCCCGGGCCGCCGGCCAGGAGCAGCGTGACTCCTTGCCGCGGCCGCCGGGCGGCGCGGCGCCTCTCAACGTAGAGGGAGATTCTTCCCGGGGTGGCGCCGCTGCGGTCGAGCGGCACGGACACGCGCGCGCAGCCGATGCCGTTGCAGTTGCGAAAGCGCAACTCGGCCTGCGCGGCGGCGGGCAGCCCCAATCCGGCGGCCACGGCCATCAGGGCAACCACCATACGACCGTGACTCACGGGGCCAAGCTTCGCCGATAACCTCACCCCGCGCAAATGTTCGACAAGGTCCTGGTCGCCAACCGCGGGGAGATCGCGGTACGGGTCATGCGCACGCTCGAGGAGTTGGGCGTGGCGAGCGTGGCCGTCTACTCCGAGCCCGACCGCGACGCGCCGCACGTCCGGCGCGCCGGCGAGGCCTACCTGCTCGGCCCCGGTCCGGCGGGCGAGAGCTATCTGAGGGCCGACAAGATCATCGACGTCGCGCGCCAGGCCGGCGCGCAGGCCATCCACCCCGGCTACGGCTTCCTGGCCGAGAACGCCGCCTTCGCGCGCGCCTGCGAGGAGGCCGGGATCGTGTTCATCGGCCCTCCGGCCGACGCCATCGACGCCATGGGCTCCAAGACCAAGGCGCGCGAGATCATGCGCGACGCCGACGTGCCGATCGTGCCCGGCACCACTGATCCGGTGGAGACCGTCGAGGACGCGAAGCGGGTGATCGACGAGTCGGTCGGCTATCCCGTTGCCGTGAAGGCGGCGGGCGGGGGCGGGGGCAAGGGCTTCCGGGTCGCCGAGTCCGAGGACAAGCTCGAGGAGGCCTTCGAGGGGGCGGCGCGCGAAGGCGAGAAGTTCTTCTCCGACTCCACCGTCTACATCGAGCGCTACCTGCCCGATCCTCGCCACGTCGAGGTCCAGATCCTGGCCGACGGCGAGGGCAACGTGATCCACCTCTTCGAGCGTGACTGCTCGGTCCAGCGCCGGCACCAGAAGCTCATCGAGGAGAGCCCCGGCCCCGCCGTCGACCCCGAGCTGCGCGAGCGCATCGGCAAGATCGGAACCGAGGCGGCGCGCGCCGTCGGCTACCGCTCCGCGGGCACCGTCGAGGGCCTGCTGCAGGACGATGAGTACTTCTTCCTCGAGATGAACACGCGGGTGCAGGTCGAGCACTGCGTGACCGAGATGGTCACCGGCATCGACATCGTCCGCGAGCAGCTGAAGATCGCCGCCGGCGAGCCGCTGGCCTACTCGCAGGAAGACGTGATCCTGCGCGGCCACGCGCTGGAATGCCGCATCAACGCCGAAGACGCCGCGAAGAACTTCGCCCCGGCGCCGGGCACCGTGGGCAGCTACCGCGAGCCCGCCGGACCCTTCGTGCGAGTCGACTCGGGGGCCGAGGAGGGCTATGAGGTGCTGCCTCTGTACGACCCGATGATCGCCAAGCTGATCGTGTGGGACGTCGACCGCGAGGCGTCGACGAGACGCATGCTGCGCGCGCTCGGCGAGTTCGAGATCGGCGGGCTGAAGACGCTCATCCCCTTCCACCAAGCCCTCCTGGCCACCGAGCAGTGGCGCAACGGCGAGACGTGTCGCGACCTGATCGAGGACAAGGCGTGGCTCAAGGAGCTCGCCTTCGCGCCCACGGATCAGGGCGGCGCGGAGGAGGACGAGGAAGAGAAGGTCGAGCGCGAATACGCCGTCGAGGTGTCCGGGCGTAAGTTCGAGGTCAAGGTCATCGGCGCCGCCTTCGGCCCCAACGGGGCGGGCGCGAACACCGGCGCGGCCAAGAAGGCGCCCCGGCGCGAGCGCCAGTCCGGCGGGGGCGGGGGCGCCCCGGGCGAGCTCGTGTCTCCGATCCAGGGAACGGTGCTCAGGGTTGCCGTGGAGAAAGGCGTCGAGGTCGAGGAGGGAGCTCTCATCTGCGTGGTCGAGGCCATGAAGATGGAGAACGAGATCACCGCCCCCACGTCGGGAACGGTGGAAGAGCTGGGCGTGTCCGAAGGAGGCTCGATCGCCACCGGTGACACGATCGCGGTGATCAAGTAGGCCGCGAGGGGCGTCTCCTCCTCCCCCTGGTCCTGGCGACGATCGCCACGCAGGCCTCGATCGTCGTGCTGGCGCCGCTCATCGTGGCCATCGGCCGCGACCTCGACGCCTCACTCAGCGCGGTGGGGCTCGCACGCTCGGCGATGGCGGCGACCGCGGTAGCGGCGTCCCTGGCCGTAGGCGCGCTGATCGACAGGATCGGCGTGGCGCCGGTGATTCAGGCCGGCGCGCTGCTTGCTCTGGCCGGTGCCGGGCTCACGGCGTTGGCGCCCTCGCTGGCGTTCTTCTACGGCGCGCAGTTGGTGGCCGGAGCGGGTGTGGGCTGCCTGCTGTCGGCGGGCTTTGCCGGCGTGGCGGCCTACTTCGACGAGGATCGCGCCGCCTGGGCGATCGGCTGGGTGGTCGGCGCGCAGGCGATCGCCTGGATCGCCGGCAACCCGCTGATCGGAGTGCTGGCCGAGGGCGGCTCATGGCGCCTGGGCTACCTCGTTCCCGCCGCGGTGGCGGCGCTGGCGTTCCTGGCCGGTCTCCTCGCGCCTCGAGGGCGGCTGGCGACCGACGCCCACCAGGGCCTCGGCGCGGTGTTTCGCGATCGCTCGGCGCGCCGCTGGACGGTGGCCGAGCTCGTGGCCTACTCGGCCTGGACGGCGGAGATCACGTACGCGGGCGCCTTCTACATCGAGAGCTACGGAGTCGACGAGAGCGAGGTGGGCCTGCTGCTGGCGGCGGGCTCGATCGTGTTCCTGGTCAGCTCCACGAACGCCGCCCGGCTCAGTACGCGCGTGCCGCGCCGGCCGCTGATCGTGATCGCCGCCCTGGGAATGGGCGTGCTGCTGGTGGCGCTGCTCAACTTCACGCCTTCGGTGGGGATCACCCTGGCGATCTTCTGCGCAACGGCACTGTTCGCCTCGCTTCGCTCCACCACGGCGAGCACCCTGGGGCTCGACCAGCTGCCCGGCCAGCCGGGCGCGATGATGGGCGCCCGAACGGCCAGCGCCCAGCTGGGCTACATGATCGGCGCGGCCGCCGGCGGGGTGGTGCTCGCCCTGGCCGACTTCGGGGCGCTCGGGTTCGTGCTCTTCGGCGTGATGGTGATCTCGGCGTTGCTGATACTCCGCGTGAGCGACCCCCGGCCCGCAGCAGCGGCGATAGGATCCCGCGATGGCCACCGCTTCCCCTCCGGTTGACGTATCGAACGCCGAGCTCCTTCGGTGGGTGTTCGAGACCATCAATCAACGCGACGCCTCGGTGCTCAGGCAGGTGTGGACCGCCGATACGGTCGTCCGCTTCCCCGACCAGACCCGTACCGGCGCCGACGAGATCGCCGCGTACTTCGACGAGGCGTTCGCCGCGATGCCCGACTGGAAAATGGAGGTCGTGTCCATCGCGGCGGATGGCGACGACGCCTTCGTGCACTGGCACCTCACGGGCACCCACACCGGCCCGCTGCTCGGCATCGAGCCGACCGGCAAGCCGCTGGCAGTGGACGGCATGGATCACTTCGTGATTCGCGACGGCAAGGTCGTCTCGAACTTCGTGATCTTCGACCAGATGCAGTACGCCCGCCAGATCGGAATGATGCCGCCGGACGGATCTTCAGCGGACAAGGCGGTCAAGAGCGCCTTCAACCTCAAGACGAAGCTGGCCCAGCGTCTGCGCGAGCGCGGCTAGCCCGTCCGCACCACCAACACGTGCCGGCCGCCCAGCCCGCCCTTCACCCGTGCTGACACCTCGAGGCCGCGGTTGGTGAGGCGCAGCCGCGGGCGCACGCGGCGGCCATCCAGCGTCACGCGCCCTATGCGCGCGCTGGGCCGCACGGTGTGGCCGAGCGTCAGCCGGTCCAGGCGCCGCACCGTGGTCTTCACGATCGTTCGGTGAGTCCGCGCGCGGCGGGTCACGGTCACGTCCGTGGCTCCGTCGCCCATCCGGATCGAGCCGCCGGTCATCCGCCGCTGGCCCGGCGGCAGCTGGGGCACCACGGCGATCCGGCGGCGGCCCAGGTCGGGGCGCACGCCGAGTTGCTGGTGGACCACGGGCCAGGCGGTGCCGTAAGCGCCCCAGGCCTGCAGCACCATCGGGCGCTCGAGCAGTGAGCGATCGATCGTTCGGCCCTCGAGCGGGGAGGGCGCGATCTCGGGCATGGCGCCGGGCTGCTCGTCGAAGTTCGGCAGCTGCAGCCTGCGGTTGGCGCGGGTGAAGCGCCGCTGCGCCCCGAGGCGCCCATAGTTGCCCTCGGCCACCGCCATCACGGCCGTGTTCAGCGTGAAGGCCTGCTTCTCGGAGGGCGACCTGCCCGCTCCGTCGCATCCCGGGCCGCCCGTATGGAAGAGCCCGAACCCGTTGGCGTAGCAGCGGCGTTCGTGCACCCGCAGCGAGGCCCGCCCCCGCCCGAACGTGGCGAGACCCGGCAGGGTCACCCCGCGCATCACGAGCTCCGCCTCCATGGGGAGCACGCCCGTCCAGTGGCGCTGGTAGAGGCGGCGGTTGCGCGGCCCCTTCAGCGAGTCCGCGAAGCCCGGCACGCCCGGCATCCACCAGTCGCCCTCGAAAGCGCGGCGCAGGCGGCGCGCCCGGCGCATCGCCCAGCGCACGGTCCTGCGGTCGCCCACCGAGCGGGCCAGATCGGCCAGGTCCACGAGGCCCCTGATCGCGTAGACCGCCACGTCGAGCTTCTCCTCGCCCATGCCCTCGCGCTCGACGTTGCCGAGCCCCTCGGGCCAGCCGTCTCGGTCCGCGTCGAGCTCGCGCCAGACCGTGCGCATGCCGCGCCGGGAGAACGCATAGAGCTGGTCCCGGAAGCGGTTGTTCCCCGTCCAGCGCCACAGCAGCGCAACCGCGCTCGGGAACTTCACCGTCTCGTCGGTGTTGCCGTCGTCGGCGTCGGAGCCGAAGTAGACGGTGCCGTCACTCACCACCTCGTGCACCACCTTGCCGCTGCGCGGGTTGTCGATCGCGCTCACGTCGCGCAGCGCCCGCAGATGGTCCATCACCGGAGCGAACTGCCCTACGGCCACGCTGGCGAATGCGGTGTACTCGCCGTCGGTGGCGAACAGCCACGGATAGTCGGGCCAGCCCGCACCCAGAAACCGGATGCGCTCGAGGCGGCCCTCGGGACGGGGGTAGCGCGTTCCGGCGCGCGTCTCGCGCACCGCGAGGTTGCGGGCCACCTGCACCGAGTCGGCCAGGTTCTGCTTGCTCCAGGCGATGCCCCGGGCCAGCAAAGGGTCATCGGGAATGGAGAGCCGCGTGTATCGCGAGAGTGTGCGCCGGCGCTCGACCTTGCGCCGCAGCTTCGCCTCGGGACTGGCCAGCATCGCGTCGGCTGACCGGCGCGCCGCGGCGGCGCCGTCCTGCGAGCCGGCCACGGCGATCCAGAGCGTGCTCGTGCCGGCGGCCGGCACACTGACGCTGTAGCGCAGCCGTCCACCCGCGCCCTTTCCGTAGGCCGTGTCGTCGCAGCGATCGGGCACCTCGGCCTCTTCATCGGTCGATGGCGGACACACCACCGGAGGCTCCTGAGGTCCACGGAAGCCGGCGCCGGTTTCGCCGCCGGACGGCGCCTGCCGGGCTCCCACCACCGCGGCCCAGCCGCGGCCCGGCTCGCGGAACACGAGCCGGCCGGCCTCGAGCGCGGCCGTGTCGGGCCGGTTGAAGGCGAGCTGATCGGGGTTCGAGTCACCCCACGGGTAGGCGCTCATGAGCTCTGAGTGGGCGTCGACGCCCACCTCCACCGTGCGGCCCGCACCGGTCGCACTCAGGCGCAGGCCGATCAGCACAGCGCGTCGGCCGTCGGGGGCGAACTCCACACGCCGCGCCTGCACACCGGCCGTGTCGGGCAGGTCCATCTCGATGTAGCCCCAGCCGCTGGTGAAGCGGGTGGCCGCGCCGATCGGCTGGCCATCGACCGAGAACCAGAGCCCGTCGAGCAGCTTGAGCGGCGGCGTCCAGATGCCGCCCATCTCGCCCCGGGTGTGAAAGCCCATCGCCGGCCAGCGCCCGTCCTGGGTGCCGACCGAGTAGGCGCGCGTGCCCACCGCGGCGTAGCGGCGGTCCTGGAGGCGGTCTGAGGTCGAGAGCTCCGGTGCGGCCGCCGAAGCGGCGGGGGCGCAGCAGAGCGCGACAGCCAGACTGATGAGAACCCTGCGGCGCACCCTCCTCGGCCCGTACCCGAGCCGTCGAAACGCTAAGCGCGCGTCAGGTTCTCCGCGTGGATGCCCTGCTGCTCCTTGCTGTCGCGGCCCTTGGGCAGCGGGATCAGCTCCTCGCCGCGCTCGAGCGCATCGAGGTAGACGGAGTCCTCCTCCAGCAGGCGCAGCGCGGTGTCTCGATCGTGAGGGGCGCCGTGTCCGGGCACCACCGTCTCGGCCGCCTCGACCAGCGGCGCGAGCCGCGCGAGCGTGGCGCGGTAGTCGGCCAGCGAGCCCGACTGCGAGATCCAGGGGATCTCGACCCGCGAGACGTAGTCCCCGAGGGCCAGCACGCCACACCAGCGCGCGAAGACGGCCATGCCGTCCCCGGTGTGTCCTTCGGCCGGATGGAGCTCGAGCTCCTGGTCACCCAGCTCGACCGCCCCCGGAACGGGGAGAGCCTGCAGCTCCCCGAGGGCCAGCGGCTTCGCGCGCTCCACGTACAGCTCTCCGTCCTTGTCGCGCAGTTCGCGCTGTGCCTCACCCGGCGCTCCCTGCATGCGCTGCACGCTCGACTCGGCGAGACCGAGCGCCAGGCCCGGGAAGGCCACCCGGCCCAGCAGGTGGTCGAAGTCGGCGTGGGTGGCGATCAGGGCGTCGGGCTCGAAGCCGGCCGCCGCGAGGACCCCGGAGAGCGCCTCGAGCTCCTCGGGGTAATAGGGAGAGTCGATCAGCATCGCTTCGTCGCCCGCCCGCAGGGCCAGCGCGTTGGTCTGCCACATGAGGCTCGTGATGACTACGGCGTCGCGGTGGACCGCGACGGTCCTCATGCGGCGTTGAGGAGCTTGCCCGCGTCGCGGAAGCTCTTGACCTCCGCATCCGGCTTCTTGAGGCCGGGCTCGAGGTCCTCGCCGTGCCGGTTGACCCAGATCACGGGGATCTTCGACTTGAGGCAGGGTTCCACGTCGGTGGGATAGCCCGACGCGATGTGCACCCAGTTCTTCTTGGTCCCCTCGATCCGGCGCGCGCACTCCTTGAAGTGCGCCGGATCGGGTTTGTAGGACCGCACCTGCTGGGCGGTCACGACCAGGTCGAAGTCGGCGCGGAAATGGCGTCGCGTCGCGCCCAGCAACTTGTCGTCGATGTTCGAAAGGATGCCCAGCTCGTACTTCTTGGCGAAGCGCTCGAGCTGGGCGTTGGTCTCGCGAAACGGCGGCCACGAGGGCACGCTGTTGGGCAAGAAGTTCGAGCGCGAGGGCTCGAGGTCCCAGCTCAGCTCGCCGGCCACGCGCACCGCGGTGCGGCGCAGAACCTCGGCGTACAGCTCATACGAGCCCCGCTGGATGTCGCGCTGGACATCGACAAAACGAGGGATGAGGACGTCACGGTCGATGGTGAAACCGTCCCGGTCGGCTTCCCTCTGGAATGCGTCGAAAACCCCCGACTCCCAGTCGATCAGGGTCCCGTAGCAATCGAACGTGACGAACTTGACTTCTTTGGGAAGGGCCATATGACTTTCGATTGGGTGCGCGCCCGCGATTCAGCCGCATTCAGCGGCGCAGCATCCTATCTACCCCCGCGTGGATCTACTCGGATTCAGCGCGATCGAGCTCCTGAGCGTCGGGTTAGTCGCGCATACGCGGCAAAGTCGACGCGATGCGGGTTCGAACTGCCCCTGCGGCGGGCCGCCGCGCTTAGGCCCGCCCCATGTGCATGTGCGCCATGATCTCCGGCGTGGACGAGCGACTCGAGATCGTTCGCGAGCTGTGGTCGACCTATCGCGAGGGCGGCGTGGACGAGGCCATCCCGTTGCTCCATCCCGACGTTGAGTTCGTGGACCACGAGGCGCGGATCTTCCGTGGCCGGAAAGGCGTGGCGCAGTTCTTCGCCGAGTTCGAGGAGCGCGGCGAGCAGTTCACGGCCTCGGTCTACACCTTCGAGCTGCACGAACCCGACCTGCTGGTGATCGGACACCGGCGCATTCGCTCGGCAGAGGGCGTGCGTGGTGACTACATGTACTTCACGCACGGCTTTCGCGACGGCCGGGTCTGCCGGCTGAGCGCGCACACGACCCGCGAGGCCGCGCTGGCCGACATCCAAGCACGGGCCGCCGCAGGATCTCAGCCGGGCGTCTCGTAGGCCTCGCTCATTCCCGCGGCCACGGCGCCGACCTCCTCGCGCAGCGAGCGGACCTCGCCGGCCAGGCGCTCCTGGTTGGCCGCTTCCGACGATGCGGACACGGATACGAGGTTTCCCCGCACCGTGTCGAGTTCCACCAGCACACGCTCCATCTCGTCGTAGAAGCGCTGCAGCTGCGCCTCCATGCGCCGCAACACCGTGAGCTGGTTCTCGAGCGCCGCGCTCAGCTCGGTCTTCGAGGGATCGCCGCTCACCTGGGCGAGCCGCTGCTCGACGCTGGCGGGAGGCGTTTCGGCGAGCGCCTCGTAGAGCAGCTGCGCCCGGCGTGCGCCGTCCTCCATGGCGCGGATGAAGCGATCGACCTCGGACGAGACCTCCTCGTAGGGCAGCTCGGCGCGGTCGATCGCATCGCGGATCCGGGCCTCGCGCTGGCGCGCGCCGGTGAGCAGCCGGGAGATCGGCTCGGACAGCGCGCCGGTGTCGAGGCGCCCGGCGTCGAGGGCCTTGCGCCGCCTTTCCTTCTCGCGCTCGAGAACCTTGTTCGCCTCGTCGGAGTCGAAGTACGTGCGCGCCGCGGCCACGCCGTACACCACCAGCCCCACCGCGAGCACGGGAAGGAAGGCGTTGAGCAGGAGCCCGGCGATCAGCACCGCCGCCAGCAGGACGATGTTGAAGGGCTGGGTCAGCGCGTTGAGGATCAACGCTCGGTTGTACTCCGAGCGCGAGTAGGGGCGCTTCGGCTCGGCCATCAGAAGAAACTCGAGATGCTGCGGTAGACGGTCTCGATGTCCTCGGTGTCGCCCTCGTAGGGCTGGCCGCCCGAGGCCTGTGCGATCGCCTCGAGCGTCTCCGCCGCGCCCTCCGCGCCGGCGCTGTAGGCGATCGTGAACACGCGCACCTGGTTGTCGGAGTCGCCCTGCGCCTTCACCGCCTGCACAGCCTGCTCCGCGCTGGCGGCCGAATCGGTGTCCTCGCCGTCGGTCAACAGCACGACGGCGGTGATGCGCTCGGGCGAAGCATCGTCGCGTATCTGCTCGAAGCCGTTGATGGTGGCGTCATAGATGGCCGTTCCGCCGTCGGCGATCAGGTTGTCGACCGTCCCACGAAGCTGCCGTTCGTTGCGAGCGAATGGGCCCACGGGAATCAGCGGCTGGATGCGATCGGAGAAGATCGTCAGCCCGACACTGTCCTGCCGGCCGACCTGGTCGAAGAAGACCTTGAGTCCCTCCTTCGCTCGCACCAGCCGGTTCTCGTCGTTCATGGACCCCGAGGTGTCGACGATCAGCAGCACGTTGGCCGGCTTGCGGTCCTCGCGCCAGGTCTGCTTGAGACGGTCCAGCACCCGCGGCTCGGGCAGCCCGAGCACCCGCTCGGGCTGCCCGGGATCCACGCCGTTCTCCTTGGACACCGGAGCCACCGGCTCCTGATCGAGATCGGCGGGGCGAAAGCCCGAGCGCGCGGCCACCTCGGGCGAGATCCGCTCGGCCAGGAAGTCCCCGAAGCGCCGCGCCGCGGCGCGCTCGGCCGAGGTCACCCAGGGCGCGTTGAGCACGATGAACGGGTTGTCGGAGTAGAAGGTCCCCTCGGGTGGATAGAGGGCCACCAGCTTCGGCTGCGGGCCGCGGCGCTTGTTGAAGTCGAGCAGCGTCACCTCCTCCATCGCCACCGCGGAGGCGTAGCCCGGCCCGTTGGCGCGCATCTGGTCGGCGATGAACAGCGTGGTGTCGCCGTAGTGGACGATCGAGCGCTCGATGTCGCGAACGATCTTTCGCGCCTTCGAACTGCGCACATCCGTCTCGGTCAGTCCCTCCTTCTTGCCGGTGGCCGCGTAGTACTCCGCCACCACGGCGGAGAGTCCCGAGGTGGAGAAGTCGGGGTTGGTGTGCACGTACTTGAAGCTTCCGAACTCGGGGTGGCCGAACTCGGCGAAGCCCTGGTTGGAGCGCGCGAGGCGAATCACCTGCTCGAACCCGATTTGCTCACGCGGCCAGCCGAGCGCCTTGGCGAAGGGCTCCCACATGGCGATCACCAGCGGCGTGCGCACTATGGAGGGGTTGTCGTCGGGGGCCAGCGGGCGGTCGGCGTCGAAGTTGAGCAGCCGCCCCCACAGCGACGAGGCGGGCGACCAGATGACCGGCTCGAGGCGGCCGTCGGCGATCTTCGACTCGGCCTCGCCGCTCGCCACCACCTGCCCCTCCACGAAGGCCTCGCCGTCCTCGCGGTTGAACTCGCGGATCAACGGCACGAGCAGCTTCTCCTTCTCGGGCGAGTAGGCGAAGGGAAGCCGGACCGCGTTGGCGGGCGCCTTCGGTCCGCCCGCGCCCGAATCCGGCGAGTCCCCATCGTCTCCGCCCCTGCCGGCCGAGAACACGGCTACTGCCGCGACGGCGACCGCGGCGAGGACGGCGATGATGATCTGGCCGGGTTTCACTTCATGGCGTATCTTGGCGGGCCATGGCGGACTACACCAACATCTCGCTCGCTCGCGGCGCTCCCTCGCTCGACATCATCGCCGTGGACGGGCTCCGTGCCTCCGCCGCACGAGCTTTCGAGCACGACCCGGCGGGCACGTTCGCGTACGGCACGTCGGCCGGCTACCCGCGCCTTCTCGAGTGGCTTGCGGCCAAGCACGAGGTCGAGCCCGACCGCCTACTGGCCACCAACGGGTCGATGCAGGCCGACGCGTTCCTGTTCGACGAACTGATCGCGCCGGGCGATCTGGTGGTGGTCGAGGCGCCGACCTACGACCGCACGCTGCTGGCGCTGGGCAAGCTCGGCGCCGACATTCTGGCCATTCCGCTGCAGGCGGACGGGATCGACGTGGGCGCGCTGGCGGCCGCGCTCGAGGCAGGCGCGAGGCCCAAGCTCGCCCACATCATCCCCAACTTCCAGAACCCCGCCGGCTGCACGCTGTCGCTCGGCAAGCGCCGCCGCCTGATCGAGTTGGCCCGCCAGTACGAGTTCCTGATCTTCGAGGACGACCCCTACGTCGAGCTGCGCTTCGAGGGCGAGCAGCACCCGAGGATGCTCGAGCTCGAGGAGAGCGGGGAGTTTGTGGTCTACGCCTCGTCCTTCTCCAAGACCGTCTGTCCCGGCATTCGCGTCGGCTACCTGGTCGGGCCGGTCGGGCTGATCAAGTCGATCCGCAAGCGCGCCACCGAGACATACATCTCACCCAGCATGGTCAGCCAGTCGATCGTGGCGGAGTTCTGTCATTCGGGCGCCATCGACGAGTCCATCGCCGTGGTCAAGGAAGCCCTGCGCGAGCGCCGCGACGCCACCTGCGACGCGCTTGGGCGCCACCTGCCCGACGCCCGCTTCGTGACCCCCGAGGGCGGCTACTTCCTCTGGGTCGACCTGCCCGAGGGCAGCGACGTGGCCGCGCTGGAACGCGGGTCCGTGGAGCGCGGAGTGGTGTTCGTTAAGGGCACGGACTTCCTGCTCAAGGGCGGCGAGAACTCGCTGCGCTTCGCCTACTCCGCCGTGCCGCCCGACCAGATCGAGGAGGCCATCGCGCGGGTGGCAGAGGCCTACCGAGAGCTGAGTCCGACTCCGGCGTGATCGAGCTCGAGCGCCCGCGCAACACGGGCGCTCTGCTGCGCGAAACGCTCGCGGTCTACCGGCGCCATTTCTGGACCTTCCTGGCCATCGGCGCAATCGTCGTCGTGCCTGCGGAGCTGATCGTGAGTGGAGTGGGGCTCGAGCAGCTGAGCTCCGGCTACAACGCCACGCCCAACTTCGCCGAGGCCGCGATCCCGAGCGCGGTCTCCTTCCTCGTGGTGGCTCCGCTGATCACCGCGATCTGCGTGTTCGCGCTGCGTTCGGTGGCCGCCGGCAGCTCTCCGCGAGCGCGCGAATCGCTGGTCAAGGGGTTCGAGCTGTTCACCCCGCTGTTCTTCGCGGTGGTCCTGGCCGCCCTCGGCATTGCCCTCGGCCTGATACTGATCGTGCCGGGGATCTACCTGTTCGTGCGCTGGTACTTCGTGCCCCAGGTGGTGGTGCTGGAGGGCGCGCGCGGCACCGAGGCGCTGCGCGCCAGTGGCCGGCTCATCCAGGGAGCCTGGTGGCGCACCTTCGCCCTGATCGTTCTGGTGAACGTCGTGGCCCTGCTGGCGGCGCTCGTGCTGGCCGCGCCGTTCTCGGCAGCCGCCGAGTCGTCGGACCGCGCCGTCTGGTCGATGATCGGCCAGATGCTGGCCGGAGCGATCACCCAGCCCTTCGGCGCGCTCTACTCGACGCTGCTCTACTTCGACCTGCTTGCGCGCCGCTAGGAGCGCGCCGACGCGCGGTTCCCGCCCTCCCCCTTGGCCTCGTAAAGCGCCGCGTCGGCGCGCGCGAAGAAGGCTTCGGGGTCCTCCGGCTGGGTGTGCAGCGCGACCCCGACCGAGATGCCGGCCGACACCCGCTCGTTGACCGTGCGCCGCAGTCTCTCGGCCGCGGCCATCGCCTCATCAGGATGCGTGACGGTCAGCAGGGCCGCGAACTCGTCGCCCCCGATGCGGTAGAGGAGCTCACCGGAGCGAAGGGCATCCCGCAGGCCGGCGGCCGCTCGCCGCAGCATGCGGTCCCCGGCTTGGTGCCCGAGGTTGTCGTTGACCCGCTTGAAGCCGTCGAGGTCGAACACCAGCAGCGCGAGGGTGCCGCGGCGCTCGGGCCGCGCGCAACCCTCCCGCAGGGCGGCTTGGAAGCTGGCGTGGTGGCCCAACCCGGTCAGCGGGTCGGTCGCGGCACGCTCGCGAAGGTCTCCGAGCGCAGCGGCTGTGCCGAGCGCGCTCGTGGCCTGCGAGGCCAGTAGCTCGAGCAGCTCGATGTCCTCGGTCTCGAGCGCGATCGGCTCGGAATCGAGCAGCAGCAGGAAACCCGTGCCCCCGATCAGCGGCAGCGCGATCAGTGACTCCGCGCCGGCATTGCGCAGCGGCTCGTGCCCGTTGAAGCCACCACCCTCCACCTCTCCGATGGTGCGAACGGAGGTTGTGGTGTGTACCCACTCCGCCAGCTTCTTCAGCTCCTCGGGCGCAAGCTCGCGCAGGGCGGAGGCGTGCGTGCCCACCGCGGCCGCAAGATGCAATTCTCCGGATTCGGCGAGGCCGATGGCCACCGACTCCATCTCGGCCACGTCGCGGGCCGCCTCGACCACGCGAGCCAGGATCGCTTCTGGCTCAACCTGGTCGCTGAGAGCAACGGCGTGGCGAGCCAGGCGCTCGGAACGCGTCTCCTGCGGCATGCCGCCGAGCTCCCCGATGCGGGCCGCCACATGGGTCGCGCAGCGTTCGAGCGCGGGCACGATTCGTTCGCTCAGCTCGTGAGCGGACTCGACGTTCAGCGCACCGATCACCTGATCTCTCGAGCCGAATAGGCACGCACACCTCCGAGCGCACCCCGGGGACCGCCTCGAGATAGCCGTCCGCGCTGCTGGTGTTCGTCAGCACCGTTGGCCGGTCGCGGGCGAAGGTCGCGCCGATCACCCCCGCGTGCGGCGGGAGCCCGTCGAAGACCTGCCAATAGCCGGCCTGGGCCTGACAGCGCAGTCGGCCGGCTCGCTCCAGGTAGAGCGCCGGCATCAGCCCCGGGTGCGCGGCCAGCAGTTGCACCACCGCGGCGCAGGCGCCCTTGATGGTCGCCACGCCGTCGAGGCAGGCGGTGAGCGCAGCGTCGGTGGCCAGCGCGGCGGTGTCGACATGAGACGTCGGCATAGCGAGCGGGGCGAGGCGGCCGGGCCGCCTCAGCGCCCGTAACGCTCTTTACCCAGAACCAGCTGATCCGGCAACGCCACACGTGGCGCGGGTGAGGGGTCCGCCACCACGGACACCGTCTCGGCCACGCTGCGCGTGACCGTGTACTGCGCGTCGTCGCCGTCGAGCACGATCTCGTCGGAGCCGGCCCGGCCGAGCTTCGCCTGCAGTCCGGGGGTCAGGCCCGTGTCCTTGAGATAGTGCAGAAGGTCCTCGGCCTCGTTTTCGAAACGAAGGACGCGCACGCTCGCGCCCTCCTCGACGTCGGCCAGCGGCACGCCCTGCTCGCGCTCGCCCTCGAAGATCGGATGCCCGTGCGGGCATGTCTTGGAGTCGCCGATGGCTTGCAGCATGCGCTCCTCGACCACCGGTGACATCCAGTGCTCCAGGCGCTCGGCCTCCTCGTGCACCTGGTCCCAGGGGATGTCGAAGACGTCGGTGAGAAAGCGCTCGATCAGGCGGTGGCGGCGCACGATCTGGCTTGCGTGCTCGCGGCCGCTGTCAGTGAACTTGAGCGACTTGTTCTGCGCGCGGGTCACGTAGCCGTCGCTCTCGAGGCGCCCGATCATCTCGTGGACCGTGGGAGCGGAGACCTGCATGGCCCGGGCGATGTTCGCGCCGGTGAGCGGCAGCCCCGCCTCCTGCAGCCAATAGATGATCTGGAGGTATTCCTCCTCGGCGACCGTGGCCTGATCGTGCGACATCGGGTCCATCCTAAGGGTTTACGATGCGCGCCCTGCCATGAACGTCGATTCCCGGACCCGCGTTGTCGTGACCGGCGCGAGCCGCGGGATCGGAGCGGCGATCGCCGATGCCTTCCAGGCCCGCGGCTGCGAAGTCGGTCGGCTGTCGCGTTCCGGTCAGATCAGCGCCGACGTGGCGGACGCGGAGTCGATCGGGCGGGCCCTCGATGAGTTCGGCGAGCTGGACGTGCTCGTGTCCAACGCGGGCATCGCCCACTATCTGCCCTTCGCCGAGATGTCGCTCGAGAGCGTGGACGAGCTGACTCGAGTCAACTGGCTGGGCACGGTCTACACGGTCAAGGCCGCCCTGGGCGGCATGCTGCGCCGGGGTCGCGGCCACATCGTGATCGTGTCCTCCGGCGCTGGAGTTCGCTCCTTCCCCGGCGCGGCGGTCTACGGGGCCACCAAGGCGGCTCAGCGCGGCTTCGGGGAGGCGCTGCGCCACGAGCTCAAGGGAACGGGCGTCGGCCTGACCATGGTCTATCCCGGTCAGATCCGCAGCGCCCTGCACGATCACGAGAAGGAACGCATGCCGTCGTGGTATCGCCTCGAGCGATCAGTCGACCCCGGGCCGTTGGCCGAAGCGGTGGTGAACGCCGTCGAAAGCGACGCGCGCGAGGTCTTCCATCCGCGCAACGTCCGCCTACTGCGCGTGTTCCACGGCCTGCACCCAGGGCTCGCGGATGCCATGCTTCGTCGCGTGATGGGACCGAGCGCCGCACCATGAAGCTGCCTCTTTCGGCGCCGGTCAAGCCGCAGCTGGCCAAGAGCAAGCGCGATCTGCCCGAGGGCGAGGGCTGGTGCTACGAACCAAAGTGGGATGGCTTTCGCACGATCGTCTTTCGCGACGGCGACGAGGTGCACCTGCAGAGCCGCAACGGCAAGCCGATGAACCGCTATTTCCCCGACATCGTGGAGCAGGCGCTCGCGCTCCCGGTCGAGCGGTTCGTGCTCGACGGCGAGATGGTGGTGATGGTCGACGGCGTGCAGGAGTTCGACCTGCTTTCGCAGCGCATCCATCCCGCCGCTTCCCGGGTCGAGCGCCTGCGCGCGGAGACGCCTGCCGGGCTGGTGGCATTCGACCTGCTGGCCGAGGGCGACGAGACCCTGCTGGAGATGCCATACACGGAGCGGCGCAAGCGCCTGGCGGCGATCGTGACCGATCCGGTCGAGCTGACGCCGGCCACCGACGACGCCGAGGCGGCGGGCCAGTGGCTCGCCGGCACCGGCGAGGGGGTGATCGCCAAGGAGGCGCAAGCCCCGTATCGCCCCGGCGAGCGGACGGGCATGGTCAAGGTCAAGCGCGTGCGCACGGCCGACACCGTGGTTGCGGCCTTTCGTTTCGGCAAGGAGGAGGGCACGGTCGGCTCGCTCATCCTGGGCCTGTACGACGAGGACCAGAACCTGCATGTGGTCGGCCACACCTCGGGCTTCCGCGCCAAGCAGAAGCGCGAGCTGCTCGAGTTGCTCGAGCCGCACCGCACGCACGAGCGCGGCTCGGGCGAGCCCAGCCGATGGAAGTCCGACGAGGAGCTGGTGTGGGAAGGGCTGCGTCCCGAGCTGGTCTGCGAGATCGCCTTCGACCACATCACCGGGCAGCGGATCCGCCACGGCGCGAAGTTCCTGCGCTGGCGAACCGATAAAGAGCCCGAGGAATGCTCGCTGGCGCAGCTTCGGCCCTGATCGCCGCGTCCGTGCAACTCCACCCGCCCTGACCGGTTCGGAGGTACGCTCGAAACGGGAGGCTCGACCGCATGCGCCGTCTCATCGTCTTGGGCTTGCTGTTGGCCGGCACGCTGCCGGCCGCTCCGAGTTACGCGCGCAGCGGATACGCGATTCCTCCTGACAACCCGTTCGTCGGGACGGCCGGCGCGCGCGGGGAGGTCTACGTCTACGGGCTTCGCAACCCATGGCGCTGGTCCTTCGACGCCCAAACCGGCGCCATGCTGGTGGCCGACGTGGGCGGCAATCGGCGGGAGGAGATCACCTTCCTGCCCGGCTGGGCGAGCAGCGGCGCCAATCTGGGCTGGAGCTGCCTGGAGGGCAGCTTCGTGCGCCTGGCCTGCCGCCCGCCGAACTACTTTCCGCCCAGCCACCAGTTCCGTAGCGGCCCCGATGTGGTCATCGGCGGCTACGTGGTGTCCGATCCGGCATTGCCCTCGTTCAGCGGTCGCTATCTGTACGGCCGCTATCAGAGCGGCGTGTACGCCCTCGACGGTCGGGCCTCGGGAAGGGCGGTGAAGACGGGCGCCCAGGTCGATGACCTGACCAGCTTCGGGCTGGACGGTGCCGGCCACCTGTACGCGACCTCGTACAACGGACCGGTCTACCGCTTCGCCGAGCGAGAGGGGGCGCTCACGCTGAACAGGATCGGAGAGTTCGCACGGCCCGTTTCGGTCGTCGCGCCCCCGGGTGACGCCGATCGGCTCTTCATCGTCGAGAAGCGCGGCCGGGTCTGGCTGCGCGCCGGCGGGAAGGTCGCCGGGTTCCTCGACATCAGTGCCCGCGTACGCGACCGCGGCTATGAGGAGGGGCTGCTGGCGTTCGCCTTCGCGCCCGACTACGCCTCGAGCGGCCGAGTGTTCGCCTACTACACGAACAATGCCGGGCACCTCCAGCTGGACGAGTACCTGCGCACACCGGAGAGCCCCAATCGGATCGACGCGAACACGCGCACCCCGCTGCTGACGATCCGCCACGGACAATCCGACAGCCACCACGGCGGCCAGCTCTTGTTCGGTCCGGACGGCTACCTGTACCTCTCGACCGGTGACGGCGACGTGAAGGGTGACCCTCAGGGCGACGCCCAGAACCTCGGCTCGCTGCTGGGAAAGATCCTCCGCCTCGACGTGGGCGTGGCGGTGTCCCACCCGGCCGACACAACCGCTCCCGCCCTTCGGGCGCGGGCCAGCAGCCGTCAGCGCGTGCTGCGGCTGCACGGCGCGGTGGCCTACGTGCGCTGCACAGAGAGCTGCTCGGTAGCCGCGGAGGGCCGGCTGCGCATCGCGGGGCGTGCCTATCGCATGCGAAGGGCCGCGACGAACGCTGGCCCGGGGCGGCGCGTACGCCTTGAGGTGCACCTCACGAGAGGCGCGACGCGCGGGCTCGAGCACGCGCTGCGAAGGCGGTCGCGAACCTCCATGCGACTCGAGCTGCGTGCGCACGACGCCTCGGGCAACCGAGCTCCGCCCGTGGCGCTCCGGGTCCGCGTCAGGCGCTGAGCTCGCGCAGCCGGCGATCCAGGAAGGCCTGCTCGGCGCGATTGTCGGTCAGCTCGCGCGCCCGGGTGTAGGCCGAGCGCGCCTCGCCGGCGCGGCCGAGGCGGCGCAGCAGATCCGCCCGGGCGGCGTGGAAGAGGTGGTAGCCGTCGAGCCGGCCGTCCTCCAGTGCGTCGATCTCGAGCAGGCCGGCCTCGGGCCCCTCGGACATCGCCACGGCAACCGCGCGATTGAGCTCGATCACCGGCGAGGGCGTTAGCTCGCCCAGGCGGGCGTACAGCGCAGCCACGCGCGCCCAGCGGGTTTGGGGGGCCACATGCTCGGCGGCGATGGCAGCCTGCAACGCGTACGGGCCCTCCCACGAGACGCTCGCCGCGAGCGCCGCCCCCTCCTCGATCTCGGACGTCCGCCACAGAGCTCGGTCCTGCTCCTCGAGCAACACCAGCTCGTCGCGCTCGTCGACCCGGGCGTCCCGGCGCGAATGGTGCAGCAGCATCAGCGCGAGCAGGCCACGCACCTCGCTCTCGTCGGGCATGAGCAGGCGCAGCAGCCGGGCCAGACGGATCGCCTCCTCGCACAGATCGCGACGCACGACCGCGTCCGCGCCGGCCGCGAGGTAGCCCTCGTTGAAGATCAGGTAGAGGGTGGCCAACACGGAGCGCAGCCGGTCCGGCAGCTCGCGGTCGGGCGGCACCTCATAGGGAATGCGCGCGCCGCGGATCTTGCGCTTGGCCCTCACCAGGCGCTGCTGCATGGCGCTCTCGCCGGTGAGAAAGGCGCGCGCGACCTCGGGCGTGGTCAGCCCGCCCAGCGTGCGCAGGGTCAGCGCCACCTGAACCTCGGCGGCCAGCGCCGGGTGACAGCAGGTGAAGAACAGCCGCAGCCTGTCATCGGGCAGCGAGCTGTCGAGGGGCTCCTCCGGTTCTCCTGGCATCAGGCGCTCCAGCTCACGCAGCTTCTCGCCGTACAGGCGCTCGCGGCGCAGGCGGTCTATCGCTCGGTTGCGCGCGGTCCGCACGATCCACGCCGCGGGATTGTCCGGCAGCCCGTCACGCGGCCAGCGCTCCAGAGCGACCACGAAGGCCTCCTGCACCGCCTCCTCGGCAAGGTCGAAATCGCCGAGGATGCGGATCAAGGTCGCCACCGCCCGCCCCGACTCGTGCCGGAACAGGCGGCCGACCACCTCGTTGGTCTGCGTCAGGCCGTGCGCGAGGTCTCCTCTGCCCGCAGCGGGTCCTGGTAGCCGTACTCCGAGAAGTCCATCACCGGGCGGATCTCGATGCTGCCGCTCCTCAGTGGGATCTTCTTGCCCCACTCGAGCGCCTCGTCGAGGTCCTTGCAGTCGAGCACGTAATAGCCGCCGAGCTGCTCCTTGGTCTCCACGAATGGCCCGTCGGACACGATCGGGTCTCCCTGTTGCTGGATCCGAAAAGTCGTGGCCGTGGAGCTCTCCTGCAGTGCGTCGCCCGAAACCAGCACGCCAGCCTTGAACGCTTCCTGGCCGAAGGCCTCCCAGCGATCCAGCTCGGCCTTCATGTCCTCGGGGCTCGCGTCCTCCATGCCACCCTCTTCGCCGAACAAGCTGTACATGTACCTCATGGGGCTCCTCTCGTCGGGCAGCGCCGTTCGCTGCGGTCAACGGTATGACGAACGGACTCGGGCGATATCGACATCCCGTGAAGGATTGGGGGAGGATATGGCCATCGTGGCGCAGCTCGAGGTCAAGCAGGCCGACGTGACACAGCTGGAGGTGGACGCTATCGCCAACGCCGCAAATACGGAGCTCGCGCACGGCGGCGGCGTGGCCGCCGCCATCTCGCGCGCCGGAGGTCCGGATGTGCAGCGCGAATCCGACGAGAGGGCGCCGATCGACCTGGGCGACGCGGTGGAGACCACGGCCGGGGCCATGCCCTCGCGCTGGGTCATCCACGCCGCCACCATGGAGCTGGGCGGCCCGACGTCGGCCGACATCATCGAACGGGCCACGCGTTCCACCCTGGCCAAGGCGGAGGAGCTGGGCTGCCGCTCACTGGCGCTGGTGGCCTTCGGCACGGGCGTGGGCGGCTTCCCGCTCGACGAGGCGGCCGGCATCATGGCCGGCGCCGCTCGCGAGCACAGCGGCGAGCTCGAGCGGGTCGTGTTCTGCGTGCACGGTGACGAGGCGGAACGGGCTTTCCGCGAGGCCGTTGGCTGAGCTGCCGGCGCTGGTTGCGCCGGACTCCTTCAAGGGAACCTTCTCGGCGCGCGAGGTGGCCGGCGCAATCGCGGCGGGGCTGCGTGCGGCAGGGCGTGAGGCCGAGGAGATGCCCGTGGCCGACGGCGGGGAGGGGACAATGGACGCCATCGTCACCCGCCTCGGCGGCGAGATGCGGACTATCGAGGCGAGCGACCCGCTCGGTCGCCCGATCGATGCCTCCTTCGCCCTGCTCGAGGACGGCCGGGCGATCGTGGAAACGGCGCAGGCCAGCGGGCTCGGCCTCGTTGCCGAGAACGATCGCGACGCCTGGGCGGCGTCCACGCGGGGCACGGGCGAGCTGATCGCCGCGGCCGTCGAGGCGGGAGCTCAGCGGGTCATCGTGACCGTCGGCGGCTCGGCCACCACCGACGGCGGGGCCGGAGCGCTGGAGGCGCTGGAGGACGCCGGCGTGACGGTCGAGCTCGACGTGCTGTGCGATGTGCGCGTGCCCTTCGAGCAGGCCCCGAGCGTGTTCGGCCCGCAGAAGGGCGCCGATCCGGCCATGGTCAAGCGCCTGGAGCAGCGTCTCGACAAATTCGCCGCGACGCTCGACCGCGATCCGCGCGGAGAGCCCATGACGGGCGCCGCGGGCGGGCTTTCCGGTGGCCTCTGGGGCCGGCACGGCGCGAACCTGCAGCACGGTGCGTCGTTCGTGCTCGATCTGCTGGGCTTCGACGAGCTCATGCGCGGGTCGGCCTTCGTGGTTACCGGCGAGGGGCGGATCGACAGCCAGACGCTCCAGGGGAAAATCGTCGGGGAGCTGGCCACACGCTGCCGGCAGGTCGGTGTGACCTGCCATGCGATCGTCGGCAAGAACGAGCTCGACGAGTTCTCGGCCCGGATCCTCGATCTGGCGTCGGTGTCGGAGGCGACCACCTTGGATGAGCTGCGGGACGCCGGCCGCCGGCTGGCCGGCTGACCCTAGGACAACAAGAAAGCCGAGGCGATGATGCTCAAGGACGGACGCGTAGCGACGCGACTCCCCGCGCAGGACCTGGACCGCGCAAGGCGGTTCTATTCCGAGAAGCTCGGCCTCGACCCGAGCGAGGAGCGGCCGGGCGGCCTCCTCTACCAGCTCGCGGAGGGAGTCTTTGCACTCTTCCAGTCCACCGGGGCGTCGACGGGCGAGTTCACGCAGATGGGCTGGGACGTCGACGACATCGAAGCAACGGTCGCCGAGCTGAACGATCGAGGAGTGGTGTTCGAGGACATCGATGTTCCCGGTCTGAGGACCGTCGACGGCATCGCCGAGGTGGAGGGCAACTATCCGAGCAAGGGCGGCAAAGGCGAACACGCCGCCTGGTTTCGCGACAGCGAGGGAAACCTGCTCGGACTCGGCGAGGCGATCCGCTGAGGCCCGGGCCGGCCCTGCGCGAGCCGCCCCCTGCCGGGGTGGCCGTTCTTTCGGCAGCAACCAGGGTGGGGCCTGCCGAGTCAGTCGCCCTTGTTGCGGTGCTGTAACACCGGCCCTTGGGGCGGCGCGGCGCGGCCACCCGGTACAGAGCATTGTCGCTTTGTACCCCTATACGGGGGTAAATCGACCACAGTGGCCCGAAACCGCGTTACAGCAGCGTGACGGAGGCGACAGGTAGGCCGGCGCCCGCCCTGACTGCCTGCTTTCAAGACGCCGGCCCCGGTAAGCCGGCGGCTCGCGCAGCGCCAGCCGCGGCTCATCGGGCGCCGGACAGCCCGCTAGGTCGACCTGGTACTCGAGGCGCTTGACTTCGCGGCTTCTCTTCGCTCCACCGACACCGAGTAGGCGCGCGGGCGAAAGCGCAGGATCGGATCGTCCGAGAGCTCGATCCCATTCGTCACGCGGGTGGGATCGAACACGAGGATGTCCTCGCCGCGCTCGCGCTCGGTCTCCGGGCCGTCGAGCACCAGCCGGCCTACATCCACGTGCTCGCGCTCGCCGGGCCACGCGATCGTGGGGTCGTGGATGGCGTCGCCGTCCTCGGCCACCACGACGAGCAGGCGAAACGCTGTCTCCGCCCGGCTGAGTCAGCTCCTCCTGCAGGTAGTCGCGCCCGCGTTTCCTTGCCTCCTCGCCGCTCAGCGAGCTCTCGCCCGCCTCGGGCTCGAGGCGGTAGCGCACCCAGCGCTCGGTTGCGTCCGGGCCGGTCCAGCGAAACGAGTGAATCGAGTTGTAGGCGCAGGTCGCATAGCTCTCGGGCGGCTCCGCCCCGAGCGCGGCCTGGATCGCCGGAAGCGCCTCGGGGTGCGCGCCGAGGAACGCCGGCATCAGCTTCTCAGGGTCGCGCCGGGCGTTCGTGAAGTCGAGAAAGTCCTCGACGGTGCGCACGAAGAAGCAGGGCAGCGTCAGGCCGATGATGTCGGTGGTGGATCCGTCCGGCAGATAGAACTTGACCGCCAGGCCGCGAGCTTCGCGGGCGTAGTCGGGGATCCGCGGGTCGCCTCCGCCGTTGGACAGACGGGCCGTCACGCGCACCCGATCGCCCTGCATGTGCGTCGCGGTGGTCAGCTCCGCGGCGTGCGGGGCGGCGAAGAAGCTGCCCGCCGTCAGGATGCCCTTGGCGTGGGCCGCCCGGTGGCCGGGGTGAGCCCCCGACACCTCGTTGATTGCGTCGACCACGGTCTCGGCGAAGGTGTCCATCGTGGGACCGTAAGCGACGGGCGCCCCTGACGGAGCGCCCGTGCTGCCTCACCCGTGCGGCGATCGGCCGGACCGCCGCGGTCAGAGAAGACTACACCGGCTTGTGCCATCCGGCACGAGTCATCGTGACTCGGCCAGCGCGCGGACCACGGCCTCGTAGAAGCCCTCGCTCATCGGCGCCTCGGTGTGGTCGACGTTGGGAGGCAACGGGGCATCGCCGACCACGGCATTGGCCACGAGAAAGAAGCGGCCCACGGCTTGAGCGACATCGAGATCCTCGCGCGAGTCGCCCACGGCGATGCACTGCTCGGGCTCGAAGCCGCGGGCGCGCATGTGTGCGGACACGGCCCTCGTCTTCGAGGCGCACGCCGGGAGCAGGTGAAAGCCGTGGGTTCCCGGCCCGATCTCGCCGTTGTCGACCAGCCGCAGTTCCGAGTGACCCTCCTCGGCCAGCAGGCGGTTCGCCTCGCCGGCGTCGATGCGCCCACGAAACAGGTGCGTGACCTCCCGGTCCACGTGCCACGGGTCGTGGGGCTCGAGTCGGCCGGCGTAGCGCTCGAGCAGCAGCTCCGGAGCCCCGCCCTCGGCGATCTGCTCGTGGATCGTCACCCCGTCCCGCGGCTGGAGGTCCCCCGTGAGAAACGTGAGCTCGCCGTCGATCACCATCCCCCCGCCCACCTCGAAGATGTAGGACGTCTGCCCCAACAGCCGGGCGTCCTCCATGACCTGTGCCCGCCGGCGCCCGGACTTGATCACCACCTCGGCGCCCGCCCGGTGACAGGCCTCGAGCGCCCGCGCAGCCAGTAGCGTGAACTCGCCCTCCGCGGTACGAAAGAGCGACGCTCCCCTGCCCAGGAGGGTGCCGTCGAGGTCGGTGTAGACGCAGCGAAGCGTCACGCGTGGGCGCGCAGCGTCGCGTAGGGCGGGCGCTCCACCAGTTCCACCTGCACGAGCCTGCCGTCGGCGGTCTGAAGCGGCGGGGCGGGGTCGTCCAGCAGGCGCCCCTCCTCGCGCAGGCGCTCGAGTATCACCCGCAGCACGGCATAGGCCATCGGACCGAGGTCCCGGAGCGGTTGGTGGTGGTGGTGGCGCACGTCGAGGTCGACCTGGGCCATCCCGTCCGTGCCCCCCAGCTCGTTGCGAGCGCGCAGCAGCATCGCCGTCTCGACCGCGTAGCCGCAGGCGAACGGCAGCCGCTTCAGCAGACTTCGGCGCGCGGACATCTCGCCCGCGAGCGGCTGGATGAAGCCGGCCAGGTCGGGATAGAAGGCCGAGAGGAGCGGCCGCGCGGTGAGCTCGGTCACCCGGCCGCCGTCGGCCGGGAGCTCGCGGCCGTCGGCCACCAAGAAGGGACGGCGGTAGTAGCCCTTGACGAACTCCACCCCCTCCTCGCACAGCAGCGGGCCGAGCAGCCCGGCGGCGAAGTGCGGCGAGAAGTCTCGCGCATCGGAGTCGAGGTAGACGATCAGGTCGCCGGTAGCCACGGCGAGGCTCCGCCACAGTGCATCGCCCTTGCCGAGCGCCGGCCCGAACTCGGGCAGCAGCTCTGACTCCTGGTGTACCTCGGCCCCCAGGTCTGCGGCGATGGCCACAGTGTCGTCCTTGGAGGCGGCGTCGATCACCAGGACCTGGTCGATCACGTCGCCCAGCTTCGACAGCCGCTCCAGGATCGGGCCGATCGTGTCCGCCACCTCGCGCGTGGGCAGCACCACCGTCACGGTCTCGCGCTTTCGCTCGCGCATGCGATCGAGCTCGAACTCCGAGTGATGAAAGGAGCGGATCACCGCGGCGTACTATCGCAAGCCGTGGCTCGGGCACAGACGACCTATCCGTGGGACTCGCTTCTGCAGGCCGCCGACGAGGATCAGGTCGTTGCCACGTCCGTCACGGAGGCCCGGGCCGGAGTCACCACCCCACTTCCGGAGGGCCTGCATCCGGCACTGCGCGAGGCGCTGGAAGGGGACGGCATCGAGGAGCTCTGGTCCCATCAGGCCGACGCCCTGGAGGAGGCACACCGCGGCCACACGATCGTGACCACCGGAACGGCCAGCGGCAAGTCGCTCGCTTTCAACCTGCCGGTGCTCGACACGCTCGCCACCGATCTCGCGGCGCGGGCCTTCTACCTCTACCCGACCAAGGCGCTGGCCCAGGATCAGGCCCGCAAGCTGTCGCGCCTGGCGCAAGCCGCGGGCTCGGCCCGCGGCGCAGCGAAGTCTTCCGCGGCGAGGTCTTCCGGCGGGCCCTTCCTGCGCCACGCCATCTACGACGGCGACACCCCGCGTGAGGAGCGTCGCGCCATCCGCAGACGCTCCAACCTGATACTCACCAATCCCGACATGCTCCACGTGGGGGTCCTTCCCAACCACCGGTCCTGGGGCGATGTGCTGGCCAATCTGGCGTGGGTGGTGGTGGACGAGGCGCATGTGTACCGCGGAGTGTTCGGCTCGCATGTGGCCAACGTGCTTCGGCGGCTGCGGCGACTCGCCCGGGCCTACGGAGCGGAGCCACGCTTCGTGCTCACCAGCGCCACGATCGCCAACCCCCTCGAGCTGGCCGAGAACCTCACCGGCGTGGACATGCGCCTGGTGGACCGCGACGGCGCCCCCCATGCCGAACGCCAGACGGTGATGTGGAACCCGCCGCTCGTTGACGAGAAGCTGGGCAAGCGGGCCTCTGCGCTGTCCGAGGCCGCCGGCCTGCTCGCAGGCCTCGTGGAGCGCGAGGTGCGCACGATCTGCTTCCTCAGGTCACGGCGCGGAGTCGAGCTGATCCAGCGCTTCACGCGGCTGCGCCTGGAGGACTCCGGCCGGCCCGACCTGGCCGCCCGGATCGCGCCCTACCGCGCGGGCTACACCCCCACGCAGCGTCGTGAGATCGAGCGGCGCCTGGCCGAGGGCGATCTGCTGGCGGTGGTGGCCACCAACGCCCTTGAGCTGGGCATCGACGTGGGCGATCTCGACGCCGCCATCTGCGTGACCTTCCCGGGCACCGTCGCCTCGCTGCGTCAGATGTGGGGACGCGCGGGCCGGCGTCACACCGGGCTGGCCCTCTACGTGGCGGGCGAAGACGCGCTCGACCAGTTCTTCTGCCGCCATCCCGACGAGTTCCTCGAGCGGCCGGTGGAGCGCGCGATCCTCGACCACGAGTCCGAGGAGATCCACCTCGCCCACCTGGCGGCCGCCGCCTACGAGCTGCCGCTGACCCCCGAGGACGAGGACGTGTTCGGCCCGGGATGGGAGAGCGCGGCACAACGGCTGGTCAAGCAGGGCCGGTTGCGCGAGCGCGGAGGCCGCTATCTGCCGCGCGGCCCCGGCTATCCCGCGTCGGAGATCGCGCTGCGATCCGCCTCACCCAATGCGGTGGCGATCGCGGAGAGCGAGCGGGGCGAGCTGATCGGCACGGTGGAGTACGCCCGCGCGCACTCGGTGGTGCACCCGGGCGCGGTCTACCTGCACATGGGCGCCAGCTACGAGGTCGAGGATCTCGACCTGGCCGCCGGACGCGCGGTCGTCCGCCCCTTCGATGGCGACTGGTACACCCAGCCCAAAACGGAATCCGAGACCTGGATCGAGTCGGTGCGCGAGCAACGCGACGCCTGCGGGGTCATCCTCTCGCGCGGGATCGTGTCGGTGACCGAGCAGGTCGTGGCGTACCAGAAGAAGCGCGTGGCCGATCACTCGGTGCTCGACCTGCTGGCCCTCGAGATGCCCGAGCAGCAGTTCGTGACCCAGGCGCTCTGGTACGAGTTTCCCGACGAGCTGCTGCAGGAGGAGTTCCCGCTCGACGTCCTCCAGGGCTCGCTGCACGCGGCCGAGCACGGGCAGATCGCGGTGCTTCCGCTGATCGCGATGTGCGACCGCTGGGACATCGGCGGCCTCTCCACCGCGTTCCACCGCCAGACGGGCCGCGCGACCATCTTCATCTACGACGGCCATCCGGGCGGGGTGGGGATCACGCGTGTGGGTTACGAGCGCTTCGAGGCGCTGGTGGACGACGCCCTTCGGCTGATCTCGGAGTGCCGATGTCGCGCCGGCTGCCCCTCATGCGTGCAGTCGCCGAAGTGCGGGAATCTCAACGAGCCGCTGAACAAGCGCGGGTCGATCGAGATGCTGAGCCGGATGGCCTCGCGCTAGGTCAGTCTGCCGCGCTGCAAGAAGACTTTCAGGAGAAGGATTTTGCACCCGGGCTCAAGACGGCGCGCGACACTCCGATTCCCTGGGTACGGTGCGCTCTCGCTCAACTCTTCTGGCTGCTACTGCGATCCTGATCGCACTTGGGCTCCCTGCGGCCCCCGCCCTCGCACAGGACGGCGGAGGCGTGGCGGCCCCCAACGAGCCCTCGGCCAACCAAGGGCCGGCCAAGAAGCGCGCGACCAAGCCCCGTCCGCCAGCCGGTGCTCGACAGAGACGAGCCACACTGTTGACTTCCTTCGAGCTGCGCCGCAAGCGGCTGTTCCTCCTGGGTCGTTCGGCGCGCGTGAAGTTCACCCTCAGCGGCCGGCGGCCGGCCAAGATGAGGCTGCACGTGCTCAACGCCGCCGACCGCTCGCGGGTCGAGACGATCAACCTCGGTGAGCGTACGGCCGGCACCTATTCGGTGCCCTTCACCGGTCTCGAAACCGGAACCGCGCTGCCCGAGGGCGACTACGTGTTGCACATCGCGGGACGCAACCTGCGCCGCGGGCCCACCGCCGTCAGCACCGCCGAGCTCGAGTTTCGCCATCACACGTTTCCCGTAGCCGGCGTCTTCAGCTGGGGCGAGGAGGGCTCGCGCTTCGGCGCGCTACGTAAGGGTCATCGCCACCAGGGTCAGGACCTCGCCGCCGCCGAGGGTACGCCGCTGGTGGCTCCGCGCGGCGGAGTGGTCGAGGTGGTCGAGTACCAGGCCGGGGGCGCGGGTCACTACGTCGTGCTCGACGGCGAGGGCGAGGACTACGACTACGTCTTCATGCACATGCGCGCCGGCTCGATCCCGGTCGTAGCCGGTCAGCGCGTTCGGACCGGCCAGCTGATCGGCGAGGTGGGCAACACCGGAAGCTCCTCGGGCCCCCACCTGCACTTCGAGATCTGGGTTGGCGGCTGGTTCGCCGGCGGTGCGCCGATCGACCCGCTGCCGCTGTTGCAGAGCTGGGTTGACGAGTAGGACGCGCTCCATGCGGTGTCGTTCGTGGGTGGGCGCGGCCCTGTTTTGGCGCCCTCGTCACGCTGCCGTAACGCGGGTTCACGTCACCCCTTGCCTTGGTGGTCTCCTGCACCCCTAGCTAGGGGGCGAAGCGTCGACTGCTCGGCTGGCGCTGCGCGAGCGGCCGCTCGGCGGCGCCGGCGTCCAACGGCGGCAAATAAGGGGTGGATGCGACCGTGCTGTTGGCCTTGTCACGCTGCTGTAACGCGGTCGCTAGGCCATTGATCGAGTGTCAAGTTATGCACCTCATAGATGCACAATCCGACACTCGGCAGAGCGCAGGCGCGGCGGCACGGTCGGCGCACCCGGCGGTGTTACAGCACCGCGACAGGAGTGACAGCTCCAGCAGATCCCCGGCCTTGGTTGCAGTAGTTAAAGGCCGCCGGGCGGAGGGCCGGCCGCGCTAATCCAGCGTCAGGCTGAAGCGCCCTCGCATGCCGTCCGTGCTCGAGGAGACCGAGCCGCTCAGGTCCTCCAGCGGCCGGGCGAACAGCCCGCCGCCCAGCAGGCCGCCGAACCCCAGCTGGGGGCCTAGCTGCTCGATGGCCTGAAGCGCCACCTGCTCGGCGTCGGCGGCCATGACCAGGGAGCCCTCGGCGCCGTCCACCGGGCTCGGCTCCGCGGCTGCGAGCTCGAGCGCCCGGGCGGCTTCGCTCGCGGCCACGAACACCCCGTTGCGCATCCCGAAGAAGAAACGTCCGCCATCTGCGAGCTGGGCCTCGTAGAGGTTGCCGTTTCGGCGTACCTCGGTCACGCCGAGTCCCGATCCGAGTTGGGGCAACGCCCGGGCCACCTCGTCCACGGTGTCGGCGAACGCGGCGGGCGATTCGACCTCCACCCGCGCGCCGAACGAGCCGTTCAGAGCCACGGTCAGCGACATGTCACCCGTCAACTGGCCGAAGATGTCCTCGTCCACATCCACGCCGAGCTGTTGCGAGATGGCCCGCTTGCCGGTCTCGTAGTCGCCGAAGTCCTGCGGCTCCAGGGCCTGCAGCGCCGCTTCGACGAAGGTCACGATCTGGCGGGGATCTCGGATGCCGAAGCTGATCTCGCCCTCCTCGCGCACCAGCGCCGGAGCCTCGTCCCCGGCGGCCAGCGGCAGGTCCTCGTCGGTCAGATCGCCCTCGGCCTTCAGGTTGAACTCGACGTTGGCGGAGTCGTCCTCGACCGACGCCGTCAGGCCCATCGTCCGCAGCGCACCGACCCACTCGACCTTGCGGGCGCCCTCGGTTTCCGGATCCTGGTCCAGCAGGGCCTGCACGTCGAGGAAGACTCGTGCCAGCGCCTCGTCGGGCAGGCCCTCGAGACCGTCGTCGAAGCGGCCTGCGTCCATGCCTTCGCCCGCGTCCGAGCGCTCCAGCGCTGCCTCGAGAAGCCGCTGGGACCCACCGAACACCAGCGTGTCGTCCTTGACCGCGAAGACCGTACCGTCGTCGTCGTAGACCTTCGCACCCGCCACGTCGCCCTGTTCCTGAGGCTTCGTCTTGTCGATCAGGCGGTCGAGGGCCTCGGGGTCCTCGACCTCGAGCACGGCAACGAAGTCGTCATCGGAGTCGGAGAGGAATGAGGTGACGTCGGTGGCGCTGATCACCGCAGGGTTGCCGAGCAGTGGCTTCACATCCTTCGCGAAGCTGACGCCGTCCTCCCCACCGTCCAGCTGGCCGCCCAGCAGGTCATCCAGCCGGATCCCGCCCGGGAAGCGGTCGAGGATGGCCTGCAGCGATTCGTACTGGCCACCCTCGAGGTCGGTGTCCACCGCAACCACGAACGGTGTGTCCGCGGGCACGTATGACAGCGCCGACTCGAGCGGCCCGCTGGCGTTGTCGTCACCGCCGCAACCGAGCCCGGCCGCAAGCACGCACAGGGTGGCCGCCAACCCGAGTGAACGCCGCATCGAGCGCACTGTAGCTGGGCCCGTATGACCCGAACTGCTGCTCGGCTCCGTACTGACCATGCAGAAGCCGAATCTTCGTAACTTTCAGCCGACCGGCTCCTGTCTTATTGGTGATGACCACTCAGGAAGCCCGCCACATGCTCTACGTCGAGGCACTCGCCATCATCGGGCGCGAGTACGCCGCCAACCTGCGTTTGCCCGACGTGGCGCGTCGCATCGGCGCCTCGGAGCGTGCACTGCAACGAGCGTTCGCCGAACACGGCGAGCTGAGCTTCAGCGCCGAGCTGCGAGCCCGCAGGCTCGAGGTGGCCGCACGGCTGCTGCGCGGAACCGACCTCCCGGTGGGCGCGATCGCGCGTCGCGTCGGCTATAGCGACCACGCGCCGTTCACCAAGGCCTTCAACCACCGGTACGGGATGTCCCCGCGCGCCTACGCCGCGGGGGGGCAGCGATTCCGGAGGAACTTCGAGGGCGGCCTGCTCGCCAGAGCCTCCTAGCCCTAGACGTCCTCCTCCTCGACGCTGTCGCTGAACTGCCCCTCGCGGTCCTCGTTGGGCAGCTCCTCCTGTCCTTCGCTGAAGCGCCCGACACTGTCGTCGTCGGGCAGCTTCTCGTTGCCCTCGCTGAACTGTCCGACGTGCTCGTCGTCGGGCTGAGTCTCCTGGCCTTCCTCGAAGCCTCCCTCTCGGGGCTGCTCGGGCTTGGCTGGTCGATCACGTTCTTCGGCCATTTGCGTGTCCTTTCGGTGGTTGAGTACGGCGCTTGCCTACGCCGCTTCCGGGATCCTCCTGCCCGGCCAGTTTGATCGCAAACCGAGGGCTCGTCAGAGACCGGCCCGATCCACCTTTCGGTGGTAGCGCTCGCCCAGCTTGCCGCCGAGGATCGCGGCCACGAGGGTGGCCAGCAGGACCGCGCCGAGAGCGATCAGGCCACCGGTGGACAGCGATCCCTCGTCGATCGGAATTCGAGGCAGGTCGAGGCGCTGGAGAATGTTGTACTCCGAGCCCAGCACCGCTCCGGCCACGGCGAGCAGGATCGTCACCACCAGCCCCATGAGCCAGGTGCCGAGCCCTTGGCGCGCGCCGTCGAAGCGTGACAGCCGCCCGGCCACGTAGCCGCCGGCGTAGTAGGCCACGGCCAGGACCACGATCAGCAGGGCCCCGCCGACGATGCTTATGGTCCCGGCGCTGTTGTTGGCCTCGGACTCGCTCAGCTCGGTGAGCCCGATCGCCGCGCCCGCGGCCCCGAGAATGGCTATCAACATCACCGCGAGCCCGGTGGCCACCAGCCATCCGAAGAACGCCGCCCCGAGGTTGAAGCCGCCGTACTCCTCGCGCTGACGCGCTCGCGTGTGCTTGAGCTCGTCCTTGCCGGTCCGCTCGGTGGGCCGGCTACGGCCCTCTGACTGCTCGTACTGCGTGCTCTGAGCCATCTATATCTCCGATGCGGCTTAGAGGCCGGGGATGTTTCCGCCGAGCTTTCCCAGCAGCTCGGAGGGGTCGATTCCGAACTTCGACAGCAGACCCGAGTCGCGCTCGGTGTCCACCTTGTCGGGGAGCTCTTGGTCGGCCTGGTCGGCCTTGTCGTTGTCGCCCCGGCTGCGCAGCAGCTCGAGGATCTTCTCCTTGGGGATCTCCATGGGTGCTCTCCTGTCTCGCTGATGAGGCGGGGCGCGGTAGAAGCGCGTCCTCGCCTTAGGTGGTTGGTAACGGAGCGCTCAGCCCGTCCCGTGTGGGTGCGCCGGGCCGTCGCTGAGGTGCTCGGGGATGCTGCCGTCGGCAAGGGCGGGCAGCGTCGATTCGGCAGGCGCTTCTGGGGTGATGCCGGGTCCTCTCGTCGATGCTGCTTCTGACGACCAGAAGTCCGACTGCCCGCCGGCTCTCAGGCCGGACCCCCGCCGTGACAGAAGGTACCCGATGAGACCGGTCTGTCACCCCATCTGGCGCACCACGACAAGAGCGGGGCATGGCCGCGCACCCATTCGCGGCACAGCAGGGGGAGCGCTATGCTCATTGCGACCTCGTCGGGAGCTCCCTTCTCCTCCACCTTGCGATGTCACTCCTATGGAGGAGTCGAGAGGCAGCCCCCGTGGTTAAGGATCAACTCTCAGGTCCACCGACCGGTGACGCAGTAAGTGGAAGGGTGTCGGCTGCCGTGGAGCGCCTCTACCTCGACAGGTACGGAAAGGGGCCTCTGCACACGGAGACGTTCATCAACGGAGATGTGGTCACGACCCTCCTGCGCGACGTTTTCACCCCGGTCGAGAAGGCGATGGTCGAGGACGGCCGCAACGACTCGGTGCTCGTGAACCGGATGCAGTGGCAGAGCGCCACGGACGACATGTTCCGTTCTGTCGTGGGCGAGGCCATGGGTCGAGGCGTGCTGGCCGCAATCAGCGGCTTCGACGCCGTGCACGACATCGCGACAGAAGTCTTCGTGCTCGCGCCCGAGTGATGCTATAACCCATCTACGGCGGTGTCCCTGAAGTGGGGACACTGGCCGCGCAGTCCCGAAGGGGGCGCTCGCCGGTCGGGTCAGGGCCGTTGAGCCGTCGGACTTCCTGTCGTCAGCAGTTGAGCATCGACGAGGAGTACCCGACATTCTTCTGAACCCCTGCAAGCCCCTGATGAACGGCGACGATCGGCTCGCCGAGGCCGAGCTGGTCGCGCGCTACCACGAGGACGGCGACAACGCGGCGCGGGAAGAGCTGGTGGAGCGCTACCTGCCCTTTGCCCGTGACCTCGCGTTGCGCTACGCCTATATGGACGAGCCGTTCGACGACCTGTTGCAGGTGGCGAGCCTCGGCCTGCTCAAGGCCATCGACCGCTTCGAGCCGGGACGGGGCACGAAGTTCACCAGCTACGCCGCGCCCACGATCTTGGGTGAGCTCAAGCGCCACTTCCGCGACAAGAGCTGGGCGCTGCACGTGCCGCGCTTGCTGCAGGAGCGAACGCTGGCCATGAGTCGTGAGACGGAGGCGCTGACCAAGAGCCTGGGCCGCTCGCCGTCGGTCCGCGAAGTGGCCATGGCCCTCGGCTGTGCAACCGAGCAGGTGCTGGAAACCCAGGAGGTGGCCATGAGCTACGACACCACCTCCCTCGACGCACCCACAGGGCGCGACAATGAAGATGGCGGCTCGCTTGTGGACCTCCTCGGAGAGGAGGACTCGGGGTACGAGCTGGCCGAGAGTCGCGACGCCATCGCCGCCAGCTGGAAGACGCTGCCGAGATCCGAGCGAGAGGTGCTGGAGCTGCGCTTCATGCACGATCTCACTCAGCGCGAGATCGGCGCGCTGATCGGCTACTCGCAGATGCACGTGTCGCGATTGCTCAAACGCGCCCTCCAGCGGCTCGAGACGGCCTCAGTCGCCGCTTGACGCCAATGGGCTGTCGGGCTCCAGGGGCTCGAGCAGGAACAGCTCGGCGCTCAGGTCGGGCTCCTGGTGGGAGGCGGAGAGAAACGCGACGACCTTACGGCCGGTGAGCTCCTCCACCGTCCCCCCCATCCGCTCGGCGAGCGTCTCCTGGAGGGCGATGCGCGACTCCTGCACCGCCGCGCCCCGCCCCGCCGCGAAGAGCGTCTGCTCGGCCACCGAGAAGCCGCCGGCCAGCAGCACCACCAACATGTCGCTGCCCGCCCAATAGGTCTTGCAGCGCTCGGGGCCCTTGCCCAGGAACTCCCGGAAGATGGTGACCAGCTCGGCCGAGACGGCCACGAGCAGCTGCCCTCCCTGCAGCGTTTCCCTCGGTGGCTCCATCAGGACGAAAGCTTAGCTCCGGTGCTTGACTCCTTCACCCCCCTGAGCAAGGCTGGCGGGATGGGTCAGGCCGAGCAAATTCGCCGGCTGAGCGAGCGCGAATCCGCTTTGCTCGACGAGCGCACGCCCGCCTCGGCCGCGGCGTTCGCGCGGGCCGAGAAGGTACTGGCCGGCGGAGTGGCGTCCTCCTATCAGGCCCGAGCGCCATGGCCGATCTACCTCAGTCACGGCGAGGGGCAGCGCGTCTGGGATGTCGACGGCAACGAGTACTTCGACTTTCACAACGGCTTCAGCACGATGCTCCAGGGCCACGCCCATCCGGCCATCGGGGCAGCGGTGGCCGAACGCCTCGGGCGCGGCACTCACTTCGCCGCGCCCACCGAGGACGCGGTCGTGGTGGCCGAGGAATTGGCCCGGCGCTTCAGGCTCGCGCGCTGGCGCCTCACCAACTCGGGCACGGAGTCGGCGATGGGCGCGATCCGGATCGCACGCGCAGTCACGGGCCATGACGACGTCATAAAGGTGCTCGGCACCTATCACGGGCACTACGACGCCCTCATGGTCGGCGTGGGGGCGGGCTACGAACAGGGCATCCCGGCGGGGACCACAGATCGCGTACACGCCATCGAGTTCAACGACGCCGAGGCCGTCGAGCGGCGGATCTACGAGCTGGAGCGAGACGGGCACGCGCCGGCGTGCGTGATCCTGGAGGGCGTCATGACCCACGTCGGCCTCGCCCTTCCTCACGACGGCTACCTGGAGGCGGTGCGCGAGATCACCCGCCGCCACGGGGTGCTCCTGGTATTCGACGAGGTCAAGACCGGCCTGTCGATTGCCGCGGGCGGCGCGGTGGAGCGGTTCGGCGTGCAGCCGGACATGGTGATCCTGGCCAAGGCGCTGGGCGGCGGGCTACCCACGGGCGCGATCGGGATGAGCGAGGAGGTCGGAGCCGCCGCCGAGGAGGAGGCGGTCCTGCACTTCGGCACCTTCAACGGCAATCCACTTGGCCTGGCGTCCACGCGAGCGAACCTGTTCGAGGTCCTGACTCCCGACGCCTATGAGCATCTGTTCGCCCTCAATGACCGCCTGGTAGCGGGTTGCGACGCGGTGATATCCGAGGGCGGCCTCGAGGCCCACACCGTCGCCGTCGGCTCCAAGGGGTGCGTTTTCCACGGGTCTGACCCGGTGGTGGACTACCGATCCTTCGAGCGCCAGCGCGACCGCGCCCTGGCCGAGCTGATCTGGCTGTGGTTCATGAACAGAGGGCTCTACGTGACGCCCGGACGAGGGCAGGAGTGGAACCTCAGCGTGGCCCACTCGGACGAGGCCGTCGATCGCTACGTGGAGGTCTTCGACGAGCTCGCGGCCGAGCTCACTCCACGATTGTCCGGCTCTGCTCGCGCATGAACTGGGGCAGGTACCACGGGCCCAATCCTCCCTTGCCGGTGGAGCCGCTCGACTTCCAGCCGCAGAAGGTCTGAGTGCCCGGCCAGGCCCCGGTGGTTGCGCCCGCGCGGCGGTTGACGTAGATCACCCCGGCCTCGATCTCGTCCAGGAAGCGCTCCTGCTCGGCCTCGTCCTCGCTGTAGATCCCGGCCGTGAGCCCGTATACGGGCGCGTTGGCCTCGTCGATCGCCTCGTCGAACGAGCCGACGCGAGTGACCGTGACAAAGGGGAGGAACAGCTCCTCGCGTTCGAGCGCGTGGCCGCGCGGAAGACCCGACACCACCGTCGGCTCGACGAAATGGCCGGGGAGATCGGGGCGACCCCCGCCGGCGGCCACGTCGCCGTCGCGGCGCGCCTGCGCCGCGGCGTCCTCGAAGCGCGCCACGCTCGCTTCGTTTGCCACCGGGCCCACGAAGGCGTCCGCATCGGCCGGCTCGCCGATTCTCAGGTCCGCGGTGAAGCGGGCCAGCAGCTCTACGAAGCGGTCGTGGACCGAGTCCTCCACGATCGCGCGTGAGCAGGCGCTGCACTTCTGGCCCGAGAGCCCGAAGGCCGCGCGCGCCACGCCCTCCGCGGCCTTCTCGAGGTCGGCCCGGGCGGTCACGATCGCCGGGTTCTTGCCGCCCATCTCGGTAAGCGCGGGACGCGCGTAGGGGCCGTCCTGCATTGCCCGGGCGATCTGGCGGCCGACCTCCGCCGAACCGGTGAAGGCCACCCCGTCCACCTGTGCGTCCACCAGCTCGCGACCCACGTCCGGACCGCCGTGGATCAGGTTGAAGACTCCGGGGGGAAGGCTCGCCGACTGCATGATCTGCCCGAGGATCGCGCCCGTCCACGGCGTCTCCTCCGAGGGCTTGAACACCACGCTGTTGCCCGCGATCAGCGCGGCCGAGGCCATCCCGATCGACAACGCCGCTGGGAAGTTGAAGGGAGCGATCACCGCGAAAACGCCGTAGGGACGCAGGACGTCGGTATTGCGCTCGCCCTCCACGAAGCTGTCGAGCGCCTTCGTGTAGCCCTCGTTCTCCTCCATGTGGTCGGCGTAGGCCGTGATCAGGTCCACCGCCTCCTGGACCTCGAGGATCGATTCGGTGCGCGTCTTGCCCGTCTCGAGGCTGACCACGGCGGCGAGCTCGAGATGACGCTCTTCGATGCCCGCCGCCACGCGCCGCAGGAGGTCGCAGCGGTCGCCGAACGGGGTGGCGCGCCAGGACGGGGCCGCCGAGCGAGCCGCGGCCACCGCCTCGGTCACGAGCTCGGGCGGCGCCTCGCGCGCTCGGCTGGCCACGGCGTCGTCGCTGGTGGGGTCGATCCGGTCGAAGGGCTCGCCCTCCACCCGCTCCTCACCCGCCACGAGGTGGGGCAACGGATGCGGCGTCTCGGCACGGGCCGCGCTCAGCTGCTGCTCGAACTCGCGATCGGTGTCGCTGCCGAGGGCTCCGCTCGTGTAGGTCAGGCGAGTGCTCATGGCGCGACGCTAACACTCCTCGTAGAGTGCCGCCCGTGGGCGTTCGCACCGACTTTCCCCGCCGCGTCCGCACGATCGACCACGCCTGGATCCCGATGTCCGACGGTACCCGGCTCGCCGCTCGGATGTGGCTTCCCGAGGACGCCGAGGACGACCCCGTGCCGGCGATCCTCGAGTACATCCCGTACCGCAAGGGCGACGCTTTCGCCAAGCGCGACACCCATCACCATCCCTACTTCGCCGGCCATGGCTACGCGGCCGTGCGTGTGGACCTCCGCGGGAGCGGCGACTCCGACGGGATCATGCTCGATGAGTACCTGCCGCTCGAGCAGCAGGACGGCGTGGAGGTGATCGCCTGGCTGGCCGAGCAGCCCTGGTGCACGGGCAAGGTGGGCATGATCGGCATTTCCTGGGGCGGCTTCAACGGCCTGCAGGTGGCGGCGCGGCGCCCGCCCGCGCTGGGCGCCGTGATCTCGATGTGCGCCAGCGACGATCGATACAGCGACGACGTTCATTACGTCGGCGGCTGTGTGCTCGGAGTCGACATGCTCGCCTGGGCCGCGACCATGCTCACCCTGTGTGCGATGCCGCCCGACCCCGCGGCCGTGGGCGAGAGCTGGCGCCAGACCTGGATGGAGCGGATGGAGCGCACTCCGTCGATGGTCGAGGCCTGGCTGACCCACCAGCGCCGCGACGAGTTCTGGCGCCAGGGCTCGGTGTGTGAGGACTATTCGGCCATCGAGGCGCCCGTGTACGCGGTGGGCGGCTGGGCCGACGGCTACTCGAACGCCGTCCCGCGCTTGGTCGAGGGATTGCCCGGGCCGAGGAAGGGGCTGATCGGGCCGTGGTCGCACGCTTTTCCGCAGGATGGGGAGCCAGGTCCGGCCATCGGCTTCCTGCAGGAATGCCTGCGCTGGTTCGACCACTGGCTCAAGGGGATCGACACCAAGATCATGGACGAGCCGGCGCTGCGGGCGTGGATGCAGGATGCGGTGCCGCCGTCCACCCACTATGCCGAGCGCCCGGGGCGCTGGGTGACCGAGGAGGCCTGGCCGCCGCCGGGACACGACCAGCAGGTCTGGCCCCTCGAGGGAGACTTCCCCGTCGAGCATTGCAGCATCGCGTCGACGGGCGCCGACGGCGGCGCCTGGTGTCCCGACGGCGGCGAGGGCGACTGGCCCGCCGAGCAGAGCGCCGAGGACGAGCGCTCGCTGACGTTCACCTTCGAGCCCCTCGACGCGGGTCTGGAGATCCTCGGCTTCCCGGAGGTCGAGCTGGCGCTGTCGGTCGACCGCCCCCAGGCTCTGCTCGCCGTGCGATTGAACGCCGTCGCGCCCGATGGCGAGTCGCTGCTGATCACGCGCGGCGTGCTCAACCTGGCCCATCGCGATAGTCATGCCGAGCCCGAGCCGCTCGAGCCCGGGCGGCGCTACGAGGTCAGCGTGCGCCTCGACGCCATCGCCCACGCGATCCCGGCGGGCCGGCGGCTGCGGGTGTCGATCTCCACCGCCTACTGGCCCTGGGCCTGGCCCTCCCCCGAGGAGGTCACCCTGACGCTCCACCAGGGACGGCTGCTGCTGCCGGTGCGTCCGGCGCGCGACGACCCCGAGCCCGCGCCCTTCGGACCGCCTGAGTGGGCCGAGCCGCTGGAGGTGGAGACCATCGAGCCCGGCCACACGCGCCGCGAGCACCGTGACGATCCCGACTCCGGCCTGCACGAGATCGAGTTCGAGTGGGACGTCGGCGGGCACCGGCGCCTCGTCGAGGCCGACACGGAGATGCTCGACACCAACGTCACCACGTACCGGATCAGCGATGGCGATCCGCTCTCGGCCGGGGTCGAGGTGCATTGCACCTCCGGGCTGGGCCGGGGCGAGTGGCAGCCCCGGATCGAGACCGCGAGCGGTATGCGCTCGACCGCCACGGCTTTCCTCGTGAGCCAGCGACTCAACGCCTTCGAGGGCGATGAGCAGGTCTACTCGCGCGTGTGGGAGTTGACCTTCCCGCGCGACAACGTCTGACCTCAAGCCCTCCGGCGAACTGCCGATTACGCGTTCATGAGCGGACAGGTGGTGCTGGTGATCGGGTTGGTGCTGGCGCCTTTACTGATCATTGGCTTCGTCTTCCTCCTGAGAGTGCGGCGGCGCAACTCGATCGTGCGAAACAGCGAGCAGCTGCCGGGAGTAATCCTTGCCTCGACGATGACCAAGGACGGACGCTCGGCGAGTAGCGGGTCGATCGCCACGAGCATCGGCGACCCTGGTCACCACGAACGGGGCCAGACCACGCAGGGTGCCCCGACGATGACGATCCGAGTGCGCGCCGACCTGCCCCGCGGCGGACCCATCGAGTACGAGGAGCAGATCGAGGTGCAGCGGCTGGACAGCGTCGCCGTGGGCGCCAAGGTCACCGTCTACTACGACGCGGATCGCCCCGAACGAGCGACGATCGCGCCCGATGGGTACTACGAGGTCAACCCCGGCGGCTACTCGTTCGAGCCGAGCCCGATGGTGATCGATCTCCGCCAGCTCGCTCCCACAGCGAGCGGCGGCGCGGACAACACGGCGCTGCTCGAGAGGCTCGCCTCGCTACGCGATGCGGGGGCGCTCAGCGACGCGGAGTTCGAAGCCCAGAAGAGCCAGCTGCTGGGCGGCTAGCGGGTTGATGTGGGTTGGTCGTAGTGTGGACCCGCGTGGCGCTGCGCGAGTTGCCGGATGCTGGGGCCTGCGTTTTCTAACGGCGGCAACCAAGGGTGGACGCGGCCGTGTTGTTGGCTTTGTCACGTTGGCGTAACGCGGTCGCTGCGCCTCTGATCGAGTGGCAAGTTATGCACCTCATAGGTGCACAATCCGACACTCGGCAGAGCGCAGGCGCGACGGCGCGGTCGGCCCACCGGCGGTGTTACAGCACCGCGACAGCAGTGACAGCTCCCGCAGATCCACACCCTGGTTGCTGTAGTGCAAAACGCCGGTCCCGGCACACCGCGCCTCGCGCAGCGCAAGCCAGGCGCGCGACACACCGAACCCAGCTCTAGCCTCTAAGGCCGCCCGGCGCCGTTGAGGTTGCGCGCCACCCAGGTCTGGAACTCGCCGATCAGCTCCTCGCTGGGCAGCAGCAGCCGCCCCTTCTCGAAGGCGCCCGAGCGCATGCCGCTCTGGACCGACTCCACCAGCACGCGGTCCTCCACGCCGACCTGGGTGTCGAGCGCCAGGAAGTCGGCCACCCAGCTCTCGTCCGTGCCGTCGGCGAAGAAGTAGTCGAGAAATCCCTGTGTGCGCTGCGGGCCGTCCGGCACCAGCGGCCCGATCGACATGTTCGGCCGCCCGGGCATGACGTTCACCTTGATGTTGGGCCACACGAGGTGGAACTGGCCCTGAACGTCGCCGCTCGTGTCGTAGTGGCCGTTGCGCTGGGTGTCGCGCAGGCGCGCGTAGTGGCTGCCGAAGGTCTCCGTGCTCGCGAGGCGATAGCCCTCTGAGCTCACGTCGATCACGTCGCTGAAGCTCGGGTGGGCGACCTGGCAGTGGTAGCACTCGAGGAAGTTCTCCACCGCGATCTTCCAGTTGGCCTCGAGCGTGAACGACGCCCGGGAGTGAAAGCGCAACTCGTCGACGTCGAGACCGGCGCCCGCCACGATCTCCGGCAGCTCGCGCAGGGTGTCTTCCAGCGGCGCGGCGTCCGAGTCGGCGTTGACGAAGATGAACGGTCCCCACGTGTCCACCAGAGCCGAGCGCAGCCCCAGTGCGCCGCGGTCGAAATCGGGGTCGGTCTCCGAGCGCGGAGCCGCGCGCAGCGCCCCGTCGAGGTCGTAGGTCCAGGCGTGGTAGTGGCACTGCAGGGTCGAGCAGCGGCCCCCTCCGGACACCACCTCGGCGCCTCGGTGCCGGCACACGTTGATGTGGGCGTGCAACTCACCCTGGCGATCGCGCACCACGACCAGCGGGATGTCGGCCACGCGCAGCGTGAAGTAGGAGCCCGGCTCGGACAGCTGCCCCATGTGCCCGGCGTACTGCCAGCGGTGGGCAAAGAGCCGCTCACGCTCCTCGGCGAGCACATCGGTGTCGGTGTACCAGCTGTAGGGAAGCGTCTCGGTCATTGGCTCTCCATTGCCACGGCGGCGGGCGGCGCAACAGCATGGCAGGCGGGCAACATGCGCGGGTCATCGTTGCGGCAGCGTTCCTCGATGCCCAGACGCGCCGCCTCGCCCGACTCGACCAGCGGACAGCGAGGATGGAAGCGACAGCCCGGAGGGATTCGAGAGGGATCGGGAGCCTCGCCGGTGAGGATCCGCTGCTCGACCTGCTCGATCTCCGGCACCACCGACAGCAGCGCTTGCGTGTATGGATGCTTGGGCGCCGTGAGGATGTCCTCGGTCTTGCCCTCTTCCACGATGCGGCCCAGGTACATAACGGCCACGCGGTCGGCGATGTTCCAGGCCAGCCCGAGATCGTGGGTGACCACGAGGATGCCTACCCCGGTCTCGCGCGCCAGCTTGAGCATCAGCGCGAGGATCTCTCCGCGGACGGACGCGTCGAGGCTCGACACGGGCTCGTCGGCCACGAGCAGCTCGGGGTTGAGGACCATCGCCCCGGCGATGACCACGCGTTGGCGCTGGCCGCCCGAGAGCTCGTAGGGATAGCGGGTCACGAAGCGCTCCGGCGGGCGCAGGCCGGCGTTCGCGAGCGCCTCGGCCACGAGTTGCTCCTCGTGGCCCGCCACCTTCTGGATGCGCACGCCCTCGGCCACGGCCTCGTAGATGGTCTGGCGGGCGTTGAGGGCGCCGGTGGGGTCCTGGAAGATCAGCTGCGCGGTTCGCCGGTGCTCGCGCAGGGCCCGCCGGCCGTGGGTCAGAGGCTTGCCGCGCACCAGCACCTCGCCGGTCTTGGGCAGCTGCAGCCCCGCGATCGTGCGGGCCAGCGTGGTCTTGCCGCACCCCGACTCCCCCACCAGGGCCACGACCTCGCCCGTGTCCATCGTCAGGTTGACGCCGTCCACGGCGCGAGCCGTCCCGTGGCGGCTGGGAAACTCCACGTGCAGGTCGCGCACCTCGAGCAGCTGGTCGCCCTGGCGCTGGCCGATGCTTCGATCTCACGTTGACACCGGGGAGCCGGAGACGTGCACGCAGGCGGCAGAGCGCTCCGGCCCCGCCGGCCAGAGCTCCATCGGCGTGGAGGGACAGACGTCGATCGCCCGCGGGGCAGCGGGGATGGAACGGGCATCCGCTGGGAAGGTCGCGCGGGTCGGGTGGGTCGCCGGGCAGCCCGGAGGGCTGCATCCGGTAGGCCTGGTCGCCGATGACCGGGAACGCGGCCGCAAGCCCGCGACGTGTACGGGTGAGCCGGCTTCGCGAAGACCTCGTGGCTCGGCCCGCGCTCCACGATGCGGCCCGCGTACATCACGGCGATCCGCCGGCATACCGCCGCCAGCGTCGAGAGGTCGTGGGTGATGAAGATCACCGCCAGGCCGAAGCGCTCCTGAAGCTCCTCGAGCAGCTTCAGCACCTGGGCCTGGACCATCACGTCCAGCGCGGTGGTGGGCTCGTCGGCGATCAGCAGCTTCGGGTCGCAGGCCAGCGATAGAGCTATCAGCACCCGCTGGCGCTGGCCCCCCGAGAGCTGATGCGGATAGTCCCGGGCGCGCCGCGCGGGCATGCCCACGAGCTCGAGCAGCTCGCCCACCCGCGTCTCGACCTTGACGTCGCCCTTGGAGTGAAGCCGGATCGCCTCGCCGACCTGGTTGCCAACGCGCTGCACCGGGTTGAGTGTGTGCAGAGCGCCCTGGAAGACGATCGCCAGGCTGGTCCAGCGCACGGCCCGGAGCCGGCCCGGGTTCATCTTCAGCACGTCCTTGCCGTCGAGCAGCACCTCGCCGCTGACCTCCGTGCCCTTGGGCAACAGGCGCAGCAACGCCCCGCCGAGCGTCGTCTTGCCACAGCCCGACTCGCCGGCCAGCCCGAGTGTCTGGCCCGCCTCGAGCTCGAGGTCCACGCCGCGCACCGCGGGAACGGGTCCGCTGCGCGAGGGGTAGGTCACGTGCAGGTCGCGGACCGAGAGCAGCGGAGCGGCGTCGGTCACCGGTTCGGCCGGCTGCGGTTGAGTGGTCACGCGCGCTGGTCTCGCAGACGCGGGTCGAGGATCTCCTCCAGCGCCTGGCCGACCAGCGTGAAGGCCAGCACCACGGCCATGATGCCGAGGCCCGGAGGAACGATGTACCACCACGCCTCGAGCGTGACCGCACCCGCTTCGAAGGAGTCTTCGAGCATCTGGCCCCAGGAGGCGTTCGTGGGATCGCCGAACCCGAGGAAGGACAGCGTGGCCTCCGAGAGGATCACGATCGGCACGGTGAGGGTGGTGTTGGCCAGGATCAGCGGCGCGGCGTTGGGCAGGATGTGGCGCGTCATCAGGTGCCAGTTGGAGGCGCCCAGCGCGCGGCTGCGGTCGACGTAGTCGCGTTCCTTGAGCGTGAGCACCTGCGCGTGGATGAGCCGGGTGGTGGACGGCCACGAGGTGATTCCGATCACGAGGATGATGTTCTGGATCGAGGGACCGAGGATCGCGGCGAGAGCGATGGCCAGCGGTAGGAACGGGATCACCAAGAACCACTCGGTGATGCGCATCAAGACCGACTCGACCCAACCGCCGAAGAAGCCGGCGGTGATGCCGACCGCCGAGCCGATCAGCATGGCGATGAGCGTGGCCACAAGGCCTACGAGCAGGCTGATGCGCGAGCCCCAGATGAACTGCGTCATCACGTCGCGTCCCAGATCGTCGGTCCCCAACGGCCCGAACTCGGAGGGGCTGGCGAAGACGGGGTTGTCGGTGGAGTTCGTGGCCTTCAGGCCGGCGGAGTCGGCCAGCAGCGGAGCGGCCAGGGCCATCACAACCACCGCGATCAGGATCGCCAGGCCGATCATGCCCGGGCGATGGCCGCGGAACTCGTGCCAGAGCCCTGCCAGCGCGCGGCGCCGTCGCAGCCACGTGACCTTGCGAGCCGACGGGAGTGCGGCGGTGGTCATGCGGTGCGCACCCGCGGATCGAGGTATCCGTACAGCAGGTCGGCGATCAGGTTGAACAGGATCACCGAGGCGCTGAACACCAGGAACAGGCCCTGGAGCATGGGCAGGTCGGGACCCTTGAGCGCCTCGTAGCTCGCGAGGCCGAGCCCGGGCCAGGAGAAGATCGCCTCCACCGCGATCGCTCCCGACAGCACGAAGCCGAAGTTGATCGCCATCAGCGCCACCACGGGAAGCACAGCATTGGGCACCGCGTGGCGGTTGCGCACGAGCACATCGCGCAGCCCCTTGGCGCGCGCGAGAATGAGGTAGTCCTCGCGCATCGTGTCGAGCAGCGACGAGCGCATCACGATCGCGTACTCACCCAGGTAGGCCAGCGTCAGCGTGAGCGCGGGGAGGAACATGTGCTTCCCCTGGTCGAGCAGCTTGCCGAACCCCGTGGCGTTCGAGGCCGGGTCCGTGATGCCGCCCACCGGGAACCAGCCCAGACCCACCGCGAACACGGTGAGCAGGATCATGCCCAGCCAGAAGTCGGGCATCGAGTAGGTGCTCATGGTGAAGCCGGTGACCGAGTAGTCGGTGGCCGTGCGTCTTCGCCAGGCCGCGGCAATCCCCAGCATCACGCCAAACACCGCCGAGAGGACCCCGGCGATGCCCACGAGCGCGATGGTGGGCAGCGCCTTGCGCTTGATCTCGTCCCAGACGGGCTGGTTGGTCTGGTACGAGCGCCCGAAGTTCAGCGTGGCCGTCTGTTGGAGGTAGTCCACGAACTGCCCGCCCGTGGACTTGTCGAGGCCGAACTGCTTGGTCAGCTCAGCGCGCTGGCTCTGGGTGAGATTGCGCCCGCGAAAGAGGCTTGCGACCGGATCAGACTCCACCACCCGAAACAGGAAGAAGTTGAAGCAGATCACGAACACCAGCGTGATCAGCGCCCCGAGCACCTTCCGGCTGAAGAAGTGAGCGCTCACTCGCGCTCGTCTGCACTCTTCCGTCGGGTCACCACCACAAGCGCGATGCCCATCGCCACGACGGCGACGGCGAGGATGGCGATGATCCCGCCGCTTCCGCCGCCTCCGTCATCGCCGCCCCCCGTGGCCGAGGCGGTCACCGGCTTCAGCCGGGCGTAGGTGGGCGAGCTGTTGGAGAAGATCACCGGGCCCGTCTTCTCGGGCTGCTGCACCCACCCGGTGAAGCGGTCCTTGACGTACGCGATCAGGTCGGGATCGGTGTACATCACGTTGTACACCGCCGACTGCTGCCAGCGGGTCAGCATCTCCTTGACGATCTCGCGGCGCTTCTCGGGATCGAGCTCGGTGTTCTGCTGCTTGTAGAGGCGGTCGTACTCCTTGTCGCAGTAGTTGGCGTCGTTGTAGTAGTTGGTCGGATCCTCGGGATCGCTCGAGATCTGGTCACACTTCATGTACGAGAGCATCGGATCCGGGTCCACGAAGGGCGTCCAGCCCCAGGACGTGATGTCGTACTCGCCCTTGCCGATGACCGTGGTGAGCTGGCTGTCGTCGGCCACCTTCTGTGTGGTGGCGATCCCGATCTCCTCCAGCCAGCCCTTCATGAACTCTGCGACCTCCGCGCCCGTCTCGCCGTCGGAGCGCGCGTAGTAGGTGAAGTTCAGCGGCTGCCCGCCGCCGGGCATCTCGCGCACCCCGTCGTCGTCCGTGTCCTTGTAGCCGGCCTTGTCGAGGATCGCGTTCGCCTTGTCGAGATCGAACTCGTAGATCTGATCCTCCGTGAGCTCGGGTTCCCAGGTCGGGTCGGGGGAGGGAGTCATCGTCTCCACGGGCTTGCCGAAGCCGCCGAGCACCCGGTCGACGATCACTTCCTTGTCGATCGCGTGCGCGATCGCCTTGCGCACCTCGGGGTCGAGCAGCGCGGGATGTGGCTTCTTGAGCCCGTCGCCGCCGTTGATGGCGATCTCCGAGAACGAGCCCTGGAAGCCCTCGTTGGTCACGATGTTCGGGTCCTTCTGGAGCTCCTTGAAAGCGTTGCCGGGGATGTTCCAGGCGGCGTCGAGCTCGCCGGTCTTCAGCGCGGCGACCATGGCGTCGGGATTGTTGAACTTGCGCAGCACGACCTGGTCCACGGCCGGCTTGCCGCCCCAGTAGTGGGGGTTGGCCTTGAAGCGGGCGAACTGGCCCTTTTCGAACTTCTCGAGCACGAACGGACCCCCGCCGACCCCGTCGGTGCCGTCGGACTTGCGCCGCTCCGCGGCGCTCATCTTTCCCCAGATGTGCTTGGGGAGGATGTACACGTCCATCGTCGGAAGCTTCGGATCGTCGACGGAGCTCTTGAGGACCACCGTGGTCGGGTCCGGTGCAGTGGCCGTGATGTTCGCGGTGGTGGCGGAGTGGTTGAGCCACTCCTCTTCTCGCGAGGTGTTGATCGTCCAGGCGATGTCCTCCGAGGTGAGCGGCTTGCCGTCCGACCACTTGAGCCCGTCGCGCAGCTTGTAGGTCCATGTGCGCCCGTTGTCCGAGCTCTCCCACGACTCGGCGAGAGCCGGGATCGTCTCGAAGTCCTTGGCCGCCTTATCGGTCAGCATGGGGTAGTGGAGGTTCCATGCCTCGTACGAGGGCACGAGCTGTCCCACGAGCGGATTGAAGCTGTCGATGCCCTGGTTCTCGCCCACGTCGAGCGTGACCGGTCCGTCGTCCTGCCCCTGGGCCGATACCGCCGACAGGCCAACCAGCAACATCGCCAACAGGGTCATACCGGCCAGTAGCCGTGCCTTGATGCTCAACGCGAGTCCTCTCCCTCGTTCCCTCTTGTGGGCCGACTATTTCATTGGTTTACATCAAATACCAGTCCAAAAAGCGCTCGAGCCGTTGGTAGAAATGGAGTGCCGGCCCGGCCCGCAGCAGTCCGTGGGCCTCCGTCGGGTAGGTCACGTACTCGAACGTCTTGCCCAAACGGCGTAGCTCGCCGGTTAGGAGCTCGGACTGTTTGGGGTGCACGCGCTTGTCGAGCTCCCCGTGTGCCACGAGGACCGGCACCTGCACGTTTTCCAGCCGGTGAAACGCGGATCCGGCGCGGTATTCGGCGCGCGCGGCGGCGGGGGGGCCCATCATTCGCTCGAGGTCCTGCACGCCCTCGCGGTCGCCCTGAGCCCAGGAGCTGACCATGTCGCAGTCGCCGTACTTGGCCACCGCGCAGCGGTAGCGCTGCTCGGGATCGTCGGTCACCGAGAGCAGCGCCATGTACGACCCGTAGCTCGCGCCGAAGATGCCGAGCCGCTCGCCGTCCACCCAGTCGAGCGTGCGCAGGTAGTCCGCCGCCGCGAGGCAGTCGCGCGTGTCCTCCACTCCCCAGACGCCGTGGTTGGCCCGCTCGAAGTCGCGGCCGTAGCCGGTGGAGCCGCGGAAGTTGATCGCCAGCCAGGCGTAGCCCTTGTCGACGAAGAACTGGGCGAAGCCGTCCCACTCGTCGCCGTAGAAGGAGGTTGGTCCACCGTGGGGATAGACAACCGCCGGGACTGGCGCCGCGGCGGATGCGTTGGCCGGGCGCATCAGGAAGGCGGGAATCTCCAGGCCGTCGAAGGAGCGGTAGCTCACGTCCTCGGCCTTGGCGTAGGGGGCGCTTCGAATCGCCATGGGGGCGGGCGAGTGCAGCTGCGCGTGGGTTGACAGGCGCAGCTCGGGGGGAGTGGCGTGGTCCTCATAGGCGGCCACGATCCCGCCGGCGCCGGCCCAGTGGGGAGAGCTCCATGTGCCGCCCTCCTCCACGAGCTCGGCGCTTCCGTCCTCGGCGTCCACGCACACGACATCGAAACGGTTGCGCCGCCCGCGCACGGCGAGCACCCGCTTGCCGTCGGGGTGCCAATCCGTTTCCGAATGATCAGCCTGTGCGTTGGTGAGCTGGCGCTCACCGGAGCCGTCCGCGGCCACGAGGTGCAGCTCGTAGAAGCCCGAGCGCTCGGAGGCATAGAGGAGCTGTTGCCCGTCCGGAGACCAGTTCGGCTCGCGGTCGTGCATCCTGGGCGTGCCCGTGAGTGCGCGCACCTCGCCGCTCTTCAGCGACGCCACGCGTATCTCGCTGCGGTTCAGATCCGCGCGCGGGGTAAACGTGTAGGCCACCTCGGTCGCGTCGGGCGAGATCGCGGCCTGGCCCTCGTCGCCGTGCTCGACGAGGTCGAAGTGCCGGCTCGCCAGCCGCCGCGGCCATGGGTCGGCCGTGTCGATCACGGCCAGTCGCGTGGCGCGGTCGCGCTCGACGGTCACCACCAGGCGAGCGTTGCCCACCCATACCGGACTGCCCCCCTCGACCAAGCGTCGCGGCGGCCCGCCGGCGGTGGGAGCGATCCATACGTGGCCCTCGTCCCCGTAGGCGACGGTTTGCCCGTTGGGCGAAAGGCGCGGCTCGATGTCCTCCCAGTACGGGGCCGGCGCACGGCCGGTGGTCAGGCGCCGGGGCCGGGGATCCTCGAAGTCGAGCAGCCAGACGTCCGAGGTCTCGGCGTCCTCTATGTACACCACCTGACGGCGGTCGGCGCTGACGGTGAGCGAGCGCGGACGAGGGGTCCGCACAATGGCCTCGAGACGCCAGTGGGGCGGCGGCTCGACGTCGCTGCGCGGCTCGGAGAGCACGCCGTTGTGCTCGTCGCGGCCCACCCAGATCGATGCTTCCTCAGCCATGCGCCTCCTCTTCGATTCCCAGGAGAGCCTCTCGTACGAGACTCCCGATCTCCTGTAGGTCGTAGCCGCCCTCCTGCACGATCACGGTCGGGAGCCCGAGGGCCCCGAGCGTCCGGCCGGCGGCCCGAAACCCCGTGTGCGTCACGTTCAGCGGGCTCTCGGGATCGCCGCCGGCCGCGTCCACTCCCAGCGCCACCACGAGCCCGCGCGCCCCATGCCCCGCGGCCCAGGCGGCGAGTGCGCCAACGGCCTCCAGCCAGCCATCGTCGCCCGTGCCGGGCGAGAGCGTGAGGTTGAGGTTGGCTCCTTCGCCGGCCCCGCTGCCGGTCTCATCCTCGAAGCCCAGAAAATGCGGAAACCAGCCCGCCCCCGGGTCCACGTGCACGGATGCGGTTAGCACCTCGGGGTCGTCGTAGAAGATCGCCTGGGTGCCGTTGCCGTGGTGGGCGTCGACATCGATCACCGCAACCGATTCAGCGAGCGCGGCGCGCAGACGGGCCGCCGCCGCGGCCGTGTTGTTGAGGTAGCAGGAGCCGCCGTAGCTGCGGCGGGTCACGTGATGTCCGGGCGGGCGGCAACAGGCGTAGGCGGCGGGCGCGCCGGCCAGGACGAGATCGGCCGCGGTCACCGCCACGTCCACGCCGGCCCGCGCGGCCTCCCAGGTGCCCGGGCCGACGAGGGTCATCGTGTCGTAGGCGAACAGCCCGGCGCGGGCCGTGATGTTGGTGGGCGTGGCGGGTGGGCGGTCGGAGATGAGGTCCGGATGCGGAAACAGGTACGGAACGACCCGGTCCTGGCCGGGATCTTCGGGCAGGCCGGCCTGCACCCAGTCCGCCCAGGCGCGCGCGAGGTGCTCGGTGAGCGCCGGATCGTGGACGCTGTGGACGGCGTCGTCGGGCTGGCGTTCGGCGCTGACCTCGGATGCGCCCTCGGCCTCGAGTGCCTCGCGGATACGTTCCACGCGCGCGGGTAGCTCGGTGCCGGGCGTGCGGACGCCAACCCAGATCTCGCCGCCCGGGTCGTGGAGTCGGTGGTCGTCGGTCCAGACGACGGGCATCGCGAGGGCCACGGGCGGCGAGCCTACCCACATGTAGGGTCAGGCCGATGGCTGAAATTCGCAGCCTGCGCGACCACGGCCTCCGCATCGGCGAGCTTGAGCCCGGACGCTCGAATTCCATCGCCGACGTAGCCGGCGTGCGCGTTGGCCACGTGACCGTGGTGCGCGACGAGCCCGATCCGCCCGCCGGTCGGGGGGTCGCGCGCAGCGGAGTCACGGCCATCGTTCCGCGCGATCCGGCGCGACTGAGCGCCGAGCCGGTGGTGGCCGGCACGGCCGTGCTCAATGGGGCGGGCGAGATGACCAGCTCGGTCGCGATCGGCGAGTGGGGGACCTTCGAGACGCCCGTCTACCTCACCGCGACCATGTCGGTGGGACGGATATACGACGGCGCCGTCGCGGCCTCGGTGGCGTCCGATCCAACGGTCGGCGTGGACAACGTATTGATCCCGGTAGTGGCTGAATGCGACGACAGCTGGCTCAACGACGCGCGGGTGGTGCAAGTGGAAGCCGATGACGCGGCCCGGGCGCTGGAGGCCGCGGGCGGGGAGGTCGCCCAGGGAGCCGTGGGCGCCGGCACGGGAATGATCTGCTTCGACTACAAGGGCGGCATCGGCTCGGCCAGCCGGATTGCCGCCGGAAGCGGCGCGCTCGTGGGCGTGCTGGTGCTGGCCAATTTCGGATCCAAGCCCGACCTGCGCATGGACGGCGTTCCGGTCGGAAGGCTGCTCGGCACAGACTCTGCGGCCGCGGAACCGAAGCAGCCGGCGGGGAGTTGCATCGCCGTGGTGGCCACCGACGCTCCGCTCAACTCGCAGCAGCTGTCGCGCCTGGCCCGCCGCGCCGGCCTCGGACTGGCCCGAACCGGCTCGGTCGCCCACCACGGCAGCGGCGAGATCTTCCTCGGCTTCTCCACCTCGGCGCGCAGCCCCGCCACCGAGTACGGCCAGGACATCGACCCTCTCTTCGCGGCCACCGTCGATGCGACCGAGGAGGCGGTGCTGAACGCCCTCTGGAACGCGCAATCAACCGAAGGTCGCGAAGGGCGCATGGTGGAGGCGCTGCCACACGACGCCGCTCTCGAGCTGCTCGGGGCGCACCGCCGGCTGGAGCGCTGACTACGGTTGAGCCCCGTGCCCGACTCTCCCCTGTCGCTCGTCGAGTTCCCCGCCGACGACGCCGAGCGCGCCCAGCGCTTCTGGACACAGCTGCTCGGCATCGAGCTGCAGAGGCGCACCGAGGACCAGGGCGAGGGCTGGCAGACATCCGGCAGCGGGCCGGCCGTCGGCCTCCACGCTCGGGGCCGCGGCCCGGGAGACTCTTTCTCCCTGCCCTACTTCGTGGTGAGTGACATCAAGGGGGCGCTTTCCCGAGTCGAGGCCCTGGGCGGCACGGTGATCCACCCGGGCGAGCGCTGGGCGATCTGCAGGGACTCGGAGGGCAGCCCGTTCGGGCTGACCGCCCGAGTCCCGTTTTCCGCTACTCCCTAACGTCCTCCACCCAACTCGCGCCGTCCGAGGCCCCGCTCAGCACCGTCCAGCCGCCGGCGGCCGCGGTCGGCCACACGTGGTACTCGTTGTACGGGTTCCGGGTGACCGTGCGGTCGGCGCCGAGCGGCGCGAGGCCGTCCCTGCGGGTGACCGCCCACCAGGCATCCGTACTTTGGTCCAGCTCATCGGTGGGCTCGCCGATCGCGGAGGAAATGAAGCGCATCTCGGCCGTTCCCTCGAACCAGAGGACGTCGGGCGTGCCCTTGCCCAGGTATGGGCGGTAGCCGCTGAAGGGTCCCTTCGCCTCATAGGTCATGTTGTACGTCGCGCGGTTGCTCGAGAGCTGAATGGACCGATCCTTGAGCAGGAAGTTGCCTTGCGCGTAGGCATAGACCTGCTTGGCCAGGTCCTCATCGCCGCGCATGAAGGCATACATGACCCCCAGCGCCTGGGCGTCCAGGGGCAGGATGTCGTCGTTCACTCCCTGGCGGAAGTGGAGCAGGCCCTCGTCTCGGACCACCATGTGCGTGTCGATGCCCTTGGCGATCTGGTCCGCCGCCGCCCTGTAGGCGTCCGCGCTCTCTTGATCTCCATGCTGCTGGAGTGTCTCGGAGAGAATCGTTAGGAAGACGAACGTGAGCTGGTTGTGCTGGGTCGAGACCCACTTCACGTCCGGACCGCCACGCACCAGGCCCTCGTCGTTGCGCAGAGACAGCAGGTAGTTCGCAGCCATGCGAGCATTGTCGAGGTAGCGCTTGTCCTGGAACTGCTGGTCGTAATCGCTGAACGCGATTCCGGCGAACGCCACCGAGCCGGCGCGGATCTGCTTGCTGCTCTCGCCGCTCCGGACGTCGAACGCGAACTCGATCGCTCCGCTCTTACGCTGGAGCGCGGCTAGCTGGTCGAGCAGGCGAGCAGACTGCGACTGGAGGCCGACGGACGCGAACGCCGTTGCTGCAAGCGCCGAGTCGTAGGTCCAGGACCAGTTGAGCAGGCGTGCGTACGACGGGTCGTCAGTGGGAATGTCAAACGAGCGGATGAGCTGCAGCCGGCGCTCGCCGGTAGCACTGCCGACCGCGATCTGCTCGGTCGGCCGGCTGCCCGCGGCGGCCGCGCTGGCCACCGTCGGGGCGTAGCTCGAGGCAGAAGCCCGCGCGTTGCCCGCCCGGGTCCCGCAGTTCTTGCGCGCCCTTGCCGGACGCTTCTTGCAGGGGATCACTCTCTGCGGCCCGACCTGGCGTGCGAGCCAGCGGGTGAGCGCCGTCTTGGGGCGTCCCTTCGCTCCCGGAGCGGGCCAGGCTCGCCGCACCTTCCCACCCAGGCGGTTTCGAGAGTGCTTCTTCTTGGCCTTTGACGTCGAGGCCGTGGCGTCCGGCGTGGCGTCGGCTGCTGAAGCCGCGGATGGTGCGACCGAAGCGACGGTCAGCGGCGCGACTGCGGCAATGGCGAGCAAGAGAGTGAGGGTCCTGCGGAGCATGTGAGTCCTTCGAGATCGATGGAGGGGCGTCCCCCAGTAGTCGGAGCCTGCGGGTGAAGACTTGAACTACCGCGACAGGGCCTGGACTTCACCTGGGGCGCTCATGCGCCGATATCAACCAGGATGACCTCGCTAACCGGCCTCATAGCGCTTGCTGGCTTCACTCTGCTGCTGTGGCTGGCGCTGTGTGCCCTAGTGGTGGGGCGCAAGGTGCTTCGCGACCGCCGGGAGCTGCGCTCCACGGGTCGCCGGGCGCGGTACGAAGCCACGCTTCGCCATGGCGACCACGCGGCGATGGTCGAGATCAACCGCGAGGCCCGCAGCATCGACGCGCAGGTCGATCTCGCCGAGGCGATCGACGCCGCGCACGCCTCGCTGTCCGCCTCGCGACTCGCGGAGATCCGAGACGCCGCGCAGGAGTCCGGCCTCTTTCCGATCCTCGTGGAGGAGCTCACCGCCCGCAATCCCGTCATCCGCGCCCGGGCCGCTCTCCTGCTCACGCGAACGGGAGTCCCGGCCGTCATCGATCACATAACGCCACTGCTGGGAGATTCGGATCCCGACGTTCAGCTCGTAGCCTGTTCCGGGCTTGCTCGCATCGGCACCGCGGAGGCGGCCGAGGCACTCGTCTGGGGATTGACCACCCGAGCCCTTCCCCCAGAGCGGATCATCGAGCGGCTCGCTGCTCCCTGGGCGGTAGAGACGATCCTGCACACCCTCAGAAGCGGGCCTTCCTCAGCACCGAGGTTCCTCGCCGGGGTCCAGCCTCGGGGCCGGCACGGGGCGCTCGAGGCCAGCCTCGCGCGGGCGCTCGGCCTCGCGGGCGATTCGCGGGCCGAAGTGGACCTCGTTGCCCTGCTCCACGGAGAGTCCGAGGAGATCCAGGTGTCCGCGGCTCGCGCGCTCGGCCGGGCGGGCCGCACGGCCTGCGTGCCGGCGCTCATCGGGACACTGGAGTCGGACTTCTGGCCGGTGCGGGCGCAGGCCGCCAAATCGCTGGGTGCGCTGGGCGCACTCGAAGCGATCGGGCCGCTCGTGCGCTGCCTCTCCGATAGCGCCTGGTGGGTTCGCGGAAACTCCGCCCGTGCCCTGCGTGAGCTCGGCGTGCCAGGCATCGAGGCGCTTCGGCGCGCGACTCACCACCAGGACCGCTACGCCCGCGACCGGGCGTGCGAGCAGCTCGCGCTTCAGGCGGCCGCCGAGAGGCACGCGGCATGACAGACGTGCTCGAGCAGCTCATCCGCGGCTTCAACATCTTCGTGCTCGGCTACTTCATCGTGCTCCAGCTGACCTACACCGTCCTGGCGGCATTCGGCTGGCGAGCGATCGAGGACTACGTCAGGCGCAGGCCGATGCGGGATTACGACGCCGTCGGGCGGTCGGAAATGAGCATGCCGGTCTCGATTCTCGTGCCGGCCTATAACGAGGCGCCGTCAATCGTGTCCTCCGTGAACGCGCTACTGCGCTCGCAGTTCCTGGAGTTGGAGGTCGTGACGATCAACGACGGCTCGACCGACTCGACGCTTGACGCGCTTATCGAGGCCTTCGACCTGGTCCAAGTGGATCGGGTTCCCCGCTCCAAGATTCCGACTGCCCGGATTCGAGCCGTCTACACATGCCCGACCGACCCGCGCATCGTGGTGATCGACAAGGAGAACGGCGGCAAGGCCGACTCCCTGAACGTCGGCATCAAGTACGCGAAATATCCCCTGTTCTGCGCCGTGGACGCCGACACGATGCTCGACGCCGGCGCGCTGTCGCGCCTGGTCTGGGAGTTTCAAGCCTCGCCGGAGACGGTGGCGGTCGGCGGGATCGTGCGGATCGTCAACGGCTCGACATTCGACAACGGACGGCTCGATCAGGTCAAGACCCCCACGAACCTGCTCGCGAACCTCCAGATCCTCGAGTACCTGCGCGCCTTTCTCGGCGGCCGGATCGGCTGGTCGAAGACGGGAATGCTGCTCATCGTCTCCGGCGCCTTCGGGCTGTTCCGCCGCGATGTAGTGGTGGAGGTCGGCGGCTACGACCCCGCAATGGTCGGAGAGGACGCGGAGCTGATCCTGCGCCTCCACCGCCACCACCGAGAGCTCTCGAGACCGTGCCGGATCACGTTCTTTCCCGATCCGATCTGCTGGACGGAGTGCCCGGAGGATCTCCCCAGCCTCGTCCGCCAGCGCGACCGCTGGCAGCGCGGTCTGATCGGGATGGTCGTGCGTCACAAGGACATGATCGGCCGGCCGCGCTACGGGCGCATCGGTCTGGGGGCGATGCCGTACTACGTCGTCTTCGAGCTCCTGGGTCCGACGATCGAGTGTTTGGGCTACGTGGCGTTCGCGGTTGCCCTCAGCCTCGGGATGCTCTCGGTTCCCTTCGCCCTGGCGTTCATCGGGCTGTCGCTGAGCTATGGCCTGGTGCTCACCTTCCTGGCCATCCTCATGGAGGAACGTGCATTCCGCCGCTATCCCAGCTGGCGCGATCTCGGCCGGCTCGTGCTGTGCTCTGTGATCGAGAACTTCGGCTACCGCCAGTTTCTCGCGCTGGTGCGCCTGCGCTCGTGGTACACGGTCACGCGAAACCTTCACTGGGGCGAGATGACCCGCAAGGGCTTCGGTCCGCTGCCGGCCGGCGCCCCTGCGGCGCTGCCCGCCCCGGCCGAGCCCACTGAGGGTGAGGCGCTCGACGTGACCGCCGAGCCCGCGCTCGCCGGCGAGACGCCTGCGGTGCGCTAGACGCCGAGGAGCGCGTCCACGTCGTACTGGTCGGCCTCGAAGATCCAGACCTCCACGATCTCCTCACCGCGAACCCGGTAGACGTTGCAGCGCCGGATCTCCAACACGCCCTCGTCGCGGGTGAAGCGCTCGAGCACGATCAGAGCCACCCTTTCGCCGCTGACGAGCGTGTCGACCAATTCCACCTCAACCTCGCCGCCGTGCGACAGGGCGATGGCCGACTCGACGTAGTCCCGGGCCGCATCGCGGCCGCGGTGAGTGCCGGCAAAGCGCGAGCGTCCGGGGATGTGGAAGACGATGTCGTCGGCTAAGAACCCGTAACCCGTTTCACGGTCGCCGCTGCGCATCGCCGTGAGGTAGCGATCCATTACCTCGAGGGGTGTGGGAGCGACGTCGTCCACGATTCAAGATACGGTGAAGGGGCGAGCTAACTAGGGGCGCAAGGTACATGGGCACCGGAACGATGTTGTGGGCGGGCAAGACGCTGTCGGCTGAGGAAGAGCTACGGACGAGGCGGCTGGTGGCCCTCCTGCGCCGGGTCGGCGACGGCGACGTCGCCGAGACCTTCGAGCGTTTTCTGCCGGAGAACGACCACCGCTGGACGCCCGACCAACTCGAGGTGGGCGCCCACGCCGGGCCGTGGATGTCCTTCGACGGGCGCGCAGCTCGACGCTTAACTCCACACCCCCTCCGATTTAAGCGGAGGAACAGAGGCGGCTAAGTGCCCGCTCTTAGCGTGACTTTCGTACAGAGATCATCTGACGAAAGGAGCAGGAAATGCCGTTGGAGTTCACCCCGCTCGCAGGTGCGGGTCCAGACGTAAGGGTGCTCGATCCGGGTGGAGCCCCGGAGACGATCATCGACACCGACGACACGTTCACCATTCAGGTTCGCTGGTCGGTCGAGGAGCCCGGAGCCGCAGTGCTCGGCGGGCGCTGGCTGGTCAGGGCCTACGCCGAATCGATCGGTCCGGGCCAGGAGCAGCAGCTGGGCCAGACGCGGCGCGTGAACGTCGGCAACTTCGCGCCGATCGCCGGCCCTCCGGCCGCGCGCGGCTACGAGGCGGACGTGGACGTTCCCGCGGGATCGCTCGACGCCGAGTCGGCCGACGAGCTCCGGCGTGTACAAGCTCGCGGTGATCGTGACCCACGAGAACCCGAACGGCTCGCCCACCGAGCTGGCCGGATTCAGCGAGGGCCCGATCATCCAGATGCGTAACCCGTAGGAGGTTCGGCGGGGCCTGCGTCGCAAGACGCGGGCCCCGCGCCCTCACAGGGCGTCGCGGCGGCGGATCTGCTCGTGCAGCTGAGCGGTCTCTTCGCTCGGGCCGGTGTTGAGCTCTTCCCTCAGCGCGGATTGGCAGGCGTGGTACTGGCGAAGCGCCAGATGATGGTGACCCTGGCGTACGTAATAGCGCATGAGCTCCCGGTGAGCGTCTTCTCGGCACGAGTCGACGGCGAGCATCTTCTTGCACACCTCGCCGGCCGACGGGAGGTCCCCGAGGGCCAGGTAGTGGTCGCGAAGCCGATCGAGAACACCGAGAAACGTGTCCTGCAGCTCGCGGCGCCTGGGCATCATCCAGTCCTCGTAGGGGTCGTCCGCAAAGAGATCGCCCTCATAAAGGGCCTCTGCAGCCTGCAGATCACGCATGGAGTCCGAGGCCACGAGCCGATCGAACTCCTCCATGTCCACCCACAGGTCGAGGCCCGGGTTGAGCAGGTAGCACTCGTCCTGGAACAGGACATGGGAGAAGTCGCCCGCATGCCGGCGTAGCCGCCTGCGCAGGGCGTACACGGCCACGTTGAGGTTGTTGCGCGCGGCGCTCGCGCCCGAGTGCGGCCAGAAGAGGTCCATCAGCACCTCCTTTGGAACCGGTCGGGCCCGGTGGGCGACCAGGTACTGGAAGATCGCCTTGGGCCGGCGGTTGGGCCAGTGCCCGAGCACTCGGTCGTCCTGATAGACATCGAAGCCACCGAGGCAATGAACGGCCATGACTGGAGAGCGATCCGATTGGCGCTGGGTCAGCACGGTGGTTGGCCATCGCCTGACGCTGCCGGCGGATACGGACCCCTCCGGCCGGACTTCCAGGGCAGCGCCGGTGGGAAGCCAACTGAGCCATCCGCCTTTGCCGTTTGGTACGGAAAGCAGCAGGCTGGCGTTTGTGGTGCTCACGCTCGGAGAGACGCCGGCGGCCAGCCATCTATTCCACGAGACGAGTGGAATAGTGCGACTCCATCAGGGTCTTGCTGTGTGAGGAGGAGCACACGATGAGAAAGTCACACCCCACCCGGATGACCCTCGATCAGGAGATCACCGCGCTCGCGGATGGCACCCTGCGGGGCAGGAGGCGCAGAAGGGTCGAGGCCCGTCTGGCCGAGCGGCCCGGCCTGGTGGTCTCGCTCGAGGCCCAGCGTCAGGCAGTTGCCGTCCTGCGCGAGTTCACCCCGCAGCTGCCGCCGAAGCTACGGACACGGATCGAGGAGCAGCGACGCCAGGCGGGAAACTTTCCCCGGCACAGGTTCCCGTGACGGCGGCCGATCATCGGATGACCTCACCGGCCATGCGCCGGATGCTCTACGTCGCTGGATGCTTCGTGCTCATCGCCGGCTTCCAGCTGTTCGTGCTGACCGATCGGACCGAGGACTTCTTCGCCTGGACCATCGACCCGCCCTTGACGGCCGCGTTCCTGGGCGCGGGCTACTGGTCATCGGCCATCCTCGAGCTCGGCTCGGCGCGGCGGCCCGAGTGGTCGGGCGCGCGGCTGGCGATGCCCACCGTCCTCTTCTTCACCACGATCACGCTCGTGCTCAGCTTGGTCCACATCGACAAGTTCCACACGGACAGCGTGTTCGGCATCGCGTGGCTCGTGGTGTACGCCACGTTCCCCATCGCGATGGCCACGATCCTAATTCTCCAGGCGCGGGCCTCGGGCGGCGATGTGCCGCGGCGGTCGGCCCTACCGGCCTGGATGCGGCTGGTCCTCGCCGTGCAAGCGGTGATCCTGTTCGCCCTCGGGGCCTATCTCTACGCGGCCCCGGTGGACGCCGCATCGCTCTGGCCGTGGCCGCTGACCCCCCTCACCGGCCGGGCCGTCGGGGCCTGGCTGCTGGGCACGGGCTTCATAGCGGCGCACGTGGCGATCGAGAACGCTCGCGAGCGGGTGGACATCGCCCAGCTCAGCTACGCCGCCTTCGGCGTCCTCCAGCTCGTGGCTGTGGCTCGCTACTGGGACACGCCGGAGTGGAGCGCGCTCGGAGCGGTGGTGTACCTGGGCTTCCTGGCCACCATCACGGGCGTCGGCCTATACGGCTGGCTCACGCGAACCGGGGACAGTCGCGCCGGCGCTCACAGCTCCAGCGCCGCCGCGATCCGCTCGCGGGCTCGGTAGAGCCTGCTCATCACCGTTCCCGCCGGCACGCCCAGGAGGAGCGCCGCGTCTGCGTAGGTCATGCCCGCCAGGTCCACGGCTGCCACCACGTGGCGCTGGTCCTCGGGCAGCTCGGCGATCGTGCCGTAGAGCTCGCGGGTCAGGACGGCCGCTTGTGGATCGGTGGTCGGGCGGGTGTCGGGCGTGTCGAAATGCTCGGGCGCAGGCACCTCGCCGCGCCGCGCTTCGGCTCGCACGTGATTGATCAGGACGTTGCGCAGCGCCCGGGCGAGGTACGAGAATTCGTCGCCGCGAACCAGGCGGGGACGCGCGAGTACCCGTGCGTACGTCTCCTGAACGAGGTCTTCGGCCAGCGTGCGCGAGCCGCACAGACCCACGGCCAAGCGGTAGAGCCGGGTGAGGTGATCGGCGGCTGCGTACGGGTCCAGTTGCCGGGGCGCACGGGGCGTTGGGGGAGGCGTCGGAACGGTCGGCGGGGAGGGTGCTACGCGGGCCTGCGGGGCGCTCGTCACGGTGGAATCTCCGTCTGCTTGGGAACGCGACAGACGTTCGATCAGAAGCGGCGTCCGGCCAACCCGGGAAACCCCTTGATCGACCCCGGGGTCGCGCACGGGGACCGCTGGAACCGCCTAGACTGCGGGCGTGAAGCTGGTCGGACGCGAGAAGGAGCTCGCTGACGCCTCGAGAGCCGTGGCGGAGGTAAAGCAGGGCTCGAGCAGCGCTCTGGGGGTCTTCGGAGAGGCCGGGATCGGCAAGAGCGTGTTGCTCTCCGCCGTTCGCGACGAGGCGCGCGACGGGGGCATGCTCGTGCTCTCTGCCCGCGCCGCCGAGCATGAGCGCGACGTGCCGTTCGGCGTGGTGGTCGATGCCCTCGACGACCACGTTGCCACCATGCATCCGCGGCGGGTGGAGGCGCTCGGGAGCGATCTGGGTGCCGTGCTCCCCGCCGCAGCCGCCCACGCGTCCGCGCCTCCGGGCAGCGCGACCGGCGCCGCCGAGCGCTTCCGCTATCACCGCGCCCTACGCAGCCTGTTGGAGCTGCTCGGACGCGAGCAGCCCGTGGTGCTGGTGCTCGACGACCTGCATTGGGCCGACGACGCATCGGTCGAGCTGGTTCTGCACCTCTTGCGCCGGCCTCCGCGCGGCGCGCATCTGCTGGTCTTCGCGCTGCGGCCGGTCGACCCCGCGCCGCGGTTGCTCGACGCCGCTCGACACGCCCCTGCGATGACCCACCTGCCGCTTGTGCCGCTCGAGCGCCAGGCGGCGCTCGAGCTGCTGGAGGACGTGGACGATCCCGGACTGCGCGAGCGCGTGGCCACCGAGGCAGCCGGTAACCCGCTGTTCCTGGGAGAGCTGGCGCGGGCCGCGCGCCAACCCACGGGCAGCCTGCCCGCGACGCTGGTGGCGGGGGTTCGGCTCGAGGTGGACGCCCTCCTGCCCGGCCCGCGGACGCTGGTGGAAGGGGCCGCGGTTTGCGGTGACCCGTTCGATCCCGAGCTGGCCGCCGCCGCGGCGGACCAGGAGCTGCCGGACGCCCTCGCCGAGCTCGATGAGCTCGTGGGCGTGGACCTGGTGCATCCGACCGGCGACGGACGAGGCTTTCGCTTCCGCCACCCGCTGGTGCGCCGCGCCGTCTACGACACGACCCCGCCGGCGTGGCGGCTCGGGGCCCATGAGCGCGCCGCGGGCGCACTGGAGGCGCGCGGCGCGGGCCCCTCGCTGCGCGCCTATCACGTGGAGCAGTACGCGCGCCCGGGGGACGACGCGTCGATCGCGCTGCTGGCCGAGGCGGCGGCGGCGGCCACCGACACCTCGCCCGCCACGGCGGCGCGCTGGTATGCGGCCGCGCACCGCCTGCTGCCCGGGGACGACCCCGAGCGCAGCGCCGCGCTGCTGGCGCCGATGGCGCTGGCGTTGGCGAGCGCCGGCCGACTGGAGGAGTGCCGTACCGCTCTGGTCGAGGTGGTCGACCTGCTCCCTCCGGATCCCACTCCGCAGCGGCTGGCGGTGGTCGCCGCTTGTGCCGCGATCGAGGGCGTTCTCGGGCGCCACGGCGAGGCCCGCAGGCGACTGCTGGGGGCGCTCGACGACGCGCCTGCCGAAGCGCGTGCCGGGCTGGCCCTGGAGATGGCGGTTGCCGCGTTCTGGCGCGGGCACGCCGCGGACATGCGCGAGTGGGCGGCGCGGGCCGAGGAGGTGGCGGACAACGACCCCGTGGTGTGCGCGAGCGCGGGCGGGCTGGGTGCGCTCGGCGCGCTCTGGGAGGGCGACGCCGACACCGCCTACGCCTCGCTGGACCGCGCCGCCGGGCTGTTCGCGCGGGCGGACGATCACGCAGCTGGCGGCGCGACTGGGCTGCGCGCGCGACCTCGGCGTGATGGAGCTGCACGCCGAGCGCTTTGCCGACGCCGCGGCCACCGCCGCTCGTGGGGCGGCCATCGCCAGGCGAACGGGGCAGGGCCATGCGCTCGTGCCGCTGGTGATCGTCAGAGCGATGGCCTTTGTGAACCTGCTCGACCTGGACGCCGCGGTGAAGGAGGGTGAGAGCGCCGAGGAGGGGGCCCGGCTTCAGGGTGTGCCCCACCTCCTGCAGTACGCGCTGTGGGAGCTGGCCCTGGTTCGCCACCTGCGCGGCGAGACACTGGAGGCCGGGCAGATGGCCGCCGAGTTCAGCGAGCTGGTTCCCAAGCTCGAGCCGAGTGACCTGACGCGCACGGGCAGCTGCACTGTGGCGGCGCTCAGTGTCGACGAGGACCCCGAGCGCTGCATCCACGAGATGAAGCGCGTGGCCGGCCCGCGGATCGAGGACGCCAATCCCACCTGGTCCACCTGGCTCCTGCTCGTGCTCACGCGCGCCGGGATCGCAATCGGCCAGTTGGACGAGGCCGCGGTTTGGGCCGACCGCGCCACGCGCCACGCGGCATCGCTGAAGCTGCCCGCGGGCGCGGTGCGCGGGGCTTGCGCGCGGGGCGAGGTGCTGCTGGCGCGCGACGAGGCGGACGCGGCGGTGAAGCTGGCGCTCGACGCGGTGAGCGCCGGGATCGCAGCGGGCGCGCCGCGCGACGTGGTGGACGCTCGCCTGCTTGCCGGCCGGGCACTCGCGGCGGCGGGCCGCGGCGAAGAGGCGGTCGAGTCGCTGCAGCGGGCAGCCGAGGACGCGGCGGAGGGCTGCGGCTATCGCATGCGCGACGAGGCCGCTCTGCAGCTACGCGGGCTGGGCGAGAGCCTGCCCGCCGAGACCCGCCGCTTCACCACCGGTGGCGACGGCGAGCTCAGCCCGCGCGAACGCGAGATCGCCGATCTGGTGGCCGAGGGACGCTCCAACAAGCAGGTGGCCGCCACCCTGTTCCTCAGCGATCGGACGGTGGAGTACCACCTGTCCGCCGTCTACCGCAAGCTCGGCGTGCGCTCGCGCACCGAGCTGGCGGCAATGCTGTCCCGGCGCTGAGCGACGGAATACTCCCCCCCTCGCCGGCGTCTTCTCCCCACGCGGCCAATCGAGCCGGAATCGCAGGGGAAAGGGACACTTCATGCAGCGGGATCAACGGCTGACAGGGCGCCCCATGTTCCGAAAGCACCTCAGCTACGCCAACGTCATCGCCAGCATCGCCCTGTTCATCGCCCTTGGCGGCTCGGCCGTCGCCGCGGCGACGCTCAACCGCGACAGCGTCGGCGCGCCGCAGATTCGCAAGGACGCCGTTCGCTCGGCAGAGATCCGGGAAGAGGCGATCAAGCTCGCCGACATCGGCGACGGAGCGCGAGACGCCCTCCTGGGCGACGTGGAGGTGAGGGAGCAGAACGACCTCGCAATCGTGCCGGAGTGCAACGGCACCGATGCCGCGACCTGCCCCAACCTCCTCGCGTTGCGGTTGAACACCCATGACGATGAGAGCACAGCCAGAGGGCGGCCAAGCTCGGGCGGGCCCGTCGAGCGCCCTGAGGGTCGGAACTGGCTGGTCCAGGCCAAGCTGGGCGTCTTGAACGGCATAACCCCTCTTCCCAGCATGGACAACGAATGCGGCCTGGTGCTTGACGGCAGCTCGGGCCAGGACACCCTCCTCGACACGGTGCAGTACGACCTCAATCAGTACCGTGCCTTCGCCGAGTCGGAGGCCATCGCGCTGACCACGGTGTTCAGTGACGACAGGGTCGAGAACCCTCGAATCGCGCTGCGCTGTACCGCCCAGGCGGATGAGTTCCTCGCGCCCATTGACCCGAAGATCACAGCGCTGGAGGTGGGTAAGGTCATCGGGCCGTGAACGAACTCGAGCGCGGTCGTGAGCTCTACGCCCGGCGGGCATGGATCGACGCCTACGCGTCGTTGTCGGAGGCCGATCGGGTGGCGCCGCTGGCAGCCGAAGACCTTGAGCTGCTGGCGACGTCGGCCTACATGCTCGGGCGCGACGACGCCGTGCTGAGCAGCCTGGAGCGTGCCCACCACGCTCACCTGGATGAGGGCAGCGCGCTGCGGGCGGCGCGCTGCGCCTGGTGGCTGGGAATCAATCTCGCCATGCGGGGCGAGATGAGCCCCTCGACCGGGTGGTTCGGCCGCGCCGAGCGGATGATCGAACGCGAGGGACGGGATTGCGTCGAGCGCGGCTACATGCTCATACCTGTCCTGTTGCGCCACGTGGCCGCCGGTGACGCCGAGGCCGCCTACGCCGCCGGGGCCGAGGCCGCCGCGATCGGCGAGCGCTTCGGTGATGCAGACCTGCTGGCCATGGCCGTGCACGAGCAGGGGTTCGCACTGGTCAGGGAGGGGCGGGTCGCGGAGGGCCTCCGGCTGCTGGACGAGACCATGGTGGCGGTGACCGCGGGCGAGCTCTCGCCCATCGTCACCGGACTGGTCTATTGCAACGTGATCGCGGGGTGCCAGGAGATCTACGAGACGCGCCGCGCGCAGGAGTGGACCGCAGCGCTGACCCGTTGGTGCGAGCAGCAACCCGACATGGTCGCCCACACCGGGCTGTGCCTCCTGCATCGCGCCGAGCTGATGGAGCTGCACGGCGCCTGGCCCGACGCCCTGGAGGAGGCGCAGCGGGCCGGTGAGCGCTTTGCCCAGCGGGCGCAGGGAATGAACGAGGCCGCGACCGCCCAGGCCGTCTACCGGCAGGGGGAGGTCCATCGCCTGCGGGGCGACTTCGCGATGGCCGAGGAGGCCTACCGGGAGGCGAGCCGCGGCGGGTGGGAGCCGCAGCCGGGTCTGGCCCTCCTGCGGCTCGCGCAGGGCAAGAACGCCGCCGCAGCGGCCGCGATCCGCCGGGTGGCGGGCGAGACCGCTGAGCCGCTCAAGCGCGCCCGTTTGCTTCCCGCCTACGTCGAGATCATGCTGGCCGTGGGCGATCTGCAGGCGGCCCACGGCGCGTGTCGCGAGCTCGAGCAGGTCTCGGAAGCCCACGAGGTGGAAGTGCTGGGCGCGATGGTGGCTCAGGCGCGTGGAGCGGTCAGCCTCGCCGAGGGCGACGCCCGCGCCGCACTCGTGGCGCTGCGTCACGCCTGGCGGGTGTGGCAGGAGCTGGAGGCGCCCTACGAGGCCTCGCGCGTGCGTGTGCTGCTCGGCCTGGCCTGCCGGCAGCTCGAGGACGATGAGATGGCCGCGCTGGAGCTCGAGGCCGCGCGCGGGGTGTTCGCGAAGCTGGGAGCGGCGCCCGACCTCGCCCGGGTCGACTCGCTCGCGCCGCGTGCCGAATCCGACGCTGCTCACGGTCTCACCCAGCGAGAGCTGGAGGTCCTGCGCCTGGTCGCCGCGGGACAGAGCAACCGGGCCATCGCCTCCGAGCTGGTGCTCAGCGAGCACACCGTCGCCCGGCATCTTCAGAACATCTTCGCCAAGCTCGGAGTCTCGTCGCGGACCGCGGCGAGCGCCTTCGCCTTCGAGAACGAGCTCATCTGAGCAGTCGCGTGGTCAGAAATGACCACGCCGCCCCCTGCCGAAACTTGGTGAATCCGCCCGATGCGGGCTCTGGTTGTCCTCCGTACGGTCGTCGCATGGCAACCCAGAACGCACAGATGACCAAGCAGATCGATGCTCGTGAACGGCTGCTGGCCGGAATCCCCCTCGCCGAGCGACAGCGGCAGCTGGCCGGCGTGTCGACCGCCGTGCTGGAGGGGGGCGAAGGTCCGCCGATGGTCCTCCTTCACGGCCCGGGGGGACACGCCGGCCACTGGGTGAGGGTGATCGGAGATCTCGTGGCCACCAATGCCCTGGTGGTCCCCGACCTGCCCGGCCAGGGCAACTCAAAGGTGAGCGGCGGGCCGCTCGACGCCGATCGCGTGATGGCGTGGCTGAGCGAGCTGATCGAAGACACCTGTCCATCGCCCCCCGTTCTCGTGGGCTACGCGCTCGGCGGGGCCATCGGGGCCCGCTTTGCCTGCGACCACAGCGACCGGCTCCGCGAGCTGGTTCTCGTGGATTCCCTCGGTCTGACGCCGTTCGAGCCCGCACCGGACTTCGGCCTCGCCCTGCATGGCTTTCTGGCCGAACCCTCCGAGCACACTCACGAAGCGCTCTGGCGCCACTGCGCTCTCGACCTGGATCGTCTGCGCCAGAAGATGGGCGCAGGCTGGGACGCGTTCGAGGCATACAACCTCGACCGGGCCTCCACGCCGAGCGTCCAGACGGCATTGGGCGAGTTGATGGAGCAGTTCGGGGGGCCGGCTATCGACCCGGCCGAGCTCGAGCGCATCACCGTCCCCACGCGCCTGATCTGGGGTAGGCACGATCTGGCCACGCCATTGGCGGCCGCCGAGGCCGCGGGCGCTCGCTACGGATGGCCGCTGCAGGTGATCGAGGACGTGGGCGACGACCCGCCGGTCGAGCAGCCTCAGGCCTTCGTGCGCGCACTGCGCGCCGCCGACGGCACGGGTGGGCTCGCGGCCGCGGGCTTCGCAGGCGAGATCGTCGGCCGGGGACACCCCCGCTACGACGAGCTGCGCAGCGTCTTCAACGGGATGGTCGACCGCCGTCCGACCCTGATCGCCCGCTGCACCGACGCGCAGGACGTGTCGGCGGCGGTGGATTTCGCCCGTGAGGGCGGCCTGCCGGTCTCCGTCTACGGCGGGGGCCACAACGTCACCGGCAACGCGGTGGTCGACGACGGCCTCACGATCGACCTGCGCCCGATGAAGGGGATCGACATCGACCCCGAGGCGCGCACCTGCCGCGCCGAGGCGGGGCTCACCTGGGGCGAGCTCGACGCCGCCACCCAGGAGCACGGACTCGCCGTGACCGGCGGGCGGATGTCCACGACCGGGCTCGGCGGGCTGGTGCTCGGCGGGGGCTCGGGCTGGATCGAGCGCAAGTGCGGCTACTCGGTGGACAACCTGGTCTCGGTCGAGGTCGTCACGGCCGACGGGCGGATCCTGACCGCCTCCGAGAGCGAGAACCCGGACCTGTTCTGGGGCACGCGCGGAGGGGGCGGCAACTTCGGCGTGGCCACCAGCTTCGAGTTCCGGCTTCACCCGATCGGCCCGACCGTCGTGGGCGGGATGTTGATCTACCCGGCCGAGATGGCGGCCGCGGTGCTGCGGAACTACCGGGATGTCGATGGCGGACGCCCCCGACGAGGTCGGCTCGGGAGTCGCCCTGCTCACGGCGCCGCCGGCGGACTTCGTCCCCGAGCCGGTGCGCGGGCAGCCGGTGGTCGGCGTGATCGTCTGCCACACGGGCACTCCCGAGGAGGCCGAGGAGGCGCTGCGGCCGCTGCGCGAGTTCGGCCCTCCGGCGCTCGACATGGTCGGGCCGATGCCATACGTGGCTCTGCAGAAGCTGGTCGACGACTCCTACCCCGCCGGGCTACGCAACTACTGGACCGGCGACTTCCTGGCCGGCCTGCCCGACGAGGCCATCGAGGTGCTGGCCCGATTTCATCTGTCGACGCCTTCGCCGCTGACCCAGATCCTCCTGCTCCCCGGCGGGGGGGTGCTCGCGCAGGTGCCAGACGGCACGATGGCGATCGGAGAGCGCCAGGCGCCGTTCAACATCCACATCACCTCGCTCTGGCCCGATCCCGCGGACGACGAGGCGAACATCGCGTGGACGCGCGACCTCAGCCACGCGCTGAAGTCGTTCACCACCGGGCGCGTGTACGTGAACTTCATCGGCGATGAGGGGGAGGACCGGGTGGTCGCAGCCTTTGGCCCCAGCTATGAGCGCCTGCGGATGCTCAAGGAGCTCTACGACCCGCAGAACCTGTTCGCCAGCAACCAGAACATCAAGCCGTCGACTCGAACAGCAACGCCGTGACCACGGGGCGGGATTCGGGAGCGGGCTGGTCCTGGTTGGAATAGGGGCGATTGAGCAGGTGCCCGCGGTGCACCAGCGTCGCGGACCCACCGCCGTCGAGGTTGATCGCTTCCTCGGCGCCGAACGAGATCAGCAGCCGCGCGAGCTCGCCGAGATCCAGTCCGCCGTCGACTCCCGATCGACGCCCGTCGCAGCACACGGCAAGGAGCTCGGTTGAGCTCAGCCCCAGGGCGCAGCGCGGATGACGCTCGATCGTGATGTCGGAGTCGAATTGCTCCGCCCCGGCGGAGAAGCCCTCTCGATCCTCTCCGTCGATCAGCGAGCGTCCGCCCGACACGAGAAGGGGACCGGCCTGGAGCAGATCGCCAGGCGGGAGCTCGGGGAGCTCCTCGCGACGCGCGATGCGAACGCCGCCGTGGCTGTGCACGCAGCCGCGCTTCGCTCCCCAGGGCGACGCGATGGGCTCGTGTTCGATGGCCGCGCCCTCCACGCGGACCTCTCCCAGAGGCCGGTACGGATCGCGCAGGAAGAACCCGGCCACAATGGCCTCCGGGTGGTCGTTCGCGGCGCACCACTGATCCAGGCGGCGGGGCTCGGGAAACCACACCACACGCACCGACGTTTCGGGCAGCGGATGACGAACGAGGTAGACCGTGGTCTCCCAGCCGTCGCTCAGGCGGATGCGAGTGAGCTCGTAGGTCACGGCTCGGCGTTCAGTCGCTCGGCGGCCTCGACCACGCCGGAGCGCTCGTGGAAGTCGACCGCGAGGAGGTTGGGGAACAGCCCGCGTTTGCGCGCGCAGCGTCTTAGTCTCCGTTCCAGCACCGCGCCGGCGATCTCGTCGTTCCTGGACACCGACGGCGGGAATGGCGGGATCCAGTGGTTCACCATGAAGAGCGGGCTGTCGGCGCTGCCGCGATTGGGTGAGCAGCGCAGCTGCTGCGGCGTCGTCGCGCCCAGCGGGGTGTCCTGGACGAACGAGAACCCGTCCAGATACCAGGGACGCTTTCCGCCGTCGGTCTCGGCCAGCACCACCAGCCGAGTGTCGGCTCGCACGAGCTCCCCCAGCGTGGGTAGCGGCTCGTCGCGTGAGATCCGGGCCGCTTGCTTGAGCAGGCCGGCGTCATCCAGCGCTCGCTCGATCTCCTTCGCCGGCACGTATGGCTCGACGAACAGGATCACCACCTCACCGGGGTTGTGCTCCAGAAAGCGCCGAAAGATCTCCAGTTGCTCGTCGAGCGGCTCGGCACCGAGCTCGCAGAGGGTGTGACAGAGGTACACGCGCCTCTGGCCCCTCACCTGCCCCAGCCCCACCTTGCCGGCGAGCCGGTCGGCCTGCCGAAGCGCCCGCGGGCTCAACTGCCGGGCGACCTTGTTCCGCGACGAGCCCTCGTAGCCGAGGTCGGTCCGTACTCGGTCGGAGTCGTCGTCGCGGACGCCGTAGTGCGCGTCGATCAGGAACGCCCGGATGCCGTCGCGCAGCTGGCGCTCGATTCCGTAACGCTGATTGGCGAAGAACCAGCCCGGCTCCTCGGCGGCGGCGTACGAGTTGTGGGTGGCGGCGAACGCGACCTCGTTGAGGCGCCGGCTGCAGAGGGCCGGCGAACCGTTGCACTCGCCCTCACGCCCGACGCTCTGGGACTGCGCGGCGCGCGGGGCGGGCAGCACGAGCGCCACGGCGAGCGCCGTAATTGCGAGCGTGGCCGCCACCACGCCCGCCAGCAGTAGCGGTCCGGCGGTGGCGGCCCGCCCAGCCGTCCGCTCGGCTTCCGGCTCATCGCTGGAGAGCTGCGCGGCGCCCAACAGAACGATCAACACCCCGGCCGCCACCACCAAGAGCCGTCCGAAGAGGGCCGGCTCGACGATGAGGGCGGCCCCGAGCGCGATCAGGGCCACGGCCCGGGCGACCTGCGCGGGACGTGAGGAAGCCTCCGCCGCGCGGCGGGCCCACGCCCACGCGGCCGAGAGGTCGCCGGCGGGCGACCGGCGCGAGGCCAGGGCCGCGACGACCGCCCCTCCGAGTGCCGCCACGAGCGCCGCGGTGAGTAGGTCGGAGAACAGCGCCATCCAAAGCGCCCGAACCGCGCCGCGCTCGCTCGCGTCGCTGAGATCCGCGGCCTGTGCGGCATGCGAGACCACGTACTCGCCGAGCCCGGCCACCGCGGCCGCGACGATCAGGCCCCCGCCGACCACGGCCATTCCGAGGTGCACGAGCGCGGTGCGGATGCCACCGGCCAGCGCCGCACTCGCGCCCGCGGCGAGGAGTGCGGCAAGCAGCAACGGCCAGCGCCAGCCGGCGAGATCAGTCAACCAACGCGCGCCGGAGACCTCGAAGTTGAGCGGGTCGAGCCGCACCACCGGCACCCGCAGATCGGGCGGAATCGCGCCGGCGATCCGAGGCGCGAAGCGGTTGAGGGCCTCGAACACCAGTCCCTCCCCGACCGGGAGCTCGAACCTGAAGGTCGTGTCGCCACGGATGAGGGCGCGATGTCGATCGCTCACCGCCCGCGCGAACACCCTTTTGAACGCGGATGTGTCGGCCAGCGCCGCGAGGGCCGGAACGAGCAGAGGCCGCACGGCCTGCGCATCAGCCGCCACGTTGCGCGTGAGGCCACCCACGACGCGGTCGGCCACGACCGTACGGACCTCGGAGTCGTCGAGCGCGGCCGTGGCCCTGCTGCTGAACTCGCCTTCGTCGACGAGCGCCGTTTGCGCGTACCAGCACACTGCTGCGGCGGCGAGCAGCAGCGCGGTCAACACCACGAGAGCAATACCGGCTCGTTTCCTGAGCGGCATGCTCATCGCGCGTTATCGCGACCTACGCGCGCGGCCGGATGTTCGGTTGGGAATCGGCGAGCGGCTGGGCGTGGCTGGCAAGTCCGGTGGACGGAGTCGATGCCGGAGCATCGGCGAGTCCGCCGGACGCCGCCAGGCGCGTCCAGCCGCCGAAACCGGCCGAACATCCGGCCGGTGCACTAGCGGTACTTGGCTTCGATCTCGGCCAGGAACGCCTCGGACAGTAGCCGGAAGTCCGCCTCGCTCAGCCTGATCTCGTCTCCGGCCTGGTACCCGAGAACGGACGCGTCGGGCTTGAGCCGGATCTGCTTGTCGCCCGCCATGATTCCGTCGTTTTCCATGATCGAGCTGCAGAGCACGCGGACCTCGTTGAGCGGGTTGCCGTCCTTGCCCTCGATCGTCCTGCCGCTGAGCCGGACCTCTCATCGTCCGCTCATTCGCCGGCCGAACAATCGGGCCATGATCGAACATCCACGCAGCCGTGCCCAGCTGCGCCTGATGGTGCCAGAACTTCGCTCGGAGGGAACGTATGGAATCTGAAAGGCTGGAAACTCGGCTTGGACCCCTGGCCTGGCGATCGTCCGGTCGAGGGCCGACGGTCGTCTTCTTCGCAGGTGCGCTCGCCAATGGCGATCTGTGGCGTGACGTCGTCGTCGCGCTCGAGGATCGCTACCGCTGCATCACGATCGATCTCCCGCTGGGAGCGCATCCGTGGCCGCTGTCCAAGGGAGCAGACCGGTCGGCCACCTCGCTGGCTCGGCTGCTGCTCGATTGCCTCGAGCTGCTCGACGTGGAGGATGCCACGGTGGTCGCCAACGACACGGCCGGTGGCCTGCTGTTGCTGTCGCTGCCCACTGGTCATCCGGCGCTCGGGCGAGCGGGTCGCCTCGTGCTGACGAACTGTGACAACTACGACCAGTTCCCACCGGACGCGCTCAGAAAAGGCGCCGCGTTGTGTCGCACAACCCCTCGACTGGCCCGAGCGCTGCTTCGGTTACAGCTGCGATCGTCGATCGGCCGACGCAAGATCGTCTCCGGCGTCGCCGCGAGTGGACTGGACCACGAGCGCGAGGAATCGTTCTTCGGGCCGGCACGACGTGATCAAGAGGTGGTCGACGATCTCGTCGCGGCCTTGGGTGGTTTCCGACCGCAACTCCTCATCGATGCCGCCGAGGCGATCCCCCGGTTCGACCGGCCGGTAGTGCTGATCTGGGGCGACGCGTGCGCGTTCTTCCCGATGAGAGACGCGCAACGACTCGCGTCCGAGTTCCCCTGCGCCACGCTGGTCTCCGTTCCCAGAGCCAAGACGTGGGTCCCGATCGACAGTCCAGTCGCGGTGGCCGACGCCATCGTCAAATTCGTGCCGACGCCAGTCTCGTGACGGGCGTCCGACCCCTGGTCACTCGTACGGCGATCCCTCTGCTCCCGTGTGGGATGAACACCCCGGCCCGGGCGTTCCGACTCCTCCGCAGTTCGCGAGGTGACCGCCCGCGTCTCCGGGCGGACCCTGAGCGGCCACTGCCGCGGGGCCCAAAGGGACGCGCCGGCGGTCGTGCTGGAGAGCGGGATCGGCAGTGACCAGGGCCAGCTCTGGGCAGCTGAGGAGCATCTCGCGCGGCGGACGGCCGTATGCGCGTATGACCGTGCCGGGGTCGGCAAGAGCGACCAGCCGCCGAAGACGCCCCGGCCGGTGACCGACGTCGTCGCGGACCTTGATGCCTTCATCACCGCGGCGAAGCTCGACCAACCGTATTTCCTCGTGGGGCAGTCCGCGGGAGGGACGCTCGTGTTCATGTACGCGCAGGCACATCCGGACACGGTCGCCGGCTTTGTCTCGATGAACCCGGTACCGCCTTCCAAGACGTTCATCAAGGCGGCACGTGAGGTCGAGACCAAGTACGAGATCGAGGACGAGCACGCCTTTGATCGGGGCGAAAACCACGAGGGCCTCATCTTCACGGCGAGCGAGCGGATGCTCACCGACCCACTTCCGCCGACGATGCCCTACGCAGTCATGTTCGACGAGGACTGCGGCGGCGCCACCGAGTTCTGCGGCCGCATCCTTCCAGTGCTGATACCGGTCACGAAGATGCTCGCGCGCGTCGGTGAGCGAGGCCGCTACGTTCGCGCGAAGGGTGCCGGCCACGACATCTACGGGACCGACCCGGAGCTTGTCAACAAAACGATCGATGACGTCTGGAAGGACGCGGCCGGCAGCTGAGACCACGAGATCGTCTCCCTAAGGGTGGGTATGGCGAGGGACGGAATCGAACCGTCGACACCACGATTTTCAGTCGTGTGCTCTACCAACTGAGCTACCTCGCCTGACAGCTGGCGATGGTAGCGGCGCGTATACCCGGAGGGGGTATAGTACGCTCTCGCTCATGGAAGCCACCGTCGACCATCAACACGACCAAGCTGATGCCGGCTGGGGCGTTGCCCTGTCGGCCACTTTGCACTGTCTGACTGGCTGCGCCATCGGTGAGGTCCTGGGCATGATCATCGGTACGGCGCTCGGCTTCTCGGATTGGGGCACCGTGGCGCTGGCCGTCGCGCTTGCCTTCGTCTTCGGCTATTCGCTCACGAGCCTGCCGCTGCTGCGCGCCGGCTTCGCCATCGCCGCGGTGATACCGATTGCACTGGCCTCGGACACCCTCTCGATCGCGGTCATGGAGGTCGTGGACAACGCGATCATGCTCGTCATCCCCGGCGCCCTCGAGGCGGGGGTGGGCGACATCCTCTTCTGGGGCAGCCTGGCGGTCGCGCTCGTGGTGGCGGGCGCCGCGGCCTTGCCGGTGAACCTGTGGCTGATCGGCCGGGGACGCGGGCACGCCGTGGTTCACGAGACCGGCGTACATGGAGGCCCGTCGCCGCGCCTCGTGGGCGCCATCGCGGTGGTGGCCGCGGTGTTCGGGACCGTGGTGCTCCTGAGCGAAGTCCTGTCCTGAGCGAAGGCGCGCTCGCGGCCTCAGAGGGCCGGCTCGCTCATTCGCACGGCGACCGCAACCACCACTGGCTTGGCCACATCGGGATTGTCGATCCACCACAGGGCAAGCCCGGCAAGGCCGCTCACGAGCAGCTCGGCGGTCGGCTGGATCTGGTCGTCGGGAATGCGGTTCGCCGTTCGCTGCGCGATGAATCCCGCCACCACATCGCGGGCGCGCACGCTCACGCGCCGGCGCACGGCCTGGATCTCGTCGTCACCAGAGCTGTCGCGAAACAGCATCAGCCATGCGTGCTGGTTCTCGCGCACGTAGTCCAGCCAGTGCTCGAGAATCGCGCGGGCGAGCGGCTCGGGGCCGAGTTGGTCGTCGACACCATCGAAGAAGGTCGGCAGGTCGGCCTCGTGCCTTTCCAGAAGCGCCAGGTAGAGCGCCTTCTTGGAGGCGAAGTGGCGGTAGACGATCGGCTTGGTCACGTGGGCCGCCGCCGCGACGTCGTCCAGGCGGGTGCCGGCGTACCCCCGCTGGGCGAATAGGCGGCCGGCCGCTCGAGCGATCAGCTCCCGACGTTCGCTGGCGCGCATTCGCCTCACGGTGATAAGTTACCCGCTAGTAACACCGGAAAGGAAGAGATGTCTGCCGCCGTCCGTGATCCAGTCCATCGCGCCCGCTACAGCTTCCAGCCCGACGGGGAGAACCTGATCGTGGACTGCTGGATCGAGCCGGGCGGAAAGCTGCCCGAGCACCTTCATCCCCGCCAGGAAGAGCGCTGGTCGGTGGTGGAGGGCCAGATCCGCTTCGGGCTGGGCGACACGAAGCGCGTGATCGGCGCGGCCGACGGCGAGATGGTGGTGGCGCCCGGCACCAAGCATTCGCTGGAGAGCGTCGGCGACGAGGAGACGCGCCTGCGCTGCGTGGCCCTCCCCGCCCTCGGCCTTCAGTCGTTCCTCGAGGAAAGTGCCGCGGCCGCGCAGGAGGGCCTGTTCATGCGCGGCGGGGTGCCACGCAACCTACGCGGCGCGCGCTGGGCGGCGCGCTTTCTCAAGCGTTACCGGGCGGATGTGGTGATGTCCTTCCCTCCCAGGCCGGTGCAGGCCGCGATGGTCGCGCTGCTGGGGCGCTCGTGACCCTGCCTTGACCCGATCCGGGCGGAGACGTAGCGTCGCTCGGCGGTGACGCCGGCCGCTCCCGCATCGTCGCAACCCGAGCGTCCGGACGCGTTCGTCTCTTACTCGCGCCACGACGGTGAGTTCGTGGAGGCCTTGGTGCGCGCGCTCGAGGCGCGCGGCAAGGACGTCTGGGTCGACCTGGACGACATCCCCAAGAGCGCCGACTGGCACGCAAGGGTCGAACAGGGGATCGAGGCCTCCAAGGCGGTGGTCGTGGTCCTCTCGCCGGCGCTCGCCGCCTCTCAGATCTGTGGCGAGGAGATCCGCCACGCGATCGAGCACAACAAGCGGCTCATCCCGATCCTGCGCACCGACGTCGAGCCGGAGCAGCTCTATCCCGAGCTGAACGCGCCGAACTGGATCCTGGCACGCGACCAGGATGACCAAGACGCGGCGTTCGAGGAGCTGACCCGGGCGCTCGAGACCGACCTGGCGTGGCTCGAGATTCACGCGCGCCTGGTCGCGCGCTCTGTGGAATGGGATCGCGAGAAGCGCGACGGCAGCTTCCTGTTGCGAGGCGACGACCTCAAGACCGCTCAGCGCTGGCTGGCCGGGCGGGCCGAACACCGCGAGCAGCCGACCGAGCTTCAGGTCAGTTACATCGGCGCAAGCAGGCGCAGCGCGCTCGTCCGCCGCGCGGTGGTGGGGGTAGCGGCGCTGGGCGTGCTCGCGCTGGCCGGCTTCCTGCTGGTGCAGCGTGATCGCACGCGAGACGAGGAGCGGAGGGCAGAACAGCAGGCGAAGCTGGCCGAGTCGCGGCGGCTTTCGGCGGATGCGATCGGCCAACTCGAGACCGATTCGCGCCGGGCGCTGGCGACCGCTCTCGCGGCCCACGAGGCCGCCCCGACTCCGGAGGCCACCCAGGCGCTGCGGCAAGCGCTCATGCAACCGACGCTGGAGGTGAGCCTGAGCTTCCCGGGCACAGCGATCTCGTCGGCCAGGTTCATCGACGCCGACACCGTACGAGCCCGAACCGAGGACGGCAGGATCCTGCGCTGGCCGCTCGGCGGCGGAAAGCCTGTCGTGGTGCGCCGTGGACCGCCCCCGCGGGCATACATCGACTCCCCGCCCAGCCATGCCGCGAACCTCTCGGTGCGTACTGGATTCGACAGTGTTCGGATCGCCACCACCAGCAAGGGCACCGTGGCCGTGCTCGACGAGCTCGGGCGCGGGTCCGGCGGGAACCCGTTCAGCGCAGTCCTCAGCCCCGATGGGCACCGCGTTCTGACCGCGGGCTACCGGGCCGCCGCCGATGTCTGGAGGGTCCCGGCGCGCGTAATCCGGCCGCCCGGAGGCGCTCGCTTCCAATGCGCGGCCGCCGCTCGGGCGTACATCGTCACCTGTGACGATCGCGGGCGCGTGGCGATCTGGCCCGGGGAGGCGTCGAATGCCCGGCAGACGAACTTCGACGAGCCCGGCGACGGGTTCTACGACGCCGGTGACCTCGACATCAGCGTCAGGGCGGACGGCACTCAGGCGTTCGTTACTTCGCAACGTGCAGCGACGGTCACGGTGATCGAGGCTGCAAGCGGGGAGGTCGAGACCACGCATGATTCCCCGACGTACATGCCGCCCGTGCTCAGTGGTGACGGGAGCAGGCTGTACGTCCCCAGTGAGCCCAAACCCGTCGTGAAGGACGCGACCAGCGGCGAGGTGATCGCCACGCTCCCGTTCCGCATCAGCGACCTCTTCCGGCCCGTTGCGTTCGACTCATCCGGCGACCGCATTGCCAGATACCAAGGTGATGGGGTGCGGGTCCGGGATATCCCCGGCGGGAGGGACCTGCCCCCGCTGCCACCCCCGGACGAACAGCTCGATGCCTATGCCTTTTCGCCGTCGGGGAGGTACGTCGCGACGGCCGAGGCCCGAACGGTGAGCATCTACGAGTCCGACAACGGCTCCGAGGTCGTGAGCTATCCCGTCAGCAAGCGCATCAACGAGATCGAGTTCAGCCGCGACGACGCGTTCATCCTGACCGCCGGCAATGACGCGGTTCGGGTGTCGGAGGTCAGGACCGGCCGTCCGGTGGCGAGCTTCGATGGCCACCGAGGTGCCCTTCTCAGCGCCTCGCTCGGCCCCGGCGCGGGCACGGTAGTGACCGTGGGCGTGGACGGCCTGACCCTCGTCCACGACTGCCCCGCGTGCGCACCGCCCGCCGTCCTGGTCAAGCGCGCCCGCGCGGCACTGCGGGCGGGCGGCTAGGGCCTACGCCTTCCCCTCCGCCTTGTACTCGCGGAGGAAGCCCTCGAACAGCCGGCGATGGCCCTCCTCGTCGTGCAGGATGGCGGTGACCATGTCCTGGGTCACCGGGTCCTTGCCCTCGCACCACTCGATCACGTGGTTGTAGTGCTCGATCGCACCGGACTCGGCCTGGATCACGCCCTTGATCACGTGGACGATGTCGGTCTGGTGCTCGGGGGGCTGGAGGAAGTTCTGCTCGGCACTGAAGTCGAGTGAGCCGGGCACGACTCCGTAGAGCTCCTTGATTCGCTCGCCGAATTGGCGCGCATGCCCCAGCTCCTCCTGGATGTCCTCCTCGAGGGACTCGATGATCTCCTGGGCGCGCACGCCGTCGGGGTTGATCGAGTTGGCGATGTAGCTCATCACCGTCTCGATCTCCATCCAGTAGGCCTTGGTGAGCATTTCGATGAGTTGATCGCGCTCGTCCTGCATCTCTTCGCTGAGGATGCCGTAGCGCGGGGTGGTGTCCGTGTCTGCCATGTTCTTCTTGTACCTCCGTGACGACTTACGAAACTGAACATATCGAGCATCTGGAGCGTCCGCCGAAGGCGCTCTGGCGAAGCGTCCTTGCCCAACCCGAGCGTGGGCCGGAGTTGATCGCGCTCGCCGCGGCGGATCGTTTCGGTCCCCAGGCCGCCGAGTGGGTGCGCGTGGCCGGCGCCGGCCATTCCCCGGCGCAGCTGGCGAAGGTGGCCTACCGCAAGCATGTGCGCATCGCGCGCCTGGAGGGTGGAGTGCTCGGCATCGGCGGCGTGTTCACCGCGGGGCCGGACATGGTTGCGCTGCTGTGGATCCAGAGTCGCATGATCTTCTACATCGCGGCCGCCCACGGCTACGACCCGGAGCACCCGATGCGCCCCGCCGAGCTGCTCGCGCTGCAGGGCGTTTACCAGACCCCCGCAGAGGCGCGAGCGGCACTCGACGGCATGGGCAAGCTGATGGCGCAGGCGATGGTCGAGAAGGCGCTCGCGGGACGCAGCATGGAGAGCCTCCAGGTGCGGCTCGTCAAGTACCTGACCAAGCGGCTGGCGCGACGCTACGCGGGCCGGCTCGTGCCTTTCATCGGCGCACCGCTGGGCGCGATGCAGAACGCCGGCGCCACGAAGGACGTCGGCAGGCTTGCGATGTCGTTCTACGCGCGCCCGTAGACCGGCACGGCCGCGCCGCTGGTGGGCGCCGAGTCCTCGGAAACGAGGAAGCGCACGACCTTCGCGATCTGCTCGGGCGGCACCCACTTGGCGTGATCGGCGTCGGGCATCGACTCGCGGTTGGCGGGCGTGTCGATCACGCTCGGCAGGATCGCGTTGCAGCGGATGCCGTCGCCCTTGTATTCGGCGTCGAGGGCCTGGACGAGCGCCAGCACCGCCGCCTTGGAGCTGATGTAGCCGGCGGCGCCGGCGAAGGGACGTAGGGCCGGCCGGGCCGACACTCCCACGAACGCTCCTCCGCCGCGTTCCATCATCCGCGGCATGGCGGCGCGGGCGAGCAGGAAGCCCGGCATGACATTCAGACGCAGCATCCGCTCGAACTCGTCGGGATCCGTCTCGTGCACGCGCGGGCCGTCGCTGAATCCGCCCACCAGGTTGACCACCGCCTCCAGCTCCGACACGGCGGCGATGGCCGCGTCGACCTGGTCCGCGTCGAACAAATCGGCCTCGATCAACTCGACCGGCTCGGACTCCAAACGCTCGCGCTCACGCTCGATGACCCAGGTGGCGGCAACGTCGTATCCGGAGCCGATCAGCTCGCGCACGACGGCGTTCCCGAGGTAACCCGTTCCGCCGGCGACGAGCACGGTCATGTCAGGAACATTGGGCCGGGGGCGACTTCACCTGCGTGCAGGCTATCCCGTCCGAACACCCGTCTACTTTGGCAACCCCGATGGAGCAGCCAACCCTCATGCCCACGAAGACTTTCGTGCGCGACCTGACCCACGGTCAGGAGGTCAACTCCTTCTTCATCGTGCGTTCGCATTCACAGCGCCAGAAGCGCAACGGAGAGAGCTTCCTCAAGCTGCAGCTCGGCGATGTCACCGGCGCCATCGAGGCCGTCGTCTGGGATGAGGTGGAGAAGCTGGCGCCGGTGTGCCCGAGCGGCACGGTCGTCCGAGTGCTCGGGTTGGTCTCCGTCGACGAGCGCTACGGCCGGGCCATCACCGTCCGCCGCCTGCGCGCCGCGCTCGACGGCGAGTACGACCTGGCCGACCTCCTGGAGGGCTCGCCGATCCCCTACGCCCAGATGGCCGCCGACCTCGACGCGCTCGTGCAGACCATCCAGCGCCCGCACCTGCGCGAGCTGCTCTGCCGCCTGATCGATCCCGCCTGCGACAGCGGTCGCATCTACCACGAGGCCCCCGCGGCCAAGTACTACCACCAGGCCTACCGGCACGGCCTGCTCGAGCACTGCCTGTCGGTGGCCCAGGGGGTCAGCGCGCTCGCCGCCACCTTCCCTGCCCTCGACCGCGACGTCGCGGTCAGCGGCGCCCTGCTGCACGACATCGGCAAGGTCGAGGCCTACGCCTCGGTCAACGGCGCCATCGAGCTGACCGACGCCGGCAAGCTTCTCGGTGAGATCCCGCTGGGCTACTACGCCGTGCGGCGTGAGATCGAGCGCATCGACTCCTTCCCGGGCGCCGACGCCGCCGCGCTGCTGCACATCATCCTCAGCCACCACGGCCGCCTGGAGCACGGCAGCCCGGTCGTGCCCTGCACCCGCGAGGCCACGCTCGTGCACTTCATCGACAACCTGGGCGGAAACCTGGGCAGCTTCGACCGGATCGAGAAGACCCTCGCCGAGGGCGCCAGCTGGTCGGACTTCGACCGCGGGCTCTCGACGTCGGCCTACTTCGCCGGACGCGAGCGCGCCGACGGGCGCGAAGCGGCCTAGCGGCGCGGACCGGCGGCGGCAGGCCCGGGTACCCTGCTCGCCCCATGCCGGCCGGCCCACGCCGCCTCGCTTCGAGCCGCTTTGGCGGCAGGCTTTCGTCCCATCGGCAGCGAGGCGCTCTTCATCGAGCGTCGAGATGGGCGCGCATAGCGCTACACAATCGACGCTCGGCGTGTCCGCAAGGCGGCAGGACGCGTGGAATCGACGTACCTTTCGACGGATGGAACGATCGAGTCCCGAGCGGCTCGGGCATGTGCGCGTCGTGCTCCTCGACCTCGACGGGGTGCTCTACGTGGAGCAGGCGCTCGTTCCCGGAGCCCGCGACGCGGTGGAGCTGCTGCGCTCACTGGGCCTCGCCCTGCGCTTTGTCACGAACACGACCTCTCACTCGCGGCCGGACACCCTGCGCAAGCTGCATCGGCTCGGGGTCCCGCTCGATGAGTCCGAGCTGATCACGCCGGCCGCGCTTGCGGTGCGGTACTGCCTCGAGAACGGGTGGCGGCGCGCCAGCCTGCTGCTGGCCGACGACGTCAAGGAAGATTTCGGCGAGCTCGAGGAGGATGACGAACGACCGGACGTGGTGATCGTGGGCGACCTTGGTGAGCGGTTCGGATACGAGGTGCTCAACCGCGCCTTTCGGAGGCTGCTCGACGGCGCGCAGCTCGTTGCTCTCCAAAAGAACCGCTACTGGCTGAAAGCCGACGGCCTCGCGCTCGACGTCGGCCCCTTTGTCGCGGCGCTCGAGTACGCCAGTGGTCGTGAGGCCTATGTGGTCGGAAAGCCGGCCGCCGGATTCTTCGACGAGGTGCTCGACGGTGTGGGTAGCGACGCTAGAGCTGCCGCAATGGTTGGGGACGACATCGAGAGTGACATCGGCGGGGCGCTGAGGGCCGGCCTCGCCGCCATCCTCGTCAGGACCGGCAAGTACCGCACCGAAGCCGTGGAGGCCAGCGGCCTCGAGCCGACCGCGGTGGTCGACTCGATTGCGGACGTGCCGGCCCTTTTCGGTGCCTGATGAGAGCCATGCTGTTCGAAGGGCCTGGGCGGCCGCTGCGCTTGGCCGACGTGCCGGAACCCGAGCCGGAGCCGGGGCAGCTCCTGATCGAGGTTCTCGCCTGCGGCCTCTGTCGCACCGACCTTCACATCGTCGACGGTGAGGTGAGCGCGGGTCACACTCCGCTGATCCTCGGCCACCAGATCGTCGGGACGGTTGCGGGAAGCGACCGCCGCGTCGGCGTCCCCTGGCTGGGTTGGACCTGTGGCCGCTGCGAGTTCTGCCTCAGCGGGCGCGAGAACCTGTGCGACCTGGCTCGCTTCACCGGGCGCGACATCGATGGCGGCTTCGCGGAGCTCACCGTCGCCGATGAGCGGTTCTGTTTCGACCTGCCGGCCGGCTACCCCGACCTGCAGGCGGCGCCGCTGCTGTGCGCCGGGCTGATCGGCTACCGGGCGCTGCGCCTGGCCGGCGACCCCGGCCGGCTGGGCCTGTACGGCTTCGGCGCCGCCGCCCACATCGTCTGCCAAGTCGCCGTGGCCGAGGGACGCCGCGTGTTCGCATTCACCCGGCCCGACGACAGCGCGTCCCGGGAGCTCGCGCGCGAGCTCGGGGCAGAGTGGACAGGCGACTCGATGGCCCCTGGTCCGGAACCGCTGGATGCCGCCATCATCTTCGCCCCGGCCGGCGAGCTGGTCCCCGCGGCCCTGCGCAGTACGGCCAAGGGCGGCATCGTCGTATGCGCCGGCATCCACATGTCCGACATTCCCTCGTTTCCGTATGCCGATCTGTGGGGCGAGCGAACGCTGCGCTCGGTGGCCAACCTCACTCGCGTGGACGGGGACGAGCTCCTCGCCCTCGCCCCGACCGTCCCGGTGCAGACCCACATCCGGCGCTATCCGCTCGAAGAGCTGCCCCAAGCGGTCGACGACCTGCGCGGCGGGCGCGTTCAGGGGGCCGCGGTGATCGATGTCGGGGGCTTGCGTGACACGTCGGCCGCGCCAATAGGCTTTTCAGACCGTGAGACGCGTTGCGCTCGCGCTCATGATTCTGGCGGTCACGCCCGCTGCGGCAGCGGGTCAGGCGGCGGACGGCTCCTTCACGGGTGACCGCGTGGTCATCACCGGCCCGGTCACGATCGACCGAGGAGAAACCGCCGACGACGTGGTGGTTATCGACGGTCCCGTATCGGTGGCCGGCCGGGTCCGTGGCGACCTCGTGGTCGTCAACGGACGGCTGAGGATCTCGGGGACGGTCGACGGAGACGTGGTGTCCGTGGCCGACCGCGCGGCGCTCGCGCCCGGCGCCCGCGTCGGAGGCGACTTCGTCTATGGGGACAAGCGGCCGCTGGTGGCCAACGGGGCGAGGATCGAGGGCGACGTCCAGCGCGTGAGCGTAGGTGAGGTCACCGACCCGGTGGGCTTCATCGGAGCCGCCGCGCTGTGGATCGCCGTCTCCGTGTCCGCCCTGGTTCTCGGGCTCCTGCTGTTGTGGCTGGCGCCGCGGGCGCTCGATGCTGCCTACAGCGCGGCGAGCACCAGCCTCGGCGCGACAATCGGATGGGGTCTTCTGCTGTTCTTCGGCCTGCCGATTCTCGCCGTGCTCGCCCTTGTGACTCTCGTAGGCATTCCACTGGGAGTCGCTCTGCTGCTCGCGCTGCTCCCGCTGTACGCGATCGGATACACCACATGCGCGTGGCTTCTCGGCCGTCGCCTGGTCGGGCCGCCGCGGGGACGCGTACTCGCCTTTCTCGCCGGGCTGGCCATTCTTCGCGTGCTGGCGCTCATCCCCGTCCTCGGGGGGATCGTGTGGTTCGCCGCCACGGTGGTGGGGCTCGGGGCGTTGCTGGTCGCCACCTGGCGCGCGCGGCGCGACTACCCCGAGCGAGCCGTGACGGCTTCGGCCTGAGTCGACGCTCGGCGGTCCGAGCTGCCTCCCCGCCAATCAGCTGCCGCTTAGGACCTTGACCTTCTCGGCCTCGTACTCGGCGTCGCTCAGGGCTCCGGCATCGCGCAGGGAGGCCAGGCGCTCGAGCTGGGCCAGGCGCACCTCAACCATGTTGGGCCGATCGGCCGGCGCGTCGCCGGTGGTCGCGGCGGGCGCAGTCGCGGCCTGGACCGGAGGGATCGCTCCCCCCTGTTGCATGGCCTGCTGGGCAATCTGCATCGCCTGCTGAATCTGTTCGTTGAGATCTTCGGTGAGGCCGGCGCCGCTCAGGTTGATCACCTGTGGCTGGCCGGTCGGGGCGATCGGCGAACCCTCGCGCATGATCTCGTCGACGGTCTTGACCTCGTCCCACTGGATGTCGATCCGCTCCCTGTTGTCGCGGTCGACCACCACGGGCAGGGTTTCGCCCGGCTGGGGGTGCTTGTCCCGCTTGACCATGCAGTGGTGCTGGGTCCGGTAGGGCTCCCGGCCGTCGACGTACACGTCGAGCCACAACGAGACGTTGTGTGAGCTGCTCGAGTCCGGCGGCATGCTCGTGGCCTGCACCACGGCCTTGCCCTTCACGCCGTCCTTGATGTCCACGTTCCAGAAGTTCTTGAATTTGTCGAAGCCCATCTCGCCCCCTTGTTCGACCCGCAGCGCGAAAACTTTGGCCCTGGAGGCCACCGCGCGGCGGCGCCAAACTTCGCAAATAGCGGGTCGGTGCCCCCGGAGCGACGAGGTTCTCGGGTTTCCTGCTTATCCTCGTGACCCCCTCTTCCGAACACATTCACATGGCCAAAGACACCGAGAAGCTCATCCGCCAGCTCAGCCTGATCTCGTTCCTGATGGCGGAGCGGCGGCCCGTGACGGCGCTCGAGATCAAGCAGGACGTCGAGGGCTACTCGCAGATGAACGACGAGGCCTTCGCCCGGCGCTTCTATGCCGACCGGGCCGAGCTCGAGTCGCTGGGCATCCACCTCAAGGTCGACAAGCCGGCCGAGGGCTACTACGAGGCCGAGAACTACTCGCTGCCGCCGGAGAACTTCTATCTCCCCGCGATCGAGTTCACCGACGAGGAGCTGGGCGCGCTGCGCATGTCGCTGCACCTGCTCGACGGCGAGTTCGCCTACGCGGAGCCGCTGCGACTCGCCCTGCAGCAGCTCTCGTGGGGCAAGCCCAATCCGCTGGAGGCGCCGGAGGAGCGCTCGGTCAGCCTGGCGGTCAAGCCCGGGGGCGGCGGGCGCGACGTGTCTCAGCGGCTATCGAAGATCGAAACCGCGATCTTTCGCCGCAAGACGATCGTCTTCGACTACTACACGATCGGGCGTGACTCGACCGAGAGCCGCAAGGTGGATCCCTACCACCTGCTCTACAAGGGCGGCCAGTTCTACCTGATCGGGCATTCGCACGAGCGCGAGGACCTGCGCGTGTTCCGCGTGTCGCGCATCCGCGGCAAGGTCGGCTACTCGTCGAAGGCCGAGCACGACTTCAACCGGCCCGAGGACTTCAACCCGCGCGAGTACGCCACGCGTACCGACTGGCAGCTCGGCGACCCGGTGGGCCGCGCGCGTATATGGCTCTCGGACCGCATCGACTGGCTCGCCCTGCGCCACTTCGGGCACGCCGGGGAGGTCACCCAGGCCGAGGGCGGCGGCGTGATCTTCGAGACCGACTACGCCAACGGGCGCCAGATGGTGTCCTGGGTGCTGGGCCTGGGTGAGCACGCGCGCATCGAGGGCCCGCCGGAGCTCGTCGAGGAGGCGAGGGAGCGCCTCGAGCAGGTCATCTCATGCCACGCCGATCCGCCCGAGCTCGCCGATCCGGTCGAGCGCCTCGAGCCCGAGCCCGAAGACGACGACGACCGGGAGGCCTCCCCCATTCGCCCCGAGCGCTTCGCCCGCCTCGTGACGCTCGCCGGCATCCTCATCGACGCCGCGCGCGAGAGCTACAAGCTCGAGGTGGCCGAGCTGTGCGGACGGCTGCAGGTGTCAGAGCAGGAGCTGCGCCAGGACATCGACGTGCTCAACGTCGTGAACTTCGGCGGCGGTTCCTACGTGCTCTACGCGGAGGTCACGGGTGGCCAGATCGAGGTCGATCCCGAGCCCTACGGCGACAACTTCGCCCGTCCCGCCCGCCTGCTGCCGCTCGAAGCGAAGGCGCTCGTGGCCGCCATCGACCTGATCGGCGAGCACCTGCCCGAGGGCTGGCTGGGTAGCGCCCGCCAGAAGCTGGTTGACGCCCTGGGCCAGGATCCGGCCCAGGAGGGGCTGCATATCACCACGGCCAAGGGCGACGACTCCGCGGTGGCGCGCGTGGTCAGCGGGGCCATCGCGGCACAGCGCATGCTCGAGATCGAGCATTACAAGGAAGAGCTGGACGAGTTCACCATGCGCCGGGTGGAGCCGTACAAGCTGATGAACGGGCTCGAGGGCTGGTACGTCCACGTGTGGGACCCGGACAAGGACGACACCCGCTCGTTCCGGCTCGACCGCATCCGCTCGGCCACTGTGCTCGACGAGAGCTTCGAGCCCCGCCCCGGAATCGAGCCCGACATCCACGGCTGGCCGCGTACCGGCGAGGTGGCCGACTCGCGCATCGCGCGGGTGTGGATGATGCCCGAGCGCGCCCGCTGGGCTCGCGAGGACAAGCGGGTGGTCGAGGAGCTCGCGGACGGCGCGGTGGTGGTCGAGCTCCCCTTCGCCGGCCACGAATACCTGGCTCGCGAGATCCTCAAGGAAGCCGGCGACGCCGTGGTGCTCGAGCCGGACGACGCCCGCCAAGCAGTCCTCGAAGCGGCCGAGGCCCTGGCAGGCGCCGTCAAGCGCTGACTCGAGACCGCCGACTTTGGCAGGTAACCAGGTGACGGCCTGTTCCCTCACCCCCGAGGGTTCGCCTCCAGTCCTACCCCAGCTTCGGGGAACGCATACAAACTTGCTCCTGAGTGGACAAACTCGTCCAAAGACCCTGGACGTGGCGCACAAAGCTATCGCTGTGCCAGCCGGCGAACGCTCGACCACAAGGGGGCGGCGAATACGATGACGGCGAGCCCGCCGAAAGGAGAACCCTGTGCCCTCCCGCCGTGAGCAGATCGAGATGAGCGATGAAGAGATGCACGGTTTTCTGGCCGAGAAGATGGTCATGCAGTGCGCGACCAACGGTCCGCGCGGCCTGCCGCACCTGGTCCCGCTGTGGTTCGTGAGCGAAGGCAGCGACCTGATCAGCTGGACCTACGCGAAGTCGCAGAAGGCCAAGAACCTCGAACGCGACCCGCGCGCCACCATCGGCATGGAGGACGGCGTCGAGTACCACGAGCTGCGTGGGGTGACGTTGGAATGCGACGTCGCGCTCGAGCGCGATGCCGAGCTCGTGGAGGACGTCGGCTTGAAGCTCTTCGCCCGCTACGCCGGCGATCTCAATCCCGAGATCCGCGAGATGGTCGCCGCCCAGGCCGAGAAGCGGGTCGGCCTGCGCTTCGCTGCGTCCCGGGTGATCAGCTGGGACCACCGCAAGTTGGGAGGGGCCTATTAAGGGCCTGATTCTCTCCGGCGGCACGGGCACGCGCCTGCGCCCGCTCACCCACACGAGTGCAAAGCAGCTCGTGCCCGTGGCCAACAAGCCCGTCCTGTTCTACGGGATCGAGGCGATGGCGGCTGCCGGCATCGAGGAGATCGGCATCATCATCGCCCCCGAGACGGGCGCCGAGATCCGCGCCGCCGCGGGCGACGGCTCGGCCTTCGGCATCTCCATCGAGTACATCGAGCAGGACGAGCCGCTCGGCTTGGCGCACGCCGTCCTGACCGCCGAGCCCTATCTGGGCGACTCCCCGTTCGTCATGTACCTCGGCGACAACCTGCTGCGCGACGGCATCGTGGACCTGGTGGCCACGTTTCGCAGCGAGACGCCCGAGGCTCTCATCCTGCTCACGCCGGTGCCCGATCCCGAGCACTATGGCGTGGCCGAGCTCTCGGACGGGCGGGTGGCCCGCCTGGTCGAGAAGCCGAAGCAGCCCCGAACCGACCTCGCGCTGGTGGGCGTCTACATGTTCACGCCGGCGATCTTCGACGCCGCGCGCTCGATCAAGCCCTCCGCGAGAAACGAGCTGGAGATCACCGACGCCATTCAGGCCCTGGTCGACAGCGGCCTGCGCGTGGATCCCCACATCGTCCACGGGTGGTGGAAGGACACCGGCCAGGTACAGGACATGCTCGAGGCCAACCGGCTCATCCTCGACGACGTGGAGGAGCGCCTCGACGGCGAGCTGGTGGAGTCGCGCGTGGAGGGCCGTGTGGTGGTCGAGGAGGGCGCGCGGCTCGAGCGGACCACCGTGCGCGGCCCGGCCATCATCGGCCGGAACTCTCGGATCACCGATGCCTACATCGGCCCCTACACGGCGGTCGGCGACGAGGTGACGATCGAGAAGGCCGAGATCGAGCATTCGATCGTTCTGTCGGGCTCGGCGATCCGCGACCTCGAGTACCGCATCGAGGCCAGCCTGATCGGCAAGAACGTGAAGATCGGCAGGGGTCCGGCGCTGCCGAAGGCCTACCGCTTCGTCGTCGGCGACAACGCGGACGTGCAGATCCTGTGAGGACGGTCGTGCTCGGAGCCGGCGGAATGCTGGGACAGGAGGTCGTGCGAGCCACGGGCGGCGAGGCGATATCGCGGGCCGAGCTCGACGTGACCGATTCCCGCGCGGTGTCCGGCGTCATCGGCCCTGGCGACCTCGTGATCAACTGCGCGGCCTGGACGGACGTCGACGGGGCCGAGGAGCACCCCGGGGAGGCCCTGCGTGTGAACGCGGAGGGCGCGGGCAATGTCGCGAGGGCCGCGGGTGCGGTGGCCTACGTGTCGAGCGACTACGTGTTCGACGGCCTCAAGCGCGAGCCCTACCTCGAATCCGATCCCGTGCGACCGCTGTCGAGCTATGGGCGCTCGAAGCTCGAGGGCGAGCGCGCGACCGCCGCGGCGAATCCGCGCCACTTCATCGTGCGCTCCGCCTGGCTCTTCGGCCCCGGCGGACGGAACTTCGTGGACACGATGTTGCGCCTCGGTCCCGAGCTGCGCGTGGTCGACGATCAGGTCGGCTGCCCCACCTTCACCGGTCACCTGGCCGAGGGGCTGGCGGCGCTCGTCAAGGGCGAGGACTTCGGCGTCCACCACATGGCGGCGTCCGGCAGCTGCTCGTGGTTCGAGTTTGCCGGCGAGATCTTCGCGCTGGCCGGCCGCGAAGTGCAGCTCACGCCCTGCACGACCGAGGAGTTCCCGCGGCCGGCCCGGCGGCCCGCATGGTCCGTGCTCGCAAGCGAGCGCGGTCACCGGCTGCCGCACTGGCGGGAGGGGCTGCAGGCCTACCTGGGGGTGCGCGTATGAAGCTGCTGGTTACCGGGGCGGCCGGGTTCATCGGCTCGACCTACGTGCGCCTGGTCGAGGGCGAGCACCACGTGACGGTGCTCGACAAGCTGACCTACGCGGGACGCCGCGAGAACCTGCCCGCGGGCGCCGAGTTGGTGGTGGGCGCAATCGAGGACCGCGACCTGGTGATGGACTTGGCCGAGAACGCCGACGCCATAGTCAACTTCGCCGCCGAGTCCCACGTGGACCGCTCGATCGCCGACCAGGACGCCTTCGCCCGAACGCACGTGATCGGCACGAGCGTCCTGCTCGACGCCGCTCGCGAGCGCGGAGTGGGGCGCTTCCTGCAGGTGTCCACCGACGAGGTCTACGGGTCGATCGAGGACGGCTCGTTCACCGAAGGCTCGCCGCTCGACCCGTCGTCTCCCTATTCGGCGACCAAGGCGGGGGGCGACCTGCTCGTGTCCGCGCACGCTCACACCCATGGGGTGGAGGCCGTGATCTGCCGCGGCTCCAACAACTACGGGCCGCGCCAGTACCCCGAGAAGCTGATCCCGCTGTCCATTCTCAACGCGCTGCACGGTGACCCGCTGCCCGTGTACGGCGACGGGCGCCAGGTGCGCAACTGGCTCTACGTGGAGGACTTCTGTCGCGGCATCCATGCGGTGCTGGAGCGCGGGCGCCCGGGACAGGCCTACAACGTCGGCGGCCCGGACGAGTGCGAGAACATCGACGTGGTACGGCGCATCGTGGAGCTCACCGGCCGCGACGAGTCGCTGATCGAGTACGTGCGCGACCGCCCCGGGCACGACCGCCGCTACTCGCTGGGCAGCGACAAGATCCGCGAGGAGCTCGGCTGGGAGGCGCAGGTGCGCTTCCCCGACGGCCTCGCCCGCACGGTCGAGTGGTACCGCGACAACCAGGAGTGGTGGGCGCCTATCCGCTCAGGCCAGTACCGCGACTACTACGAGAAGCAGTACGGGCGCGCTCTGAGCTGAGGCGCTACCAGGCCTCTCCGGCAACCGACAGGATCTCGACCACCTTTCTGTCGTTCGAGCGCACGAGTGCCTGGACCGAGGCTCCCTTCGACCGCTCGGCCAGTTCGCGCTGGCGCTCGTCGGTGATGAAGGCCTCCGTATTCCAGGCACCGTGCCCGACAGCGGTCAGACGCACGCGCAGGCGCACGCCGAACTCGACGGAGGTCACACCTCGGACGGTTCCGCCGGCCTCGATCCATTCGCCGGCCTCCCAGACCTCCTGGCCGTGGCGCGCGCCGAACAGGAACAGCAGCGGGAAGCCCGCCGCTATCGCCACCGGCCCAAGCCAGGCCGACCACCGCGGCACGCCCGCCGCGAGGTCTCCGAACGCCGCGAAGGCCCACACCATCCCACCGAAGATCAGTGCGGCGCCCAGGATCTTGGCCACGCGGTTCATGGCGCCGCCACCGGTAGCGGCGGACCACCGAAGCTGACCGCGTAGGTCGCGCCGGGCAACGGGTCCTTCGGCTTCTCGGGAACGCCCGGCGCCACCCCCACGCCGATCTGCGTGAAGGCTTTTCGCAGGATGTTCTCGCGGTGGCCGGGGCTGTACATCCAGCCGTCGATGATCTCCACCGGCGAGGCCTCCAGGCCAGTGCCCCAGGCCAGGTTCTCCCCGGAGGAATAGTGCTTGGTCGGATAGCCGGCGCTCAGGGCGCGCTCCGCCGGGCCGAGGCCCTCCGGCGTCTCATGGGCGAAGAACTCCCGCGCCACCATGTCCGCGGCGTGGCGCTGGGCGGCGGTCTCGAGGCGCGTCTCGTATTCGAGGGCGGGCAGTCCGCGCCGGGCCCGCTCCTCGTTGTGCAAGCAGACGATGAGCTCGCGGATGCGCGGCGGGCGAAGCTCGCTGGGCCTCAGGCCGGCATCGCGCCCACAGCCCGAGCGCTTGGTGCTGAAGCGCTCGGCGGAGTCCGAATGGCTCTGGCTGCGCGACTCGCGGACCGCCATGCCGCCCACGATCAGCGCGGCCGCCAGCAGGTAGAGGAGCAAACCGGCGTTCACGGCCCTCGTAATCGGCAGGGCAGATGCCGTCGATAGCCTCGTAATGGTGTTCCGTGACGACTCCGCCCTGAGCCTGCGAGCGCTGACCAAGCGCTACGGCGACGGCACGCTGGCGCTGGAGGACTTCGACCTGGAGATCCCGTCGGGTGCCTTCTTCGGCCTCCTCGGCCCCAACGGGGCGGGCAAGACCACGCTCATCAGCGCCGTGTGCAACCTGCTGCGGGTGAGCTCGGGCGAGATCCGCGTGTTCGGCGAGCCCCACCACTCGCTCACCGCCCGGTCTTGGATCGGGCTGGCCGAGCAGGACATCAACCTCGACCGCTTCCTCACCGTCCGCGAGACGCTGATGTACCACGGCGGGTACTTCGGGATGAAGGATCCCGGCCCCCGGGCCGATGAGCTGGTGGCCGCCTTCGGGCTCGAGCACAAGCGCGATACGCGCGCCCCGCGCTTGTCGGGCGGCCAGCGGCGGCGTCTGCTGCTGGCCCGCGCGCTCATGCATCGCCCGCGCCTGGTGATCCTCGACGAGCCCACGGCCGGCGTCGACTACGAGCTGCGGATGGAGCTGTGGCGCTACATCCGCCAGCTGCACGCCGAGGGCACGACGATCCTCCTCACCACCCACTATCTGGAGGAGGCCGAGGAGCTGTGCGATGAGATCGGGCTGATCCGCGACGGCCGCCTGATCGCTCGCGATACGGCGTCGGGCCTGCGCGACCATTTCGGCGGCGACCGGCTCGAGGACGTCTACGTGAATGCGATGAGGTCGTGACCGGCCTGGCCTGGCTGTGCCGGCGCGAAACGCTGCGCGTGTCCAAGCTGTGGACCCAGACCGTGCTCGCGCCGGTGATCTCCTCGATTCTGTTCATCCTCGTGTTCGGGCTCTCGCTGGGCGGACGCATCGACCAGGTGAGCTCCGTCGACTACGAGGTGTTCATCGTGCCCGGGCTGATCACGATGGGCATGGTCCAGGCCGCCTACGCCAACAACGCGTCGTCGATCTTCCAGGCCCGCTTCGACCGCTACATCCACGACGTTCTCTCCGCTCCGCTGCCCGCCTGGCAGGTGGCGTTCGGATTCACGGTGGGAGGCATCTTCCGCGCCCTGGCCATCGGGGGCTCGCTGCTGGTGCTCTCGGTTGTGTTCGTGGGCGTTCCGGTCGAGCAACCCCTGGCTTTGATCGCGGGGGTCACGCTCGGGCTGGTGCTGTTCAGTGCGCTCGGAGTGGTGGTGGGGATCTACGCCGAAACCTGGGACCACACGACCTTCATCTCCAACATCGTGATCCTGCCACTGGCCTTCGTCGGCGGGGTCTTCTACTCGGTCGAGGTGCTTCCCTCGCCCTGGGAGGAGCTCTCCCACTTCAACCCGGTCTTCTACCTCGTCAACGCGGTTCGCTACGGCTTCCTCGGTGAGAGCGACGTGTCGATCTGGCTCTCGCTCGCGGTCGTTGCCGCCCTGGCGATTCCCGTATACGGCTGGTCGCAGTGGCTGTTCACCACGGGCAGACGCTTAAAGGACTAGAGCAGCGCATCGTCCGCTGCCGCAGGTGCCCGCGGCTGGTGGAGTGGCGCGAGCGGGTGGCCCGGGAGAAGCGCGCGGCCTTTCGCGACGAGGAGTACTGGGGACGTCCGCTGCCCGGCTTCGGCGATCCCCGGGCGGGGGTGTACGTGCTCGGCCTGGCGCCCGCCGCGCACGGGGGCAACCGCACGGGCCGCGTGTTCACCGGCGACCGCTCGGCCGACTGGCTGTTCGCCTCGATGCACCGCACGGGCTTCGCCAATCAGGCCACCTCAGTCCATCGCGACGACGGCCTGCGGCTCGACGGGGCATGGGTGACCGCCGCGGTCCGCTGCGCCCCGCCGGCCAACAAGCCGCTGCCGGCCGAACGCGACAACTGCCTGCCCTACGCGGCCGAGGAGCTGTCGCTGCTGGCGCCGGCGGTAATCGTGTGCCTGGGCGCCTTCGCGTGGGACGCCGCCTGCCGCCTGCTCGATCTCCGACCCAAACCACACTTCGGCCACGGTGCCGAGTTCATTCCCGGGGAGGGCGGCCCGGTGCTGCTCGGCTGCTACCACCCGAGCCAGCAGAACACGTTCACGGGACGCCTGACAGAGCCGATGCTCGACGCGATCTTCGAGCGCGCCCGCAACTTGGCTTCCACGAATGTGCCTCCATAACCGCCGGCAACCTGTGCACGGTGCCGGGTGTGCATCTAGCGTTCCCGACGCACCGGATAACGCAAGTGGAGCACCCCGTCGCCTTGGATGACCACCTCAGGATCCTCGAGCATCAGGTGGCCGTTGGCGAGCGTCCCGAAGTACGGCTTCCCCCGGCCGAAGACGACCGGCACGATGTCGATCGCCACATGGTCGATGAGCCCCAGCGACAGTGCCTGCCCGCCGATCTCACCGGCGCCCACACCAATCTCCCCCTCGCCGGCCAGCTCCTGTGCTCGCGCGATTCCCTCCTCCACCGAGGTGGCGAAGTGGTACGGCGCCTCCGGGTGCCAGGCCGTCGGGCGCGGTCGGTGCGACACGACCACGACGTGGTCGCTCGCCGGCGGGTGGCCCTCCCAGCCGTTGGTCAGGTCGAATTGGTGCCGCCCGATGACCAGGACCCTCTGGCGCGACCACAGGCCACGCACGTAGTCAGCCGAGGCCGCCGAGACCCGGAATGGCGCACCGTGGACATCGGAGTGGTCTTCGTCGACGAGGGGATGGTCGCCGCTTGAAATACCAGTCGTGGAGCGGCCCCACGTCGTCGCGCTCGTCGGCGATGTAGCCGTCCAGCGAGGCCACCGCGTGCAGGTACGTCGAACCCATTCGCCACTCCTCCGTCGCCCCGAGTCATCACCAGCCTCCCCCCGACCGGCCGCCGGGCAACCGCATTCTAGGACCCTTCTCCCAGCAGAACACCTTCAGCGGCAAGCTGACCGAGCCGATGATCGACGCCGTGTTCCTACGAGCCCGGGAGCTCCACGGCCTCGCCTAGGCGCCGATAGCCCTCGATCGAGGGATGGGCCCCGTCGCTCGTCCAGCGCTGGCGCATGCGGCCGGGGCGGCGCGGGTCCTCCAGCACTCGATACCACTCGATCACCGGGACCTTCTCCTGCCGGCCGATGGCGGCGATGCGTTGGTTGAGGGCGCGGATCGGCCGGTAAGCCATTGGGGAGCCGCCGTTCCAGGGCAACAGCTCGACGATGGCCACCCGCAGGCCGAGCTCCGTGCCCCGCCGCGCCATTGCCCGCAGGTTCTCGGCCGCGCCCTCCACCGGAAGCCCCTGCGCGATGTCGTTGACCCCGCCCTGAACGATCAGCACGTCGGCACCCTCGGCGCATTGCCCGAGCCGCGCGGCGATCTCATCGGTGCGCTGGCCGTTGACGCCGCAGTTGCGAAAGCGAGTACCCGGAAGCGCGCGCTCGGCCCAATAGCCGTACTGGCTGCGCCGGTCGGGGTCCGGGATTTGGGTGCGAAAGCCGGGGTTGGGATCCCAGAGCGGCGCGCCCGCGGTGATGGAGTCGCCCAGAGCGGCCACGATCGTCAGACCCCCGGGCGGTTCGGTCTCGGGCGCGGAAGAGTCTTCGGCACCGCCGCAACCACCGGCCAAAGCGGCCACGGCAAGAATGCGGATAACCGCACCGAGGCCGACCTGCTGGCCCCAGTGTCTCAACGTCTTCCACGCTGGGACCCTGGTTGGCATGAACTCGACGAACACAGACACATCATCCAAGCGCTGGTCCGCCGTGCGCATTGCCGCCGTGGCCACCGGAGCTCTCGCCAGCCTGTTGGCCGTCGGAGTCCTGGGCCTGGGCGCCTTCGCTCTGTGGGGGGACAGCCAGAAGGACGAGCAGGGCTATCTCTCCACCGACAGCGAGCGCTTCGGCGCCGGCACGCGCGCCCTTGCCACCGAGAACCTCGACGTCGATCTCGCCGGAACCGATTGGATCGCCGAGTCGAGCGACCTGGGTGAGGTCCGCCTGGAGGTGGCCTCCCGGGCCGACGAGGCCGTGTTCGTGGGGATCGCCCGCACCAATGAGGTCTCGTCCTACCTGCGCGACGTGGCCCACACCACGGTTACGGACATCGACTCCGACCCGTTCGAGGCGAGCTACAGCCCCGTAGCCGGGGAGCGCAAGCCCGCCCGGCCGGCGGAAGCTGGGATCTGGGCCGCCTCGACGCACGGGACCGGAATCCAGACCCTCAACTGGAATATCGATGACGGCGACTGGTCCGTGGTCGTGATGAACGAGGACGGATCGCCGGGTGTGTACGCCGACATCAGCGGCGGCGCGAAGGTGCCCTTCCTGGATGAGCTGGGATGGACCGCCATCGGGAGCGGCACGGCCCTCCTGGTCGGGGCACTGGGTCTCATCGTCCTGAGCGTGCGTCCGCCTCGCGGCGGCGCGGGCAGCGCGCCCGCTCCGGCCGTGACGCCCGCCGCGGCCTGACCAAAACGCAGACCGAGCGTCGAGTTTGCCGCGCATACGCGGACGAACTCGACGCTCGCCGTTCTGTCAGCGGCAGGCGCGCCGCTTCTCGTCCAGCGTCACCGAGCGGCCGTCGTCCAGGCGCACGCGCGCCCGCATCAGGAATCGGCGCCCGGGCAGAACGCCAACCGCCCTCACGCGCTTGCGGAAGCCGAGCTTGACGTCACGAGCGAGGCGCCGGAAGCTCGCCGGCGCGTTCGCCGCGCCGCGGCGGGGCCGCCGGCGTACCAGGAACTCCGCCCGGTCGATGGCGCGCGCGTCGCTGCCGCGGACGGCCACGTTGAACAGGCAGCGCCGGCGCGCCACGTCGAAGCGCAGGGCGGGCTTGGCTCGACAGGACCTGCCCGCGCACGCGCGCAGCGCCGCGAGGCGGGCCGACATCGCGCTGCGCAGCGGCGCCAGGGCCGGATCGGCGGCCCGGTTCGCGAGCTCCTCGGGATCGCTCTCCAGGTCGTAGAGCTCGCGTTCGCCGTTGCCGTGCTCCACCCACTTCCAGCGGTAGTTGCGCAGCGCGGTGTAGGTGAGGCCCGAGTTGGTTCCGCCTTCGAGCAGCAACTCGCGACCCCACTGGACACCGGGATCCTCGACCAGGTCGAGTAGCGAGCGGCCGTCCTGGGCGCGCCCGGGCCGGGCGTCGGCGGCGTCGAGGATCGTGGGGGCGAGGTCGGCGTTCGTGACCAGCTGCGACTGGCTCTCGTTCTCGGGCACGCCGGGCCCGCGCATGAGCAACGGCAGCCGGATCGACGGCTCGTACACGAGCAGCTTGCCCTGGCGCACACGGTGCTCGCCGTGGAAGAAGCCGTTGTCGCTGGTGAACAGGATCAGGGTGTCGTCGAGCTCACCCGCGGTCTCCAGCCCGCCGACGATGGAGGCCACCGCCTCGTCCACCGCCAGCAGCGATTCGAGGCGCTGCTGGTAGTTCTCCTGAATCGCCGCCACGCGCGCCGGCGTGAGCAAAGGCCGGCGCTGCATGAGGGCGGGCTTGTCGCTCATGTCCGCCTCGTTGAACGAGGCGGGCTGCGGCAGGCCCACGGTCGAGAAGGCGTTCGCATGCCGCGGAGCCACGGCGGGTGTGGACTGGCCGGCGGGGTCGTCGGGCTCGACCGGCTGACCTGCGTGAGGCGCCAGGAAGGCCACCGACATGAAGAAGGGCTGATCCGAAGGGGCGGCCGCCGCGATCAGCTCGTTCGCGCGCCGGGCAAAGAAATCGGTGGAGTAGAACTCGGGCTCGTTGGCCGCGCCGTAGGTACGCAGCGTTCCGTTCTCGTTGACCGTGTAGTTGTAGAAGGAGTACGTCGAGGGGTCGATCGTCCCGTGCCAGTCGTTGAAGCCGGGCGGCACCTCGGTTGGCGCGGACAGGCGGCCATAGCCGTTGAGGAACTTGCCCACGTGCATGGTCCGGTAGCCCGCGGCCTGCAGCCAGAGCGGCAGCCAGTTCGTCTTGTCGAGACGCGTGTAGCCACCGAGCGGGGGACCGTTGCCCAGCACGCCGTGGTTGTGGGCGTACTGACCCGTGTAGAGGGTCGCGCGAGAGGGACAGCACAGTGAGTAGTTGACGAAGCTGCGCGTGAAGGTCGTGCCCTGGTCACCGATCAGCCGGTTGGTCTGGGTCATCACCGACATCGAGGCGAGCGTCTGGTCGTCGGTCATCAGGACCACGATGTTCGGCTTGGCCGCCGCCGCCGGGGTCAGGGCGAGCAGGAGGAGGATGGCGAGGGCCAGGCTGGTGCGCATGTCCCTCCAACACGCGCCTCGGCGGAAGGATGCGGCGCGCGCCGGCGCCCTCAGGGGAGCTCGCTCTCGACATCCTTTCTGAGCTCCTGGAAATCCTTCTCGGCCGCCTGGCCTTCCTCGCGAGCCTCCTGCTCGAGGTCGTCGAGCCGGTTGCGGATCTCCTGCTCCGAGGCGCCATCCTTGATGTCCTCACGCAGCTCACGGCCCTGCTTCTGGAGGTCCCGGCCCGCTTCCTCCAACTGGTTCTGCACGTCGTCGGCGGCACCGTCGACCTCGTCCCCGCAGCCGGGGAGAGCAAAGGCCACAGCGGAGACGAGGAGGACCAGGGAGCGGGTGACTTTCACGCTGCCGAGACTATCCACACGGTACGCTCGTGGGTCGCGTGGCTTCCGATCCGCTCGCATCGTTCACCCCGCAGGTCCGTGACTGGTTCACCCGTTCGTTCGAGCGGCCCACCGAGGCCCAGGCACAGGCCTGGCCGGCGATCGCGAGCGGTGAAAACGTGCTCGTGTCGGCTCCCACCGGGTCGGGAAAGACGCTCGCGGCCTTCCTCTGGGGGCTCGACCGCCTCGTGGCCGATCCGGGGCGGGGCCGGCTGGTCTACGTCTCGCCGCTGAAGGCGCTCTCCTATGACGTGGAGAAGAACCTGCGCGCGCCGCTCAAGGGCATAGGCGGGGACATCTCGGTGGCGATCCGCACCGGCGATACGCCGCAGAAGGAGCGCCAGGCGATGCTGCGCAAGCCGCCCGACGTGCTCATCACCACCCCCGAGTCGCTGTACCTGATGCTCACCTCCAAGGCGCGTGAGTTCCTGGTCGACACCGATTCCGTGATCGTCGACGAGATCCATGCCGTGGCCCGCACCAAGCGCGGTGCCCACCTCGCGCTGACCCTGGAGCGTCTCGAGCATGTGTCAAGCCATGAGGTGCAGCGCATCGGGCTGTCGGCCACTCAGCGTCCGCTGGAGGAGGTCGGGCGCTTCCTCGTGGGTACCGGTCGCCGCTGCAAGATCGTCGACGCCGGAGTGCGCAAGCCGCTCGACCTGAAGATCCAGGTGCCGGTGGAAAACATGCGCGAGCCCGATGCCCACGACGTGACCGACCCCGCCGTGGGCGGCATGGGCACCGCGGCCGGCGGAGGCGACTTGGTGGGCGACGGACTCGGCGGCACGTCGGCGGTCACCTCGCGCTCGATCTGGCCCGCCATCTACCCGGAGCTGCTCGAGCTGGTCAAGCAGCACCGATCGACGATCATCTTCGTGAACAGCCGGCGCGGCGCCGAGCGATTGGCCGTCAGGCTCAACGAGCTCGCCTCCGAGGGCCTCGAGAAGCCCGTATACCTTGCGCGAGCGCATCACGGATCGCTGGCACGCGAGGAGCGCCTCGTGGTCGAGGACCTGCTCAAGTCGGGACAGCTGCCCTGCCTGGTGGCCACGTCATCGCTCGAACTGGGTATCGACATGGGCGCGGTAGATCTCGTGATCCAGGTCGAGTCCCCGAAGTCGGTCACAGCGGGGCTGCAGCGCATCGGGCGCGCCGGTCACAACGTGGGCGACGTGTCGCGCGGACGCATCTTTCCCAAGTTCCGCGCCGACCTGCTCGAGTGCGCGGTGGTGGTCAAGCGCATGCGCGACGGCGACATCGAGCCCACCGTCGTTCCGCGCAACCCGCTCGACGTGCTGGCCCAGCAGATCGTGGCCATGACGGCGACCGGGGACGAGTGGAAGGTGCCCGAGATGCACGAGGTGGTGCGCCACGCCCATCCCTTCGCCGATTTGGGCCGCCCGCTGCTCGACTCGGTCCTCGACATGCTCGACGGGCGCTATCCCTCGGAGGAGTTCGCCGAGCTGCGCCCGCGCATCGTCTGGGATCGGGTGGAGGACACGGTGCGCGCGCGCAAGGGCGCGCTGCAGCTGGCCGTGACCAACGCCGGCACGATTCCCGACCGCGGCCTCTACGGAGTGCACCTCCCCGACGGGCGGCGGGTGGGCGAGCTCGACGAGGAGATGGTCTACGAGGCGCGTCCGGGCCAGACCTTCCTGCTCGGCGCCTCGACCTGGCGGATCGAGGAGATCACCCGCGACCGGGTGATCGTGACTCCCGCCCCCGGCGCTCCCGGCGCCGTGCCCTTCTGGCGCGGCGACGGCATCGGACGCCCCAAGGAGCTCGGCGAGGCCATCGGCGCGTTTGCCCGCGAATCGGTTGAGCGCGATCCGGCCGAGCTGGCGAAGGAGTACGACCTCGACCGGCGCGCGGCCGACAACCTCTCGACCTATCTGCGCGAGCAGCGCGACGCCACCCGCGTGGTGCCCAGCGACCGCACGATCGTGATCGAGCGCTTCCGCGACGAGATCGGCGACTGGCGCCTCTGCGTGCTCTCGCCCTACGGCGGGCGGGTCCACGCGGCCTGGGCGCTCGCCCTTTCGGCCCGCATCCGCGACGAGTTCGGCCTCGAGTCCGACGCCATCTGGTCCGACGACGGCATCATCGTCCACCTGCCCGACGCGGACGAGCCGCCCGGGGCCGAGCTGGTGCTCGTGGCGCCCGACGAGCTCGAGGAGCTGGTGGTGCGCGAGCTGTCGGGATCGGCGCTGTTCGGCGCGCGCTTTCGCGAGAACGCCGCCCGCGCACTGTTGCTCCCGCGCGCGCGCCCGGGCAAGCGCACGCCGCTCTGGCAACAGCGACTGAAGGCCCAGTCGCTGCTCGAGGTGGCCAAGCGCTACGGCCAGTTCCCGATCGTGTTGGAGACCTATCGCGAGTGCCTGCGCGACGTGTTCGACCTTCCCGGGCTCGAGGCTCTGCTGCAGGGGCTGCACACCCGCGAGCTCTCGCTCGTGGAGGTGGAGACCGGGCGCGCGTCGCCGTTCGCCTCGTCGCTGCTCTTCGACTACGTCGCCACCTACATGTATGAGGGCGACACCCCCAACGCCGAGCGGCGCGCGGCGGCCTTGTCGCTCGACCGTGACCTGCTGCGCGAGCTGCTCGGCCAAGAGGAACTGCGCGAGCTGATCGATGCCGGCGCGCTGGAAGAGGTGGAGGCGGACCTGCAGCGGGTGAGCGAGCGGACCCGGGCGGCGAATGCCGACGGCCTGCACGACGCGCTGCGCGCCGTGGGTGACCTGACCGCTGATGAGGCCCAGGCGCGCTGCCTGGCCGCAGTGTCGGCCGCCCGGATGCTGTCCGACCTGGAGAAGGAGCGGCGGGCGGTGCGGATGCGGATCGGCGGCGAGGACCGCTGGATCGCCTCGGAGGACGCCGGTCTGTACCGCGACGCTCTCGGCGCGGTCCCCCCCGGCGGCCTGCCCGCCGTGTTCCTGGAGGAGATCGAGGAGCCACTGCTGCGACTCGCCCGGCGCTTCGCGCGCACCCACGGCCCGTTCACGACCGCGGATGCCTCGGGGCGCTACGGAGTCGACTTCGGCCCGGTCCTGCGCGAGCTCGAGGCGGCCGGTGACCTCGTGCGCGGAGAGCTGCGGCCGGGCGGCAGCGAGCGCGAGTGGTGCGATACCGATGTGCTGCGCCGGCTGCGACGCGCTTCGCTGGCCACGCTGCGCAAGGAGGTCGAGCCGGCCGAGCAACGGGCGCTCGCTCGCTTCCTGCCCGCCTGGCAGGGCGTGGACGCCGCGCCGCCCGGCGGGGCCGGCGTGGATCGCCTGCGCGAGCTGCTCGTTCCCCTGCAGGGGCTGGCCCTCGCTCCCGAGGTGTGGGAGCGCGACGTGCTGCCCCGCCGCGTGGGCGCCTACTCCCCGTCGTGGATGGATCAGCTGTGCGCCGGCGGCGAGCTGGTCTGGGTGGGCGCCGGCGCCCTGGGGCGGCGCTCCGGCCGGGTGGCTCTCTACTTCCGCGACGACGCGCGCTGGCTGGGGCCGCCCCCGTTCAAGGGCGAGGCGCCGGCCGAACCGCTTCACGACCGACTGCGCGAGCGCCTGTCTGGAGGGGCGGCGTTCTGGTCGGACCTCCTGGCCGACATCGGAGACACCGAGCCGGTCGAGCTGCAGGAGGCTCTGTGGGATCTCGCCTGGGCGGGCGAGGTGACCAACGACGCCTTCGCTCCGCTGCGCGCGCCACGCCTTGCTCTGGCCAAGGGCAGCCGGGACAACGGGCGGCGCTTCGCCCGGCGCCGGCGGCCTGGAGCACCGCAGGTACAGGGGCGCTGGTCGCTCACCGCTCCTCTGTTCGCCGACGCCCCCGCCCACGGGCCGCGCCTGCGCGCCCTGTCCGAGCTGCTGCTGGAGCGCTACGGCATCGTCACGCGCGAGACCGTGCTGGCCGAGGGCGTCCCGGGTGGATTCGCGAGCCTCTACGGAGAGCTGGGAAACCTGGAGACGCTGGGCACGGCGCGCCGCGGGTATTTCGTGGAGGGGCTGGGCGGAGCGCAATTCGCGTTGGCCGCGGCGATCGAGCGGCTGCGCGGCCTGCGCTCGGACGAGCCCGCCGGCCCCCTGGTGCTGGCCGCCACCGACCCGGCCAACCCCTGGGGCGCCACTCTGCCGTGGCCCAGGCGCGAGGACGCGCCCGATGGCGGCGGCCGGCGCCCGGCGCGCGTGGCCGGGGCCTACGTGATCTCACTCGACGCCGAGCCCGTGCTCTACGTCGAGCGGGGCGGCAAGGGGCTGCTGGCTCTGCGCAAGCCGGCTGACGAGTGGCTGGCTCCGGCGCTGGAGGCCCTGGCCGAGGCCGTCAAGCGCGGGCGGGTGCCGCGGCTGGGCATCGAGCGCTTCGACGGCGAGCCGGTGGTAGGCAGCGAGGTGGGTGCGCTGCTGATCGAGCTGGGCTTTCGCCAGAGCCCGCGGCGGTTGACGCTCAGCGCCTAGGCGAGCTTCACCGCCGACCGCACTACGGTTGACAACAATGCTCCGGAGTCTCGCGCTTGCCCTCCTCATGCTCGCTGTGCCCGCGTCGGCGGCAAGCGCGCAGTCCGTCGTGATCGGCGGCGCCGATCCGGAGGCGTATGTGCTCGACCTGCGCTACCAAGACCGCGGCGCCGGCCTGCTCACGGGCCGCGAGCGAATCGACTTCGTCAACCGCGGCCCCGTTGCGCTCGAGCGGGTCTGGCTGCGACTGTGGGCCAACGGCCCCGATCTGTGCCGGCCACGAAGTATCAGCGTCGAGGTGGAAGCCCCCGCCCTGGCGGCCGGCGAACGCGTGCGCTGCTCCGCCCTCGAGGTTCGCCTCGCCGCCCCGGTCGCTCCGGGCGCGCGGGGCTCATTGTCGCTGCGCATGCGCATTCGGGGACGGCGCTCGGCGGATCGCTTCGGGCGGATCGGCGCCACGAAACTGCTCGGCAATGTCATCCCGGTGCTGGCAGTGGAGGATGGCGATGGGCTTCACCTCGACCCGTACACCGCGCTGGGCGAGAGCTTCTACTCGCTCTCCGCGAGTTGGGACGCAACGCTGCGCCTGCCCGCGCGGCTGCGCGCGGCGACCACGGGCGCGGTGCGGTCGGAGGAGGTAGTGGGCGCCGAGCGCAGGCTCACCGTTCACAGCGATCAGGCGCGGGACTTCGGGCTTGCGATCGGGCCGCTGCGGCGCCGAGACGCCATCGTGGCGGGCGTGAAGGTACGGGTGCATTTCGGCCCGGGCGTACGCGGTGTACGGAGAAGCATGCGCGCCGCGCGCCGCGCGGTCAGCGCCCTTAGCCGGCGGCTCGGCCCATACGGCTCGACCGAGCTCGACGTGCTTCTGTTTCGCGAGGACCTCGGCGCCGGGCTGCTCGCGGGCATGGAGTACCCGGAGCTCGTGTTCTCGCTGCCTATCGAGGACGTGGTCACCCACGAGGTGGCCCACCAGTGGTGGTACGGGCTGGTTGGGAACAACCAGTTCGCGGAGCCCTGGCTGGATGAGAGCTTCGCCCAGTATTCGCACGAGCGCCTGCACCCCCGCACCAACTTCTGCCGGCCCGGCCGTCCCTTCGAGCTCGTGCAGCGCCGCTGGCGGCGCTTTCCCCTCGATTCGAGCATGGGTCTGTTCGACAGCAAGGCCCCCGCGGCGGTGGGCGACGTGATCTACGTGGCCGGCTCGTGCGCGTTGCAGACGTTGGAGCGCGGGATCGGCCGGCGGCGGATGACCGCCGTCCTGCGGCTGCTGCAGAGCCGGTTTAGATACGGCGTGGTGAACAAGTTCGATGTGCTGAGCGCCATCCGCGAGGTCGCCCCCGGCTTCGACCTGGAGCGCTGGCTGCGGGTGGCACACCTGTCTCCGTGAGCCCCGAAGGCGACACCATTCACAGCGCCGCCCGGCGCGTCGGTGCGGCACTGGTGGGCCACGAGATCGAGGAGATCGAGACTCCGCAGCGCCGCCACGCGATGGATCGCTGGCCCGAACGGCTCGCGGGCCGAGCGGTGCGGGCCGTGGACGCGCACGGAAAGCACCTCTTCATCCGCTTCGAAGGTGACCTGACGCTTCACTCCCATCTGCGCATGACCGGTCAGTGGGGCGTGTACCGGCGCGGCGAGCGCTGGCGGCGGGCCCCGCGCCGGGCCTGGCTGGTGATCCGCACAGCCGCCCACGAGGTGGTCGAGTTCGACGGTCCCGTGCTCGAGCTCATGACCGAGTCGCGCACGCGCTTCGACCGCAGGCTGGCGATGCTGGGCCCGGACGTGCTGTCGGAGAACTTCGACGAGAGCCGCTTTCTCGCCCGGCTGCGCCAGGACGACGCGACCCGCGGCATCGGCGACGCGCTGCTCGACCAGCGCAACCTCGCCGGGATAGGCAACGTGTGGAAGTCCGAGGGCTGTTTTCTCGCCGGCGTCGACCCGTGGAGACGCACCGAGGAGGTGTCCGACGCAGAGGTGCTGGAGGTGGTGCGCGGAATCCGCCCGCTCATGCAGATGTCGGTGGAGCGCGGCGGGCGCATCGTGACCTACGAGCCGAGCCGTCCCCGCCCTCCTCGTGGCGATTCCCGCATGTGGGTCTTCGAGCGCACCGGACTACCCTGCCGGCGCTGCGGCACGCTGATCCGTGCGCGCGGCCAGGGCGACGACAACCGCACGACCTACTGGTGCCCGAGTTGTCAAAGCTAATTCGGGTGGGCCACAAGGGAGCCGACCACGTGGCTCCCGGCAACACGATCGAGAGCTTCGAGGCGGCGCTCGAGCACGGCGTGGACATGATCGAGTTCGACGTTCTGCGCACCCGCGACGGGCGGCTCGTCCTGGCCCACGATGGCGAGGACGCCGCCGGGCGTGAGCCGCTCACCCTCGACGAGGGGCTCGACCACTTCGCGGGCCAGGCCTACTCGGGGGTGGAGCTCGACGTGGATCTGAAGCTGCCCGGCTACGAACGCCAGGTGGTGGACGGCCTGCGCGAGCGCGAGCTCGCGCAGCGCTCGCTCGTCTCGACGATGTTCCCCGAGAGCCTCGATCTCCTGGGCGAGCTGGCCCCCGGCCTGCGACGGGGCTGGTCGGTACCGCGCGTCAAGCGCAATTGGGTGCGTTCCCCCTTCGCCGTCCCCGCGTATGCCGTGGCCCGGGTGATGCGTGCGCGCCTGCCCGGTCAGGCCGCGGCCCGCATCCGGGCCGGCGGCTGCGAAGCGATCATGGCCCACCAGATTCTGGCCGGCCGCCGGCTGGTGGAGGCGGTGCACCGGGCCGGCGGACAGGTCTATGTGTGGACCGTGGACGACGCGGCCCGCATCGGGGCGCTGGAGCGCATGGGCGTGGATGGCGTGATCACCAACGACCCTCGCCTGTTCGAGAGCCGGGCCTAGGCGGGTTAGCCGACCGCGCAGGTGCCGGTCACGATGGTCTGGCTGCGACCACCCGACCACTGCAGCTCGGCGACGGCCCGCAGCTGGTAGGAGAAGCCCGCCGGTACGGCGATGTTGAAGGTCCAGCCCGCCTGGCCCCACGTGTACTCGGCCGAGCCCGCTGCCTGCCACGGAGAGGTGGCGGCGCCGCCGAGCGGCACCCATCCGGCCGGGCTGAGCCACTGGGCGGTGAAGCGAACGGACATGGCGGACGTCGACCCGTCTCCGGCCAGCTGGGCGCGTGCCCCGAGCTGGGTGGGAGAGCAGACATTGACCTGCGCCCAGGACTGCGCCAGCTGCTCGGTGCCCTGGGCATTGGCCATGCCCGGCCCGACGCCGGCCAACGCCACGCAGATCGCGAGCGGTATAAGGGTCCTCCGAAGCACCAGCGTACGTCTCGTTCAGCGGCATTCGCCGCCGGGAAGATGGAGCCTAGCGGAGGGTGCCCCGGGGCGCGTCAATAAATGAGGCACGCGGCCTTGGATGTTCCCGCCGGATCGCCGCCCTGTACGCCCTGGACGCCCGTTTCGGTGCTCCTGATCAGCGACCGGACCACCCTCCCGCCCCGGGCGCGGGACGGCTTTGCTCCCAGCTTGCGTGCGGGCTGGCGGCGCCACTCGAACTCCACATGAGCGCGCATGGTGAAGGTCACGCCCTTTGGTGGCGGCGAGAAGGCAAAGGTCCAGCCGACCTGGCGGCGCGCGTGGCGCGCCGTGCCCGCGTACACCCACGGCGAGACACCGGTGCCGCTAACCGCCGTCCAGGCCTGGCGGGACCGGCTCCAGTACTCGGCGGTGAATCTCGCCCACATGCGCTGATCCGAGCCGTTGCCCGGCATGCTCGCCCGGATCCCCATCGAGTCGGGATCCTTTGCCGTGTCGCAGATGTTCACGGTCGCCCACAGCTCGGGAGCGCTCGAGGCCCGGGCGATGCCGTACGCGGCGCCGGTGGACGCGGCCTGAGGCGCCGACACCGCCACATCGGGCACCTCCGCCGCGGGATCCTGGGCGAGGGCGCTCGACGGCAGCCCGACGAGGCCCGCGCATGCGAGCATGCTCAAAGTTGCGAAGGGGCGGGCCACGACGTTTTTATTCGGGCGGTCCCGGCCCCGGCTTGAACTTCAGCCTCCAAAGGGCGTGATGAACTGGACGCACGTTCGTAGTGGGGGCGTGCACGAAGCTGTTGCGGAGCGGATGCCGGTCGTAAGCGAGACGGACACTGAGACTTTCGCCGCGCTCTACGAGCGGACGTTTCCGCGCGTGTACGCCTACGTGGCATCGCTCTTGCGTGACCGCTCGGCGGCTGAGGACGTGACCGCGCAGGCCTTCGAGCGCGCCTACCGTAGGCGCTCGAGCTACCGCTCCCGGCGGGGCAGCATGGAGGCGTGGTTGTTCGGCATCGCCCGTAACGCCGCGCTCGACGAGCTGCGCCGCCGAAAGCGCCGCGCCAGCCTCGAAACCGATCCGGAGGACACCTCGGCACCCTCGCTGGAGGACCACGCCGAGCTGGCGCTGCGCCGCGAGCTGGTGCGCGCCGCGCTGGCCACACTCGACGGCAAGGAGCGCGACCTGATCGCCCTCAAGTTCTCGGGTGGGCTTTCCAACGCGGAGATTGCACGGGTGCTCGGGATGTCCGAGACCAACGCCGGAACGCGATTGCACCGCGCCCTGACGAAGCTGCGAAAGGCCTGCAATGACGCCTCCTGAAGACACCACCACCATCGAGCGCGACCTGAGCGCGGTCGACGCCGCGCTCAACGGCGGCTCGGCATCGCACGATGATCCCGCAGCTCGCCGGTTGCAGGAGCTCGCGCTGGCGCTGAAGGCCGACACTCCCGTGCCGGACAGCGGCTTCGCGCAGGATCTCGGGCGGCGGGTGGAGGCCGGGTTTCCCGACCGGCCCGGCCCGCGCCCTTCGCGCTTTCGGCTTGGGCGAGTGAACCTGCTGCCGGTGGCGGGTGTGCTGGCGCCCCTGTGCCTCGTGGTCGTGCTCGTGTTCACCGCCGGCGGACCGCTTTCGGGCGGCGGGCCCGACGATGAGAGCAGCGGAGGCGGTGCCGGTGGCGCCGCGGCCCAGCGCGAATCGGCACCCGAGGCGAGCGCCGCAGACTCCGGCGGCGGCAGCGAGGGTGCCTTGGCCGCACCTCCGCTCGAGGAACCCGGCTTTGCCCCCCAGCAGCGCCAGCGCAGGATCGAGCGTTCCATCGCGATGACCCTCACCGCGCCGGACGACGAGATCCCCTCGCTGGCCGACGGGGTGAGTCACGTCGCGGCCCGCAACGGCGGCTTCGTCCTGCGCTCGGAGCTCGACACCGGGGACGGCGGTGCGACGGGCTCGTACGAGCTGCGCATCCCCTCGGGCCGCTTGCAGAGCGCGCTGCGCGCGCTGGCCGGCCTGGGCACGGTGAGCTCTCAGAGCCAGAGCGGACAGGACGTCACGCGCGACTTCGTGACCGCCGCTGACCGCCTGGCGGCGGCGCGGGCCGAGCGCCGGAGCCTCCTGCGGCGCCTCGAGGATGCCGACAGCGACTCCGAGGCCGAGGCCCTTCGCGCCCGGCTCGACCTGGTGGCGGGTGAGATCAACGGCCTGCGCGCACAGCTGCGTGACCTGCGCCTGCGGACCGACTACGCCATCGTCGCGGTGGACCTGATCGGCGAAGAGGGCAACTCGGGGTCCGGAGCCGTGGGCGGCTCCTTCGACGACGCGGTCGGCGACGCGGGAGACCTGCTCGTGGGCTTCGCCGGCGTGCTCGTCCGCGTTCTGGCCATCGCGTTGCCGCTCGCCCTGCTCGCCGGACTCGGTTGGCTCTTGACCGGCGCCATGCGCCGCCGCCGGCGCGAATCCGCGCTGGCCTGAGCACCTCCTGGAGGGGTCTAGGGGGCGTAGGGGGCGTGATGTGGGTTGTGGTGTTGTAGTCCGCGCGGCGCTGCGCGAGCCGCCGACCGCCGGGCACCTGCGTCTCTAACGGCAGCAAGGGTGGACGCGGCCGTGTTGTCGGCTTTGTCACGTTGCCGTAACGCGGTTTCGCGCCACTGTCCTGGATTGACCGTCCCTGAGACGGCCTAGGCAGGACAGTGCCCAACGCGGCGGCCCGATCCGTCTCCCCCGAGGGGCTTGTGTTACAGCGCCGCGACCGGAGTGACAGTCCCGACCGGGCGCGGCGGCTCGCGCAGCGCAACCCGGGGCGCCGCGGCGCACCGAACCCACATCCTCTAGGGGCGCGCCCCGGGCAGGGCCACGGCCCGCGCCGCCAGGCGACAGCCGGCGGCCAGCGCGGTGGGCGGGTCAGCCCCCTCGGCGCGCGCGGCGATCAGGCCGGCGGCGAAGGCGTCGCCCGCCCCCGTGGTGTCCACCGCCTCCACCCCCGCCTCCGCGCTCGCGCGGCATACCGAGTCGCCGTCGCTCCACAGCGCTCCCTCGGCGCCCAGCGTCACCACCACTTCGGCGAAGCGCTCGCACAACCGGCGCGCCGCCGGCTCAGGGGCGCTCTCGCCGGTGAGCGCCCGCGCCTCCGCGGCATTGGGCAGCAGCAGGCGCGCGCCCTGAGCAAGGTCGAGGAACTCCGGCGAGAGGAGAGCCGCCGACGACGGGTCCAGCGACACGTCCATGCCCTGTTCGCCCGCCCGGGCGATCGCGGCCGACGCCGCCCGCCGCGAGCCCGCGCGCAGCAGCGCATACCCGGGCACGTGGAGATGCGTTCCGGTCACGAACAGGTCGAAGGGCAGGTCCTCGAGCGCCAGCGCGTCGTTGGCTCCCGGGTCCGGGATCATCGTGCGCTCGCCGCCGGGCTCCACGATCACCACGCAGGTGCCCGTGGCCAGCTCGGAATCGACGGCGAGGCGCGCGTCAACCCCGGCCGCCTCCAATGCGGCCCTGGCGCCACGCCCGCGAGCGTCGTCGCCCACCCGCCCGGCCAGCACGGGAGCGGCACCGGCCGCAGCCAGCCAGGCGGCCACGTTCGCGGCCGAGCCGCCACCGCCGAAGTTGATCTGCGCCGGCGCGTCGCTGCCGCGTGCGATCGGGGCATCGAGCCGCGCGACCACGTCGACCATCACGTCGCCCACCACCAGTACGCGCGTCACAGCGCGGCGGCCGCGGCGGCGATCCGCGCCGCGAGCCCGGCGTTGCCCATCACGAGGCGCACGTTGGCCTCGAGACTCGCCCCGGCGGTCTCGCGGTGGAAGTGATCGAGCAGAAAGGGAGTCACCTCCTTGCCGGCCACCCCTTCGCGCCGCGCCGCCTCCAGCCCCGTGAGCAGCGTCCGGTCATGCAGATCGGGATCGAGTTGCTCGCCGGGGCCCAGTGGATTGGCCACCACGATCGCGGCGCCCGTGCCCAACGTCGCCTGAGCAGCCATCACGTCCGCCACCTCCGCCGGCGAATCCACCCGCCAGGGCACCGGATACTCGGACTGCGACAGGTAGAAGCCCGGAAAGCGGTCCGTGCGGTAGCCCAGGACCGTCACGTTGAGTGTCTCGAGGCGCTCGAGCGTGGCCCCCACGTCCAGGATCGACTTGACCCCGGAGCACACGACGACCACCGGGGTCCGGGCCAGCGTCTCGAGGTCGGCGGACTCGTCCCACGTGTCGCGGGCCCCGCGGTGCACGCCGCCGAGTCCACCGGTGGCGAACAGCCTGACACCCGCGCGCGCCGCGAGGTGCGCGGTGGCGCCGACGGTGGTCGCTCCGTGCCCGCCGCGAGCGGCGATCGGCGCCAGGTCGCGCACGCCGCACTTGACCACGTCGTCGCCGGAGGCGACCGCCTCCAGTCCCGCCTCGTCGAGTCCCACGCGGATCTCTCCGCCCACCACCGCAACGGTCGCGGGAAGCGCTCCGCCCTCGCGCACCGCGGCCTCCACCTCCCGCGCGACCGCGAGGTTGCGCGGGCGCGGCAGCCCGTGGCTGATCAGCGTGCTCTCGAGCGCCACCACGGGCCCCCCATGGGCGAGGGCCTCCGCGACCTGAGACTCGATCAGCATCTACTGGACCGCCGGGAAGGCCACGAAGGTGTCCCAGACCGGGCGCGGAGCTCCGCCGGCGAGGCGGTCGTCACGCAGTCCGGAGTCGGCATACGGGTTTTCGTAGAGCAGATAGTTGGTCCACATCTCGATGCCGGGCGCGGCGCTCATTCGCTCCCAGTTGAGTCGCACGAGCTGCGCCTGGCGGTCCAGGCCGGTCGCGTCCCCCGACCCAAGCCGGGCGCCGCCCTCGGTCAGCCACAGCTTGGGGTCGGCGCTCCCGCCGCGACCGCTCCAGCGGTCGACCAGCAGGCCGCGCACGGCTTCCGCCCGCGTGGGGGAAGCCAAGTTCTCCTCCACGTCGATGTAGTTGTGGTGGGTCCAGACGAAGTTTTCGGGCCAGGCGCCCGGCGGGAGGCCGGCGAGCGTGTCCGACACTGCGGTGCGGAAGTTGGTCTCGGTGCGCGAGTCGACGCCAAAATGGTCGGACAGGGCCGGTGCCCCGATCAGGATGGGGTTGCCTCGGGCGGCCGCCACCGTCCTGGCCGTGGTCATCATCTCGGCGATGTAGGAGCCGATCACGGGGCGGCCCGGGCCGAACCGGTCCGCAGTCGTGCTCGGCGCTTGCTGGGGCCACATCTGCAGGTTGGGCTCGTTCATGATCTCGAGCGCGAAGTCGCGGCCGTAGCCCGCGTAGCGCCCGACCAGCCAGTCGATCCAGCGGCCGTAGTGGCCGCTGGGACCGAGCTGCCCGACCGGCACTCGAGTCTCCATCGACTTGAGCCGCTCCAGGGGCGCCCCGCGCGACCCGCGGTCCTCGGCCGCCCAGTCGGCCGGCTTGCCCGCGGTGCCGTTGGCCCAGCGGGGAAAGACCCAGTTGACCAGGATCACGTTGAGGCCCGCCGCGCGGGCGGCGGCGATCTGCGCGTCCAGCGAGGCGATGTAGCGAAACCCGCAACCCGTCCCACAGGCGGGCAGGTCGTTGGCCGGGGAGTCGAGCTGCGACCACGGCACGAAGGCCGGAGGCAACGGCTGGGCCTTGTCCCAGCGGATCCAGAGACGCACCCAACGCGCGCCGCTCTGCTTCACGAGATCGAGATTGTCGTACGCGGTGAGGTCGTCGGGGTCGCCGCCGTTGCCTATCGACGTCATCGAGATCGCCTTGCGTAGCCCGGGCTCGCCGGCGGCCGGAGCCGCGAGCACGCCCACAGCCAGGATCGCCAGCAGGCAGATGAGCGGGGAGCGGGCCAAGCCGCCGCGGACTAGATCGCGTCCTTCTCGACTCGCACCGAGAAGCCATCGCCGCGTGCCGCTTCGAGGATCGCCTCGTTGCTCTCCGGCCCACTGGTCTGTAACACCAGCTTGATCGCGGTCTCGCGCACGTGCAGGTCGATCCCGTCGCGCAGGTGCTCGACATCGACGACGTTGCCGCCGTGCTGGGCCACGATCGCCAGCAGTCCGGCCAGCGCGCCGGGACGGTCGGGGACGACGGTAGACACCACGAGGCGCCGCCCCGCGAAGGTCTCGCCCAGGCGGATCGCCTCCGAGAGGAGCGAGGCGTCGACGTTCCCGCCCGACAGGACGGCACACACCTCGCCCTCGGGCGGAGCCTTCACGCAGCCATGCATGAGCGCGGCCACCGCCACCGCACCCGCGCCCTCGACCACGAGCTTGGAGCGCTCCAGCAGCAGCACCATGGCCTCCGCCACCTGATCGTCGGAGACCGTGACCACCTCGTCCACGTAGCGCTCGACCAGCGGCAGGGTGAAGTCGCCGGGGCGCTTGACGGCAATGCCGTCGCAGATCGTGTTGGCCGAGCGCGCTCCGATCGGCCTGTGGGCGGCGAGTGAGTCGATGTAGGGAGCGCAGGCCTCGGCCTGCACGCCGACCACGCGGGCGCCGGGAAGCTTGTCGGCCAGGGCGAGCCCGATGCCCGCCGCCAACCCGCCGCCGCCCAGCGGGACCACCACGAGCTTGACCTCGGGGCTCTGGCGTGCGATCTCCAGGCCGGCCGTGCCCTGCCCGGCCACGACCGGAGGCTGATCGAAGGCGTGCACCATCGTTAGTCCCTCGTCCGCGGCGAGCCGCCCCGCCTCGGCGTTCGCCTCGTCGAAGCCACCCTCGACGAAGCGCACATCGCCGCCGTACTGGCGCACCGCCGCAATCTTCGCCAGGGGCGCCTGCGCGGGCATCACCAATAGCGCGCGGGCGCCGGCGTCGCGCGCGGCGAAGGCCACCGCCTGCGCGTGGTTTCCCGCGCTGGCGGCCACCACGCCGCACTCCAGGGCCTCCGCGGAGAGCTGCCGGATCATGTTGGTCGCGCCCCGGGACTTGAAGGAGCCGGTCAGCTGCAGGTTCTCCGCCTTGAGCACCACCCGGGCGCCCACCCGCCGCGAGAGCTCGCCCGCCGCCAGCAGTGGTGTCTCGCGCACCTTGCCGCGAATTCGGTGCGCGGCCCCCTCGACATCCTCGATGGTGACGGCTTCCCGGGTCACTGCCATGCGACCATTATGCGCGCATGGCCGACCGAGGCAACGGAGAGGAGACCGCGCGCCTGCTGGCGCGCACGGAGATCTTCGCCGACCTCGAGGCTCGCGAGCTGGCCGCCGTGGCTCAGGTGGCGGTGCCGCGCCGCTGGGACCGCGGCCAGGTGATCTTCCGCGAAGGCGATACCGGCGACACCTGCTACCTGCTGCGCTCGGGTGCCGTGGTCCTCACGCGCGAGCACCAGGACGGGCGCATGGTGGCCCTGGCCGAGCTCCGCACCGGCTCGCTGTTCGGCGAGCTGGCGATGTTCCGGGGCGAGACGCGCTCGGCAACGGCCGAGGCGGTCGAGCCCGCCACCGCGGTGGCCCTGCTGGCCGGTGACATGCAGCGCCTCATACGCCGCCATCCCGACCTCGCTCTCAAGCTGCTGGCGGGGCTCGCCGAGCGGGTCAGCCGCACCAACGAGCGGCTGCTCCAGCAGTCGTTCCAGACGGTGGCGGGGCGCGTGGCCGGCGCCCTGCTGGCCCAGACGATCTCGCGTCAGGCCGAGGGGGCGCCCGAGGCGGACGTCCTGATCCGGGCGACTCAGGCCGAGATCGCCAATCTGGCCGGTACCTCCCGCGAGAGCGCGAGCCGTTTTCTGGCCACGCTGGAGCGCGCGGAGGTGGTCACCCTCGGCAGGGGCAAGGTGACCGTGCATGACCCCGGACGACTTCGAAACTACATTCACTGACAAGCGGCTGCGCATGGTGAAGCGCCAGCTGCGCGGTCGCGGGATAACCGACGAGCGCGTGCTGGCGGCGATGGCCGAGGTCCCGCGGCACCGCTTCGTGCCCGAGAAGCTGCGCCGCCGCGCCTACCGCGACGGCGCGCTGCGAATCGGCGAGGGGCAGACGATCTCCCAGCCCTGGATCGTGGCCTGCATGGCGCAGCTGCTGGAGCTGCGCGGCCCGGAAAGGGTCCTCGAGATCGGCACCGGGTCGGGCTACGGCGCGGCCGTTCTGTCGCGCCTCTGCGCGGAGGTGATCACGATCGAACGCCGCGCGGGCCTGGGCCGCCAAGCGGCCGAGACGCTGGCCGAGCTCGGCTACGACAACGTCGAGGTGAGGATCGGCGACGGCTCGGTGGGCGCGCCCGACCGCGCTCCCTTCGGCGGCATCTCGGTCACCGCCACGGCCGAGGGCGAGCCGCCGCCGGCGCTGATCGATCAGCTCGCTCCGGACGCGGCGCTCGTGTGCCCGGTCGCTCGCGGGCGCCAGGAGCAGCTGCTTCGCCTGCGGGGCGGCGAAGAGGAACCCGTGGCCTCGGTGCGCTTCGTACCTCTGGTCAGTGACGCCCATGATCCGTGAGTTCTCCGCCGGCGGCGTGGTCGTGCGCCGGATGCGAGGCCGGCCGTTCGTAGCAGTGGTGCGCGTGCGCGACCAGGTGCTCGCCCTGCCCAAGGGCCATCCGGAGCCGGGCGAGTCCTCGGCCCAGGCCGCACAGCGCGAGGTGCGAGAGGAAGCCGGGCTGGAGACCGAGCTGGTCGAGAAGCTCGACGACATCCGCTACTGGTACGCGAGAGACGGTGAGCGGGTGATGAAGATCGTGTCCTTCTTTCTCTTTCGGTATCTCGCAGGCAGCGTCGAGAACCACGATTACGAGGTGGAGGAGGCTCTCTGGATTCCTCTGGAGGAGGCACCCGACCGGCTCGCCTACCGGGGCGAGCGGGAGATGGCCGCCATTGCTCTATCGCGCACGGCGGAGGGCCGCTAGTCTCCGCGCGTCGTGTTCGTCCTCAACTTCTACTCGCCTATCTTCATCGACCAGCTCAAGCGTGGTCGAAAGACCGCCACGATCCGGCTGGGCGACAAGGGCAACAAGTACCGCAAGGGCGAGGTCGTGCTGGTGACCGTGGGCTTCCAGCACTCGCCCCGCGAGAAGATCTTCGAGGCGGTGATCGACTCGGTGGAGGTCAAGCAGGTGCGCGACCTCTCCCCGCGCGACATCGAGCACGACAATCCCGAGTTTCGGCGCCTCGACGAGATGGTGCACTTCCTCGAGCAGATCTACGGCCGCAAGGTCGAGATGGAGGACGCCGTGACCGTCGTGCGCTTCTCGCAGATCTCCGAGCGTCCGTCCGAGATTCGGGACCGGATGCGCCCCTCCGCCCCCCAGCAGAACTAGCCGCCTGGCCGCCGCTCGGTCGGCCGCCGGGTTTGGCACTCTGGCTGCTAGAGTGCCAGGCGCTGGCACTCGCACGTAGTGAGTGCCAAGGAAACTGCACCCGATGGAGGTATGCCCATGAATCTCAAACCTCTGGGAGACCGCCTGATCGTTCAGGCGATTGAAGAGGAAGAGACCACTGCCAGCGGCATCGTCCTTCCCGACACGGCCAAGGAGAAGCCGCAGCGCGGCAAGGTTCTCGCGGTCGGTGACGGCAAGTGGGACGAGGACGGCGACAAGCGGATTCCGCTCGACGTGTCCAAGGGCGACGAGGTCCTGTATTCGAAGTACGGCGGCACCGAGGTCCAGGTCGAAGGCGATGACCTGCTTGTCCTGCGGGAGTCGGACGTGCTCGCCAAGGTAGCGGGCTAGAGAGGACAGACGAATATGGCTCACAAAGAGCTCAAGTACGACGTGGAGGCGCGGCGCGCGCTCGAGGACGGCGTTGACGCCGTCGCGAACGCGGTCAAGGTCACGCTCGGCCCCAAGGGCCGCTATGTGGTGATCGACAAGAAGTTCGGCGCCCCCACGATCACCAACGACGGCGTCTCGATCGCTCGCGAGATCGAGCTCGAGGAGCCCTTTTCAAACCAGGGCGCCCAGCTCGTGCGCGAGGTGGCCACCGCCACCAACGACGTAGCCGGCGACGGCACCACCACCGCCACCGTCCTGGCCCAGCGCATCGTGCGCGACGGCCTCAAGAATGTGGCCGCCGGCGCGAACCCGCTTGCTCTAAAGCGCGGTATCGAGAAGGCCGTGGACCAGGTCGTTGCTCATATCGAGAAGATCTCCACCGAGATCTCGGGCAAGGACCAGATCGCCCGCGTGGCGGCCATCTCCGCGGCCGACGATGACATCGGCGACGTGATCGCCGACGCGATCGACAAGGTCGGCAAGGACGGCGTGGTCAACGTCGAGGAGGGCCAGACCTTCGGCATGGACCTCGAGTTCACCGAGGGCATGCAGTTCGACAAGGGCTACATCTCGCCCTACATGGTCACCGACCAGGACCGCATGGAGGCCACCCTCGAGGATCCGTACATCCTCATCGCCAACCAGAAGATCGGTTCGGTGCGCGATGTACTGCCGGTGCTCGAGCAGGTGATCCAGTCGGGCAAGCCGATCGTGGTCGTCGCCGAGGACGTGGAGGGCGAGTCGCTCGCCACCTTCGTGGTGAACAAGCTGCGCGGCACCTTCACCGGTGTAGCGGTCAAGGCGCCGGGCTTCGGCGACCGCCGCAAGCGCATGCTGGAGGACATCGCCATCCTCACGGGCGGCGAGGTCATCACCGAGGAGATGGGTCTCAAGCTCGAGAACACCCAGCTCTCGCAGCTGGGCCGCGCCCGCCGCGTGGTGGTCACCAAGGACACGACCACGATCGTGGACGGCGCCGGTGAGTCCGACGCCATCAAGGGCCGCATCAACCAGATCAAGAACGAGATCGAGAACACCGACTCGGACTTCGATCGCGAGAAGCTGCAGGAGCGGCTGGCCAAGCTGGCCGGCGGCGTTGCGGTGGTCAAGGTTGGCGCTGCCACCGAGACCGAGATGAAGGAGAAGAAGCACCGCGTCGAGGACGCGCTGCAGGCCACCCGGGCCGCCCTCGAGGAGGGCATCGTCCCCGGCGGCGGCGTGGCGCTCCTGCGTGCGCAGGACTCCATCAAGGTCGACGCCTACGAGGGCGACGAGAAGACCGGCGCGCAGATCATCCGGCGTTCGCTGGAGGAGCCGCTGCGTCAGATCGCGGACAACTCGGGCCTCGAGGGCTCGGTCGTCGTGAACGACGTGCGCAGGGCCAAGGGCAAGAACCAGGGCCTCAACGCCGACACCGGCGAGATCGTCGACCTCGTTGAGGCCGGCGTGATCGACCCGGCCATGGTCACGCGCTCCGCGCTCCAGAACGCAGCCTCGATCGCCAAGAACATCCTCACCACCGAGGCGATCGTTGCCGAGATGCCCGAGAAGGAAGCCGCGGGCGGCATGCCTGCCGGCATGGGCGGCATGGACGGCATGATGTAAATAGAGGGCAGCCGGGGGCTCCCGCCCCCGGACCCCGTTGATTCCTGGCCGGTTGGCTGGAATCTTCCGCAGTACCTCGAGGGCCCCGCATTTGCGGGGCCCTCGTCGTTATGTCGGATTCGCATTGCCGATCGTGCGGTGGGATCATCAAATGATTGATGGGGGCGAACGACCCCGAGATGATGTCCACGGGCGCGCACGCGATCGGAGCGCGGTCGTCGGGGAACGGCCCGCAGCCGGCTCCGGGCTTCGAGGTGAGGTCGCCCGCGGATGGCTCCGTGCTCGCCTCCGTGCCCGATCAGGGCGCCGAGGACGTGCGCGCCGCCGTCGGGCGACTGCGGGGCAACCAGCCGGCGTGGGAGGCGCTCGGACCGAGCGGCCGAGGCGACTGGCTCGGGCGCCTGCGTGACTGGCTGTTCGACAACGATGAGCACGTCGCGGAGCTGCTCCAGCGGGAGACGGGAAAGCCGTGGCAGGAGGCCACCCTGGAGGTTCCCTTCGCGATCGACTTGCTCGAGTACTACCGAAAGCGCGCCGAGAAGTTCCTGGCCGACTCGCATCCGCGACCGCACAACCTGCTGACCGCGAGCAAGAAGCTCACGATCGCCTACCGGCCGTACCCGGTCGTCGGGGTCATCTGCCCCTGGAACAACCCTGTCCTGCTCGCCCTGGCCGATGCGGTGCCCGCGCTGTTGGCCGGCGCGGCGGTCGCCATCAAACCGTCTGAGCTGACCCCGCTGGCCACCGGCGAGATCGTGCGCGGCTGGCGCGAGGATGTGGGCGCTCCGGGAGTGCTGGAGTGCCTGACCGGTGCCGGAGGGACCGGTTCCGCGCTGGTGGACGAGGCCGACTTCATCCAGTTCACCGGGTCCACGCGCACCGGCAAGAGGATCGCGCAGCGCGCCGCCGGGCGGCTGATGCCGTACAGCCTCGAGCTCGGGGGCAAGGACGCGATGATCGTGCTCGCCGACGCCGATCTCGGGCGGGCCGCGAACGCCGCGGTGTGGGGCGGCATGTTCAACAGCGGCCAGACATGCACCTCAGTTGAGCGCGTCTTTGTCGAGGAGCCCGTCTACGACGAGTTCGTCGAGTCTGTGGCCGGACGCGTGCGCGGCCTGCGCCAGCGCGCCGCCGGCAAGCGCTTCGACGCCGACATCGGGTCGCTTTCCAGCCAAGCGCAGCTAGCCATCGTTGAGCGGCACGTGTCCGAGGCGCTGGCGAACGGCGCACGCGCACTCGTTGGCGGCAAGCGCGCGGACGCGTCGGGGGCGTTCTTCGAGCCCACCGTGCTCGTCGACGTCGATGAGTCGATGAGCTGCATGCGCGAGGAGACCTTCGGCCCGACGCTGCCGGTGATGAAGGTCAAAGACGTCGACGAGGCGATCCGGCTCGCGAACGACTCGAGCTACGGGCTGTCGGCCAGCGTCTGGACTCGCGACCGCGCCCGCGGCGAGCAGATCGCCCGGCGCCTGGAGGTCGGCGCGGTCAACGTCAACGACATGTTCGTGAACCTCTCCGCGATCCGGATTCCTCAGGGTGGCTGGAAGGAGTCCGGCGTCGGCGCCCGGCTCGGTGGCGCACACGGGATTCGCAAGTACTGCCGCCCGCAGTCGGTCACCGCGACGCGGCTGGCCCCCAGGTCGGAGCTCCTTTGGTACCCCTACACCGCCCTCAAGGGCAAGCTCTTCCTGCGCGTCAGTCGCTTCCTGTTCGCACGTGACTGGGGCCGCCGCCTGGGGCGGCGCTAGTGGTCAAGCCGCACCGTCATCCGGCGATCGTCGGCCCCGAGGAGGAAGTGCGTTGAAGCGGTAGCGCGATACAAGCGATGGGAAGCCGGAGCGCTGACGTCGCTGGCCGTCCATTGGCCGGCTCCGTGAGCGTGGGATCGGTGTGAGTAGGTGTTGATCGCTTGTTCTTGCTCGGCGCCGCTCAGCTGCTCGGCTTCGGCTTCGATGTAGACGGCTTGGGCCTCGCCCACGGCGACGGTCGAATCGAAGATGACGAGCGCCAGGTGCGGGCGGATGGCGAGGTTGCGTGAGTGACGCGCATCCGGTCGCGACACCCAATAGAACTTCGTGTAGCCGTGATGCGCAAACCAGACCGGTGACGCCCACGGGCGCCCGTCGCCATCCGCGGTCGCGAGCGTCATGGACGCGTTGGCGTCGATGACGCCGCGAGCCGCGAGCTTGGGGTCGGGGTCGTTTGTGCCGGCGGCGTGCGTCTGGCGCATGGCTATCGGGCGATGCGCAGACGCAGGTGGGTGGCCCTCGCTGTTTGGATCGTCTCCAATGGCTCGAGCATGATGTGTGCGTCACCAAGATTCTCGAACATCCTCGTGCCCGTTCCGAACAGCACCGGCACGACGTGAAGCGAGAGCTCGTCGACCAGGCTAGCTGCGAGGAACTGCTGGCCGGTGATCGCTCCACCCATGACGGTGATGTCCTTGTCGCCGGCCGCCGCCTTGGCTCCCTCGAGTGCGCGCTCGATTCCGCTAGTAACGAAGGTGTAGACGCCGCCCTCGGGCGTTTCGTCGGGCGCGCTGTGAGACACGACGAACACCGGGAGCCGCGCGGGGCCCGTGGGGCCGTCCGCCCCCCACCACGGCAGCGAGTCGTCGTAAGTGCGCCGCCCGGCGATCACGGCGCCGATGCTGGCGATGCCATCCGTGAGGATTGCGCGGTCGCGTTCGTCGTCTCCGAACGCCCACTCGACCAGGCGCAGGCCCCCGTCGCCCATCGGCTCCTCCGGCCGCTGGTTTGCGGCCGTCATGAACCCGTCCAGCGACAAACTGATGTCGAAGGTCACCTTGCCCATTACCGCCCCCTTTGGTCGCAATCTCCGTCGGCGCAGTTCTAAGCGGCGGCGTGCCCCAGCCGAAGAGATTCCGCGTAGGCTGAATCCATGCTCCGCTACCGCTTCACGCAGGGCGATCTCTTACGCACCCGCTTTGCGATCGCACCGCTCATGGAGCTCATCGGAGCCGTCTATGTGCTCCGTAATCCGGCTCGCTACGCCGTGCACAGACCGTGGGTGGAGTGGGCCAAACCCCGCATCGGCGCGCTCGACGTTTCGCTGCTCGACGCCGCAGCGCCCGTGGCGACCCACGGCTTCTGGCCAGTGTTCGTCGGGCCCCCGCCGCGCGCGCCGCACGCGCACGTCAGTGATGAGCTCGCGCGCGTGCGCGCCACCCCACCCGAGCAGGTCGTCGCCGAGATCACGCACGCCTACCCAGCCGGCGTGCCGTCGACCGCCCAGCCGTTCCTCAACGACCCCGACGCCGCGCTCGAGACACTGGTCGAACAGATGCGAGCGTTCTGGGACGCGGTCCTGGCGCCCTGGTGGCCCAGGATCTCGGCCGCCCTCGAAGCCGAGATCTCCGCCCGCGCGCGAGCGCTCGTTGCCCTCGGACCCCAAGCCGCCTTCACCGGACTGCACCAGACCGTCTGGTGGGAGGACGGCAACGTCTACGTGCACCCGACCAAGAAGGCGGCCACCGACGTCGACCTCGCCGATCGCGGCCTCCTGCTCGTTCCCGCCGTATTCACGTGGCCGAGTGTTTGGCCACGAACCGACCCACCGTGGGACCCCGCCCTCGTCTACCCACCACCCGGGACGGCCGATGTCTGGCGGCCCGATCCGCCGCGTGCCGACGCGCTCAAAGCGCTCGTGGGCGAGCGCCGCGCCCGAGTCCTGCTCGAGCTCGACCGACCGGCCTGCACGCTCGAACTCGCGCAGCGCATGCAAGTCAGCCCCGGCGGCGTGAGCGACCACCTGTCAATCCTCAGGCGAGCGGGCCTCGTCAGCCGGCGTCGAGAAGGCCGCCGCGTGATCTACACACGCACCGTCATCGGCGACACCCTCGGCAGCCAGTCCCAGTGAGCGCCAGGCTTGCGGTACGTCGGTCCGTGCGCGAGGCTCGGAACCCCCGACCAGGAGACGCTTCCATGGCCAGCACGAAGACCGCCACCTCGGTGCTTCAAGCCTTTCTCGACGCGTTCAACGCCCACGATGTCGACGCGATCATGTCCTTCTTCGCCGAGGATTGCGTTCTCGACATGCCACGCGGGCCCGGACCCGGAGGACAGCGGCTGGTAGGCAGGGAGCAGGTCCGGGAAGGGATCCAGTCGCGGCTCGACGGCATTCCCGACGTCCACTACGGCGACGACCGCCACTTGATCTGCGGTGACCGCGCCGTCTCTGAGTGGACGCTCCGGGGCACGCGGCGAACGGGCGAGCCAATCGAGGTCCGCGGGTGCGATCTACTCGAGTTCGTCGACGGCAAGATCAGCCGAAAGGATTCCTTCTGGAAGATCGTCGACTGATCGGACAGCCCATTCGGCGAGTGCAGAGCCACAGCGTGACTCCCAGCCGTCGAGTCGTCAGGACTGCACGAAGGCCAGGAGGTCAGCGTTGATCGTGTCGGCCTCCGTGGTCGGCATGCCGTGCGGGAATCCTTTGTACGTCTTCAGCGTCCCGTTTTGCAGGAGCTCCGCGGATAGCGGTCCGGAGTCCGCGTAGGGAACGATCTGGTCGTCGTCGCCGTGCATCACGAGGACCGGCACCGTGATCTTCTTGAGGTCCTCGGTGAAATCGGTCTGGGAGAAGGCGACGATCCCGTCGTAGTGTGCCTTCGCTCCGCCCATCATTCCTTGGCGCCACCAGTTCTCGATGATCGCTTCCGAGGGTTCCACGCCGGTCCGGTTGAAGCCATAGAAGGGGCCCGACGGCAGGGCCCGGTAGAACTCGGACCGGTTGGTGGCCAGTTGGGCCTGGAGGTCGTCGAACACGCTCTTCGGCAGCCCGCCCGGGTTGGCGTCGGTCTGCACCATGAGCGGCGGCACCGCACTGATCAATACGGCTTTCGCCACGCGGCTCTCACCGTGTCGGCCGATGTAGTGCGCGACTTCGCCGCCACCGGTGGAGTGTCCAACGTGGACGGCATCCTGGATATCGAGATGGGCCGTGAGCGCGGCCAGGTCGTCGGCGTAGTGGTCCATGTCGTGACCGTCGCCGGTTTGCGTGGAGCGTCCGTGTCCGCGCCGGTCATGGGCGATGACGCGGTAGCCCTGCTGTAGGAAGAACAGCATCTGGGTGTCCCAATCGTCGCCCGACAGCGGCCAGCCATGGCTGAAAACGATCGGTTGGCCTGAGCCCCAGTCCTTGTAGAAGATCTCCGTGCCGTCTGAGGTCGTAACGAAAGGCATTCCTGCCTCCTCATGTGGCGTTCGCGGGTCGCGCGCAGTGTCCCACACCCCGGAGTTACGTCCACAACCCGGCAATCGCCCTCTCCGACCAAGCGCATTCGCGCGTAGCGGTCGTGACGGCGCGAGTGATGTCGTCTCTTGCGCTTTGCGCGACAAGCAGGCGCGATTCGGGGCTAGCGTTCGTCATCATTCAGGTCAATCCGGACCGTCAGTAGTGCCGTCTGCATGACGCGTACTGTCGCCGTATTCAGTCTCGTGATTGGGCGCCTCGAGGCGATATAGCGCAGTCGTTCTCGTGGATCGTCTTCGGAAATCAGCCGGGCGGTGCCCTTGCGCCATCGTCGGCCGATGCGAACGCGAACACGAGGGTTCGCCTCGATGTTCCTGACATAGCTCGCCCGGCGACCGTGCTCGGCGACGACCCAGAAGACGCCGTCGTCGAGGCCGTTGGTAACCGGGTTGCGTCTCGGCCGCCCGGACTTGCGGCCGATCGTCTCCAGGATCGCAGTCCCGGGGGCCGGAAGCCCGAGGCGAAACAGCCCGCGGACAACGGGATTGAACACGTACTTCGCCGTCCCGCTGGCAAACCTTCGCTTCGTCTCGCGGCGACTCGACACTAGTTCGCAACCTATCGTCCGCGGGCCGCGATCGCTCCCCCGTTTGCCAGCCTGGATCGGGCACCTGGACCGCGCTCGCCCATCACCGGTTCCGGTTGGCGGACCCTCAGCGAGACCTTGTGACGCGTTCAAGTACCCGGCCTGCCAAGGGCATCTTCGGAGTGCGCCATACGTGTCGCTGCTCGAAGGGCCAGGCGTAGATCGGGTTGCCGTCGCGCACCAGCTCAAGCAGGCTTGGTTCGCCGAGCTCCTTCGCCGACCACTCGTATAGGCATTGCAGCCGCGGCACGATCACCGCGTAGTCGAGCATTCGGCCAAGACGCTGCTCGTCGGCGATGTAGCGCTCCACGTCGTGCGCGAGCGGATAGCGGTTTGGCAGCACGCGGCGGAGTGAGAGGAAGACGCCGGCCATCCCGAGCCGTGGGTCGCCGAGCAGGCCGCCGAGCGGATGGAACCGTCCGAGCGCCAGGCGCGGCGCCGCGGCGAGTGCGTGCGCGTACAGCACGCGCGCGAGCGCGACGTTCATAAAGAAGCGCTCCGGTGCGCCCTCCGCTTCGGCGAGGTTCCGGTGCTCCAGGTAACCGGCCACGATGCTGGCGTTGTGCGCTCGGTACCAATTGCGCCCCGTCGGTCGCGCGCCAAAGTCCAGCCAGAGCCGCACGGCCTGCGATGACGGCTCGCCGGCCAGACCACCGAGGAGCGCGACCGTCACGCAGGAGTCGCGCGTTGACCGCCCGCCACCAGACGCTGCCGGGCGGTGACGCGTCGAGCGGATTGAGCACACCACGGCGCGCCTGCCAGCGCATGAACGACAACGCCGCGCGTCGGAACGGCAGGTGTCGCGGTGCGCGGCCCTCCGGCCCGTAAAACACCCGCGCCATCAATGCAAGACGCGCCGCGGGATCGTCGCGCACGGCCGCGACCTGCGCCCCAGCCAATGCGAGCGCGCCTGTGTGGTGGCTCATCGGGAGTAGTGAATAGCGATTCGCCGAAGACGATCCGCGTGCGCGGGTCGTGGAATCGGTCATCTAGGCGCGGAGCACGCTCCTCATCGGTCGCGGGCGCACGCCCAGCTCCTCGGCGCCGGCGGTTCCCTGCTCGGTGGTCATCGGCTCCTCCATCAGCTCCGCCTCCTCCCAGGTGGCGAACGCCTTGGTGCCCGCCAGCCTGCTCACGAGCCGCAGCGAAGCTCGCACCAACGGCAGCGGGACGTGCAGGAGCGGCCGGCTGCGGCCCGTGGGTTCGATCGCCACCCTCACGATGTCGTCGTAGGAGAGCAGCTCGGGGCCGGCCAGCTCGAAGTGGCGACGGCGCGGTCCGCCGGCGATCAGGGCGGCGACCACGCAGTCGGCCACGTCCTCGGCCCAGATCGGCTGATAGAGCGCCCGGCCCGAGCCCGATACGAGCAGCGCCGGCAGGTAGGAGAACCGCTCGAGAAGCGTCAGCCAGGGATCGCCGGGCGTGTAAATGATCGAGGGCCTGAACAGCGCCGTCTCGAGCGAGGACGACAGCACCGCGTCCTCGGCCAGCGCCTTGGCCCGAAAGAAGCGCGTGCGCGAATGCAGCCGCGCGCCGAGAGCGGAGAAGAACACGAAGCGCCTTGCGCCGGCCCTCTCGGCGGCCCGCACCAGTCTCAGCGTGGCTATCGCGTTCAGCTCCTCGATCGAGGCGTGCGGCTGGTCGCGTATCGACGCGGCAAGATGCACGACGGTGTCGATTCCGCGCAGCGCGTTGCGAAACGACGGAGGGTCGGCGAGATCGCCGAGCGCAAGCTGCACGCGAACGCGCTGGTCGCCCAGGCCGCGCGGATCGCGAACGAGGCAGCGTATGGGCTCGTCCGCCGCGGTGAGCCGGCGCAGCAGCGCGGACCCGACGGTGCCCGTGGCGCCCGTGAGCAGGATCAACGCCCGATCACCACCACGCGCCAGGGCGATCGCTCGTTTCGGTGCACGTTCACCTGCGCGAAGCCGGCCTCCTCCAGCCAGGCTCGGATCTCCGAGGGCTTGAAGTTGCGCGAATGGCTCCAGGCGTAGAAGAGCAGGCTGGAGATCGCCCCGTGCTGGGAGACCTCGGCGCCCTGCTCGGGACGGGCGGAGTCGCCGATCACCAGGCAGCCGCCGGGGCGCAGCGCGGCGTGGGCCATGCGGCACAGCTCGCGATCGCGCTCCTCGGGCAGGTGATGCACCAGATTGAAGACCGAGACCACATCCAGGTCCTCGCCCAGCCCCAACTCGAACACGTCGCCCTCGCGAAAGCTCACGCGGGCGGAGAAGCCCTCCTGCTCGACGATCTGGCGGCCCACCTTCGCGCTGGGGGGCAGGTCGAGCACGGTCGCCTCCAGGCCGGGATGGCGGCGGCACATCGCCATGGAGAAGCCGCCGTGGCCGCCGGCCACGTCCACGAGCCGGCGCGGATGCTCGACCGGTACCAGCGCGGCGTTGGCCTCGTGCTCGGGGCGTGAGATCTCGAACAGGCCACGGATGTAGGCGGCCCAGTGCTCGGTTTCGTCGTGGCGCTCCTCGTGCATGGAGTACGCGCGCCCGTCGCGCACCGCCTCGGGGAGAAGGCCGAGGACCTCCCAGTGGAGATCGCCCTGAGCGCCGACGAAGGTCGCGATCGAGTCCGGCGACGAGCTGACCAGCATGCGCTCGCTCACTTCGCTGTTGCGCATTCGCCCGTCGCCGTCGGTCTCGACGTATCCGAGCGTCAGGAGGGTGGTGAGCAGCGTCTCCGTGCCCAACGGATCGAGCCGGAGCCGCTCGGCCAAGGTCGCGGGCTCGGCCGGCGCGTCGGCTAGGGCGTCGAACACGCCGAGGGTGGTCGCCGTGGTCAGGGCGCGCGCCGTGACCATCCCGCTGAAGGAATCGAAGTAGGGGTCGGGCTCAGGCATCTAGAACCAGTGGCGCTGCTCCTGCCACGGGTCGGCGTCGTTGTGGTAGCCGTTGAGCTCCCAGAAGCCCATGCGGTCGCCGCTCATCACCTCCAGCCGGCGCAGGAACTTCGCCGACTTCCAGAAGTAGCGCTTGGGTACGAGCAGGCGCAGCGGAGCCCCGTGATCGGGCTCGAGCGGCTTCCCCGCGTAGGTGTGAGCCACCAGTACCTCGTCGGCCATTACCGTGTCGAGCGGGAGGTTGGTCGTGTAGCCCCCGTCGCAGTGCGCCATCAGATGCGTCCCCCGGTCGGTGGGCGCCACGCGCTCTATCAGGTCGCGAACGCGCACGCCCCGCCAGACCGTGTCCAGCTTGGACCAGCGAGTCACGCAGTGGATGTCCACCGTGACCTCGGCCTGGGGAAGCCCCTCGAGCTCTTCCCAGCTCAGTGTGAGCGGCGATTCGACCTCGCCGTCCACGCGGAGCTCCCAGTGGGCCAAGTCGAACCTGGGATTGCGGCCCACGGTGAGCACGGGGAACTTCTCGGTGAGGTACTGGCCGGGCGGGACACGCGAGGGGTCGATGCCCAGCTTCTCGGCCTGCCTGCGCCCGCGGGCGCCGATCATCTTGGAGGTGATGGCCATGTGTAGCCAACGATAGAATCTCGCCACTCATGGCTTATGTGATTGCCGAACCCTGCATCGACCAGAAGGACAACTCGTGCGTCGAGGTCTGTCCCGTCGACTGCATCCATCCCACCCCCGACGAGCCCGACTACGACAACGTCAAGCAACTGTTCATCGACCCCGAGGAATGCATCGACTGCGACGCTTGCGTCGAGGCCTGCCCGGTCGATGCCTGCTTCGCCGAGGACCAGCTGCCCGACGAATGGCAGAACTTCATTCAGATCAACGCGGACTACTACAAGCAGGCGGGCTGAACGCCCTTCATCAACGCCCGAGCAACACCTGTGGCTGCGGTCCCCTGCCGCCGCCGCTGACCTTGACCACGTAGCGTCCGGCCGTAGGCACCTCGACCTTGCCGAGGGTCACTCGGCTGCGCGGCCCGCCGGGAAGCCAACCCGCGACCGTCTGGGCCCCGTGCGCCCGCGCGCGATGCAGGTCCAGTGGCGCCCTGCCCTCACCCGGGCTGATGGCCACCTGCAGGCCCGGCGGCGCCCAGAACTCGATGCAGCCGCTTGGTTGGGGGCTGTAGACGCGCTCCTGATAGGTCAACTTGACCTTCCCCGCCGGTAGCTGGACCGTCGCCTCTCCGGGGGCCGACACCGTGGCGTGGGCGTTGGCGCCGTTCCCGCTGCCGAACACTCTCCACATCACGTAGGCGTCGAAGGCCAGGAAGGCCACCACGCCGGCGGCGATGAGTGCGATGGTCATGCCCGTCTAGTCGGACGGGCGCGACGCGTCTTGAGCCGGTCTTTACTGGACCATCGGCAGCGGAGTGCCCGTAACTTCGGGCACGGGCGGGCCGCTGGGCGCCTGGAGGACCGCCAGCTCCTGAGGCGTGGCGGCGATCAGTCCGCGCGCCGTGTGGCGTAGGGCCTGGGAGGCGGGTGCGTCGGGGTCCTCCAGGACGAGCGGGAGGCCCTCATCCGCGCTGACCCGCAGCTCCTCCTGAAGCGGGATTTTGCCGAGCAGGGCCACGTCGAGCTCGTCGGCCAGCGCCTGGCCACCGCCCTCGCCGAAGATCGTGAAGCGCTCGCCTCCCGGAGTGGTGAAGCCGGACATGTTCTCCACCACGCCGGCGATCTCCAGGTCAAAGCGCAGCGCGGTCTCGGCCGCGCGCTTGGCCACGTTCTGGGCCGCCGGCTGGGGCGTGGTCACGATCACGAACTTCGCCTGGGGCAGCAGCTGGGCCAGCGTCATCGACACGTCGCCGGTGCCGGGCGGCAGGTCGATCAGCAGGTAGTCGAGCTCTCCCCACTCCACGTCCTCCAGGAACTGGCGGATCGCCTTGTGGAGCATCGGACCGCGCCAGGTGATGGCCTGGTCCTGCTCGTTGAGGAAGAACTCGATCGATATGACCTTGACGCCGGCGTGCGCGTCGAGGGGCAGGATCTTGCGCTGCGCCGAGACCATCGGGCGGCCGTGCACGCCGAGCATGCGGGGCATCGAGTAGCCCCAGACGTCGGCGTCGAGCACCGCGGCCCGCTGACCCTCGGCCTGAAGAGCCGCGGCCAGGTTGGCGGTGACGGTCGATTTGCCCACACCGCCCTTGCCCGAGCCGATGCAGATCACGTTCTTCACCGCGGCCAAGGCGCCCTCGGGCAAGCCGCCCTGGCGGCCCAGGCGCTGGGTCAGGGTCTGCTTCTCGTCGGCCGAGAGAACGTCGAAGCCCACGTTCACGAGGCCCACGCCGAGCTCGCCCACGCTCTCCTTGACCGCCTTCTCGAAATGCGACCGGATCGGGCAGCCGGGAGTTGTGAGCGACACGATCACGTCGACCCTGCCCTCCTCGGGGATCTCGATCGACCGAACCATGCCCAGCGAGACGATGTCCTTGCGGAGCTCGGGGTCGATGACCTTGCGAAGGGCTTCCTCAATCTGCTCGTGGGTCGGCATCGATCTCATTGTCGCAGAGGCGAGACGCGAGCCCTCAAAGGCCAACGCCGCCCCGATAGGGACGGCGAAGGCTGAGGGAGGAGAGATACTGCACTGGCAGCGAGTATGGGGCCGCCAGCCTTACCTCGGTCCGGGCTCTCCGCACCGGCCGAGGGGAAGTGGAAGCTGTCGCGGCGCGCCCCGCCGAGCCGGACGCTTGCGCACGACGCTAGGCGATCGACGCCACGCGGTTCACGATCGACTCTGCCTGGCCCTGGGCCTCGCGGCCGGTGGCCTTGACCTGGCGCTCGACCTTGGTGCGGCGCTGGCGAAGCTCGCGCTCCACCTTCGTGCGCGTGCGCTTGACCTCGCGGACCGCACGGTTGCGGGCCGTGTTGCCACGACGCTCGGCCTTGCGCAGGTTGGTCGAGACGCGCTTGCCGAGCTTGTTGAACTCACGCTCGGCGCTCTCGCGACCATCGGCGTAGGGGCCGACGACCTCGACCACGCTGTCACGCGCGATCAGGGCGGCGCCCACCGGGATGAGCACGGCGCGCTCGGCCTGGGCCTGAACGGCCTGGAGGGTGTTGAGCTCCGCCTTGACGCGGGTCTCTGCAGCCTGGGCACGGGTCTTCGCGGCCCCGGTGGCGGCGGACTGGCTGCGACGAGCAGCGGTCCGGGCGGCCGTCTCCTGGCGCTTGGCGTTGGTCTCCTGGCGCTTGGCGGTGTTACGACGACGGGTGGCAGCAGCCTTCTGGGCGCTTGCCTTGCGCTGAGTGGGTGTCTGAGAAGCCATTCGGTGGTCTCCTTCTTCGTAATCTTGTTAGTTCTAAGTTAGGTAGAACTATAGCAGCGAACACCTGTTTGTAAACCGCCCCCGCGAGACGGTTACAGATCAGCCGGCCCTGGAGGTCAGGCCGCAGCGGCGGGGGCCGGTCCGACGCGGGCCACCCAGTCCGCCGGGTGCTCGAGCTCATACGTGCTCGGCAGCGCGTCGGGGCCTTCCCAGACCCGGTCGAGCACCGCGATCCCCGCCGCTCCCACCACGGCGTCGCAGAAGCGCTTGCCGAGCTCGTACTGGCGCATCTTTATGTCGAAGCCGAGCAGGCGCTGGATCACGAGCTCGGGCGCTGAGCGGCTGCGCCGGCGGCGCTCCATTGCCGCACGCAGGACGTCGCGTCCGGGTATCGCCTCCTCGCCGAGCGAGTCCATCACGTGCTCCGAGTAGCCCTCCACCACGGCCATCGTCGCCTGCACGCGCTCCATGAGCGCCCGCTGCTCCTTGGTTTGCACGAGCGCAGCGAGACCGCCTTCGCGAAAGGCCTCGACCAACTTGGCGGGGTTCGGCAGCGAGGGAAGCCCTCCGGCGGCGCCGCGCTCGATGCGCACCTCCACGCCGGCGAGGTACTCCCGCACCATGGCGCTCAGGTGCTCACGCAGCCAGGGCACGCCCTGGAACTGGTAGACGTGGGTGAGCTCATGGGCGCAGATCCAGCGGTGAAACGCGTCCGGGTCGATCTCCAGCTCGCGCACCGCCTTGCGCATGTTGGGCGCCACGAAGAGCAGCCGCGGAGGAGCGTCGCCGCCCAGCAGCGAGACGTCGTACTGGCCCAGCACCCGCGTGGAGACATAGCCCATCACCAGACCGACCTCGGTAGCGAGCGTGGCCGTGGCTCCGGCCTGGAGGGCGCCCGCCAGGGGGCCGGCGAACTCGAGCCGGCGCTCTAGCCGCGCGGCCACCGGATCGATCATCCCGGCGATCGAGTCGATGTTCACGCTCGCCCATTCCTCGCGGCCCACGAGCTCGGGCGGGGGCATCGGCGAGCTCGGCCGGAGGCTCGTATAGGCGGACACGTGCCGGTCCATCTCGGCGCACAGCGCGGCGATGTCGGGGTCCGCCCCCTCGCCCTCGCCGGACCCGCCCGCGAGGCGAGCGACCTGCCGAGCCAGTGACCAGTCGACCATCGTCACCCAGAGGCTAGCCGCAGCGTGTGCGCGGAGCCGGGCACTCGCACCTCGCCGCCGCGGGCGGCGGCGATCGTGACCTCGATCGGAGCATCCGGCGCGGGGCGGTCCGTGAACAGCCACGGCCGGCCCACGGGCACGACGATGAACAGCCCGCGGTCGTCGCCCACAGCGGCGAACGTCCTCCGGTCCCCGCTGAAATACGGCAGGCCGACCTCGGATTCGAGGAACTCGACAGCCACGGGCACGTCGTCCACCGGCAGCCCCACCTCGCTCACCTCGAGAAACATCTCGTCCCCCGGGGCGCGCTCGCGGGCGATCAGCTCGACGATGTTGCCCGCCGGATCGAAGAAGTAGGCCGAGCGCGCCCGCCAGGCCTCGAAGGGAACGTCGTGATGCAGCATCTCGATCCGCCGTCCCTGCGAACGCCACCGCCTCCTCGAAGCGCTCGGGCGCCACGTTGAGCGCCCAGTGCGAGCAGTCGTCGGGGCCCTCTCGGAAGCGGACCCTCGTCGAGACGGCGAACTGAGCGTGGAAGCGCGCCAGCGCCTCGGGATCGGACGCCGGCAGCACAACCTCCAGGATCCTCACAGTGAGGGCAGCTCCTGCTCGAGCTCGACCACGGGCGCGAACAGGTCACCGTGACGCTCGACGCGGTCGAGCACGTCGGCAGCCTCGAACACCAAGGCCGCCGGATCGTCCAGCTCCGACCACTCCAGCGGCGTGGAAACGGTCGGCCGCTCGCGCGCACGCAGCGAGTAGACGCACACCGTGGTCTTGTGCTCGTCGTTCTGGCTCCAGTCGATCAGCACCTTGCCGCGGCGCAGCTCCTTGCGCTGCTGAGACACGATCAGCTTCGGATGCGCGCCCTCCAGGTGGCGCGCGAGCGCCTGGGAGAGCCGCTTGGTTCCGTGGTCGTAGTCGACCTCGTCGACGTTGAGCGGCACGTAGACCTGGATCCCCTTCGAGCCCGAGGTCTTGGCGAAGCTCTCGAGTCCCAGCTGCGCGAGGGTGTCGCGCAGCAATACCGCGACCTCGCAGCATTCCGCGAGGCCCGCCGGCGGGCCCGGGTCGAGGTCGAACGCCATCACCGTGGGCCTGTTGATGTCGTCGGCCAAGGAAAGCGAGGGGTGGAGCTCGAGGTCGGCGAGGTTGGCCAGCCAGACCATCGTCGCCAGGTCGTCGCACACGCAGTAGTCGATCTGCGCCACGCGCTCCTTTCGCACCCAGTCGGGGGCGTGCGACGGGCAGTTCTTCTCGTAGAAGTGCGCGGCCTCCACCCCGTTGGGATAGCGCTTCAGCGTGAGCGGGCGGTCGCGCAGGTGGGGCAGCAGCGCCGGGGCAATGCGCGTGTAGTAGTCGATCACCTCGCCCTTGGTGAAGCCCACCGCGGGATACAGGACCTTGGTCAGGTTGGACAGGGAGAGCGTGTGGCCCTCGACCTGGACCTCGAGGCGGGCGGGAGCCACCTAGGGCCGCTACGCCTTTGCGGCGGCCTTCTTCTTGGCCGGGGCGCGCTTGCGCTTGGGCTTGGCCTTGCTCTGGCCCTTGGCCGTGGAGATGCTGGCCTCCAGCGCGGCCATCAGGTCCGGCACCTTTGCCGGTTCCTCGGCGGGCGCCTCGATCACCACCGTCTCGCCCTGCGCCTTGCGCTCGATGAGGTCGAGCACGCGCTCGCGGTACTCGTCGCGGTACTTCTCGGGCTCGAACTCCGAGGTGAGCGAGTCGATCAGCTGCTGGGCCATCTTGAGCTCGCGCTCGCTGGTGGCCACCTCAGCGTCGCCCGAGAGCTCGTCGAGCGCGTCGGGCGAGATCACCTCGTCGGCGAACAGCATGGTCTCCATGGCCAGCACGCCGGAGCGCGGGCGGATCGCCACCAGATGCTCCTTCGAGCGCAGCACCACGCGGGCAATCGCGACCTTGCCCGAGCTCTCCATCGCATCCACCAACAGGCGGTAGGCCTTGGCCGCTCCGGTATCGGGCGCCAGGTAGTAGGGGTGGTCGTAGAACATCGGATCGATGTCCTCGAGCTCGACGAAGTCCTCGATGTCGATGGTGCGGGTCTTCTGGGGCTCGAGCGACTCGAGCTCCTCGGGGCTGATCGTGACGTAGCGATCGGGTCCTATCTCGTAGCCCTTGACGATCTGCTCGTAGGCCACCTCCTCGCCGTCACCGCCCACGCGCTTCTGGCGCACGCGCGCCCCCGACTCCGCGTCGATCTGGTGAAAGCGCACAGTCTTGCGCGACACCGCGCTGTACAGCTTCACGGGGATGTTGACCAGGCCGAAGCTGATCGCGCCGCTCCAGATCGCTCTTGGCATGACTCCCAATCTACCTCGCGAATGCGGTTTTACCCTCCTTCACGGGTGCAATCTTGCGGATCGATGTCGTCGCGCAGGCCCTTGAAGGAGGGAGCGCGCATGGTGCCGCTCTTGGTCCACTCGCGCAGCTCCACCCGGGCCACCAGCCGGGGCTCCGCGAAGATCGTCCCCTTGGGCGCGGCGCGTCCCTGGAACGGCGAGTCCTCGCGCCGCAGCGGCGCGAGCTCGCGCTCCAGGATGGCCAGCGTACGGTCGGTGAAGCCGGTGCCGACCTTGCCGGCATACACGAGCCGCCCGTCCTCGTACACGCCGGTCACGAGCGCCCCCACGCGCCCGCTGCGGCGGCCCTCGCCCGGCGCCCAGCCGCCTATCACCACGTCCTGCTCGCAGATGTTCTTGACCTTGATCCACCCCGACGAGCGCCGACCCGCCTCGTATCGCGAGCTCAGGCGCTTCGCCACGATGCCCTCGATGCCGAGCTCCTTGGTCGCCGCCAGCAGCGAGCTGCCATCGCCCGGGTGGTAGGCCGGCACGCGCCAGGCCGGTCCCTCGAGCTCGAGCGCCTCGAGCACCTCGCGGCGCTGCTCGTAGGTGAGCGCCATCGTGCTGCGCCCGTCGAGGTAGAGCAGGTCGAAGGCGACGTAGGTGGCGGGAATGTCGCGCATGCGGCGCCTGACGGCGGAGTCGGAGGCCAGGTGCATGCGAGATTGCAGGCGCTCGAAGCTGGGGCGCCCGGCCTCGTCGAAGGCCACGATCTCGCCGTCGAGAATCAGCCTGCGCGCGCCCAGAGCGCGCGCCAGCTCGCGCACCTCGGGGTAACGCGGGGTGAAGTCGGTTCCGTTGCGGCCCAGCAGCTCAATGTGGCCGTGATCGCAGAACAGCAGCGTCCGGATGCCGTCCCACTTGACCTCGAAGGCCCATGCCTCCTCATCGGCCGGGAGGTCGCCGCTTCGGGCCAGCATGGGCGTCAGCCGCTGGGGCATCGGCTCGTAGCCGGGATCGAGCGGCGGGTCCATCCGGTGGATCATCCAGTCCTGCCCGCGGGTCTGAAACAGCGCGTAGCGCCCGCGTAGCCGCTCGCCGCCGAAGGTGGCGATCACCTCGTTGTGGCGGAACTTCTCGGCCTCGAAGGTGCCGCGATCGAACACGCGCATCGTCCCCGCGCCGTATTCGCCCTTGGGGATCTCCCCCTCGAACTCGAGGTACTCCAGCGGGTGGTCCTCGGTGTGCACGGCCAGCCGGTTCTCGTCGGGGTGGGCGGGGATCCCGCGCGGCAGCGCCCAGGACTTGAGCGTCCCCGCGTGCTCGAGGCGCAGGTCCCAGTGCAGGCGCCGAGCGTGGTGCTCCTGGACGACGAAGCGCGCCGAGTCCTGCTCGGCCCCATCCTTGCCCTTGGGCTCGGCGGTCTTCTCGAAATCGCGTTTCTTGCGGTAGCTGCCCAGCTGGTCCGGCATCGAAAGACATCTTGACGGGAAAGCTGATCCCAGATGACCCAGGCTCACGTGATCCGCCAGATGCTCGACGCCTACTTCTCGGGCGGCCTGGAAGGAGCGCGGACTTTCTACGACCCGGAGATCACCTGGACCTCCCGCTTCCCCCGCGAGCGCGTGCTGCGCGGCCCCGAGGAGGTGGCGCACGGTCTCGACGAGCTCCAGGGCGCGGGGAGGACGGTCATGGCCATCACACGCGACGCGGTCGACAAGGGTTCGTGCGTCGTGGTCCCGGGCGAGCTGCAGATCCGCGAGCGGGGCTCGATTCGCCAGACCCAGGTGTGGTGGGTGATGCGTGCGCACGCGGGCAAGGTGCTGTGGGGCGAGGACTGCCTCTCGCGCACGCAGCTCGATGCGGCGGTGGCTCGCGCCGAGGCGGAGAGTCAGGACGCGAGCGGCGTCTCGTCGAGCGACTGACGCAGCTCGTCGATCGAGCGGTAGACCGCAACCGCTCCGGCGTCCTTCAGCTCGGCCTCGGAGAAGCCGCCGGTGAGCACGGCCACCGTTGCCACTCCAGCGCGCTTGGCCGCCTCGCAATCCCAGGTGGTGTCGCCCACCATCACCGCATCGCCACCGCCGGCCTTGTCCACGGCAGCCTGCACGAGATCGGGCTGGGGCTTGGTGGCCTCGACATCGGCCGAGCTAGTCCAGCCGTCGGCCAGCTCCCGGGCGTCGATGAGATCGAGATAGTGCTCGACCTCCGGAGCCTTCGCGGAGCTGGCCAGGATCACGGCGTGACCTCGATCCTTGAGGTCGACTAGCAGGTCGCGCGCCCCGTGCAGCGGCTCCACCTCTTCGATGAGCGACATGTAGAGCACCCCCTCGGCGGCCCGGATGTCCTCTCCCTTGGCTTCCTCCACCTGCTCGCCGCACAGGGCCTCGACCAGCTGGTCGCCGCCCATGCCGATGTGACGGTGGATACGCCAGATCGGCAGCAGCTCCTCATGCTGGCGGAAGGCCCGGAACCAGGCAATCGCGTGGTGGAAGTTGGTGTCGACCAGCGTCCCGTCGATGTCGAGGATCGCGGCGGCGGGCACGCCTTCCCTCTTCCCTAGAACAAACGGCCAAAACCCGCAGGGTCCGCCCTCGGACAGACGTCCAATCGCGGGCATTCGATTGGTGCTCGACCGCGCCATGTTCGACAGGAGCGGTGCATGCCATCTGCCATCGCTCGTGTCTCTTGTCGGTTCGGTTTGCTGTTGGCCCTTGCGGCGCTCTGCGTCGTTGCCTTGCCCGCGTCCGCCATGGCCGGAGCGGCCTGTCAGTACGCCAGCGCCACCCCCGGTCAAGCGGGCAAGCGCGCAATCGTGCGGGCCACGCTGTGCACGATCAACGCCGAGCGCGGTCGTCACGGGTTGGCTCCGCTCAGGCTCAACCGGCGCCTGGCGGCGGCGGCTGCGGCCCACGCCAGGGACATGAATGCTCGCAACTACTTCTCGCACGACTCGCTCGACGGCGGGTCGTTCGTCGACCGGATCCGGCGGGCGGGCTATCTCAAGGGCGCGCGCAGCTGGACCGTGGGCGAGAACCTGGCCTGGGGCTCGCGCGGACGGGCTGCCCCGCAGATGATCACCCAGTCCTGGATGAACAGCCCGGGACACCGCGCGAACATCCTCAACTCCTCGTTCCGCGAGATCGGCATCGGCGTGGCTCACGGCGCCCCCGTGGCCGTCGGCGGCCCGGCCGCGACCTACGCGACCGAGTTCGGCACTCGGGGCTAGACCGCCACCTCTTCGAGTTCCCCGGCCAACTGGTCGGCCTTCTCGACTGCGGAGGAATCGCGGTCACGGGCGATCAGGTCGAGGACGCCCTCTTCCACGATGCGTTGACTGTCGGCCCGCCCAGCACCGACCTCGTCCGCCACGCCGGCGATCGTCAACCCGCCGTCGAAGCGATCGAAGATGCGCGGGTCGATGTAGGAAGTGCGAGCGACCGCCGGCGTATTTCCGAGATAGCTCGCCACCTCCTTGATGGCGCGCGTCTTGGCCCGTTTGCGCGCGCTCTTGGTGCCTTCCGCGGCGATCACCCCGGACACGGCCAGCGCCTGTGCCGCCAGTACGGTCCCGCCCCAGGTGCGGAAGTCCTTGGCGCTGAACTCAGCGCCGGCCGCCGCCTTGACGTACTCGTTGATGTCCGGTGACCTGACGTCGCTCCAGCGCCCGTTGGCCTTATAGGCCAGCAGCTCCTCTCCCCCACCCCGGCGCTTCTTGAGCGCGTGCACAACCTCGGCCGCGACCGGATCGCCTATCGCCTGAATCCGCCGCTGGCGCCCCTTGGCCTCGTAGTCGAAGGTGATCTCGTCGTCGGACACAGTCACGTGCCGCTTGCCCATGGTGGCGATGCCGTAGGTGTCGTTCTCCTCGGCGTAGTCCTCGGAGCCGATCCGAAAGAAGCCACGGTCCATCAGACGCACCGCGCAGGCCAGCGCCTTGTCCTTGGGCATGCCCTCGAGAGCGAGGTCGCCCGCCACGCGCTCGCGGAGCTTCGGCAGGGACTGGGCAAAGCGCACCATCGACTCGAACTTCTCGCGGTCGCGGCGCTCGCGCCAACGGTCGTGGTAGCGGTACTGCTTGCGCCCTGCGGCATCGGTCCCCGTCGCCTGGATGTGGCCCATGGGATAGGGACAGATCCACACGTCTTCCCACGCGGGAGGGATGGCGAGCTCGCGGATGCGCTCGATCACGCTCGGCTCGCTGATGTGCCGGCCTTCGTCATCGAGGAACTCGAAGCCCTTGCCGCGCCTCCGCCGCCGGATCCCCGGACCCGAGCAGTCGGCTCGCCTGAGTCGTGCCACGGGACCCCTGTGCCCCGGCCGGTGTACCCGCAATCCTCCTGGTACCGGCGCACGTACCACCCCTATGCGCGCTCTCGTACTCAACTGCACCCTCAAGTCCTCACCGGAGACCTCCAACACGGAGGCGCTGGCCCGCGTGGTCATGGAGGCGCTGGAGAGCGACGGGATCGAGACCGAGATCGTGCGCGTCGTGGACCACGACATCAAGCCCGGCGTGAGCACGGACGAGGGCAACGGCGACGAATGGCCGGCGATCCACGCCAAGGTCCTCGGCGCCGACATCCTGATCATCGCCGCGCCCACGTGGCTCGGCCACCCCTCGAGCGTCGCTCAGCGGGTGCTGGAGCGCCTCGATGCGCTGCTCTCCGAGCAGGACGACGACGGCCGCCCCGTGGCCTACAACCGCGTGGCCGGAGTCGTGGTCACGGGCAACGAGGATGGCGCGCACCATGTGATCTCGGAGATCGCGGGCGGGCTGATCGACGTGGGCTTCACGGTGCCCGGACAGGCCTGGACCTACTGGAACAGGGGCCCCGGACCAGGCGACTCCTACCTCGAGACCGACGAAGACAAGGATTGGTCGCACACCACCGGCCGTGCAATGGCCTCGAACCTGGCCGCGGTAGCCCGGGCGCTGGCGGAGAAGCCGGTCCCGGCGCCGCCGAGCTAGGCGAGGCTTTCCAGCAACCGCTCCACCAGCTCCGGCGACCGGGCCGCCGCCACTCGCGAACGCATCTTCAGGTCCAATGCGTCTCCGCCCGGTAACGCGACGGCTCCTCCGGCCTCGGCCACGATCAGCTGGGCCGCCGCCACGTCGACGGAGCGGACCTCGCGCAGGGTGACCATCGCGTCGAGGCGGCCGGTCGCCACCAGGCACATCGACACCGCCACCGAGCCCAGTGCCCGCAGGCGGCGAGCATCGGTCGCCGCGATCGCCTCGGCCTGCGCGGCCACCAGCGACGGGCGGGCGGTCTCCAGGCCGAGCACCTCCAGTGGACCGGGGTCGAGCTTTTCGAGGCGCTCCTCGTCCAGGTGGGCGCCCTCACCGCGAACGGCCCACCACTCAACGGCCGGATCGAGCTGCGCCACCACCCCGACCTCCACATCGGCCATGCGCGGGCCGGACGCCACCGCGATCGATATGCAGGCGAAGGGCAGACCGCGCTTGGCGTTCATTGAGCCGTCTACGGGATCGATGACTACGCGGACCCGACCTTCTCCCTCTCTGCCGCCGCTAAGCGAAACCTCGCCCCGCTCCTCGGAAACCGCCGTGAGCGGCGCGCCGCTGCGCTCGAGCTCGGCGAAGATCGCGTCCTCGGCCGCCTGGTCCACCGCCAGCGTGGTGTCGCCTCCCTCGCCGCGCCCGTGTTCCGCCGAGCGCTCGGCAGCGCTGGACAGCTCGCCCACAGCGGACCGGGCGCTCGCTGCCGCGCGGCGGCACAGTCTCAGCCAGTCGACCTCAGCAGGAAGCCTCATCGGCGGCGTATCCTAGGCCCGGATGCCCGACCTCCTCGACGGCCTCAACGCCAACCAGCGTGCGGTCGTCACGCACCCGGGCGGACCGCTGCTCGTTCTTGCCGGTGCCGGCACCGGCAAGACCCGCGCGCTCACGGAGCGCTTCGCCTGGCTGGTCGGAGAGGGCACGGCGGTCAACTGCATCCTGGCCCTCACCTTCTCCGAGCCCGCGGCCGCGGAGATGCGCGAGCGCCTCGAGCTCGTGCTCGAAGCCCCCTACGAGGAGCTCAACGTCTTCACCTTCTCGTCTTTCTGCGTGAAGCTGCTGCAGGACGAGGCCCTGGAGGCGGGCGTGGATCCGTTCTTCTCGCCAGTGACTCCGGCCGACCGGCTGGCCCTGCTGCTCGACCGCATCGACGAGCTGACGCTGCGCGCGCACGAGATCCGCGGCAACCCGGCCCCCCTGCTGGCCAGCTTCGTGTCCCGCATAGATCGCCTGAAGGAGGAGATGATCTCGGCGGACGAGCTCGCGGCCTGGGCGGCCGCGCTCCCGGAGGACTCGGACTCGGAGCGCTCGGGTGCGGCTCGCGAGCGCGAGTTCGCCCGCGTGTACGCTGACCACGACCGGCTGCTTGGCCGAGCGTGGAGCGCTGGGTCTCGGCGACCTGGTCGTGCGTTCCTTCCGCCTGCTGCACGAGCGTCCGCATGTTCGCGAGCGCACCGCGGAGCGCTTTCGCCACGTACTGGTCGATGACTACGGGGCCACCAATTTCGCGCAGCGCATGCTGCTCGCGCTGCTCGTGGAGGAGCACGGCAACCTCACCGTGGCCGCCGACGACGAGCGCGGAACGCGCGCCCTGGGTGACGCGGAGACCGTGCGCCTGGAGCGCAACTTCCGCTCGGGACGCCGCATAGTCGACGCCGCGCGTGCCGTGATCGCGCCGGTCGAGCAAGGCCCCCGCAAGATCACCGCCGCCAGCGGCGGGCGCGTTCGCTTCTGGCGCTGCCGCTCCGAACGCGCGCAGGCACAGGCGGTGGCGGCGGAGGCGGAGAGCCTGATCGAAGGCGGGCTGCCGCCGGCGGAGATCTGCGTGCTCGTGCGCTCGGTGAAGGCGGAGGGGGCCACGGTGGCGGCGGCCTTCGAGGAGCGCGCCGTGCCCTTCCGCACGCTGGGAGCGGCCGCCTACTTTCAGCGCGCGGAGGTGCGCGACGTGCTCGCCTGGCTGCGCACGCTGGCGGATCCCAACGACTCGGGCGCCGTGGTCCGGGCGCTCAGCCGGCCGCCGATCGAGCTGCGCTCCGTGGACGTTGCGCGCCTCACTCAGCTGGCCCGGCGGCGCAAGCTCGACATGCCGTCCGCGGCTGCCGCGGCGCTCGAGGGTCCCCAGCTCTCCGAGGAGGGCCGCGACCGGGCACGCGCCTTCCTGCGCCTCTACCGGTCGGCCTCGATCGCCTTCGACGAGCGCCGGCCCGACGCCTTCGTCATGCGCCTGATCGAGCGGATCGGCCTGCGCCGCCAGCAGGTGTTCGCCACCCACGCCGACACCGTCGAGCGGCTGCGCAACATCGCCAAGCTGCCCGAGCTGGCCACGGCCTACATGCGGCGCGAGCCCCAGGCCACGGCGCGCGAGTTCGCCCGCTACCTGGCCGCGGTGGCCGAGTCGGGCCTGCGTGAGGAGGAGGCGGTGGGGCAGCCCTCCGCACCGGCCGTCTCGATCATGACCATGGCCGCGGCCAAGGGCCTCGAGTTCGACCACGTCTTCGTGCTCGGGCTGTCCGCCGGCGCCATGCCCGGGCCGTTCCGCCCGCCGGCCGGCGACGTCCCGGAGGCGCTGCTCGAGGAGCGCGCCGACCACCAGCGCGAGAGTCACGAGGAGGCCATGCGCAGGCTGCTGCATCTCGGCATGACCCGCGCCCGAAAGGGCTTGGTGCTGGCCTGGGCCGAGAGCGGGACACCGGGCACAACTCCGCGCCCCTCACCCTTCTACGAGGAGGCGCGCGCCGCGATCGCGGTCGACGAGGAGACCTTCGAGGAGGAGCTCTTCGGCCCCGCCGAGGGACTGCACTCGACCTTCCGCGTCATGCGCGACGAGCTGCTCGACACCGTCGCCCGTGTGGGCGGCCGTCTAGGTGAGATGCGCCTCGACACCTATCTGGATGTCGACCAGGCCGTGTCGCGCTATCTCGAGCTGATCAAGGTGGCGGCGCTGATCGAGCGCACCAACGAGGGCCAGGAGGTCGACACGGCGCTCACCGAGATCAACGAGATCCTTGCCCAGTGCGCGAGCTCCGAACAGCGCGAGATCTTCGCCGAATCGGGGCTCGACGGCTGGCTCCGCGACGCCGGGCGCGATCCCGACGCTCGCCCGGCGGGCTCGCAGAACGGGTCCGAACCCTCGCTGGACCCGTTCATCCCTCGCCGCGGGCGCGGCCTGATGTTGTCGGCCTCGGACATCGACACCTACCGGATCTGTCCGCTCAAGTACAAGTTCGCGCGCGTGTTTCGCATCCCTCAGGAGCCGACCATCCATCAGCGCTTCGGAATCGCGCTGCACCAGGTGCTCGAGCGCTTCCACGGCGAGGGCGGTGGCCCGCTGTCGCGCCTTATGGAGCTGTTCGAGATCTCCTGGCGGCGCTCGGGATTCGGAAGCTCAGACGACGAGCAGCAGTTTCGCGCGCGGGCCGCGCGGGCGCTGGAGAGCTACTGGCGTCTCGACCGAGAGTCGGACTCCGAGCCGGTCTGGTTCGAGCGTTCCTTCTCCTTCAAGCTCGGCCCCCACCTCCTGCGCGGCCGGGTGGACCGCGTCGACCGCCACCCCGACGGCTCCTACGAGCTGATCGACTACAAGACCGGCAAAGCCAAGACAGAGGAGCAGCTGCGCGAGGACGTGCAGCTCTCGCTGTACCAGATGGGTGCACGCGAGTCGTGGCGCCTGCAGACCTCGGCCCAGAGCTACTTCTACGTGCTCACCGGGGAGCGCGTGCCCGTGACCCACTCCGAGGAGGAGCTGGAGCGCGTGCGCACCACGGTCGCCGAGATCGCCGGCGGAATCCTCAAGCAACGATTCGAGCCGACCCCGTCGGCCGAGATCTGCTCCTTCTGCGACTACCGGATCATCTGCCCGGCGGCTGAGAAGTAGGTGCTAGCGCAGGGGAGGATCGCGGCGGTCGTCCACCGCGTGACCGCGTCTCTCGGTGGCGAGGATGAAAAGCCCGATCAGGAGGCCGATGATGCCCGCGATCATGAGGATCAGGCCGACCGTCTGGATGTCGATGCCGGCCACGGTCGTGGTGACCGCATAGCGAAGGATCGCCCCGACAGCGATAAGGAATATGGATGCGCCGACTGTCATGGCTCGTCTCTGCCCGGAAACATTAGCCGGAAACTAGGACGACTCAGCGGAGTCGTTGGGGCCGCGCTGGCGCAGAAAGCGCTGGAAGTCACGGGCGATCGTGTCCGCGGAGGGCAGTGAGCCCTCGTCGGGCTCTTCGGCCTGCTCCTCGTCCATGGCGGTCTCGAGGCGCTCGACGAACGCCTTGACCTCGGGGTCACTGGCCACCGCGGCGCTGACCTGGCGCTCGTAGTCCTCCGCCGCAGACTCGAGCTCGCCGGCGTCGACGGCCACGCCCGCCACGCCCTCGAACGCACGCACCAGCGCGAGGGCGACCTTCGGGTTGGGCGCGGCAGCCACGTAGTGGGGCACCGAGGCCCACAGGCTGGTGGATTCCACGCCCGCCTGGATGCAGGCGTGATGGAGCACTCCCACGATTCCCGTGGGGCCCTCGTAGCTCGTCCGCTGGAATCCGAGCTTCTCCACGAGCCCCCGGTCGGAGGCCAGGCCGGTGATGGCCACCGGCCTGCTGTGTGGGACGTCGGCCAGCAGCGCTCCGAGGGTGATCACCTTGCGCACGCCCAGCTCCCGCGCGGCGGACATCACGTTCTCGGTGTAGCGACGCCAGCGCAGCGAGGGCTCGGTGGCCTCGAGCACCACCAGATCGCCCTCGGCTCCGGGCACCAACGCCGCCGAGATTGTGCCGTCGGGCCAGTCGATCTCGCGCGTGGACTCCTCCGTTAGACGAATGTTCGGCCGCACCGCGGTGAAGTCGAAGAACTCCTCGGGGTTGATCGACGCGACGTCCCGCGAGTCCACGCTGTCGCGAATGAATGAGACGGCTGCCGAGGCGGCCTCGCCGGCGTCGTTCCAGCCTCGGAAGGCGCACACCATCACGGGCCTGCGCAGCTCGGGTCGGCCGCTCCAGATCACATCCTTCATCAGTCTCACGGTACCCGACCTCGTCCGGCGCTCCCACGAAAATGCGGGTGTGGCCACTGTCGACCAAGCGACTTCGGTCTCAGAGCTGCGTGCGGGAAGCGACGTTGAGGGCGTGTTCGCCTGCACTCGCAAGGACCGGCTCTCGACCAAGAGCGGCTCCCCCTACCTGGCGGTGGAGCTGCGCGATCGCACCGGATCGATCCCCGCACGGGCTTTTCGCAATGCGGACTTCCTGGCCGGTCAGTTCGAGCGCGGCGACCTCGTGGTGGCGAGCGGGCGAGTCGAGCGCTTTCGCGACGAGCTTCAGGTCGACCTGCGCTCCATCCGCCGGGCCGAAGCCGCCGATCCGGCGACCTTCCTTCCCACCGCCTACCGCGACGTCGACGAGCTCGACGGCTTTCTCGAGCATCTCGCCCGTGAGATTTACGATCCCGACCTGCGTGGGCTAGTGGGCGCCTTCCTCGACGACGAGGGCTTTCGCGGTGAGTTGCGGCGGGCGCCGTGCTCCCGGGCCGGGCACCACGCCTACCTCGGCGGCCTGCTGGAGCACACCGTGGCCGTTGCCACGCTCGCGCTCGAGACCTGCGTGCTGCACCCTCGCCTCAACTCCGACCTGCTGGTCAGCGCCGCGCTCCTGCACGACATCGGCAAGACCCGCGAGTTCGAGCTCGGCGCCGAGATAGAGCTGAGCGAGGCCGGCGCGCTGATGGGACACGTGGCGCTCGGGCTTGGTCTGATCACCGAGCGCGCCGCGCGCCTCGACGGCCTCCCCGACTCCAAGCTGCGCTCGCTCGCGCACTGCGTGCTGGCACATCACGGGGCCGAGTCGCTGCCCGGCCGGCGCTTTCGCTCGGCCGAAGCGCTCGCGCTGTATCGCCTGAACGCGCTCGACGCGGGCGTCAAGGGCGCCCTCGAGCACGGCCTTTCGTAGACACATGTAGGAGCGCGAGAGGTCCCCGATCGTGGGTAGAGGGCCAGCGGCCGACCGAATGGGGAGCCCGCATGTCCGACGAAGCCCTCATCGCGGACCCCTCCTCGGAGGCCGTCGAGGAGCTGCTCCGCCAGCTCGTGGACGCTCGGTTCGTCCTGACCGACCGCGAGGGCGCCGTCACGCGGTGGAGCCGGCCTGCTGAGGAGCTGTTCGGCTGGCCGGGTGCACGCATGCTCGGGCGTCCGCTGGTGAAGACGCTCGGCCTGCCCGACTCGCTGCCTCCCAGCGGTGGGCAGCTGGAGACCGTGGTGCGCCGCAAGGACGGCCAGGAGCTCGAGGTGGCCATGGCCCTCGTCCCGGTCCGAATGAGCCAGAGCCTCGAGTTCAACGGCTTTCTCGAGGCCCTGGAGATCGCCGCCCCGCGCGGGGATGCCCTGTCGCGCCTCGGGCGCAGTCACCGCTCGGTGGTCGAATGGATCCAGGCGGCGCTGGACGGCAACGCCCACCTCGACGACGACGGCCTGGCCGCGGGCACAATCGTTGCCTTTCGCCCTCTCAACGAGCCGGCGGCCGATCCTTTCCCCGAGCACCCGGAGGGCGAGGGCGAGGATCACCTTGGGCCGACCCCGGAGGACCCCGCGGCCGACCTCGAGGCCGCGCTGGCGATGGCCGGACTGGAATCCGAGCTGGCGGACACGCGCCGGGTGCTCGAAGAGCTGCAGGCGCAGGTGGAGAGCCTGCGTGGCGACATTGAGGGTGCCCGCGGCGTCCGCGCCGAGCAGGAGCGCACCGAAGGCGAACGCGTGGAGCGCGAGGCGGCGGAGGCACGGAGTGAGCGGGAGCGGCTGGGCTCGCAGCTGGAGCAGACCCGCGAGCAGGTGAGCGCGCTCGAGGCCGCCCTCTCGCAGGAACGCGGTCTCGCCGATCGGGTCGGCGAGGTCCACGCCCGGCTCTCGACCTTCGAGAGCGCGCTTGCGGGGCTGCCCGAGGCGCAGGCGCGTCTGGAGCAGGTGGAGGCAGCGGCGGCGTCGGAGCGCGCGGTCCTCGAGCGCATCGAAGAACAGCGTGGCGAGGAGCGTGCTCGGCTCGAGGCGGAGCTCGCCGAACTCGAAGGGCGAGCCGCCGCCAGCGAAGAGCTGAAGGCCGAACTCCAGGAGCTGGCGGCAACACCGTCGGCCGAGGTGGAGCGCCTCGAAGCGCAGCTCGTCGAGACGCGAGGCGAGCTCCAGGCTCTCGAGCAGGCGGTGGCCGAGGCCCAGGAGCGTGGGCGGAACGAGCTGGCCGAGGACGCCGGGCGCCAGGCGGAACTCTCAGCCGAGCTCGGCGAGACGCGTGCACTCGTCGATGAGCTTCGAACGCGGATAGAGCAGGCTCAGGTCGAGGCCGTCGGTGACGAGGAAGCCCGGCTGCTCGTGAACGACCTGCGCGAGGAGCTGGCCGCACTTCGCTCCGGCGTGCTGGCACGCGGCGGCGACGAGGCCGAGCTGAGGGCGCTCGCCGAGCGGGCGCAGGCCGAGGCGGAGGCGGTGCAGCAGGCTCGGACGGCGATCGAGGGCCTGGCCGGGCGCGCCGAGCAGGCCGCCGAGACGGCCCGCGGCCACTCGTCGAGCGCCCACGACGCGGCCGGCGCCGCTGAGAGCGAGGCAACCCGCAGCAAGATCCTCGCGGGCGAGCTGGCGACGCGGACGGAAGAGGAGGCCGCCGAGGCGCTCGCGGCCATCGAGGCCGAGGGCGCCTGCGCGCGTGAGCTCGCTCGCGAAGTGCTGGACGCGCTGGACCAGCGCACCGCCCAGGCTGAAGCGGCGGCAGCGAAAGCCAGCCACACGGCCCGCGCCGTGGAAGACCAGGCGGCCCAGCTCGAGGATCGCGCCTCGACCCTCGAGGAGCAGGGGCGTGGGGTGCTGGAGACCTTGGCCGGCCGCGCCGAGAGCGCCGCGGCGGCAGCCGATTCCGGAGCCGCCCGATCGTCGGATGCGGCGGGGGCGGCGGCCCAGAGCTCCGCTCGCTCGCTTGAGGCGTCGGAGGCGGCCCAGGGCCAAGCCGCGCGAGCGACCGAACGGGCTGCTGCGGCTGCCGGTCACGCCGACCGTGCCGGAGAGCGGGCGGGCGAGGCCGAGGGCCACGTTCGGCGCATGGAAGAGGCAGCCGCCGCGGCCGAGCGGCGCGCCGCCGAGGCCGAGCAGGCGGCCATCGGCGCGGCCGAGGCTGCCGAGCTCGCACGCCGCCTGGCCGCCGAGGCCGGCGCGGAAGCCGAGGCCATCCGCAGTGCGGCAGACAGGGCGGGCCCGGGATACGAGACGTCGACCCACACCAACGGCGACGCGTCGGCCGAGGAGCACGACGCGCACCGCCCGCTCTTCGGACGTAAGCGCGACCTCGGTCCCCAGCGCGAGCTGCGAGCCGGCTTCGACGACGTGGACCATCCGATGGCGACGATGGGGCTCAACGGCCAGTTCCGCGAGCTCAACCAGGCCTTCTCCGACCTGGTCGGCTACTCCGAGGAGGAGTTCCAGGCCGCTGTGTGGCCGCCGGTGATGGACCGGGCCAACCTGCCCAAGCACCGAGAACAGATGAGGGATCTGCTGGAGGGCCGGATCGACTCGGGTGTATTCAACACCGGCTACGTTCACGCCCAGGGCCTCCTCGTTCCGCTGGCCGGCGCGATCACTCTGGTGGAGCAGGACGGCAGCCCGGACCACTTCCTGCTGGATGTGGAGGGCCCAACCGGGTAGCCGAGATAGGGTGCTCGGCCCAATGGTCTCCGACCTCCCCCTGATCCCCTGGCTCGAACAGCTGCTTGAGGAGGTGCCGGGGACCCGGCTGCTCGACGCCCACACTCACATCGGCAAGAACGATCCCGACGGCTATCGCTGCAGCCGCGAGCAGCTCGTGGGAGCGCTCGAGCCGATCGACGCCCACGCGTTCGTCTTCCCGATGCATGAGCCCGACGGCTATCCGCCGGCCAACGACATGGTGCTGGCCGAGGCCGAGGCCGCCGATGGGCGCCTGTTCCCGTTCTGCCGGCTCGACCCCGCGGACTCACCCGCAGCCGAGGCTCGCCGCTGTCTCGCTGCGGGCGCGCGCGGCATCAAGCTGCATCCCCGCGCGGAGGGCTTCAACCTCGACCATCCCGCGTTGGACGACGTCTACGCCCTGGCGGACGAGGAGCAGCTCCCGATCCTCTGCCACGCGGGCCGCGGCATCCCGGCGCTCGGCCGCCACGCGATCGAGGTGTGCGCGCGCTATCCCCGCCTGCGCCTGATCCTGGCCCACGCCGGGATCTCCGACCTCGGCTGGATCTGGCGCGAGGCGCCCGCCCATCCCAACCTGTTCTTCGATACCGCCTGGTGGTCGCCAACTGACATCCAGGCGCTCTTCGCGCTGGTCGCGCCGGGTCAGATCCTCATGGCCAGCGACGCTCCCTACGGCACGCCTGCCTTCGGGGCCACGATGGACCTGCGCCACGGCCTGCAGGTGGGGCTGGGTGCCGATGCCCTGCGCAGCGTGCTCGGCGAGCAGGCGCTGAGGCTGGTCGAGCGCGAGCCACCGCTCGACCTCGGCCCGCCCCCCGGCACGGACTCGGTGTCTCGCGATCCGTTGCTGGAGCGCGTGTACTCGTTCCTCATGGTCTCGGTGGGGCAGATGTTCCGGGGCATCGATCCCCAGGAGACGCTCGCGCTCGCCCGGCTCGCCTGCGACGTGGGCGAGGATCCCGTTCGCGGCCCCGTGTGCGAAGGAGTGCTGGCGCTACTCGATGCTCGCGAGGCCTACGAGGGGGGGTCGGACGGCCGCCCCGCGCACTTCGCCCCCGGCCTGCATCTGATCGTCGTTGCCGCCGCGCTGGCCCGCACCCCCGACGTGAGCCTTCCCGATCGGTTCAGCTTCAGCGAACAGCCGCCGCGTCGTCCACCATCTCGAGCCGCTCCTCGAGCCGGGTGATGGAGAACACGCGCTGTACCGGATCGGGCCCGCGGACGATCACCAGGCGGCGGCCCTCATCGCGAGCGCGCTCGTCCGCGGTCACGATGCAGCGCAGTCCGGTGGAGTCCAGGAAAGTCACCCGCGAGAGGTCGATCACGACCGTTGGCGGCGAGGATCTCTCCACTCGCCGCAACTCTTCCTGCACCTTGCCCACGGTCGACAGGTCGAGCTCGCCCAAGAGGCCAACGTGCACGAATCCGTCGCGTTCCGCGGTCGTGACCTCGAGGATCTCCACAGTCCGAACCTAGCGCAGACCCGCCTTCTTGGCGAGTTGCCAGGCGAACACGACCTGGACGGCGGCGAAGGCCAACTCGAGCACCCGCTCCGGCACCGCGTTGGCCACCACCACCCCCACCAGGAGCGTTGCCGTAGAGCGCCTGCCCGATGGCCGCCAGCACCCGATCTCGATGAGCGGCGAGCGAGGTGCCGGTGGCTATTACGAGCAACCGGAAGAACCGTGCCGACATCGCGGGGCATACTACGGCGGGTGCAGGCTCTTCAGCCGCTGTTGGCCGACCCCGCGCGCACCGGGATCCTCTGTGACGTCGACGGCGTCCTGGCACCGATCGTGCGCCGCGCCGACGAGGCGCGCGTGAGCCAGGAGACCGCCCTGCTGCTGAGCCGCCTCGCGCGCCGCTATGGGCTGGTGGCCTGCATCTCGGGCCGGTCGGCAGCCGACGCGCGACGGCTGGTCGGCGTGGGCGGAATCGCCTACGCGGGCTCGCACGGCGCCGAAGTGCTCGAACCCGGCGCCGCCCGGCCTCGCTGGAACGAGGCGTTCAAGAGCCATGAGGGCGAGGTGAAGCGCTTCGCCGCCGAGCGCGACACCCCGGCGCTTCGGCGGCTGCGCGCGCGGATCGAGGACAAGGGCCCGATCGTCGCCTTCCATTGGCGCGACGTGCCCGATGAGGGCGCCGCGCAAGCGCACATCGAGGAGATCGCGGCAGAGGCCGAGGCCGAGGGCCTGACCGTGCATTGGGCCAAGAAGGTGCTCGAGGTGCGCCCGCCGGTACACGTCGACAAGGGCCAGGCGGTGCGAGAGCTGGTTGAGCAGGCCCAGGTGCGCATGGCGCTGTTCGCCGGAGACGACACCACCGATCTCGACGCATTCGATGCACTCGACGCGCTGGTCGCCGAGGGGGTGTTGGAAAGCGCGCTGCGCGTAGGCGTGGAGTCCGAGGAAGGACCGCCCGCGATCATCGAGCGCGCGGACCTCGTGGTGGGCGGCGTAGATGGCTTTCGGGACGTGCTGGTCGCGTTGGCCGAAGCGTGAGGTTTCGCGACCTTCTGCGCATGTCGGTCCTGCTCTTCGGAGGAGCGGCGACCGCTCTGGCCGTGGTGTCCGTGGTAGGCGCCGGGCGCGCGGACAGCAACACGCTGGTCTACGTGGCGGCCGTCTGGTGGTGCCTGGCCACCCTCACCGGCCTCTGGCTCGGACGCCGGCCGATGACCACCGCAGGCATCGCGGGCCTACTGGCCGACTCGCGCCAGGCCAACGCGCTTCCGGAACTCGAGCCCGGAACCGTGCTCTTCAACCGGCTCTGGCCATTGATCGTGCTGGCGTTGGCCTCCGCGGTGATCGGCTTCTTCTTTCCTCAGGTGCCGGCCGTGGCCACCGGCTACTGCCTGCTCGTCGCGCTGCTGTGGCGAAAGCAGGCGCGCGCGGTCGAGGCCATAGAAGGCCGCGACGGTGTGGAGTTCTGGCTCGACAAGACCTCGCCCTTCGGTGGCCCCAAGCTGTTGCGCCTGCCCGGGCTGCGGAAGATCGAGCCCGAACCGCAGCATTAGGCGCGGGGCAAAGGCCTAACCCCGTCCGCGCTTGCGCAGGCGATGCAACTCGGCCCAGGGCCGCGTATTGGCCACGGCGTCGCGGGTGAGCCAGGCCCGGCGCGCGGTGGCCACCCCGTAGCGCATGTTGACCAGCGTGCGCGGCCAGTGGGCGTCGGAGTCGATCACGAGCGTGACTCCGGCCTCCGCGGCCGCCCTGGCGTACACGTCGTTGAGGTCGCGCCGATCCGGGTTTGCGTTGATCTCGAGGAAGGTGCCGGTCTCCAGGGCTGCGGCGATCACCCGATCCAGGTCCAGCGCATATGCCTCGCGCCGCTCGATCAGGCGGCCGGTGGGGTGCCCGATCGCGTCCACCAGCGGATGGTGCATCGCCGCGACCATGCGGTCGGTCTGCTTCTTCTCGGAGAGGCGGAAGGACGTATGCAGGCTTGCGATGACCCAGTCGAGGCGCTCCAGCACGTCGTCGGCGTAGTCCACCGACCCGTCCGGGAGGATGTTCGTCTCGGTTCCCGCGAGGACCTGGATCCCGTCCAGCTCGAGCGAGGCGATGTGCTCGGCCTGGCGCAGCAACTCGTCGGGCTGCACGTCGTTGCCGAACCCGTGGGTGGCCGAATGATCGGTGATGGCGACGTAGTCGTAGCCGCGCTCGCGTGCCGCCTCGGCCATCTCCTCGATCGAGGCGTGGCCGTCCGACTGCGTGCTGTGCATGTGCAGGTCGCCGCGGATGTCCTCGAGCTCGATCAGCTGCGGCAGGCGATCCTCGCGCGCAGCCGCGAGCTCACCGCGATTCTCGCGCAGCTCGGGCGCGATCCAGCTCATGCCGAGCCGCTCGTAGACCTCCTCCTCGGTGGCACAAGCCAGCAGGCCGCCGCTCTCGTCGTCGGCGATTCCGTACTCGCTCACGTGCAGTCCGCGCTTGACCGCGGCGCTGCGCAGCGCCTCGTTGTGCTTGCCCGACCCCGTGAAGTGCTGGAGCAGGCTGCCGAACGCTTCCTCGGGAACGATGCGCAGGTCCACCGGCAGCCCGGAGTGCGTGACGGCCTTGGCGCCCACTGTGCCCGAGGACTGCACGACGTCGAGCGCGGCCAGAGAGCAGAAGTGGTCGACCAGAGCCTTGGGATCGCCGGCCGCGGCGACGATGTCCAGGTCCTTCACGGCGTCCACGCGGCGCCGCGCGCTGCCCGCCAGCTCCACTCTCAGCGCGGCCGGGTGATCACGCAGGTCCGCCACCAGCTCGTCGCCCACGGCCAGGGCCTTGGACAGCAGCATTCGCACTTTTGGGCGGCCGTCCGCCCCGGCGGCGAGCTCCGCCAGCACCTTCTCCTGGGCCTTCGGGCCGAAGCCGGGCACGCCGGTGAGCCGGCCGGCGTCAGCGGCCGCGCGCAGGTCGTCGAGCGACGCGATGCCGAGGTGCTCGTGAAGCAGTTTCGCGCGCTTGGGGCCGAGTCCGGGGATGCGCGTGACCGCGACGAGACCGGACGGGATGCGCGCCTTGAGCTTGTCCGCCGAGGGGATCGAGCCGCCATCGAGCAGGGCGTCGATCTTCTCGGCGATCGTGCTGCCCACGCCCGGCAGTTCGTCCACGCGGCCCTGCCGGGCCATCTCGGCCACCGACACCCCCGACTCACGGATCGCCTTGGCCGCGTTGCGGTAAGCGACCACGCGGTACACGACCGCACCGTCCAGCTCGTACAGACTGGCCAGCTCCTCGAAGGCTTCCGCGATCTCTGCGTTGCGCATGCCACGGCTAGGGTACGCGCCCTTGCCCGGCGTCTGGCTCATCCTTCCCACCTACGACGAGGCCGAGAACATCGAGGCGCTGGTGGCGGCCGCGCTGCCGCAACTCGCCACCACGGGATTGCCTCACACCATCCTCGTGGTGGATGACAACTCGCCCGACGGTACGGGTGTGATCGTGGATCGCCTGGCCTCGGCAATCCCCGAGCTCCGGGTCCTGCACCGGCCACAGAAGGTCGGACTCGGACGCGCATATCTGGCCGGTTTCGCGCAGGCGCTCGCCGGCGGAGCCGATCTGGTGATCCAAATGGACAGCGATTTCTCCCATGACCCGGCGGACATCCCGCGCCTGATCGCGGCGGCGGGCGCCGCGGACGTTGTGCTCGGATCGCGCTACGTCCCCGGCGGGGGCGTGACCAACTGGGCGCTCTCGCGGCGAATCCTCAGCCGGGGCGGTTGCATCTACGCGCGGATCATCCTGGGTGTTCCCGTGCGCGACCTGACCGGTGGCTTCAAGTGCTGGAACCGCTCGGCGCTCGAGGGGCTCGACCTCGATGGCGTCGACTCCCACGGATACGGCTTCCAGATCGAGATGACATACCGCGCAGTCAAGGCCGGGCTGACCGTGGCCGAGGTGCCGATCTTCTTTCGCGAGCGCAGCGAGGGGAAATCCAAGATGGACACCTGGATCACCCTCGAGGCGGTCTGGAAGGTGCCCGCTCTGCGCCTGAAAGCGTAATGTCGGGCCGCCCCAGCGGGTCGCTATATTTTGTAAAGCGACGTAAGCCTTTGGCGCAAGCGTCCGGTCGGCCGGACGCGCAGCGACCCATTTCGAACAGGAGCTATCGATGGCCGGAGCGATCAACGAGGTAACCGACACCAACTTCCAGGCGGAGGTGCTCGAGTCCGACAAGCCCGTGCTCGTCGACTTCTGGGCGCCCTGGTGTGGACCTTGCCGCATCGTTGCTCCCCACCTCGAGGAGCTGGCCGGCGAGCGCGATGACCTGCGCATCGTCAAGCTCAACGTGGACGAGAACCCCCAGGTCTCCTCCCAGTTCAACGTGATGTCGATCCCCACGCTGCTCCTCTTCAAGCACGGCCAGGTGGCCCACCAGATCATCGGGGCGCTGCCGAAGAACCGGCTCGTGCAGGAGATCGAGCCGGCGCTCGCGGCCTAGCTTCCGGCTCAGGCGCGCGCGGCGGGCGCGGTCCCGAGGTCGCGCTCGCGGCGGGCGCGGTAGCTGCCTCCGAGCGCGCCCAGGATGGCGCCCACGATCGTGGTCACGAAGACGAGGCCCACCTGTGGCTCGCCCAGATAGGCCTCGGGCTCGGTGTTGAGGATCTCGAGGCCCAGCAGGATGAAGCTGCCGTACACCAGCCCGCTCAGCGCGCCGCGGACGAAACCCTCCTCGCCTCCGCGGTGCTCCATGCCGCCCACCAAGCCGCCCAGAAGGGCGATCGGGCCGACGAGGATGTAGTAGGCGATCTCGTTCCAGCCCAGCGCCAGGCCGGTCACCAGTCCGAATATCAGCGTGACCACGACCGCGCCCACGATCTGCTCGACCGGGCTGCGCTCCTCGAAGGCAGGCGGCAGCGGCATCGCCGGCGAGCCTATCTCCGCTCGACGGAGATCAACAGGTCGCGGCCCTCGATCTGGGCCGCCTGGCCGCCGCCGCGGGCGCCGTCGTAGGTGACCGTGGTGGCGAGCGTCTCGCCCGCCACGTACTGCTCGTGCGCGCGGGTTGCCGCCAGCAGCTCGTCGTCGCCCCCCAATGTCAGGGCGATGCGATCTTCCACGTTCAGGCCCGCGCTCTTGCGCGCGCCCTGCACGGCATGGACCACCTCGCGCGCCAGCCCCTCCCGGCGCAGGCCGTCGTCGAGGTCGAGGTTGAGGGCAACGGCGTGCGTGCCCGAGCGCTCCACCTGATACCCGTCGAGCGGCTGCAGGACGATCTGAACGTCGTCGGGCCCTATCACGTGCTCGGCGCCGTCGATGTTGATGCCCGAGCGCCCACCCTCGCGCAGGCGCACCGGATCGAGTGCGGCCACCGCCGCCGCCACCTGCGGCATCTGCTTGCCGAAGCGCGGGCCGAGCGTGCGGTAGTTGGGCTTGAGCTCGAACCGTCCCAGCTCGTCGGCCTCGGACACGTAACGAACGGACTTCACGTTGAGCTCCTCGGTCAGCAGGAGCTCGAGTCGCCCGATCGCCTCGCGCTCGCGGTCGGCCGCCACCACGACCGCCTCGCTGAGTGGCTGGCGCACCTTGAGCTTCGCGTGGGCGCGCGCCGCCCGGCCGAGCTCCACGGCATCGCGGACGACCTGCATGTCGGCCTCGAGGCGGCGGTCGCGCTTCCCGGGCTCGGGAAAGTCGCACAGGTGAACCGACGGCTCGCGCCCGTCGAGGTTGTCGTAGATCTCGTCGGCCACGAAGGGCGTGAGCGGAGCCAGCAGCTTGGCCACCGTCACCAGGCATGTGCGCAGCACGTCAAAGGCGGCCGCGTCGCCTTCCCAGAAGCGCCGCCGCGAAAGACGTACGTACCAGTTGGAGAGATCGTCGACGAACTCCGCGATCGCCCGCCCGGCGAAGGTGGTGTCGTAGTCGTCCATGCGCTCGGACACGCGCTCGACCGTGGCCGCCAGGCGCGATTCGATCCAGCTGTCGAGTGCGAGCACCTTCGTGCTGCCCTCGAGCGGCTCGTTCACGTTCGCGTAGAGCACGTAGAACGCGTAGGTGTTCCAGAGCGGCTTCAGGAACTGGCGCACCGACTCGCCCACCGTCTCCAGCGAGAAGCGGTAGCCGTCCCAGGGCTGCTTCGACGTGAAGTAGTACCAGCGAAAGGCATCCGCTCCGTGGGTGTCGAGCACGTCCCAGGGCACCACCACGTTGCCCTTCGACTTGGACATCTTCTGGCCCTCGGGGTCGAGGATCAGGCCCAGGCACAGGCAGGTCTCATAGGAGGAGCGGCCGAAGAGCAGGACCGAGACCGCCAGCAGCGAGTAGAACCAGCCGCGCGTCTGATCCAGCCCCTCGCAGATGTAGTTCGCCGGGAAGTTCCGCTCGAAGGCGTCCTGGTTCTCGAAGGGCGCATGCCACTGGGCGAAGGGCATGCACCCCGAGTCCCACCACACGTCGATGAGATCAGGGACGCGGTGCATGTCGGCGCCGCAGTCCTCGCAGCGCAGGACCGGCTCGTCGATGTAGGGCCGGTGAACGTCCTCGGGCAGCTCTCCGCCGCGCTCGCGGATCTCCTCCAGCGAGCCGACGCACACCACGTGCGCGGAGTCGGCGTCGCAGCGCCAGATCGGCAGCGGCGTGCCCCAGTAGCGCTCACGCGAGAGCGCCCAGTCGACGTTGTTCTCGAGCCAGTTGCCCATGCGGCCGTGCTTGATGTGCGCCGGATGCCAGTCGATCGTCTCGTTGGCGGCCAGCAGCTGATCCTTGACCTCGCTCGTGCGCACGTACCAGCCGGACTTGGCGTAGTAGATCAGCGGCGTGCCGCAGCGCCAGCAGTGTGGATAGGAATGGGTGTACTCGCCCGCCCGGAAGAGCCGGCCGGACTCGCGCAGGGCTTCGATGATCTTCGGATCGGCCTCACGCACGCCCATTCCGGCGAACGGGCCGGCGCGCTCGTCGAAGGTGCCGTCGGGACGCACGGGATTGTGGATCGTCAGCCCGTTGTCGGTGGCCAGGCGAAAGTCGTCCTCGCCGAAGGCCGCGCCGGTGTGCACCACGCCGGTGCCGTCCTCGGTCGAGACGAAGTCTCCCGCGAGCACCGTGTGGCCCTTGGGCCCGTAGTCGCTGAAGTAGGGAAAGGGCGCCTCGTAGGCCAGGCCGAGCAGAGCCGAGCCGGGCATACGCTCCTCGATCACCGCGCCCCCGCCGAGCACCCGCTCGACCAAGGCCTCGGCCACGATGAAGCGCTCCCCATCGAGGCGAGCGCGAACGTAGGTCACCTGCGGATCGACGGCGATGGCGGCATGGGGCACCAGCGTCCACGGCATTGTGGTCCAGGCCAGCAGCGCCACGTCCGGCTCGTCACGCAGCGGAAACGTCACGAACACCGAGGGATCGACGGTGTCCTCGTAGCCGGACGCCACCTCGTGACTCGACAGCGCGGTGCCGCAACGCGGGCAGTAGGGCACGACCTTGTAGCCCTCGGTGAGCAGGCCCTTCTCGAAGACCTGCTTAAGCGACCACCACACCGACTCCACGTATGAGTTGTCGAGCGTGTAGTAGGCGTCGTCGGTGTCGATCCAGAAGCCGATCCGCTCGGTCAGGGCGTTCCACTCGTCGATGTAGCGCAGCACCGACTCGCGGCACTTCGCGTTGAACTCGGCCACGCCGTAGCGCTCGATGTCCTCCTTGGAGGTGAAGCCGAGCTGCTTCTCGATCTCGAGCTCGACCGGGAGCCCGTGGCAGTCCCAGCCGCCCTTGCGATGCACGAGGTGGCCGCGCATCGTCTTGTAGCGCGGGAACACATCCTTGTAGATGCGCGAGAGAACGTGGTGGGAGCCGGGGCGCCCGTTCGCGGTCGGCGGGCCCTCGTAGAAGACGAATTTCGGATGCCCTTCGCGGCGGCGAACGGACTCGCCGAACACGTCGCGCTCGCGCCAGCGCTCGAGAATCTCCTGCTCAAGCTCGGGGAACGAGCGAGCGGAATCGACGGGTCGGTAGCGGGCCATCGGCCCGTCGATTGTAGGCGGGGTTTGAACTGCACCCCGAACGTGGTACTACTTCAGGGCAATCGCCGAATCGCCCCCGGCACGAGGCCTGGGGCGAACGGGGGAACCAAATTAGGATGGGGCAAATCGGCCGCCAGCCGGCGCGTGATCTTTCCTGCGCGAGCCCGACAGCTAACCCCGTAGGCCGTTGGGAAGAGAGTGCTGGATGCGCCGTCCATCCGCCCTTGTGGCTTATGTGGCAGTTGCCGTGGCTCTGCTGTGTCCGAGCGTCGCCTCGGCCGGCGCCGCCGACGCCGAGGCCGAAGCACAGGCGATCGCATCGCTCAATCAGATCAGGGCCGCCAACGGGCTCTCATCCTTGCGTTCCTCGAGAAGCCTGGCGAACTCCTCGGGCGCTTACGCGCGCTACATGCTCCGCAACGACTTCTTCGGGCACCAGGCCCGGATTCGCGTGGCGAGCCAGTTCCGAACGGCCGGCGAGACGCTCGCATGGCACTCCGGCTGGAGCGCAGGTCCCCGCCGGACTGTGCGGCAGTGGATGAATTCGCCGCCCCACCGCGCTGTTCTGATGTCGTCCGCCTTCCGCCAGGTCGGAATGGGCATGGAGCGCGGACGTCTGGGCGGACAGGCCACCACCATGTGGGTGGCCCACTTCGGACGACGCTGAGGGCGGCGGCGCTCAGGCCGCGAGCTTGCGGCACAGCGTCGACAGTGTGCGCTTCTCGCCCTCGTCGAGGGCGTCGAAGAGGCGCGTGACCCGGTCGGAGTGAGCCGGGAATAGACGCTCCACGAGCTCGTTCCCCGCCGCTGTGAGGTCCACGAGCACGATGCGGCGGTCGGAGGGCGAGCGGCGGCGGATCACGAAGTCGCGCGCTGCGAGTGTGGCCGTGACCTCCGTGGCGTTGGCCTTCGACCAGCCGAGACGCCGTCGCAGGGTCTTGAGCTCCAGCGTCCCGCCCGCCGTGGTGAGCACCACCAGCACCGAGAAGCCCGCGGCCGAAACGCCCTCGCGCTCCAGCTCGGCCGCGAGCCGCCGCCGTACGGCAGCCTCTGCCTTCACCAGCGACTGAAGCGCGCGATGGGCAAGCGGATCGCCTAGCTCGAGCAGCATCCCGGCAGCCACCCTACGGGCGAGCGCGGACGTGACGAAGCAGGGTTTGACTAAGGGCAACCGATGCTGCGGACGGCGCTAGCGCTTGTCGCCCGAGGCGGAACCTCCGCTAGGGGCGGCGCGGTGGACGTCCGTAGGCTTCAATCAGGGGTTGCCACCGTCGTAGGACTCGTACGAGGAGCGCAGAACCGTGAGCGAGCGGACGCCAGCCATCGACTTCGAGAACCTGCCCACCCCGAGCGAGGGCCTCCTAGTCACCCAGTTCATCACCGTACGAAGTGTTGCTCGGTCCCGCGCCTTCTACTCCGACGTCCTCGGAGGCCAGGTCGTGCTGGAGGAGAACCCGTGCATGGTCAAGCTCGCCAACTCGTGGCTGATCATGAACCCAGGCGGTGGCCCCACCCCCGACAAGCCCGACATCACGCTCGTCAACTACGAGCCCGGCAACACGGTCTCCAGCTTCCTGAACCTGCGGGTCGCCGACATCCAGGCGTGCTATGAGCAGTGGAGCGCAAAGGGGGCCGAGTTCGTGACGCCGCCGATCGATCGCGGTGCTGAGATCCGCTGCTACATTCGCGACCCCGACGGCTATCTGATCGAAGTCGGCCAGGCCACCGGAATGCTCGAGGGCAGACTCGCCAAGAAGCGGCCCGAAGATCTGCCGGGCTAAAAGGCAAGCGGGTCTCGTTCGGTCCGCTTGCGCTCTCCATGTCGTAAGCGCATAGCGGTCTCAGGAACCTCTACGCCAGCTCCGCAGGGCGCAGGGAGCCCCCGTCGCCTCCGGTATACCGAGCGTCGTCGAGGATCGGCGAGGGCCTGAAGCCCTTGACGATCAGATAGATCGCAAATGCCGCCTCGAAGGCGCCCTCGGGCACCGAGAAGAGGGCGTGCAGGCCGTCCTGCTCGTAGGCGCCGAACAGGACCGCGATCGACGACACGAAGATCAGCGGACCGCCGATGATGCCCAGCATCGCGAGCCGTGGCGGCATCAGTCCGGTGCGGTACATCAGCCAGCCGAGCAGGATGCCGTTGACGCCGACGCAGAATCCCGGCCCGAACAGGAACGTCCAGTCGTGGATCGCGACCAGGGTCTGGCCCGCGATGTCGAGCGAGGTTCCGTCCGCGCCGATGGACGCGGCCAGGTCGTCGCGCAGCGTGACGACGGAGAGCAGGCTGATCGCGCCGACCGCGATGATCGTCGCCTCGATTGTGCGTGAGGCGACGTAGCTAAGCGCGAGGGTTTCGCTGTATCGCCTGAGGATCGGAAACATCACGACCGCCGTGCCGACGTTGCCGATCATCAGGAAGATTTCGAGGAGGGCGCCCAGCGTGACGCGGGTGTCGTCGCCGGCGCCGAGGATGTAGCCGGTGTCGTTGAGCACCGGGTCGTAGAGAATGAGCGCGGCGGGGATGGACGTGAGAAACGTCAAGGCCATGAGCCAGCCGGCGATACGAGCGGTCCTTCTCTGCTGCGGCGACTGCTCTGGCAGCGAAAGCGTCATGGCCGTCCTGTACGTCAGGAGCAGCGGGATTCCTCTCGCTGGCGCGCGTGCGCTACTGCCCGCCGGGTCGGCAACGCCGGTGGGTCGAATCGACCGCGTCTCGCTTCTGTTCCTATGCGAGGCAGCAGCCGGACGTCGCCGGACGCGGACTGCTGGTGGCGTTGCGTGCGATGCGAGGAATTGGCGCGGCGTCCGAGGTAGCTGGCGCCTCGTTGAACCGCTCGCGACCGCCGGGGTACGCTCGTGGGGTGCCAGCGCAGCCCGCAGCCGATGCTTCGGCTCCTGAGCAAGTCCGAGATGGCGTTTTCTTCAAGCTGCCCGAGGCAGCTGCGCATACAACGGCACCTGGTGCAAGTACGCACTAGGCAACACGCACCACCATCGCTCGAACGGCAGATGGAGCGACGGAGTGCCGATCACGCCCTTGAGGATCCAGGACGCGGCGCCCATCCGGCCCTGAGACGCGCCGTCCTCTCAGCTTCCACTCATGGCCGCGCGGTCATGCGCGGCGTTGGGCCTTGCGTGCCGCAGGTTGTCGCCGGGCAGCGCGGTCTTCGGCGCCTGCGGCTCGAAGGGCGTCAGAGTCCTTGCGCTCGAGCGGTGTCATCTGGCGCACGGTCAACGTTCCTTCTTCGATCGCCACCTGCATCTCAGCGCGCCGCTGAGCGGTCCTCGCATCGCTGAGCTCGCGCGTTGTTGGGCGTTTCGCGGCCATGGCTGCCTCCTCGGCAGGGACGTCATTCCAAGCCGAGTGAGTTCCCGGCCTGTTGTTTCTATCGGCATTCCCGCGGCACAACGCGAGGAGCTCTAGATGAAGCGCTTCACTCAGCCGGCGCGCTTGCTCGCGGCGAGCGTGACGCGCCCGGTCCTTGGCTCCACCACGGGCTCGGGCACCGTGAGCACCTGGTCGAGGCGCCCGCTGTCGACGTAGCCCTTGAGCCGCTCGACCGCCTCGCCCGGCGCGGTGCCCAGCGAGGGAATACCGTGATCGCCGCTGACCGGCATCGCCTCGCGGTACTCGAACACAGGGGCGACAGAGCCGACCTGGCGCACCGTGTACACGAGGCGGCCCACCACCTCGAGCGTGGCGTCGCCGCCGCAGAAAACGAAGGCGGTCGGATCGAGAGCGCGGATCGCGCGCACAACCCGCTCCGGTGGCATGTCGAAGGCCAGCATCAGGGTGCGGAAGCCCACGCGCCGCAGCCCGAGCTCGAGCGCCTGCACGTGCAGCGAGTCGATGTCGAGCCGGGGACTCGAGTCGAAGAGCAGAACGCCCTGGGGACGGCTGGCCGGCGGAACCACACGGCGCGCGGCATGCATCCAACCGGTGGCCCAGCGGAAGGCCAGCTCGCGCTCGGCCTCGCGCCCCTCACGATCGTCGGCCAGCTCGAGCGCCGGGAGCAGCACTTCCTCCACCGACCGCTCCACCGAGCGCACGGCCAGGCTCTCCTCCAGCACCCGATCGGCCAGCACCTCGTCGAAGTGGTCCCACGCGTCGAGCATCCGGCTGGGCGAGCTGGGCCCCTCGCCGCGCTGGCGCGCGAGCTCGATGGCCGAGGAGATGTTATGAGTCTCGAGCAGCGCCCGGCGAAGCGATTCGAGCTCGGCGAGGTCGTACTGGCGGTGGCCCCCCTGCGTGCGCCGGGGCTTGGGATAACCAAAGCGCCGCTCCCAACTGCGGAGCGTGTTGGGGCTGACCCCCAGGAGCTCGGCGGCCGCATTGGTCCTGATCCCGCTCACTTCTCCTCCGTCCGATTCCGAGCGAAGTTGCTCTTGCATAGGTTTTCGGCAGGAGCCAGAACAACTTGAATTAACTTTGAGCAGGGCCGACGTCTGGTGCGCAAGTAGTGCAGAGGTTCTTGCACGAGTTGGTCTCCCGGACCACAGGCGAGTTAACGCCGGCCGAATTCGCTCGGTTCCACGGTCACGAGCACCGCTCGTGGCGGACCGCAGGTGGCGATCCGGCCGGCAAGCGTCCCGACGCGGCGCTTGGTGCCCGACGCCGCGAGGCGCAACGGCATGACCACCGGATCCACCGGACGCTGAGCGGCCAGCCCGGCATGACGCGCCAGCTGGTCGTCGCCAAGCGGACTGGTCACCAGCTCGAGAAGGTGGCTGCCCACGAGACCCGCCTCCTTGCCGAAGATGCGCTCTCCCGCTTGGCTGACCGCGCTCACGACGAGCTCGTAGGTGCAGATCACGAATGCCGCCGCGTCGCCCGGCAGGGCGTCACGCGAGCAGGTGAGCACCATCCCCATACCGCAGCGCTCGCACACCCGCCGGCGCAGGTCCGGCCGTCCGGGCGGCTCATCGCTGGGGTGACCGCAGCGGGTGCAGAAGCGAATTGGCTTGGGTCTTCCGCCACCGGTCGGAGTCCATGACCGGTCGATTCGGATGAGCGCCGTCACCTTGGCGATCAGAACACGGAACGATCGAGGCCGTGCGGAGCGCACGGAATGTGCACGGGTTCAGGTACGCGAGCCTGCGCGAAGGTGGAGGCTACCGCCGGTGCGGAGATATGGAATCAGTCATCTAGCCTAGGACCATGGCGATCGAAGAGGTGCGGCAGGAGCTCTGGGGCGTGGAGACAAGCAAGGCAGTGAAGAACTTTCCCGTGTCCGGCGAGCGGGTGCCGCCCCCGGTGATCCACTGGCTGGGCCGCATCAAGGCCGCCGCCGCGCGCGTGAACGGCGAGCTCGGGCTGCTGGACGCCGACCTGGCGGAGCGAATCGGGCGCGCGGGCGACGAGGTGGCCGAGGGCCGCCACGATGACCAGTTCCCGATCGACGTGTTCCAGACCGGCTCGGGCACATCCACGAACACGAACGCGAACGAGGTGATTGCCAACCTCGCCGGCGACGAGGCACACGCCAACGACCACGTGAACATGGGCCAGTCGTCCAACGACGTGTTCCCGAGCGCGGTGCACCTGGCCGCCGTGGATTCCGTTACCCGCGAGCTGCTTCCGGCGCTCGAACGCCTGGCCGGAGCCTTCGAACGCAAGGCCGGCGAGTGGGCCGACGTGGTGAAGGCGGGCCGCACGCACATGATGGATGCGGTGCCGGTCACGCTGGGCCAGGAGTTCGGCGGCTACGCAGCGCAAATCTCGCTCGGGCGTGACCGGGTGCGCGACGCTCTGGGCCGCGCCGCCGAGATCCCGCTGGGCGGCACGGCCACGGGCACCGGGCTCAACACCCACCCGGAGTTCGCCGAGCGGGTCCGCGAGCAGCTCGGGCTGGGCGAGGCGCCCCGCGACCGGTTCGAGGCCCAGGCCAACCGCGACGGCCTGGTCGAGCTGCATGGAGCGCTCAAGGTGGTGGCGGTCTCGCTCACCAAGATCGCCAACGACCTGGTTCTGATGGGCTCGGGGCCGCGCACCGGCCTGGTCGAGCTGGCGCTGCCCGAGCTGCAGAAGGGCTCATCGATCATGCCCGGCAAGGTCAACCCCGTGATTCCGGAGGTTGTGCTGCAGGTGGCGGCCCAGGTGATCGGCAACGACACCGCCGTGACCGTGGCCGGCACACAGGGTGCCTTCGAGCTCAACGTGCGCGTCCCGGTGATCGCCCGCAACCTCTTCGAGTCGATCCGGATCCTCACCTCGGCCTCGCAGATGCTGGCCGAGAAGTGCGTCGACGGACTCGAGGCCAACGAGGAGACGCTGCTCCGTCACGCGGAGTCGACCCCGGCCATCGCCACCGCGCTCAACCCGCACATCGGCTACGACCGCGGCACCGAGATCGTGAAGGAGGCGATGGCCTCCGGGCGCACCATTCGCGAGGTGGCCATCGAGAAGGGCGTGGACGAGGAGACGCTGGACAAGGCACTGGACCTGCGCGCGATGACGCGCGGGGCGAAGACCTAGCTCTCGGCTGTCAGGGCGGCCTGGGTGACCACGTCCGCGCCCCAGAACGTCGAATGGCGAAAGAACAGCTCGAGGCCGGCTCCCCGGCGATGGGCTTCGCGCAGCAGGGCGATCGTCACGCGCTCGTCCTCGGTCATCGGCTCGTACATCGGCACGTGCAGCGTGATCTCCGGCTCGAAGCGGGCGAAGAAGAACGGCACGCTATGGATGCGCGTGACCCCCACGGCCAGCGGTACCTGGACCCCCGGAAGTGGCTCGTCGGGTTCGAGTCGCTGCTCCCACGCGTAGAGCGCCCGCGTCGGATCGATCGGCGCCATGTCGGTGTCACCGGGCGCTCCGGCGCCGGTGCGGTCGACCACTGTCCAAAGCTCGAAATGCAGGTGTGGCTCGTCGGGTACTGCGGAGACCTGGGCGAACGGCTGGCCCTCCTGCACGAAGTCGCCAACGCCGACCTGGATGCCGGTGACGTGGTTGTACTTGGTCACGAAGCCCAGCCCCTCGGGGTGGTGATCAATGGTGACGTTGCCCCTGGTGGCGGCCGGGTTGGTCTCCACCTCCACGACCCGCCCGCGGTTAGCGGCGAACACGCAGTTCCCCTCGGAAGAGGCGAGATCGACTGCCAGGTGGAGCCCGGTCGCAAAAGGGACGACTGTGGCGCACGGCGGCGCAGTCGGAAGCCCTCTGGGCCGAATCGAGCCGAAACGACCGTTCTCCAGGCGTAGGGTGAGCGGCATGTCGAGCGGCGGAGCGAACAGCCAGGATTGGTGGGTGATGGGCTGGATCGCCATGTCCCGTCATGATGAGAGCCGCGGGTCCCGACGCCTGTGAGATGTCGCACACCTCCAAGATGACTATCGATTCCACACTCGCGGTCGAAGCCACCGGCCTCGTCAAGACCTTCGGCGAGACCCGCGCAGTCGACGGCGTGGACCTGGCGGTGAGCCGGGGCTCGGTCTACGGCGTGCTGGGGCCCAACGGGGCCGGCAAGACGACCACGATCCGCATGCTCGCCACGTTGATCGCCCCGGATGCGGGAAGCGCGCGGGTGCTCGGGCACGACATCGTCATGGAGGCCGACGCCGTTCGCGGAGCGGTCAGCCTGACCGGACAGCTCGCGTCGGTGGACGAGGACCTCACCGGCCGCGAGAACCTGGTGCTGCTCGGCCGCCTTCTGGGTCTCAAGCGCTCGGTGGCCAAAGAGCGTGCCGATGAGCTGCTGGATGCCTTCGGCCTCTCCGAGGCCGCGGGCCGGCTGGTGAAGAACTACTCGGGCGGCATGCGGCGCCGGCTGGACATCTCCGCCAGCATCGTGGTGACCCCGGAGCTCATGTTCCTCGACGAGCCCACGACCGGGCTCGACCCGCGCTCGCGCAATCAGGTGTGGGACATCATCCGCGCCCTGGTGGAGGGGGGAACCACGATTCTGCTCTGCACCCAGTACCTGGAGGAGGCCGATCAGCTCGCCGACGGGATCGCCGTGATCGACCACGGCAAGGTGATCGCCGAGGGAACGCCCGGTCAGCTCAAGGCCTCCGTGGGCACCGGTGCGTTGCACGTGCGCCTGCTCGACCCCGGGCAGCGGCCGGACGCCGAGCGTGTGCTGAGCAATGAGCTCGGCTCGGTCACCCTCGAGGCCGACTCGTCCGCCCTCTCGGTGGCTTGCGCCGACCCCGACCGCGGCGCGGAGGCGGTGGCCGAGCTGAGTCGCGCCGGCGTCCGGATCGCCGACTTCTCGCTGGGCCAGCCCAGTCTCGACGAGGTGTTCCTCGCCCTGACCGGCCATCCCGCGGAGGAGGATCCGGCCGAGCAGGCCGACCCGACCGAGAAGGAGCAGGCGGCATGAGCGCCAATCCCTCGACTCAGGCCGCCACGAGCCCGGGCGCCGACGCGGTCGCGGTCCGCAAGGCGATCTCCTCGACCTCTCGCCCGCCGCGGGCCAGCGCGCTCGCAGCCGCTCTCACCTTTGGGTGGCGCGGAATGCTCAAGGTCAAGCACGTGCCCGAGCAGCTGCTGGACGTGACGATCACGCCGGTGATGTTCGTGCTGCTGTTCACCTACCTGTTCGGAGGCGCGATCTCGGGGTCCACCGGTGAGTACCTCGATTACATCCTCCCGGGGATCCTGGTGATGTCGGTGCTCTTCACGACGGTGTACTCCGGAGTCGCGCTGAACACCGACCTGACAAAAGGGGTGGTCGACCGCTTTCGCTCGCTGCCGATCTGGCGGCCGGCTCCGCTGGTGGGATCGCTGCTGGGCGACAGCGCGCGTTACGTGCTCGCCGGCACGGTGATCATCGTGCTCGGCGTGATCCTCGGCTACCGCCCGGGGGCCGGTGTTGGCGGGGCGGTTGCGGCGCTGGCGCTGGTGGTGCTGTTCGCGTTCGGCCTGTCCTGGGTCTTCACGACGCTCGGGCTGCTGTTGAGGACTCCGAATGCCGTGATGAACGCCGGCTTCATGGGGATCTTCCCGCTCACCTTCCTGTCCAACGTCTTCGTCGAACCGGACACCCTGCCCCCCGCCCTGGAGGCCTTCGTCGACGTCAACCCGATCTCGATCCTCGCCACCGCGTCGCGGGGGTTGATGGAGGGCAACGCCGACGCCGGGGACATCGCGATCGTGCTGGCGGTGGCCGCGGCGCTGACGCTGGTGTTCGCGCCGCTGACCACGCGGCTCTACCGCACGCGTTAAGCGGCGAGGCTGACCAAGGGTGCGGCGGTGCAGGCCGGAAGCTTCCGGGTGAAGCGACGCCGTGCTTCGTGATAGCTGCGGTCGCCCCCGAAGAAGCACTCGTGCGAGCGCACCATCTCCTCTGTGCGGTAGGCCTGTAGCGGCTTGATCTGCTCGTCGCGGGCGCGCGCCCGACGCTTGCGCCCGAGCCAACTGTCCAGGCTCGGGTCGCCGGCGAGGCTTTCGGCGAAGAGGCGTGTGCGAGCGTGAAAGCTCGCGAGATCCGAGCCAAAGGCGTGGTCGAGCAGGCCGATCTCGACGGCCTGCCGGGTACCGATCGCCGTGAACGGCGGGCCGGTCAGGCGGGCGGTCATCTCGATCCCGACGCGACGCGGCAGCAGGTAGGTCCAGTACTCGGAGCCGTACAGGCCGCCCATGTGCCGGTAGTACGGATTGAGCACCACGTCCTCGCGCGCCAACACTCGGTCGGCCGCGAGGGCGAAAGGGACGCCGCCCGCCGCGGCGTCACCGGCGAGGGCCGAGATCACGATGTGCGAGTCGGTTTCCACGATCTCGCGCACGATGTCGTTGATCGCGTGGAGATTGCGCCAGGACTCATCGGCCGGATCGTCGGCGGCCTCGATCACGTTGAGGTGGATGCCGTTGGAGAAGAAGTCGTCCCCGCCCATGAGCGTGATGACCTTGGTCTCGCGCCGCGAGCGCGCGTACAGGTAGGCCTCGTGCAGGCGCCGGCACTGGTCGGTGCTCATCGCGCCGTTGTAGAAGTCGAAGTGCAGGTACCCCACGCCCGCCTGCTCGGTGTACTCGATCTCGCGGTAGGTGTGGCCGGCGGGCACCGACGGGGCGTGCCAGGGCACCGGGATCTCCGGCACGTCGAGCTCGATGCCGGCGAGAGCCAGCGCCCGGGTGGCCGGCAGCTTGAAGTGGGTGTGGGGCTCGCCGCCGCCGCGCTTGAGGTGGGTCACCCAGACCGCGCCGTCGACCGTTGCCCGGCAGATGGCTCCGTCGCGCTGGGCGATGATCTCGCCTGCGCGCCCGCTCAGCGCCTGCTCGCGATGGGCGCCGAATAGATGAAAGCCGGTTCCCTGGATCTCGTCGAGCACGCCGGGGTGGCCCTCGCCGGCGCGAATCTTGCGAATGACCGTGTCGGTGGAGTCGGCCTCCCAGTAGATCGCGCGCAGCTCCTGGCGCATCAGCGGGCGCGCCTGGCCGGTCACCTGAGGATCTCTGGGATCCAGCTCCAGGGGGGCGGCGCCGCCGGCCACCCTGGTGACCGCCTCGACGATTGCGTCGATCGCGGCGCTGCGGACTTCGTGGCGGTAGAGGCTGCTCTTCCCCACCTGGCGAGTGGAGAAGCTGCGGCTGGCCCAGATGTCACCGGCGTCGGCCTCGCCATTGGCCTCGAGCACGGTCACGCCCCACTCAGCCTTGCCGAGCTCGATCGCCCAATCGAGCGAGGAGGGCCCGCGGTCGCCCTTCGGACCGGGATGCACGATCAGGCAGCGCCGGGTTGCCCAGATCGACTCCGGGATGAACTTCTTGAGCATGGGACAGACGATCAGATCGGGCCGGTTGTGCTCCACCGCGGCCTCCATCTCGTGGTCTGAGTCGACGACGGCAACCGTTACCTGATGGCCGAGCTCGGTGAGAGCGATGTAGGCACGCTGGCTCAGGCCGTTGTGGGCAGATACCAGGAACAGGATGCGATGGACGGCGCGATCGGAGGGCATGCGTCGTTGACCCCGGCCCCGATGCTTTATTCCTGTGGCATGCCGCACACAGGGCGAACCGCAAAGACGATCCCTTCGGGTCGGGCGGAGATCTGCACCGAATCCTTTGGAGAGCCAAGCGACCCGCCGCTGCTGATGATCATGGGCGCGATGGCCTCGATGCTGTGGTGGCCGGCCGGGTTCTGCGAGCGGCTCGCGAGCGGCGGGCGCTTCGTGCTGCGCTACGACAACCGCGACACCGGACGCTCGACCGCCTACGACCCGGGCCAGGCCCCCTACACAATCGATGACCTGGCCGGCGACGCCGTCGCGGTGCTCGACGGGTACGGCATCGAGCGCGCCCATCTGGTGGGAATGTCCGCCGGCGGTGTGGTCGCTCAGCTGGCCGCGCTCGCTTACCCGGAGCGCGTAGCGACCGTTACCGCGATCAGCACCAGCGCGGTGAGCGCGCCCGATTCTTCGTTGCCCGGGCCGGATCCCGCATACCTCGAGCATGCCGCGTCATTCGACGCTCTCGACTGGTCTGACACCGAGGCCCTGGGTGAGTTGATCGTCCAGGACGCGCGGCACCTGGCGGGCACGCGGCACCCCTTCGACGAGGCAGCGGCGCGCGAGCTCGTGGAGCGCGACCTCGAGCGCGCGAGAGACCCGCGCAGCCTGATGAACCACGGGACGCTGAGCGGCGGGGAGAAGTGGCAGGGGCGGCTGCCAGAGGTCGGGGCCCCATTCCTGGTGATCCACGGCACCGCGGACCCGATGTTCCCGATCGAGCACGGGGCCGCATTGGCGAAGGTAGTCGGCGCCGAGCTCGTGACAATCGAGGGCGGCGGGCACGAGCTCAACGAGGGCGACTGGGATCAGATCGTGGACGCGATTCTCGGGCACACGACCGTCCGCTGAGCTGTGGCAGGATCCGCGTCATGGACGACGCCGCGGCGCGCTACCTCCGACACGGATGGCGCGCGGCTGGACTCATCGCGCTCGCCCTCCTCTCGCCTCCGGTAGCCAACGCCGGGGGCGGGTGCCGGCAGCCCGGCGGGCACAACGAGCCACCGTGCAATCCGGCTCTGCCGGAATCGCCCTGGGGAGTCTCGCACCGCAACAGCTACGCGCAGGCCTCCTCGCCCTATCCCGGGTTGGTCTCGGCGCGCGTGCGCTCTCAGCACATCGATCTTCCGGGCATCCCGATCCAGATCCAGTTCTCCGATCGCTACCGCGACGACGGCATCGCCGCCTGGGGATCGCTGGTCGACGCCCAGGACCGCCGGGCGGTGTTCAAGGTCGATGCGCGCACGGGCCGGCTGATCGACCTGTACGTCCCGGCCGAGCGCGAGGCACAGCCTCCGGCCAGCAGCGGCGGCGGCATCACCGGCTCGTACAACATCCTCGACCGCGACGGGCATTTCATCGTGCCGCGCCAGCGCGAGATCGAGGTCTACGCCGACAGCCGCCGCGGGCGGCGTTCCTCGCCGATACGCCTGGTCAAGCGATTCCGGTTGCCCGATCGGGCCTTCTGCCGCCCGGACGACAGGGTTGCCGGGGCGACGATGACCTACGACGGCTACGTGGCGTTCGCGACCGAGCAGGGCGTTGCGGGGACGATCCCACGCCGGCCGGCCCGGATGACGAACGCAAACGTGCGCACGATCAGCTTCAACGGCGCCCGCTGCCGCAACGCCGCGGTCCCGACCGAGCGCCTGGAGGAGGTCTCGAACAGCATCGCCGCCGACGAGGACGGCGGGATCTATGTGGTCACCTCCAAGCGCATGCGCCGCATCGACCACGACGCCCGGCGCAACCGGCTCACCTCGACGTGGAGCGCGCGCTACGAGCCGGGCAGCGGCCAGTCTGCCATCCGGCTCGGGCTCGGATCGGGCTCGACCCCGACGGTGATGGGCGTCGGCCGCCAGGACCGCTTCGTGGTCATCACCGACGGCCGCGACCTCATGCACGTGAACCTGTTCTGGCGCGATCGAATCCCGCGCGACTGGCGCGGGCTGGGCGAGGGCCGGCCGAGGCGCATGGCGTGCGACTACCCGGTGCGCTTCGGTGACCCGCGGGCCCGCTTCTCGCTCTCCGAGCAGTCGGTGAACGTGCGCGGCTACGCCACCTTCCACGTGAACAACCTGCTCGACTACGACTTCACGGGCATCCCCGATGGGCCGCTGCGCAACTCGCTGGCCGCTCTGCGTGGCGGCGACCCGCAGGCCGCGCCTTACGGAGGGGAGCGCATCGACTGGAACCCGCGGCGGCGGCGCTGTGTGAGCCGTTGGGCCAATCCGCTCGTCTCGATCCCCAATGCGATCCCCTCGATGAGCGCGGCCACCGGCCTGGCCTACGGAGTGGGCCAGCGCGGCGGCCGGTGGGGCGTACACGCGCTCAGCTGGCGGACCGGCCGCTCGGCGTTCTTTGCGCGGGCGCGCCCGCACCCCTGCTCAGCGGCGGTCCTGGGAATCCTCGACGGGCTCGGCGTTCGGGCGCTGTTCGATCCGGTCTTCGCCGACGCGCCTCAGAGCTGCGAGAACTCGCACTACGCCGCAACCGAGGTGGGCCCGGGCGGCACGATCTGGACGGGAACGTTCCTCGGGCTGACCATCTACCGGCCGAGACGCGGTTGAGCCCGCGAACCGCTGCCGCGCTCGCGACCGTCGTGGCCGCGGGCGCATGCGCCGCGTCGGCGACGGCGGTTCCGTGGGACCGAGGCGGCGCGATCGCGCCCTCGCAGACGCCGGCGCCCAGCCGGCCCGACCCCGAATGCCGGGAGAGCTATGCGAACGATCGGCCGGCACCCGGGCCGCGCTTGCGCTTCGGCATCGGGCCGCGTCTGGCCGGCGAGAGCGGCACCGGGCAGACGGTGCCCACCGTCCCCGAGCAGGTCGCCAAGCGCGACACGGCACTTCGGCAGTTGAAGGGGAGGAGGTTCCTCGCGGTGCGCCTCAACCGCCTCTTCATGGAGGGCGGCCGCGCGGGCATCCGGCGCTTCAAGCGCCTGGCGCGGCACTTCGCCCGCATGGGCCTGCGAGGTGGAGCTGCAGGTGCGCTACCACCCCGCGCCGGCCGACGACGGTGACATCGCCGCGTGGCTGCGCTTCGTCCGGCGCGTGGTGCGGGAGTTCGGGCCGATGCGGCGCGTGACCGGCCTGCAGATCACCAACGAGGTCAACATCGCCTTCTCCCCCAACACCTCCGACGGCGCGTACCGCCGTCCCGTCGAGGCGCTCGTCCGGGGAGTGGTCGCGGCGAAGCGCGAGTCGCGGCGGCTCGGGTACGACCATCAACGGATCGGCTTCAACTTCGCCTGGCGCTTCGACGACGACGCCGATGCCCGCTTCTGGGAAGCGGTTGGCCGCCGCGGCGGCCGGCGGCTGCGCCGGCACACCGACTGGGTTGGAGTGGACCTCTACCCCGGCACCTGGTCGCCCGGCGTCTTGTTTGGTGCGCAGATCGTGGACTTCGGCGACGCGTTCCTGGAGGGCATCGCACAGACTCGCGAGTGCTACATGCCAAAGGCGGGGTTCGGCCCGCGGGTTCCGCTGCGCATCGAGGAGATCGGCTACGGCACGGGACCGGGCCGCTCGGAGGCCGATCAGGCGACGGCCACCGGCGAGTTCGCCCGGGAGGCGCACCGCTATCGCGGCACCTACAACATCACGGACTTCCGCTTCTTCGGCCTACGCGACAACAACAGTGCCGGACCGAGCTTTCAGCAGCATTTCGGGCTGCTGCGCGACGACTACGGCAGGAAGCCCGCCTTCGGCGTCTACCGCCGGGCGATCGCCCGCTACGGGGCGCGCGGGCGTTGACAGCGGGCCCTGGGTTCGTCACCGGCTTGTCCGCGCCGGACCGGGCGTGGTGCGGCCGGCCGCGATGGAGACCAGTGTCCGCAAGCCCTCCCATATGCTGTCCGGCCGGGTGGCCGAAGGCGAGGCGCCGGGGTGTCCCGGCGCGATGCGCACGCGCAGCACGGCGGGCCTGGTGCGAAAGCGGAGCGGGGCCGTCAGGACGGTCGCCTCGCCGTCGATGCCCGCGGGCACCGGCTTGCCTGAGCGAACCTCGAAATCCGGCGCCGACCACTGTCGCCAGGGGCGCCGGGGCAGGAGACGCCGCCAGCGGGAATCGGGGCGTGACTCCACCACGGCGATCCCAAGCTCGCCTTCGTCGATCCGCGGCCGCGTTCCTGACCCCGGCATCGCCCCGAGTAGGTAGCGATTGTTCGAGACCAGGAGCACGGTGCCCGAGGGGTACGACTTGGCATCTCGAGGGCCTGTCCACTGGAGGTCCGGGGGCTCCCCACGCGGCCCGAGCACGTCCGGGAGGGTGCCGAGGATCGTGCGCAGTTTCGCGTTTCGATAGCCATCGCGCTGCACCGCGGTCGCGTAGAGGCCGAGCGAGACGTTGTTCACGAAGACGACGCCGTTCACCTCGGCGAGATCCACGACACGCTCGCCCCCGTCGACGAACGCGTCGAGCGCTCCGACCACGTCGTCTCGATTGACGCCCAGGTCCAGAGCGAAGTGGTTGCGGGTGCCCGACGGAATACAGGCGTACGGGAGATCGAGCTCGGCTGCGGCGGCGGCGACCACGGCCTGTGACCCGTCGCCCCCGGCCATGGCCAGAGCGTCCGCCCCCTCGTCGACCGCCGTCTTAACGAGCGTCGCCAGGTCGTCGCCGGGACCCAGCTCGATCGGTTCGATCCCACGCTTCCGGGCCTCGTCGGCGAGCTTGAAACGCTCGGCCTTGCCGCCCCCCGAGCGCGGGTTCAGGAAGAGCACCGGCCGTTGTGGTCTGCTCGCCCTCGGCAGGGGAACGTGAACGGCGAATGCCGCAGCTGCGGCAGCGACAGCGAGCCAGAACAGCCCGACGATGGTCAGGCGGTCCAAGACCCTGCGATCCAAGAGCACCTCCAGCACCCCGAGGAGCAGCATCCCGGCGAGCACGAGGGCGATGACCCGCACGATGCCCCGGCGTACGAGCCCGTATCCCGCCGCGACCACAGCGAGCGACAGGGTCAGCAGCACCCCAAAGGCGTCCTGCGGCTCCTCCACCACCAAGCCCACCGCACTTACGACCGCAAGCGGCGTGAGCAGCAGCGCGGCGATCGCCAGGAGGCGCCTGCGCGTCATAGGATCTCCCGCCTGTGAAGCTGCGCAACTGGCTGGGGCACGCCGAGCGCGCCGACCTCGCGGTGTACGCCGCCGTCGCGCGTTCCGACATACCGGCGCTCGACCGCGCCATGCGCCACGTATCCCATGCGGCCAATTACTCGAGGATCTGGATCGGCACCGCAGGACTGCTCGCGCTCGGCGGCGGCGGCAGCGGCCGGCGCGCCGCCTTCGACGGGCTGACCTCGATCGCCGTCACCTCGGTGGTTGTGAACGCTGCGCTGAAGCCACTCGGGAGACGGCGGCGCCCTGAGCGGGGGCCGCGCGTCGCGCGGCACGTCCGCATGCCCCGATCGCGCTCGTTTCCGTCTGGCCATGCGGCGTCCGCGTTTGCGTTTGCGACCGGAGCCGCGGCCACCCAGCCCCGGCTCGCCCTGCCCCTGCGAGCCCTCGCCACCGTCGTGGCGTACTCGCGCGTCCACACAGGCGTCCACTTCCCCGGCGATGTCCTGGTCGGATCTCTGCTTGGCGTGGCGCTCGCGCAAGTCACCCTCCGGGCGCGAAAGTGGCGTGGGGCTTGAGAAGACGAGGCGACCCTACGCGGGTCGGCTCCTGGCCTGCAACTTCGCCGGCCCGGCTACTCTCCACGTCGTGGACCGTCCCCCCGACCGCCGCAGTGCCCGTCGGCGCCTGCTCTTGCTCGCGCTGCCCATCGCCGCAGGCTTCGCGGCCGCTTTCGCCTTCCTGCCGCACGACCCGGCGGAGGTCGCCCGCATCGCCGACGCGCCCACCGCGCTGCTCGTAGCCGCTGCGATCGCCGCGTGGATCCTGCTCACGCCGGCGCTCGTATCGGGAACGCTGCTGGCGGCGGCTACGGGTTTGCTCCTCGGCGGAGCCGCCGGCATGCCGGTGGCGCTGTTGGGCGCCACGTTGGGGGGGATAGTCGCATTCGGGATAGCCCGTGGTTTCGGGCGCGGCCCGGCCGAGACGCTGGCCGGCGAGCGCGTCGTGCGGCTGCGCGAGCGCGTCGAGCGACGGCCGTTGCTGTCGATCGTGCTCGCCCGCGCCGCCCCGGGCTCGCCCGCCACCGTGCTGAACTACGCCGTCGGTCTTACTCGCGTGCGGCTGCGCCACTTCGTTGCGGGCAGCCTGATAGGAGGCGCTCCGCGCGTGCTCGCCTACACCGCCCTCGGAGGCGCGGCCGCCGAGCGGGCGCTGTGGCCGGCGGTTGCGGCGCTGGCGCTGCTCGCCGTGCTCAGCGTGGCCGGCATTGCCGTGGCGCGCCGCCGGCGCGCGGCAGCGCCGCTGCCCGCGGCGTCCTGAGCGCCGCGGCCGTGGACGACCCGCTCGGGCTCCACGGCCTGGCATGCGTAGCGCACGTCCACTCGACCTATTCCGACGGCACGGCCACTGTCGCCGAGCTCGTGCAGACTTCGCAGGAGGCCGGCGCCGACTGCCTGCTCCTCACCGACCACGACACGCTCGAGGCGCGGCGACGCGGGGAGGAGGGCTGGCGCGGGAGCGTCCTGGTCTTGGTCGGCCACGAGGTCTCGCCCAAGGGCGGACATCTGCTCGTGTTCGGTCTCGACGAGGAGATCCGCTCACCAAGGGCGCACGGAACGCGAGATCTGCACCGCGGTGCTGGAGGCCGGCGGCGTTTCCTTCGCGGCGCATCCCTTTTCTGAGGGCTCCCGGATGTCGAAGGTCATCGCGCCGCCGCACGGCTGGAAGCTGCTCGACGACCCGATCTGCGGCGGCATCGAGCTGTGGAGCCTCACGTCCGACGCGGCCGAGGCGTGGCGCACGCCGCGGGAGGCGGTCGCGTTCATGCGTGACCCCATGCGGACGCTGAGCGGACCCCCGGCGCGCCACCTCGAGATCTGGGACCGGCTGTGCCTGCGCCGCCGGGTGCCGGCCATCGGCGGCCTCGACGCCCACCAGCGCGGCCTCCGCATCCGCGGGCGGGCGCTCTCCCCAATGCCCAATGCGCGCTACTTCGCGATGCTCCAGACGCACGTCCTGCTCCCCTCGGCGCCCGCGGGCGAGCTGGCGAGCGACCGCGCGGCCGTGTACGAGGCGCTCGGCGAGGGCCGTTGCTACCTGTCGTTCGAAGCGCTCGCGCCCGGGCGCGGATTTCGATTCTGGGCCGAGAGCGACGCCCGCGCGGCGCCGATGGGCGCCCAGGTCGAACCCGGCACGTGGACCATGAGGGCCGTGGCGCCACGGCCCGCACGCCTGCGACTGCTGCGCGACGGAGCGCCGGTGCACGAGGCCGAGGGCCACCGGCTCGAGCACCGTATCGACGAGGACGGCGCCTATCGCGTCGAGGCGCGGCTTCCGGACGACGAGCGCGGGCGCCTATGGCTTGTCAGCAACCCGGTCTACGTGCGGGCGGCCTAGCTGGGCGCCTTCAGCAGCACAGCCGCCGGCACCCGGCGGGTCTCCCAGCCCGCCCGGTCCCAGAACACGAGCAGGACCGCGCCGGCCGCCGAGGCGGCGAAGTCGATCGCCATGTGCGCGATCAGCTCGTCGAACGTGAACGACTCCGCGTCGAACAGGCCGTTCGACGCCCACGCGCCGATCTCGTAGAGCATCCCGACGCCGAAGCCGAGGGCGGTCGCCAGCAGCAGCATGCCCGTGCGCTCGTGGATGTCCGACTTGCCGCTCAGGTCAGGCACGGCGCGAATCCGGACCAGCAGCAGGTACAGCATCACGGCGATCGACAGCGAGGTCACCACCCGCGCGGTCACCTCGTAGCCGGTGACGGAGTCGTATGCGCCGCTGAACGCGCCCCACGCCTGGAACGCCATGCCGAGCGCGAAAGCGGCGTCGAAGGGCCTCGGCGCCTCGGCCAACCGGACCAGCACCGACAGGCCGAAGCCGACCGCGAAGCGGGCGGCGTGATCCCAGTCGCCTCCGAACACTGCGAGGAGGCCACCCACCACCAGGCTCAGCCGGATCAGATCGACCGGGTCGCGGAGGAGGCGGCCCCAGTCGCCGACCAGCCAGCGCGGCAACGTGGGGTAGGGGCGGCCCTGCTCCTCGGCGTGGCCCCGCGGCGGGCGCAGCCGCGCCACCCACTGCCCGAAGCGCGCGAGCAGGTCCTTGTTGCGATCCGGCGGGGCGGTGGGCATCGGCTCCTCGCCGCGCAGAGCGGCGCCCGGAGTACGCCAGGTGCCCCAGCCGCGTCCGGTCCAGAAGAGCAGGATGACGCCGCCCATCAGCGCGCCGAGCGTGTCGTCGATCAGGTCGCCGATCGAGTCGCCGTACGTGACGAACATCTCCGTGCCGAACACTTTGTTCGAGAACCACTCCCACATCTCGAAGATGCCGCCGACCATCAGCCCGAACGCGAGCGTTATCAGCACCATCGCGATGCGGTCGTGCAGGCCCGCGTCCTCGGACAGGTCCGGCACCAGCCGCAGATGGCAGAGGCAGATGTAGAGCAGCATCGACGAGCCACAGGGAAGGAGGAAGTGGACGATCTTGTCGTAGCCGTAGATGTGGTCGAAGAGGGCGAAGACGTTGCCCCAGATCGCGAGGTTCATCCCGATCTGGAAGATCAGGTCGAAGGGCCGCTGCACGTTGAGCACGCGCGGCGCGAGCACGATCAAGAAGCACCCGACCAACTCGCCGGTGTGCGTGGTGTCGCCCACGATCACCGTCACGATCGCGCCGATCAATGGAGCCAGGCGCAGCACGTCGAGCGGGTCGCGGATGACCCTGTTCCAATCCCCGACCAGCCACTTCGGGAGATTGGTCGGCATTGGTTTGGGGCGAACCACCACGCGGCGCCAGAGCGCCGGCGGCCGCTCACCCGGCGGGTGGCCGATACCTGCCATGAGGGCGCCTATCCTAAGCTCGCCTGGGGGCGCGGCGCAAGGCTCTCTCAATACTCCCAGCGAGCGTAATCGGGGTCCTGGCTCTTCATCTCCTCGAACAGCAGCACCATTCGGTCGATGTACCAGAGCTTGCCCCCCTGGACGATGAGCACACCGAGGACCGTGGGAGTGGCCTTGAGCGCGGCGAGGCCGTAGACGAGCGGCGCCAGACCGATCGCCTGGTATGAGGCGGCCACAGTCGGGACCACGGAGCTGAACTGATCGGGCAGCTCGGATCGGTCGCCCTCCGTCCAGATCCGCTCCCCGAGCACTCCCTTGGACGCCCAGTTCTTCGTCGACCGCGGCGGTTTGAAAAACAGCGGATTGACGACCAGCCACGCCGATGAGGCCGCGAGCGGGATCAGTGAACGCCGGCCGATCCACTTCCTGCTCCAGATCGATCCGACGAGCATCGGAAGGACGGCAAAGCGCGTCCAGACGCTCGCCGGGTTCGAGTGACGCATCCAGTTGTCGCCCTTGAGCCCGAACGCCGAGCTGATCGTGTTGCCGAAGTTCATCCGACTTTGCTGATTGGACATCGCCGCCTTTCCGAGGACGCTTTCTGTCCGACATCCAAGCATTCGACGCCGCCCATCGGCGCTCCGACTTCCCAACGCGCTGGAGTTTGGTTTAGGGTGCTCGCGTCCGTCGGCCCCCGCCCCCGGAGAACCTGCGATGCGTCTGCGCTTGCACTTGATCCTCGCGATCTTCCTTGTAACAGCGGCCTGGCCGGCCGGGACCGTCGCGGGGCAGTACAAGGTGAAGCACATGCAGGCGATCTCGGGACCGAGCCCCTTCCCGGCCGGCTGCCCCGGCGCGGTACTTGACGAGACGCGCATCACGGGCGCGGAGATCGAGCCCGCGATCACGGTCAACCCGGCGCACCCGCGCAACATCATCGCCACCTGGCAGCAGGACGTCGGCCGCGGCGCCGCCCGCAGCGACCTGATCGGGACGTCCCGCGACGGCGGCAAGACCTGGAAGCGCGTGACCATCCCCGGCCTCTCACGCTGTACGGGAGGAGCCTTCGACTCGGCCACGGACCCATGGCTCTCGGCCGGTCCGGACGGCACCGTCTACTTCAGCGGCGCGGCACTCTCCCTGGCTTCCGATCCGCCGCCGGCCGTACTGGTCGCGAGCCGCTCGCGCGACCGGGGGCGCAACTGGTCGCCCGTCGTTCCGTTCGCCGGGCCGAGCCTGCGCGTGGAGAGGGAGGTCATCACCGCGGACCCGACACGGCCGGGCCACGCGTACGTCGTCTGGTGGGAGCGCGACCCGTTGATGGAGTTCGTCGGCAGCACGCATCAGTTCGCGCGCACCACAGATGGCGGCACGACCTGGTCGACGCCGACGACGCTCGACACCGCTCCCCCGGGGTCGCTCGACCAGTCGGCGGAAATCCACGTTCTCCCGAACGGATCGCTGCTGGCGACCTTCGCCCGGTTCCAGATCGAAGGCACCGGCGCCGTGCAGAAGCTGTTCGCGTCGCGCTCGGCCGACCAGGGCCAGACCTGGTCTGCGGCGGTGGAGGTGACCTCACAATCGATCCAGCTCTACCTCGACCCGGAAACCGGGGACCAGCTGCCGAACCAGGACCTGACCTTCCACTCCGCGGCGATCGCCCCGGACGGGACGGTCTACGTCGCTTGGGACCACGCCAGCTCGCCCACGACCGGGGAGATCGACATCGTCAAGTCGAGCGACGGCGGCGTCACCTGGAGCGGCCCGACACCGCTCCCCGGCGTCTCCTCGTTCGCGTTTCAGCCGGCGATCGCCGTCGACGCGCGCGGCACGGTGGGCGTCATCTGGTACGACACCCGCAACGACCTCCCGCTAGACACGCCGCTCACGACAGACGTGTGGTTCGCTCACTCGCGGGACGGCGGCAACTCCTGGAGACAGCTTCACGTGGCCGGCCCGTTCGACTTCCGGACGGCGCCCAGGCCCACGGGGTTCGGGCGCCTCGGGGAGTACCAGGGGCTGGCCGGATTGCGCACGAGCGGGTTCGCGGCCGCGTTCACACAGGCGGCGCCGCAGGCAAAGGACGGGCCGACGGACATCTTCTTCGCGCGCATTGGACCGCGGCACCACTAACGCCGGCGGGCTCGGCCGCTCCCTCTCCATGGCTGCGTTCTGGACCGTCCGCGATCGTCGGCTGTGGATGGGAGTCGAGGAGCAGTTTCATCGCGTTCGGGTCTGAGAGGGTTGAGACGGTGGCCTTTCAAGAGCTTCCGCCCTTCGCTGCGTGGCGGCACCGCGATGCCCGGGAGGGCTTTGAGGTGGTGTTCCTCCACTCGGGTCCCGAGGGCCACCGCTTCGAGGGACACACCGCAGCCGTCGAAGACGGGGAGGCCTGGGCCGTCCGGTACTCGATCATCACCGACGCGAACTGGGTCACGCGCAGCGCGCGGGTGGTCGGCCAGTCGGCAACCGGCCGCCGCGAGCTGAGGCTCGATGGCGATGGCGCCGGTGCTTGGCAGATCGATGGCGCACCGGTCCCGGAGGTTGCGGGCTGCCTTGACGTCGATCTCGAGTCTTCCTCGTTCACCAACGCCTTCCCCGTCCACCGGCTCGGGCTCGAGATCGGCCAGGAGGCCGAGGCGCCCGCCGCGTATGTCCGCGCGCTGGACCTCACCGTCGAGCGTCTCGAGCAGCGCTATGCGCGCACGGATGACGGGAGCATGGGCCAGCGATACGACTATGTGGCGCCGCGTTTCGCGTACACCGGCCGGCTCGACTACGACGCTCAGGGCCTCGTGCTCGACTATCCCGGGATCGCCGAACGCGCGGCCTGAAAGCCGTGCCTCGTCACGAGTTGGCACGACCGCTTGTCACCTAGCAAACGCCACCAAACGTTGCATCTATGGTTGGAGACATGGCGAAGCCCAAGACCCGGAGCACAGCGCAGCCGACCACAGCCTCGGCGACGGGCCAGCGCCGGCGCCGCGGACCAAGCAGCCGGGTGCGTGCGGCCGCGATCGCAGCTACGCTGGCCGAACTCGCCGCACACGGCTACTCGGCGCTCAGCCTGGAGAAGGTCGCCCGCCGCGCCGGTGTCCACAAGACCACGCTCTACCGGCGCTGGGGCACGCGGGAGGAGATGGTGCTGGAGGCGATGCTCGAGCGGGCAGGTGAGCACATCTCGGTTCCCGACACGGGTTCTCTACGCGAGGACCTACTGGAGCTTGCCCGCACCGTCGCCGCGAACGCCGCCAGCCCTGAGGTCGCGGCGATGGCGCGCGCGGTGGCGGCTGAGTCGCCCCGCGACAGCAAGCTGGCAGCAGCGAACGGCCGTTTTTGGGCCGAACGCCTTGCGCTCGACGGCGTCATCGTGGAGCGAGCGATCCAGCGCGGCGAGGTCGCGACCGGGACCGACCCGGGCCGGGTGATCGAGGCGGTGCTCGGCCCGATCCACCTGCGGCTGCTGCTCACCGGCGAACCCGTCGACCGCGACTTCCTCGAGGGAATCGTCGATGTCGTCGTAGACGGCATCGCGCGGCCGAGGACGGGCGGCCGAGATCGCTCGCCCAGAGCGTCGAAGCCCCGATGACGCGACGCTCAGGCAAGCCGGTACGTCAGGATGGCCATGCTGTTCTTGAGAATGGTCGCGTCGGTGAGGTCGAACTGCGTCGTCGGCCCCTTCGGGAACAGCACATCGTCGCTGCTGCCCTTGCCGACGAAGAGCGGGTGGATCCAGAGCCGCAACTCGTCCAGGAAACCGTGCTCCATGAGCAGCGTCGAAACGGCGCCGAATCCGTACTGGACGATGTCCTGGCCGGGTTCCTCTTTCAGCTGTCTAATCCGCTCGGGGACGTCGCTGGAGATCACGGTCGTGTTCGCCCATTCCGGATCCGTGAGCGTTGCCGAGACGACATACTTGGGCATCGTGTTGATGCGATCCGAGAAGGGATCGCCGGAGCGCGTCTGCCAGACCGGCGCGAAGCCCTCGTAGGTTCGCCTGCCCATCAGTAGCGCGTCGCAGGCCATCAGCAGGGTCGTCTGGACCTGGCCGCCGCGCTCGTCGGACGGCCGCTCGATCGTCGGCCACTCATGTGGCAGCTCGACGACGCCGTCGAGCGAGATGTAGGTCGAGTTGATGATCTTGCGCATCAGCGCGGTTCCTTTCCTGCGTTGGCTGGGCCATCCGGTCGTGCGGATATGCTATTCAAGCAGATACTTGCTAAAGCTGCACCTTGAGTAACAGATGACGCCGGATCAACTCACGACGACGTTCGCAGCGCTCGCGAATCCCATGCGACGAGCGATGCTCGCTCGCCTCGCGCAGGGCGACGCGACGGTCAGGGAGCTCGCGAGCCGCTCCCGATCAGCATGCAGGCCGTGTCCCAGCATTTGAACGTCCTCGAGCGCAGCGGCCTGATCAGCCGCAGCCGGAACGCGCAGCTGCGGCCGTCGCGCCTCGAGGGCGCTGCGCTCAAGGACGCCGTCGCATGGCTGGAGGACTACCGACGATTCTGGGAGAGCAGCTTCGATCGTCTCGAGGAGCGCGTGCACGGCGACGAGGAAGGCGGTCGCGGTGTCTGAGTCGCGCGGCACCTCAGGCGCGCACGGGCTCGAGCTGACGCGAGTCTTCGAAGCGTCGCGCGAGCGCCTGTGGCGCGAGTGGACCGAGCCCGAGCGATTCGCCGACTGGTTTGGCGGCCGCGAAGCCGACGTCCCCGTCGCCAGCGTGTCGATGGACGTCCGCCCGGGCGGGAGGTGGCAGGCGACGTTCACCGCGACGGCGTCCAGACTCGATGGGAAGGTGTCTATCGCGAGGTCGTCGAGCCCGAACGCCTCGTGCTGACGTTCTCCGACCAGCCCGGCGAGGAGGCGCATGAGCTGGTGACGGTCGTGTTCACCGACCTCGGCGACGGCCGCACCGAGATGCGCCTCGAGCAGCGCGGAACCCACTCGCGCGACCTCTATGAAAAAACGCTCTACGGTTGGACGTCGTTCCTCGACCGCATCGCCGAGCGCCTGTACGACGCGTGAGTCGTCGCGACAGGGGGCAGGGTGCGGTGGGCGCTATCACCGACCTCTTCGCCGGTGTCCCGGTATTCGATCTTGACGCCAGCATCGATTGGTACACGCGGTTTTCGGCGACCGCCGGATAGTCGCGTCGGTGAAGAGATCCTCTGGGAGGTCGACGAGCACGCGTGGCTCTTTGTCGAGCCGAACGCGGCGGGGCGGGCACCTCCCCGATCCGGATGGGAACGCGATCGCGTTCGCCGAGCCGCACGACGCCACCGCCTTCCTGGCCACAAACCACGGAGCGGAGCGGGGCAGTGGCGTAGCCCCACCGCTCCCGATCCGGGGTGGGGCTAGGCGTCGTACTGGCCGCCGAGCTCCGCAGGCTGAGGCCTACCTTTGTGCCCGGCTTCCTTGAGGATCGGCGGGACCTCGGGGTCGGAGACGAAGTTCTGAAAGCCCTCCTTATCCCAGTCGAAGAGCACCCAGACCCGGTCGTCCTCATTGGGATCGCGAAAGACGGTCGCACCCTTGGACCCGTGCTGCTTTCGCTTCTCGGCGCCCTTCGTTGAGAAGATCTTCAAGAAGCGGTCGAAGTCCTCGACCTGCGTCGTTGCCAGGAACATCCTTCTCCCCCCTGTCGGCAGTGTCGTCGCGCTCCCGCGACCTAGCCCGCACAGTATCGCCCCGGCCACAAAGCAGGCGCGCCCTACGGACGTTGCTGGGGGCGCGTTCCTATGCGGTGGATTCGGTTACGGGTTCGGCTTCGCCCGCGGCGGCATCTCTGAGGTATTGATGTACGAATGCGATGGCCATGCTGCCCTCGCCGACGGCGGCGGCCACGCGCTTGATCGGGCCCAGCCGCACGTCGCCGCAAGCGAAGGTGCCCGGGACGCTCGTCTCCAGGAGATAGGGATCGCGGTCGAGCTTCCAGCGGCCCGCCGCGCGCATGTCGGAGCCCGTTAGTACATAACCGTTGTGGTCGAGCGCGATCTCGGGCGGAAGCCATCCGGTCTGGGCATCCGCGCCGATGAAGATGAACAGCCCGCCCGACTCGAGGCGGGTCGTCTCGCCCGTTGCCGACTCGCGGACGTCGATCGCCTCGAGGGAGAGATCGCCGTGCACAGCCTCCACCCCGGCCCCGAACATGGTGCGGATCTTCGGCCGCGCCGCGATCTGGTCGATGAGATAGCGCGACATGCTCTTCTCGAGCCGGTCGCTGCGACAGAGGATCGTCACGCTCCGGGCGTGCGTGGAGAAGAACAGCGCCGCCTGCCCTGCGGAGTTGCCCGCACCGACGATGTGGACGTCCAGGCCATGGGTATTCCGCGCCTCGCTGCGTGCCGCGCCGTACGAGATGCCCTTCCCGGCAAGCCGATCGAACCCGTCGATCGACAGGTGCCTCCACGCGACCCCGCAGGCGAGGATGATCGTCTGCGCCCGGAGAACATCTCCGCCGTCCAGATGCAGCTGACGGGTCTCGGGGTCTATCCGCGAGATCGACCGGGTCACGAGGATCTCGGCCCCGAGCCTTCGCGCCTGCTGCAGCGCCCGGCTCGCAAGCTCGTCCCCCGATACGCCCGATGGAAAGCCGAGATAGTTCTCGATCCGGGCGGACGTTCCCGCCTGGCCGCCAGGCGCCTCTCGCTCGACCACGATCGTCCTCAGTCCCTCCGATGCTCCGTATACGGCCGCGGCCAAGCCCGCGGGGCCCGCGCCCACGATCACCGTGTCGTACTCCGCCGCGTCGGCCTCGGTACCAAGACCGAGCAGCTCAGCCACCCTGCGGAGGTGTGGTCGTACCACGGTCTTGCCGTCGACGACCCGAATCGCCGGCCAATCCGCTTCCGCCGGCAGGGGGCCACCCCACGCGTCCTGCGCATCTGGTGTGTCGGGCGTGAGCCAACTGAAGGTGACCTGGTTGCGATCCAGGAAGCGCCGCAGCTCGGCGCAGGACGCATCCCAGCGATGCCCAACCACGATTGCGCGCGGGGGCGGCGGCTCTGCCGCGATCCCCTGCAGTCCGCGCGCTCCAGCCATCCGGTGCGCCGCGAGCTTGCCGACCTCCATCGCCACGTCCGGCACCACGGCCGCGACGGCGTGGTAGTCCTGAGGCTCGATCCGCATGACCCGGGACGGCACGGCCGCGCGAAACCCCACCGGGAACACCGTGCCAAGCACGATGGGCACCTCACCGAACACGTCGCCTGGGTGACGCTCGCCGAGGACGCGCTCGATCCCGTCGATGAGCCTGGTCGGCTCGATGCGCCCCTCGAGCACGGCGAAGAGCGCGCGCTGAGCGCCCTCGGGCGCCGCGTACTCGCCCGCCACGAGGCTCACATCCGCCGCCACCCGGGCGAGCCGTTCACGCTGAGCCAGGTCGAGACCCGCGAAAAGTTCGACGCGACCGATTTCCTCGGGCGTCACCACGTTGGGCGATCCCGTCGCCGGGGGATCGACCCCGTACCCCTCCACAGCGAGTCACAAGCGCCGTAGTCAGTCCTCATGGCCACCTAACGGTCGGTCATCGTTCGCCCGGTCAGCGGGCCGGCTGCCGCAGAGGACGCTACCCGGTCTGGGCTTCGACCACGGTCCATTTAGCTGTCGCCGACGAGCTCGAACCCGAGGCGGTCGACACTTCGAGCAGTGCTCGACAACACAACAGCGGCGTTGCCCGCGCCCGGATCGAACCCGGCAAAGCTACGAAACCCCCAGGTGCCGCCGTTGTGCCACACGACCCGGGGCGCCGTTGCGAGGCGCAGCAATCATCCAGCCGAGCCCGACCGCGGCGTGCCGGCCGATCCGTCCGTGAGGCCGTTGTGCAAGGGCGAGCGCCGGGCCGGGACGTTCGCTCGGTGGGTGTAGACAAGCCGCGAGGAAGCGCAGCATGTCCTGCGCGTTGGAGCGCAGGCTTCCGGCCGCCGGCATGAAGTCCTCGATCGGCGCTCGTGGTTCGCCGCGACGCGAGTGGCCGCGCACGAGTTGGTCTCGCGAGGCCGGAGGTACGTGAACGGCCGTAGCGCCCATGCCGAGCGGCCGCAGCACGCGCGCGGCGAGCACCTCCTCGTAGGAGGATCCGGCGCGGGCGGCCAGCGCGTCGCCAAGCAGACCCACGGCCATGCTCGAGTACCGAAACCGCGTGCCTGGTGCCCGTCGCGGGGACTCGCGAGCCACGAGGCGCTCGTAGTCGGCCGCGGTAAGCCCCGCCCACGGATCCCGGGCGCCGAAACCCGCGGCGTATGCGAACTCCCGCCGCGCCATCGGTCCGGGCGTATTGGGGAGCCCGCTGCGGTGCGTGGCCAGTTCGAGCAACGTCGGCTCACGGTCACGCCAGGCGGGTCTCAGATCCGCAAGATGACGCGAGAGCGGGTCATCCAACGCTCACCTCGCCGGCCAGCACCATGTCGGCGAGCAGCACGCCCGTGAACGCCTTCGTGATCGAACCGATCTCGAACAGGCTGCGCCGGTGGACCGGCCGGCCGCGCGGAAACCGACAACCAAAGAGCTGCTCTTCGCCACGAATCACCGCGGCGACCACGGCCCGCCGCCCGCGCGGTCCGAGGGCTCCCACGCGCCGCTCGAGCTCGCCACGCATCGGCCAAGCGTAGGCTCAGCGCTTGCTCACCTTCAGGTTGCCCAGCACTCCGATCCGGATTCCCAGCCACGGATAGATGGCGGTGAAGAACGTGTTGTCCTGCGGCTGGAGCCCGACTGCCGAGAGCCACAGCTGATAGACGGGGGCGTTGGCGATGCCGCCGTGCAGGCGTCTCCAGGTCCGCCCACCGCTCCGCCCCGACGGAGGCGGGGTGACGGTGTCGGTCCACTCCACGACGTTGCCGCCCTGGTCGAGGGTCCCCCACGGCGAGATCGTCTTCGCCTGGCCGACGGTGCTGAGGCTGCCCTGGTAGATCTCGGCGTAGGTCGTGGGGTCCATTCCGAAGGGGTTCACGGTCGAGCAGGCTTCGGTCCCCACGGCCGCGGGGCACCAGCTCGGGGCCGGCACGTTCGAAGCGTGGAAGGTCGCGAGCGGCTGGGTCGACGCGTTGGTGACGTCGCCGGTCGAGGGGTCGAGAGTCGTCGACGAGGGAGCGGTCGCCGTGTCGTCTCCGAACACTCCCGGGTTCGTCGGGTACTTCCAATAGGAGTATTGGCCGCCACCGCTCGGGTCGTAATAGGCCGCCTTGATCCACTCGTTCTGACTGGGCACGACGAAGCCTGACTTATGGGATCGCGTGGCCGCGCGCTTCCTCATGTCATACATCCCCCGCTCGGTCTTCCTGGAGAGCCGCACGCGGTAGGTGACATAACGAAACCCAGCGTCGCTCTTGGCCTGCTTGGAGAGCAGGCGGCCGTTGTAGAGCGAGTTGACGAACCGCGCCGACCGCAGGAAGTTGGCGAAGCCATAGGGCTTGTCGGCCCATTCCGGAGAAGCCACCGTGTAATGCCGGCCCCGGGAGGCGCCCGAGGCGAAATTGATCTGACCGTACTTGGGCCATGCGGATGCGCTCTCATCGGCGCTGTAAAGGCGATGCCTGTTGCGGCCCGCGGGATCGACCCTGTTCAGGAACGTCACCCACTGGGTGACCGTGACCTCGAGATGACCGATGCCATAGCCGTACTTGACGCCGCCGACCTGCTGGCATGCAGGCTTGGCCTGAGGCGCGTCGGCGCAGGACGCATAGATGGCGTCCGTGAACGGAACGATTCCCACCGAGGGGTTACCCGGCGCTCCGACCTTGACGGTCTTGAAGGTCACGACAGAAGGGGCCGGAGAGGCGACCGACATCCCCGGCGCGGCGAGCGCCAGGAAGGCCATGGTGATCAGCGCCAGCGCCAGGCAATTCCGCGGTGGGCCGAGGGCATTTGGGCGAGTCAGCATCCGTTCCTCATCGGCTTGCGTCCGGAATCCTTGAACAGCGGACCCGTGGCGAGGCCGCGCTAGCGGAGCTTGAGCCGAAGCAACATCTCACCGTCAAACACGATCTCACCGGTCTGCTCGAAGCCGTAGCGCTCGTAGAAGGTGATCGGACTTCCTTCGCCCCGACCGGCGCTCGTGCTCAGCACCTCGACCCCGGGTCGGCCGCGGAAGTACTCGACGATTAGGTCGAGCGTTGCAGTGCCGAAGCCCTGCCGCTGGTAGCGCTCGTCGATGAGCAGCTTCCACAGATAGTGCGGTATGTAGTCGGGACTTCCGACCTCGTCACTGATCATTACGAACCCCACCGGCGTGTCCTCGGCATGAACCGCCCAGTACAAGGCGCGACCGTCCGGCTCTTCGGCGGCTTCGCGCAAAGAGTCGGCGACACTGCTGACGAACCGCTCTTGGCTGGGTGATACACGCAGAGCCTCGACGGCCTGACGGTTCGATCCGCTGAGCGGACGAAGCGAAACCACGTGGAGACCGTACCGGCGGCTCTGCATCCGGCTCCGGTGTGACACATTCTTGACCGGTGACGCCGGCTGAACCACCCCAGGTGGTGGGGCGTGAGCAGGAGCTCGAGAGAGTTGGCGCCTTTGCCGTCGACGAGGGCTCGATGGCTCTTGTTATCGAGGGCGAAGCGGGGATCGGCAAGACAACGCTCTTGCGCGAGGCGGTCGCTGCCGCCGCGGACGCCGGCGCGAGCGTGCTCATGGCCTGGCCGGCGCCCGCGGAGGCCGAGCTTGCGTTCTCCGGTCTTGGCGACCTACTCGCCGACGCGCTCGACGAGGTGGTGCCGGAGCTCCCGGAGCCACAGGCGAAGGCGTTGGAGATCGCCCTGCTGCGCCGACAAGCCGGGCGGCGAGCGGTGGATGCTCACACCGTGTCGGCGGGGGTGCTGAGCGCCCTACGGACGCTTGCCAAACGCAACCCGGTCATGGTGGCCGTCGATGACCTGCAGTGGCTCGATCGCGGGACGGCGGCCGCGTTGGCCTTCGCGTTTCGCAGGCTGAGCGGCGGGGGGGTGAGGCTGGTCGCGTCGCTGCGGGTCGAGCACGCCTCGGTCCAGCCGGAGCTGATCGAGTCGTTGCCGCCGGAGCGAGTGGTGCGGCTCCCGATCGGCTCGTTGGACGCCGGAGCGTTGCATCGGGTGGTCCGGTTCCACACGGGTCGTGCGCTGCCTCGACCGGTGCTGCTGCGCATCCACGAGCTCACGGGCGGCAACCCCTTCTACGCGCTGCAGCTCGCACGGTCCCTGGCCGAGCAGGAGCCATCGGCGTCGCTTCAGATGCCGGCGTCTCTGGAAGCCCTGACCCAGGAGCGGCTCGCCCGTTTGCAGCGGCCCGTGCGGCGCCTGCTCGAGCCGGCCGCTTTGTTGCGGGACCCCACCGTGGGCATGCTCGAGGCACTCTCGACAGAGCCGAACCGGGTGGGCGAACGGCTCGACCGTGCTGTCGCGGCCGGCGTGATCGAGCTCTCCGCCGAGAGCGTGCGCTTCGCGCACCCGCTACTCGCGGAGGGCATGGCGGCGATGATCGGCCCCCGCCGCGGGCGCGAGCTGCACGCCGATCTGGCCCGGCTGGTGGAGGAGCCGGAGCAACGTGCGCGGCACCTTGCACTGTCCAGCTCGCGGCCCTCCGCCGCTCTGGCGGACGAGATCGAGATCGGCGCCCGGGCGGCGGCCGCTCGCGGTGCGTCGGCGGCGGCCGCCGAGCTGCTCGAGATGGCGGCCACACTGACACCACCGGACAACGAAGAGGATCGCCGCCGGCGCACCATCGAGGCCGCGCGCGAATACAAGCCGGCGGGGCTCCCGGGGCGGGGCAGAGAGCTGCTCGAGAGCGCCCTCGGCGAGCTGCCTTCCGGCGTGCAGCGAGCGGACGCTCTGCTCGCCCTCGCCCGGCTCAGCAACGACGACTTCGAGGCCGCCGATCGCGCGCTCGAGCAGGCACTTGCCGACGCGCGAGGGGACGACGAGCGGCTCAGCGTCATCCACGCCGAGAGAGCCTACGGCTCCAGTTCACATGTTGGCCACGAGGCCGCGTTGCGGCACGCCGAGTTGGCGGTTGCCGCCGCCACACGCTCCGGTGAGCCCCGGGTCCTCATCCCGGCGCTGTCGTTCATCGCCGCGCTCGAGATCTGGAGCGGTCGCGCCGATCAGGGGTCTCTCGATCGGGCGCTCGAGCTCCAGCGCCGTGAGCGTCTTCCCCTCGCCTATACCGACTCGCCGACTCTGGTTCTCGCCGTGAGGCGAATGTGCGTGGATCGCCTCGATGAGGCGCGTGAGCTGTTCGAGGCCGAGGCCGCCGCTGCCGATACGTGCGGCGACGACTACACGTACTCGTCGCTGCTCGTCTACCTCACGGAGCTCGAGTGTCGAGCCGCGAACTTCCAGGCCGCGGCAGTGCACGCATCCGAATGCTGGGCGCGCTCCGAGCAGCGCGGGGAGCGATATCAGGGAGGCGCAGCTCTCTGGGCGAAGGCGCTGACCGATGCTCATCTGGGTCGCGTCGAGGAGGCACGTGCAGCGGCCGAACGAGGCACGGCGCTCTCAACGGAGATCGGGGAAGAGGTCTATCGAGTCCTGAACCGGTTCGCGCTGGGCTTTCTGGAGCTCTCGCTCGGGGACGCGGCGCGGGCCGACGCGGTCCTGCGTCTCCTGCCGCTCCGGCTCGTGGACCTGGGCTGGGACGAACCGAGCCTCTTCCCGGTCTGGCCGAACGCGATCGAGGCGCTCATCGGGGTCGGGGAGCAGGATGTGGCCGCGCGCTACCTCGGCCTGTACAAGGAACGCGCCGTCCGCTGCGACTGCCCCTGGGCACTCGCCACAGCTGCCCGCTGCGAGGGACGGCTCCTGCTTGCCGAGGGGGACACCGACGGCGCGCTGGCGGCGTTCGATCAGGCCCTCCACGAACACCGCCGCACGCCGGGCGCATTCGAGCGCTGTCGCACGCTCCTGGCGCTCGGCTCCGGGCAACGCCGGGCGCGCCGGTTGAGAGCCGCGCGTGAGACCCTGCATGCCGCGCTCACGGGCTTCGAGGAGCTCGGTGCTCCGCTATGGGCCGGGCAGACACGGGCCGAGCTGGGACGGATCGGCGGGCGAACCAGGTCACGCGACGAGTTGACGCCGGCCGAGCAGCGGGTGGCCACCCTGGTCGCCGAGGGCAGGACCAACAAGGAGGTCGCCGCGGCGCTGGTCGTGTCGGTCCACACCGTCGAGGCCGCGCTGACGCAGGTGTACAGGAAGCTCGACATTCGATCCCGGACCGAGCTGGCGCGCCGGTTACCCCCGCCGGAATGAGCAGAAACTAGGGATTTCCAGGTTTCGGGGAGAAGGACCGGCTGGGACGCTCGTCGGCATGCACCCACTCATGGCGATCCATCTAGCCGATGCCCTGATCGAGAGCAAGCGTACCCCCCCAAAGGAGAGAAATGCCGCTTCGCATGATGCATCACCTGGACCTCGCGGTCAGCGACGTCGAGCGATCGCTCGCCTTCTATCTGGCCGTGCTCGGGCCAGTCGGCCTGCACGAGGAAATGCGCTATCCGACCTACCGCGGCACTGAGGAGGTCGTCTACCTCCGCGTCGGCGACGGGTACGTGGGGTTCCGGAAGGCGGACGGCGGTGCTCACGAGTACTACAACGTCGGCATCGAGCACTTCGCCTTCTACGTCGACACACGGGAGGAGGTGGACGCCGCCTATCAGCGCTGTCTCGACATCGGTGCCCGGATCCACTTCCCTCCCGAGGAGGATCGAGACATCGAGGGCTTCTACGAGCTCTTCGTCTTCGACCCGGACGGGCTTCGCGTCGAGGTCGCCTGCGCGCCGCCCGGGTGGTTCGACCAGGAGAGGGCTCCCTCGCTGAGCTGAGCAAGACGGCCCCCTCGGCGAGGACCTCGGATGCGAAAATGAAGGGATGGACTTCGTGGTTCGGCGTGGCGATCGTGACGACGTCGATCGGCTGCAGCCGCTCTGGCGCGCGCTGCGAGAGCATCACGTCACGCTGCCGGCAATGCCGCCCGTGCGCTCCTCCGAGGACTCCTGGGAGTTTCGCAAGGGCCAATACCTCGACTGGCTGAGCCAGGAGGGCCACATCCTGCTGGTCGCCGAGCGCGGAAGTGAGCCTCATCGGATACGCGGTGATGTCACTCGGCGAGGGCGCGGCGACGTGGGACCTCGGCGAGCGGACCGCCGAGATCGAAACGCTTTCCGTGCTCGAGTCCGAGCGTGGGAACGGCGTGGGCGCCGCCCTGAGCCAAGCCGCCACGGACATAGCGAACGAAGCCGGAGCGGGCACCGTGCTCGTGGGCGTCGCGCACTCGAACGAGGATGCGATCCGCTTCTACGAACGCGAAGGGTTCAAGCCGTTCTACGTCTCGCTGACCAGATCGTTGAGCCGAACGTGATCGGGCTCGAGGAGGCAATGACCTACCGGGTGACCACGCGAGGACCACTCGAGACGACTGATGGATCGCCCTGGGGCGCGCGTCAGTACTGGGAGGTTTCCGCGGCGTCACTTAGTGGAGCTCGCATCTCAGCAACGATGGCGATGACCGGCGGCGACTGGATGGGCGTTTCCGGTGATGGGTTCTGGCGACCCGACGTACGCGTCCAGTTTCGAACGACCGACGACGCGGTGATTCTGATGCGCTACACCGGACTGGTCGAGCAGAGCGACCGTTTCGTTCGCGCGGCAAGCGAGGATCACGAGACCTCGTGGGACGACCAGTACATGCGCCTGGCAGTCACCTTCGAAACCGGAGACGAGCGCTACCGCTGGCTCAACGAGAACCTCTTCGTGGCCCGCGGCCGGCTGATCGGCACGGGAGAGATCGAATACACGATCTATCGCGTCACCTGACGGCCGCCCCGAAGGCCTACAAATTCACCGCCACATACTTCGTCTCCAGAAACTCCTCGATCCCCTCGGTGCCGCCCTCGCGCCCGATGCCCGACTGCTTGACGCCGCCGAAGGGCGCGCCCGCGTTCGAGACCATTCCCTGGTTTAGGCCCACCATGCCCGTATCGAGGCCCTCGCAGACGCGGATCGCGCGCTTGATGTCGCGCGTGAAGACGTAGGCCACCAGGCCGTACTCGGTGTCGTTGGCCCGCGCGATCGCGTCCTCCTCGGACTCGAACGTCGTCACGGGCGCCACCGGCCCGAAGATCTCCTCGTGCAGCACGCGCGCGTCGTCGGTCACGCCGCCGAGCACCGTGGGTGGGTAGAAGTAGCCGCGGCCGTCGGGGATCTCGCCGCCGACGACGCAGGTGGCGCCCTTGTCGAGCGCGTCCTGCACCAACTCGGACACCTTCTCGCGCGAGGGCTGGTCGATCAGCGGCCCGACCTTCACGTCCTCCTCGGTCCCGCGGCCGAGCTTCAGCGCTCCCATCTGCTCGGCCAGGCGCCGCTCGAACTCCTCGCGGACCGGCTCGGCCACGTGGAAGCGGTTGGCCGAGGTGCAGGCCTCGCCGATGTTGCGCATCTTGGCCAGGAGCGCGCCGGCGACCGCGGAGTCGAGGTCGGCGTCCTCGAAGATCAGGAACGGCGCGTTGCCGCCCAGCTCCATCGAGGTCTTGAGCACGTTCTGGGCCGAGGCCTCGATCAGCTTTCGTCCCACCTCGGTCGAGCCGGTGAACGACAGCTTGCGCAGGCGAGCGTCCTCGATCAGCGGGCCGGTCGTGGAACCCGACGACGAGGTGGTGAGAACGTTGACCACGCCGCCCGGCAGTCCGGCCTCCTCCAGGAGCTGTGCCATCGCCAGCATGCACAGAGGCGTCTGCTGCGCGGGCTTCACGACCGAGGTGCATCCGGCGGCGATGGCCGGGCCCACCTTGCGGGTGCCCATCGCCATCGGGAAGTTCCAGGGCGTGATCATGAGGGCGGGACCCACCGGCTGGCGCATCACCAGCACGCGGCTGGTGCCGTTGGCGAACTGCTTGTAGTTGCCGTCGATGCGCAGCGCCTCGCCCGAGTACCAGCGAAAGAAGTCGGCCGCGTAGAGGATCTCGGCCTTGGACTCGGCCACCGGCTTGCCCATCTCGAGTGTCATCAGCGTGGCCAGTTCGTCGGCCCGCTCGGTCATCAGCTCGAAGGCCTTCCAGAGAATGCCGGCGCGGTCGTTGGGCGGCGTGGCCGCCCATTCGGGCTGGGTCGCCACCGCGGCGTCGAGGGCCGCCATCGCGTCGTCGGGCGTACCGTCGGCGACCTCGCAGATCGCCTCCTCGGTCGACGGGTCGATCACGGCGAGCGTGTCTCCTCCGGAGGCGTCGCGCCACTCCCCTCCGATGAAGAGCTTCTTCTCGACCTTGTCCACGACGGTCTGTTCGGCGGTGGCGATGCTCATGTGGCGACGGTCTCCGTTCCTAGTTCCTCGTGTATGGCCACGTCGATCGAGTAGTCGATCGGCAGCACGATCAGCGACGGCAGGTCAAGGCTCAGCGCGTGGCGCAGATGTTCCCCGAAGCTGTCGGCGCTTTCGCAGCGCCACGCCGGGATGCCGAAGCTCTCGGCCAGCTTGACGAAGTCGGGGTTGGTGAAGTCGGTGCCGAAGTGCGAGCCGAACTTCTTGTCCTGCTTCCAGACGATCGAGCCGTACTGGCAGTTCTCCCAGATCACATTGACGATCGGTGTCCGAAGGCGCACCGCGGTCTCGAGCTCCTGGCTGTTCATGAGAAAGCCACCGTCGCCGTTGACGGTCACGACGTTGCGATCGGGATGAACGATCTTCGCCGCGATCGCGGCGGGCAGCGCGAAGCCCATCCCGGCCAGGCCGTTGGCGATCAGCACCGTGTTGGGCTCATAGGCGCCGAACATGCGGGCGATCCACAGCTTGTGCAGGCCCACGTCGGAGATCAGGATGTCCTCGCGGCCCAGCGCCTGTCGTATGTCCCAGAGGGCGCGGGGCGGCTGCATCGGGAAGGCGTCGTCGTCCTTGGCCGCCTCGAAGCGCCCGAGCACGAGCTCGCGCAGTCGCGGCGAGCCACCGTGGTGGGGCACGTGCCGGCACTCCTCACCCAGGCGGGTGAGGATGCTGTAGAGATCGCCGACGAGCTCCACCTCCGGCATGAAGAAGCCGTCGGTCTCAGCGGGCACCGAGTCGAGGCAGATGATCCGCTTGTCGCGCTTCGGGTTCCAGTGCTCGGGTGAGTGCTCGACCAGGTCGTACCCGATGGCCAGCACGAGGTCGGCGTCGTCGAAGCCGGCCATCGTGTAGTCGCCCGACTGCAGGCCGACCGTGCCCAGCGCCTTCGGGCTGTCGGGCGCAAGCAGCCCCTTGCCCATGAACGTCTCGGCCACCGGGATGCCGGTGGAGCGCACGAACTCGCGCAGGGCGGGAGCAGCGTTGCCGCGGATCACGCCGTTGCCGGCCAGCGCGACCGGGTTGATGGCTCCGCGCACCAGATCGGCGGCCTTGAGCAGCTCGCGCGCCGCGGGCTCGGGGCGGGCCTGACGCCGGCGGGGCAGCGGCTCGGCATCGACCTCGGCCGCCATCACGTCCTCGGGCAGCTCGATGTGGGTGGAGCCCGGCTTCTCGGCCTCCGCCAGCTTGAAGGCCTTGCGAACCACCTCGGGGATGATCGCGGCATCGGACAGGCGGGCGTTCCACTTGGTGATCGGGCGCATCACGCGCAGCAGGTCGATGTACTGATGAGATTCCTTGTGCATTCGCTCGAGATCGCCCTGGCCGGTCAGAGCCACGAGGGGAGCGCGGTCGAGAAAGGCGTCGGCCACCGGAGTCACGAGGTTCAGCGCACCGGGTCCGAGCGTACCCAGACAGACCCCGGCGCGGCCGGTCAGGCGCCCGTAGACATCTGCCATGTAGGCGCCACCCTGCTCGTGGCGCACGGGAATGAACTCGACGCTCGAGCGCGAAAGTGACTCGTTGAGGTCAAGCGTCTCCTCGCCCGGGATGCCGAAGACGTGCTTGACGCCCTCGGCCTCGAGGCACTCCACGAAGAGGTCGGATGCCTTGCGCGTGGCCATGCAGGTGACGATACCCAGGCTGATGGCCCGCTACCTTGGGCCGATGGAAGGTTTGTAAGCAAGAACGAATCCGCGCGCACTCGGCCAGCCGAGTGCTTGCGGCCCAACATGCGCCGAACCCTGCTCCTAACCCTCGCTCTGCTCATCGCCGCCGTTCCCACGGCGGATGCTGCCGTGCGCCACGTGATCCGCGGCGCGGGCTTCGGTCACGGCATAGGCATGAGCCAGTACGGGGCCTACGGCTTTGCCCTCAAGGGGCGGGGCTACCAGGAGATCCTGGCCCACTATTACCAGGGCACTCGCCTGGGCAGCGCGCCCAGCCGAGCGGTTCGCGTGCTCCTGCAACCCAGCGATCCCTACATAAGGGTCCGCGGGGCGTCGTCCATCGGCGGAGAGACTCTCGGCACCCGCACCACCTACGTGGCCCGCGAGTCCGCCGGCCGGGTGCTGGTCAAGACCTCGCGCGGCCGCCGCGTTGGCAGTTTCTCCAATGGTGCGCGGTTCGAGGGACCCGGCGCCGTCCGGCTGCTCGGTTCGGCTCTCAACCTCATATCGAGCGGGCTCTACCGGGGCGCGATCGAGATCCGCACCGAGGGCCCGGGGGTGACCGCTATCAACGTGCTCGACATCGACTCCTATGTCCGCGGAGTGGTGGCGGGGGAGATGCCCTCGTCGTGGCCCCTCGAGGCCCTCAAGGCCCAGGCCGTGACCGCGCGGACATACGCGCTGGCCACGCGCAAGACCACCGGGCTCTTCGACCAATACCCCGACACGCGCTCGCAGGTTTATCGCGGCGTGACCGGTGAGAGCGTGCGCTCGGACGCCGCCGTGCGCGGGACCGCGGGGCGCGTGCTCACCTACGGCGGCAAGCCGGCGGTCACCTATTACTTCTCCACCTCCGGGGGCCACACGGAGAACGTCGAGTTCTCCTTCGTCGGCTCGCTGTCGAAGCCCTGGCTGGTCGGGGTCCCCGATCCCTACGACAGCCAGTCGCCCTATCACCGCTGGACCGCCACCTTCTCCGCCCGCTCGCTCGACTCGGCGCTGGGAGCGCCCGGAGCCTTCAGGAGCGTCAAGGTGCTCAAGCGCGGCGTATCGCCGCGCGTGGTGCGCGCTCGCGTGGTGGGCACGGCAGGCTCGCGGGTGGTTACCGGGCCGCAGATCCGCGCCGCCCTCGGGCTGCGCGACACCTGGTTCACCTTCGTGCGCGTCTCGTCGAGCCGGCGCGGCGCGGGAGTCGCTCGACTGTCGGCCTCGGGCGCGGTGCTGACCAGGCCCGCGCTGGTGGGCCGCTTCTCGCCCGCGCCACGCAAGCGCCGGCTCACGGTCGAGCGGCAAGCAGGCAAGCGCTGGAAGCGAGTGGCTCGCACCCGCACGTCCGAGTCCGGCCGCTATTACATGAGCCCCTCCCGGGCCGGCACCTACCGCGTGCGCGCCGGCCGAGTGGCGGGCCCGGCGGTTCGCGTGCGGTGAAGCTCGCGGCGCTTGCGCTCTCCTTTGCTCTGCTCGCGCTAATTGCGCCCACCACCATCTCGGCGGACACTGCTCTGTCGCTCGAGGCCGACGCGCGGGAGACGGGCTACATCGGCCTCACGCTGCAGGCGGGTCCCGGTGTCCCGGCCAGCATTCGCGACGAGGCAACCGGCAGGACACAGACGCTCACGCCAACGTCCGGCAGCACGAAGCTGCGTCGCTTCGAGCGCTGGAGCTGCGAGGCCCGGGTCCGCCCGTTCACCGTCACCCAGGGCGCGCTCTCCGCCACCGCGGAAGTGCGCACCCCGTCATGTGCCCGGCGCCTCCAGGCCGCCGGTCCCCGAGCCGCGCGAGCCGACAGCGGCGGCGTCCTGCGCGTGCGCGACCGCTGGCGGGTGGGCGGCCTGACCGCCCGCTTCTGCGTGCACGCACCGGGCATGGCCAAGCGCTGTCGGCGGGTGCGAATCAGCGCCGGCCGGCGCGCTCAAGCCGTCCGCTTCGCCAACCCCCGGCCCGGGCTCTACCGCCTCACGCTGCAAACGCCGTACCAGACACTGCGCCGCAAGCTGCGCGCGAACCCGCCGGGTGGTCGCCTGAGGATCCTCGCTACCGGCGACTCGATGATCCAGATCATCGACTCGTACCTGAAGGCGCGCGCCGGCGGCCGCGCGCGGGTGCGCAGCGACGCCCACATCTCAACCGGTCTGTCGAAGCCATCGCTGCTCGACTGGCAGGCCCAGGCCCGCCGCCAGGCCGCCCGGCGACCCGACGTGGTGGTGATGTTCATCGGCGCAAACGACGGCTTCCCGATGGCCGGCGCAGACTGTTGCGGAGCGGCCTGGGTGGCGGAGTACGCCCGCCGGGCGCGGCGCATGATGCGCGTGTACGCCCGAGGGGGCCGCGCCCGCGTCCTCTGGCTGCTCCTGCCCACACCACGTGGTGGCTTCTTTCGCCAGATCTTCCCAGCCGTCAACGCCGCGCTGCGCCGCGCGGCCCGTGGCCTCGAGGACGACGTCCGGCTCATCGACCTGGTTGAGACCTTCACCCCCGGTGGGCGCTATCGCGACTCGATCGTGGTCGATGGAAGGACGGTCCGCGTGCGCCAGGGCGACGGGATACACCTCAACACCAGCGGCGCCTCGATAGCGGCGAACATCGTCCTCAGGGCCCTGCGAAACGAGCGCATCCTGCGCTGATGCTCAGCTTAGGGCGGCGCCACCACGCCGCCGCCCGAGCCGCCATCCACGGGGACCTCCTCGACCACCGCCTTGTCACCCGGCAAGGACCAGCTCATCGCCTCGCTCAGCAGCCGGCTGAACCCCCGGGCGCCGGAGGAGGTGAGATGAAGGCCGTCCCACGTCCACGCCTTGCCCGCGCTGCGGGTGGCCCAGTCGAGCACCTTGACGCGGGTCGGCCAGCGCCGCCCCGCAGCGCGAATCGACGTGCGCGCGGACGCCATCGCGCCGCGCGGCGTGACGAGGCCCAGGAGCCGGGTGGTACCCATGATGCGCAAAGCCCGGCGGATCTCCGCGGTCGACACGGTCCAGTTGTTGCCCAGCGCCACCACGACCACGGCAGGCAGCGTGCTCGCGCGCCGGCGGCCCGACATCACCTGCAGGCCCTCGCTCATCTGCCGGCAGCCGCGGACGTCGATCTCGAAACCCACGCGGCGAAGCGGCTCGATCGCGCCCATCATCACCGAGTCGCCGATGGCCAGCGGGGCGGTCGAGCGCTGCCCCGTGGAGGGCGAGTAGTGCTTGACGCCGCCACAGGCCGCCTGCGCGGCCGCGGGCGCGCTCAGGGCGACGGCGGCGATTAGCCCTACTATCGCCGCGCGCCGTGGTATTTCCGTCTTTCGAGTTCGCATTCTTCTTTCCGGTGGTGCTGGCCCTCTCCTGGGCCCTCATGCCGCATCCGAGGTTATGGAAGCCGTTCGTCCTCGCGGCGAGCTACCTCTTCTATGCCGCCGCGAGCCCGCGCTATTGCATTCTCCTGGGTGCGATCACGCTGGCCAACCAGCTCGGTGCCGTGCTGGTCTACCGCGCCCGCGACGATCGTGCCCGCAAACGGATCACGGCAATCACCGTGGCGGTGGACCTCGGCGTGCTCGGGGTGTTCAAGTACTACGGCTTCTTCGTCAATGAGTGGAGTCGCTTTCTGGACGAGCTGGGGCTCGGGATGCCGGTCCCGCTACTCACCCTTGCCCTTCCGATCGGACTTTCCTTCATCACCTTCCAGGCCATCTCCTATGTGGTCGACGTCAAGCGCGGCCTTCTTCCCCCCGCCTCCACCTTCGACTTCGCGATCTACCTGAGCTTCTTCCCGCACGTGGTGGCGGGGCCGATCGTGCGCGCTCGCGAGTTCATCCCTCAGCTCTCCAAACCACGTAACCCGCGAGACGTTGCGGTCGGCGCCGCCGTGGTGCTGATCGCACTCGGCCTGGTGAAGAAGGTGGCCATCGCCGACTATCTGGCCCGCGAGGTGGTGGATCCCGTGTTCGGCGTGCCCGAGGCCTTCGCCGCCCCCGACGTGGCGCTGGCCGCCTACGCCTACGCGGCGCAGATCTACTGCGATTTCTCGGGCTACACGGATATCGCCATCGGCGTAGCCCTCCTGATGGGCTTCGTGTTCCCGCAGAACTTCAACAGCCCCTACCGGGCCACCAGCTTCCGCGACTTCTGGCGGCGCTGGCACATGACGCTCTCGCGCTTCCTGCGTGACTTCCTCTACATCCCGCTGGGCGGCAGCCGCGGTGGGAAGTGGAAGACGGCGCGCAACCTGATGATCACCATGGTTCTGGGCGGGCTCTGGCATGGGGCCGCATGGGGCTTCGTGCTGTGGGGGACGCTGCACGGGGCCGGCCTGGTGATCGAGCGTTCCCTGCGCGGACGGATCGACGCTCCGGCCTGGCTGCGCTGGGCGATCGTCTTCAACCTCGTCGTGTTCGGCTGGGTGCTCTTCCGAGCCGAGACCCTCGAACTGGCGTTGACTTTCTACGCGCAGCTGGCCCAGCCCGGCCCGGCCACGCTCTGGGCTCCGGTCACGGTGGCGGCGGTGGTGGGTGTGATCGGCTTCCAGCTGTTGCCGCCCGCTCCGCTCGAACGTCTGCGGCTGCGGGTTGCCGAGCTGCCCTCCTACGCGCTCGGCTTCGGCTTGGCGGCGGTGGTGGCTCTGGTGGGCGCTACCGTGCCCAGCCAGGGCGTTCCGCCCTTCATCTACTTCCAGTTCTGATGGCCGACGAGCTAACCACTCAGAGTGTGCCCGAGCCGCCGCGGGGGCCGCGACGGCGTGCGCGCGACGCGCTGGTCGTGGTGTTCCTGTCCGTGGTGGTGCTCGTGCTCTTCGAGGGCTCGTCCGTGCGCCAGGCGGGCGACGACCTGCGGCCCGGATTCCAGCGCGATGTGGTGCGCACGGTGGGCGAGCCCGCCGGCTGGGTGGCCGACCGCCTGCCCTTCGACGAATGGGGCGACGACGCCCTGGCCTTTCTCGAGGACGAGGGCGCGGGCGCGGGAGCGGGCTTCGACGAGGGCCGGCGCTCCGACTCGGGCGCCGTGCCGGCGGTCTCGCCGGACTCCTTCGATCCGGCCGAGCTGGGCGCCAAGCCCGAGCCTCCGCGAGCACTCGACAAGCTGCTCGTGACCGGCGACTCGCTGGCCATGCCGCTCGACGTGGAGATGGCGCGGCGTCTGGCCGAAAGCGACGACGGGATCGACGTCGAGCGCGACCCGCATGTGGGCACGGGGATCTCGAAGACGGGTCTGGTCGACTGGGGCAGGCTGTCGAGCGAGCACGTATCCGAGCGCCGGCCCGACGCCACCGTGGTCTTCATCGGAGCCAACGAGGGCTTCGCGATGCCCGGAGCGGACGGCGACGAGCTCGAGTGCTGCGGCCCGCCCTGGGCCGCGGAGTTCGCCTACCGGGTGCGGCGGATGATGAACACCTACCGCCAGGGCGGCGACGCTCGCGTCTACTGGCTGACCCTGCCTCTGCCGCGCGACCCCGATTTCCAGAAGGTCGCTCGCTCGGTCAACGCCGCCATTCGCGTGGCCGCCGAGCCCTACCGGGCCCAGGTGCGGGTGCTGGACATGACCTCGCTCTTCACCCCCGACGGCTACCGCGACGCCATGGAGATCGACGGGCGCCGCCAGATCGTCCGCGACCCAGATGGCATCCACCTCAACGCCAGGGGCGCGGAGTTGGCGGCCGATGTCGTGCTGGCGGCCGTGCGCCGGGACTTCGGCGAGTGATAGAGAACCCTGCGCATCCGGCAGAGCCGGCTGCTTCGGGCTAGAAGAACCCTGCGCATCCGGCAGAGCCGGCTGCTTCGGGCTAGAGAAACTGCGTGTACGTGTGCTTGACCGTCTTGCCGCCTTTGCCGCAGGTCACGCGCGAGTCGTACGACGTCGGGCCCTTGTTGAAGCGGCTCTCCGAACACGAATAGCCGAGCACCCGGCTGCCGCACCTGCCCGACTTGCCCGGCCGACACTCGTGGAAGGCCCTGATGACCTTGCGGCCGGAGCGGCACGAGGTGTCCGACACGCTGATGCTCAGCACGTAGGTGGTTCCGTAGGAGCGTTCGTCGCCGACGCGGCAGCCCTTGGCCGAAGCGGCCGGCGCCAGGGCCAGCAGCGCGGTGACGGTGGCCAGCACGGCGAGAGAGCCAATCATGCGAGACATATGAGCGTGGGATCCTTCCGGCGGGTTGGTGGGTGGCGTCATTCTACGGCGCACGCGGTCAGGGCGTAAAGCGGAAGGACGCCACGTCGCCGTCGCGCATCACGTAATCGCGGCCCTCGATGCGCTGCAGCGCCTGCTCCTTGGCGGCCGTGTAGCCACCCACGCGCACGAGATCCTCCCAGGGGGTGATCTCGGCCGCCACGAAGCCACGAGCCATGTCCGTGTGCACCGATCCCGCGGCCTCTCGAGCGCGCATGCCGCGGGGGATCGCGCGGGCCCGCGCCTCCTTGCCCTGTCCGGCCGTGAAGAACGAGATCAGATCGAGCAGGGCAAACGCCTCGCGGATCACCGTGGCCAGGCCGGACTCCTCCACTCCGAGCTCCGTGCGCATCGCCGCCGCCTCGTCATCTTCGAGCTCGGTCAGCTCAGCGTCGAGCCGGGCGCTCACGGCCGCGGCCCGGGCGCCGCGCTGCGCCGCGTGCTCGACCAGCTCCGCTGACGGCTCGAGGGCATCACCCTCGCCCACGTTGGCCACATAGAGCACGGGCTTGGAGGTGAGCGCCGACAGCCGGACAAGCGCGCCGGGTGCCGCGTCGGGCGGCGGCACCGTGCGCACCCCGCTGCCCCGCTGCAGCGCGGCGATCACCTCGCGTAGCCAGCGCTCCTCGGCCACCAGGGACTTGTCCAGCGAGCGCGCCTGCTTCTCCACCCGCTCGAGGCGCCGCTCGGCCTGCTCGAGATCGGCGTAGAGCAGCTCGGTCTCGATCGTCTCCACGTCGCCGAGCGGGTCCACGTGGCCCTCCGGGTGCACCACCCGGGGGTCGTCGTGCACTCGAACCACGTGCAGGATCGCGTCGGTCTCGCGGATGTTGCCCAGGAACTTGTTACCCAATCCCTCGCCCTCGTGGGCGCCGCGCACTAAGCCGGCGATGTCGTGGAACTGGATCGTCTCGTGGACCACCGGCGTGGCGCCAACGGTCTCGGCCACGCGATCGAGCCGCTCGTCGGGCACGGCCACGATGGCCACGTTGGGCTCGAGCGTGGTGAAGGGATAGTTGGCCGCGGCCGCCCCGGCCCGGGTGAGCGCGTTGAAGAGCGAGGACTTGCCCGCGTTGGGCAGGCCCACGATGCCGATCTTCACGCCCCGCGGCTCACGGCAGGGGCCCGCCTAGTACGCGCGGCCGGAAGTTCGGTCGGGAATCGGCGAGCGGCTGGGCGTGGCTGGCCAGTCCGGTGGACGGAGACGATGCCAGAGCATCGGCGAGTCCGCCGGACGCCGCCAGGCGCGTCCAGACGCCGCCGAAACCGGCCGAACCTCCGGACGGGTGTACTAGAAACCGACGTGCTGGGCTTCGGTATCGACGCGGACGTACACGACCTCGGAGAGGTCGACGGAGATCTTCGAGTCCACCGTGTCGAGCTCGAACCAGCGCTCTGAGCGCTCATCGCCGAGCGCCTTCCGAAGCGCGTCGTAGGAGCTCTCTTTCACGCGGGCCGGGAGCACCTGGCCGCCCTTGAAGCCGATGTCGATGCGTCTGCTCTGGTCTGTCATGGGTGGGCTGCCTCCACAAGCTCGGTTAGTACGCCGCCGGTCGACTTTGGGTGCAAGAAGGCCACGCGGGTGTTCCGGATCCCGGTTCGCGGTCCTTCGTCGATCAGGCGGAGCCCGGCGGCGCGCGCCGCGTCAAGCGCGGACTGGATGTCGTTGGTTCCGTAGGCCACATGATGCAGGCCGGGGCCGTTGCGATCGAGGAAGCGGCCCACCGGGGTCTCCGCCTCGAGCGGGCGCAGCAGCTCGATGTGACCCTCGCCGAGCCCGACCAGCACGGCCTCGACGCCCTGCTCCTCAACGGTCTCGCGATGCTCGACCGGCATGCCAAGGCGCTCCGAGTACAGGGCCACGGCTTCGTCGAGGTCGTCGACGGCCACTCCAACGTGATCGATGCGCCCAAACACGGGGCGAGAGGTTACTCAGGCGCGGGCTCGGCCTCGGCGGCAGCGATCTCGGCCCGCCCGGGCTCCAGGCTCTTGACCAAAGGAGGACCGTCGAGCCCTCCGCTCTTCCCCCGGTACGCGGCCACCAGTCGCTCGATGTCCTCGCGCTCCAGCACTTCGTTCTCGAGCAGCATGAACGCGAAGGCCTCGAGCAGGGTGCGGTTCTCGGCCACCAGCTTCAGAGCCCGGCGGTGGGCGAGATCGGTCAGGTACTGCTGCTCCTCGTCGACCATCCGCCGCGTGTGGTCGGACATGGCGTAGTCGTCGGCGGGAAGCTGCTTGGAGACAAGCTCGGTGCCCATGCCGTACTGCGTGACCATCGAGCGGCTGATGTCGTGAACCTTGCGCAGGTCGTCGGAGGCGCCGGTGGTGACCTCGCCGAAGACGATGTGCTCGGTCACGCGCCCGCCGAGCAGCACGGTCATGTAGTCGAGCAGCTCCTCCTTGGTCTTCAGGTAGCGGTCCTCCTCGGGCAGGTTGAGCGTGTAGCCGAGCGCCTTGCCGCGGGGGATGATCGATATTCGGTGCACCTTCTCCACGGACTCGAGCACCTCCGAGCAGAGCGCGTGCCCGGCCTCGTGGTAGGCCACGACCCGTTTCTCGTGCTCGCTGATCACGCGGCGTGACTGCACGCCCGCGATCACCCGCTCGAGCGCGGCCTGGAAGTCCTTCGTGCCGATCTCCGACCGGTGGTCACGACCGGCGAAGATCGCGGCCTCGTTGCAGAGGTTGGCCAGGTCCGCCCCGGTCAGGCCGCTGGTCTGGCGGGCGATGATCTCCAGGTCGACATTCTCGGTCAGCGGCTTGTTTCGTGTGTGCACCGCAAGGATCGAGCGCCGGCCCTTGAGGTCGGGCGGCGTGACGAAGATCTGGCGGTCGAAGCGGCCGGGACGCAACAGGGCCGAATCGAGCTTCTCGAGCAGGTTCGAGGCGGCGATCACCACGATGTTGTCGGTGGCCGAGAAGCCGTCGAGCTCCACCAGCAGCTGATTCAGCGTCTGGTCCTTCTCGCCCGAGATGTCCTTGCCGCGCGTTGCGCCCACCGCGTCGAGCTCGTCGATGAAGATGATGGCCGGGGCCTCCTTGCGCGCCTGGCGAAAGAGGCGCCGGATGCGCGCGGCACCGAGCCCGGCGAACATCTCGACGAACGACGACGCGGACTGGGCGAAGAACGTGGCGTTCGACTCGTGAGCCACCGCCTTGGCCAGCAGGGTCTTGCCCGTGCCCGGCGGCCCGTGCAGCAGTATTCCCTTGGGCACGCGTGCCCCCAGCTTGCGAAAGCGCTTGGGATCGCGCAGGAACTCGACCACCTCTCGCAGCTCGTCCTTGGACTCCTCGACCCCGGCGACGTCGTCCCAGCTCACCGAGCTCGACGAGGAGGGCTTGATCTGCTGCGGCTTGGTGCGAGGCATGTAGCGCAGGGTCATGATCAGCACGACGGCGATCAGGCCCATGAAGATGATCGGCAGCCACAGCACGGCCCAGTCCTGGATGTCCTGCCAGCCGAAGCCCTCGTCGACCGCGCCGGCGGGCGCCAGGGCGCTCGACACGCGAAAGCGATCGCTGCCGTCCTCGCGTGAGAAGGTCCGGCTGGCGGCGTCGAGCTTCCAGCCGGCCGGGAGCGTGCCGCCGGGCTCGCGCAGAATCTCGCGCAGCCTGTTCTCGGCCTCGTCGCAGGTGAGATCGCCGGTCTCGAGCGTGGTGATGCGGTACTCGTCCGCCTCGAGAGTCAGGCCGCCGAGCCTTTGCTCGGAATTGACCTGGAAAGGGGTGGTGCACTGCGCCGGCCCGCCCTGAGCCAGCGCCGCCGGGGCAGCGCAGAGAAGCGCCGCCAGGACGCATGGAAGGAGCATGGCGCGCCTCATCTAGTAGACCTTGTCGGCCGGGGCGCCCCGGCCCATGAGCCCTAGAGGACCGGCTCGAGGCGCGGGTTGGGCCGCAGGCGCCGGCCGGCCTTCGCGGCCGGCTTACCGTCGAGCAGAACGACGTCCGCGGTGAAGTCGTTGGCACCGCGCACGAGCGAGGAGCCGACCCCGTAGGCATCGACCGGCGAGCCCAGCGCTTCGAAATGGCGGATCTTGTGGGCGTCGAACCCGCCCGAGGCAACGATCCTGACGTGCCGGTGGCCCGGCCTCGTCGAGCGCATCGCGCACCCGCTTGATCAGCACCTCGTTTACGCCGGTCGGCGTGAACTCGCCCATGTCGTGCCACAGCGCGCGGTCCACCATCCGCTCCGAGGTGTCCAGCCGCACGCCCCAGAGGCGCTCGCCCAGGGCCTCGGCCACCTCGATCGCGGTGCGAACCGAGTCGTTCTCGAAGTCGACCAGGACGGTCACGTTCATCTCCCCGGCGAAGTGATCCGCGAAGGCGACGGAGGCGGCCACGGTGTCGCCCCCGAAGGCGGCGATCAGCCCGTGCGGAACGGTGCCCACCCCAAGTCCGCCCCACCACGAGGCCTGGGCGTCCGTCGAGACGCCGATGGCGCCCGCCACGTGAGCCGCCCAGCCGTCACCGGTCTGGACCAGCCAATGGTCGTGGCGCGCGGGAAAGAAGAGGATCGGCTTGCCCTGCGCGGCCTCCACCACCTCGCGCACGTTGCGCATGATCAGCGTGCGGCGGGCCAGGCATCCGAGGTAGACGGTCTCCAGATGGGCGAACAGCGAGTAGTCGCCCTCGATCGTCATGACGGTCTCCATCGGCGCGATCTCATCGCCCTCGTGGAGCGCGCGCACCTCCAGCGCACCCCAGTCGTCGCTGCAGAGCTTGAGCACGGCGATGGCTTCGTCGATTCCTCCCAGCACCGAGGCCTGCTTCTGGAACACCTGCATGGTCACGTGCGGGTGGCGGCCGCTCTCCTGTAACAGCTGGCGCGTGAAGTTGAAGTAAGCGTCGGTGTACCAGCCGTCCTTGATTCGCTCGACCGGGAGGCGAAAGACGCTCGGATCCAGACGGGCGCGCGGGCCGGCCTCAATCGCCATGGGCTTCGACCCGAAGGATCTCTTCCAGCGCGGCGCGGCCCACCTCGAGCTGCTCCCCGGTGGGCTCGCGCGTGCCGATCACGCGCTGGATCTCGTGGCCGGGGCGGCGCAGGAGCCGGGTGAGGCGCGATTTCGGGTGGCGCTCGCCCCACGCGAAGACCTCCACGGCCACGGCTGCGCTTCCCAGGCCGACCACGACCTCGGCGGCGGGGCCCCGCATCCCGGCGCGGCGAGCGGCCACGTTGCCGACGGCGGCGGCGGTGAGCATCGGCGCCACCAGGTGCGAGCCGCAACGATCGTGCTCCTTGGTGGCGTCGGCAGCCTCACCGTCCTCCTCGTAGGCCGCGATCGACTTGTGCTCCACGCCGTGGTAGGCGGCGAGTTCGCCGTTGCGCAACGCAAGCAGCGCGGGCGCCAGGCTGATCAGCGCCACGGCCGCCTCGCGGCCCGCTCCGGCGGAAGGCGCTCTGCCGGCCGAGCCGGAATCGGACGCGGCCCTGGCCCTGCGCACGCCGGCGGACCGGATGGCCGTGCCGCCGACCGCGGCAGCGCCCATCGCGCCGAGCGTCTTGACGTCCTGCATCGGCAGCCGCGCCTCGGGCAGCGCGCGCTTGACCAGCGGAATCACGGCCATCGCCTCGGCCAGCTTCACGATGCCGCGCACGCCCGGCACCGCTTCGGCCGCCTTGGCGCCCAGGTTGGGCTTGGGCCCCGACGCCACCCTGATCTGTCCGGCGTCGTCTCGTACCGCCGCTGCCCAGTGGGTGGGGCCGTGCACGAGCAGCCCGTTGCGCAGCGCCATTCCGCCCAGGCGCAGCTTCTGCTTGGGCACCGGGGCGGTCATCGCAGCGTCGTCTCCATGAGCTCAGAGTAGAACGCGGCGGCCAGGCCCAGGTCTTCGACCGGGATGCGCTCGTCCGCTCCGTGTACGAGAGGGAAGCCCTCGACGAAGTCCATCGTGCGTTGCGGGAAGAAGCCGTACACCACGCTGTCGGGGAAAGCCGCGCGCCACCAGTGGGAGTCCGAGAAGCCCCACATCACCATCGGGGCCACGATGGCTCCCGGATCCTCGCGCTCGACGAAGCCCCGGATCGTGTCCATCAACGACGTGTCGGCCGGCGAGCGGTTGCCTACCACCGTGTCGGCGAACTCGACCTGGAATCCGTCGTCCCCGATCACCTCCCGCAGGGCCCGGCGAACGTGGTCCTCGCCCTGCTCCGGCGGCACGCGGCAGTCAACCTCCAGCTCGGCCCGGGCAGGGATCACGTTGATCTTGTCGCCCGCCCGCATGATGGTCGGGGCGAAGCTCACACCCAGCAGCGGCTCCACGAGCACGCCCAGCTGTGGATCGGATCCGCTCAGCTCGCCGAGCGCGGCCTCAGGGTCGGCAGCGTCCAGTCCGAGCGCTTCCAGGAGCAGCAGGCTCTCCCGAGGCGGCTGCATGGGCGCGCGGCGCTCGCGCAGGTTGGTCAGGACCGGGCCCATCCGGGCCAGCGCGTTGTCACCGATGCGGGGAACCGACGCGTGTCCGGCGCGGCCCTCGATGGTCAGCCTGAACCGGAACACGCCCTTCTCACCGGTACACACGCCGTACACGCGCCGTCCGCCGTAGCGCAGCACCTGGCCGGCCCCCTCGTTGACCACTACGTCGGCGCGCACCCTGTCGGGATGCTCGCGGCAGAGCCACTGTGCGCCCTCCACAGCTCCGGTCTCCTCGTCGCAGGTGAACACGAGCAGCAGCTCGCCTGCCTCCGGCCGCCAGCCCTCCTCGGCCAGGGCGATCGCCGCCGTGGCTTCGGCCGCCACCTGGCTCTTCATATCGATGGCCCCGCGCCCCCACACGCAGCCGTCGCGCAGCTCGCCGGCCCACGGATCGACCGTCCACTGGGAGGGATCGGCGAGGACGGTGTCCACGTGGCCCAGAAGGCAGAGCGTCGGCCCGTCCGACGCGGCCCGCATGCGGGCAATCAGGTTCGGGCGCCCCTCGACCGCGGAGAGCAGCTCGCATTCGAAGCCGGCCGCCTCGAGCAGTTCACGCAGGAAGTCCTGCGCGGCGGCCTCGTCGCCCGGTGGGTTGACCGTGTTGAAGCGGATTAGCTGCTGGAGCAGCTTGGTGGCGCGCCGCTCGAGGTCTGCGCGCTCGGGCACGAGGCGAGTATGACGCGGCTCACGCGCCGAGGGGTGCGACCGCGGCTCGGTACTAGAGCGGGTGGGGTTCGGTGCGGCGCGCGCCTTAGTTGCGCTGCGCGAGCCGCCGTGCGCCGAGGTCGGGCGTCTTACGACAGCAACCAGGCGCGGGGATCGACCGGGACTGTCACTCCTGTCGCGGGGCTGTAACACAAGCCCGTCGGGGAGACGAATCCGGCCGCCGCGTTGGGTGCCGTCCTGACTTGACCGTCCAGGAGACGGTGAAGTCAGGACAGTGACGCGAAACCGCGTTACAGCAACGCGACAAAGCCGACAACACGGCCGCGTCCACCCTTGGTCGCTGCCGTTAGAAGACGCATGTCGCCCGCCACACGGCAGCTCGCGCAGCGCCGGGCGGATCCACAAACGACAACGCATCAGCCCTCGATTGTTGATTCCGAATCCGCGTGCCCCCGCGGGTGCGGGGGTTTGGAACCAATGCTCTAACCGGGGAACATCCGGCGCGCGCTCCACAGCCAGCGCAGGTCGCCGCGCGGGCGCAGGCGCCGGGTGGCCGCCAGCTTCAGGCCGTTCACGCGGCCGCCGAGCAGGTCGGTCCAGTCCTCGTAGCGGCACTCGATCGTGACCCGCGGCCGCTCGGCAAGGCCGGGCGCCGCGTGCGTCGAGCCGTTGGCCACCACGAGGTGCCAGGGGTCGGCGTCGATGAACTCCCACTGGATCGTGCCCGGCTCGCCGGGCGCCTGGCGCTCGTCGAGGCTGCCGCGGATCATCTGGAACACGGCGGCCATCGTTACGGGATCGCGGCGCGGCGGCCCCGTCTTCTCTCCCAGGATGCCGCCGTACACGAGCTTCTGGCCCAGCTCGGCCCGCCCGCGCGGCTCGAGATCGGGCGACAACACCGGCGGGCCGGGAAGATCCTCCATCGGGATGCCGGCGCTTCGCAGCTTGGTCTCCAGCGAGGCCGCGCCCTCCTCGCCGATCTCCTCGAGGGTGAAGCCGAAGATCTCGGTGTAGCGACGGTCCCAGCCGGGCGGCACCAGCACGGCGGCGGTGAAGGGGATCACCTCGCGCAGCATGTCGGCCACCGCATGCCTGCAGTCCGGGTCCTCTCGGCACAGGTCGGCGAGCAGCTTGACGCCGAAGCCGATGTGGCGCTGCTCGTCCTGGGCGACCTTCTCCATGCCGCTCCGAAAGCCGGGCATCAGGTCACGCCGCTCGAGATAGGCGGCGATGAAGTGCTGGCCGGGCTGGGCCAGCGTGGCCTCGATGACCATGTGGTAGAGCGTGACCGCGGCAGCGAGGTTGGGCAGGGTCGGCCTTCGGCGCAGCTCCCCGCACGTCGTTTCGAGCCGGTCGAAGACCTTGCGAAAGCCCCAGGTGAGCTGCGGCTCGATCGCCGCGAGCCGTGAGCCCGTGGTGCTGCCGCCGACGCCGGCGACCTCGTGCATGAACCGGCTGAAGAACACGGCGTGGCGAGCCTCGTCGACCTGCTGGGTGGCCAGGAAGTACTTCTGCTCCTCGCGCGGGGCGGCATCGATGTAGGGCGAGAGGCCGTCGGTCACGGCGTCCTCGCCCCAGAAGAAGAGCGCGTAGTTCCAGAGCGCCGCCTCGCGCTCGAAATCGGTGAACACCTCGCGCCACTGGCGGGCGTCCTCGGAGAAGTCGATCTCCGTGGCGCGCCAGTTGCTCTGCTCCCAACGCGCGTAGAGGTCCGCATAGCTGATCTGGTCGGCCGCCGTCCGCATCGGTACATTTGTTCTCATGAGCGGTACGAATGTACCGAAAGGTGCGGCTCGGCGCGAGCCCCTCCTGCGCGCGACACTTGAGCTGATCGGCGAGCGCGGACCCGACTCCGTGACTCACCGCGCCGTTGCCGCACGCGCGCAGCTGCCGCTGGCCGCCACCACCTACTGGTTCGAGTCCAAGGAGCAGCTGCTCCAGGAGGCCCTGCGCCTGGTGGCGCGCGAGGAGACCGAGCGCCTGGAGAGACTCGTGCTCGACCTGGCTCCGCGTGAGCTCGACGCGACCGAATGGGCCGGCGCCGTTGCCGCAACCCTGGCCGCCGACCTGGCGGAGGATCCGGTTCGCCACGTGGCCCTCATCGAGCTGGTGCTGGAGGGATCGCGGCGGCCGTGGCTGCGCGAAGAGGTCGCGCGCTGGCACGCCGCCTACCTGCGACTGGCCGAGCTGGGCCTGCGCGCCGCCGGCTCTCCCCATCCGGCCGCCGATGCCCCCCTGGTGGTGGCCACTCTCACCGGCCTCGTGCTCGGCCAGCTCACAACACCCCATCCCGACTTCGAGGAGGCGGTCCTGCGGCCGGCCCTCGAGCGCCTGTTCGCGCGCCTGGTCGACGGCGACGCCCTCGCGCACCACACGCCATCCTTGCGCCGGTGAAGACCTCCGGCGGACTCGCCTACCGCGAGAGCGGCCCCCCGGACGGCCCGGTCGCGCTGCTCGTACACGGCTATCCCGAGTCGTCGTACATGTGGCGCGATGCGCTCGCCGCGCTCGACCAAGCCGGCTGGCATGCGATCGCGCCCGATCTGGCCGGCTTCGGCGACTCCGAGCCCGATCCCCCGGGCACGTGGGAGCGCCACGTGGAGTCGATCGAGCGCTTTCGGCGCGAGCTGGGCATCGAGCGCTGCGCACTCGTGGTGCACGACTGGGGCGGCCTGATTGGCCTGCGCTGGGCTTGCGAGCAGCCCGCCGCGGTGGCCGCCCTGGTCATCAGCTCCACCGGATTCTTCCCCGACGGCAAGTGGAGCGGGATGGCCGAGGCGCTGCGCGCACCGGAAACCGGTGAGCAGGTGGTGGACGCTCTCGACCGGGACGGCCTCGGCGGCCTGCTGCGATCGGTCAGCCCTTCGATGGCCGAGGACGCCGTCGACGAGTACTGGAAGGCGTACGCCGACCAAACGCGACGCCGCGGGCAGCTCGAGCTATACCGCTCGGGCGACTTCGAGCAACTCGAGCAGTACCACCTGGCCTCGCTCGAGGTGCCCGTGCTGCTCGTGTGGGGGGAAACCGACGCCTTTGCCCCGCTGGCCGGCGCCCATCGCTTCGAGCGCGAGCTGCCCGACACCGAGCTGGCGGTGATCGAGGGGGGCGGGCATTTCGTCTGGGAGGACGCCCCGCGGGCGTGCGCCGAGGCGCTGACGGGCTTCCTTGCCAGAATCCCCGCATCGAGCGGCTCTTCGATCTAGGGGATTCTCCGAGCGGGCAGACTCCGGTGCCCGCCGGCGACCTGCCGCTGGCCGCCCGCATGCGCCCGGCTTCGCTCGGCGAGTTCGTGGGCCAGGAACACCTGCTCGGCCGGGGCTCGGCGCTGCGCACCGCGATCGAGGAAGGGCGCCCGCACTCGATGATCCTCTACGGGCCGCCCGGCACCGGCAAGACGACGCTGGCCCGGCTGCTGGCCGTGAACGCGCGGGCCGCCTTCGAGGAGGCCTCCGCGGTCAACGCCGGCCGCGCCGAGGTGCGTGAGGTGCTCGCCCGAGCGGAGCACCGTCGCCAGACGGCCAACGAGCCGACGATCTTCTTCCTCGACGAGATTCATCGTTTCAACAAGGCTCAGCAGGACACGCTCCTGCCCGCGGTGGAGGAAGGGCTCGTGGCGCTGGTCGGCGCGACCACGGAGAACCCCTACTTCGAGGTCAACTCGGCGCTGCTGTCGCGCTGTCGCGTCTACGAGCTGCGCGCCCTGGAGGACGAGCATGTGCTGGCCCTGATGCGGCGCGCTCTCGGCGACGAGCGCGGCATCCCGAACGCGCCGGAGGTCAAGGACGACGCGCTCGAGTTCCTCGCCGTACGCGCGGCGGGCGACGCGCGCAGCGCGCTGTCCGCGCTGGACCTGGCCGCTGAGACCGTCGGCGAGGCAGGCACGGTCACGCTGCGCGTGGCGGAGGACGCCCTGCAGCGCAGCGCGATCCTCTACGACAAGCAGGGCGACAAGCATTACGACCTGATCTCGGCCTGGATCAAGTCCACCCGCGGCTCGGATCCAGACGCCTCGCTGCTCTACCTGGCGGCGATGATCGAGGGTGGCGAGGACCCGCGCTTCATCGCCCGGCGCATGGTCGTGTTGGCCAGCGAGGACATCGGCAACGCCGATCCGCGTGCCCTCGACGTGGCGGTCAACGCCGCGCATGCGGTGGAGCACGTCGGTATGCCCGAGTGCGCTCTCAACCTCGCCCAGGCCGCCGTGTACTTGTCGCTCGCGCCGAAGTCGAAGGCCTCATACAGGGCGCTCGGCCGCGCGCGCGACTGGGTGCGCGAGCGCGGGATGCCCAGACCGCCGGCCGCACTGCAGAGCGCCGGGTATCCGGGCGCGAAGAAGCTGGGCCGGGGCAAGGGCTACGACTCGCCGCACGACCACCGCGAGGGCGTCTCCGAGCAGGAGCTGATGCCCGACGAGGCGATCGGCGAGCGTTTCCTCGAGCTCAGCGAGCACGGGGAGGAGCGCGAGCTGCGCGAGCGCTTCGAGCGAATCCGCAAGTCGCGCGGGCGAGCCTGACCCTGCCCGGTTGACTACCCGTCGACGGCGGTCTTCAGCGCGTTCTCGGCCGCGGTGATCTGCTGGCCGCTCTTGACGAGCTCCTGCGCGGCTGTCTGAGCCTTCGCGGAGTCACCGGACTTTGCCGCCGTCGCCATCGAGCGCAGGTCGTCCACCCCGGTGTCCAGCGCCGCCAGCAGCTTGTCGAACTCCTGCTTGGCGTCCTCGGGCGGGTCCAGGTCGGCGATCTCGCCGCGAGCCGTGTCGGCGGCGTCGGCGATCTCGTCGAGCTCCTTGGCGATCGCGGCATTCGACTGGCCCGCGCCGCCCGCCGTAGCGGAGCCGATCTCGCTATTGATCTCGGTGAGATTCTCGACGGCCGCGTTGTAGTCCTCGCGGAACTGATTCGAGTCGTCGCCGCCGCAGCCCGCCACACCCACGACGAGGGCGAGCGCACAAACGGCCGTGGCGACAAAAGAGATTGGGCGGGGCTTGCGGATCATGGACTTCCTCGAGGTCTGGTGACTCCCCTAATCGGACGGGGCGGGGGCTCCTTTAGGGTGCAGCCGTGACCGAGCTCGAGTCCTTCAGCCCGCTCGACGGGCAGCGAATCGGGGCGGTGGCCACCGTCGACCCGCAGTCGGTTCAGTCGGTGGTCGACGACGTGGCCGGCGTCCAGCCCTTCTGGGCCCAGCTACCGCTGAGCGATCGCGCCCGTTACATGCGCCGCGCGGCGCAGGCCCTTATCGACGAGCTGGACGACCTGGCCCGCCTGCTCGCACGCGAGCAGGGCAAGCCGCTCAGCGAGTGCTACGTAATGGAGCTCCTGCCCACGATCGACTCGCTGCGCTGGCTCGCCGAATCGGGACCGGGCTTCCTGGAGAACGAGCCCATTCCGCTGCCCGTGTTCATGAAGCAGAAGCGGGCCCGCTTCACCTTCGAGCCGCTCGGTGTGGTGGGCGTGATAGCGCCGTGGAACTACCCCTGGTCCATCCCCTTTGGGGAGGTGGCGATCGCGCTGCTGGCCGGCAACGGGGTCGTGCTCAAGCCCGCCTCGCTCACCCCGCTCATCGGCCAGCGCATCCAGGCGGTGTTCGAGCGAGCCGGCGTGCCCGAGGGCCTGGTTCGCGCGGTCCACGGCGGCGGGGCGGTCGGTCAGGCGCTGGTCGAGTCGAGCGCGGCGAAGATCTTCTTCACCGGATCGGTGGAGGTCGGGCGCCAGGTCGGCGAGGAGTGCGCGCGGCGCATGAAGGGCTCGGTGCTCGAGCTCGGCGGCAAGGACCCGATGATCGTCTGCGCCGACGCCAACCTGCCCAACGCCGTTTCCGGCTGCCTGTGGGGAGGCTTCGCAAACGCCGGGCAGACCTGTTCGGGCATCGAGCGCGTGTATGTGGTGGAAGAGTTGGCCGAGGGCTTCGTCGCGGGCGTAGTGGACGGGGCCACGCGGCTGCGCGTGGGCGACCCGCTCGACCCGCGGACCGAGATCGGGCCGATGGTCTCCCCCGAGCAGCTCGCGCTTGTCGAGGAGCTCGTTGACGACGCCGTGGCGAGCGGCGCCACCCTGCATTGCGGCGGAGCCGAACGTCCCTACTTCCGCCCGGCCGTGCTAACCGGTGTGACCCAGGAGATGCGCATCATGCGCGAGGAGATCTTCGGTCCGGTCGTGCCGATCGTGACCGTCGGCTCCGAGGACGAGGCGATCGCGCTGGCCAACGATTCCGAGTTCGGGCTGGGCGCGTCGGTGTGGACGCGCGACCGGGCCAAGGGCGAACGGATCGCCGCGCGCCTCCAGTCCGGGATGGTCTGGATCAACGACCACATGTTCAGCCACGGCGCCTGCTCGTGCTCGTGGGGCGGGGTCAAGCAGTCGGGGCTGGGGCGCTCACACTCGAAGTTCGGCCTGTGGGAGTGCGTGAACATCAAGTTGCTGGCCTGGGAGCCCTCGCGAGTACGCGATTTCTGGTGGCACCCCTACGGCGAGTCGCTCTCGACGGCCATGAGCGCCGCCGCGCGGCTGCTCTACGGCCGCGACTCGGACAAGCCCGCCGCGCTGCGCCGCGGGCTGCTGCCGCTGATGCGGGTGGGCATGGGCACGCTGCGCGGCGTCTTCCGGCGCTGAGGGCCTAAGGCCCCCCAGGTAAGGGGTCATAAGAGGCGGATTGCCGATGTCTGCGGTGCGCCTTAGCCGTACTTTCGGGTTCATGACCGGATACCTCACATACGCAGTCGCCGCCGAGCACATCAACGACCTGCACTCGCGCGCCGAGAAGGGTCGCCGGGTTCCGAGGCGCCAGCGCCGCGCGCTGCGCCGCCCGGGTCTCGGAGGAGCTCGCCGCCTGCGCCGTGCCTTCGGTTGAAGCCAGCGATAATGGGCGCGTGCGGCGAGTTTCGAGCCCGACCTTCGTCGGCCGCGCCGAGCAGCTGGCCGCCTTCGACGAGTCGCTGGCCGGCGCGGCCGCGGGGAAGCCCTCCCTGCTCCTGGTGTCGGGGGAGTCGGGCGTAGGCAAGAGCCGCCTCGTGGCTGAGTTCGCCAGCCGCACGACGGCCGCCGGGGCCCGGGTGCTGTGCGGCGACTGCATCGAGCTGGGCGACGGCGAGCTGCCCTACGCCCCCATCGTCGCCGCCCTGCGCGACCTGAGCCGTGAGATCGGCCCCGACAAGCTGGCCGAGCTCGCCGGACCCTCCAGAGGCGAGCTCGGCCGGCTCCTCCCGGATGCGGCCGGTGGAGAGGAGCCGCGCGGCGACGAGGAATTCGCACAGGCCCGCCTGTTCGAGCTCCTGGTGCGACTGTTCGGGCAACTCGGACAGGAGCATCCCCTGGTGTTGATCATCGAGGACCTGCACTGGGCCGACCGCTCCACTCGCGATTTCCTCGCTTTCCTCAGCCGCGCCACCCACAACGAATGCCTGGTCGTCGTCGCGACCTACCGGTCGGACGAGCTCCACCGCCGCCACCCGCTGCGCGGCTTCCTGGCCGAGCTCGAACGCCTCGATTCCGTCGCCCGCATCGAGCTCGCGCCCTTCTCGCGCCTCGAGTTGACGGCCCAGCTCACCGGGATACTCGGGCACAGCCCTGACCCGGAAGTGACTGAGGAGCTGTTCGAGCGCACCGAGGGCAACGCCTTCTTCGTCGAAGAGCTGCTCGCCGCCGTCGAGGAGGGTGGCCACAGCGTCATGCCCGGCTCGCTGCGGGACGCCCTCATGGTGCGCGTCGAGTCGTTGCGTCCGGAGACGCAGGAGATGCTGCGCGCGGTCGCCGCTTCCGGTCGCGCTGTCACCCATGGGTTGCTCGCGGACGTCTCGCCGGCATCCGAGCCCGTGCTGATCGAGGGGCTTCGTGAAGCCGTGACCAACCATGTGCTGATCCAGAAGCCCGACGGCCAGAGCTACGCCTTCAGGCATGCGCTCATGCGCGAGGCGGTTTACGAAGATCTGCTCCCCGGAGAACGCGGCTCGCTGCACGTCCGCCTCGCGGAGGCGCTCGAGGGAACGCCCTCGCTGGCCTCCGACAGCGTCGGAGCCGAGGCCGAGCTGGCCTGGCACTGGAGCCAGGCGCACGAGCTGCCGCACGCCCTGCGTGCCTCGGTGGCGGCAGCCGAGAAGGCCGAGGCGATGCACGCTCCTGCCGAGGCAGCGCGGCATCTCGAGAATGCGCTCGAGCTCTGGGATCGGGTGGACGACCCGGAGCGGGTCGCGAGCAGCGGGCTGATCGACCTTGTGCAACGTGCAGCGGAGGACTTCTATCTCGCCGGCGACGACGAGCGCGCGGTGGCGCTGGCCCGCCGCGCGGCCGGGCTTCTCGATCCGGATCTGGATCCGGTTGCGGCGGCGCTGCTCCACGAACGACTCGGCCGCTACCTGTGGACGAGCGGCCGCGACCGCGACGCCGCCGACGCATACGCGCGGGCGGTCGAGCTGATGCCCGCCGAGCCGGCCAGCGCCGCTCGGGCCCTGGTCCTGGGCTCCCAGGCCCAGGCACTGATGCTGAACGGACGGCTGCGCGAGTCGGCCGGCTTCGCACGCGAGGCGATCGATATCGCCCGCACCGTGGCTGACCGCTCGGCCGAGGCGCACGCGCTCAACACCCTCGGCGTCGACCTCGCCGGGCTCGGCGCGCGCGACGAGGGCATCGAGCTGCTGCGGGACTCGCTCGCGATCGAGGAAGAACTGGGCGACGAAGGTCACATGCACCGCGGCTACGTCAACCTCTCCGATGTGCTCGACCAGGCCGGGCGGGTCGAGGAGGCGATCGAGATGGCCCTCCACGGAGCGCGTCGAGCGCGAGAGGACGGCATGGGCCGCGGATTCGCTTCATTCCTGCTCGCCGAGGCCGCCAACCGATGTATCCGGCTCGGACGCCTGGCCGAGGCGGACGACCTCACGAGGCGTGCCCTCGACTATGGCCCAGGCGGCATCTCCGCCGGCCTGGCCCATTACGTTCGCGCCAGCGTGCTCCACGTGCTCGGTCGCGCAGACGAGGTGCGTCCCCACCTGGTCGAGGCCAAGCGGTTGCTGCGGCAGGCAACAACCTCGATGTGGATCGCCCCGCTGTACGCCCGCTTGGCCGAGCAGGCGGAACTCGACGGGAGCATCGACCAGGTCCGCCGCTGCACCGCCGAGGCCCGTCGGCTCATGGAGCCCGGCGAGGAGTACGCCTTCTACGTGCGCGAGCTCTACATGACGACTTTGCGAGCCGAAGCCGCTGCCGCACAGCGGGCACGCGCAGGCCGCGACGAGGAAGCCGAGCAGGCTGCTCGGCGCTCGGGAGAGGAGATGGCGGACGGTTTGCGCGACGCGGCTGCCACGGCCGCTGCGCATGGAAGCGCGCCGCCCCAGGTGCTGGCCGACCTCGACGTCGTGGCGGCGGAGGAATCGCGCCTCGAAGGGCGGGCCCGACCCGAGTTGTGGCGCGCGGCGACGGAGGCCAACGAACGGATCGGCAACCGCATCGCGGCGGCCTACTCGAGCATGCGTGAGGCAGAGGCCATCATCGAGTCGGGCGGCGACCGAGACGAAGCGGCGGCGCCCCTGCTCTCGGCTCATGAGATTGCCGGCGACTGCGGTGCCGAGCCGCTGCGGGAAGCCTGCGAAGGGCTCGCCCGGCGCGCCCGCATCGACCTGGTCGGCGAATCCGAGCCCGCGGCGGGCGGCTCGGACCCCTTCGGCCTGACCCCGCGCGAGCGGGAGGTGCTCGAACTGGTGGCCGCCGGGCGCACCAATCGCCAGATCGGCCAAGCGCTGTTCATGAGCGAGAAGACCGCGAGCGTGCACGTTTCTCGCATCCTGGCCAAGCTCGAGGTGACCTCCCGCGGCGAGGCGGGCGCGGTGGCGCACAAGCTGGGGCTCGACGGCGCCTAGAATTTGATGGGTGCCCGCCCAGGCCTACGCCGGCAAGGAGTGCGTCTGCCAGTTCCGCAAGGGAATCTGCGACCAGTCGTGCGTGCAGGGGATGCTCGACACCCCCTTCTACATCGCATGCCTCAAGCTCTCGGGCCGCCGCTGCCTGGTGGTCGGCGGCGGCGATGTGGGGCTCGAGAAGGTGGAGGGCCTGCTGGCCTGTGACGGCGAGGTCACGCTGATTGCTCCCGACGCGATCGAGGCGCTCCAGGAGCTCGCCCGCGAGGGCTCGATCCGCTGGGAGCGGCGCGAATACGCCGGACCCGCCGACCTCGAGGGCGTGTTCATGGTCATCGCTTCGACGGACGACACCGACGTGAACATCGCGATCTACGAGGATGCCGAGCGCCGCGCGATGCTCGTGAACATCGTCGACGTGCCGCCCCTGTGCAACTTCATCCTGCCCGCGATCATCCGCACTGGCCCGCTCGCCATCGCCATCTCCACCGCCGGAGCGTCGCCCGCGCTGGCCAAGCGCATCCGCAACGAGATCGCAGAGGAGTACGGCGAGCCCTACGCACGGCTGGCGATCCTGCTCAACGAGGTGCGCGGCTGGGCCAAGGGGACGCTGCCCACCTACCAAGACCGTAAGGCCTTCTTCGAGTCGATCGTCAACGGCGAGCCCGACCCGGTCGAGCTGCTTCGCGGCGGCGACGAGCCGGCCGTGCGCGACTTGATCTCCGCGGCCCAGGTAACTCATCAGCCCGCCTGAGCGCCTCACTCACCTCGACGATGCCGGCCACGCCCGGATGGTCGATGTGGGACACAAGGAGGCCAGCGAGCGGCGAGCGGTGGCGCGGGCCGTGGTGCGCATGGCGCCCGAGACGATCGAGGCGCTGCGGCGCGGCGACGCGCCGAAGGGGGACGTGGTGGGCACGGCCCGCATCGCCGGCATCCAGGCGGCCAAGCGGACCTCGGAGCTGATTCCCCTGTGCCACCCGCTGCCCCTGACCTTCGTTGACGTGTCGGCCGAGATCGCCGACCGCGAGGTCGTGCTGACCGCCGAGGCGCGTACTCGCGCGGAGACCGGCGTGGAGATGGAGGCGATGACCGCGGCCGCGGTGGCGGCGCTGACCGTCTACGACATGGTCAAGGGGATCGAGCGCGGTGTGGAGGTCACCGAGGTGGCGCTGCTCGAGAAGTCGGGCGGGCGCCACGATTGGCGTCGCGATCCGTGAGGGCGGCGGTGGTCACGGTTTCGACCACACTCGCCCGAGGCGAGGGCGAGGATGTGTCGGGCCCGCGGCTGGTGGAGCTTTGCGAAGCAGCGGGCCTCGAGGTCAACCGCGAGACCGTGTCCGACGACCGCGAAGCCATCGCCGCACTGCTGCGCCGGTTGGCCGACGAGGAGGGGGTGCGGTTCATCTTCACCACCGGTGGCACCGGCCTCACCTCCGACGACGTGACTCCGGAGGCCACGGGCGATGTGATCGAGCGCGATGCGCCGGGCTACGCGGAGACGATCCGCACCGACTCGCGTGAGCACACGCCGCTGGGCATTCTCACCCGAGGCGTGTCGGGAGTCCGCGGCCGGACGCTCATCATCAATTTCCCCGGCAACCCCAAGGCGATCGGGCAGTCGTGGCCGGTGGTGGAGCCGACGCTCGAGCACGCCGCCGGGCTGCTGGAACGCGCCTAGGGGTGTGATGGGTTGGTCGTTCACCCGCCCCGGCGCTGCGCGGGCCGCCGCGTGCCGGGCCCTGCATCTTCTAACGGCAGCAACCAAGGGTGGGCGGGGCCGTGTGTCGGCTTTGTCACGTTGCCGTAACGCGGTTTCGAGGTCACCGTCCTGGATTGACCGTCCCACAGACGGTCGGGGCAAGGACGGTGACCAACACGGCGACCCGGATTCGTCCGCCCGACAGGCTTGTGCTACACCGTCGCGACAACAGTGACGGCGCGCCACCGGCAGGCCCCCGACCCTGGTCGCTGTCGTACAGACGCCGGCCCCGGCACGCGGCGGCTCGCGCAGCGCCGGGCGGCTCGCCAACGGCGAACCCACAGGTCTCGGACCGACTCCCACAAGCCCGCTAGAGCACGAGCAGCTTCGCGAACTCCGTGAGCTTCACAATCTTCATTCCCTAGAGAAGGCCCTTTTCGCGCAGCTCGGCCAGCGCGGCCTCGGACTTCTCCAGCTCGGCGAGTCCCATTCCGCGCAGTACGCCAGGCGTCTTCGAGAACTGCACGTCGCCGTACTCGACCACCTGCACGTGGTTGCCCCACGGGTCGCGGAAGTCGAGCCCCCGGCCGGGCAGGATCTCCGCTCCCTCGGCCTCCAGGCGACGGCGCACCTCGACACGGTCGTCGACCACGAGCCCGAAGTGGCGCTTCTCGTCCCGAGCCTGCTCCCGGCCCTCGGCGAGCACGAGAAATTGGTCACCCATGTCGAGAAAGGCCATGCCCCGCACGCGCCCGCGCAGCTCGAACTCGAAGATGCGACCGTAGAAGTCGAGGCCCTCGGCGAGCTCGCCGACCTCCAACACCACGTGGTTGATTCCCACCAGCCTGGCCACCAACCGCAGGATATGCCTCGCAGCGCACCCGGCCGAGCCGGGTGCTCGCGCATAGGCTTCCCAACCGTGGCGGCGATCGAGCTCGACGGCCTCGAGCGGCGGTACGGCGAGCGCGTTGCGCTCACCGGCGTCTCCGTGCGCGTGGAGCCGGGCCAGACGCTGGCGGTGCTGGGCGGAAACGGCGCCGGCAAGACAACGCTGCTCCAGGTGCTGGCCGGCCTGCTGCGCCCCCACGGCGGGCGCGCCGTCGTGCTCGATGCCGAGCTGCCCGGCCAGCGCTGGAAGCTGCCCGGCCGCGTGGGCTACCTCGGACACGAGCCTCTGCTCTATCGCGAGCTGAGCGCCCGCGAGAACCTGCGCTACCACGCCCGCCTGCACGGAGTCGACCGCGGCCGGGTGGACGTAGTGCTCGACGCCGTGGGCATGCAGCGCCGCGCCGAGGACCCGGTTCGCGAGCTCTCGCGCGGGATGGTGCAGCGGGTGGCGGTCGCCCGGGCCGTGCTGCATGAGCCCGATCTACTGCTGCTCGACGAGCCGCGCGCCAACCTGGACCCGGCCGGGGCCGAGCAGCTCGAGCCGCTGATCGGTCGTGCCTCGGGCCGCACGCGCGTGCTCGTGAGCCACGACGTGCGCGGCGCCCTCGCCGAGGCGGATCTGGTGCTGCGGCTCAAGCAAGGGCAACCGGCGCCCGCGGGCGAAGAGCTGTACGCGTGATCGGCACGGCACGCGCGATCCTGCGCAAGGACCTGCTGCTCGAATGGCGCACGAAGGAGTCAGTGCCGGCGATGACGCTGTTCACGGTCACCGTCTACGTGCTCTTTCACTTCGGTCTGGACCGCGACTCGCTCGACGGCGCTCTGGCCTCCGGCGTGCTGTGGGTGACCCTGCTGCTGGCCTCGGTGATAGGCGTGTCGCGGCTGTTCGGCGCCGAGCGCGAGCAGGGGGGGATAGTCGGGCTCCTGCTGGCTCCGGTGGACCGCACGGCCCTGTGGCTGGCCAAGGCCGCCGGGCTGTTCCTGATGCTGCTGGCCGTGGAGATCGTCGCGGTGCCGGCCTTCGGCCTGTTGCTGCTGGGTCCCGGCCTGGGCGGAGCCCTGCCCGAGCTGCTCGCGATCCTCCTGCTCGGGAATCTCGGGATCGCCGCGGTGGGCGCGCTCGTGGCCGCGCTGGCCGCCGAGACGCGCGCCCACGAGCTGATCGTGCCGCTGCTGCTGCTGCCACTGCTGGTGCCGGTGCTGATCTCCTGCGCCCAGGCCACCGAACCTCTTCTGCGCCAGGATGCGGTGGCGGAGGATCTTGGCCGCTGGCTGGGGCTGCTCAGCCTTTACGATGTGGTCTTCGTGCTTCTCTCCGTAGCGGTTTTCGACTTCCTGCTCGAGGACTGATGTACTCGAAGGGTCTGGTACCCCTGGCGATGGCGACCGTGGTGGCGATCACCACGGCCACCGCGCTCATCTTCTTCTACGCCCCGCTGGACGCCGATCAGGGCTTCGTACAGAAGATCTTCTACGTACATGTGCCCATGGCCATCGTGGCGCTCGGCGGATTCGTGGCCGGCGGCATCATGGCCATCAAGCACCTTCGCTCGGGCGACCGGTCCTGGGACCTGCGCTCGTACGTGGCCATCCACATGTCGATCATCCTCGGCGTGGGGGTCTTGATCACAGGGGCGATTTGGGCCAAGGCGTCCTGGGGGCATTGGTGGGTGTGGGACGAGCCGGTGCTGGTCTCGTTCCTCGTGGTCTTCCTGCTCTATTGCGTCTACTACCCGCTGCGCTTCTCGATCGAGGACCCCGAGCGCCAGGCGCGCTACTCGTCGGTGTTCGCGATCGCCGCGGGCGCGTTCGTTCCGCTGAACTTCGTGGCCGTTCGTCTCGCCGAGGCCTACACCCATCCACGCGTGCTCTCCCAGACCGGCGGCAGCCTGCCCGGCGACATGCGCCTCACGTTCCTGGTGGCGCTCACGGCGATGACGCTCCTGTTCGTGACCCTGTGGAAGCTCGAGCTGACGGCCAAGCACGCGTCGATGCAGCTCAAGAGGCTCAAGCGCAAGCTCGACTCCCGCGTAGCGGCGTGATGAGGACGAACGGGTGACCGGCGAGCTGCTGGCGCTGGGCGCCAACCACAAGACCGCGCCTCTGCCGCTGCGCGAGAAACTGGCGCTACCCACCGGACGGGCCGCGCGAGTGCTCGCCGAGCTGACCGACCACGAGTCGGTCCACGAGGCGGTGGCGCTGTTCACCTGCAACCGCACCGAGCTCTATCTGGTGACCGAGGATGCCGTGGATGCCGAGAACGCCGCGCTGGCCATTCTCTCCCGCCAGGCCGGCCTGAGGCCCACCGAGCTGCTGGGCTCGCTCTACTCGCTGCGCGGACGCGAGACCGTGGAGCATCTGTTCGCAGTGACCGGCGGCCTCGACTCGATGATCGTGGGCGAGGCCGAGATCCAGGGTCAGGTCAAGCGCGCCTACGAGGTCGCTCTCGTCGAGGGCGTGAGCGGCCCGGTGTCCAATCGCCTGTTTCGCGACGCGCTGGCCGCGGGCAAGCGCGTTCGTACGGAAACCGGGATAGCGCGCTCGAACGTCTCGGTGTCGACCGTGGCCGTGCAGCTGGCGGCCGAGTTCCTGGGCACGCTCGCGGAGCGACGGGTGCTCGTGATCGGTGCGGGCGAGAACGCCGAGCTGACCGCACGGGCCCTGCGCGACCGTGGGGTGGAAGCCTTCTTCGTCGCGAACCGCCGCTACGACCGCGCGCTAGGGCTGGCGCAGCGCTTCGGCGGCCGGGCCATCGCGTTCGACGACCTTCCCGGTGAGCTCGAGCACGCCGACATCGTGGTCAGCTCCACCGGCGCCCCGCACCAGATCCTCGGTCGCGAGGAGCTGGAGTTCGTGGCCGCCTCGCGCATGGGCCGGCCGCTCGTGCTGATCGACCTCGCCGTGCCGCGCGACATCGAGCCGAGCGTGCGCGACTGCCCGGGCATCGCCCTGTACGACATGGACGACCTGCAGCGAGCGGTGGCCCGCAATCTCGACGAACGCGCGTCGGAGGCCACCGAGGCCTTCGCCCTCGTGCAGGAGGAGGTCGCGCGCTTCGAGCGCTGGCTCGATTCACTTGACGTGGTGCCCACGATCTCGGCGCTGCGGCGCCGGGGCGACGAGGTCGTGGAGCAGGTGCTGCGCGAGAACGAGACGCGCTGGGAATCCCTCTCGGAGGCCGATCACGAGCGCCTCGAGGTCATGGCCCGCGCCGTGGTCTCACGGTTGCTCCACGAGCCGACGCTGCGACTCAAGGACGCCGCCGGAGACCGCTCCTCCTATCGGCACGTCCATACGCTGCGCGAGTTGTTCGGTCTGGAGGCGGCTCTCGCGCCCGGCGACGAGGCACCCTCGGCGGAGGTCACACGCCTCGACGCCCGCCGCCGCCATCTGGCGTGATCCGGCTGGGAAGCCGCGGCAGCGCTCTCGCGCTGGCGCAGGCCCGCCTGGTGGCCGAGCGTCTGGGAGACGACGTCGAGCTCGTCACGATCACGACCTCGGGCGACCGCGCGTCCGCCCGTGGCCCGCACGCCCCGCCCACCGAGGGAGGCGACAAGGCTCGCTTCGTGAAGGAGATCGACGAGGCGCTCCTGGCGGCCCGGGTCGACCTCGCGGTGCACTCGGCCAAGGATGTGCCCGGTGAGCTGCCGGAGGGACTGGCCATCGTGGGCGTGCCACCGCGGGCCGATCCACGCGATGCCCTTTGTGGCGCCGACTCGCTGGAGGCGCTGCCCGAGGGCGCCGTAGTGGGAACTGCGAGCGTGCGACGCCGCGCTCAGCTGCTGGCGCTGAGGCCCGATCTGGAGATCCGCGAGCTGCGCGGCAATGTGGACAGCCGGCTGCGCCGGCTCGCCGAAGGCGCCTTCGACGCCATCGTGCTGGCCCAGGCCGGCCTCGACCGCCTCGGCCGCGGGGGCGAAGGGTGCCCGATGGGTGAGCTGGTGCCGGCCCCCGGCCAGGGCTGCCTCGCGCTGGAGGCGCGCAGCCATGACGGCGCCGCCGCCAGGGCGGCCGCCGACCTCACCGACCAGGCCGCGCTCGCCGAGCTGAGCGCCGAGCGTGCCCTCGTCACATCGCTCGAGGCCTCCTGCCATACGCCGATCGGAGCGCACGCCGTGTTCGCCGACGGCGCCGTCACGCTCTCCGCGTTCGTCGGCCTGCCCGACGGCTCGCACTGGATCCGCGACGAGGTCGACGGTGCGGACCCGGCAACGGTCGGGCAGACGGTGGGCGAGCGACTGCTGGCGGCGGGCGCCAACGACCTCCTCAGGGAGGCCGAGAGCATGGCCGTTCAGGGTGCGGCATAGACGTCGAGACCGCCCGCGTCGCGGAATCCCAGCCGCGTGAAGACACGCGCCGACTCCCGACTGTCGGCGTGCAGATGGGCGAAGGCCGCACCGTCGGCAAAGCCACGGCGTAGAAGCCACGACGTCATGGCCGCCGCCACCCCCCGCCGCCGCGCATGCTCCAGCACCGCCACGCCGCCCAGGTAGAGCGCCGGGCCGGCTCTGCCGTCGGTGCGCAGCGCATAGGCCGTGGCCACCGGCCGGCCGTCGAACGCCGCGATCGCCGTCTCGACTCCCGCCGCGCCCATATGCGGTTCGATCCACCGACGGTCGGTTTCCGGATCCTCTTCGAACACGGCGGCATCGAGGGCCACGACCGTGTCGAGCTCGCTCGGGCCGGCCGGCGCGAGGTCCAGCTCGGCCGGGCATGGTGGCGCTCGAACACCACGGGCGTCGAGGGTCATCAGCCGCAGCCGCGTCACATGTCGTCCGCGCGCCCAGGGCATCCCGGCCGGCACTCGGATACCCCATGGCAGCCCACGGGCCGCGTAGAAGCCGCTGGCCCCGCGCAGGTCGGGATCGGGTCCGCTCACGTCGGCGTTGTTCCATTGGGGCCGGGGAATGCCTGAGGCCATGAGCCGGACGTCGCGCAGCTCGGCCGCTCCGCCCCCCAGCGACTCCCGCAGCCGCCCCTCCGCCTGCCCCGCATCGGCGACCGCGGCGTGGATCCTGTGCACCAGATCGACCGGCACCTGCCCATCCTCCCAGCCCGGGTAGCGTTGTGAGGGTGACTCCCGGCACCGTGTACCTGGTCGGCGCGGGCCCGGGCGATCCCGGGCTGATGACGCGGCGTTCACTGGAGCTGATTGCCGCCGCGGACTCGATCCTCTACGACCGGCTCATCCCGGCCGACGCGTTGGCCGGGGCGCGCGCCGACGCCGAGCTGCGCTACGTGGGCAAGGAGCCCGGGGCGGCGGCGATGGCGCAGGAGGAGATCAACGCCCTGCTCGTGGAGCTCGGACTCGCCGGCCGGAGCGTGGTTCGCCTCAAGGGCGGCGACCCATTCGTGTTCGGGCGCGGCGGCGAGGAGGCCGAGGCCCTGACCGAGGCCGGCGTGCCCTTCGAGGTGGTGCCCGGCGTGACCTCCGGCGTGGCCGCACCGGCCTACGCGGGCATCCCCGTGACCCACCGCGACGGCGCTTCGGCCGTAGCCTTCGTCACCGGCCACGAGGACCCGGCCAAGGACGAGTCGGCGCTTGACTGGGAGGCGCTGGCTCGCTTTCCCGGCACGCTCGTCTTCTACATGGGGGTCAAGAATCTGGCGCGGATCGCCGAGCGCCTGCGCGCGGCCGGACGGGCAGAGACCGAGCCCGTGGCGGTCGTGGCCCGGGGCACGCTGCCCGGTCAGCGGGAGGTGGGCGGCACGCTCGCCGACATCGCCGAGCGCGTGAGCGCCGCGAGCATCCGGCCGCCGGCGATCACCGTCGTCGGGCCGGTTGCCGGCCTGCAGAGCACGCTCGCCTGGCTCGAGCGGCGGCCGCTGCACGGGCAGACGGTGGCTGTGACTCGGGCCCGCGCGCAGGCGAGCTCGCTGGCCGCGCGGCTGAGCGCCCTGGGCGCGCAGGTGCTGGAGACGCCCGCGATCCGCATCGAGGCGCGGGCGGTCTCGGTGCCCGACCCGGCCGGCTACTCCCTCATCTGCTTCACGAGCCCCAACGGTGTACGCATCTTCTTCGAGCTGCTCGGCTCGGACTCCCGCTCGCTGGCGGGCGTGCGGGTGGCCGCGATCGGCCCGGGCACGGCCGCCGCGCTGCTCGAGCACGGCATCGCCGCCGACATCGTGCCCGAGCGCTTCGTGGCCGAGGGCCTGCTCGAGGCTCTGGAGGATGAGTCACTGGAGGGCGGGCGGGTGCTGGTGGCCCGCGCGGCGGAGGCCCGTGACGTGCTGCCCGTCGGGCTGCGCGAGCGGGGCGCCGAGGTGGACGTCGTCGCGCTCTACGAAACCGTGGCCGAGCCGCTCGGGGCTGCTCAGCTCGAGGCGCTCGCCGGCGCCACCCACGTGACCTTCACCTCCAGCTCGACCGTGCGCTTCTTCCTCGAGGGGGGCGGCCAGGTGGGCGGGGCGCGGGTGGTGTCGATCGGGCCCGTGACCAGCGAGACGCTGCGCGAGCGCGGCATCGAGCCGCACACCGAAGCCGCCCGCCACGACATCGACGGCCTGGTCGCGGCAATCGTGGAGGATGTGGGCCGGTGATCGTGACCCTGCTCACCGATTACGGCCGCGACGACGACTTCGTCGGCGTCTGCCACGGCGTGATCCGCCGCATCCATCCCGAGGCGCAGATCATCGACATCGCTCACGGGCTGCCCCGCTACGCCGTGCGCCGGGGCGCGCTTGTGCTGCGCAACACACTGCCCTACATGCCCGTGGGGGTGCATGTTGCGGTGGTGGATCCGCAGGTGGGCACCGAGCGCCGCGCCGTTGCCCTCGGCACCGCCGATGGCCGGATCCTGGTCGGCCCCGACAACGGGTTGCTGAGCCTGGCCTGGGAAGGCTGCGGCGGCGTGGAGCTGGCGGTGGACATCAGCCGCTCGCCACATCGCCTCGAGCCGGTGTCGGCCACCTTCCACGGCCGCGACATCTTCGCGCCGGTGGCCGCCCATCTGGCCGCGGGTGCCGAGCTGGCCGACGCCGGGGATCCGCTCGACCCCGACGTCCTGGCGGTGGTCGACCTGCCCGAGCCGCGCAGCGAGGACGGCGAGCTGGTTGCGCACGCCCTTGTGGTCGATCGCTTCGGCAACGTCGGACTCGACGTCGACCACGAGCAGACCGCCGGCACCGGACTCACGCTGGGGGGCCGCATCGAGATCGAGGCCGCGGGCGAGCGCTACCTGGCCACCTACGCGCAGACCTTCGCCGACGTGCGACCGGGCGAGCTGATCGTCTATGAGGACGCCTACCGGACGCTGGCCCTGGCGATCAACCGCGGTGACGCCGCCGGCACGCTGGGGCTGCAGCCGGACGCCGAGGTGCGGCTACGGCCGAAATGATCGGCCGGCCGCGGGTACACCACCGGAGGACCGGCTCGACCAACGAGCGGGCGCGCGAGCTGGCCGGTGGCGGAGCGCCTCACGGCACTCTGGTAACCGCGGACCAGCAGACCTCGGGTCGCGGACGCCAGGGTCGCGAGTGGGTGGCGGCGCCGGGCAGAGCCGTGCTGGGCTCGATAGTGCTGCGCGAGTTCAACGAGGTGCTGCCGCTGGCTGCGGGCGTGGCGGTATGCGAAGCGGTGCCGCTGCGGGCACTCGTGAAGTGGCCCAATGACGTCTGGATCGGGGGCCGCAAGGTCGCGGGCATCCTGGTGGAGGGCCGGCCGCTGGAGGGGTGGGCCGTGCTGGGCATCGGGATCAATGTCTCGATGACCGAGTTCCCCGTCGAGCTGGAAGACATGGCCACATCACTTCGTCGCGAAGGGCTGGACATCGGCGTCGAGGCGGTGCTCGGCCGGTTGCTGGTCAGCCTCGATCGCTGGCTCGGACGCCCTGCCGCCGAGGTGCTGGCCGCGTGGCGCACCGTCGACGCGCTTCGCGGCGCTGACGTGCGCTGGGCCGGCGGGCGCGGCAGGGCGGCCGGAATCAACGAGGCAGGGGCGCTGCTCGTGGACACCTCCGCGGGCCGGGTCGCCCTGGACGCCGGCGAAGTCCATCTGCTGCGCTGACCACGCGCCCCGAAAGGGCCGAATCAGGCCGCGTCGCGCTCCTCGGGCTTGCCGGAGTCCCCACCCGAATCGGACCCGTCCTCGTTGCTCGCGGCCTTTCGCGCCCGGGCCGAAGCCGACGAGCCGCGCCGCCGCCGCGAACGCGAGCGCTTGGTCTTGGGCTTGCCCTCCCCGGGCTCTCCCGGCGCATCCTGCTCCTCACCGGGTGCGTCCTGCTCCTCGCCCGGGGTCTCGACCGTCTGGGTAGCCCGCGCATCCACTGCCGCGCTCTCCACGTCGCGTCCCCGCTTGCGCCGCCGTCGGCCACCGCGGCGGCGCTTGCCCTTCGGGAAGTTCTTCAGCAGCTCACGGGCCAGCGCGCTCGGCTTGCGAGCCATGCGCATGCGGGCCCCGTCGAGCACCTGCTGGGCCTCGGGGGTGTGAGCCAGGGCGGCGGCCAGCAGGGCGGCCGACAGGCGGCGGTCCTGCTTGCGCGACGCCTGCACGAGCCGGCGGGCGTTGCGGGCGTGTGCCGCTCCGGCCGAGTTCACGAGCAGTCCGAGTAGCCGCTTGGTCTCGGGCCAGCGCTGCACTGCGTACTCCTCGTGCACCTCGCGCGAGTACTCGGCCAGGTGCCAGAGCCAGCGCGCGGCCTGATCGCGGCGGCCGATCTGCTTCTCGGTCAACGCCTGCAGCAGAACCTTCACGCCCTCACGACGCTCGTCGCGCGACCAGCCACCCACGATCTCCACGGCGTCGTCGAAGGCCTCCGGATCGCGCAGGCCGCCCACCTCGCCCAGCGCCCGCACCCGCAGCTGCGTATTTCGGTTGCGGCGCAGGCAGGTGACCAGGAACACGCGGCGCAGCTCGCCGGTGGAGTCGAAGTGGAGCATCGCCTTGGCGCGGCGCCAGTTGTTCGACGCCACGCGCGCGCCGGCCAGCATCGCCCATGCCTGCTGCTCGCCCCAGCTCAGGTGCTCCACGGCGATCCGCCACAGCTCGCGCTCGAAGACCTGCGCCCGGCGGCTCTCGTCCGCCGTGACCGGCACCACGCGGCGTTCCACGCGCAGCCGCCGGCCGCGGCCGCGGCGCACCGGTCCCACCACGATCGCGCCACCGCGATAGACGTCGCGGTCGAGCAACGAATGCAGCGTCACGACGGGGTCGTCGTTGGGCGTGGCGGGGTGGACGAAGTCCACGACGATTCCCGCCTCCTTGCCCGGCGTACGCCGGGTCACGCGGCCCACGCGCTGCTGATAGATGCGCTTCGAGGCGGTCGGAGCGAGGTGCATGCAGACGGTCGCGCGAGGCGAGTTCCAGCCCTCGGCCAGCAGCTGCGCGTTCACCAGCACGTCGATCTCGCCGCGCTCGTAGGCCGCGAGCGTTCGCGCCAGCTCGCGCTTGGGCGTCTCTCCCGAGACCGCCTTCGCCTTTATGCCCGCGTCACGGAACGCCTTGGCGACGTTGTGAGCGTGCCGCACGCCGGCCGAGTACACGACCCCGGGCACGTCCTTGAAGCGGGTCTTGTAGAGGTCGGCCACCGCCAGGTTGAAGGGCGCCTGGTCGAGGAGCGCAGCCAGCTCCTCCTGGTCGAAGTCCTGGTCGACCTCGCCGCGGCGCAGCGGAACGTTGGCGATGGAGCGCACGCCGACGCCGGGCGGGATGCGGACGCAGCGCAGCGGCGCGATCACGCCGCGGCGGGCGGCCTGGGCCAGGTCGAAGCGCGAGGTCTGGGTCGGGAAGAGGTCGGTTACGTGGCGCGCGATCAGCGCGCCCGTGGCGGTCATCCCGATGAACACCGGACCCGTCCACTGCCGGATTGCGCCGCTGGTCTTCTCGCCCAGCGCGGTGTGGGCCTCGTCGCAGATGACGATGGTGTAGGCGTCGGAGACCTTGCCGGCGTTGCGCACGAACCACTGGTAGGTCTCGACCGTCACGGGCCCGCCCGCCGGGGGCTCGCCGCCACCGTTCTTGAGCAGCGCCGGGGCGATGCGCTTCTTGTAGCCGCGCGTGCGCAGCTCGCCGAGGAACTGGTCCACCAGGTTGCGCCGGTGCGTGAGGATCAGGATGCCGCCGGTGCGCGAGGCCTCGACGAAGCCGAGCGCGGCCACCGTCTTGCCCGCCCCGGTGGCGTGCTCGAACCAGAAACGACGGTCGGCTCCCGGGTCATCGCCCTGAGCCTCCAGCGCCGCCTCCTCCTCGGCCTCCTCGGCCGGGTCCCAGTCGAGCGGCTCCTCGTCGGATCGCTCCTCCTCGGGCTCCTCGTCCGCGGGCTCGTCTCGTCGAGCGGCTCCTCGTCGTCGAGCGGCTCTTCGTCGAGCGGCTCTTCGTCGAGCGGCTCTCCGTCCTCGCGGAGCGAGGCCTGGACGAAGTCGTCCTCATAGAGATCGTCGCTCTCCAGGGCCACCTCGCCGGGTCGCCCGTTGCCTGCGGCCAAGCGACCGTTGCCGCTGCGCAGACTCTCCTCGAGCTCGGAGGTGAGCGCGATCAGCGTGCCCGACAGGGCGTCGACCTGGTGCGGGTTGAGCAGCGTGCCGTCGGCCAGGTGGGGCTCGTCCTCGGAGAGCAGGCGCTCCAGGCCGAGCAGGAGCGAGTAGTTGCGCCGCCAGTCCACCGACGGCTCCGCCCGGCCGGCGTCCATCTCGGCCAGCGCATCGTCCAGGGCTGACCGGCGAGCGGTGCCCCGGGCCAGCGCGGCCCCCTGGTCTTCGCCGGGCAGCACGAAGGTCTCGCGAGCGAATTTCTCGGCGCGAGCGAGGACGTCGCCGGAAACCGGCGCATCCGCGAGAGCAGAGGTTGTCTCAGCCACGTTGGCGATCAGTAATTGGAAAAGAGGGGACGGGCCGAGCTTCACCGAGGTGAACGGGCCGTCTCGGTTTCGCGGGCCCGCCCGTCGTACCGCCGCGCTCACAAGTCCCGCGAGTGGGCGGCGCGCCGGGCCCTTGCGGACTGCCGACGTAGCCCTATTACAGCACACCAAAGCAAAAATGGGGTCTGCCAAGATTTCGTCTATGCGCCTGTTGGTCGTATGCCTCTCCGCGCTGGCGTTCTTCGGCTGCGGCTCGGATGAGGAATCCACCCCGGCGCCCGCGGACAACTCCGAGAACGTGCGTCTGCTCGACGGCGGCCGCGATGCCTTCGAGGCCTACGTCGACAAGCAGAAGGGCCGGCCGGTCGTGGTGAACAAGTGGGCCTCGTGGTGCGGACCATGCCGGGCCGAGTTCCCCTTCTTCGGAAAGCAGGCGAAGGCGCTCGACGGCAAGGTCGTGTTCGTGGGGGTCAACTCGGACGACAACGACGCCAACGCTCGCGAGTTCCTGGGTGAGTATCCGGTGCCCTTCCCCCACTTCAAGGATCCAGACCTCACGGTGGCCGCCTCCTTCAACGGCGTGCAGGCGTTCCCCACAACCGCCTACTACGATCGCAAGGGCGAGCTGGCCTACGTGCACCAGGGCGGCTACCTCAAGGAGAGCGACCTCGTCGACGACATCGACAAGTACGCACGCTGACCCCCTGGAGGTGCGGCGAGCCCAGAGCGACCGCGAGCGTGCGGCGGCTCTCGATTTGCGTGAGCGTGTCTTCTGCGGGGAGCAGGGAGTATCCGTGGCGGCCGACCGCGACGGTCGCGACCACGAGAGCGTGCACATCGTCGCGGTCGCCGGCGGGCGGGTGGTGGGCACCTGCCGCCTGCTCTTCCAGGAGCGGGTGGCGCGGCTGGGCCGGCTGGTCGTGGAGCCCGAGCTGCGTGGCCGCGGGGTGGCCCGCGCGATCCTGCACGAAGCCGACCGCGTGGCGCTCGACGGCGACGCCGGCCGAATCGCCCTGCACGCGCAGACCCACGCCCTCTCGCTCTACCTCGACCACGGCTACACCGAGCGCGGCGCCCGCTTCACCGAGGAGGGCATCGAGCACGTGGCGATGGAGAAGGTGCTGTGACCGAGCTCCGCATCGATCCCCTCTCCGGCCTTCGCGTGATCGTGGCGGGCGAGCGCGGCCGGCGGCCGGGCGCCTGGCTCGATGTTGCCCCGCGGGCGCCGATCGACCGCGAGCGCGATCCCTTCGCCGAGGGTCACGAGGATCAGACGCCGCCCGAGGTCTATGCGCTGCGCGACAACGGCGGCGCTCCCAACGGCGCCGGCTGGCGGGTGCGCGTGGTGCCGAACCTCTTTCCCGCGCTCTCGCCGGGCGAACCGGAGCCGAAGCAGGATCCGCTGGCGGGCGGTCGCGGTGAGCCGGACCTGTTCGCCTCCCAGCCCGCACTCGGCGCCCACGAGGTGATCATCAACGCGCCCGACCCGGTGCACTCGCTGGCCGAGGTGCCGCCCGAGCAGGTGGAAGCCGCGATGGGGGTGTGGCGCGAGCGCATGCGCGAGCACTCCGGCGCGGCCTACCTGCACCTGATCGTGAACGAGGGCAAGGAGGCCGGCGCGTCGCTTCCGCACACGCACTCCCAGCTCTACGCGCTGCCCTTCGTGCCCGCCGCGGTGGCCCGCGAGCGCGAGCGCTTCACGGCGTACGCCGATCGCACCCAGGGACGCAATCTGCTGGAGGACATCGTCCAGGAGGAGGTGCGCCGGCGTGAGCGGATCGTGGCCATTGACGACGAAGCGGTGGCGCTCTGCCCGTTCGGCGCCCGCGTGCCCTTCCACATGCAGGTGGCCCCGCGCCGGCCCTCGCCGCGCTTCACGGACGACGGGCCGCTCGGCGCCCGCATGCTGCACGAGGCATTGGCGCGCCTGGGGGCCGTGCTGCGCGGGCTTCCGCCGCTCAACATGTGGGTGCGAACGGCGCCGCGCGACGCCGAGCGCTTCTGCTGGCGCATCGATGTGATGCCGCGGCTGGCCCAGCTGGCCGGGCTCGAGATCGGCACCGGGGTGCATCTCAACGTGCTGGCGCCCGAGGACGCCGCCGAGCGCCTGCGCGACGCCACCCTGTAGGTTCTTCCGCCGCCATGCCCCCCGTTCCCCGCCAGGTCCCGATGTTCTCCGCCGAGCCGCCACAGGAGCCGCTGCCCTACGGCCGCTGGGGTGAGGCGCTGGCCGAGCACTTCGCCAATGCGGCGGAGGCGGATGTCGATCCCCAGACGATCGCGTGGTTTCCCGACCGCACCTGGAACGGGCGTACCTACCTTCCCGGTACGGCGCCGGCCGAGGGGGGCGAGGTGTTCGGCTACGTCTCCTACACCCGCGAGCACGAAGGTGCGCAGGCGGCCGACTTCTACGCGACGGCGGACTTCACCGAGGAGACCGCGGAGCAGAATCCCGATTGGACGCTCGACCTGTCCGACGAGGAGATCGGCCACTGGCGCGGTCCGGAGGGACGCCGCGGGATCGTGACGCTCGTCTGGGGAGTGGCGCTGGTGGCCAACGGAGTCGCGGCCACGACCGAGCTCGGGCCCACGACGACCGATCAATGCACCCTGGTCGAAGAGCGCTTCACGCTGGTGTCGCTCGATGCGTACACGGGCGACTACGTGGAGGTGCGCCTATACGGGGCCAAGGGCACCGAGCTGGCCCGCGAATCGCTCTACGAGGACGAGTAGCGTTAGCTTCATGGGCCCCGGTAGCTCAGGGGATAGAGCGACCGCCTCCTAAGCGGTAGGTCGCTGGTTCGAATCCAGCCCGGGGCGCTGTCGCCTCCAGAAAGGACCGTCCACAGCATGGAAGCCTCATCAAGCAGCAGCGCTGCTCGCCCCACCGCCTGGATCGTGATCGCCGTGATCTGCGCGCTGGCCGCGATCGGACTGGGTATCTGGGCCTTCACCACCAAGTCCGATCTCGACGACGCCAATGCCACCATCGCCAAGCAGAAGAAGGAGCTCGCCTCGTCTCAGCAGGCCGCGTCTGCCGAGGAGCAGCAGTTGAGCTCATTCGGACGGCGCGAGCGGGCCGCATACCGGCGCGTCCGCCGGCGCCTCGTCCGCGAGAACGCGACGGCCGCCGGGCTACAGAAGAAGGTCAAGGACGAGGCCGCGCAGCTGCAAAAGGCGCAAACCGAGGTGGCCAACGCCCAAGGACAGGACCAGAAAGAGGAGGCGCAGCTGAAGCAGGCGCAGGCGAAGGCGCGCCTGGCAACGGCCTGCTCGGCCTCGTCGGTCGACGCCCTGAACCGGTTCTTCGACGCATCCACCACGAAGGCGGGCGCAAAGGCCGCGGTGGCGCAGCTCGAGTCCACCCAACAGGAATGCCAGACCGCATCGGGCGGGAGCTGAGCCGGAGGCAGATGGTCTTTTCCGGCGCCGGCCTCGACCGCGCGTCGGTGCAGCGGCGCGACCCGCAGTGGCTCGCCGCCCGGCGAGCGCAGCCCGAGGCCCGGGCGCTCGTGCTGTCCGAGCAGGGTCTGTGGATCGACGATGGGCGACTGCTGCTCAGGCCACCCAACGGCGACTCGGTCTTCCTGGGGCTGGATGGCGCGCGGCCGCTGTTCGCCGCCGACGCGTCGGGCGCCGAGCCCGAGCGCGGGCGTCCGGCCGGGCTGCGCGAGGCGGCCACCGACCTGCCCGCGGGCGAGGCTGCCTTGGGCGCCTACGCGGCGTCCCTGCTCTCCTGGCATCGCCGGCACCGCTTCTGCGCCAACTGCGGCGCACCCACCGAGCCGCGTGACGGCGGGCACCAGCGCGAGTGTCCGTCCTGCGGCGCGTCTCACTTCCCGCGCACCGACCCGGTGGTGATCATGCGGGTCACCGATACCCGCGGCCGACTGCTTCTGGGGCGCCAGGCCCGCTGGCCGCCGGGGCGCTTCTCGGTGCTCGCCGGATTCGTCGAGCCCGGCGAGACGCTCGAGGAGGCGGTGGCGCGGGAGGTGCTCGAGGAGTCGGGGGTCGAGGTGGCCGAGGCCGGCTACGTGGCCTCGCAGCCCTGGCCCTTCCCGAGCTCGCTGATGATCGGCTTCAGCGCCCGTGCGGTGGCCGGCGATCCTCACCCCCGCGACGAGGAGCTGTCCGAGGTGCGCTGGTTCGAACGCCACGAGGTGGAGGCGGCGGCGGCCGGCACCAGCGGCATCGCGCTCTCACCCTCCTACTCGATCTCCAGGCGTCTGATCGACGCGTGGCTCGCTACTCCGCCCGCTCCGGATAGATCTCGTCGATCGTCGTGAGCGGGCGGTAGGCCGCCCCGTCCGCAGCGGCCTCGATGGCCTGCGCGCCGCCGGCGAGGCGGTCGAGAACGGCGGTCACGCCCGCGATCGCCAGCCCCTCCTCCCGGATACGGTCGATCGCCTGGACCGTGGAGCCGCCCGTGGTCACCACGTCCTCCACCACGAGGCAGCGCTCGCCCGGCTCGAGCAGGGGCCCCTCGACCCATCGCTGTAGCCCATGCTGCTTCTTGTCCTTGCGTACGAAGAACGCCTTGACCGGCGCGCCCGCGGCCAGGGCGGCACACGCCACGGGATCGGCGCCCATGGTCATCCCCCCGACCGCGGTGGCGCCGACCCGTTCCGCCTCCGCCCTCACGAGCTCGCCCAGCGCGCGGAAGCCGGCGGGCAGCAGAATGGCGCGTTTGGCGTCGACGTAGTACTGGGCGGTGCGCCCGCTGGTGAGGGTCACCTCGCCGATCACCAGCGCGTGCTCGCGCAGCGCTTTGACCAGCGTGCCGTGTGCGTCGCCCATCCGCGCAAAGACTACGTACGGGACTCACGGTCCGGGTGGGCGCTGCCGATGGGTCCGCGATGGGTTCGGTCATCCGCCTCGCGGCCATCCTCACGTCGATCGTCGTGCTGCTCGGCTTTGCCTTCTTCGCCGTCGACGAGATGGACAAGGGGTCGAAGACCCAGCAGTCGGCCCTGGGCGAGGGCACCGGCACGCCGGCGTCGCCCGAGGTCGTGGCTGTGGCACCCACGCCGGGTGAGGAGGCCGCCCGCGAGCGCCGCAACGGCGGTGCGCGCGAGCTGATCGACGATGCCAACGACGTGCTGCTGGCCCCCTTTGCCAACCTGGTCGACTCCGATAACGGCTGGGTGCACCACGGTGTGCCCGCCGTGCTGGCCCTGCTGCTCTATGGCGTGGGCCTCGGCCTTCTCGCGAACATGCTTCCCAGGGAGCGCGCCCACCACGACGACTGGCGCACGGCCGCGCCCTAGTTGCCTGCCCGGCTGGCGCTGCGCGAGCCGCCGCGTGGCGGCGCCGGCGTCTTCTAACGGCAGCAACCAAGGGTGGACGCGGCCGTGTTGTCGGCTTTGTCGCGTTGCTGTGACGCGGTTTCGCGCCACTGTCCTGACTTCACCGTCTCCTGGACGGTCAAGTCAGGACGGCACCCAACGCGGCGGCCGGATTCGTCTCCCCGACGGGCTTGTGTTACAGCGCCGCGACAGGAGTGACAGTCCCGGCCGATCCCCGCGCCTGGTTGCTGTCTTAAAGACGCCGGCCGCGGCGCACCGTCGGCTCGCGCAGCGCAAGCCAGGCATGGCGCACCGAACCCGCATCACGCCACAAGTCATATGAAACCTCCGTTGGACCAATTCGTAAGGTTGCGCTAGCCTGGCCCGCAGAGCGCAACTCCCTCTGCCCGAGGTTGTTGGGCGTAGTTGTCGAATCATTAGTCAAGCGCCGAGTCCCTGCGCCGCCGGGTGTGGGGAACGGGGGAACCAAATGGTGGCCGAGAAGGTCGCCGGGGGCGAGTCGCGGACCCTGAACCGCGTAGCGCACTTTCCAGCGCGAGCCCGTCAGCTAACCCCGTAGGCCCGAACGGAAGGGGACAGCCGTATGACGACCGCCCATCGGGACCTGTCACAGCCGGAGCTGTGGGAGCGCTCGCTCGAGCGTTCGCGATATCGCCGCGCACTGCTCCCCGGAGCTCGCCGCAGGCTGAACCGCCGCAAGGGCATCGCCGCCGCGATGTCCGCCGCGACCATGGCCGGGCCCGGCTCCCCAATGGCGTTCGCCCAGTTCTCGAACAAGCCCGAGGCCGACATAGGGGCCGAGACGGCCTCCCAGCGGGCCATCGAGATCCGCGAAGGCGGACTTCCTCTGCAGACCGGCAGCCAGGGAGCGCTCGTGGCTCAGGTGCAGAAGGCCCTGGAGATCCCGGCCGACGGGATCTTCGGCATCCAGACCGACGCCGCGGTTCGCCGCTACCAGGTCCGTGCCGGCCTGAAGGTCGACGGCATCGTCGGCCCGGTCACATGGTCCACGTTGTTCGGTGCCGCGAGCACGGCGCGCGGCGGAGACGCTCCGCCCGAGGTCAAGCAGCGCCTGGAGCGTGAGCTGCGGGCCGCCGGCGCTCGCCTCGACGAGCGCGCGGACCGCTCGGTGGACAAGCTGTTCGGATCGGACGGCCGCGATGACTCTGGCTCGACGCCCTCTCGCTCGTCCCAAGAACAGAGCGACAAGGGCGAGAGCACTGACCAGCCCGCGGATGCCCCGGAGAGCGACAGCAGCCCCAGCCAGTCACCCGATGCCAACCGGGAGGACACGCCGGCCCCGGCCCCGCGCCCCGACCGCTCCGACCGCTCGGTGGACACGAGCTGTGGCTCGTCGACGCTCCGGTCGCCCGTCAAGGGCACCGTGACCTCCGGGTTCGGCCCTCGCTGGGGTCGAAACCACGAAGGCCTCGACATTGCGGCGCCCGCCGGCACCGCCATCCGGGCGGCGGCGTGTGGCTCGGTCACGATCGCCGGGGTCCAGGACGGCTACGGCAACATCATCTGCATCACGCATAGCAGCAGCTTCTCCACGTGCTACGCCCACATGTCGCGCTTCGCCGTCAGCCAGGGCGCGCGGGTGCAGGCGGGACAGGTGATCGGATACGTGGGCTGCACCGGCAACTGCACCGGCCCGCACGTGCACTTCGAGACCCGGGTGAACGGAGCGGCTCAGGATCCGGCCCCGTACCTCAACGGCAGCCGCGCGGCCAGCGCGAGGGCCGCGAGCCGCGCGACCACCCGCTTGGACGGGGTGGGAGGGCCCGACGCGACATTCGCGAGCACCGGCGGCGGCGCCACCGCACCCTCGTCGCAGGCCAACTGGAGCGGCTCGGCGAGCGCAACAGCAGCAAGCGAGTCCGTGGTGGCAAGCGGCGGCTCTCAGGTCGCCGCCACTCCAGCCGCGCCCGCCGAAGCGGTCGCCCCTGCGGCGCCGGTCACTCCGGCCGTGCCGGTCACTCCGGCGGTGCCCGTAACTCCGGCCGCGCCCGCGGAGCCGGTTGCCGCGCCTGTGCCGGTCGAGCCCGCGCCGGTGCCGGTCGAGCCCGCGCCTGTGCCGGTCGAGCCGGTTGCCGCGCCGGTGCCCGTCGAGCCCGCGCCTGTGCCGGTTGAGCCGGTTGCCGCTCCGGTGGAGCCTGTGGCCGCACCCGCACCCGTCGAGCCCGTCGCCGCGCCGACTCCCGTGGAACCCGTGGCCGCGCCGGCCGAGCCGGTGGCCGCTCCGGTCGAGCCCGTCGCCGAGCCAGCCCCGGCTCCGGCCGAGGCCGCCCCCGCCCCGGTCGAGCCCCCGGCAGCTGCGCCGGCGACCACAGAAGCCACGCCGGCCGCACCGGCCCCGGCCGCACCGGCCGAGGCCGTCCCAGGCCAATAGTGAGCGTGGGCCCGCGCGGAGCGCGGGCTTCAGGGGGACGGATCCCCCGCAAAGGCCCCGCCCCACCCGGCGGGGTCTTTGCGTTCCAGGGTCCGTCGGCGGTTGTGCCCTACACCGGCGGCTCTACTGGTAGCTGTGGATCGTGTTCCCGATGTCGATCCAGTTGAAGATCTGGACCGCGTTGGGGATCGGCACCCGCAGACAGCCGTGGCTTGCCGGATAGGTGGGCACCGACGCATAGCCATGGATGGCGTAGCCGCGGATGAAGTAGGACGAGTAGACCATGCCCTTGGAGTTGATACCCGGCGTCTGCAGGTAGAACTTGAAGGTGCCGAACACCGTCGGCGTGGCCGGCGTGCCCGACGAGGTGTGGTAGGTCCGGTAGGGCTTGGCGCCGTTGGCCAGCACGAGCACCTGGCGTGACCAGTCGAACTCCACGTGCTTGCCCGACTTCGGGTAGCGCAGCCTGAACGCTCCCTTGCCCCGAGCCAGCATGGCGAAGACCTGCTTGGTCGCGTAGCCGTCGCGTCCCAGCCCGTTCGTCTTGCGGAACGCGAGCACGCCGCGGGCTGTGGCGTCGTCGTAGTAGCCGGTCACGGGCGTGGCGAAGCCCTCGTGCAGCAGGGCGCGCTGGAGCAGCAGAACCTTCACGCCCTTCTGGCCCGCTCCCGCCTGCCAGTTGACCACCGATATCCGCCTGGGCTTGGCCCGGAAAGCACCCTGAGCGGCACTGGCGTCGTGGTTGACCACAAGACGCAGCCCGCCGGGGTTGCCCACCTTGAACTTGAACTCGAAGCGTCCGCCCTTGCCGACCTTGCGCCGGATCTGCTTGGTCGCCTTCTTGCCCCTCACGGTGTAGAGCGTCAACACCTCGCCCGGCACCGCGGGCTTCACCCGGCCGCGCAGAACGACCTGTTGCGATGGAGCGAAGTAACGGGCCTTGCTGGTCGCCAGGCCACCCGACACCTTGTAGGTAGCGGAGCCCGACGGCACCTGCGCGGAGGCCGGAACGGCGCTCAGAGCGAGCATTCCGGCAACGGTGAGAAGGAGGAGGGGTGTGTTCATTCGAAGCTGATGATGCCATGAGAAGTCGCTAAGCGGGAGAGGGAGCCGAGCGAGTCAGACGCGGCACCAGCGCGCAGGCGGCGATCATCAGCGGCCCGAATACGAGCGACACGGCCCCGCCGTCGGCTTGCGCGGCGTAGGCGATCGAGTTGTTGAGAGCGTGAAGCGCAATGCAGGGATAAAGCGAGCGGGTGCGCTCGTAGACGAGGCAGAACACCACGCCCAGCAGCGCCAGCGGCGGCACGATGAGCAGCCCATCGGTGCCCCCTTGAAAGTGGATCAACCCGAACACAAGCCCATCGACGATCGCTGCCACCGCCACCGTGAAGCGCGTCCTCAGCGCCCCGTAGAAGAAGCCGCGAAAGAAGAACTCCTCCGCGAAGGGAGCGATGCAGATGATCATGAAGCCCGCGACCACGAGACCGAGACTGCTCTGGTCCGCGCCGAGGTCCTCCGCCACCGTCTGCTCGACGTCGGGGTCGAGCACGAGCGAGTACACCGCCGCAAACACGTAGAAGCAAAAGATCCCCAGTGACGCCCAGCCGACCGCCGGCCAGAAGGCGGTCCGGCGCAGGCCGAAGTGCCACGGTCGGGGCCGGCGCACGAAGGAGGCGAACAGCAGGGCCACCGCCACGAGCGAGCCGTCCAGCAGGAACGTCCCGGAGATGGTGGCCTCCGGCGACGTGCTGTCTATTCCCAAAACGGCCCACACGACACCGGCGCTGATAAGCCCCAGGATCGCTCCGCTCACGAATGCGACCGGGCCGTACCACCACGGCCAGCGCGGGCGAGCGTCCTCGGGGAGCTCGGGCGGCTGTGGCGGAGGAGGTATGAGGGCGCTCTCCACGAGGGATCAGAGTAGGGAGGGCAGCTCCGCGAGCGAGCGGATCGCCTCGACCCCCGAGGGTGGGTCGGCCCGCCTCGCGACCAAGATGGCGCGAATCCCCGCGTCGCGCGCCCCAGCGATGTCCTTGTCGAGCGAGTCCCCCACGTGGACCGCGGCGTTCGCCTCCACGCCGAGTAGCCCGAGGGCGCGCCGGAAGATGGCCGGATCGGGCTTGGCGGCGCCCGTCGCCGCCGAGGTCACCACCACCCCCTCCACCAGCTCGAGCAGCTCCGAGGACTGAAGCCAGTCCGCCAAGGAGCAGTCCCAGTTGCTCACGATCGCGAGGCGGTGCCCGCGCTCGCGTAACACGGTGAGCGCCGGCCCGGCGTCCGGGTAAGGGGTGAACTCGAGGGCGGCGAGCATGGCCCGCCGGGCGGCTGCGTGGTCGAGCCCCGGCAGCCCGAGCGCCTTGAGCATCACTGCCGCGCACCGGTCGCGCAGGTCCGACACCCGCTCACGGGTGGCGCCATCGAGGTGGTGCTCGAGGTAATAGCCGATCTCGGCCCTGAAGGCGGCGGCGGCGCGCTCCTCGCTGATCGAGAAGCCCTCGGCGGCGAGCAGCGCCCGCAGGCGCGGCGCGGGCGGCTGCAGCTCGACCAGAGTGCCCATCGCGTCTAGGAGCACTGCGCCGCTCACGAGATCCAGTGCCAGCTCGCGTACTGCGCGGTGAACAGGCCCAGCCCGACAGCCGAAAGCGCCGCCACGCGCTCGGTCGCGCGCCGTTCCTCACACCACAGCGCGAGCCACATGAAGATGGGGAACAGCACCGCCACGAAGCGCGGGAGCGACATCAGCGGCTGCGGCTTGACCGGAAAGGTCAACGGCAATGCCAATGAGACCGCCACCCAGGCCCCGTAGGCAGCGGGCAGGCGGCGCAACACGCCCACGCAGGCGGCCACCGCGAAAACGAGAGTGCCGAAGAGCATGAGATTGGTGGCCGCGATTCGGTACGGATCCCCTGCGGCCGCCTCGAAGTACACGATCTGCTTCTGGCCCGAAGCGAGCTGGCGCAGCCCGTCCCAGGCGGCCACCAGCCCGTCCCAGGCACCGGTCAGCGGCACGGTGAGCTCACGGGACCACGCGTCCTGCACGTCGAGAAAGCGCAGAGGGTCACCCTCGCTCAACCCGAGGAAGAGCGCGTAGGCGGCAAGGCCGAGCGGCGCCAGCGCCAGCCAAGCGACATCGCGGGCTCGCCGCCCGCGCGAGTCCCACCACAGCATGACCAGCGGCAGGAGCAGCAGGACGCCCGCGCTGCGAGTGGCCGCGGCGCCCGCCGCACACGCGCCCGCCCACGCCCAGCGATCGGTGCGCGCCGCCAGGAACGCTCCCACCGCAAGCGCCAAGAACAGGCTCTCGGCGTAGGGCGCGCCGAAGAAGACCGCTGCCGGGAACACCGCGAGCAGAAGCAGCGCCGGACGCGCCAGCGGCCGCCCCAGCTCGAGCGCCACCAGCCGGTAGAGCAGCGCGAGCGCAGCCACGAACGCGGCCAGGGCCACGGCGTACGCGGCCACCAGCAGCGCCGAGGGGGTTCCCCCCAGAGGCATAGCCAGGCCCCGTACGAGCAGTGGGTAGAGCGGGAAGAACGCCGAGCGGGTGTCACTCCCGCCGTAACCCGAATCCGCGATGCGCAGGTACCAGACGGCATCCCAGCGCGCGAGCGGCGAGAGGAGGGGATCGGCGAGCGGGTGGGTGAGGGCCGGGTCGTCGAACTTGGCCGCGTTCTCCTCTGCGAGGCCGCCGGCCGCAGGACCGAAGGAGAGCGCGGCGAAGACGGCCACGAGGACAACCGCCAGGCGGGTCGTCCATGCGATCCGCCACGCCACGCGCAGCGCCTCTGAGCGGCGCAGCGCGCGGACTGCGCCTGTTTCGCCGGGGGTAGCCTCATACGCCATGCCGGGGACACATTTCCACACGGGAGCGATCACCACCGAGCAGTGGGTGAGCGCGGTCGTGATCCTGGTAATCGCGGTCGTGATCGCCGAGATCGTCGACCGGCTGCTCTCGCGTCGGGGCAAGCAGCTGAGCACCGCGGTGGCCGGCGGAGAGCTGAGGCCCGAGACCGCGACCCGCCTGCGGCTGATTCGCCGGCTGATCTTCGCCCTCATCGTCGTGATCGGGCTCGGATTCGCCCTGGCCCGCATCCCGGCGGTCAGCAGCATCGCCACCGGCGTGCTCGCCTCGTCCGCGGTGCTCGGCCTCGTGGTCGGCTTCGCCGCGCGGCAGACACTGGCCAACGGGATCGCCGGGATTCTTCTGGCCATCACCCAGCCCATCCGCATCGGCGACCTCGTGACCTTCGAGGAGAAGACGGGCGCGGTCGAGGACGTCAGGCTCAGCTACACCTACATCCGCCTCGACGACGGGCGGCGCCTGATCGTGCCCAACGAGCGACTGGCGCAGAGCTCAATCGAGAACCACACGATCATCAGCCCGCGCGTACAGGTCGACGTGTCGGTATGGCTCGCGCCGGACGCGGATCTCGACCGTGCCATCGAGCTGATCAGCAACGAGACGGAGGAGATAAAGGCGACCGTGGCGGAAACCGACAAGGAGGGTGTGAGGCTCAGCGCCACCACGTGGTGTGACACGCCGGCCGAGCGCGGAACCGCCGCCGCGGAGCTGCGCCTGCGCTGGTTGCGGCTGCTCCGAGAGCACGGTCTATCCTCAGTTGGGGTCTCCTCCTAGCCCGGTTCAATGAGTCACCGTCACCGAAAGTCCAGGCGGCGATCCACGCGCGGCGCCAAGAGCAGGATTCTGCTCGGGGTGGGCGTGGTCGCCACCGTCATCGTGATCGCCGCCCTGTCGGTGGCCGGCTACGTGTTCGCGATCGCGGCGAGCGCGCCGGACCTCAACGAGCTCAAGGCCGACGACAAGGGCCAGCTCTCGGTGGTCTACGCGGCCAACGGGTCGAAGCTCGGCTTCATCCAATCGGAGACCCTGCGGCGGGTCAGGCCGTGGGGGGAGATCCCCGTGGCGCTGCGGCGCGCGACGGTGGCCATCGAGGACGAGCGCTTCTACCAGCACGACGGCGTCGACATCAACGCGATCGTCCGCGCGGGCATCGCGAACCTCGAGTCCGGCGAGACCGTTCAGGGCGGCTCGACGATCACGCAACAGCTCGTTCGCGCCCTCTACATCAAGGACCCCAAGCGCAACTTCAAGCGCAAGATCCGAGAGGCCAAGCTGGCCTCCGAGCTCGAGGACGAACACTCGAAAACGTGGATCCTGAAGGAGTACCTCAACTCCGTGCCCTACGGGACGGTGAACGGGCGGACCGCGATCGGCGTGGAGGCGGCGTCGGTTACCTTCTTCGACAAGCACGTCAGTCAGATCAAGCTGCACCAGTCCGCGCTGCTGGCCGGCCTGCCCCAGGCGCCCTCGCAGTACAACCCCTTCCGCAACCCTCAGGCGGCCATCGAGCGGCGCAACGAGGTGCTCGAGAAGATGGTCGAGAACAAATCCATCACGCGCGCTGAATACGAGGAGGCGGCGAGCAAGGGCCTCGGACTGAAGCTCGGCCAGCGCTACGTCCAGCGCCGCGAGCCGTACTTCTTCGACTACGTGCAGGAGGAGCTGATCGAGCGCTACGGCGTGGGGGTTGTGCGCGCCGGCGGCCTGCGAATCCACACCACGATCGACCCGACGATGCAGGACCAGGCCCGCGACGCGATCAACGCGTATTGGGGCGATCCGGCGGGTCCGAGTTCGGCGATCGTCGCCGTCGATCCGACCAACGGCAAGATCAGGGCGATGGCGTCCAGCGGCACCTACGGCGAGCGGCGCTTCAACCTCGCCGCGCAGGGGCACCGGCAGCCGGGGTCGGCCTTCAAGACCTTTGTCCTCACCGCGGCGGTCATGGAGGGCGTGGACCCGGACTCGACCTCCTACACCTCCAAACCGCTCGCAATCAACGACCCGGAGTACGGCGAGTGGAACGTCAGGACCTTCGGCGACAGCTACTCGGGCTCGATGAGCCTGACCAGCGCCACGCTCGCCTCCGACAACACCGTCTACGCGCAGCTGATCCTCGACATCGGCCCCGACAAGGTGTGCCACACCGCGAAGTTGCTCGGGATAACGACGAAGCTCGACTGCTACCCGGCCGAGGGCCTCGGCGGCCTCACGCGCGGTGTGACCACGCTCGAGATGGCCAACGCCTACGCCACCCTGGCCGCCGGAGGCGTGCGCCGGCGAGCGACCGGGATCGCTCGGGTGCAGTTCCCCGACGGCAAGAGCGAGAAGCTGGGCAACCCGAAGGGCAAGCGGGTCATGACCGATGGCCAGGCCTACGAGGTGACCAAGATCCTCAAGGCCAACGTGACCTCGGGAACGGGCACCCGGGCCAACTACGGCTGTCCGGCCGCCGGCAAGACCGGCACCACCGACGAGGCCAAGGACGCCTGGTTCGTGGGCTACACGCCGCGCCTGTCGGCGGCGGTATGGGTCGGTTATCCCGATGCCGGCGTGGCCATGCCGGGCGCGCAGGGCGGTGTGTACGCGGCGCCGGTCTGGAACGCCTTCATGACGCCCGCACACGGCGACTTCTGCGAGGACTTCCCATACCCTCAGGAGCCCTTCGTCGCCTCGCCCTTCTTCGGCAAGTACTCGAGCACCGGCGGGGCCAACACGGGCGACTACTACTACGACGACGACAGCGGCTACAGCGAAGGCTCCACCGACACGGGTACCGACCCTCAGTACGACCCGAACCTGTACGAGGAGCCCCCCCAGGAGGCGCCGGAGGTCGCGCCTCCCGTCGAGCCGGCGCCGCCGACGGACGTCCCGCCACAGAACGGCACCGGCGGCGGCGTCACCCCGGGCGACGGCTGACGCCGGATGCAGGGTGAGCTCGATCTGATCGAGCTGATCCGGTCGGCGCTCGCGGACCGCTCCGGCGGCCGGGTGCTGCGGTGGACGGGGGACGATGCCGCCGTGGTCCGGGCCCGGCCCCTGGCTGTGACCTCGATCGACACGGTGGTGGAGGGCGTGCACTTCTCGCTCTCGACCCACTCGCCCGCCGACGTGGGCTGGAAGGCGCTGGCCACCGCCCTGTCCGACCTCGCGGCGATGGGTGTGGAGGCGGGCGAGGCCTACGTCTCGCTGACCCTTCCCGCCGGCTTCGATGGCGGTGAGGAGCTGGTGCGCGGGATGGAGGCGCTGGCCGGCGAGACCGCCACCACGATCGCCGGCGGCGACGTGGTCAGCGGCCCGGCGCTGGCGGTGACCGTATCGGTGGTGGGCTGGGCCGACCGTGAGGACGAGCCGGTGGGACGCGACGGCGCGCGGACCGGCGACCTGGTCGGGGTGACCGGCCGCCTGGGCGGCTCCGAGGCGGGCCGCCTGCTGCTCCAAGGGGGTGAGCGCGAGCCCGCTGAGCTCGTCCGGCGTCACCTGCGCCCCCGGCCCCTGCTGGCCGAAGGACGGGCGCTGGCGCAAGCCGGCGTCTCGGCGATGATCGATCTCAGCGACGGCCTGGCCACCGACGCTGGGCACCTGGCACGGGCGAGCGGCCTCCGGCTGACGCTGAGGCTGGCCGATCTCCCCTGCGCCACCGGAGTCAAGCCGCGCGCCGCCGCGTCGGGCGGAGACGACTACGAGCTGCTCTTCACCATCTCGCCCGAGCGCAGGGAGCAGGCCGAAGCGGCTGCCCCGGTCACGTGGCTGGGGGAGGCCGGCGCCGGAGACGGGTTCGCTCTACTCGACGAGCGGGGCCACCAGGTCGAAGGGCTCATCGGCTACGAACACGGGTGAGCAGTCCGGGCCCCACGTGGGCTCCGGGACCGAACACCGACGGCAGCTCCTGATCGGGCCCCTCTGCCGGCCTCACCGGCGAGCGGGCCACCAGCTCGGCGGCCGCCCCCAGAGCGCCGAGCATGAGGCAGCCAATCAGCGACGTGGCCAAGCTCACGCTGTGGCCGGTGACCAGCATGAGCAGGTACCAGGCGCCGGACAGCGGGTCCATGGAAAGCGCGAAGAGGTAGTAGATCGTCACCAGCAACGGCGGCAACGCGCCCAGCGCCAGCAGCACGACGCGAAAGCGCCGGCGCCGCTCGGCTCCGGTGAGCACGGCCAGCATCCACAGGTGCGCGGCCGGCACCACGAGCAGCCCGGCATAGGGGTTCACGAACCACAGGGCCAGCGAGGCCACGCTCAGCAGGAGGGCGATCGCTACGCCCGCGCCCGGACCCTCGGGCTCGGCTAGCGAGCGGTCCGGTCGCGCGGCCAGAAAGCGCCCGAGCAACAGCGCCAGCAGCATCGCCGCCGCGACGCCGGCCAGCACTCCGAGAGCGGGGCCGTCCAGAGGGAGCAGGTCGGGTGGCACGGGCGCCGGCGGTGGAACGGGGGTCGCCCCGGTGAGCGCCAGCACCTCCGCCACGGCCAGCCCGGCCAGGAACGGTGCGACCCACGCTCCCAGCCAGCGCAGCCAGGGGAGCACCTCGATGCCCCGCCGGCGAGCGCGGGCAAAGGCATCGACGGCGGCCACGAACACCGGCAACAGCAGGGTCCCGCCGAGCAGGGCCAGCACCCAGCCGCCCATCACCTGGCTCGCTGCGGTCACGTAGCTGTCGGGACCGTGCTCCGGGCGGCGGCCCTGGTCGAGCGCGGTCACCGTGCGAAGCGTGGCGCGACCCAGGGCTCCGATCGTGTCCTCGTCGATCGCCTCGACCCGGCCATCCCCCTCGGGCGGCAGCTCACCGCTGCCCGAGATGCGAACGGTGTCGTAGCCGCTTTCGATCAGCGGGCCCTGGGGGCCGATGCCGATGGGGAACGAGAGCCGGGCGAGTTGCCCCAGGGCACCCGATCCGCCCGTGGTGATCTCGATCTCCTGGCGGATGGAGTCGGCCACCGTGCGCGTGAGCCCGATGCCGGCACGCCGCGAGTCCTCCGACCACGCCTGCACGATCGGCCCGCGCCGGGCAGACGAAGCCAGGTCGGAGATCACCAGCACGCCGTCCACCAGCTCCGGCGCCGGCAACTCTCCGATCAACCTGGTCGTGCCCACCTCGCCGAGGGTCGAGCCGTCCACCGAGGCGAGCACGAGCGTCTTGCTCGTCGGCCGGCCCTCGAACACGCGGGCCAGCTCGAGCAGCGCCGCGGTATCGGCGGCACTGCCCGTAGCCTCCGGCACGACGCCGGCGTCGCGCGCGGCCACGACCACGATCTGGCGGCGTGAGCGCCCGGCCCTGCGGGCGATCACGTTCACGAGCCGCTTGCCGGCATGGACGAAGGTCTGGCGCTCCGGGTTGGGAAAGCCGCGCGCCTCGAGCTCATTGGCCACCAGCTCGGCGGTGCGGCGATCTCCCGGCCGCCCGGCACGCCGGTCCGGCTCCGTTTCGGCGATGGTCGCCGCGCTGGTGGCCGCCAGGCGCCCATCGAAGAGCACGTCCGCGGCCAACCCCTGTGCCAGCGGCCCGGGGCGGCTCTGCAGGGAGAACATCGTCAGCACGAGCGCCACTAGCGCCGGCACGAACGCCGCCCGGTACACACGCGGTTCGATCATGATCGAGAGGAGGTCACCTCTCTCAACCTACAATTCCGAAGGTGACAGCTTCCGCGCCCCGAATCCTGCTCGTGGACGACGAGCTGTCGGTTCAGAAGCTCCTGACCTATCCATTGCGCAAGGAGGGCTACGACGTGGTGCCCGCGTTGGACGGGCACGAGGCTCTCGACCGCTTGCGCGAGGGGAACTTCGACCTCGTGGTGCTGGACGTGATGCTCCCCAAGCTGGACGGCTTCGACGTCTGCCGCCAGATCCGCTCGCGCAGCACGGTGCCGATCATCATGCTCACAGCCAAGACGGAGGAGATCGACAAGGTACTCGGCCTCGAGCTGGGGGCCGACGACTACATCACCAAGCCCTTCTCGGTCCGTGAGTTCCGCAGCCGGGTCAAGGCCGTGCTGCGCCGGGCAGCCCTGGCGGCTCCCGACGAGAGCTTCGAGGAGCCGATCGTGCACGGCGACCTGAGCATCGACTTCGAGCGCCGCCAGGTCGACGTCCGCGAGGAGGCGGTGCGGCTGACCTATGTGGAGTTTGAGGTACTGGCCGCGCTGGCTCGCAACCCGGGACGCGTGTTCAGCCGCACGATGCTGCTCGAGCGCGTGTGGGGTGACTCCTCCTACCGCGACCCGCGCACGATCGACGTCCACATCCGCCACCTCCGCGAGAAGCTCGAGGCGGAGCCCAAGCACCCCGAGATGATCCTCACCGTGCGCGGCGTCGGCTACCGCTTTCGCGACGCATGAGCGGCGGACGCGCGCCCCTCTTCCGGCTCCGTTCGCTTCGCAACAAGCTCGCCCTCGTCTTCTTCGCCATCATCGGATCGGCGCTGGCGGTCATCTACTTCTCGGTGGTCACCTACCCGCAGTCGAACCTCGAAGAGCGGCGGTTGCGCGACCTCGAGCTGGTGGCCGGGATCTACCAGTCGCAGCTCGAAACGCTCCCGCTCCGGGAGGAGCGCAAGGGGCAGATCGCCCGCACGGTGCGAAGCGTGGCCGAGAACACGGAGTCCAACGTCACGCTCTTCTATTGGGATGAATCTCCCGTCGGGCCCCAGGGCGACCTCCGCGGCCTTCAGTTCTACGCGCGCTTCGACTCGCGCGAGCAGACCTTCTTCCCCCGAGACGACGCCCTGCTGCGCCGCGCGATTCGCAGCCGGCGTGACCAGACCGGCTTCAGCACCTTCCAGGGGGAGGACATAGGGCTCGTCGCCCAGCCGCTCTTCGGCGAGGCGCGCCGGCCCGGCGGCCGGAGGCCGGTGGACAGGGTCGCGCTGTACTCGCGCGACTTCGAGGAGGTGGAGGCCACCGTCTCTTTCATCCGCCAGCGCGTGCTGTTCGCCACGCTCGCCGCCCTGCTGCTGGCGCTCGCGGGCGGATGGCTCGTGGCCCGGCGCCTTGGCCGGCGCGTGCGGCGTCTGGAGGTGGCGGCCGAAGAGGTCTCGCGCGGCCACTTCGTGGACCCGCTTCCGGTCGACTCCACCGACGAGCTGGGCCAGCTCACGCGCACCTTCAACGAGATGCAGGCTCAGCTGCGTCAGGTCGAGGGGGCGCGCAAGGACTTCATCGCCACGGCCTCGCACGAGCTGCGTACGCCGATCTTCTCGCTCGCGGGCTTCGTCGAGCTGCTCCAGGACGAGGACCTCGACGACGAGACCCGCCGGGAGTTCCTGGAGACGATGAGCGAGCAGGTGGCGCGCCTCCAGAAGCTCTCGGTCGATCTGCTGGACCTCTCGCGCCTCGATGCCGGCTCGGTCCAGCTGCAACCCGAGCCGGTGGACCTGGCCGAGCTGGCTCGCAGCGTCGCGCAGGAGTTCACGCCCGCGCTGTCCGATCACGACACCGACCTCGAGTTCACGCTGCCCCCGGAGGGCCCCGAGGCGGTCTGCGACCCGGAGCGGGTGGCGCAGATCGTGCGTATCCTGCTCGACAACGCGCTGCGGCACACGCCGCCAGGCACACACATCACCGTGAGGGCCGATCGCAACAACGGCGCTGCCGGACTCACGGTGGCCGACACCGGGCCCGGCTTGCCCGACGGGAGCCGGGCGAAGGTCTTCGAGCGCTTCTACACGGGCGATGCCGCCCGCGGCGCCGGCCTGGGTCTCGCGATCGCGCGAGAGCTGGCCGAGCGCATGGACGGCAAGCTGCAGGTGACCTCGTCGAACGGGGCCACGGCCTTCACGCTCCAGCTCCCCTCGAGCGGGAACGGCGCGTGAGGCGCGCCGGCGCGGCCGCGCTAGCGGCGCTCGGGCTGGCCGCAGCGGGGTGCAACTCCGGGGACGACGGCGAGGCGGGCGCCCCGGACAAGGTCACCACCACGCAGGTGCGGGTAGTGGACGGGATCGGCCGCAGGGGCGACTTCGACCCAGGCCAGATCTACGAGCGCCTGGCTCCGGGCGTGGTGACCGTGATCTCGATCTTCGCCGGCGGTGTGCTCGACACCGAGACGGGCGAAGGAGGACAGGGCTCGGGCTTCGTGCTCGACGGCGAGGGTTACGTGGCCACCAACGCTCACGTGGTCACCACGGGCACCGGTCCGGGCGTGGAGTCCGAGCGGGCGCAGCAGGTGTTCGTGGAGTTCTCCGACGGCAACCGCGTGCCGGCGGAGATCGTCGGGGACGACCCCAATTCGGACGTTGCGCTGCTCAAGCTGGAGAACGGCGGCCTGTCCCTCACTCCGCTGAAGCTCGGCTCGTCCAACAGCATCGACGTGGGCGAGCCCGTGGCCGCGATCGGCAGTCCGTTCGGCGAACAGCAATCGCTGTCCATCGGGGTGATCTCGGCGGTGGATCGCACCATCGAATCGCTCACTCGCTTCCAGATCGGCAATGCCATCCAGACCGATGCCGCCATCAATCCCGGCAACTCGGGGGGGCCGTTGCTCGACGCGCGGGGGCGAGTGATCGGGATCAACGCCCAGATCAAATCCGAGTCCGGAGGCGGCGAGGGCGTGGGCTTCGCCGTTCCGGTGGACGCGGTGAGCCGCTCTCTGCGAGAGCTGCGCGAGCGGGGGCGGGTGTCCTACGGCTACCTCGGAGTGTCGAGCCTGATCCTCTGGCCTCAGGCGGCCGACCGTCTTGGCCTGGGCGTCCGCGACGGCGCCGTGGTCGAGCGGGTCGAGGCGGGCAGTCCCGCCGAGGCGGCCGGGCTGCGAGCCGGCCCCGACCAGATCCAGTTCCAGGCCACACCCATCCCCACCGGAGGGGACGTGATCGTGTCCGTGGACGGCCGGCGACTGACCCGCCATGACGACCTCGCGGACGTGATCAGCTCGAGGCGCGCCGGGGAGCGCGTCGAGCTCGAGGTGGTGCGCGATGGCGAGCGCCGGACGGTGGAGATCGAGTTGGGCCAACGACCGGCCGAATCCGGGTAGGGTGCAGAACCAGGTGGATACCCGCGCCGCAACAGAAAGCAGGGATGTCTCCCTGACCATTCCGGCTCGCCCGGACTACCTCGTGCTGGCCCGCCTTGCGCTTTCCGCCGTGTGCCGCCTCACCCAGCTCTCCCCCGAAGAGGTGGCCGACCTCAAGCTCGCGATAACCGAGGCCGCGAACGACTTCGTGGACGACGCGCGCCCCCTCGAGGACGAGAGCCGGGTCAACTTCGCCTTTCGGCTCCACGATGACCGGCTTCACATGCAACTGGAGGGCCCGGTCTCGCCCGTTTCCGAGGTCGAACAGGAGCTGAGCCGCGCAATCATCGAGGCCACCGTCGACGAGTCGCGCTTCGACAGCGGCCGAACTTCGCTCGTCAAGTACCTGTCGTCAGGCTCGTAGGTAGGCTGCTGCGCCGTGCTACAGCCGGTTTCGGTCGGTAACAAGAGCCTTGCCGACTACACACATCTGGCCGGGAGGCCTCTGATTGGAGAGATCCGCGAGCTCGCGGAAGGCCTCCAGGGCCTTCGCGTGCTCCACCTCTCGGCGACCGCCTTCGGCGGCGGCGTCTCCGAGATCCTCTACACGCTGATCCCGCTCATGAACGACGTCGGAATCGAGGCCGAGTGGCAGGTCATGCTCGGTCGCGAGGAGTTCTACAACGCGACCAAGCGCCTCCACAACGCGCTTCAGGGCAACCCGGACTCCCTGTCGGACGAGGAGTGGAAGATCTTCGAGCGCTACAACGAGCTCAACGCGGCGGAGATCTCGGGCGAGTGGGACGTGATCATCGTCCACGACCCGCAGCCGGCCGCCATCCGGAGACACGTCCCCGAGAAGGCCAAGCGCTGGATCTGGCGCTGTCACATCGACCTCTCGACCCCCAACGAGGACGCGATCGGGCACCTGGTGCCCTTCGTGCGCGACTACGACGTGTCGGTCTGGCACGTGCAGCAGTACGTCCCTCCCGGCATGGACGGCGGCGCCGGCCGGGTGAAGATCTGCCCCCCGGCGATCGACCCGTTGTCCCCCAAGAACATGGCGCTCTCCCCCGAGGACGCGGCGTACGTATGCGATCAGTTCGGCATCGACGTAGATCGCCCGCTGATCTGCCAGGTCTCGCGCTTCGATCCATGGAAGGATCCGATGGGCGTGATCGACGCCTATCGCCAGGTGACGGCGGAGATGCCCGAGGTGCAGCTCGCCCTCGTCGGCTCCATGGCCACGGACGACCCCGAGGGCTGGGAGTTCTTCAACTCGACGATGGCCTACGCGGATGGCGACCCCGACATCCACATTCTCAACAACCTCAACAACGTCGGCGCCATCGAGGTGAACGCCTTTCAGTCCCAGGCCGACGTGGTGGTCCAGAAGTCCACGCGTGAAGGCTTCGGGCTGACGGTGTCCGAGGCGCTCTGGAAGGGGCGCCCGTTCATCGGCGGAGACGTGGGCGGGATACCGCTGCAGGTGGAGGACGGGGAGACGGGCTTTCTCGTCTCCTCGCCCGAGGAGTGCGCCGATCGCGCTCTGCGGGTGCTGCGCGAGCCGGACCTGGGCAAGCGGCTCGGGCGGGCGGGCAAGGAGCACGTGCGCCAGCACTTCCTCACGCCGCGCCTGCTGAGAGACTGGATGAAGATCTTCCGAGACGGCCGATGAGCTCCGAGCCCGCGCTCGTTCTCGTGTCGAATCGCGGCCCCGCCACCTTCCAGGACGGCGAGCCGAGCCGAGGCGGTGGAGGCCTCGTGACAGCGCTCACTGGCCTGGTCAACCATCGTGACGCCGTCTGGGTGGCCTCGGCGATGAGCGACGGCGACATCGAGATGAGCCGCCGCCATGACGGTGCCAGCTTCGACGTCGAGCTCGACGAAGCCAAGTACCGCGTCAAGCTCGTCGAGAGCGACCCGGAGGCCTACGACCGCTTCTACAACGTGGTGGCCAACCCGCTGCTGTGGTTCATCCAGCATTACCTGTGGGACCTCTCGAACGCTCCGGACATCCGCCGCGCCGAGGTCGACGCCTACGAACACGGTTACTGCGCGGTCAACCAGGATCTCGCGCGTGCGGTGCTCGACGAGCTCGAGGGGGTCGACGAGGCGGTGGTGATGCTGCACGACTACCACCTCTATGTGGCACCCAAGCTGATCCGCGCCGAGCGGCCGGACCTGTTCCTTCACCACTTCGTCCATATCCCCTGGACCCAGCCCGACGCCTGGCGGGTGCTGCCGGCGGACATGCGCGAGGACATCTACGAGGGCATCCTCTCCAACGACATCATCGCCTTCCACACGCGCTCCTACCAGCGCAACTTCATGCTCTGCTGCCGCGAGCTGTTCGATCTCGAGGTCGACGAGGAGAAGGGGATCGTCCACTTCCAGGACCGCGAGGTATGGGTACGTCCCTACCCCCTGCCGATCTCGGCCTCGACCTTCCACAAGACCGCGCAGCGCCCGGCGGTCCACCAGTACGAGCGCGACATCCTGCGGCGACGCCGCGAGCACCTGATCCTGCGCGTCGACCGCGCCGACCTGTCGAAGAACGTGCTGCGCGGCTTCGCCGCTTTCGACCTGTTCCTCGAGCAGCATCCCGAATTCCTCGAGCAGGTGACCTTCATCGCCCACCTGATCCCCTCGCGGCAGGACGTGCCCGAGTACGCGGAGTACCTCGAGCGCATCGAGGCGCTGGTGGCCGTGGTCAACCACCGCCACGGGACGACCGACTGGATGCCGATCGACCTGCGCCTGCGCGAGAACCTCGAGGAGGCGATCGCCGCCTACAAGCACTACGACCTGCTGATGGTCAACGCGATGTTCGACGGCATGAACCTGATAGCCAAGGAGGGCCCGCTGGTCAACGAGCGCAACGGCGTCTCGCTGCTCTCCGAGAACACGGGTGCGCACGAGGAGCTGGCCGACTTCGCGCTGTCGGTCAATCCATTCGACATCCAGGACCAGGCCGACGCGATCCTCAAGGCGCTCACGATGTCGGCGGAGGAGCGCTCGTGGCGAGCCCAGGGGTTGAAGCGAATCGTGACCGCCCGCGACCCCGGTGACTGGGTGGACGACCAGCTGGCGGACATCGACTCGAAGCGTCGCGGCGAGGCTGCGGTTACGCATTAGCGGGGCCTCCGCCCCGCACCGATTCAGGGGCCGGGATCGGGCGTGAACTCTCCCGGCCCGGGCGGATCCGGCGGGCTCGGCGAGGGTGGCGCGGCCGGCGAGGGTGGCGCGGACAGCGGATGGGGCGGAGCGGGCGCGGGCGCTCGAGGCTCGACCGGCACGGCCGGCACCGCAACGCCCCTCTGCAGCCCTCGCGTGTGGCGGCGCCGCGACGGCCGCGGACGCCCCGGCCGACGTCGCTTGTGCCGCGCCGGGCGCCGAGAAGCCCCCGCCCGGGGCGAAGCCTCCCGCGGCACCGGCCGAAGCTCCGGCAACGACGGCGCCGAAGCCGGGGGGCCCGCCCCACAACCCCGCCCGCTCGTCACAACCAGAAGGCCGGCGGCGAGCAGCACGGCCAGCCGTCCCACATTCACCCATCGCACCCGGCGCCACAGCGCCGGCGCGCCGCCTGCCCGGCGCCGGTTCATGTCACGCATAAGCCGCTCGCGGCCCCGGTTCGCCCCGCAGCGGGCGCCCCGGACGGTCCCAGGCCCGCTGCTAACCTGCCCCGCTCGATGACCCGTCTCTACGACCTCATGCTGATGATCGATCCGACCGCTCCGGAGGAGCGCCGCACCGCGGCCGTCTCCGAGGCCCAGTCGATGATCGGCTCAGGCGGCGAGATGGTCGAGGAGCACGACTGGGGTCACCGGCGGATGGCCTACGAAATCGACCACCGGCCCGAAGCCGAGTACCACCTGTACCAGTTCAGGGGCGACAACGCCCTGCTCGATCGGCTCAATCAGCGCCTGCGCATCCTCGACGGCGTGCTGCGCTTCCGGATCATCAAGGTCAAGCCCGGCCAGCCGACCCCGCCGCCGCCCGAGCAGCAGGGACCGCGCCGCCGCGACGACCGCGAGCAGCAGGACACCCGCGTGGCCGCTCGGGCCGCCGCGGATGCGCCGCCGCCGCCGGAAGCCGAATAGGCCCGGGCCGGCACCCTCGGGTAACAGCTTCGCCAAAGAAGCCGCACTTCGCAGCAACTTCCTGTCAGTTACCGCCCATCGCCTCCGACCCCCTTCGTACACTCGCTCGACAGCCATCGAAGCCGTCTCAGGAAGACGTAGAAGGGAGTTGCCGTCATGGCAGCATCGAACATCAACAGAGTGATCCTGACCGGGAATCTCACTCGCGACCCCGAGCTTCGCTCTCTTCCGAGCGGGACTTCGGTCTGCAATCTGCGCGTCGCCACCAACACCCGGCGCAAGGACGGATCAACCGGCGAATGGGTCGACAAGCCGAACTACTTCGACGTCACCGTGTGGGGAGCACAGGGCGAGAACTGCGCTCAGTACCTGTCGAAGGGACGCCCGATCGCGGTCGACGGACGGCTCGAGTGGCGCGAGTGGCAGGACAAGGACGGCAACAAGCGCCAGTCGGTGGATATCATTGCCGACTCCGTCCAGTTCCTCGGGTCGCGTGAGGGCAACGAGAACGGTGGCCGCTTCACGCCGCAGAGCGACGTGCCGGCGGATACCGGCGACTTCCAGACCGCGCCGGCAAGCACCGGGGGCTCGGACGACGACATCCCGTTTTGAACCCGAAGTAGCGAAGGCGTAGGAGCAACCAGGTGGCAAAGCAGCGTGGAGGTGGAAGGGCGACCAGCGACCGCAAGCGCGGTCGTATCAAGGGCGCTCCCGGAGGCGGGCGGCGCAAGTCGTGCCCGTTCTGCCGTGACAAGGTCGACATCGTCGATTACCGGGACCTCGCATCGCTGCGCCGAGCGATCAGCGACAAGGGCAAGATCCGCTCTTCGCGCGTGACCGGCGCATGCCGTCGCCACCAGTCCCAGCTCGCCAACGCGGTCAAGCGCGCCCGTGAGCTGGGGCTGCTGCCCTACGTCGCTTCGTAAGGACGGGAACCACAGCGATGGCCCAGGCAATTCTCTTGAAGGACAATGAGGCGCTCGGCGAGCGCGGCGACGTGATCGACGTCTCGCCCGGCTACCTCCGCAACTTCCTCGTACCGCGCAAGATCGCTCAGCCGGCCACACCGGCCTCGATCGCGGAGTCGCAGCGTCGCGCCGAGGCGGCGGAGCGCGCCGCCGTCGAGGCGGCCAGCAAGGCGGAGGAGACGGCTGCGCTGCTGCGCAAGACCGTGCTCACGATCTCCCACCAGGCGGGTGACGACGGCCGGCTGTTCGGCTCGGTCACCTCGCAGGAGATCGCGGACGCGATCCGCCAGGCGCGCGGCGTTCGGCTCGACAAGCGGCGCATAGCGCTCGAGGACTCCATCAAGACAACGGGCACGCACATGGTCACCGTCGAGGTCGCGGACGGCGTGACGGCTGACATCAAGACAATCGTCACACCGCAGGCATAGCGCCCGGTGGCGGTCGCGGTCCCGCCTGAGTCCGCGGGAAGCGTTCCTCCCCACAACGAGGAGGCCGAGGCCTCGGTCCTGGGCGCCATCCTGCTCACCGAGCAGGCGCTGGACGGAGTGCTGCTCGAGATCGGGCTGAAGCCCGGTCACTTCTATCGCCCGCGGCACACGCGGATCTTCGGGGCGATGATCCGCCTCAAGGAGAAGGCTGAGCCCGAGGCCGTGGACGCGCTCACCGTGTGCGACGACCTGCGCAGCCAGGGCGAGTTGGAGGAGGCGGGCGGCGAGGCCTACGTGCATTCGCTGCCCACGGTCGTGCCCGCGGTGGGCGCGGTCCTGGACTACGCCCGCATCGTGCGCGACGACGCGCTGATGCGCGGGATCCTCAACACCACCCGCGAGATCCAGGCCGAGGTGCTGGCCCACCGGGGCGAGCCCCGGGAACTGATCGAGCGCGCCGAGAAGGCGCTCTTCGAGATCGGCCACGACACCGGTTCGAGCGAGATGCGCGCGATCGAGGCGGTCCTGCACGAGGAGATCGACAAGCTCGAGGAGCTCTCCCGCAGCGACGTCGGTCTCACCGGCACCCCCTCCGGTTTCTCGGACCTCGACGACCTCACGGGCGGCTTTCAGCCCGGCAACCTGATCGTGCTGGCCGCTCGGCCTTCGATGGGGAAATCGACTTTGGCCACCAACATCGCGGAGAACGCCGCCATCGATGCCGGCAAGCCGGTGGCCCTCTTCTCGCTCGAGATGTCGGAGACCGAGCTGGCCCACCGCTTCATCGCCTCCCAGGCGAAGGTGTCCAGCGACGAGCTGCGCAAGGGCCGGGTCAAGGCCGACCGCTGGCCGAAGGTCCTGCGCGCGGTCGAGAAGCTGGCGCGGGCGCCGATCTTCATCGACGACTCGAGCGATATCAGCGTTCTCGAAATGCGGGCCAAGGCGCGGCGGCTTCATGCCAAGACCGGCGGCTTGGGGCTTCTCATCGTCGACTACTTGCAGCTGCTGCGGCCGGACGGCCGCGCGGACAGCCGCGTTGAGGCGGTGGGGCAGATCAGCCGCGGGCTGAAGATCCTCGCCCGCGAGCTGGACATCCCGGTGATCGCGGTCTCGCAGCTCTCGCGCGCCGTGGAGTCGCGCAACCCACCCATCCCGATGCTCTCCGACCTGCGCGAGAGCGGTCAGGTCGAGCAGGACTCCGACCTCGTGATGTTCGTCTACCGCGAGGAGTACTACGACAAGGAGTCCGAGCGGCTGGGCGAGGCCGACGTGATCATCGCGAAGCACCGAAACGGGCCCATCGGCGAGGTTCCGCTGACCTTTCTGTCCAAGTATCCCCGGTTCGCCAGCCGGGCCTGGGACCGCTCCGCAACGGCCGCGCTGCCCGCGGACAGCGGCGCCGACAACGGAGCCGGGTGACGGTGTACAGGCGAATCGAGGAGCCCGATTCCCCGGCTTGCGCCTTCGGCGAGTGCGACGGCTCGACCTGGGTGCTCGACGAGGAGACCAACGAGAGTCGGCCGTGCCGTTGTCGCGACGCGCGCGTGCGGCGCGCCGTCAGCGGCGGAGCCGGCACGGGGATCGGGCGCCGCTTCCTCGAGGTCTCCTACGAGCGAGAGCCGGTCCGCTCCATCGAGCCCACCGTGCTGCGCCGCGTCAGGACATTCACCCGCGACATCGAGAAGAACCTCGAAGCCGGCAAGGGCCTCTGGTTCGACGGACCGGTTGGGACGGGCAAGACGTCGCTCGCCATCCTGGTGGCCAAGGCGGCCAGGGAAGCCGGGCGCACCTACGCCGTCTATCCCGTGCCGCGGCTGCTCGCTGAGATCAAGCGCACGTTCGATCGTGACTCCACAGACAGCTACACGAGTGTCTTCCGGCGGCTGTGCACGGTGGACACCCTCGTTCTCGACGACCTGGGCGCCGAGAAGCAGACAGAGTGGGTGCTGGAGCAGCTCTTCTCGATCGTCAACGAGCGCTGGCAGGACAGGCGCTCGATCGTAGTAACCACCAACATTCCCGATCCCGATGCCGACGCGCCCTCTCGCATGCTGCGAGCCAGCGTCCGCGACCTGCGCGACGCCACCGCATCGGGGCGGGTCGCCGGCCGCGAGCTCGATGAGCTGCGGCGGGTGGTCGAGCGGGTGGAGGTGGTGGCGGCGCAGGTGGGCGAGCTGGACGTGGCCACCGACTACGACCCGATATTGAGGCTGCGCCGCCAGATCGGCTCCCGCACCGTCTCGCGCCTGATCGAGATCTGTGACGACCCCCTGCCGATCATGGGCGACGATCTGCGCATGGCCGCGCAAGGCGCGTAGTGCGCAAGCGCCCGGCTCCGCCGGGTGCGCAGCGACGTTATCCGCGCAACCGCCCGGCTCCGCCGGGTGCGCAGCGACGTTATCTGCGGCGCTCGGGCCTACACTCGAAGCGCTTATGCCTGGACTCGTGATCGTGGGCGCCCAATGGGGCGATGAAGGAAAGGGAAAGGTCGTTGACCTGCTCGCCGAGCAGGCCGACCTGGTGGTCCGCTTCCAGGGCGGCAACAACGCGGGCCACACGATCGTCCGCGACGGCGAGACCTTCAAGTTCCACCTCATACCGTCCGGGATCCTCTATCCGGGAAAGCTGTGCGCGATCGGCAATGGGGTGGTGGTCGATCCCAAGGTCCTCACCGAGGAGATCCTCGAGCTCTCACGGCGCCGGATCGACCTCAGCGGCCTGCGCGTGTCGGCCAACGCCCACCTGATCATGCCGTATCACAAGCTGCTGGACCACGCGGGCGAGGCGAAGCTGGGCAAGCTTCAGATCGGCACCACCCGGCGGGGGATCGGCCCATGCTACGCCGACAAGGCGGCCCGGCTGGGCATCCGCATGCAGGACCTGCTCGACGAGAAGATCCTGCGCAAGAAGATCTACGCCGCGATGGAGCCCAAGCGGTTGATGCTGCGGCCCTTCGAGAAGGAGCCGGAGCTGGATCTCCACGCGATGTCGGAAGAGTTCCGGGTGCTCGGACACCGGCTTGAGCCCTACATCGCGGACACCCCGCCGATCGCCTGGCGGGCCCTCGACGAGGACGGCCTGGTGGTATTCGAGGGGGCACAGGGGGCGCTGCTCGACATCGATCACGGCACCTACCCGTTCGTCACCTCGTCGAACACGGTCGCTGGAGCCGCCTGCGCCGGCGCGGGGGTGGGCCCGCGCTCCATCGACGAGGTGTGGGGGATCGCGAAGGCCTACGCCACGCGCGTGGGCGCGGGACCCTTCCCCACCGAGCTCGACGACGCCCTGGGCGACCGCATCCGCGAGGCGGGCAGCGAGTTCGGCACCACCACCGGCCGCCCGCGACGCACCGGATGGATCGACCTGATTGCGCTGCGCTACGCCACCCGGATCAACGGGCTCACCGGACTCGTCCTGACCAAGCTCGACGTGCTCACCGGTGTCGATCCGCTGCGGGTGGGAGTGCGCTACCACGGACCGGGTGGCGCCACCTTCGACGAGTTCCCCTACCACCAGTCGATCGTCCACAAGGTGGAGGGCGGGTTGACGGAGCTGCCGGGCTGGCACGAGGACATCACGAGCTGTCGCTCGCTCGACGAGCTCCCCGCCAACGCCCAGGCCTACCTCGAGTTCATCTCCGACTTCCTGGACATCCCGATAGTGATGGTGGGCGTTGGCCCGGCCCGCGATGAGATGATCTGGACCGGTGCGGCCGAGCGGCTGCGCCCGGCGCCGGCCTGATCGTCGTGCGCGAGGGCGCGGGCTAGCCCGCGCCGGAGCGTTGGTCTTCTAGACGCGCACGACGTGGGTCGACACGACCATGTCGTGCAGGCAGCGGTTCTCGTCGTCCCAGAGCGGCCACAGGTAGTCGACCAGAGTCGGAATGCCGGCGAAGAAGCCGCCGACGAACCCGAACAGCAGGTTGATGACCACGACCTGGCGCAGGAAGGCGAAGCCAAAGTCGACCTGCTGTCCGTTGTCCCGGATCACGGTGATACCGACGATCTGCTTGCCCCATGTCTTGCCGTTGTGCTCTCCCTGGCGAGCCATCAGCACCGGGGCGTAGAAGAGGGCGACCACGATGTACAGGAGGAAGGCGATGATCCCCGTGATCACGCCGCCGACGTCGCTACCGGCCAGAAACACGCCCACCACAAGCGCTATGAGGATCGCCGACGGAACCAGCAGTATCAGCCAGTCGAGCAGCTGTGCGCCCACCCGGCTGAGCCAGCTGGCCAGGGGCCGCCCCACCCAGGCCTCATTGCCCTGCCGCGCGATCGGCTGCTCCCAGCCTCCCGGCGGGACGGGCCCGCCGTAGCCGGGAGCGGCCTCGGGACCCGGAGGCGCGCCGGGGGCCTGGGGCGCCGCGGGAGGTCCGGCCGGCGATTGCGGTCCGGCCGGCGACTGCGGTCCGGCCGGCGGGCTCGCGCCCGGCTGCTCGGAATCGGGACGCTCGGGGGGCGGGGATCCACTTTCCATACGCGCAATCAAACCATCGACCGGGGCGGAAGCGGCGCCGGGCGACCCCTCAGCCGGCGGCCGACACCACCAGGATGATGATCCCCGCGCACAGCGCCAGCAGCCAGAGAGCCAGTAGGCACCCCCCGATCACCAGTGTGGCCTTCTCGAAGCTGTTGAGCTCGGCGTCGCTCGCCAAGCCATGTGTGCGCACATCCCAGTACTCGTTGAGCTGGACCAGAACGAGGCTGAAGAAGACCGGGGCCAGGAAGATGGATCCGATCAGGTAGGCGACATCGGGGAACTCGGCCAGCCCGAATCGCTGGCGCAACGCATTCAGATCGCGCCACAGCCAGTAGATGATGAAGAAGTTGAGGATGGGCACGAGCAGACCGAGCGTGTGCAACGTCGCGTCGTCGCGACCCAGGCCGAGCTCACCGTCGAGCAGGCGGCGATGGGTGTGAAACCAGGCGTAGCAATAGAGACCGAAGCTGCCGGCCGAGTAGAGCCAGACCCGGCCCAGAGGCCGCTTGACCGCGTAGGCCTCGACCGGGAAACCGGCCGCGCCGGCGAGGGTCACGTTGCGACCGGGTCCAGAACCACCCTCTCGCCGCGACGCAGGAACCTCAGCGCGAGGGCGATCGACGCGAGCAGCGAGGCCACCGCCATCGTGATCTGGACGCTGAGCAACCCCTCGCGGCTCCAGTAGACATCGTCGAGCTCCAACAGCAGCGCCGACTCGTCGAGGGTCAGGCCCATACCCACGCCGAACGGCACGGCCAGCTTGGGCTCGAGGGTCTCGTCGCTGGTCAGGATCGCACCGGCTCCGGCGCTGAAGGCCATCACGATCCCGGGCACGAAATGGTGGATGTGGCGTCGGCCGACCCGCAGGTTGCGAAACGGGCCGACGCTCGCTCGCCCGCGCAGCAGGTACGAGATGCCCCGCGCAGCCAGAAACGTCGCAACGAAGGAAGAGAGCAGGTTGAACATGGAGTTCTCCCGGGTGGAGCCCTGCTCGTAGCCGGCGCGCGCCACCTGTGCGGTCTCGGCCACGGCCTCCTCGGCCGCCAGCAGCAGATTGTCCGCCTCATGAGGCAGGGGAGCAGATCCGCGTCGCCACACTCGCCCCAGCTCGTCGGCCACGACCGCGCCCACCGCCAGCCCTGCCGTCACGCCCAGAGCGAGCGTGCCGCGGCCCGGCGCCAGTGGTCGCGCGCGGCGGCGTCTCAGGCTAAGGGCCAAGCAGCTCCTCCTCGGCCACCTCGCGCACCATCCGCGCGGGCACACCCATGACCAGCGCGCGCGGCGGCACGTTCTTGGTCACCACCGCACCGGCGCCGACGAAGGCCTCCTCGCCCACCTCTACGCCCGGGAGCAGCACGGCCCCGCCGCCCACGCGGCAGGCGCGCCGCAGCACCGCGCCGCGGAGCTCTTGGGCGCCGCCGCGTCGCCCGGCGGTGGGATCGTTCGTGAGCAACACGCCCGGCGCCACGAACACGTCGTCCTCCACCACCGACCACGCGGTGATGTAGGCCGCCGTCTGCAGCTTGACGCGCGCGCCGAGGCGCACGTCGTTCTCGATCGAGGCCGCCCGCCCCACCACGCTCTCCGGCCCGATCTCCACCCGCTCGCGCACGTGAGCCTGATCGGCGATGACGGAGCCGTCCGCTATGCGCGCCCCGGCCAGCACCACGGCGCCCGCCCCTACAGTCACCCCATCGCCGAGCGAAGCGGGCCCCGAGCTCCCTCCCGGTGCGGTCGAGCGGGCGCTCAGGGTCGTGGGCTTGCCCACGACGCAGTTGTCTCCCAGGCGCACCCCCGAGCCGAGCGCAGTGCCGGAGTGAAGAACCACATTGCCGCCGAGGACGATGTCGTCGGGCAGCTCGACCCCGTCCCCGACAAGCAGGCCGGGGGCGCGCTCAGACGCCCGCAGCACGAGCGCTCACAGGCGCACGAGATTCGGGGCTTCGATTCCGCGCGTGACGCCCCGGAAGTCGACCACAAGCGCGGACTCGCGCACGAGGCGCTCAACGTCGAGCTCGGGATGTGCCGTCACGATGACCACGCAGTCGGCGTCTTCGGGCCACTCGCTGCGCAGGCCGAGATCGGCCAGCTCCGGCACGTAGTCGTCGTGGTACGCGACCTCGGCGCCCTGCTCGCGCAACAGGCGCATGATCTTCATGGCGGGCGATTCGCGCATGTCCCCCGAACCCGCCTTGTAGGCCACCCCCGCGATCGCGATCCGCGACCCGCGCACCGGCTTGGAGTGGTCGTTGAGGGCCCGGGCGATGCGCTCCACACAGAAGTAGGGCATGCGCTGGTTGACCTCGCCGGCCAGCTCGATGAACTCCGTCTGCATGTCGAACTCACGCGCTCTCCAGGAGAGGTAGAACGGGTCAACGGGAAGGCAGTGCCCACCCATGCCGGGCCCGGGCTTGAACGACATGAATCCGTAGGGCTTGGTCGCGGCGGCCTCCACGACCTCCCATACGTCGATGCCCATGCGGTCGCACAGGATGGCCAGCTCGTTGACCAGCGCGATGTTGACCGAGCGAAAGACGTTCTCGAGCAGCTTCGTGAGCTCCGCGGCCTCGGGCGTGGTCACCGGAACGATCTCGTCGCACACCTGTGCGTAGAGCTCGACGGCCCGGTTTCGGCACTCGTCGGTCAGGCCGCCGACGATCTTGGGCGTGGTGCGCATCGTGAAGTCGGTGCGCCCGGGATCGATGCGCTCGGGAGAGAAGGCCAGGAAGAAGTCGCGGCCCGCGGCCAGCCCGGACTCCTCGAGCAGGGGTGCGAAGCGCTCGCGCGTGGTGCCCGGATAGGTGGTCGACTCGAGCACCACGAGCTGGCCCGCCTGCAGCACTCCCGCAAGGGCGGTACCGGTGGCGATCAGCGGCTGCAGATCCGGCTCGCGGTTCTCGGTGAGCGGCGTGGGGACCGCCACGACGATCGCGTCGACCTTGGCCAGCTCCGCATAGCGGGTGGTGGCGTGCAGGCGGCCGCCGATGGCACCCAGGGCGTCGTCGGGGACGTCTTCGATGTGCGAGCGGCCCGCGGCCAAGCCCTGTGTCACGCGGCTGTCCACGTCCACGCCGACCACGTCGTGGCCCGCCTCCGCGAACGCAACGGCCAGCGGCAGGCCCACGTATCCGAGCCCCACAACCCCGATCGTCATAGGCTCGCAGTGTAGGCCGACACCACGTCGCACACCCGCTGTGCAGCCCTTCCGCCGCCGTACAGCTCGGGCCGCTCAGCCGGCGGAGTGCGCTCGAGCGCCGCCAGCGTCGCCTCGCGATCCAGTCCCACCAGCACGTTCCAGCCCGCGTCCACCGTTTCGGTCCATTCGGTCGTGTCCCGCATGGTCAGGCAGGGAACGCCGAGCAGGTACGCCTCCTTCTGCACGCCGCCGGAATCCGTGAGTACGGCGCGCGAGTGGCGAGCGAGCTCGAGGAAGTCCAGGTAGCCGAGTGGCGCGGTGAGCACGAGCCCGCCGAGGCGATCCATCAGGCCGGCGTCCTCCAGCCGGGCGCGCGTTCGGGGATGCAGGGGAAACACGACCGTGCCCGGCAGGGCGGCCAGCAGGTCGACCAACCGCTCGAGGGACTCGGGCCGGTCGACGTTGCCGGCGCGGTGGGCAGTCACGACCAGGTAGTCGCCGGGATCCAGGTCCAGGTCCCGGACAACGGTCGAGCGCTCGCTCGCGATGTCGCGAAAGGCCAGCGAGACGTCGGCCATCACGTCGCCCACGAGATGCACCTCCCCGCGGGCCGCCTCGCGCTCGAGATTGTGAACCGCGGTCGGCGTCGAGCACAGCAGGAGGTCGCTGGCGTGATCGGTGAGCACGCGATTGAGCTCCTCGGGCATCGTCCGGTCGAACGAGCGCATGCCGGCCTCGACGTGGCCGACCGGAAACCCCGCCTGGGCCGCGGCAAGGGCGCCGGCCAGCGTGGAGTTGGTGTCGCCGTACACGAGCGCGAGATCGGGCTGAAGCTCGCCGAGCACCGGCTCGAGCGCCCCGAGGATGCGCGCGGTCTGCTCGGTATTGGACCCCGTGCCGGCGCCCAGCTCGCGGTCGGGAGCGGGCACGTCGAGCTCGTCGAAGAAGACCTGCGAGAGCTCGTCGTCGTAGTGCTGGCCTGTGTGCACGATCAGCTCCTCATGCCTGCCGCGCAACAGGCGCGAAACCGCCGCGGCCTTCACGAACTGAGGGCGGTTACCGATGACCGTGACGATTCGCGGCAACTACTGCGGCCTAGCGAGCGAGCGCTTGCTCGACGTGAGCCCGAAACGCGGCGGCGGCCTCACGCGTACGGGGGCCCTCTTCGAACTCGGTGTCCTCGACCGCGCCGATCGACTGCACCTCGCGGATCGTCGAGGCCAGGAAGGCCTCACTGGCGGCCAGAAGGTCATCGAGCGGGCAGGAGCGCTCCTCCACGGCCAGCAGCCGCACGACGCGGTCGCGCGTGATCGAGGCGAGTATGTGATCGTCGAGCGGAGGGGTGCACAGGGTGCCGTCGCGATCCACCCAGAAGAGCGTGGAGGTGGGGGCCTCGAGAGCGCGTCCGTGCGGCGTGACCAACAGCGCCTCGTCGAACCCACGCTCCTGCGCCAGGCGCGAGCAGAGCATGTTGGCGCCGTAGGAGAGCGACTTGATGCCGTCGAGCACGTGCGTGGGGGCGTAGGTCACGATCCCGAGCCGCACACCGGGACGCATGGCCGCGGCCTGCTCGGTGAGCAGCAGCCGGCGCCCGCCGCGCGTGACCACGATGCGCAGGACGCCGTCGAAGTCCGCGCCGCCGCGCGCCTCCAAGAGGTCCGGGATCTCTGTCTCCAACTCGGCGCGGAACACCTCCGGAAGACGAAGGTTCGCCGCCGAACGCTCCAAGCGGTCGAGGTGGTCGACCAGCGCAAAGGGAACGCCGTCGTACACGCGGATGACCTCGAACACGCCGTCGCCGCGCAGCAAGCCCTCGTCGGTGGCGGGAACGGTGATCTCGCCGGCGGCGGAGATCTGTCCGTCGCTCGAGCCCAGTTCCACGGTCATTGTGTCCTGTGCGGAGTTCACATGGGCCGTGTAGGAATCGAACCTACAACCTTGAGATTAAGAGTCTCCTGCTCTGCCAATTGAGCTAACGGCCCCGGAGCGCGAGTTTAGAAGGTGGCGATCAGTCCGCGGCGCTGACCGCGGCGAGCGCTTCGTCGCGCGAGGAATGGATCGGGAAGACGCGATCCAGCCCGGTGATTTCGAAGATCTTGGTGATGTTGTCGTCCGTGCACACGAGCGCCAGCGAGCCGCCCGTTGGACGCAGGCGCTTGACGCCGCCCACCAACACGCCGAGCGTGGTCGAGTCGATGAACGTGGCGTTGGACAGATCGACCACGATCTGCTTCTTGCCGGACTCGATCAACTCCACCATGCGCTCCTTGAACTCGGGCGCGGTGTATAGGTCGACCTCCCCCCCGAGTTCGATCACGTGGGTGGAATCGTCGATGGCCTCGTCTTCGATGTGGAAGTTCACGACGCGAAGGGTACGTCAGCCGTCCGGTGTCTGCTCTGTGGGCGGTTTCTTGAGCTGCTCGACCTGCTTTTCCACTTCCTTGCGCACATTCTTGGGCGCGAGATCAACCGCCTTCTGGCCGGCCAGATTGGCCAGCCGGGTGTCGCCGGCTGTGGTGGCGTACTGCACCAGCAGCAGGTAAGTCTGCGTGTCGTTCGAGTCCGCGGCGATGATGCGCACGGCCTCCTTGGCCTTGTCCGGCTGGTTGAGGCCCTCCGGGGCGTAGGCTTGCAGCGCGAGCCGGGCCAGGCTGGGGTCGGGGTCGTTGTCCGTGGCTTCCACGTAGCGCTCCCAGTAGACGCCCGTGCGCCTCAGGTCGTCCTTGGCCTCAGCCGGGAATGAGGATGCGCCCTCGGGGATCTGGCTGGTTGCCACCTGATAGTTCAAACGCACCAGCTCAGCGAGGATCGCGGCATTCTGGGGCGAGGCCTTGAGGCGCTCCTGCTGGCGATCGATGCGCTGCTCGAGCTGGGAGTTGGCGTCGTCTCCACCGCTGTCGCGGCCGCCGAAGGCGTCGATGAGCCCGCCCGAGACGTCACCGCCGATGCCGAAGAGCACGAGACCCCCGCCCATCAGCACGGCCAGCGTCAGGTAGGTCGCCTGGACCGCACGGCGGCGTCGGCCTCTCAGGTCAAAGAGCATGCGTTGCGCAAGGCTAGCGGGCTAGCTGGAGCCCTCTGCGGCGGGCTGATCGGCCACTTCGCCCGGGTCGGCGACCGGCCGCCCCCACGCCGCGGCCATCAGGATCGAGAGCTCGAAGAGGAGGTAGAGAGGAATCGCCTCGAGCATGAGGGTCAGCGGGTCGAGAGTGGGCAGTAGCGAGGCCAGCACCACGATCACGACGATCGCGTAGCGACGCGAGCGGCGCAGCTTCTCGGCGTTGGTCACGCCCAGCTTGCACGCGGCCAGAATGCCAACGGGGATCTGAAAGCCGATACCCATCGCCAGCAGGAGCAGCGTGACGAACGAGTAGTAGTCGCGGGCCCGAACCTGGGTGTTGAACTCGTCGGCGTTGAAGTTCAGGAGGAAGTCCAGCGCCGGCGTGAGCACGACGAAGTAGCAGAACACGACGCCCGTGATGAAGAGCACGGGCACTAGCAGCAACAACGGTGTGGCCACGCGCCGCTCGCTCGGGCTGAACGCGGGCAGCAGGAAGGCGTACAGCTGGTAGAGGATCACCGGAAGCGCCAACAGCAGCGCGGCGTAGGCCGCGTTGGTCAGCGTGGTGTAGAAGGCCTCCGCCGGGCCGAGCGTGATCGGCTCGATGCCGTCGGGGAGCGGCTTGTTGACGATCTCGAGGACGAGATGGTTCTGCCAGCCGGTGAGCGCCCAAGCTGCGATGAACGCCACCGCGCAGACGATCAGCCGACTGCGCAATTCGTCCAGATGATCGACGACCGACAGCCGGTCCTCGTGGGCTATCGGCCTCATCCGCGGCATGCGCTTCGCGGGCTGCGGCTAGGACTTCTGCTCGGAGGTCGTGGTGGTGGTGGTCGTGGTCGCCGGGTCGGGATTGTCGACGGCGCCCTCGGGCAGCTCGTCCTTGTCCTTGCCGGTGACGGAGTCCTTGAACTCGCGCATGCCACGGCCCATCGAACGCCCCAGATCGGGCAGACGCTTGGGTCCGAAGATGATCAGCACGATCACCAGGATGATCACGATCTCGAGAGGGCCTGGAGTCCACATGGCTCACTTCATGGTAGACGGTGCCGGCGCAAGCGCGCGGGGATTGACAGGATTGAGCGTCATGACGAGCTCGGTGCTCTCCGACGGAACCATCCGCCGCCTGGTCGGCGAGGGTCGGATAGCCATCGAGCCATGGGACCCGAGCATGGTCCAGCCGGCGAGCGTCGACCTGCGCCTCGGACGGTCCTTCCGGGTCTTCCACAACCACAAGCTGTCGGCCATCGACCTGGCTGAGCCCCCTCAGGGCGTGACCGAGCACGTGGAGATCGCGGAAGAACAGTCGTTCGTCATCCATCCCGGCGAGTTCGTGCTCGGCGCCACCAGCGAGTGGGTCGAGCTGCCGAACGACATCGTCGCGAGAATCGAGGGCAAGTCGAGCCTCGGCAGGCTCGGCCTGATCGTGCACGCCACCGCCGGCTTTGTCGACCCGGGCTTCAAGGGCACGTTGACTCTCGAGATCACCAACCTCACGCGCGTTCCGATCATTCTCTGGCCCGGCAAGCCGATCGCCCAGCTTTCCTTCATGACGCTCGACCGCCCGGCCGAACGGCCCTATGGCCACCCCGACCTCGGGAGCCACTACCACCGCCAGGCCGAAGCCACCGAGTCCCGCTACGAAGGCGGGCCGGCGGCGCCGGGCCTCACGCGCCCGCGCACGTAAGACCGCTCTTTGCGGTGTGGCTTTGGCGACAACCGCAAAAATTTCTTCAAGTTCGTCACCGGGTTGCCGATATCCGGATCAGAGGATGCGTGAGATGGAAAGCCACGACGAACAAATCCACTACGTCAAGCGCGTAGTCCTTCCCAGCGGGAAGACCATCGAGGTGGTCTACTTTCGGGAAACCGATGAGCTGGCGAGCATCGAGGCATCCGTCGAGGAGCAGACAAAGACCCCCGAGCATCCGCCCGCGGAGGTCCACCAGGAGCTCCACGTGTGCATCGAGTGTGCCTCCGAGCTGGTCTACCCCGTTCAGTGGGAGGAGTCGGGCCCGAAGAACTGGAGCGTGCTGCTTCACTGCCCGAACTGCGACGTGTACCGCGAGGGGATCTTCGCCCAGGAGACCGTCGAGTGCTTCGATGAGGAGCTCGACCGCGGCTCCGATGCGCTTGCCCGCGACTACAAGCGGCTCATGCGGGCCAACATGGCCGACGAGATCGACCGGTTCGTGGGCGCTCTTAGCGCCGACGCCATCGTCGCCGAAGACTTCTAGAGCCTCGACCTGGCCGGCGTCGCTGCGCGGCGGGCCGCGCCCGCCGCTTGCCCGCTACGCGTAGCGCTCCACGACGCCGTCGGCCACCAGCTCGAGAGCGCGCCTGCGCTCGGCCGGGAGGTCGAGCTGCTCGACCTCCTTCTTGGCCTCGGCAACGTGGCCGAGCGCCTGCGCCCGCGCCTGCGCCAGCGCTCCGGTCGCGACGATCCGGTTACAGATCTCCTCCGCCGCCGCCGGGCTCAGGCCCCGATCCAGCCGGTCGAGGCTCGGATCCACGCGCCGGGCGAGGATCAGCGGCAGCGTGACCGTGCCGTCCAGCAGGTCGGCGCCGCGGGGCTTGCCGGTGCGCTCGGCCGGTCCCGACACGTCGAGCACGTCATCGAGCAGCTGGAAGGCCAGCCCGATCTGCTCGCCGAAGCGCCCAAGCCGAACGGCCAGCGCAGGACGATCACCGAACAGCGCCCCCAGCCGGCAGGACGCCTCGAACAGACTCGCCGTCTTCAGCCGGCAGCGCTCGACGTAGCGCTCCGGGGTCACGTCCGCGCGCCACGCGTCCGCGCGCTGCGCCAGCTCGCCTCGCGCGAGCGCGGATGAGGCGTCGGAGAGCGCGCGGACAGCGTCGGCATCGCCGGTCGCGGCCAGCTCGGCGAAGGCGCGCGAGAAGAGCAGGTCACCCGTGGCGGTGGCCGCCGGGCGGCCGCCCTCGGCGAAGACCGTGGGGCGGCCCCGGCGCAGGGACGCCCCATCGAGCACGTCGTCGTGCACGAGCGTGGCCATGTGCAGCAGCTCCACGGCTGCCGCCGCCGAGACGAGCCGACCATCGCCCTCGTTCGCGCAGAGGAAGACCAACATCGGGCGCAGCCGCTTGCCCCCGGCCAACAGCGTGCCGGTTGCGTGCCCGGCCAGTTCGGCGCCGTAACCTCGGGCCACCTCGGCCAGACGCTCCTCGGTGCGCTCGAGCAGGCGCGTGAGCTCCGGCCCACCCGCGGCCAGCACCGCCCCGAGCTGGGCCTGCGTCGTGTTCACGAGCGCACGGTCCCGCAGTGAATGGCGATGATCCCGCCGGCGGTCAGGATCCAGCGCACCTCGTCCAGTCCCGCCGCCGCCAGCCGCGCCCCCAGCTCCGGTGCTCTTGGAAAGCGACGAACGCTCGAGGGCAGGTAGGTGTAGGCCTCGGAGTCGGCCAGGCGGCCCACGGCGGGCACCGCTCGGTCGAACCAAAGCGAGAAGAACCACGACAGCGGCGGCCGCTCGGGAGTCGTGATCTCGAGAATCACCACGCGCCCACCCGGCTTCACGACGCGCGCCATTTCGCGGATGCCCTGGTCGAGATCGGAGAAGTTGCGGGCACCGAAGCCGACTGTCACGGCGTCGAACTCCGCGTCCGCGTAGGCCAGATCGAGCGCGTTGCCCTGCACCCATTCGAGCTGGGGGGCCTTGCGCCGCGCCAGCTCGAGCATGCCCTCGGAGAAGTCGAGGCCGGTGACCGAGGCTCCCCGCCCGGCCAGTTCCACAGCTAGATCACCGGTGCCGGTGGCCACGTCGAGCGCTCTCGCGCCAGGACCAACCCGAGCCAGGTCCGCCGCCCGCTCGCGCCAGCGGTGGTGCATGCCCGCGGTCATCACGGAGTTCATGCGGTCGTAGACACCGGCGATGCGGTCGAACATCACGCGTACCTGTGTCTCGGGCATGGTGCCGGACGCGGGGGTGCCGCTGGCCATGACCTCGGAGGGCTACTCGCCCTTCAGCGAGGCCACGTACTGCACGAGCTTGTCGAACTGCTCCGGGTTGTCATCTCTGAAGGACTGGTACGAAGGCATAGGAGACGTGGGGTTGAGCAGGGTGCGCTCGATGGCCTGTGGACCCAGCCGCTGGCCGATGTCGGTCAGCGCCGGCCCCAGGGTGTTGCCGTTCTCGCCGATCTTGTGGCAGGCCAGGCAACCCGACGTCGCCGTGATCTCCTTGCCCTCCTCGTACTGCGGCGCGGTGGCCAGCTCGATCTCAGTCGGCGCTCCGGCGAGCGCCCCCTCGATGCTCAGGTAGGCCATCGCGCAGATCACGGCGATGCCCGCGGTCGTGGCGATCGGACGGCGCAGCGGGTTGCGCTCGGGATTGCGATCGAAGAACGGCAGCATGATCAGCAGCACCAGGCAGATCGTCGGGATGCCGATGGTCGCGAGGAACACCAGCTCCGGCGGCTTGACCACGCGCAGCAGCTCGAACAGGAAGAAGAAGTACCACTCGGGACGCGGCGTGTAGGTGGTGGTGGTGGGGTCGGCCTTGGGGCCCAGCTCGGCACCGAACAGGATCGCCATCACGATGATCACGCCGATGGTGATCGCGGCCATCAGGCTGTCCTTGGCGATGGCGTAGGGGAAGAACGGCTTGCCCTGGTTCTTCAGGATCGAGTATTCGCGCAGGTACTCCTCGCGTTCGCGTGCGTTCACGTGGGCTTCAGAGCTCCTCCGTGAAGAGTTCCTTCTTCTCGGCCTTCAGCCACGGCGGCGCCGTGGTGCCGAGCTTGGCGACCAGGTACAGGTGCGCCCCGATCAGGGCGATGATCAGGCCGGGTATGGCCAGCATGTGCAGCGCGTAGAAGCGGCTGATCGTCGTGGGGCCGAACTCCGCACCGGCCCTCAGGAAGTCCGCCAGGTAGGGACCGACCACCGGCCCGGAGGCGTTGATGTTGACCGCCACGACGGTGGCCCAGAAGGAACGCTGGTCGAAGGGGAGCAGGTAGCCGGTGAGACCCATGGCCAGCGTTAACACGAGCAGCACGACCCCGATCACCCAGTTGAGCTCGCGTGGGTACTTGTAGGCGCCGAAGAAGAAGGTCCGCGCCATGTGCATGAAGATCAGGATGATCATCACCGTGGAGCCCCACTTGTGCATGCCGCGCACGAACTCGCCGAGGAACACCTCGTTGGTGATTCGGGACGCCGACGCGTACGCCCGGGTCGGATCGGGCTCGTAGTACATGGCCAGGAACACACCGGTGATGGCCTGGGAGAGGAAGGCGAACATCGTGGCCGAGCCCAGCGTGTAGTACCAGTTGGTGCCCTTGGGGACCTTGCGGTAGAGGAACCCGCGCAGGAACGGGCTGGCCCCCGTGCGCTCGTCGAGCCAGCCGATCGCCGTTGCGGCGCCCTCGACGGCCTGATCCTTGGCGGTGGGCTTGGTCGCCGGCTCGCCGTTGCGCCCGTTGCCGTTGCCGCCGTTGCGGTCTTGGCCGGGGCGCTTGGGAGCGGGCCGCAGGCCTGGGAGGGAGCTTCATACGGTCGGCCTCGATGGGTAGAGGTATTGCCAGAGCCCGTCGAGGTGGTTCGACGGGTCGCGCGGCGAGAAGCGCTCGAATTCCGAGTTGACCGAGAAGCGGTTGCCGATCTGCACGCGGCCGCCCTCGACCCGAGAGTAGAAGCGGTCGAGCGGTCGCACGGGCGGGCCGCCCTCGACCTGGCCCTCGAAGCCGTAGACCCCGCCATGGCACGGGCAGACGAACTTCTGCGAGGCCTGGATGTAGCGCACCGGGCAGCCAACGTGGGTGCAGCGAGTCGAGATGGCCACGTAGGGCTGGGGGTCCTGGCCCTTGACCACGGTGTCGCGCTTGGGGTCGAAACGACGCACGTAGACCGTGCTCTTACCCGGGTCGCCCACCTCGGGCAGGATGTTGAAGGTGCGGGGCACGTAGGCCTCGATGTTGAAGTCATCCTCCGAGCCCACGTCCTGCCAGCGCTCGGGTGTGTTGTCCTCGAGCTGCGGGCCGAGCGCGAAGCCCAGCGCGGGAAGGGCGATCGCGGCCACCGCGACGGCCCCGTAGAGCTGCGCCGCCCCTTCCATCAGCCGCCGCCGGGTGACGGTCTCGCCCTCGTACGCCCCAGCGATACCGCGACCTTCGGTATAGCGAGACTTCTTGTCGAACTTGGGGGGATCGGCCACGGTCTTCAATGATTCTGAGGCCTAGCCAAGGCTAGTGCCAACATGGTGGCGAGCGGCACGATTGGCGCCACCGCACCACGGGCGGCGCAGCCTATCGCTACCGAGTTCTTAAGCAGGCGCGAGAACCCTCGCCGAAGCGTCCCAGAGCGCCTCCGCGTCGGCGCCGCGGCCCTCCGCATGGGCCTGCGCCGAGCTCGAGATGAGCTCCGCGAGCTCGGCCACCGCGGGAAGGTCGCCGCGCTGCGCGAGCCGAGCGAGGCCGAGCGCGTAGAGGGCGTCGCCGGCCAGAAGCCGCAGATCCTCGTCCATGCCCTCGAACAGGCGCGGCGATCCGTAGTGCAGCAGGTAGCCCTCGTAGACCGCCTCCATCACGAAGAGGCGCTCGCCCAGCTCCGCGCCAAAGCGAGGGTCGGGCGTGCCGCCCCGCGCATAGGGCGCCAGCGCCGAATCGGCCCCGGCGATTTCGGCGTACAGGCTCACAGAGTCTCCAGAACTGAGCGCGCCGCGTCGAGCGTGCGCTCCACGTGAGACTCCCCGTGGGCGAGCGAGGGAAACCAGGCCTCGAACTGCGAGGGCGGCAGGTAGACCCCGCGCTCGAGCATCGCGCGGCAGAACGCGCCATAGCGTTCGGTGTCGCAGCGCTTGGCCCCTTCGTAGTCGTGGACGGGCTCCGTGGAGAAGAAGACGGTCAGCAGCCCGGTCGTCCACGCCACCTGTACCGCCACCCCGGTGTCCGCCGCGGTGGCCTCGAGGCCCTCTGCGAGGGTGCGCGTGAGGCGATCGAGTTGCTCGTAGGCGGCCTGGTCCAACTGGCGCAGCGTGGCCAGTCCCGCGGCGGTGGCCAGCGGGTTTCCGGACAGGGTTCCGGCCTGGTACACGTCGCCCGCGGGCGCCACGCGCTCCATCAGATCGCGGCGGCCCGCGTAGGCCGCGGCCGGCACGCCGCCGCCGATGACCTTGCCCAGGATCGTCAGGTCGGGGAGGACCGTCTCGCGCTCCTGCGCCCCGCCGCGTGCCACGCGAAAGCCGGAGATCACCTCGTCGAACACCAGCAGTGATCCCGTTTCGTCCGCCAGCTCGCGCAGCTTGGCCAGGAAGCCGTCGCGGGGTGGGACGAGCCCCATGTTGGCGGGATAGGGCTCGCAGACGATGGCCGCGAACTCTCCCACCGGCAGTGCCTCGGGGTCGTTCCAGGGAATGATGATCGTGTCCGCCGCCTGCGCCGCGGTTACCCCGGGCGAGGAGGGGATGCCCGCGGTCGCGAGCCCGGACCCCGCTTCGGCCAGCAGGCCGTCGACGTGGCCGTGGTAGGCGCCGGCGAACTTCAGGATCCGGTCGCGTCCCGTAGCCGCACGGGCCAGCCGCAGTGCGCTCATCGAGGCTTCCGTGCCGGAGGAGGTCATGCGCACCATCTCCGCACTTGGCACGCGATCGACCACCTCCGCGGCCAGCTCGACCTCGGCTTCCGTCGGCGCCCCGAAGCTCGTGCCCGAGGCGGCGGCGGCGCTCACCGCTTCGATCACCTCGGGGTGAGCGTGGCCGGCGATCAGCGGGCCCCAGGACATCATCCAGTCGACGTAGCGGTTGCCGTCGACGTCGATCAGCTCGGCGCCCTCGCCGCGCGCCGCGAAGATCGGATCGCGCCCGATCGAGCCCATCGCACGGACGGGAGAGTTGACCCCGCCCGGCAGTAGGTCAACCGCCCGCGCGTACGCCTCGGCCGACCGTGCTTCTACGCGTGTTGCGCTTCCCACTTCGCGTGCTCGTCGGTGAAATAGCGAAGCCGGACCTTCTTGAACTCGGTCGACGAGTACAGCGTGCGCCGCTCGTGGATGCCGGTGTCGGCGGCGATCGAGTCGAGGATCGCGTCGCATTCCTCCTTGGAGCGCCCGTGGGCCATCGTGAAGACCGAGTAGGGCCAATCGGGATAGGTCGGGCGCTGGTAGCAGTGCGAGATGCCGCGGTAGGAGGACATCCTCGGGCCGAGCTCGAGAATGCGGTCCTCCGGCACCTTCCAGACACCCATGCCGTTGGCCGAGAAACCCGCCCGGCGGTGGAAGAGGATGGCGGCCACGCGCCGCAGGGCCCGGCGTTCGCGCATGTCCTCGAGGTGCGCGAGCAGGTCGGCCACCGGCATGTCGAGCTGGGCGGCCGCGCGGGCGAAGGGCTCGGCGGTGGCCTCCATCGGCCCCTGCGTGGCGCGTATCACGGCCAGGTCGAGATCCGATAGCTCGATCGCCTCGGGCTCCTTGTGATCGACCGCCTCCGCGGCCGCGGCCAGAGTCTCGGTGCCCTTCTCCATCTCGAGGTCCATGCGGATCTTGAACAGCCTCAGCGTCGGCAGCTGGCGCACCGACTCGGCCCCGGTCAGCCGCTGCAGAACATCGAGCGTGCCCTGAAGCCCGAGCTTGGAGTCCGGCTCGGTGGCAACCGTGAACCACAGGTTGAAGTCGTGGTCGCGCAGGTAGTTGTGGGAGACCCCCGGATGCGAATTGATGATCTTGGCCGCGCGCCAGGGGTGCTCCGGGTCGACCCTGGCGGCCACCAGCATCGAGCTGTAGCCGAGCACGCGGGTGTCGAAGATCGGGGTGATCTCGCGGATGATGCGCTCGTCGAGCAGCCGCTGTGTGCGGGTGAGGACCTCGGCTTCCGCCAGGTCCGCCGCGAGCGCCACCTCGGCGAAGGGCCGCTCGGCCATGGGGAAGCTTCCCTGAAGGAGGTTGAGCAGCTTCTTGTCGGTCTCGTCGAGCGGGACCGCGGAGCCGCCCTTGCGCGAGCGGGTCTTGGCTACTGCAGCCACTGGGCCGCGTCCTTTGAGTGGTAGGAGATCACGATGTCGGCTCCGGCCCGGCGAATGGCGGTAAGCGTCTCGAGCACGACCGCCCGCTCATCGATGTGACCGGCGGCCGCGGCGGCCTTGACCATCGCATACTCGCCGCTCACGTTGTACGCGGCAACCGGCACGCGGGTGGCCTCCTTCACTCGGCGGACCACATCGAGGTAGGGCAGCGCGGGCTTGACCATCACCACGTCGGCACCCTCGCTCACGTCGAGCAGCGCCTCACGCACGGCCTCCTCGGCGTTGGCCGGATCCATCTGGTAGCTGCGCCGGTCGCCGAAGGCGGGCGCCGAGCCGGCCGCCTCGCGAAACGGCCCGTAGTAGGCGGAGGCGAACTTGGCCGAGTAGGCGACGATCGGCAGGTCCTTGAAGTCCTCGCTGTCGAGCTGGGTCCGCAGGGCACCGACGCGTCCATCCATCATGTCGCTCGGCGCCACGGCATCGGACCCCGCGCGAGCGTGGGAGATCGCGGTCTTGGCCAGGAGCTCGACCGACACGTCGTTGTCCACGGTCCCGTCCTCGAGCACGACCCCGCAGTGACCGTGGGAGGTGTAGGCACACAGACACACGTCGGTGATCACCACGAGCCCGGGGTGGGCCTCCTTGATCGCGCGCACGGCCAGCTGCACTACGCCCTCGTCGTCGTAGGCGCCGGAGCCCTCCTCGTCCTTGTCGATGGGGACTCCGAAGAGCAGAACCGCGGGGACGCCGAGAGCGTGGATCTCGCCCGCCTCCGCCACGGCCTGCGAGATGGACAGGCGCTCGACGCCGGGCATGGCGGCGACGGGCGTGCGTTCGTCCTGGCCGAGCTGAACGAACAGCGGGTGCACCAGGTGCGAAGGAGTCAGCTCCGTCTCGCGCACCATGTCGCGCAGCACGCCGGTCTTGCGCAGGCGGCGCAGGCGGGTTGCGGGGAAGCTCACCCTGGTCAGGTTAGCCCGTGGCACTTCCCTGCGCGTGCGATTGGTCGTACGATTCCGCACATGAAGCCTCTCGCCACGGTCTCCGCCGCCCTCGTCCTTCTCGCACTGAGCGCAGGCCCCGCGGCCGCCGCTGATTGCGGCAACTACGGCTTCCCGCGCGGGCATCAGGGCAACAATCCGGTCTTCACCCAGAAGCAGATCTTCGGAGCAGGCGTTTTCGACATCCGCACTCAGAGGACCCGCTGCCGGCCCACCGCACGGCGGATGGTCAGGCGCTTCTTCGACGGTGAGTGGGGCCCCTGCAATCCGGTCTGCCGGCGCGGTGGCTACACCTGCCGGGTGCGACAGCTGGGCGACGAGTTCGCCCGCATGACCTGCAACGCGTCGCGCAACCGCCGCGTTCGCTTCGAGTTCGGCGCCTAAGACCTGAGGCTTGATTTGGCTCGCCGTTCGCGGGTCCGCCCGGCGCTGCGCGAGTCGCCGGCTGCCGGCGGCCTGCGTTTCTTAACGGCGGCAACCAAGGGGTGGACGCGGCCGTGTTGTCGGCTTTGTCACGTTGCTGTAACGCGGTCGCTAGGCCACTGATCGAGTGTCAAGTTATGCACCTCATAGATGCACAATCCGACACTCGGCAGAACGCAGGCGCGGCGGCGCGGTCGGCGCACCCGTCGGTGTTACAGCGCCGCGACAGGAGTGACAGCTCCAGCAGAGCCCGGCCCTGGGTGCTGTAGTGCAAAACGCCGGTCCCGGCGCACGGCGGCTCGCGCAGCGCAACTAGGCAAACCGGCGCAGGCCAAGGCGGCTCAGCGCGCCGAAAGCCAGCGCGAGCACGCCCAGATGCACGAGCGGGCCGGCCAGGTCCCCACTGTCATTCAGCGCCGCGTCGAGGGCGTCGAGAGTGGGCTTGAACGGAAACACGGCCGAGATCCCCCTGATCACGTCGAACAGCGCGGGCGCCACCGCCCCCGACGGCACGAGCGCCAGGAAGGCCAGCGGCAGCGCGAGCATGAATGCGAGCAACGAGGCGGCGCGCACCTCCCGCGTCAAGGCTCCGATGGCCAGGCCGAGGGCCGAGAAGGCGAGTGCCCCCGCCGCCACCGCCAGCAGCCAGAGCGGCAGCCGGCCCCAGTCGAGGTCCACGAACAGGCCCAGTCCGGCCAGCATCAGCATGCACACGGCCGTCGAGCACACGGCGGCGAGCGCGGCCTTCTCCGTCAGCAACGCCGTGTGAGACACAAGCCCCCTCACCAGCCGCGCGAAGGCGTTCTCCTCGCGCTCCACCGCCAGCAGGCCGGCGGCCAGCAGCAGCGTGATGAACATGATCGATACGGCCGCGGCGAGCGCCACGGCGAACGCGTTGAGCGACGTGCTCCCGCCCTCGAGCGCGGTGGCCTTCACGCGTATCGGCTCGCCCACCACCCCGAGCACCTCGTCCGAGAACGCGAGGTTCTCCCGCGCCAGCTTGCTGAAGGCGAGCACCCGGTCGAGCTCTTCGCGCTGCGGTGAGCCGGCGGGCAGTTCCTTGCGCGCCTCGGTGAGGATGCGCTCGGCCCTGACCAGGCCGAGCACGTCGAAGTCCTGGCCGAGAAAGCTGTACGAGCCGCCGTCGGAGATCAGGTCGAGCAGGTCGAGGGCCTCCACGGCGATGCGCTTGGTCAGCGCGGCGTTGGCCTGCTGCACCTGAGCCTCGATCGTGTTCTCCACGAACTCCTTCTTGGCCGGGTCCTCGGCGTTGTAGAAGACCTCGACGGTGCCGGGCTCGAGCGTGGACTGTAGGTTCGAGGCAAGGTCGTCGGGGATGATCAGCGCGCCCAGCACCTCGCCGTCGCGGACCTTCTGGATCGCCTCGTCCCTGCTCTCGGTGCGCACCGGATCGATCTCCTCGAAGAGGCGGCTGCCCTGCTCGGTGAGATCGATCTTCTGGCCGCCCAGCTCGACCGTGGTTCCCTCGGACAGCCCGTTGTAGAAGGCCACCTCGGGCTTGTCGGGGCCGCGCGAAAGCGCGAATCCGATCAGCACGGCGATCACCACCGGGTAGATCACCAGCAGCCCCACGAGCAGCGGCGAGCGCTGCAGGATGCGCAGGTCCTTGATCAGCAGCCAGCGCACTCAGACCACTCAATGCCCCCGCTGGCGCAGAAACTCGACGAAGGCGTGCTCGAAGTCGAGGCCGGTGGTGCCGGTGGCGCGCTCGAGCTCGCCGGGGGAGCCTCCGAACACGCGCTCTCCATCGGCCAGCACGATCAGCTGACTGGCGTAGCGGTCGGCTTCCTGGATGTGATGAGTCGCGTACACGACGGTGGTGCCCTCGCCCGCCAGCCTCAGGATGAACTCCCAGAGCCGTTCGCGCTGGCGGGGGTCGAGCGCGGAGCTCGGCTCGTCGAGCAGCAGCACCTCGGGCTCGGCGAGCAAGCCGATGGCGATGTTCACGCGCTGGCGGTTGCCGCCGGAGAGCACGCCCACCTGGTCGTCCGCCCTCTCCCCCAGATCGGTCAGGGCGAGCATGCGCTCGACCGTCTCGCCCGGATCGGAGCAGCGCTCCAGACGAGCGAAGAGCGTCAGGTTCTCGCGCACGGTCAGCTTCGAGTAGAGCGCGGGCTGCTGGGGCACCCAGCCGATCGTCCGGGCAGTGTCCACCGTCCCCTCGTCGGGACGTTGTATGCCGGCCAGGATGGAGAGCAGCGTGGTCTTGCCCGCGCCGTTGGGGCCGATCACGGCCACGAGCTCCCCGCGCTCCGCCGACAACGACACGCCGCGCAGCGCAACTCGGTCGCCGTAGCGCTTGAGCAGTCCTCGGGCGGCGAGAGTGGTGGTGGTCGTGGTCTGCACCCGCGCCGCAGATTGGCAGAATCGTCCGCAATGAAGCTGATCTTCGTGGGCGACGTCGTGGCCGGCCTCGGGCGGAGAACCCTGGCCGCGCTGCTGCCCGGCCTGCGCGAGCGCCACCGGCCCGACTTCGTCGTGGTGAACGGCGAGAACGCGGCGGGCGGCGTGGGCATCACCCGCAAGACCGCGCAGGAGCTGCTCGAGCTGGGAGCGGACGCCATCACGCTGGGCAACCACGCCTACCGTCACCGCGAGGTCTACGAGTACCTCGACACCGAGGCACGCATCGTGCGCCCGGCCAACTATCCGAAGGGCAGTCCCGGACGTGGCCACACCGTCGTGGAGTCCGACGGCCAGCGGCTGGGAGTGATCAACCTGTCCGGTCAGGTCTTTCTGAGCGCGGTGCGCTCGCCCTTCGCCGAGGCCGACGCCCTGCTCGCCGAGCTGAGGGGCAAGGCCGACGCCGTGCTCCTCGACATGCACGCCGAGGCCACGAGCGAGAAGGTGGCGATGGGCTGGCACGTGGACGGCCGCGCGCTGGCCTGCGTCGGAACGCACACCCACGTTCCCACCGCGGACGCGCGCGTGCTCCCGGGCGGCACCGCCTACGTGACCGACGTGGGCATGACCGGCCCGCGCGGCGGGGTGATCGGAGTCAAGCGAGAACAGGCCCTCGAGCGCTTCCTCACGCTCACTCAGGTGCGCTTCGAGACCTCAGACGAGGACCCGTGGCTCAACGCGGTGGTCGTGGAGGGGGACCCCCGCGGCCTCGCCGTGTCGATCGAACAGCTGCTGTTGCCCGCCCCGGCCTAGTTCTCGCAGGGCCAGGAGGAGCGCCGCGATCAGCGCGAGATCGCGCAGCGCAACCAGCGCGATCGCAAGCGGCTCGCCCTGCACCAGGTCGAAATAGCGGGCCGGGAACTCGGCCTGAGTCAGGATGGCCGCAGCGATCAGGGCCGCGGCGAGCGCGTGGGTACGCCACGCCAGCGCGAGCGCGGCGAGCGGAACCAGCCACAGCATGTACTGGGGCGAGAGCACCTTGCCGAGCGCCGCAAAGGCCAGCACCGCCGCCAGCGTCCCCAGCACCAGGTCGCGCGGGTCGCCGCGAGTGCGCGCCACGGCCACGGCGATCGCGGCCAGCATCAGCAGCGCGCTCACCCCCGCCAGCACAGCCGCGGCCGGGTGCTCCAGCCCGTCCGAGCGATGACTCTCGACGGTCTCGGCCTCACCCGCCCCGAGCGCGTCGAGAAGCAGGACGCCCATGGCGGGGACGCTCTCCACCTGCACCGGGCGCTCGACGTGGTATTCGACCGCCTCGAGCGCCCCGGACGGGGAGACGGCGAGCACCGCGAGCGCCGGCACGACCAGGGCCGCCAGCAGCGCGGCCGTCGCGTGCCGGACCCGGCGCGAGCCAACCCCGCTACGCCACAGCCACACGAGGGCCACGGGCGCGGCAACGAGCGGGAACCCCTTGGTCATCGCGGCGAGACCCAGTACCGCCATGCCGAGCCGCGGCCGGCGATCGAGCAGTGCAAGCAGCGCCGCGAGCATGAGCACCACGGGAGCGAGATCGAAGTGAGTGCGCACCAGGGCTCCCAGCAGCAGGGGCATCGCGGCGGCGGTCAACAGCGCCCAGGTACGCCGGCCACCGGTGCGTGCCGCCAGGGCCCCGCACAGCAACACGACGGCGCCGGCCAGCAGCAGGGTCCAGCCGGCGAAGGCGGCACGGAACACCTCCTCGGCGGTGCCCAGCACACCCGGGAGGGCGATCGCCGGAACCGCCAGCGGCGGGTACTCGAAGAACACCTCGCGGTAGGGCAGTGCGCCCCCAAGCACGGGCGCGGCAAACTCGCGGTAGACGAACAAGTCGTTCACGCGCTCGTCGGAGAAGGGCGCGAGCCACAGGGTGGCGGCCCAGCCCGCCGCCAGCACCAGCAGGGCCGCTCGACTCACACCGGCACCGCGGCTCGGGGCCGCGGCTCCGCCACCACGTCGCGCCCCGGCCACTCGCGGTAGCTCGCGAACATCGCCACCAGCACGAACGGCAGGAACCAGACGACGTAGAGGTAGAACCAGTGGATCGCCGTGAGCTGCACGGCGATGAGCACGGCGGCCCCCAGGGCCGCCACCTGAGCCTCGTCGGCCCGGCGGGGCACGAACGCCACGAGCAGCGCGAGGCCCGCGGCCGCCACCTTGACGGCGTTATGCAGCCAGTCCAGCGACTCGACCTGGCCCCACAGGCTGAACGGCGAGCCGCGGCCCGCCTGGTAGCCGATGGTGCGGTCGTAGATCTCTCTCAATCCGCCATCGGGCACGAAGGGCGCCACGGCCACCAGCAGGGTCAGCGCGAGAGCCAGCCCGAAGACGACCGGCGAGCGTCGGGCGAACAGCGGCGCAAGGGCGAGCGGGCCGAACTTCGCGGCCGCGCCCAGACCCACTCCCACGCCGGTGATCGTGCCCGAGCGCCAGGCGAAGCCGAGCAGCGCCGCGATGCAGGCCAGCGCCACCAGCGTGTCGTTGGCGTTGGTCTCGAGCACGAACGCGGTGTAGGGAAAGGCTGCCCACGCGTAGGCCAGCGCGAGGCCGAGCATCTTGCCCTCGCGGCCGGGCCGCAGCGAACGTCCGAGCAGCAGCAGGCCGCCGATGGCCAGCAGGTCGAATGCGATGGCGGCACCGTGAGCGGCAGGGAGGTCGTCCCAGGCGCCGCTCCAGCGCAGCGTCTGCTCGAAGGGGACGTAGAGCAGGTAGTTGACCGGCCCGTAGGTGTCGCCCTTCTCGACGTCGTCCGAGAAGCCCTGCCCGTAGAGCTCGTCTCCGTCGGCGATCCGGTCGGCGCCGATCACACCGGCATACCCCACGTCGATCACATTCGAATCGACCACGTTGAGGCCCACGCGAAAGGTGACCAGGAACACCAGCAGTACCGCGAGAAGGCCCAGCGGGAGATGCGGCACGAGCCGGCCCGTTCGCTCGCGCGGGCGCAGGCCCGCCCACAGGGTGCGCGCCAGTAGATAGAGCAGCACGGGGTAGACGAGCGGGACCGACAACCCGATCTCTCCCCGGTTGAAGAACACGTGGGACACGCCGAAACCGAGCAGCACGAGCAGGTCGAGGTGCAGCAACCTCAGCGGCCGGCGAAAGTCGAGGAAGGGCAGCAGGAAGAACAGGCACAGCGGGAGCCACACGTAGGGCGCGTTCAACTTGCGCCCGAACGCACCGGGGTAGCCCCGGGCCATTCGCCACGCCACCTGATCGCCGCTCCACTGCTCGACGATTCGCCCGCTTCGGTCGTCCACGTGCACCTGCACGATCTCGTGTCCGTCGCGAAAGAAACTGACCTGCCAGCGCCCGGCGCCGCGGGTGTAGGCGCTCGGGTCCAGTCCCCGCTCCGCCTGCACCTTCTCGGCCCGGGTCGCGATGCGCTTGACCTCAGCCGCGCTGCGCTGGAACGAGGGCGGGGGCTTGGTCTGCGACGAGGGCAGCTTCAGCTCCTGCGCCGCAGCTGCGCCGGGCAGGGCCAGCGCCACCAGCGCCAGCGCCACCAGCGCCCGAATCACGAAACAGGTCGCGGCGCACCGGGCAGAGCCCGGCGCTTGCGCTCACTGCCGCGCGAACTCGAGCGCGAAGCTCCACATCTTGTTCCCGATGAAGTTGAGTGGCGTGGCCATCGCGATCGCGATGGCCTGAGCGGCGAGCTCCGGCAGCCCGGCCACGCTCACCAGCACCTCGAGCACTGTTGCCGCGAACAGGAAGGCCAGGATGCTCACGGCAAAGAAGCGCGGGGCCTGGAACCGGGCGCGGCCGCTTCGGGCCTTGAAAGTCCAGTGTCGGTTCCACCAGAAGTTGTTCGTGACCGCGACGACGAACGAGATCGTGGCGGCCAGCAGGTAGTGCAGGCCGATCACCTCCACGCAGACGTAGAACACGGCGAGGTTCACCGCGTACCCGGAGGCTCCGACCGCACAGAACTTCAACAGCTGAACCCAGTTGTGGGGGCGCGTCAGCCCGTCTCGGACACGAACGTGGAGGCCGTGGCTCATTTGTCGAAAGGTAGATGGAAGTGCTCGAGCACCAGCGGCGCCACATCGGTCAGGGACCACTCGTCGCGGTCGGGCGGATCGAGGCCGCACAGCATGAGCACGCCCTCCGAATCCTCGCGGTGCAGCGAGCCGTGGCTGCCGCCGCCCACGTGGTCGGAGCCGCCCCAGTCGACGAACTCGAACCCGAGCTCGGCCGAGGCCAGCACATCCCCGGAATGCGGACAGCTGAGTGCGGACCAGAGGCGGTTGAGAGCGTCGGGATAGGTTTCGCTGGTGACCCCGCGGCCCTTGACGTCGAGGTGCAGTGCCGACCGGTCGCCCTTCAGTCGCCAGCGGCGCCCGCCCCGGTCGGCCAGGCCTCTTCCCGGCGAAAAGCGCAGCTCGCCGCGCCCGCTGCGCACGACCGCCTCCCCGTTCTCGTGGCTGGCCACAAGGTCCACTCCGTCCGTCGCCGCGAGTGTGCGCACCGCGTCGGATACCAGCTCGTCCCGGCGCGACTCATCGAGCACGTAGACCATCGCCGACCGCGCGGAGGGACACACGGCCAGCTCGGCCTCGACCGGGGCGGGATCGGCGGGCAGCAGCACGCGCGCGTCGGCGAATACGTCGGACAGGTTCACGCGGTCCTCCACGGCCGTCTGCGAGTGGTCTGACATCACGATCACCGCGTGATCTTCGAGGAAGGCGTCGACGCCACCCGCCACGTGCATGATCCGCTCGAGCGCGCGGTCGGCCTCGGCGAGCGAGACCACCTGCCCGTCGGGTCCCGCCTTGTGGGAGTGAGTGTCGTTGTCGGGCAGCGAGAACAGCAGGAAGTCGAAGAGGTCGTGCTCGACCAGATAGGCGCCCACGCAGCCGGTGTGGCGGTCGCGCTGGCCGGGCAGGCCGAGCGCACTCGTGCAGCCGGTGTCCCGCGAGTCGAAGAGGTCGGCATAGAACAGCTCGCGGGCCCCGTACACCGGATGGCGGAACTGCGCGGCCTCGGCGATGCGCCGGTAGACGCTGGTGCCCGAGGGATCGTGGCGGGTGCGGCCCCGATAGATCAGCCAGGTGGTGCAGGCCGTCCGCAGCCCGGCGTCGTCGAGATGCTCGAAGACCGTCCTGCGCGCACGGGTCAGGTGCGCCATGTTCATGTTGTAGACCGTGTCGTAGAGGGACCTCACCACGCCAAAGGCACGTGTGGCCGGAAACGAGGAGCCGTACTCGATGTAGCGCTCCTCGCCTCGGTGGTACCAGTTCATCGACGGGATGTTGTGCTCGCCCGGACCGCAGCCGGTGGCGATCGCTGCGCTGGCCACGGGGGTCACCGACGGGAAGGTCGAGATGCAGTCGGGGATGTACTTCCCGCGCTCGCGCAGGGCGGCCAACGCCGGCGCACGTCCCTCCTCGATCACTGCGTCGAGGGCGTCCGGCTTGAGCGAGTCGATGACCGCGAGGACGAGCTTCTTCGCCATCATCTAGATGATTGATTTCGAATCCACGTGCCCGCGGGGGTACGCCAGACCAAGCTGGGCGCCGCACGCGGACGAAGCCGATAGTGAAAGCACTATCGGCGAGGACGTGGGTGGCGATCCAGCGCCGGTATGGCGTGTCATCCGTGGGTGCGGGGGTTTGGAATCAGTCATCTAGCGCAGGATGCGCAGGCCGGCGTACTTCTCGTCCTCGCGCCGCCTGCCGACCACGAGCAGGAAGATGAAGGCGGCGATCGCCAGGATCGAGACCGGTGGCAGGAAGATCGCGATCGCGGCGAGCAGTAGCGCAACGGCGTCGGCGTAGGCGGTGAGCAGCGCGGCCGGTCCGCCCTCGAGCCGCGTTCGCACGCGCTCCACGAGGCCGCCCACGGCCCGCCAGCCGAGCAGTGCGCAGATGGGCCCGGCGACCAGCCCGGGCCAGCTCTCGGTGCCGCCGCTGGCCAGCGCGCCGGCGAACAGCAGGGCGCCGAGCACGATGCCGGCGATTCCCGAGAAGGTCTCGATGATCGGTCGGCGCTCCGAGCGCTCCAGCAGGTACGCGATCACGCCCACCGCCACCACGGCGAGCAGGAAGCCGGTCGATTCCAGAAAGCGCCAATCGGTGCCGTCGAAATCGATCCCCAGGTCGGCGCGGGCGAGACCGCCCGCCACCAGCGGCGGCAGGTAGGGCCGCACGCCCGTGGCCCCCGCCAAGCCCATGCCCGTGGTCGTGTCGAGAAAGACGCTCACGCTTCGGCCGGTAGCCTAGTGCTCCTCCTGTGAGCATTTCCCGCGACCTCGAGCGCTACGCGGGCCTGTTTGCCTCGCGCACCGCGGTCATGAAGTCGTCCGCGATGCGCGACCTCATGGCGATCACGGCCCGTCCCGAGGTGATCTCGCTCGCCGGTGGGCTGCCGGACACGAGCACCTTTCCGCCCGACACGTTTGCGGCGGTAACGCAGCGGATCGCCACCGAGTCCTGCGCCAAGGCCCTGCAGTACGGGCCGACAGAGGGCCTGCCGGAGACCAAGGACTGCATCGCCGCGGTGATGGCGGCCGAGGGCATGCACGTCGACCATGAGGACACACTCGTAACGACCGGCGGCCAACAGGTGATCGACCTCGTGACCAAGACGCTCATCGACCCGGGTGACGTGGTGATCGCCGAGGGGCCCACCTATCCCGGCGCCGTGCCCGTGTTCTGCGCCTATCAGGCCGACGTGGTGCAGATCGAGATGGACTCGGAGGGCATGCGCATCGACCTGCTCGAGCAGACCCTCGAGCGCCTTGGGCGCGAGGGCCGGCGTCCCAAGTTCATCTACACCGTGCCCAGCTTCCAGAACCCGGCCGGCGTCACGCTCTCGCCGGCGCGGCGGGGACGTCTGGTCGAGATCGCCCACGAGCGCGAGCTGCTCGTGCTGGAGGACAACCCCTACGGCCTGCTGCGCTACGAGGGCGGCGCGCCGCCACCGCTGCACGCCCTCGACGGAGGCGTCTATGTCATGTACCTGGGCACCTTCTCCAAGATCCTGTCCCCCGGCATCCGGCTCGGCTGGGTGGTGGCCCCGCCGCCCGTGCTGGAGAAGCTGAACCTGGGCAAGCAGGCGGCGGACCTCTGCAGCTCCACGCTTTCGCAGCTGATGGTGCAGGCGTGGTTCGAACAGGGGCGCTGGCGGGAGTACATCGACTCGCTCACCGAGCTCTACCGGGCGCGCCGGGACACAATGCTGGACGCCCTGGCCGACCACTTCCCCGCTCAGGCCGAATGGACGCGCCCCGCGGGAGGGCTGTTCATCTGGGTCACGCTGCCCGACTTCATCGACACCACGGACCTGCTCGCGCGCGCGCTGCGAGACAACGTGGCCTTCGTCCCCGGCGAGGCGGCGTTCCTGGATGGACGGGGGCGCAACGCGATGCGCCTCAATTTCTCCGGCAGTGACGAGGACTCCATCCGCGAGGGAATCCGGCGCATCGGCGAGGCGGTGTCTGAGCAGGTCGAGCTGTACGGCACGCTCACCGGCGAGCACGAGGCCGTCCATCTCGACGAGCCGGATGAAGCCGCCGGCGCTCAGGTGGTCCAGATGCCCGTCCGCGGCGAACGCGAGCGGCGGGCCCGTTGACACGCGTGGCGGTGCTGAAGGGCGGTCGCTCGCTCGAGCGCCAGGTCTCGCTGCGCTCGGGCGCGCGGGTGGAGGACGCGCTGGGCCGGCTGGGGCACGAAGCGGTGGCCATCGACGTCGGGCTCGACCTGATCCAGCGGCTGCGCGGGGCCCGGCCCGACGTGGCCTTCATCGCCATGCACGGCCGCGACGGCGAGGACGGCACGATCCAGGAGCTGCTGGAGATCCTGGGCATTCCCTTCACCGGGTCGGGTGTGCTGGCCTGCGTGCGCGCCACGGACAAGGTACTGGCCAAGCACCTGCTGATCGAGGCCGAGATCCCGACCCCCGACTTCTTCGCCTTCAACGAGACCGCCTTCCGTGAGCTGGGCGCGGCCGAGGCTCTGGGAGCGATCGAGGAGCGGCTCGAGTTTCCGATCGTGGTCAAGCCCTGTAGTCAGGGTTCGGCGCTCGGCATCAAGTTCGCGCGCTCGCCCGCCGACCTCCCCGCCGCGCTGGTGTCCGCCTTCTCCTACGACTCGAAGGTCTTGCTGGAACGCCACGTGGACGGGCGCGACCTGGCGGTCTCGATCCTCGACGGCGAGCCGCTGCCGGTGGTGGAGGCCGTGCCTCGGGACGACTCGTTCTACGACTTTCAGGCCCGCTATGAGATCGGCCGCACCACGTTCACGTGTCCGGCCGACCTGTCGAATGGGCTGACCGAGCAGGCCCAGGAGCTGGCGCTCGCGACCTACCGCCTGCTCGGCTGCCGGGCGTTTGCGCGCGTCGACCTCATGCTGGGCGCCAATGGAGTGCTCACCGTGCTGGAGGCCAACCCGATCCCGGGCTTCACCGAGACCAGCCTGCTGCCTCAGGCTGCCGAGGCGGCCGGCGTGTCCTTCGACGCGCTGGTCGAGCGCATCCTCGAGCTGGCGCTCGAGCCCAGCGCCGCCTGAGCGCCTAGCGCTCCTCCTCCTCTTCCTCTTCCTCTTCTTCTTCCTCGCTGGCGAAGTCCTCGGGCGTGACGTTGTCGAGGAAGTCCTTGAACTTCTCGACGACCTCTTCGGTGTCCTCGACCTCGTGCTCGAACTCGATCGCGGACTCGGAGATCACGTCCTCGGCGGCGAAGATGGGAGCCCCGGTGCGCACCGCGAGCGCGAGCGCGTCCGAGGGGCGCGAGTCGATCGGGATCTCGCGGCCGTTGAGCTGCAGGGTCACCTCGGCGTAGAAGGTGTTCTCGCGCAACTCGGTCACCGACACGCGACTGCATGAGACGTCGAGCTCCGACAGCATCTCGCTGATCAGGTCGTGAGTCATCGGTCGCGGCGTATTGGCACCCTGGAGCTTCATCAGGATTGCCGCCGCCTCCGGATGGCCGATCCAGATCGGGAGGAACTTGTTGCCGTCGCGGGTCTTCAGCAGCACGATCGGCTGTTTGCCGACCATGTCGAAGCTGACCCCGTAGATCACCATTTCCTGCATGTCATGGGCGATCCTGGACTCGAACCAGGGACCTCGTCCTTATCAGAGACGCGCTCTAACCGGCTGAGCTAATCGCCCTCCGCGCCCGAGCTTATCGACCGCACAGAGGGCGATTGTAGCGCTGGTCAGGCCGCTCGCCGGGCGTGTCGAGCGAGGATCGAGCGGGCCGTGTCGATGGCCTCCGCGGGGCTGGAGAACTCCAGCTCGACCACGCAGCGCTCGCCCCTGGGGCGTGCCCTCACCTCGCGCCCGAGCGCCGCCGAGAGAGCGTCCTCGGCCGCGGCCAGCGCCTCGGCGAGATCGGGATGCACCACCCGGGGCCGCCGGCGTGCCGGCTCGGCCTGGCCCTCCGCGTCGCGCGCCCGGCGCTCGGTCTCGCGCACCGACCAAGCGCCGTCTCGAGCGTCGTAGCCGAGCGAGCGCCGGACACCGTGGTCCTTGCACAGAAGGATGGCCCGCCCGTGGCCCTCGCTCAGCTGCCCGTGTTCGATCAGCTCGAGCGTCTCCTCCGGGAGAGCCAGCAGGCGCACGAGGTTGGATATGGCCACCCGGCTGCGGCCCACGCGCCGCCCGACCTCCTCCTTGGTGATCCCGAGGTCATCGACCAGCAGCGCGCAGGCGCGCGCCTGCTCGACCGCGTTGAGGTCCTGGCGGGCCATGTTCTCCGCGAGGGCCAGGTCGAGGCGATCCCAGTCGGCGGTGTCACGCACCATCGCCGGAATGGTCTCGAGCCCGGCGATGCGGGCCGCGCGCAGCCGGCGTTCGCCGGCGACCAGCTCGTAGCGCCCGCCGGCCAGCGGGGTGGCCACGATCGGCTGCAGAACCCCCCTCACGCGGATCGACTCCGCCAGCTCCTCGAGCCGAGCCTCGTCGAAGGACCGGCGCGGCTGGCGCGGATTGGGGTCGATCAGCTCGACGGGGATCTCGCGCAGGCCCTCCTGATCCTTGGGTCCGCGCGGGAGGATGGCGGCCAGTCCGCGTCCCATGCCGCGGCGGTCGTCAACCACGCGCGGCCACCTCCTTGGCCAGCTTCAGGTACGCGGCGTTGCCCGCGCTCTGCGGCGCGTGCTGGAGGATCGGCAGCCCGTAGCTGGGTGCTTCGCTCAAGCGCACGTTGCGCGGCACGACCGTCTCGAAGACCAGCTCGGGAAAGTGCTCGCGCACCTCACGCTCGACGTCGCGCGCCAGACGGGTGCGCCCATCGTGCATCGTGAGGATCATGCCCGCTACGGTCAGGCGCGGGTTGAGCTCGCGCTGAATCAGGGAGAGCGTGTCGAGCAGCTGAGCGAGGCCCTCGAGGGCGAAGTACTCGGTCTGCACGGGCACGATCACCTGGTCGGCGGCCACGAGGGCGTTGACGGTCAGGGGACCGAGCGAGGGCGGGCAGTCGAGCAGGGTGAACAGGTAGCGCTCCCGCACCGAGCCCAGCCGGCCGCGCAGGATGCTCTCCGAGCCGGCGATCCGCGGCAGCTCGACGTTGGCGCCGGCCAGCTCGGGGGTGGAGGGCACGATGTGGAGCTGCTCGACGCCGGTCGGTCGTGCCACGTCTGAGAGCGTCATGTCGCCCGCGAGGCAGCCGTAGACGTTGGGCTCGGCATCCTTCGGCAACCCAAGTGCAACCGTTGCGTTGCACTGCGGGTCGAGATCCACGAGAAGGGTCGGATAGCCGGCGTCGGCGATCGACGCGCCGAGGTTGACGGTGGTGGTGGTCTTGCCCACCCCACCCTTCTGGTTGGCGACTGCAAGGACGGTGCCCATCGAGGCTCAAGCTACGGTTCGGGCCGGTCGGAATCCGGCGGTGGTCAACCCCTCGTCTGGTTCGCCCCCGAACCGAGAAGTCCTTCCGCCCTCGACGCACCCAAAGGGCGCTTCGAGGCCATACCCGGCCGGCGCGGATAGCCGTCGGGAGTGGGCGCGACCTTCCGGAACACCCACAGGTGGCGATCGCGAGCGCCCTCGAACGGCTCGACCCGCCGCACCTCCTCGAGCGCCATCCCCAGCTCGGCCGCCGCTCCCCTCCCCAGCCGCGTTTCCGCCTCGTCGACCGACCCCTTCCAGGCCACGAACACGCCGGAGGGGCGCAGCAGCGGCGCCGCGTACTCCACCAAGACGGGCAGCGAAGCCACCGCCCGCGCCGTAACAGCGTGATAGTCCTCACGCCCACCGCCCAACGCCGGCACCACCGCCCCCCACTCCTCGGCCCGCGCCTTCACGCTGCGCGCATTGTCCACCTTCGCCGCCTGAATCAGCCGATCGATCACCGCCGTCTTGCGACCGGCGGACTCGATGAGATCGACCTTCGTTGTCGGCAGGGCGATCGCCAACGGCAGCCCCGGGAAGCCCGCGCCGGCGCCCAGGTCGGCGATGCGCCTCGCGCGTGCGAGATCGGGCACCTCCAGGCCACTCAGGCTGTCCGCGATGTGGATGTCTCGCGCCTGGGCGGGCTCGCTCACCGCCGTGTGGGGATCCGGCTCGGCGGCCAGCGCCTCCAGCAGGAGCTCGTAGCGCGGATCCACCCGGTCCGCCGGGTTGGTTTCCCGTGAAACGCTCAGCTCTCGCGAAACGCCTGGGCCGGGCTCACGACGAGCCGCCGGTCGGGCTCGTCGCCCTCCGAATGGGTCTCCACGTCGCCGCGCTCACTCAGGTAGGTGTGAACGATCTTGCGCTCGGGGGCGCGCATCGGCTCGAGCTCCACCGCACGCTCGTAGCGCATCGCCTCGGCCGCGGCCCGGTCGGCCATGCGGTGCAGCGCCGCCTCACGGCGCTCGCGGTACCCAGCCGCGTCGACAGTCACCTGCTTGCGCGTCTCCTGCCCACGGAACGCGGCCCGGAAGGCGAGATGCTGGACGGCGTCGATGGTGGCGCCGTGCTTGCCGATGAGCAGGCCCAGATCCTCCCCGTTCACAGTCGCGCGGATCTCGTCCGGGGTCTCGTCGATGTCGACGGTGGCTCGAAGCCCCACCGAATGAACGATGCGGCCCACCAGCGCCCGCACCCTTTCGGCGGGCTCCTCCGGAATGACCTCGGCCGCCTCGCGCCAGGCCTCCTCGTCAACCTCCGCGCGGACCCTGGCGCCGGCGCCACCCGTCTCGTCCACCACCTCGAACTCCACGCACTCCGCCGTGATGCCGGGGAACCGAGGCTCGAGCTCCTTCATCGCCGCCCACTTCGCCTCTCCCAGGCTGTCGCCCGTACCCTCCGCGGACAGGTCGGCGTCGCGGACCTCGTCGCTCATCGCCGTCGTCCGGAGCGCTTCTTCTTCTTCCGCGGCGACGGTGGCGGCTTGCTCGAGCCGCCGTTGCCGGCTGTGGTGGCGGCCGCCTTCTGCTTGCCCTTGCGCTGCTTCTTGGCGCTGGGCGCCTTCTCCTTGGGCTTGCCGTCGGCCTTCGGCTCGCCATCGGTGAGAGCGGCCGCGCCGGCGGGCTTGGCGGCCGGGGGCTTGCCTCGCGCCGGGGCGGAACCGGCGTCGGCGGTGGCCGCCGCGGGCACGGGCTTGGGGTAGAGCTTCTTGACCAGGAGCTGCTGGCCGATCGTCCAGACGTTCGTCGTGATCCAGTAGACGATGAGGCCGGCCTCGAAGTTGACGATGAAGATGACGAACACGAACGGCAGCGCAAGCATGATGCGGCGCTGCATGGGGTCGGCGCTGATGGCCGTGACCAGGCTGGCCGCGAGCTGCGTGCCCACGTAGAGAACGATCAATACCCCGAGCAGCACGGGGTCGGTGACCTTGTCCGCGAGGTCGTCGATGGCGTAGAAGCCCGGATTGTCGGCGATGTCCGCCTTGAAATCGGGCGAGCGCAGCAGCTGGAAGAGCGCGAGGAAGAACGGGATCTGCAGGATCAGCGGCAGACACGAGCCCAGCGGATTGACCTTCTCGCGCTGGTAGAAGGCCATGACCTCCTGGTTCATCCGCTGCTTGTCGTCCTTGTAGCGCTCCTGGATCTTCTTGATCTCGGGCTGGAAGGTCTGCAGCCGCTGCATCGACTTCACGCCCTTGAAGGTGAGCGGCAGGATGAGGATCCGGACCGTGAAGGTGAGCAGGATGATCGACCAGCCCCACGAGTTCGGGAAGTTGCCGATCAGGCCGTGCCAGAACTCGATCGTCCACTGGCAGGCATCCGTGATCGGCTGAATCGGGTTGAAGGCGATGAACATGAGTTAGGCCCGAGGCTCCGGGCGGGAGCGAAACAGCTTCTGGTCCTCCACGAAGTCGACGCCGCCGTGACTCCACGGGTTGCAGCGCAACAGGCGCCAAACGGCGAGCACAACCCCGCGCATCACACCGTAGCGACGCACCGCCGCAATGGCGTACGCCGAGCACGACGGATGGTACTTGCAGCGGGCCGGCAGAGCGGGTGAGATGGCTCGCTGGTAGAGCCTGATCGGCGCGGTCAGCACTCCGCGGAGCGCGTTCACGAGTCTGCCTCTCGCGCGCGCGAGAGCCCCGCGTCGGTGAGCACCCCGCGCAGCGCCTCCTCGATGGCCTGCTCGCCGCCCTGCTCGGCCAGCTCGCTCGCCGCGGGGCGCGCGACGATCACGAAATCGTGTCCCGGCTGGAGGTCGTCCGCGCCGGCCCAAAATGCCTCGCGCAGCAACCGCTTGATGCGGTTTCGCTCGACCGCTCCCCCGAGCTTGCGCCCGACCGAGATGCCCAGCCGCGGATCGCGGTCTTCGTCGGTGCGTGGGAAGGCGTACACCACCAGGTGCCTGCTCGCGTGGGAGCGGCCCTCTCGGTAGACGCGCTCGAACTCGCCGCTGCGCGACAGCCGGCGGCGCTTGCGGCGCGGGCGCTCGGCCATCGAACCTACGGGGTGAGCCGCTTGCGACCCTTGTGCCGGCGGCGCTTCAGCACCTCGCGACCGGCACGCGTTTGCATGCGGGCGCGGAACCCATGGGTACGGGCGCGCTTGCGTTTCTTGGGCTGGTAGGTGCGCTTCATGGAGGCTGCTTTGCTGCGATCGGCTGCGGTGGCTGAGGGTACACGACGAACATCCCCCCGCCGGCGCATCGCGCGCCGGGGAAGCGTCTGGCAGCTTTTTCCGCTCGATGCGGGGAACCCTGCCGGGGTCCGGCGCGGCGCCCCGAACCCGGCTGTATCCTCGGCGGGCCGAGGGTAAGTCGTCCAGTCCCTCTCCCCCTATCGCCCGTATTCCGCAGGGCCCTCCACGAGGGCCTCGACCGCCCTTGCCAGCACCACCTCCCGACGAAATCTGGAACGACATCCGCGCCGAGCTCCGGCGCGTGGTTCCAGAGTTCAAGTACCACATCTGGATCGAGCCGCTCGACCTGGCCGCAGTTCGCGGCAGCACCCTCTACATCCGGGCACCCGAGCACATTCGGACATCGGTGGCCGAGCGCTACCTGCCGCTACTGCGGCGCGCTGCCGTTGCCCGTTTCGACCAGCGCGCGGTGGTCGAGATCGTGGGCGCGGGATGGACCGCCGAGGCTGAAGCCGGGGTCATCGACGCCGAGGCCGCGCCCGCCGGGCGCGAGTCTGCCGAGAGCCGGCTCAACCCCAAGTACACCTTCGATCAGTTCGTGATCGGCAGGGGAAACCACTTCGCTCACGCGGCCGCCCTGGCCGTGGCCGAGCTCCCGGCCCAGGCCTACAACCCGCTCTTCCTTCACGGGCCGCCGGGACTCGGGAAGACGCACCTCCTGCACGCCATCGGCAACTATGTCGGTCGTTTCGGGTCGGGGCTGCGCGTGCGCTACGCAACCGTCGAGGAGTTCACGACCGAGTTCGTGGACGCGGTGCGCGAGCGGCGGACGGGTGTCTTCAAGGACGGCTTTCGCAGCGCCGACGTGGTGCTGATCGACGACGTCCAGTTCCTCACGGGGCGCGCCAAGACGGGCGAGGAGTTCTTTCACACCTTCAATGCGCTGCTCGACGCGGGCCGCCAGCTGGTGATGACCTCCGATCGCTCGCCCGACGAGCTCTCCGACCTGGAGGCGCGACTGGCCGAGCGCTTTCGCTCCGGACTCGTCGTCGAGCTCGAGCAGCCCGCCCCGGAGGCACGCCGCGCGATTCTCGCCAAGCGCGCCCACCTCGACGGCGTCGAGGTCTCCGACGACGTGCTGGCCGAGATCGCCGACCGCGTGGACAGCAGCGTTCGTGCCCTCGAGGGCGCCCTGATTCGCGTGGTGGCCTACGCGTCGCTGAAGGGCGAGCCGGCCACGCCGGGCCTGGTCCGCCATGTCCTGCGCAAGCTCGGAGAGGACAGCTCCGCCGCGTGCGGTATCTCAGAGATCGTCGATGCCTCAGCCGTCGAGTTCGGGGTCCAACGGGAAGCACTGATGGCCCGCGATCGCCGGCCGGCGGTGGCCACCGCCCGGCAGGTGGCGATGTTCCTCGCCCGAGAGCTCACCGACCACAGCCTTCCCGAGATCGGTCGCGGCATCGGAGGGCGAAACCACACCACCGTCCTGCACGCCGTCAACCGAGTCAGCGCGACAATGCGCGACGACGAGGCTGTTCGCAACGCGGTCGACAACCTGCGCCGGCGTCTCGGTGTACGGAGCTGAGTACCCCTCCCATCCCGCATGACTTCCGGTATCGCTGCGACAATCCACAGCCCGCCTTGCCTTTGGCAAGCCTAATTGCGGCCGCTATGGACTTATCCACAGCACCTACAACTCCAAGGTCAGGTAGCCGACGTTGAAGCTCACCGTTTCCCGTGAAACATTCCTAGCCAAGCTCGGCATCGCCGTTCGGGGCGCCTCCACCCGCAGCGCCATCCAGACACTCGCCGGCGTTTTGATTCGTATCGACGACAACCGCGTCGAGCTCGAGGCAACCGACATGGAGCTCGGAGTGCGGGTAGCCGTGGAGGCGAGCGAGTCGAACCCCGGTCACGCGGTGATTCCCGGGCGGCTGCTGCTCGACGTGGTTCGGTCCCTTCCCGCCGAGGAGGTCTCGCTCGAGTACCGCAGCGCGCAACAGGACGTGGAGGTGGTGTCCGGGTCTGCACGCTTTCACCTGCGCACGTTGCCACCCGAGGACTTTCCCAAGCTTCCACAGGTTCCCGCGGAGGGCGTCATGCGCGTCCCGTCCACCGCCTTCGTAGACACGATTGCGAGGGTGGCCCGCGCCGCTTCCCGAGATGAGACACGTCCGCACCTGACCGGTGTGCTGGTAACAGCAACCGGCCGCGAGCTGCGGATGGTCGCCACCGACTCCTACCGGTTGTCCGTGAAGGAGACACAGCTCGAGGACGCCCTGGAGGGGTCGCTGGAGGCGAACGTGCCGGCTCGGACGCTGCAAGAGCTGGCTCGGGTGGCGGGGGCAAGCCCGGCGGACAGCATTGGCGTGGCCGCGCTGGAGAACCAGGTGGTGTTCACAGTCGACGACGTGATGCTTTCCTCGCGCCTGGTCGAAGGGCGCTTTCCCAACTACCAGCAGCTTCTGCCCGAGTCGTACGAGCACGAGTTGCGTGTCAGCCGCGACGAGCTCCTGGAGGTCGTCAGGCGAGTGGGCCTGCTCGCACAGAAGAACGCGCCGCTTCGACTTCGATTCGCGGAGGGGTCACTCGACGTGTCGGCTCAGACGCCCGACGTGGGCGAGGCCAGCGAGTCGCTGCCGATTCCCTTCGCGGGCGAACCGCTCGAGATCGGCTTCAACCCCGAGTTCTTTCGCGACGGTCTGGAGAGCGCCGAGACCGAGGAGCTGACCCTCAAGCTGATCAGCCCGCTGCGGCCGGGCCTGATCCAGTCCGGCGATGACGGATCGGGCTTCGTCTATCTCGTGATGCCGATTCGCCTCAACGTGTAGCTATGCACCTGACGCGGGTGGGGGCCCGCGACTTTCGCAACTACGAGTCCCTCGAGCTCCGGCTGCCGGCGGAGTTGACGGTGGTACACGGGCCAAATGGCGCCGGCAAGAGCAACCTGCTGGAGGCCCTCTACTTCGGCTGTACCGGCCGCTCGCCGCGCACCTCCAACGAGCGCGAGCTGGTGCGTCGTGGGGCTTCGGTCACGAGGGTGGAGGTGGACACACGGGACGAGGAGGCGACCCACCGCATCGAGGTGGGCTTCGAGCCGGGCGAGCCCAAGCGCCTGCGCGTGGACGGCAGTCCTGTGGAGAACCTGTCCACAACGCCCGCCCGCCCGCTGGTGAGCGTCTTCCTTCCTGAGCGGCTCGAGCTCGTGAAGGGCCCCCCATCCGGCCGGCGTGCGCACCTCGACCAGGTGGTGGCCGCCCTCTGGCCCGCGCGGGTTGCCACACGCAGTGCGTATTCGCGCGCGCTCGCGCAGCGCAACGCGCTCCTGGGACGGATCCGGGCAGGCATCTCGGGCCCGGCTGCCCTCGACGCGTGGGACGCCGAGTTGGCCCGCACGGGCGTGAAGCTGATGGAGGACCGCACCGAGGCGGTGGAGGGCCTGCGCGCACCGTTTGCCGACCTCGGCGCCGACCTCGGTCTGCCGGGCAGCGCCGAGCTGCGCTACCGGCCTCGCTCCGCGGCCACGGAAGCCGAGGGCCTGGCCGCCGAGCTTGTGGAGCGCCGTGACGCGGACCTGGAGCGCGGCTTCACGGCACACGGCCCGCACCGCGACGAGTTGCAGCTCCTCCTCGACGGAATCGGGCTCCGCGCCTACGGCTCACAGGGACAGCAGCGGGCGGCCCTGCTGGCGCTGCTCTTCGCCGAGCGGAAGCTCTTGGGGTCGCGCCGCGGGCGCGCTCCGCTGATGCTGCTGGACGACGTGATGTCAGAGCTCGACTCCCAGCGTCGTGAGCTGCTGGCAGGCTTGCTGCGCTCGGGCGGCCAGGCGGTGGTCACCGCCACCGAGGCCGAGCACGTTCCCGGCGCCACCGAGGCCGATCTGATCCGTGTGAGCGAAGGGACCGCCACCGCACCCGTGGCGGCGGCCGGGGCGTGAGACGCCTCGCTCCCCGCCCGATCGGCGCGGCACTCGAGAAGGCGCTGTCCGGGGCCAGGCCGCCCGGGCTGCTCGCGGACGTCCAGGCTGTGTGGCCGGCGGTCGCGGGAGACTCACTCGCGGCCTCCGCGAGTCCCGTTTCGGAGCGCGACGGACTCGTCACGGTGGCCTGCGAATCGGCCGTCTGGGCGCAGGAGCTCGAGCTGCTGGGAGCCGACCTCATCGCCCGCCTGAACGCGCGATTGACCCAGGGCGCGGTGGTGCGCCTGCGCTTTGTCGTCGGTTCGGGTCCGAACCGTCGCTGAGGAGTGCCGGAAATAGCCCCATTTGCGGGTATTTTGTAACGCACAGAACTGTCCGGGTGAGCGGGTAGCCTGGTAGTATTGAGGGCGGTCTTATGTACCGCCCCGGACCGTGAGCCCAGCCGCCACGGGGCCGGGGTTTTGATGGTGTACGGGCCGCCTCGGGGGCGGCCCTCATGACGGAAGGGAACGCTTGGCAGACACACCGGACAGGGGCAGGTCGACTCCGCAATCAAACAAGGGCAACGGGAGTTACGACGCCCAGGACATCACGGTCCTCGAGGGCCTCGAGGCCGTGCGCAAGCGTCCCGGCATGTACATCGGCTCGACCGGTACGCGCGGCCTGCACCACCTGATCTACGAGGTCATGGACAACTCGGTCGACGAGGCCCTGGCCGGCGAGGCCGACTTCGTCGAGATCGTCATCCACCCCGACAACTCGGTCACGGTCACCGACAACGGTCGCGGCATTCCGGTCGACATGCACGAGAAGGAAGGGCGCCCGGCGGCCGAGGTGGTCCTCACCGTCCTCCACGCGGGCGGGAAGTTCGGCGACGGGGGCGGCTACAAGGTCTCCGGCGGCCTGCACGGCGTTGGCGTGTCGGTGGTAAACGCGCTATCGGAATGGCTGCACCTCACGGTGTGGCGTGACGGCCACGAGCACAAGCAGTCCTACGAGCGCGGCACCCCCGTCGACTCGCTTGAGAAGGGTGCGCCCACCGACCGGCGTGGCACAAGCATCAGCTTCCTGCCCGACCTCGAGATCTTCGAGACGATCGAGTACGACCGCACGGTTCTCGAGCAGCGCTTCCGCGAGATGGCCTTCCTCACCAAGGGCCTGCGCATCGACTTCCGTGACGAGCGCGGGGAGCGCTTCGAGACGAGCTTCCAGTACGACGGCGGCATCGTCGACTTCGTCAACTACCTGCACAGCCAGGGCACGCGCGCGCCGCTGCACCAGAAGGTCGTGTACATGGAGGAATCCAGCGAAGTCGGCGAGGTCGAGGTCGCCCTGCAGTGGAACGACTCCTATCAGGAGGCGCTGCTCTCCTTCGCCAACAACATCAACACCCACGAGGGCGGCACGCACCTGTCGGGCTTCCGCTCCGCGCTGACCCGCACGATCAACGCGCATGCCCGTCAGAAGGGCGAGCTCAAGGAGAAGGACCCCAACCTCACGGGCGAGGACGTGCGCGAGGGTCTCACCGCGATCATCTCCGTGAAGATCGCCGATCCCCAGTTCGAGGGGCAGACCAAGACCAAGCTCGGCAATCCGCCCGTGGAGGGTTTCGTCCAGGCGGCGGTCAACAAGGGCCTGGCGGAGTTCCTCGAAGAGAACCCGGCGGAGGCCCGGCGGATCGTGACCAAGTCCGTGTCCGCGGCGCGGGCGCGCGAGGCGGCACGCAAGGCCCGCGACCTCACGAGGCGGAAGTCGGCGCTAGAGAACTCGACGCTGCCCGGCAAGCTCGCGGACTGCTCCGTGCGCGACCCCGCGCTGGCCGAGATCTTCATCGTCGAGGGCGACTCTGCCGGCGGCTCGGCCAAGCAGGGCCGCGACCGCAATACGCAGGCCATCCTGCCCCTGCGCGGCAAGATCATCAACGCCGAGAAGAACCGCATCGACAAGGTGCTCTCCAACAAGGAGGTCCGCGCGCTGATCACCGCGATCGGCACCGGCATCCGCGAGGAGTTCGACATCGAGAAGGCCCGCTACCACAAGTGCGTGATCATGTGCGACGCCGACGTCGATGGGGCGCACATCCGCACGCTGGTCCTCACCTTCATCTTCCGGGAGATGCCGGAGCTGATCGAGGCCGGGTACGTCTACCTCGCCAAGCCGCCGCTCTACAAGATCAAGTCGGGCAAGCAGGACGTGTACATCGAGAAGGAGTCCGAGCTCGAGGAGGTCCTGCTCCGCGACAAGCTCGAGGCGATGCGGATAAGCAACCGCGGCGGCGGTGACTTCAGCTTCACCCACCCGCGCTGGCAGAAGTACGGCCGGCTGCTCAAGCAATACGAGGGCTGGGCCGCCGCCCTGCGTGCCGAGTACGGCAACGACACGATCACCTTCCTCGAGGAGTCGAACATCCTCGACGAGGGGGCGATCGACCCAAAGGCTGTTGTCGCGCTCCTGGAGGGGGAGGACCCCGAGGGTGAGCCCTACGACACCGAGCTGGTCTCGCAGGATCCGATGGAGCTGGTGGCGCGTGTGGTGGAGAAGAAGACCGGAAGCGCCCAGACCTACCGGCTCTCGCGGGCGATGTTCGCCACGCCTGAGTACGCCGGCTTCGTGAAGATCCACAAGGAGCTGGAGGGTCTCGCCGGCACCCCGCCCTTCGACATCGTGCACGGCAAGCGCGAGGCGCAGGCGCTGTCCTTCGAGGAGCTGCGGATCAAGGTGCTGGAGGTGGCGCGCGACGGGGTGCCGCTGCAGCGCTTCAAGGGCCTCGGCGAGATGAACGCCTCGCAGCTCTTCGAGACCACGATGGACCCGGAGCGGCGCACGCTGCAGCAAGTGACGATCGACGACGCGAGCGGGGCCGACCAGGTGTTCTCGATGCTGATGGGCGACGCCGTGGAGCCCCGCAGGGAATTCATCGAAGCACACGCGCGAGAAGTCACCAACCTCGATGTCTAGGCAGCAAACCTAGAGATCATGTCGATCGACCAGCTGACAGGCGGAAACATCGAGCCACGCGGGCTCGAGGAGGAGATGCGCTCCTCCTACCTCGACTACGCGATGAGCGTGATCGTGGGCCGTGCGCTGCCCGACGTGCGCGACGGCCTCAAGCCCGTGCACCGGCGCGTGCTCTTCTCGATGCACGAGGCCGGGCTGCAGCCCAACCGCCCCTTCCGCAAGGCCTCGCGCGTGGTCGGCGATGTGATGGGCCAGTTCCACCCTCACGGCGACTCCGCGATCTACGACACGCTGGTGCGCCTCGGCCAGGACTTCGCGATGCGCTATCCGCTGGTGGAGCCGCAGGGCAACTTCGGCTCCATCGACAACGATCCGCCGGCGGCGATGCGCTACACCGAGGCCCGCCTTTCGCGCCTCGCCACCGAGATGCTGCGCGACATCGACGCGGACACCGTCGACTTCGGGCCCAACTACGACGAGTCGCGCCAAGAGCCGCTCGTTCTTCCCTCGCGCTTCCCGAACCTGCTGGTCAACGGCGCCTCCGGCATCGCGGTCGGCATGGCCACGAACATCCCTCCGCACAACCTGCGCGAGGCCATCGACGCGACCGTGGCCTATATCGACGACCCCAACATCGAGCTCGACGGGCTCATGAAGCACATCAGGGGACCGGACTTCCCGACCGGGGGCATCATCGTCGGCTACTCCGGCATTCGCGAGGCCTACGAGACGGGGCGCGGACGCGTGGTCGTGCGCGGCAAGGCGCACATCGAGCCGATGGAGCGCGGCAAGGAGCGCATCATCATCACCGAGATGCCCTACCAGGTGTCCAAGGGCGACGGCCGGGGTGACGAGTCGGGACTGATCAAGAAGATCGCCGAGCAGGTCCAGAACGGGCGCATCAAGGAGATCACCGACCTACGCGACGAGTCCGATCGCTCGGGCATCCGACTGGTCGTCGAGCTGAAGCGCGACGCGCTGCCCAAGGTCGCGCTCAACAAGCTCTACAAGCACACCCAGCTGCAGACGACCTTCGGCGTGAACATGGTCGCGCTCGTCGACAACGTACCGCGCACGCTCGGCCTGCTGCCGATGGTCAAGAACTACGTCGACCACCAGCGTGACGTGATCGTGCGCCGCACCAAGCACGAGCTGCGCGAGCGCGAGGCCCGCCTGCACATCCTCGACGGACTGCTCATCGCGATCGCGGACATCGACGCGGTGATCGAGCTCATCCGCGGCTCGAGCGACCCCGAGGTCGCGCGCGACGCGCTGATGAAGCGCTTCGAGCTCTCGCGCATCCAGGCCCAGGCCATCCTCGACATGCGCCTGGCCCGTCTCACCGCTCTCGAGGCGGACAAGGTCAGGCAGGAGCATGCCGACATCCTCGAGCGGATCAGGGAGCTGCGCGAGATCCTCGGTGACGAGTCCCGGGTGATGGGGCTGATCAAGGAGGAGCTGCTCGAGATCAAGGGCCGCTACGGCGACGAGCGCCGCACCCAGATCACGCACTCCGAGGACGAGATCGACATCGAGGACCTGATTGCCGACGAGCAGATGGTCATCTCGATCACCCACTCGGGCTACATCAAGCGGCTCCCCCTGACCACCTATCGCCAGCAGAAACGCGGCGGTATGGGCGTGATCGGGATGGACACCAAGGAGGACGACTACATCGAGCACCTCTTCGTGTGCTCGTCCCACGACTTCCTGCTCTTCTTCACCAACCGCGGCAAGGTCTACCGGCAGAAGGTCTACGAGCTGCCCGAGGCCCAGCGCACCTCCAAGGGCCGCGCGCTGGTGAACGTGCTGCCGCTGCGCGACGGTGAGCGGGTGCAGGCCGTCCTCTCGACGCGCGATTTCAAGGAGGGGAAGTACCTCGTCTTCGCCACCCGCAAGGGGGTCATCAAGAAGACCGAGTTCCTGGCCTACAACACGCCCATCAAGGCCGACGGCATCATCGCCATGAACATCCACGACGACGACGAGCTGGTGGCCGTGCGCCGGACCAGCGGGACCGACGACATCATCATGGTCTCGCGCTCGGGCCAGGCCGCGCGCTTCAACGAGGAAGCGGCACGTCCGATGGGCCGCGACACCGGCGGGGTGCGCGGCATGAACGTCTCGCGGGGCGACAACCGCGTGCTGGCCATGGACGTGGTCCGCCCGGACACGGAGCTGCTCGTGGTCACGGACGCCGGCTACGGCAAGCGCACGGCGATCGAGGAGTACCCGGTCAAGGGTCGCGGCACCATGGGCGTCAAGACGATCAGCCTCACCGAGCGCAAGGGCGGACTGGCCGGCGCCCTGATCGTGCGCGACCACCAGGAGCTGGTGTTCATCTCTCAGAACGGCATGGTCCAGCGCACAGGCGTCAAGGGAATCTCGAAGCAGGGGCGGTCCGCCCAGGGCGTGCGGGTGATGAACCTGCGCGAGGACGACGTGGTCAGCGCCGTGGCCCTCGTGGTCGAGGCCTCGACGGACACGTCCGCACAGGTCTCCGACGGACTGGAGGAGGCGGCGGCCGACGGCTCGACGATTCCGGCGCCCGACGACCCGGCGGGTCAGGAGCTGGACGACGTCGAGGAGTCGAGGTCGCCTCAGCCGCTCGGTCTGCTTCAATTGTCGGACCAGGGAAAGGAGGTGGTCCGAAGTTGAGTGACAGTTCTTGCGGGACCCTGGAGGTGTCCGGCCACTAGATCGGTGCTGGGCCCCGTCGCGAAGGCGATCTAGCGGAGTCCAACCCGAGACACCGTCGGTGAAGAGGACCGGTATTGGTCCCTCTGGTCGTAGTACTCGAAGCCGGCCCGAGTCCAGCAATCAGAAACGAGGGGCGTCCCTGGCTTGGGGCGCCCCTCGTCTATTGTCAGGCCGGATGCAAAAACTGGTCGTCACTGCGGTCCTGCTCCTGTGGATGGCGGTTCCCGCGGCGGCTAACGCCGCCGTTCGCGAGAAGCTCGGGATTCAGTACGGGAGCGCGCTGAATTTCACCGGGCAGCAGCAGGCCCTGGAGCTGGACCTCTACCGGCCGCCGGAGCGTCGCAAGCCGCGCGCAGTCGTGATCTGGGTCCACGGCGGCGGGTTCACGTTCGGCAGCCGCACGTTCATGGCGAACTACGCCACGGCCTTCGCCGAGCGCGGGTACGTGTCCGCAACGATCACCTATCGCCTGGCCGGCGATGAGCTCGGGCGGGTGGGCTACGAGGCCGCGGCCCGGGCCGCGCAGCGCGACGCCCAGGCCGCAGTGCGCTGGTTTCGGCGGCGGGCAGAGCGCCTGAACATCGATCCGCGACGCATCTTCATCGGCGGTCACTCCGCGGGCGCCTTCACGGCGCTCGAGGTGGCGGTCAGCCGTGAGGACCCGGGTCGCAGCGGGAACCCCGGCTTCTCCTCTCGCGTGCGCGGAGCGATCAGCCTCTCCGGCGGCCTGATCGATCCCAAGGGGGTGGAGCATGGAGATTCGCCGATGCTGCTCGTGCACGGCGACGCCGATGCGACCGTGCCCTTCGGTGCCTCCGAGCAGGTGTGCGCCGCGGCGAAGAAAGCGACCGTGAGTTGCAAGCTCGTGCGCCTTGCGGGGGGCGACCACCTCATTCCTTACAACCAGTTCGACCGGGTCGTGCAGGTGACCGCGGACTGGGTTCGCGAACGCCTCTAGATCTAGGGCGACGAGTCGCTGCCTGCGGCTGAGTCCGGAGGGGTCTCCTCGAGCGATTCCACCCGCGCCTCCAGATCGTCCACCGAGCCGGTCAGCTCCTCGAGCTGGTCGCTCGTATCGCCGCTCTCGCTCTCCACGCGCGCCAGCCGAGCCTCGAGATCGGAGGCGTCCTCGGCGCTCGGCAGCTCATCCAGACGGGCTTCGATCTCATCGAGTCGCCGGTCGAGGCGGCGCTGAGCAGCGCCGATCTGACCCGCCGTGCGCGCGCTCTCGCGGCCGGCCTGGGTGTTGTCGTCGCGCGCGCTGTCGGCCGTGATGAGGGCAATCACCGCGATCGCGGTGGCCGCGGTGGCCCAGACCGCTGCCACCAGCAGCCAACGCCGCAGGCTGCGCAGGTCGCCGACCCGTGCGGGCCGGTCGTCCATCTAGATGGTCACCAGGTATTGCTCCCAGGCGGCGGGGATCGTGGGCGCGGCCACATGGATGAAGATCGTGGCCGACGGCGCCCTGGGCGCCTGCGCCGGAACCATGTTCGCCTGCCGGGGCAGCCGGTCACCCTTGCGGCGGTTGCAGGGAGCGCAGCAGGTGACGATGTTGTCCCAGCTCGACCTGCCGCCCTTCGAGCGGGGGATCACGTGGTCGACGGTCAGGTTGGCGCGTTCGTGGCCGCAGTACTGGCAGGTCCAGCGGTCACGGGCGAAGACCGCCCGGCGGGTGATTTTGCGCCGGTGCGCGTCGCGCGGGATGCGTACATAGGTCAGCAGGCGGATGACCACGGGTCGCGCGAGCGTGAAGCTCTCGGCGCGCAGCGCCCAATCGCCTTCCTCCAGGATCTCGGCCCGATTCTTGAGGATCAGAACCGCTGCGCGCCGGACGGTGCAGACGTTGATGGGCTCGTAGCTTGCGTTGAGCACGAGCACCCGGCCGGAGGAGCCAGAGCGCTGCGCGGGCCGGCCGGCCCCGTGCAGCGCGAGCGCTGGGCCTGGTTCCGAGTCACCTGCCTCGGCCCTGAGGATCCGTTCCGTGCGCAGTCTCACGGTGGGGCTCAGTGTAACCGGAGGCTCCGCCGAGGATTGTGTAGGAGCCGAGAACGCGCAGCTCCTCGACCCGCTCGCCGAGCGCCGTCAGCGCCTCGCTCACAGAGCGCTCGGCCACACCGCCCTCGAGGTCGGCGAAGAACATGTAGTGCCCCAGCGCGGTACGACGCGGCCGTGACTCGATGCGGGTCAGGTTCACGTTGCGCCGGGAGAGCTCGTTGAGGGAGTTGACGAGCCAACCCGGCGATTGGTCGCCTCCACCCCAGAAGACCACCGACGTCTTGGTTGCGCCCTCGGCCGGCGAGCGCTCGCGGGCCAGCCAGACGAAGCGGGTGGCGTTGTCGGGCCCGTCGCCAACGTCGGACTCGAGCACGCGGCAGCCGTAGAGCTCGGCGGCCAGTCGCGATCCGAGCGCGACCGCCGAGTCGCCCTCGTCGCGGATCGACAGCACGGCGTCGGCGGTGGAAGGCGCCACCACGCGCTCCGCGTCGGGGAGTCGCTCGCGCAGGAACCGCGCGCACTGGGCGGTCGCCTGAGGGTGGGAGACCACCCGGGTCACGTCCGACAGCCGCAGCTCGGTCGCGGCAACCACGCAGTGGTGGATCGGATGCACCACCTCGGCCACGATGTGCACGTCGTCGGCCTCGAGGGCGAGGGTGTCCAGCGTGACCGCCACCGCCCCCTCCAGGGCGTTCTCGATGGGCACCACCGCGCGGTCGGCCGAACCGTCGTGCACCGCCATCACGGCGTCGTAGATCGTTGGGTGAGGCACCTCCTCGACGGCGGAGGGCGCGGAGGCGCGCAGAGCCTCCTCGCTGTACGTGCCCGGCGGGCCGAGATAGGCGACCCGCATCTAGGATCGCTGAGCGGCGGGGGCCGGCGACTCGCCCACGGCCGTGGCCTTGCGCGCCGCCGCCAGCTCCGGCTGCACGCCGGCCATCGCGTTCTCGATGGCCTCCTGCTCCTCGGGCGAGAGCGCGAGGTCCGACTCTCCCTCCCGCACCGCCTTGACGTAGACCCGCGCCTGGTCTCGATGCAGGATCGAGGACATGACCACGCCGGTTCGGTGACGGTCCAGCAGCGCCACCGAGCTGGACTGGTGGCCCGAGGCCTCTCCCCAGGCGTCATAGCGAACGAGCGACGTGTAGGCCACGCAGCCGTCGATCCGTCGCTCAGCGGTGACCGTCCGCTCCTCGAGCCGCCCGGCCGTTTCCTCGATCCAGTCGCGTAGCTGGACGAAGGCCTCCTGCAGGGCGGCCGAATGGGCGACCAGGTCCTGCTCGGCGTCGCCCAGGACGGTTCGCTGCGCGGCGCGTAGCCGGCGCAGCTTGACGGCGAGGACGATGGCCCAGATGAGCGCGACGAGGGCGAGGCCCGCTCCGGCGAGCGCGACGATGCCCTGCGTGGTGGTCAGCTCGTCCACGATTCGAGGGTACTGAGCGAGCGTCCCAGCCCGCTTACCGCGTGAAGATGACGGAGAACTCCTGAATGTTGTTGTCGGTCTTCTCTTCGCCGGGCACGGCCGCTACCTCGACCGTGATCGGCACGCTCTGGCCGGTCGGTGGCTCTTCGCCCAGCGGGATCGTCACGGGCACGATCTCGCCCGCCGCGATCGTGTCGATCGGGTCCTCCTGCACATTCGCGTCGTCGCCCTGGCCCACGGTTACCGACACCGTTACGTCGTTCTCGGTGTTCTCGCCCTGATTCTGGACCCCGATCTCGAAGGCGAGGTCCTCGCTGAGCTGTACGGAGGCCGAGGCGCCCGGCGTGAGGGTGGTGCCACCCAGGGCCACGGAGGCGATCCCGTTGCCGTGCAGGCCCGGAGCCGCCTCGTCGGTGCCCGCCTCTCCGGTCTTCAGCCCGTTCACGCGATCGGCGATGAAGGCGGCGTCGAGCCACTCGACGTCCGGCAGGAACCCGTCCTCGGGGAGGTTGGCGGGCACCGGCAGCTGTTCGGCCTCCAGGGCCGCGCGCAGCTCCGGCCCGAAGCGAACGCTCTCGAGCGTGTCACTGGCCAGGAAGATCTGCATGGCGTCGTCGAGCCGAGACGTTCCCTCGCGCCGGTCCTGATCGCCGAGGGCCTTCGGCAGGGAGTCGCGTATGAGTCGCAGCCCGTCTCGGCGCAACTCGAGCACCTCGACCAGATCGACCTGGGCGTCCGACACCTCATCGGGTACATCGAGGTCCTCGCGCTCGGTCCACCAGCCGGCTGGCCTCGACCTGGTAGGCGTTGAGGGCGGTGTTGATCTCCACCGCCTGATCGGTGCCTCCCTCGCTCTGGAGTAGATCGAAGAGCTGATCCCCGCCTCGCTTGGACTCCTGCAGCAGCTCCGAGGAGTCGGTCGCGTAGTTCTCCAGGGCGCTCTCGGCCCGCGCGTTGAGGCAGCCTCGCACGCCGAAGATGAGCAGCAGCGCGAGCACGGCCAGCCCCAGGCCGCCGATCACCCGGCGCCTCATGAGCGTCTGGCTATCTGTCGACGGCCCGCGGGGCGGACGACGTCGCGAGCGTACGGGCTCGTCCGGTTCGTCGAGGAAGGACAGCAGCGAAATCCTCTCCTGGCGCTGTGGGCGCCTGCCAAGGTTGATGAGAGTATGAACGGGGGGCAGGACGCGCCCGTTCCAACCCGAAACCGGAACCTGACATGAAACGTCCCGAAACCAGCCTCGCGGAGGAGCCGGGCACCCTACCCCTGGGTGGGTCGGACCCTACCGAAGCCCTGCCCGGGGCTCCCGGTCCCCGCCTGGTGCTGGGCCGCTACCGGCTCGAGCGCCGGCTCGGGGCGGGCGGCTTCGGGGTGGTCTGGCTGGCCTGGGACGAGAAGCTCGAGCGCGAGGTCGCCGTGAAGACCATCCCGCTCCAGAACGGGAGCGGGCAGCGGGTGGAGCGCGAGGCGCGCGCGGCCGCTCGGCTCAACCATCCCGGCATCGTGGGCATCTACGAGCTCGCCTCGGACGAGCACGACGTCTACCTGGTCTCCGAGCTGGTACGGGGGCGAACCCTCGGCGAGCTGCTGCGCGTCGGCGCGCTGGCCGACCGCGATGTCGCGCGCATCGGGATGGCGGTGTGCGACGCGCTCGACCACGCCCACGAGCGCGGAGTCATCCACCGCGATGTGAAGCCGGGGAACGTGATGGTCCTCGCCGAGCCGGCCGCGGGGGCGGGCTTCGCCAAGCTGGCCGACTTCGGCGTGGCCCACGTGGTAAGCCACGACCCGCTCACGCGCACCGGCGACGTGGTTGGAACGCTCGCCTACATGGCTCCCGAGCAGGCGGAGGGCGCCGCGGTTACTCCGGCCAGCGATGTGTACGCGCTGGCGTTGACGCTCTTCGAGGCCTGGACGGGCACGAACCCCGTGCGCGCGGGGGGGCCGGCGGCCACCGCCCGCCGCCTCGGCCGGCCGCTGCCGTCGCTGGCCGACCAGCGCCGCGACCTGCCACTCGACCTGTGCGACGCGATCGACGACGCCCTGGAGATCGACCCCGCGCGGCGTCCCAGCCCCCGGGAACTGCAATCCGAGCTGAAGGCTGCCGTGCCCGAGCTCGACGATCAGGGTGGCCTGGTGGAGCCGGCGACCCTGCGCCGAGTCGGCCTTCCGACCACCGAAGGGCGGCGGACCGGGTTGACCCGGCGGCTGCTCGGGCGGACGGCACCCGCTGACGGCCACATCCAGATGGAGGCTTCGCAGCCCGAGCGTGCGCCCGCCGGCCGCCGCCTCGCCGGACGCTTGGGCGCGGGGCTGCTCACGGGCGGGATCGTCCTGGGGCTGCTCGGGACGCTCGGCCCGGAGCCGGGGTTCTCCCCGTTCACGGCGGCGGCAGCCGCCGCGCTGGGGGTGGTATTCCTTCCACGAATCGCCTGGCTGCTGGCTGCCGCCGGCCTCTGTGCCTGGTTCGTCTCTCCCGACGCGGACCGCCAGGGGATCGCGCTGCTGCTCGCGGCCGGAGCCCTTCCGATACCGGTCCTGCTGCTGCGCGGCAAGCTGCTCTGGTCGGTGCCGGTGATCGCTCCTCTGCTGGGCACGATTGCGCTGGCCCCGATCTTCGTGGGCGCCGCCGCTCTCGCCCCGACCCCGTGGCGGCGGGCCGGCCTGGCCGCCGCCGGCTTCTTCTGGCTGGCCCTGGGCGAGGTTCTTACCGGTCAGGACCTGTTGTTCGGGGTACCCGACGGCGCCCTGCCCCGCGCGGACTGGGAGGGTTCGATCAGCGCCGCCGCGTCCGATGCCCTGGGTCCGCTGCTGTCCGGGCCCGCTCTCGCCCCGGCGGTGGTCTGGGCCGCATTTGCCGTGCTGCTCCCGCTGGTGGTGCGTGGGCGTTGGCTGGCCATGGATCTTCTCGGTGCCGGGGTGTGGACCTGTGGACTGATCGCGGCCCACGTGGCGCTGGCCGACCTCCTGGCCACCACCACGACGCTCGACGCGGCACGCGGAGCGGTGGCGGGATCGATCGGAGCGGCGGTGTTCGTGCTTTCGGTGGCCCGGATGACCCCGCCCGGCGAGCGTTGGCGGGCCCGCCCCGTGAGCGCGGCCTAGGGCTACCCTGCGGTTTCTGCGATGAGCGTTCTGCGCAACCTGGAAGCGAAGTTGGGTGGCCTCGTGGAGGGCGCGTTCGGCCGCGCCTTCAAGACCAGCGTTCAGCCTGTGGAGCTGGCCCACAAGCTGGCAAAGGAGATGGAGGACAACCAGATGGTCTCCGTCTCGCGGGTGTACGTGCCCAACCACTACCGCGTCTTTCTCTCGCCGCCGGACCGCGACCAGTTCACCAGCTACGAGCCGGCGCTGCGCAAGGAGCTGTCGGACTACCTGCTCGAGCACGCGCGCCAGGAGCGTCTGGCGCTCACCAGCCGCCCGCAGATCGAGTTTCACACCGACGAGCGGCTCGAGCTGGGCGAGTTCGGCATTCAGGCCCAGCTGCTCGGTGAGCCGGAGGAGGAGGAGGCGGCAGCGGTGGACCAGCCGGCGCCGTCGGCGGGCGACTTCGGGCACACGATGGTCTACTCGCCCGACCGAGCGGCCAGGCCGCTCGAGCCCGAGCTGGGCCGCCGGCAGGCTTTGCTGGTGACCGAGGGCCGACGCAACGTGCTCCGGGGCGACCATGCGGTGGTGGGCCGCAGCCGGGAGTGCGACGTGACGGTGTCCGACCCCAACGTGTCGCGGCGGCATATCGAGCTGCGGCGCGGCGAGCGCGGCTGGAGCGCCGTCGACCTCGGCTCCACCAATGGGATGAAAGTCAACGGCCGGCGGATCGGCCACACCGAGTTGAACCCCGGCGATCGCATCACGATCGGGGTTACCGACCTCACCTTCGAGCTGGACTGAGCATCGGGTGGACGAGCCGCTCGCAGTCGCGCTCAAGTTCGGATTTCTGGCCGTCCTCTACCTGTTCCTGCTCTGGGTGGCCCGGAGCGCGATGAAGGATCTCTCGAGCTCGCGCTCGGGATCGGGTGACGCGGCCGCCGAGTCGGTCGAGCCGGCCGGTGTGCGCCGGCGCGAGTCGTCGATGCCCGACCTGCGCTCCGGCGTCGACCCGCGGCTGAAGGTCGTGGCCGCTCTGGGTCACGAACCAGGCGAAGACTTCGACGTGGGCACCGGGGCGACCATGGGCCGGTCCGACAGCGCGGAGATCCGGGTCGACGATCCCTTTGCCTCGTCGGCGCACGCACGCATCTATGCCCGCGGTGACTTCATGTACCTGGAGGACATGGGTTCGACCAATGGCACCTACCTCAACGGCCGCCAGGTCAAGGCGGCCGAACGGCTCAAGGTGGCCGACGTGATTCGTATCGGCGACAGCGAATACCGCTACGAGGAGTAGCGGCGTGGCTCTGCGGATCGTCGAGCAGGTGGGCCGCAGCGACGTGGGACGCCAACGCAGCGCCAACGAGGACTCCCTGGTGATCGCCCCGCCCTTCTTCGCGGTCGCCGACGGGATGGGCGGCGCCAAGGCCGGCGAGGTGGCATCGGCCACGGCGATCGAGGTCTTCCAGGGTGAGCGGTGAGTCGAGCGAGGGAGGCGAGTCCCAGCTCGCTCGGATCGTGCGCGAGGCCAACCGCCGCATCCACGAGCTCGCCGTGTCCGACGAGTCCTACCGCGGTATGGGGACCACCCTCACCGCGGCGAAGATCGCGGGCGACGAGATCAGTCTGGCTCACGTGGGCGACAGCCGCGCGTACCTGCTGCGCGATGGTCAGCTCGAGCAGCTCACGCGCGACCACTCGCTGGTGGCCGAGCTCGAGCGCAGCGGTCAGATCACGCCCGAGGCCGCCGAGCACCATCCCCAGCGCTCGATCATCACCCGGGCTCTCGGCCCCGAGCCCGACGTTGAGGTGGACACCTACACGATCACCGGCCGCGCCGACGACCTCTTCATGATCTGCTCGGACGGGCTCACGAGCATGATCTCCGACGACGAGGTCGGCTCCATCCTTCGCTCGGCGGAGGGACTCCAGGATGGCGCCGAGGCCCTCGTTCGCGCCGCCAACCAGAGCGGCGGCCGCGACAACATCACCGTTGTCCTGTTCCGCCTGGGCGAGGCGGCAGGGGCGGACGCACCCGGCGACCACGAGACCATCGCCGGGCAGATCAGCGCTGACGACGTGCACGCGGCCGCGGAGGACACCATCGCTCCGGCGCCTACGGAGGCTCCCCGTTCGGCGCCCGGGCCGGCGCTGGCAGAACGCCTGGGCGACGCTCCCGCCGACGCCACCGTGGTCGCCTCGCCTGGTCGCCGTGGCGCGTCGCGGGGCGCTCCAGCCTCCCGTCGCCGGCGACGGCGGCGACTCGGCGCCCTCGGCAGGGGGCTCGCCGCGTTGGTCCTGCTGGCGGCCGTGGTCGCCGGCCTGTATGCGCTGTCGCGGCAGGTCTATTTCGTCGGCACCAACGACGCCGGCCTGGTGACCCTCTACCGCGGGGTGCCCTACGAGCTGCCCTTCGGCCTCAACCTCTACGAGGAGGAGTACGCCAGCGGAGTGCCGGCCCGAGCCATTCCCGATCGCCGGCGCGAGCGCGTGCTCGACCACGAGTGGCGCGGTCGCGAGGACGCGGTCGATCTGCTGAGGGCCCTCGAGCGAGGGCAGTTGTCGGGCTGATGTCGGCTCGCACGCGAGAGCTGTTCGGGTTGCTGCCGGTGTCGTTGCTCGTGGCGGCCGGCTTCGCCGCCGTGCTCACCACGCGGAGCGCGGACGTGAGCAACGCCACGCTCACCTACGGCGCCGTCTTCCTCGGGCTGTGTGTGCTGGCGCACCTGTTCATCCGCGCGCGGTTGCCCGACGCCGATCCCTACATGTTCCCGCTGGCCGCGCTGCTGGCGGCTGTTGGCCTGGTGGTGATCTACCGGATCGACGCCGAGCTGGCGCGCGAGCAGGCGCAGTGGTTCGTGGTCGGGCTGTTGCTCTTCTGCGCAACGATCATGCTCGTCCGCGATCACCATGTGCTCGAGCGCTACCGCTATCTGATCGCGGCGGGCTCGATCGCTCTCCTGGTCATGCCGCGCCTGCCGGGCATCGGCGTGCAGGACAACGGGGCATTTCTTGCCATCAAGCTCGGGCCGATTCAGTTCCAGCCCGCTGAGTTCGCCAAGCTCGGAATCATCATCTTCCTCGCGAGCTACCTGCGCGAGACCGCCGATGTGCTGCTGCGCCCGCGCTTGCGGCCGCTTCCCTTCGCGCGACAGCTGCTTCTGTTCGGGATCCCGGCGCTGGCCACGCTCCTGCTCGTTCTGGCCCTCGACCTCGGCCCGGCGGGGTCGATCCTGCTGATCGTGTTCGTGGCCTCGCTCGTGGCCGTGCTGCGTGAGCGACCCTCGCCCAAGCATTTCGGCCCGCTGCTCCTCGTCTGGGGGCTGGCGATGCTGATGCTGATCTTCATCCGCGACCTGGGCAGCTCGCTGATGTTCTTCGGCGGCTTCCTGGCCCTGCTCTACGTGGCCACGGGCCGCCTTTCACTGGTGGGCGTGGGATCGACGATGTTCTTCGGCGGCGCGTTCTTCCTCGCCCGCACCGTCGGCCACGTGCAGGAGCGGGTGGATATCTGGCTCGACCCCTTCTCCCCCGACCTGGTGGACGACGAGGGCTACCAGATCGCCCAGTCTCTCTTCGCCCAGGCGGACGGCGGCTTGTTTGGGCAGGGCTTCGGGAGGGCGCTGCTCGATTTACCCGGCGGAGGCCGGATCCTGCCCGCGGCGCACACCGACCTGATCTATGCGGTCTTCGTGAACGAGATCGGGCTTTTCGGAGCCGCCGGCCTGATCGGCGCCTACCTGCTGCTGGTGTTCCGCGGCTTCAAGGTGGCGCTGCTGGCCAACGACGGCTTCTCCAAGCTGCTGGCCACGGGCCTCACCGCGGTCCTGGCGCTGCAGGTGTTCGTGATCGTCGGCGGCGTAACGCGCGTGATCCCCCTCACCGGCGTCACCCTGCCGTTCGTCTCCTACGGCGGCAGCTCGATCGTGGCCAACATGGTGCTGCTGGCGCTGCTGCTGATCGTGTCCGAGAAAGCGCGCTCCGAGCGCCTCCGACGAGGCGGCCTGGTTTGAACCGCCAGATAGTCCAGCTCTTCGGTCTCTTCGCGGTGCTGTTCGGGCTGCTCGTGGCCTTCACCTCGCGCTGGACGGTGTTCGAGGCGGAGTCGCTCGCCGACAACCAGAACAACCGCCGGCCTCTGATCGAGGAACAGCAGATCCCGCGGGGCCTCATCCTGGCCAGGGACGGCGAGACCGTGCTCGCCCGCAGCGTCCCCGAGGGGCGCGGCAACGATCGCATCTTCAGGCGCACCTACCCGACGGGCGGTCTGTTCGCTCACCCGCTCGGCTACTCGTTCATCACAAACGGCCGGCGCAGCCTCGAGCTGTCACGCAACGACGACCTCGCCGGCGAGGAGGATGAGTTCGAGTCGCTGTTCGCCGGGCTCGAGGGCCGCGAGCGCGAGGGCCTCGACGTGGTGACCAACCTGGACGTGGCGGGCACCCAGGCCGCCGTGGCCGGCCTGGCGGGGCGCAAGGGCGCGGTCGTGGCGCTCGAGCCTCAGACCGGCAAGGTGCGCGTGATGGTCTCGATTCCCGAGTACGACCCCAACCTGATCCCGTCGGACATCGGCCGGCTCGAGCGCGACCGGGTCAACCAGCCGCTGCTGAATCGCTCGACCCAGGAGCTGTATCCGCCCGGGTCTACGTTCAAGGTGGTTACGGCAGCAGCGGCGATGGACAGCGGCAAGGTCAATCCCAACACGGTCATCGACGGTTCCTCCCCGAAGGACATCTCCGGGGTGCCGCTGTCCAACTCGGGCGGGCAGAGCTTTGGGCCCATCGCCTTCACCGACGCTCTCACCAACTCGGTCAACACCGTGTTCGCCCAGGTGGGGGAGCAGATCGGGCGCGCCACGATGGTCGAGTACATGAAGCGCTTCGGCTTCTACCAGGACCCGGAGCTCGACTATCCCGACTTCCAGATGATTCCGAGCGGGATCATCAACGGCGAGGGAGACTTCGTCACCGACGGCTTCGACGTGGGACGCGTGGCCATCGGCCAGGGCGGTCTCGAGGGCGAGATCCGGGCCAGCCCGATGCAGATGGCGCTGGTGGCGGCGGCCATCGGCAATCGCGGGCGCTTGATGAAGCCGCGCCTGACCGACAGCGTCGTGCGCAAGGACGGGCGCGTGAAGGAGCGCGTGCAGCCCGACCTGCAGTCGCAGGTGGTCAAGCCGGAGGTGGCCGACCAGCTGGGGCAGATGATGGCGCGGGTGGTCGAGGAGGGCACGGGCACGGCGGCCGCATTGTCCGGCGTCGAGGTCGCGGGCAAGACGGGAACCGCGGAGGTGGGCGCCAACCGCGAGTTCACCCAGCCGTGGTTCATCGCCTTCGCCCCCGTGGGGGATCCGCAAATAGCGATCGCGGTGACCGTCGAGCGCCAGCCGGCGGGTTCGCAGGGCGGCACGGTGGCGGCGCCGATCGCGAGCAGCGTGCTCCAGGCGCTGCTGGGAGCCGGGCCGTGACCGAGGTCGCCGAGAACACCCTCGTCGACTCGCGTTACCGGATTCTGCGCCGGCTCGGCTCGGGGGGCATGGCCGACGTGTATTGCGCGGAGGACAACCACCTCGGGCGGGAGGTGGCGCTGAAGGTCCTCCACCGGCGCTTTGCCCAGGACGAGGAGTTCGTCGAGCGCTTCCGCCGCGAGGCGAGCGCCGCGGCCGGTCTCCAGCACCCCAACGTGGTCGGAGTCTTCGACCGCGGCAAGCACGACGGCACCTACTACATCGCGATGGAGTACCTCCACGGCCGCACGCTCAAGGAGATCGTGGCCACCGAGGCGCCGCTCGACCAGGCCCGGGTGGTTGACCTGGGCCGCCAGATCCTCGAGGCGGCCGGGTTCGCCCACCGCCACGGGGTAATCCACCGCGACTTCAAGCCTCACAACGTGATCGTCGACGAGGACGGCCAGGCCAAGGTCACCGACTTCGGCATCGCTCGCGCGGGGGCGTCGGAGATGACCGAGACCGGCTCGATCATGGGCACCGCCCAGTACCTGTCCCCCGAACAGGCGCAGGGCCACGCCGTCACCGCCGCCTCCGACCTCTACTCGATCGGCGTGATGCTCTACGAGATGCTCGCCGGGCGGCTTCCCTTCGAGGGCGAGAGCGCCGTGTCCGTGGCTCTCAAGCACCTGTCCGAGGCCCCGCCGGCGATCTCGCAGCTGCGGCCCGACGTTCATCCCGCGCTCGAGTCGGTGGTCATGGCCGCGCTGGCCAAGGACCCGGCTCACCGCTGGCAGAGCGCGGATGACTTCGCGGCGGGCTTGGCGGCGGCGGGCGAACAGATCGCCGCCGGACCCGTGGTGGGCCAGGAGACCGCGGCGTTCGCTCCGATCCCGATGCCCGTGCCGGTGCTCGACGGCGGGGACGCTCCTCCGGGACCCATCGCACCGGTGGCCGAGCCGCAGCCGGAGGGGCAGCGCAAGCGGCGCTGGCCCTGGTTCACGATCGGTCTGCTCACGCTGGCGCTGGCCGGATTCCTGATCTTCCTGGCCGTAACCGGCCTCACGGCCACGCCGAAGCGCGAGGTCCCCCGGGTGACGGGTACGCAGCTGATCGAGGCGCGCGAGATCCTCGAGCGCGCGGGCTTCGAGGTGGAGGAGACGCGCGTGCAGAGCGAGGCGGCGCTCGACCGCGTGCTCGACCAGGATCCCGATCCCGGCGTGGAGGCCGACGAGGGGTCCACGGTCGTGCTCGAGGTGTCGGGCGGCCCGGGAACGGTGCGAGTGCCGTCATTGGCGGGCCTGAGGCCCAAGCAGGTGGTGAATCGGCTCGAGAACCGCGACCTGACGGCGGAACTGGAAGAGCGTGCCTCCGACACCGTCGAAGCCGGCCTGGCCATCCGCTCGGTGCCCGGAGCAGGGGAGGTCGTGGAGCGCGGCGAGCAGATAAAGGTGTTCATCTCCTCTGGCCCCGAGCTGGTGGCGGTGCCCAACGTGACTGGGCTCTCGCGCGAGGCGGCCGAGGACCGGATCAGCGACGCGGGCCTTACGCCCGGCCAGATCACCGAGCAGGAGTCCGCGGAGCCCGAGAACGAGGTCATCGCGCAGGACCCCGGCGCAGGGAACGAGGTGGAGAAGGGCACAACGATCAACCTCACCGTCTCAACGGGCATCGAGACTGTTGACGTGCCCAACGTGCTCGGGATCGGCGCAGGCGATGCCGGTGCGCAGTTGAGCGCGGACGGGCTGGTGCCGGTCGAGCGCGAGACCGAGGTCTCCGACCGCGCCCAGGACGGCAAGGTGATCGACCAGCGCCCGGCCGCGGGCACCGAGGTCGAGAAGGGCCGTCCGGTGGTGATCATCATCGGCGTGTTCGTCGAGCCGGACGTGATCACACCCGGCGAGGGCCCGGCCCCCACGCCATGAGGGTCGTGGTCCTCGCCGGTGGCAGGTCGAGCGAGCACGACGTCTCGCTGGCCTCGGCCGAGGCCGTGCGCACCGGCCTGGCCGAAGCCGGCCACGAGCCGATCGACGTGCGCATCGACCGCGGGGGGAGCTGGACGCTCGACGGCGACAAGCTCCCGCTCGAGCCCTCCGGAGGGCTTCTGGGCGCCGAGGCCGTGTTTCCCGTGCTCCACGGCCCCTTCGGCGAGGACGGCACTGTTCAGGGCCTGCTCGACCTGCTCGACGTGCCCTACGTGGGCGCAGGCGTGCTCGCTTCCTCGCTCTCGATGGACAAGGCGCTGTTCAAGGACCTCATGGCCGCGCACGCGATTCCCCAGGTCGACTACGCGGTGGTGCGCGACGGCGAGCGGCCGCGGCTCGAGTTTCCCCTGCCCGCCTTCGTGAAGCCGGCGCGGCTGGGCTCGTCGGTGGGCATCTCCAAGGCATCCGGCTCGCAGGAGCTGGCCGCCTCGCTGCAGCTCGCGTTTCGGCACGACCCGATCGTCGTGGTCGAGCGGATGGCGCAGGGCATGGAGGTTGAGTGCTCGGTGCTCGGCAACGGCGATCCCGAGGCCTCGACCCCGGGAGAGATCGTGATCAAGAAGGGTGACTGGTACGACTACGAGGCCAAGTACACCGACGGCGGGATGGAGCTCGTGGTGCCCGCCCGCACCCCTCACCTCGACGAGGTACAGCGCCTGGCGGTTGAGGTGTTCCGGATCGTGGGCTGCGCCGGGATGGCCCGGGTCGACTTCTTCGTGACCGACGAGGGCGTGCTGGTGAACGAGCTGAACACGATCCCCGGCTTCACCGCCACGAGCGTGTACGCGAAGCTCTGGGACGCGACGGGTGTGCCCTATCCGCAGTTGCTGGACCGGCTGCTGGCGCTGGCGTTGGAGCGTTTCGAGGCCGAACGCAAGTACCGCCATTAGCAGCCGGGGGCTCCCGCCCCCGGACCCCCGCTGATTCCTGGCCGGCCTGCGAGGGTGCGGCTACTTTTTTAGGCTGAGCTCCCTGATCACGGCCTTGCCGCCCTCCGGCAGCTCCGAGACCCAGACGAGGTAGTTGCGGAACTTCTGCTGAGCGGTGTCGAGCTCGAACTTCTGGTCCTGCTTGACCTCGAGCGTCCGGCTCACCTTGCGCCAGCGGTTGATCTCGGCGGGCACGCTGTTGGACGCGTAGACCGCCGCCCGGAAGCCGGGCGTGGAGGTGACGAGGTCGAGCTCGCGCGCGGCCACCGGAGCGCTGGTATCGATGTACAGCCCCACGCCGGTCTTGTTGGACCCCTCGAAGCCGCCTTCGTAGGTCTCGGTCGACCACTCGGTGGGCCGGTTGCCGTCTATCGCGAAGCTCACCTGCTCCTCCGACTCTTCGGCGTCACCCTCGGGGTCGTAGTCGTGGGCGGCATCGTTGGACAGCTGCACCGCCGACAGGCCCGGAGTCCGCGGCGTCGCCGCCCGCCCGGGCCCCTCCTCGGTGCGGGTGGCCAGCAAGGCGATCACCGCCGCCGAAATGGCGAGCACGGAGATGCTGATGAACAGGGTGCGGCGCGGGTGGCGCATCCGGGTGGGGGCGAACTCGGCCGTGTCGTCGGAAAGCCCGCGCAGCACCGTGGTGGCCTCGCCGGTGGCCTGGCCGGTGCGCGCGGCTTCGATCGCGAGCACCTCCTCCAGCTCGTGCACCAGCTCGTCGACGCTGGCGTAGCGATTGCCGGTCTCCTTCGCCGTTGCGCGCTCCACCACGGCGGCCAGAGCCGAGGAGATCTCGGGCCGGCGGCGCTGGACGTCGGGCAGCGGCTCACGCACGTGCTTCATGGCAACCGCCACCTGGGTGTCGGCCTTGAAGGGAACCTCTCCGGTCAGCATCTCGTAGAGGACGATTCCCAGCGAGTAGATGTCGGACTGCTCGGCCACCTCGTGCCCGAGCGCCTGCTCGGGGGAGACGTAATCCGTGGTGCCGAGCACACGTCCGGTGGCGGTCAGGCCCTGGGCCTCCATCGAGCGGGCGATGCCGAAGTCGGTGACCTTCGCGCGGCCGTCGGGGTCGATGAGCACGTTTTGGGGCTTGACGTCGCGGTGCACGAGCTTGTTCGCGTGAGCGCTCTCGAGCGCGCGGCCGATCTCGATGGCGTAGGCCACGGCCTCCGACACCGGCAGCTTGCCCAGGCGCCGGATGCGCTCCTTGAGCGTCTCCCCCTCGACATACTCGAAGACGATGTAGGGCGCACCGTCGTCTTCGCCGGCGTCGATCACGGTGACCACGTGGGGATGATTGAGCCGGGCCACCGCGCGGGCCTCGCGCCGGAAGCGCTCGAGCTGGTCGGGGTCGCTCGACATGTCGCGGTGCATGAGCTTGATGGCCACGCTGCGCTCGAGCGTGGGGTCGAACGCGCGGTAAACGCTCGACATCCCGCCCGATCCGACCTTCTCCTCAAGCCGGAACCGGTCTCCTATGAGGGTTCCGATCACCGTCATCTATTTTCCGCTCTCTCGTGGCCGTACGCCTTCGCTGCTACACGGATCCTGCCTGCCCGGCCTCATGGGCCGCCGAGCCCGCGTTGCGAAGGCTCATGATGGAGTTCGGCGACGACCTGTCCATTACCTACGTTATGGGCGGTCTCGCCCGCGAGATCGCTCCTCCGCACGAAACCCGCATCCTCGAGTGGCTCGGCTATTCCGACCGCTCGGGCATGCCCGTGGACCCGCGGCTGTGGTCCGAGGGGCCGATCCGCTCGACCTATCCGGCGTGCATGGCCGTGAAGGCCGCGGCCGAGCAGGGTCCGCAGCCGGCCGCGCGCTACCTGCGCGCGTTGCGGGAGGGACTGATGTGCTTTCGCCGCAAGCTCGACGCTCCCGAGGCCCTGGTGGAGGAGGCCCGGGCGGCAGGGCTGGACGCGGCCCGCTTTCGCCTCGACCTCGCCTCCAACGCGATCGTCGAGGCGTTCGCCGGCGATCTCGAGCGCACACGCGCGCTCCAGCCCGGCCGCGTCACGCTGCCCTGCTTCGAGGTCGGCTCGGAGCTGCTGTTCGGACCTCAGAGCCATGAGCGGCTGCGAGAGGCCGCGCTGGCCGCGGGCGCCCCGCCGCCGGCCGCACGGGCTCCGGAGGTGCTGGCCGCGCTGGGGCGCTTCGGTCGCATGGCCGGCGTCGAGGTGGAGGCGGTGTGTGACCTACCCGGACCGCGAGCCAACGCCGAGCTCTGGCGGCTGGCCGCCGAATGGCGAGTGAAGCCGTTGCGAGTGCTGACCGGAATGCTCTGGGAGCTTCCCTAGAACGCTTGGTTCCTTATTCGGCACCCACGGCTGGCGCGCCCCCGCAGGCACCGAATTCGGAATCAATCATCTAGAACCCTTCGCGCGTACCGCGCAGCCCCACACCGGGGAGCTCGACGACACCCGCCGCCGTGGTGGCCCGGCCGATCAGCGCGGCCCCCGGGTGCCGGGCGGCCAGGATCGCGATCGCCTCGCCCGCGTCCTCGGCCGGGACCACGCAGCAGAAGCCACAGCCCATGTTGAACACCTCGTGCATCTCGGCGGGCTCGATCGACCCGCGCTCGGCGATCTCGGTGAAGATCGCGGGCACCGGCAGAGGGCGGTCGATCCGGTAGCCGACCGCGGCCTCGAGGCGCAACAGATTGAGGAAGCCCTCGCCGGTGATGTGGGCAAGCCCGCGCACCTCGACATCGGACTCGAGCAGCTCCCGCACCGCCTGGACGTAGATCAGCGTGGGCTCAAGCAGGCGCTCGTCGCGATCCCCGAGCACGCGGCGGGCCAAGGTGAAGCCGTTCGAGTGAAGGCCGCTCGAGGGAAGGCCGATGATCGCGTCGCCGTGCTCGACGGCCGCTCCGGTCACGATCGCGTCCAGGTCCACCACTCCGACGCAGAAGCCGAGCAGGTCGAACCCGTGGGGTGACGGATGGCCGCGGATCAATTCGGGCAGCACGGCCAGCTCCCCACCTGGAATCTCCACCCCGGCGTCCTCCGCACCCGCCTTCAGGCCGATCGCGATCTGCTCGAGGGCGGTCGGGTCGGCCTGCTCGACGGCGATGTAGTCGAGCACGGCGATGGGCTCGGCGCCGACGCAGATCACGTCGTTGACGTTCATGGCGATGCAGTCGATGCCCACTGTGTCGAGCCGGCCCAGGGTCTCGGCCACGATCAACTTGGAGCCCACACCGTCGCAGGACACGGCGAGCCCACGCTTGTCGTCCAGGCGCAGGACGTTCGCGTAGTGGCCCGAGGCCAGCGCCGAGCGGGAGGGCCGGCCCGTGTCGATGCCGGCGAGCACGTTCACGAGCGCACGCACGGCGGAGCCGGCGCCGGCCTGGTCGACTCCCGCTCGCGCGTAGGCCGAATCGCTCATTCGGTCTATTCAACCCCAGTGGGCGGCGGGTGCGTGCTCAGCTTCCGAGCAGTCCGCTGCGAAGGCGTTCGGCCAGCACGTCGGCGGTCTCGTCGGGGGTTCTCGTCTCGGTGTCGATGGCATTTCGCTCCAGCGGCCCGAGATCCGCAAAGTCATGCCAAAGGCGTTCGACGACTTGCGGATCGGCGAGCGCCTGCGTCGCGCGGCCCGCGGCACGGGAAAGGCAGATGGCGAGCGGTGCCCTGAGCACGGCGTAGGCAACCGGATGGCCCGCGGTGCGGAGAGAGTCACGCAAGGGCTCGAAGAACCAGCCGGGAATGATGATTCCTTCGATGATCGTGAGGTAGCCGCCCGCCGCATAGGCGGCCGCCGTGTCGGCCACGATCCCCATGACCATCGTGTTCTGCTCGCGCGACGCGGGCTTCCACGGCTCGACGTAGCCGGACTGGATGAAATCGAAGAACACATCGGTCTGGAGATGCGCTGCGCGGTCGAACCGGGCGCAGAGCGTTCGGGCCGTGGTGGTCTTCCCGGCGCCCGGGGCGCCGGTCAGGATCAGAACGGGGCTTGCGCCGGGCACGGCCACGAGCCGATGCTAGGACGCTTGCCTCAACTTCGGCGCCCCAGCCACAGAGCGGTCATGCCGAGCGCGATCCGGTAACAGGCCAGCGCACGAAGGACTCTGCGCCGTTCGAGCCGGGGGAGCAGCGGCAGGGAGGCGAAGGCGGAGAGCAGCGCGGCGGCGGCTCCCGCGGCGAGAGCGGGCCGCAGCTCGCGCGGAAGGTCGCCCTGCGCCATCCTTGCTCCCTTCAGGGCCCCGGCGGCCACGGTTACGGGCAGCGCGGCTCGCAGCGAGAGCTCGACCGCGGCCGCGCGCGAAAGCCCGCGTAGCCGGGCTGCGGTCAGGGCGGCGCCGAAGCGCGACACACCGGGAGCGAGCGCGGCGGCCTGCGCGAGGCCCACGGCGAGATGGTCCCGAGCGTCCGCTGACCGGCGCCCCTCGGGAGTCAGATCGGCGAACAGCAGGGCCACCCCGCCGAGTACCTGACCGGCACAGACGGAGCTCACGCCTCCCAGCCGCTGCTCGATCGCGCCCTCGAAGGCGCCTCCGATGATTGCGGGAGGCAGCAGGGTCAGTCCCAGGTAGGGGATGGGACCGATGCCGAGGCGCCACACCGCCACGCAGAGCGCCGGCGCCGAGCCGGCGTGCAGGGCGACCTCGAAGGTCTTGCGCACGTCCGGAGCGAGCTCGGCGTACTTCCAGCCGACCAGGCGGGGCACGAGCGCAAGGTGGCCCGAGCTGGAGACCGGTAGCAGCTCGGTGGGACCCTGGACCAGGCCCAGCAGCAGCGCTTGCCGAAGCGGGAGTGGCGTCAGGCCGATTCGGTGGCCGGATCGGAGCCGGGCGAGCTCTCGTCGCCCTTGCGCCGCCGCGCGCGGACCACCAGGTAGACCACGCCCACCACGATGATCGCCGCCACGGCGTAGTCGACGTAGTGGAGGCTGTCCTTCCAGCTCTCCCAGTTGTCGCCCGCCTGCTTGCCGATCAGAGTGAGCATGAACACCCAGGGCAGGCAACCGAGGAAGGAGAGGACGCTGAAGCGCAGGAAGGGCATCCGAGCCACGCCCGCCGGCAGCGAGATGAACGTGCGGATGATCGGCAGCATGCGCGTGAAGAACACCGTGGCGTCGCCGTGGCGTTCGAACCAGCGGTCGGCCCAGCGCAGATGCGACGGCTTGATGTGCAGTTTCTTGCCGTGTTTCTCGAGGATGTCGACCCGGCCGGCGTAACCGATCCAGTAGGCCACCCACGAACCCACCAGATTCGCGAAGGAGCCGACCAGGGTGGCGGCCACGAGGCTGTATTCACCGCGCGACACATTGAAGCCGGCGAACAGCATGGTGGCTTCGCTGGGCACGGGGATGCAGGCGCTTTCCAGGAGCATTAGGAGGAACACCCCGGGCAGACCCATCGCATCCACCACGTCCACGGCCACCTCGACAATGGGATCCGTGATCGAGGCAAGGACGAGCATCGAAGCGAAGTAGGGTAGCGACCTTCCATGGCCCAGGTCCCACTTTTCGCCAGCAGTCTCGAGCCCTATCACGACCGCCTCGCGGAGGCCATCGAGCGCGTTGCGCGCTCTGGCGGCTACATCCTCGGGCCGGAGGTAGAGGCCTTCGAGCGCGAGTTCGCCGACTATCTGGGCGTCGGGCACTGCATCGGCGTGGCCAACGGCACCGACGCGCTGACGATCGCCCTGCGCGCTCTGGGGGTCGGCCCGGGCGACGAGGTCGTGATGCCCTCGTTCACGTTCTACGCGACGGCCGAGGCCACGATCGTCGCGGGTGCCACCCCGGTCTTCTGCGACATCGATCTCGACACGTTCTGCGTGACCCCGGAGACGGTCAAGGCGGTGCTGACCCCGCGTACCAAGGCGATCGTGCCCGTGCACCTCTTCGGCAATGTCGCGCCGGTGCCGGAGCTTCGCGAGTTCGGCGTGCCCGTGCTCGAGGACGCCGCCCAGGCCGCCGGCGCGGATCTCGACGGCGTCAAGGCGGGGGCGCTCGGCGACGCCGCAACCTTCTCCTTCTTTCCCTCCAAGAACCTGCCCTGCCTGGGCGACGGCGGCGCGATCACCACCAACTCCGACGAGGTGGCCGAGTTGGCTCGGGTACTGCGCTTCCACGGCTCGCGGGACAAGAACACGTTCGTCGAGGTGGGCTACAACTCGCGCCTCGACGCGATGCAGGCGGCGGCGCTACGGGTGTTGCTGCCCGAGCTCGACGGCTGGAACGACAGCCGCCGCGCTGTCGCGTCCGCCTATGAGCGCCTGGGCCTGGGAGAGCACGCAGCCCTGCCCGGCGACGCCCACGGAGCTCGCCACATCTACCACCTCTATGTCGCCCGCTCCGAGCGCGAGCTGCCGCTGGGGCGCGGCTATTACCGCGTGCCGGCGCACCGCCAGCCCGCCATCGGGTCCGACGCGAACCTGCCGGTGACCGAGGAGGCCGCGCGCACCAACCATGCGCTGCCCATGGGCAAGGACCTCACCGATGAACAGGTGGCGGAGGTAGTGGCGGCGTGCGCATCTGGATCGACCTGACAAACAGCCCCCACGTGCTCGTCATGCGGCCGCTGATCGCCGCCATGCGCGCCGACGGGCACGAGGTCGAGGTGACGGCGCGCGACTTCGCGCAAACGCTTGAGTTGTGCGCGCGCTTCGCGATCCCGCACACCGCGATCGGCCGGCACCGGGGCGGCCGGCTGGGCTCCAAGGGGGTGGGCCTGGTGTCGCGCAGCCTGGCTCTCGTTCGCTGGGCGCGCGGGCGCGGCTTCGACATGGCGATGGGACACGGCTCCAACGACGTAAGCGTGGCCGCCGCCCTGCTCCGCATCCCCAGCGCCACCGCATTCGACTACGAGTGGGCCAAGGTTCAGCACCAGGTCAACTGTCGGCTCGCCCGCTCGGTGGTGGTACCGGAGGCGATCCCGCCCGAGCGCCTCTATCCCTACGGTGCCAAGGGCAAGATCCGCGCCTACGCCGGCCTCAAGGAGGAGTACTACCTGTCCGACTTCGAGCCCGACGCAGCGGTCCCGGGGGATCTCGGGCTGGACTCCGCCCGCCCGCTGGTGATCGTCCGCACGCCGCCCGAGGTCTCGCTCTATCACCGCTTCGAGAACCCCCTGTTCCCCCGCATCCTCGAGCGCCTCGCGCGTACCGGTGCCCAGACTGTGGTGTTGCCGCGCACCGAGGCACAGCGTGAGGAGATCTCCCGCCTGGGCGATTTCGTCGTGCCTCGGCAGGTGGTTGACGCTCAGAGCCTGGTGGCTCTGGCTGATCTCGTCGTGTCGGCGGGCGGTACCATGAACCGCGAGGCCGTCGCCCTCGGGACGCCCGTGTACACGACCTTCGAGGGCCGGCTCGGCGCCGTCGACGAGGCGCTGCTCCGCGAGGGGCGGCTGCGTAAGCTCGACGATCCCGGGCAGATAGACGTGCAGCGGCGGTCCGAGAAAAGCGAGTTGCGCGTCCGCCGCGATCCGCGCGAACTCGTCACACTGCTGCTGTCGGCCTCCGAACGATGAGAAAGCTGCTCTCCTCCGTGAACGCACGCCGCCTGGGTCAGGTCGGCGTCGACGCCTGCCTGCTGGCCGCGGCCTACTACCTGGCCTACGTGCTGCGCTTCGACGAGGGGATCCCCCACCGTTACGACAACCTGCTGGCCGACACGATCGCCGTGACCGTCGCGATGAAGATCGCGATCTTCGCGATGTTCGGCCTCTACTCCAAGCTCTGGCGCTTCGTCGACCAGAAGGACTTCGAGGCGATCCTCAAGGCCGTGGTGGTGTCCACGGTTGGTCTGATCGCGGTGCTCTTCCTCTTCTCGATCGGGCGGGTCAGCCCTCCGCGAAGCGTGATCGCGCTGGACTTCCTGCTCTCCCTGGTCTTTGTGAGCGGTGCGCGCTTCGCGGTGCGCGCGCTGGTCGAGCGCCCGGCACGCGGGCCGTTCCTCGAGCGCGCGTCCAACGAGGTATTGATCGTGGGCGCCGGCAACGGCGGTCAGCAGGTGGCGTTCGAGCTGCGCCGCAACCCCGCCCTGCACAGCGCGGCGGTGGGCTTTGTCGACGACGATCCGCGCAAGCAGGGCATGCGCGTGGCCGGCCACAAGGTCCTGGGGACCACGAACGACCTCGCCAGGGTGCTGGACGGCGTGCAGCCCGACGAGGTGATCATCGCCATTCCCTCGGCGCCGGGCATCGTGCGCCAGAAGGTCGTTACCGCCTGCCGCGATCGCGCCATTCCCGTGCGCACGCTTCCCACCACCTTCGAGCTGCTCTCCGGTGGCCTCAACCTCATGCGTCAGCTGCGGGAGGTGCGCGTTGAGGACGTGCTCGGCCGCGAGCCGGTGCGGGTGGAGATCGACCGTGTGGGCGCCTACCTGTCCGGGCGGGTGGTGCTGGTGACGGGCGCCGGCGGTTCGATCGGGGCGGAGCTCAGCCGCCAGATCGCCCGCGTTTCGCCCAAGCGCCTCGTGCTGATCGAGCACTCCGAGAACGCGCTCTTCGAGATACGCCGCGAGCTCGAGGAGGAGCGACACTTCGGGCGCGCGGCAGCGGTGCTGGCGGACTGCAAGGACGCCACCCGCATGCGCGAGATCTTCGCCGAGCACCGGCCGTCGGTCGTGTTCCACGCCGCGGCCTACAAGCACGTGCCGCTGATGGAGGAGAACCCGGTCGAGGCGGTGCGCAACAACGCCGTGGCCACGCGGATAGTCGCGGCGGCGGCCGGAGAGGCCGGCGTCGAGCGCTTCGTGCTGGTGTCGACCGACAAGGCGGTAAGCCCGGCGACGGTCATGGGCGCCTCCAAGGCCTTGGCCGAATGGGCGGTCGAGGCGGCCCAGAATCGCTGGAAGGAGACGCGCTACGCGTCGGTGCGCTTCGGCAACGTGCTGGGTTCCTCGGGCTCGGTGGTGCCGATCTTCCGGCGCCAGATCGCCCAGGGCGGCCCGGTCACCGTGACCGACTCCAAGATGACCCGCTACTTCATGACGATCCCCGAAGCCGTGCAGCTCATCATCCGCTCCGGCGAGCTGGCGCTTCGCGGCGAGGTGTTCGTCCTGGAGATGGGCGACCCGGTGAAGATCGTCGAGCTGGCCGCGAACATGATCCGGCTGGCCGGCCTCGAGCCCGATGTGGACATCGCCATCGAGACCATCGGCCGGCGGCCGGGCGAGAAGATCCACGAGGAGCTCTTCAATCCGGGGGAGCGTCCTCAGCCCACGCCGGCCGAGAGAATCGTCTGTGCCGTGCAGCCACCGCTGCAGCCGGACTGGGTGGAGAGCGCCTTCGCCCGCATCGAGGAGCTCGTGTACACGGGCGATGCTGCCGCCCTTGCGAGCGCCGTGGCTGAGCTCTCCACCGAGCGGGCTCTGGCCGGGTCTCGCGAACCGGCCTAGGGTCCAGCGCGCTTAGGGCCGCCGCGCGTTCTACAGTTCGGACCTTGCCCGAGATCGTCCAGGAAATCGGCGCCTACGCCGGACTGGCCTCCGTCGTGGGACTGGCGGTGCTGTCAGCTCTCTACTTCTCCCAGGCTCGGGACGTCAAGCGCCTGCGCGAGTGGGCCGGAAGAGCCCCCGAGCGCGCGGAGGGGCAGGCGCCCGCCGTGCCCGGCCGCGTGGGGGCGCAGCCGGCGCCAGCCCCGGTCCAGCCCCGCACCGGCGCGCCCGCTGTTCCAGGCGCGCCCGCGGTCCCCGGAGCGCCCGCCGTTCCTGCCGCCGCCGGCGCCCGGCCGGCAACGCAGGCAAAGCCGGTCCCCGCCACGCCCGCCGCCCGACCCGGCCAACCGGTCCCGGCCGCCGCCGCGTCCAAGCCCGGCGGTGCGGTCCCCGTGCCCGCAGCTGCCGGCGCGGCAACGGCGGCGCCCGCGAAGCCCGATGCCCCGGGTGAGAATGCCGACGCCGCGAACGCCTCCGCGCCGGAGGCACCTCCCCAGAAGCCCCCGGCTCCGGACGGCCCGGAGCCGAAGCCCTCGGAGGCGAAGCCCGCCGCGGCCACCCGCCCGCACCCCCGCCGCGACCACCTCTCCTGCCGCCCCCACGCCTCCCGTGCCAAAGCCGCCCGCGGCAAAGCCTTCGGCCACGAGACCCGCCGCCGCGCCACCCCCGATCACGGGGCGTTCAGGCGGCCCGGCTCGGCCCGGCGCCCAGCCCACGACGGTCATCCCGCCTCCGCGCCGGCAGGCCTGGTACCAGAGTGTGCTGGCCAACCCGCTCTATTCCGTGCTGGCAGTGGTCGGCGTGCTCATCGTCGGAGGGGGCGCGATCTTTGGCATCAGCCAGCTCGCCGGCGGCTCCGAGGACTCCCCCCCGGCCGGCGAGAGCTCCGGCGCCGCGAGCAACGACGACGCGCAGAGCGGGGCGGATGAGCAAGGAGCGCAGAACGGCGGCAACGGGGAGCGGAACGGCGGGGCTGTCAGGCCCGCCAACGTGACGGTCGCGGTGCTCAACGGCACCACGGTTCCCGGGCTCGCGACCACGCTGGCCGATCAGGTCACCGCGGCCGGCTTCAAGCCGGGAACCGTCGCGAACTTCCTCAACCAGGGGCTCGCCGAGTCCGTGATCCAGTACACCCCCGGCCACGAGCGGGAGGCCGCGGCGGTGAGCCGCAGGCTCGATATCAGCCAGCGCGAGGCCGCGACCGCGGACAGCCGGGAGCTGGCGGGCGATGCGACGGTGATCGTGATCGTCGGCGGCGACAAGGCACCCTGACCGCTCGCCGCGTGGATCAGTCGCGGGCCAGCGACCGCGCGCGCTCTGACAGGTGCGGCACGCCCAGGCTCTCGATCTCCCGCGCCGCGTCCTCGAGCAGCTCGCGTCCCCGCTCGGGATCGACTCCCACCAGCCGCTGACCGGCCAGCAGGCGCGACCGCGCGGCCTCCAGTGGCCGGTCGAGGCCCGCCCAGTCCTCCGCCGCCTGGCCGAGCATCTCGGCGCCGCGATGAGGGTCGTCCGCGGATACTCCCTGCGCCTCCAGCGCGGCCGCGCGGCCGAGCGGGTAGTGCACGCGCTCGGCTGCTGACGCCGCCTCCTGCGCGGCCTCGGCCGCGGCCTCACGGCGGTGGGACAGGGCAAGGATCACCGCGCGCGCGGCGGTGGCCTGAATCGATTGCGCCACCAGCCCGGCGCGCTCGCACACGTCCAGGGCGCGGTCGAGCGCCACGGTGGCGCCCACGAGATCGCCCGAGTCGCGCAAGGCCGTGGCCAGCCCGAAGAGGGCCTGAAAGGCGACCTCCGACCAGCCCACCTGCTCGGCCAGCTCGTGCGCCCGGTGGAACAGCACGCTCGCCTCGCCGAGGTCGCCCTCGCGCCAGCGCAGCAGTCCGCGCAGCGCGAACGGCACGCTCATCTTGCCCACCAGCCCCTCGCGCTCGGCCAGCTCGGCGCTCGCCTCGGTGGACCGCTCCACCGTCTCCCAGTCGGCGCTGTACACCGCGAGCTGGGCGAGCGAAGCGTGCAGCTCGACCTGGGCCGGCAGAATGCCGAGTCGCTCGGCGAGCGCCAGCGCCTCCTCGTAGGCCGCCCGCGCGCCGGCCACGTCGGCTTCCGAGACCTCGAGGTGCCGGCCCAGCGCCGAAAGCGCGACTATCGACTCCCCGGGGTCCGAGCCGCGCGCCAGCTCGACCGCTCGCTCGAGGTTCTCGCGGGCCTTGGCGGTGTCGCCGATACGGCCGAACACACGGCCGAAGATCCCGTGGGCCCGGCTGGCGGCGCGCGTCTCGCCCAGCCGCTCGGCCAGCCGAAGAGCCTTCTCGGATGCGTAGATCGCCAGCATGTTGTCGCCCGTGTTCAGGTAGAGCCAGGCGGCCTCCTCGTACAGCCGCACCAGCTCGATGCGCGGCGGGCCGTCCTTGAGCAGATTGATGCCCTTCTGGTAGTGCTCGGTGGCGGTCTTGCGATCGCCCGCGTGGGTGAATCCCTCGCCGATCCGGCGGTGGAGGTCGGCCACCGGCTCGAGCTGCTCCTCGCCGCGATACCACTCGAGGGACTCGAGCCACACGGCGATGGCCTCGTCGACGCGGCCAAGGCAGAGCAGCACGTCGCCCAGCTTCTGGCCGATGCGGGCGCGCACGCCCGGGTCCCCGCCGACGCAGATCTCACGGGCGTGGCGATAGTGCGATGCGGCCTCGCGGTTGGAGTAGAGCAGCGACGCGGAGTCGCCGGCCTCCTCGAGCGAGCGCACCGCGCGATCGCGGATGGGGGCCAGCTCGTCGATCGGGAGTCCTCCTTCGCTCCCCAGCGCGGCGGCGCGGCCGTAGTGCTCGGCGAGCAGCGCCACCACCTCGTCGCTGCGGTCGCCGGCTCGCTCGGCGAGGAAGTTCCCGACCTCGTAGTGCTTGCGCGACCGCACCGCCTTGGGCAGCATCCCGTAGGCCACGTCCCGGACGAGGACGTGCTTGAAGGCCAGCTGGCGCTCGCCGGCCGGGCCGCCCTCGCCGCGTGGGGCGAGGATGTGCTTGTCCTGCAGCGAGAGCAGGGTGCGGTCGAGATTCTGGCCCTCGGCCTCCGCCAGGGGGACCAGTGAGCCCTTCCAGAAAGTTCGCCCGACCACCGCGGCCTGTTGAACCAGCCGCCGCTCGAACGGCTCGAGCGCATCGAGCCGGGCCGCCAGCACTCCCTGCACGGTGTCCGGCATCTCTGCCCCGTGCACGCCGCCCCTCTCGGCGATCCGGCAGGCCATCTCCTCGGCGAACAACGGGTTTCCGCCCGAGCGCTCGACCACGGCGGGCGGGACCGGCTCGCCCTCGGGAAGGAGCGTGGCCACCAGCTCCTGCGTCTCGTCCGGGCTGAGCGGCTCGAGAAACAACCGGGTGGTCGCGCCGTTCCGGTCTCCCCAGTCCGGACGGCTGTCGAGCAGGTCCTCACGGGCGAGACAGACGAGCAGCAGGGGCGCGCGCACCCATTGGGCGAGGTGCTCGATCGCCTCGAGCATTCCCTCGTCGGCCCAGTGGATGTCCTCGAAGGCGAATACCAGAGGCTTCTGGCGGGCCCAGGCCTCGATGCCGAAGCGCAGGGCGGCGAAGAACCACTGGCGCAGGCGCGCCGGGTCCTCGCCCTCGGGCACGAGCTCCGCGGGGACCTCGAGACCGATCAGCCGGCCCAGCAGGGCGGTCTTGCGCATCCCCTCCTCGCCGAGACTGGCGTGCTCATCGTCCATGAGCCCGCGCGTGTGGGCGAGCAGCTTGTCCCACGCCTGCTCGGCCGAGTCGGTGTCGACGATCTCGCAGCCGGCGCGGATGACCTCTCCGAGCGCCCAGAACACGATTCCGCTGCCGTAGGGCGGACAGCGCCCGGTGAAGAAGGCAGGGGCGTCGGGACGGGCCGCCAGGGTGCTCTCCAGCTCACGCAGAACGCGTGACTTGCCCACCCCGGCCTCGCCGAGCACGGTCACGAGGTGCGGGGCACGTTCGTCCTTGACGCGGTCGAAGAGCGCCTCCAGCGCGGCCAGCTCGTCTCCGCGCCCCACGAGCTTCGCCTCGCGCGAGGCGGGCGCGCGGCCTACCGGCAGCTGGTCGGTCACGCCCTGCGCCTCCCATGCGGGCACCGGCTCGGCCTTGCCCTTCAGCGTCAGCGGATCCAGGCTCTCGTAGGCCACCGCGCCACTCGTGGCGCTCATGGTGCGCTCGCCGACCGTCACGCTGTCCGGGCGCGCCGCGCTCTGCAGGCGGGCGGCAACGTTCACGGTGTCGCCCACAACCGTGTAGGCCTCGCCGACGGCGCCGGCCAGCACCTCGCCGGTGTTCACCCCCACGCGCAGATTGAAATACACGCCGTCGGGCGCGCCCTCGTTGATCTCGTCCATCGCCTCCTGCATGGCGAGCCCGGCCCGGACCGCGCGCTCGGCGTCGTCCTCGTGAGCCACCGGGGCGCCGAAGATGGCCATCACGTTGTCACCGATGTACTTGTCCACCGTGCCGCCGTGGCGCTCTACCTCGCGGCCCAGGCGCATCAGCGCACGGTTGACGAGGCCCTTCACCGCTTCCGGATCCATGCGCTCGGCAACCGCCGTGTATCCCGACAGGTCGGCGAACAGGACCGTGACCTGGCGGCGCTCCTCGGGCAGGCGCTCGCGAGGGGGCGCCGTCCCGGCGCCGAGCTCGCGCCCGCAGTTCATGCAGAAGTGCGCCTCCGGCGGTGCGGGGGTGCCGCATCCTTCGCAGCGGCGATCGAGCCGGGCGCCGCAGGACATGCAAAAGCGCGCGCCCGCCGGGTTTTCCGTACCGCAGGCCGCGCAGCTCATGCGGCGAGACTAGAGCCGGGGGCGGTACGCCGTATGTGATGAGCGTCACATTTCACGGGTTCACGGGTTCACGGGATTTGGCCGGCGTCGCGGTAGACCTTTGCCAGCTCCGCCAGCAGCGACTGGTCCACGAGCGTAAACCGCCGTCCATCCACCTCGACCTCGGCACCGGCATGGGGCGGATACCAGAAGGCCCGCAGCTTGCGCTGGAGGTCGTCGCCCGGGCGAACGAGCCGCAGAAACTCGAACTCCTCTCGAGTCACGTAGCGGCCCTGTCCCTGCGGGGCACGGGCAAGCTCCTCGCCGCTCAGGACGCTTCGCATCACCCGCGTGAACAGCCCGAACAGGCGTTCCTGGCTGCGCAGGTCGAGCGAGAAGGCCGTCTCGGCGCGATCGTCGATGGCGAAGCGCTCCACTTCCACGAGGTCGCCCGTATCGAAGCCCTCGTCGACGAAGTGGCAGGAGACTCCCCACTCGCGCAGGCCCTCGAGGATGGCCACGTTGTACCCACCGAGCCCGCGGAAGTCGGGCAGCGGCGCCGGGTGGAAGTTCAGGCAGCCGATCCGGCCCAGCGAGATCAGTGGCTCGCGGATCAAACGCCAGAACAGGAAGGAGACCACCACGTCCACGCCCTCGGGGGGATCCGCGTAAAGCTCGGCCTCGCCGGTCACTCTCAGCCCGTTCTGCTCGGCCACCAGGTCCAGCCGCTGCGAGTCCGCGCTTTCCGCGTCGGCCTCCGGGGCCACCACCGCCGCCACGTCCGCGCCCTGCGCCACCAGGAAGCCGAGCGCCCGGGCCGCCGAGCGCTTGTGCTTGCCCATGAAGACGACCCTCATGAGCCCAGCACCTGGTCGTAGACCTCCTGGGTGCGAGCGGCCACTGCGTCCCACGAGAGCGGCCCCGCTGCCGCCGCGCGGGCACGCTCCGCCAGGCGCTCACGCTCGGCCGAGTCGGCGAGGAGCCCGCCTATCGCACCGGCGAGTGCCGCCGGGTCGCCGGGGGGCACGAGCAGCCCGGCGCCGTGGTCGAAGACGATCTCGCGAAAGCCGCCGACGTCGGACAGGATCATGGGCTTGCCGAAAGCCAGGCCGGCGAAGAGCACCCCGGACACGTCGACGTTGCGGTGCGGGAGCACCAGAAGGTCGGCACGGCGAAAGAAGGCGGGCAGCTCGGAGTCACCTACATAGCGAGGTACCACGCGGACGCGCGGCGCCGCCTCGATCGTCACGCCCAGCGGGCGCCCCACGATCCACAGCTCGGCGCCCTCGACCGAGCGGAAGGCCTCCAGCAGCACGTCGACGCCCTTGTAGGGGCGCACGACGCCGAAGCACAGCACGACCGGTCCCTCGACTTGGGCCAGCTCTGGGGGAAGCGGGCGCTCCTCGGGCAGGTGGGTGAGGTGCTCGAAGGCGCCGTGGGGGATCACGTGCACGCGCTCCCCGCCGCCGAGCAGCTCGGCGCCGTGGCGGGTGTGCACGATGATCGCGTCCATCGCGTCGAGCAGACGCCGGGCCGAGCGCTCGCGGCGGATCACGTTGTGCAGGGTGAGCACCTGCGGGCGCCCGCGAGGCAGGAGGCGAGCGCTGATGGCCTCCAGCCAGATCCACTGCCAGTGGCTGAGCGCCGCCGGCCGGTGGGCCGCGCGCACCATCCCGGGCACGTGTCCCATCCCCTTCAGCGCGCGGCGCAGCCGCGGGCGCCGAGCCGCGAGCCTGGTGGCCAGCCTGTAGAAGGTCTCGTTCACGGCGTAGCCGTCCGGACGGGGGGCCGGCCCGTGCACGAAGCGCGAGGTCAGCAGCTCGACGTCCACGCCCCGGCGGGCGAGCGCGGCCGCGAGCGCGTGGTCGTAGGGCAGGACGTCGGCCGAGGGATCGATGAGCTGCACGAGCACCCGACGCATTCTCGCGGCCGAGCGAAGCACTAGCTTTCCGCTGCCCATGTCCCGCCCCGTCGTCCGGGTCCTGTTCGCGCTGCTCGTGGTTGCGACCGTCGCCGCCTTCTTTGCCACGCAGCAACTCAAGAGCGAGGTGCCGCTGGTGATCCGTTTCGCGGCCAAGCCCAAGCAGTTCTCGCCCAACGCGGACGCCAAGCGCGACCGCACCGAGGTCGGCTTCGATCTCTCCGAGCCCGCCAGCGTCTCCTTCTCGATCATGGACAGCGAGGGGAACGAGGTCCGCCGTCTGGTCGACGATCGCACGCTCGCCGGCGACGAGAAGCATCGCTTCGAGTGGGACGGGCGCGACGACGCCGGCAACACGGTGCGCGACGGCGTCTATCGCATGCGTGTGGTCCGGCGCGACGAAGGGCGCATCGTGGACTCCTTCAAGAGCATCCGCGTCGACCGCACCCCACCACGCGTACGACTGCTCTCGGCGGAGCCCGGGGTCATCGCGCCCCGGGAGCCCGGTCAGGCCCCCGAGGTGACGCTGCGCTACGACGGGCCAGCCAACAACGCTCCGGAGTTCCGGGTGTTCCGCACCGACGTTGCGGGCGGGCCACGCGTTGTGCGCCGCTTCCGCGGCGACGGTCGCACCGGCGTGTGGCGCGGCGAGGTGGCCCTCGGCCCGAAGCGCACCGGCCCGGCGCCCGACGGCGACTATGCCTTCACGGTCTCGGTCCGCGACCGGGCGGGCAACCTCGCCATCGCCCCCGCCGAGATACCCCGCCGTCCGGCCGCTCGGGCGGGCACCGGGGTGGCCGTGCGCAGCTTCACCCTGCGGGGTCCGCTCGGGGTGGTCGCGGCCGGGTCGCGCGCCGCGCTCGAGGTGGGCCCGATCGATCGATCCTTGAGCTTTGCGGTCTCGCGTTTGGGCGACCCGGAGGTGATCCGCAGCGGAGAGAGAATCGGCGGGCGCTTTCGCGTAAGCATCCCGGACAACACCCGCACGGGCGTATATCTGGTGCGCGTGCGGGCGGGGCGCCATCGCGCGGTGTGGCCGCTGGCGGTGGCCGGCCTTCCGCAGAGCAAGCGCGCGGCCGAGCGCCCGCGCCCGCTCGTGGTGCTGCCGGCGATGACCTGGCAGGGCCTGAACCCGGTCGACGACGATCTCGACGGGTTCGCCGACACCCTGCCCACGGGCGGCCCGGTCAGCCTCGACCGACCCTTTCGAGACGGAGCGCTCCCGCCTGAGTTTCGCTCGGAGACCGCGCCGCTCCTGCTCTACCTGGAGCGCGAAGGCCTGGCCTATGACCTGACCACCGATGTCTCACTCGCGCGACGCGAGGGGCCGGCCCTCGGCAACGCTCCCGGAGTCGCCTTTGCCGGCAGCGCGCTTTGGCTCCCGGAGCCGCTCCTGCGGCGGCTGCGCAATCAGGTGTCCGACGGGCTGGGCGTGGCCTCGTTCGGCGCCGACGCCTTCCGCCGCAGCGTCACGCTCTCTGGCGAGCGGCTGATCGACCCGAGCCCGCCCCGGCGCGCGGACGCCTTCGGCGAATCCACGTCGCCGCTGCGCACCTCCCCCGCGCCACTCACGGTGTTCGACGACGGCCTCGGGTTGTTCGAGGGCCTCGACTCGTTCGTTGGCGACTTCACCGAGTTCGAGCAGTCGCAGAGCCTGCCCAGCGCGGCGCGACCGATTGCCGCCGCCGGCCGCGATCCCAGCCAGCCCGCGTTCGTGGCCTACGGACTGGGAGGCGGGTTGGTCATCCGCACGGGCACCGCGCAGTGGTCACGGGAGCTGGTGGAGGCCGCGTTGAGCGAGGAGGTGCCGGCGGTGACCAATCGCATCTGGCGCCTGCTGGCGCGTGAGAATCGCTAACCGGGCGGTTCACTAGCCTGATCTCCGTGTACCTACGACGCCGACTCATAGCCGGCGGCGTGCTGCTCGCTGTCCTGGTCGGGGTCGCGGCGGGCGTCTACGCCCTTCTGAAGGACGAGGAGCCGATCGAGAAGCGCGGATCGGCCACCGAGGAGTTCGTGACCACCGAGGAGCCGGAGCCGCCGCCCCCGCCGCCCAAGAAGGAGAACCCGCGTCCGTGGCCGACCTACAGCTACGACGACGCGCGCACTCACATCTCACCCTATGACCACCGCCCGCCCTACCGGCGGCTGTGGTCGATCGACGCTCACGACACGCTCGAGTTCCCGCCCACGGTCGGCTATGGCCGCGTCTACCTGGCCCAGCAGAAGGGCCTCTTCTTTGCCCTCGATGCCAAGACGGGCAAGCCCGACTGGAAGAAGAGCATCGGCCGCTGCGCGGCCTCGTCGCCGACGATCGGCAAGGAGGTCGTCTACCAGTCCTACATGCACCCGGTCGAGTGCCTGCAGGACCAGGCCGGCGCCGACGGCTTCCTGGTCGCCTGGGACGCCGACAGCGGTCGCGAGCTGTGGCGCTTCAAGTCCGCCCCGATCGAGTCGTCGCCGCTGCTCAAGGGCAAGCGCCTGTTCTTCGGCTCCTGGGATGCCGGCGTGCACGCGATCAACGCGGAGAACGGCAAGCGCATCTGGCGCTTCGGCGCCGACGACCAGGTGAACACTTCGGCCGCCTACTGGAAGGGCCGTATCTTCATCGGCTCGGACGGCGGCACGCTCTACTCGCTGAGCGCCAAGACCGGGAGGCAGCTGTGGAGCCGTTCGGACGCCCGCGAGTTCTGGTACGCCACCCCGACCGTCGCCTACGGGCGCGTCTACATCGGCAACACCGACGGCACGATGTACGCGTACGGGGCCAAGAGCGGCAAGCTGCTCTGGGCACGCCCGCTGGGCTCCTACATCTACGGCGCCGCGGCGGTGTACGAGCGCAAGGTCTTCGTCGGCACCTACGACGGCCAGTTCTACGCGCTCGATGCCGCCACCGGCGACACGGTCTGGCAGGTCGAAGCCCAGGGAGCCGTGCACGCCGCGCCCACGGTCATGGACGGGCTCGTGTACTACGCGGTCTGCTCCACCTGCGGCTCGGAGGCGCAGCGAGCCGTGGCCAGCGGCCTCGACGCCACGCACGCGCTGCGGGCGCGAGACGGCAAACGCGTGTGGCGCTTCCCGGCGGGCAAGTACGCCAACCCCATCGTCGCCGACGACGACCGCGTCTACCTGACCGGCCGCTCCCAGCAGTTCGCGCTGGCGCCGCGCGGGTCGCCGGCGGCTCGGGAGGATGCGCGCGCCGGGCGCAAGAAGGACGGGCGCTAACCGCGTTCGAGAAACGCGGCGATGCGCTCGGTGACCTGCCGCAACACGTCGAGCGACGCGAGCGGGTCGCCGTTGACCTGCAGCGAGTGATCCAGGCCGTCGAATTCCACCCTCTCCACCAGGTCGTTCGCCGGGGGCGCAGCCCCGGCCCAGGTCGGGTCGGCGCTGCTGCCCACCAGGAGCGCCGGCGCACTCGCCGCCTCCAGCGCCGCCAGCACGTCGGGCCGCACCAGGAGCGGGGTGAGCCAGATCGCCCGCAGCCCACGCTCGGCCACCAGCGGCGCGGCCGCGCTGCCCAGCGACTTGCCCACCACCACAACCTCCCCCGCCTCGGTCGCGTCCAGCGCGCTGCGGGCCCGCTCGCTCATCCACGCGAACGGATCCAAGTCGCCGGGAGCGCGCTCGCTCAGCTCGAGGGCCGACCAGCCCGCCGCCTCGGCAGCCTCGCGGGCGAACCACAGCAGCGGCGCCTGGCTGAAGTAGCGCACACCCGGCAGCAGCACCAGGCAGCGTTGCGGGTCGCCGTCGTGGAGGATCGCCTCACCGGGGTTCAGGTCCATCGCGCGCACGCGCGAAAGCTATCGCCAGGAGAGCGGCGATCACGGCGCCGGTCATCGGCCACACCAGGTAGTAGTTGTTGAAGGCGCGGCCGATGAACATCAGCCACAGGACCGAGACCGCGAAGCCCGCGCCGGCCAGCCACAGCTCGGGCCTGCGCCGCTGCAGGAGCAGGAGCCACGCGGTCAGCGGCAGCCAGGTCAGCACCACCAGCAGCCCGAACGGATAGGCGCCGTTGCGGTCGGCCACCACGCCGGTCTCCACCAGGATGGCCGACAGGCCGTAGCCCACGATCCGGTAGGTGCCGGCGCCGTAGCGGATCGTGTCGTCGTAGAAGGCCACCGGGCCGGCAATCAGGAAGGGCAGGACACACACGGCGATCACGGCGCAGAAGGCAAGGGCCGCTCGCTTGAGCTCGGCACCCCGCGCACCCATGCTCCAGAGCATCAGGGCGAGGAAGGGAAGCGCGACGAGCGCGAACTGCTTGAGCAGGATCGCCCCGGCCAGGCTTGCCGCGGCCCAGCCGAAGCGTCGTCGTGAGGCGAGCGCGAAGGCCAGCACGAGCAGCAGCAGGCTCGGTGCGTCGTTCTGGCCGAACCAGGCCGAGCGCACGGCGATCGGGTTGCACACCAGCAGAGCGCCGAGGGCTATCCGCACCGACAGAGGCCCGCGGAAGGCGAGCGCCGCGGCGAGCATGGCCAGGTTGCACACCAGCACCAGCAGCCGGTAGTCGTCGAAGGGCTCGGGCAGCACGCGCCACACGGCGGCACTGATCACCGCGCCGGGGAAATAGGCGAAGTGCTCCAGGGCGACTTCGCGCTCCCGCACCCGCTCGGACACGCTGCCGTCGCGCGTATAGAACCGCTCTAGCCCCGACCGCCGGTAGTCGTGGCCGTAGGGGTTGTCGAGCTCGAGCAGCAGCTCTCCGCCCAGCTCGACCTGGTAGGTCGAGTCGTTGGTGAAGAACCAGGGAGCGGACGAGTCGCGCAGCCCGAGTTGGAGGAGCGTCGCCGGCGCCGTGAGCAGCAGTCCGACAGCCAGGACGAGGGCCACGGCCATGCGTGCCGACCACGCCCGAGGGCGCACCATCAGCAGCAGCGCGGCCGCACCGCAAAGCAGGCCGGCGAGGAAGGCGCAGGCCCGGGGGATACCCAGGTCGTATTCCTCCCCCGCGGCGCTCACCAGTGGCCCGAGGGGACCCTGGGCGTCCACCGCGCCGGGCCGGAAGGGCCACGGATCCGATCCCAGCTCGGGGAGGTTGATGGCCACGAAGAAGAACAGCACGCCCACGAGCGCCCAGGCTCCGCGCTCGCCCAGCTCCCCCCTCATGCCGTTGCCGCCGCACGCCGGCGCGAGCGCTCGGACGCCGGCCGGTTCGCTTCCTCCCACGTGAGCCAGCCCGCGGCCACGCCGAGCACGAACCACGTGATCGGGTCCTCGAGAAAGCCGCTGTAGAAGAGGGCATGAACGAAGAGGGCGAGAAAGCAAGCGCCCAGCGCCAGGCCCAGCGCGTCGTCGGCGCGGTAGACGGAGGCGATCAGCCGCAGCCCCCCGAACAGCAGCCAGGCGTAGAGGAGCAGGCCGACCACCCCCAGCTCCGCTGCGACGGTCAGCGGGGTGGTGTGCGACACGAAGGCCGGAGTGGGTCGGTCACTGTCCGCCAGCGCCCGGCTCGCGCGTGGCTGCCCGCCGATGCCCACCCCCAACAGCGGATCTTCGGCAATCACGTCGAGCGTCTCCTGGACTCGTTCGGTGCGGTCGCTGGTGATGTCGTTGAGCGACTGCTTGCCGTCGATCAGCTTGTAGGCGAGATAACCGCCGCCCGCCAGGGCGGCGAGCAGCGCCAGCACGCCAACGGCGCGCCGCACGCGGCGGTCGCCGGTCACGAGCGCCAGCGCCAGGGTGACCACGAGCAGCGCCGCCATGCTCGACTGCGAATAGGAGAACAGGAGCCCGGCCCACATCAGGACCACGAGACCCACCAGCGGCCAGGTGCGCCAACGCCGCGCCGCGAGCAGCGACAGGGCGATCCCGATCCCGAGCACCACGTGGCGCCCGTACAGGCTCGGGTCGCCGAACAGCGACGTCACGCGGAAGTAGTCGGTGTTCGCGTTGGAGACCGCGAGGTTGGGTGCGTAGAAGAAGAGCTCGTGCGTGGCCGCCTGCCAGAGCCCGACAAGGGCGAACAGCGACGCCAGGCCAAGCGCCACTCCGGCCAGCACCCTTGGCACGAACGGCGGAAAGTCGGCGCGGGCCAGCGTGGCCAGCAACACGACGAAGGGCAACGTGAAGTAGGCCAGCAGGTTGGTGCCCACGCGGACGTCGTCGGCCCACAGCAGCGACAGGAAGGCGAAGGCGAAGAATGCCGCGGCCGGGAAGGCCAAGGCCCGGGGCAGGTCGCGCAGCGGTTGGTCGCGCAGCGCTCGCCAGCCGAGCGCCGCCGCGGCGGCCACGAGCACGAAGTAGAGCGGGAGCAGCCGTCCGAGGCGCCCGTCCTCGGCAATCGACACGAGGAAGCGGCTCGAGGAGTCGAAGGCGATCGGTGGCCGGAACGGCGCGGCCACCAGAATCACGATCGGCACCCACGACGGGCGGCGCGCCAGCACGGCGGCGGCTGCCGCGAGCAGTACGACTCCCATCGTTCCCGCGGCGGCTCCCGCGGGACTCGAGAGCTTGTCCAGCGTGCCGCCCCCGAGCGAGAGCGCCAGTCCCGCTTCGGCCGCCGCCAGCAGCACGAACCCCCCCAGCAGCGTGAACCGCCCGCGCGCGAGCAGTACGAGGATCGAGCCGAGTGCGCCCCCTACCGCGGCCAGCTGGGCGGTGTCAGCGTGCTCCACCGGCCCGGACTCTATTTGCGTTGTACGCCGCTGCGGCTTCCCGCAGGCCCGCGCCCCGCGCCGGGAAGAGCTGCTGACGGGCGTGCAGCAGGTAGCGGCGCGGATCGTGGCCCGGGAGCGCGACCGCGGCCAGCGCGCGCACCAGATACGCCCAGGTCCAGCAGACGGTCCACAACCGCCGCGTGCCGGGCATGTCGTGCTTGCGGAAGTAGAGGTCGCGGTTGCGGTGAAACTCGACGATGCGGCGACGCATCGCGGCGGAGTCCGTCGAGAGCTGGTCGTGATGAATCGCTCGCGCACCGGGCACGAAGAGGATCTGCCTGCCGTGATCTGCCAGCCGCTTGCAGAAGTCGGTCTCGTCGGAATAGACGAAGAAATCGTGATCCAGCCAGCCGACCGCCTCGGCCGCCTCGCGGCGCACCAGCATCGCGCTCGACTGGACCCAGCCCACTTCGCGCACGCTGCGTCCGCGGCTCTGGACCGCATAGCGGTCCTGCAGGAACAGCGCCGCCGCCAGCGCCCAGCCCGCATCGGGCAGGCGCCACGCACAGGGCGTCGGCTCGCCCGCACTCGTGAGCAGCTGCGCGCCGGCGGCCGCGGCGCCCGGATGGCGTTCGAGCGCGTCGAGCAGCGCCCGTGCCGCCCCCTCGAGCAGCGCGGAGTCCTCGTTGAGCAGCAGACAGAAGCGGCCCCGCGATTCGCGCAGCAGCAGCGAGTCGTTGGCCGCCTTGCCGCCGCGCCGCTCGAGCGCGAGCAGGCGCGCCTCGGGGAAGCGCTCGCGCACCGCCTGGGCCGACCCGTCGTCCGAGGCGTTGTCGAGCACGAGCACCTCGTGGGCGACTCCCTGCGGGTGAGTGGCCTCGATCGCGCCCAGGCAGGCCAGCAGGTGCTCGCGGCCGTTGGTGTTGACGACGCAGTAGGAGAGCGTGATCTCGCTCAGCGCGCCGCCGCCTCCTTCAGCACGCCGAGCGCGCGCTCGGCAAGCTGCTCGCGGTCGAACTCGCGCTCGGCCAGCGCCCGCGCGTTGTGCCCCATGCGCGCCGCGTCCTCGGGGTGGTCGCGAAGCCAGGCGATCTTGTTCGCCAGGTCGCGGGCGTCTCCGGCGCGCACGTAGAGGCCCGCGTCGTTGTCCTCCACGAGCTGTCGCATCCAGCCATCCATGTTCACGATCGCGGGACGCCCGGCGGCGAAGGTGTCGAAGAGCTTGTTCGGCGAGTTCGTGGAGAGCACGGGCACGTCCTTGAACACGGTCAGGCACGCGCTCGAGCCGGCCGCCAGCTCGGCAACCTCCTCCTTGCCGGCGGCGGCGCCGGTAAAGGTCACGTTGGAGGGCGCGGAGCGCTCGAGGCGCGCGCGGTGCTTGCCGTCGCCCATCAGCACGAACTCCACGCCGTCGAGCAGGCGCGCGGCGTCGATCACCGCACCGAGGTCGTTGGCTTCACCCATGGTGCCGAAGTAGCTCACGCGAAAGCGCTCGGGCGGGGGGGAGGGGCGAAACAGATCGAGGTCAGAGGCGTTGGGCACCAGGACCACTCGCTCGGCGGGGGCGCCGGCGCCGACCACCCCACTCTGGATGCCGGGCGAGAGGGCGATCACGCGCGTGGCGCGCCGCAGCACGAAGCGCTCGAGTGCCCGCGCCACACGGCGCAGCAGCGGATTGCGCAGCGCGCCCATCTGGATCGGGGCCTCGGGCCACAGGTCGCGCACCTCGAACACGAGCGGCGCGCGCCAGCGGGCGGCGGCCATGAGGGCGGGCACCGCCATGGTCAACGGCGGGGAGGTCGCGTAGATCACATCGGGCCGCGGTCCGCGCAGCGCGGTGGCGCCGGCGGCCAGGCCGAAGCGGGCGAACGCCAGCATGCGGCGCGGGTAGGAGATCGCGGTGGCGCTCATGTAGTCCGAGTAGGCGCCCGGTAGGCCCACCACCTCGATTCCGGCCACCTCCTGACGGCCCTCCCCCGCGGTTAGCATGCGCACCGCATGGCCGCGCGACACGAAGCGGCGCGCGAACTCGTACGAGCGCGTGCCCCCGACTCCGGCGCGGGTGACGAAGAACTGGTGCAGGTAGAGGATTCGCATCAGGCCGAGGCGAACGCTAACCGTCGATGCCGCGGTCTCTAGACATCGTGGTCGCGTCGGCGGCCCTGCTCGTGCTCTCGCCGCTGCTCGCGCTCGCCGCGCTGCTCATCAAGCTCGAGAGCAGAGGGGCGGTCTTCTACCGCCAGCGTCGCGTCGGCCGCGGCGGCCGGCCGTTCGAGATGTGGAAGCTGCGCACGATGGTGCCCGGCGCGGAGACCATGGGCGCCGGGCTCTACGTGCTGGAGGGCGACAGCCGCATCACCCGCGTGGGCCGGCGGCTGCGGCGCTTCTCGCTCGACGAGCTGCCCAACCTGGTGAACGTCGTGCGCGGCGAGATGGCGATCGTGGGCCCGCGCCCGACCGTTCAGCAGCAGGTGGATCGCTACACCGAACGTCAGCGCAGACGGCTGGAGGTCAAGCCCGGTATCACCGGCTGGGCTCAGGTCAACGGCCGGGCTACGCTGCCCTGGCCCGAGCGAATCGAGCTGGATGTGTGGTACGTGGAGCACCGGTCGCTGGTGCTGGACCTGAGGATCCTGGCCAAGACCGTGCGCATGCTGGCCTCCGGGCACGGGCTCTACAGCGAGGACTTGCGGCAGGGCTGGTGATCAGCGCCGCACGCGCAAGGCCTGCCAGCCGGTCGAAGCGCGGTCGGTGTCGGCGTCGCTCACGGAAACGACCGCGTAGCGGTAGTCGGCGCTGAAGGCGGGAACGAGCGAGGTCCTGAAGCGCCCCCGCCGGGTCCGGACCGCCTGCGCTCCGACCTTGCGGTAGCTACCCCGTATGCGTTGCTGCAGCACCAGCGTCACGAAGCGCTTTCTCGGCGCGATCCTCCCCGATACCCGCACGCGCTCACCCGGTGCGGAGGAGCTGATCGGCAAGCGCAGGGTGATCAGCGGGCGCAGGTGCAGCAGCAACCGTGCCGAGGTGGCTCGGCGCAGCTCCGCGCGGCCCGGGTAGCGGAGGCGAACATAGAGGCGCCGCCGCGGCTTCAGCTCCCCGGCGAAGGTGCCGTCGGGAGCCGTGGTGGTGAGCGAGGAGGTCTTCCAGCGCCCTGTGCCGTTCGTCTGGACCTCGACTGTCTCGTTGACCAGCGGGCCTCCGTCGGGCCCCGACAGCAGTCCGGTCACGGGGACCGTGTCGCCGTAGTCGATCGAGAAGTCGGCCAGCGTGCCGCTCAGGCGGGTGGCGAAGGTGGGCAGCAGGCCCACACCCGACACCACCAGCGCGCGCAACTCGTCGAGCTGCGCGTAGAGCAGTGCACCCGGGCACGCGGTCCGGCCCGTGTCGCGATGGCCGATCACGCGCTCGAGGGTCACCCTCCGCCCGGCCGGGTACTTCGTGGCCGATCCACCGGAGCTGCTCATCGTCACCGGGCCGGACAATGGCTGGCCGTGCACGCTCAGCTTCCAGCGGATATAGGTGGCCAGCGCGGAGAGGGTCTCGGGCGTCGCCTCGGCGCTCGTGTGGTCGCCGATGCTGGCGATCCCCGCAGTTTCGTCGTTGAACCCTTGGGCCTGGGCCCCGACCACCGCCTGGTCGAGCCCGCCGGCGCGTCCCTCGTAAAGAACGCCGTACTTGTCGACCAGCGCGTTGTAGCCGATGTCGTTCCAGCCGTTGGAGTTGCGGTGGTAGCGACACACCGAGAGCACGATGGCCCGCCCCTCCTCCGGCGCGTAGTCGTTGAGGGAGACGGTGTGATGCACGTGCACGGCCTTGACGGTTCCGTAGTCCGGCGCCTGGCGCGGCGGGCATTTCGACGCCCCCCACTGCCTCCGGCTGACGAACGTGGGCTCCGGGTCCTGGGCCGCCCGGGCGGCCCGCAGCTCCGAGGCGACGTTGACGAAGTGAAGGCGTAGCCCCTTCACCGGCCGGCTGAGGCGGTACTGCAGCGCGTCCGCGGAGCCCACCCAGAGCGGGTCGGAGGAGGACACCGCCGGCTCGCCGCCACGTGTCAGGTCGGGGTTGTGATCGGCGTGGGCCTCGAGCCGCTGCCAGCGGCTCCAGGCTCCGTCCGGTCGCCGCGCGCGCAGGCGGATCACGGGGGCGCGGGGTCCGCGCCAGCGCAGCCCGACCAGGTTGAACGGCCGCGGCGTTTCCAGCACCCGCGGGGCGGCCGGACCGCCGGCGGCCACCGGGTCGCCCGACCGCGCGGCGAGCTCGAAGTCGAAGGGTTCGCTGGGCCGGCCGGAGGCGAGCGCCGGCAGGGCGAGGAGGGCGCAGAGGAGCGCCGTTGCTGTTGCGAGGATCCGCACCTCTCCCCCAACACGGTGTCAAAGCACCGGTTGCGGGGGTGCAAGATCCGCTGCAGCTCTAGGGAACGGGCTCGGGCCCGTTGGAGCGGTGCTCGTCGCGGAAGGCGCGCAGCGCGTCCACCACCTCGGGGGTCCATCGATCACAGCCGAGCGTGCGGCCGGTGCCCCCCGGCAGCGGGTCACGGTTCCAGGCGGTGGCCGCCACCGCATAGGGCATGTTCTTACGCTCCACCAGCAGGGTCTGGAAGCCCTCGTCCTCGTCGGACATGGCCCGGATCTCCGCGCGCGCGTCCTCCGACACACTCGGCTTGACCCAGATGATCACGCGGCCGTGCTCGAGCGCGTGCACCAGCGCCTCGTCGGGCGGTGGGGCCCCGCCGTACACGCCGTCCTCGGCGGGTATCTCGTAATGGCGGCCCGTGGTGGGCGGGTTGGTCTTGTACTTGATCTTCTCGTCGAGGCTGGTGGTGTGGGTCGCTACTCCGTTGCCCTTGTTGCTCTTGAGCTCGCAGCCCGCGGCGCTCACCGCTTCGTCGAGATCGAACACCTTCTGTGTGGGCGCGTCACCGCCCTCGGGGAAGAAGTTCCCCTCCCCGCCCGGTCCGCCGCCGTTGCCCCCTCCCCCCGCCAGGAGGAATCCGATCACCGCGGCGGCCAGCACGAGGACGCCGGCGGCGCCGAAGCCGACCAGGCGCTTGCGCTGCTGCTCGGCCCGCGCCTTGGCCTCGCGTTCCTCGCGCTGGCGGCGCAGAGCCTCCTTCTCTTCCTTGCGGCGGGCCATCGCCGAAAAACCTTAGCTAGGCGACGGCACGCTCAGGATCGATGCCGCGCCGCCGCGAGGTGGAGAAAGAAGCGGCGGGCTGGGGCCGGCGCCGGGGCCCGGCCGGCCGTGCCGAAATCCGTGAGGCCCTCGCGCCGAACCCCGAAGCCTCATCTGGTGCCAAGCCACCCTGTCGCCCACCTGCCCGGAGGCATAGCATCCCCCCTTCAGGAGAGGCTTCGAAGAGATTCGAAACGGAGGAGAGGCAATGGGAGCAACCGTGCGCGTACAGGTCAGCGTCAACGGAGAGAGGCGCGATGCGCAGGTCGAGGCGAGGACCCTGCTCGTGCACTGGCTGCGCGACGATCTCGGCCTGACCGGGACGCACATCGGCTGCGACACCACCAATTGCGGCGCCTGCACCGTTCACCTGAACGGCGAGTCGGTCAAAAGCTGCACCGTCCTTGCCGCACAGGCCGACGGCGGCGAGGTAACCACGATCGAGGGCCTAACCCCCTCCGAGGGCCTCCATCCTCTCCAACAGGCCTTCCGTGAGAAGCACGGGCTCCAGTGCGGCTTCTGCACGCCGGGCATGATCATGGCCGCCGCCGACCTGCTCGAGCGCAACCCGAGTCCGAGTGACCAGGAGATTCGCCACGGGTTGGAGGGCGTCCTGTGCCGCTGCACGGGCTACCACAACATCGTCGAAGCGGTCAGGGAAGCGGCGGGCAAGGGGGTGCCGGCATGAGCGCGGTCGGCCAGAGCATGAAGCGCAAGGAAGACCCGCGCATGATCACCGGGCAGGGGCGCTACACGGACGACATCAACCTGCCGGGCATGCTCCACGCGGTGATCGTCCGCTCTCCGGAGGCGCACGCCGCGATCACCTCGATCGACACCTCGGCCGCCAAGGAGCACGCCGGCGTCGTCACCGTGCTTACCGGCGAGGAAATGGCCGCCGATTTCGCGGGCCCCTTGGCGATGGTATGGGCACCGCCGGGGGTAGAGATCAAGACCCCCGAGAACTGGCCCCTCAAGCGCGGCCAGGTCAAGCACGTGGGCGATCCCGTGGCCGTGGTCGTGGCCGCCAGCCGAGGCGCGGCCGTCGATGCGGCCGACATGGTGATCGTGGAGTACGACCCCAAGCCGGCGGTGGTGGATCCCGACGCCGCACTGGAGGACGGCTCGCCGCTCGTGTGGGAGCAGTTCGGTACCAACAAGACGCACGAGTGGGCCGTGGCCGGTGGCGATTTCGAGGCCGCAGAGGCCGAGGCGGAGGTGACCGTCGAGCACCGCTTCGCCAACCACCGCATCTCGGGCGCGCCGATCGAGCCGCGCTGCTCGATCGGTGAGCCGCGCGCGGACAGCGTAATCCTTTACTCCACCACGCAGGTCCCGCACATCGCGCGCTTCGTGCTTTCCGGAGTGCTCGGCATGGCGGAGGACAAGGTGCGCGTGATCGCTCCCGACGTGGGCGGCGGGTTCGGCGCGAAGCTTCAGGTCTACCACGAGGAGGCGCTGGTGCTGGCCCTGGCCCGGCGGCTGGGGCGCCCGGTTAAGTGGACCGAGACCCGCTCGGAGCACATGTCCACCAGCCACCACGGGCGCGACCAGTCCGTGGAGGTCACGCTCACGGCCAAGCGCGACGGCACCCTCACGGGCTGCCGCGCCAGGATTGTGGCCGATCTCGGGGCCTACCAGCTGCTGCTCACGCCGTTCATCCCCACGCTCGGCTTTCCGGTGGCGGGCGGCTGTTACAAGATCCCGTCAATCGACGTGCACTTCACGGGGGTCTTCACCAACAAGATGTGCACGGACGCGATTCGCGGCGCCGGGCGCCCGGAGATGACTTACTGGGTCGAGCTGATGATGGACCGCCTGGCCGACGAGCTGGAGATGGACCGGCTCGAGCTGCGCCGCAAGAACTTCATCCCCAAGGATGACTTTCCATACGAGACGGCCCTCGGGATCGTCTACGACTCGGGCGACTACCAAGGCGCGCTCGACAAGCTGCTCGAAAACTTCGACCTCGATCGGTTCCGGAGCGAGCAGGAGCGCCTGCGGAGCGAGGGCGTGCTCCGCGGCGTCGGCTTCTCGACCTACGTCGAGGTCTGTGGCCTGGCGCCGTCGCGGGCGGTGGGTCCGCAGGGCGTGGGCCTGCAGGCCGCCTACTACGAGTCCGCCAACGTGCGCGTGACCCCGACCGGATCGGCGATCGTCTACTCCGGTACGTCGCCGCACGGTCAAGGGCTCGACACCAGCTTCGCCCAGATCGCCGGGGACATCCTCGGGATCGACCCGGAGAACGTGACCGTCCTGCACGGCGATACGGATCAGGGCGCCTGGGGTTGGGGCACCTACGGCTCGCGCTCGCTGGCGGTGGGCGGCGAGGCGGTGGCCATGGCGGCGCGCAGGGTGCAGGAAAAGGCCAAGCGGATCTGTGCCGGGATGTGGGAGGCGGCGCCGGAGGACATCGAGCTGGCCAACGGCAGTTACCACGTCAAGGGCTCGCCGGAGAAGGCGATGACGATGGCCGAGGTTTCGGGTGCGGCGCACATCCCGCCCCAGGAGCTGCCGGCGGACATCGAGCCCGGGCTCGAGGAGAACGCCTTCTACGACCCGGAGAACTTCGTGTTCCCCTTCGGCGCGCACGCGTGCGTAGTCGAGGTTGACGCCGAGACGGGCAAGGTGCAAGGTGGTGGACTATCACGCCGTCGATGATTGTGGACGGGCGATCAACCCGATGTTGATCGACGGCCAGGTGCACGGCGGGATCGTCCACGCGATCGGGCAGGCGCTCTACGAGCAGGTTGTCTACGACGACGAGGGCCAGCTCGTGACCGGCACGTTCGTGGACTACGCCCTGCCAACGGCGGCCGAGCTGCCGTACATCAACACCGACCGCACCGAGACGCCCTCGCCCACCAACTCGCTGGGGGCCAAGGGTGTGGGCGAGGCGGGTACGATCGCCGCCACCCCGGCGGTGGCCGCGGCGGTACTCGATGCGCTCGCCCCGCTGGGTGTCAAGGACCTTGACATGCCGTTCACGCCGATGCGCGTGTTCGAGGCCATTCAGGCCGCGCAGAACGGCAATGGAGGCGGTCCCGCCCGGACCGAGCAGGGCAAGGACCTGCCCGAGACCGGAGACGGCTCTCAGGGCAGCGGCCCCCACGGCCCCGACGATGCGATGGGAGGTTCCCGATGATCACCGCACCATTCGCCTACGAGGCGCCCGAGAGCCTCGAAGAGGCCGTCCGCATGCTCCATGAGAACGGTGAGGACGCCAAGTTGCTGGCCGGCGGCCACTCGTTGCTACCGCTGATGAAGCTGCGCCTGGCGGCGCCCACCCTGCTGGTGGACCTGCGCCGGATTCCCGGGCTGCACGGCATCCAGCGAGAGAACGGATCGTGGCGGATCGGAGCCATGACACGCCACGCCGACCTCCAGAACGCTCCCGAGCTCGGCGTGGTCTCGCGGGCGGCCTCGGAGATCGCCGACCAGCAGGTGCGCAACCGCGGCACGATCGGCGGCTCCCTGGCTCACGGCGACCCGGCATCCGACCTGCCGGCCGTGCTGCTCGCGCTCGAGGGGGAGTTGTCGGCCCAGGGTCCCAACGGGATGCGCTCGATTGCGGCCGCGGACATGTTTCAGGACTACCTGACCACGGCGCTCGCCGCGGACGAGGTGGTGACCGAGGTCCGCGTGCCCTCCGGCGACGGCTGGGGCTTTGGCTACGAGAAGTTCACCCGCCGCGCCGAGGACTGGGCGATGGTCGGCGTGTGTGCCCTCGTGAAGAAGGCCGGCGACGGCTCCTGCGAGGACGTTCGCATTGGGCTCACCCACATGGCTTCCACGCCTCTGCGCGCCACCGCGTGCGAGGAGGCCCTGCGGGGCGGCGGACTCGATGCCGAATCGATCGCCTCCGCGGCCGAGCAAGCCGCCGAGGGCACCGAGCCGCCGGCCGATCTCAACGCGACGGCCGACTACAAGCGACACCTGGCGAGGGTCCTCACCAAGCGCGCGCTCAAGACGGCCGCCGAGGGGTGACCTTCGGCAATCCGGAAGATGTAGGGCGGGCCCTGGCGGACGAGCGCTACCTCGCCGACCGGGGCCTGTCGACCGCCGTGTTCCTGGCGGCGACCCTCGAGCAGCCGCTGCTCCTGGAGGGCGAGGCGGGGGTGGGAAAGACCGAGGTGGCGAAGGCGCTGGCCGGAGCCACGGGCGCCCGTCTGATCCGCCTGCAGTGTCACGAGGGCATCGACCTCCACCACGCGCTCTACGACTGGGACTACCCGCGCCAGCTCCTTCACCTACGCGGCGAGGTGGCCGGCGACGAGGGGCTCTATTCCGAGCGCTTTCTGCTGCGCCGCCCACTGCTGGAGGCGCTGATGGCGGTGGAACCGGTGGTGTTGCTGATCGACGAGATCGACCGGGCCGACGACGAATTCGAAGCCTTCCTGCTCGAGTTCCTGTCTGATTTCCAGGTCTCGATCCCGGAGCTGGGCACGATCACCGCCGAGCGCCGTCCCCTCGTGGTGATCACTTCCAACCGCACGCGCGAGCTGCACGACGCGCTCAAGCGCCATTGCCTTACCACTGGGTCGACTACCCGGCGCCCGAGCGCGGCCTCTCCCCCCTCCCTCCCTCCCCTGTGCGCCGCGGTGGCTCGGCTACGCGAGCAGGAGCTCTACAAGCTGCCCGGTGTGGGCGAGACGATCGCTTGGACGCAGGCCCTGCTGGCGCTCGAGGGTGGCTCGCTGGAGGAAACGCTCGGCGTGGCGCTGAAGGTGCGCGAGGACATCGACCAGGTGCGCGAGGAGGGTGTGCTGAACGATGTCTAGGGGCCTGGGAACTCGGGTCACCGGAAGGCTCGCCCTGCTCGCCGTGGCGATGAGAGCCGGGGGAGTGCGCGTCGGGATCGGCGACCTGCTCAGCGCGCATCGCGCGCTGGCCGCCGTGGACTCGAGCGACCCCGCCGCCTCCTATTTCGCCCTGCGCAGCACGCTGTGCTCACGCCGCGAGGATCTCGCGGCCTTCGACGCCGCGTTCGCCGAGTCGTTCGGCGCACGCCGGCCGGGGCACTCCGAGGCGCCGCCGCTACTCGATGACGTGGCCGCACTCGCGCTGCCCACCGTTGCGGTGGCAACGGCCGACCGGCCGGCGGAGGTGGAGCTCGGGGCCGATGTGTTGCCGGCCGCATGGTCTGAGGTCGAGCTGCTGCGCGACAAGGACTTCGCCGAGTACAGCGACGCGGAGCGCCTGCTGGCCCGCCGTGTGATGCGCAGGCTCGCGGCGTCGGCGCCCACGCGCCCCAGCCGCCGCACGCGCGCGGCGATCCGGCGCGGTCCACCGCCTCACGCCGCGCGGCCCGATCTGCGCCGCACCCTGCGTGCCTCGTTGCGTACGCATGGCGATCCGGTCGAGCGCCACTGGCGTGAGCCCGGCGAGCGCCCGCGCCCACTCGTGCTCGTCTGCGACGTGTCGGGCTCGATGGAGCCCTACGCGCGGATGCTGTTGGCCTACCTGCAGGCCTGCGTGGCCGCGCGGCGGCGGGTGGAGGCCTTCGTGTTCGGAACTCGCCTGACCCGCGTCACGGCGGAGCTGCGCGGGCGCGACCCCGACCGCGCCCTCGAGCGAGCGGCCCACGCGACCCAGGACTGGTCGGGCGGCACGCGCATCGGTGACGCGCTCGCCACCCTCAACCGCGAGCATGGCCGGCGCCTTGGCCGCGGGGCCGTTGTGGTGCTGCTTTCGGATGGCTGGGATCGCGGCGAGCCGGCGGAGCTGGGCCGCGAGATGGCCCGGCTGTCGCGCTGCTCCTACCGACTCATCTGGCTCGATCCACTCAAGGCCCATCCCGGCTACGAGCCGTTGACCAGGGGGATGCAGGCCGCGCTCCCGCACGTCGACCACTTCCTGGCCGGGAACTCCCTTTCCTCGCTCGAGGAGCTGGCCTCTACCCTTGACTCCCTTACCAGCGGGGATACATCGAATCGCTTCCGCACGGGAAGTCTGCACATGGAGGGCAGCGAGGAATGAAGGATGTTGTTGAAGATGTGCGGGCCTGGACCGCTCGGGGCGACCGCGTTGCCATCGCAACGGTCGTGGGAGTCAAGCGCTCCGCACCCCGCCCACCGGGCGCGAAGATGGCCGTGAACGAGCACGGCGACGTATCGGGCGCGGTTTCAGGTGGTTGCGTCGAGGGTGCGGTGGTCGAAGCGGCCGCAGAGGTGCTGCGCGAGCGCCAGGCGCGCCTGCTGCACTTCGGCATCGCGGATTCCGAGGCCTGGGACGTCGGCCTGCCCTGCGGCGGCGAGATCGACGTGTTCGTCGAGGAATACGCCGAGTGAGCGCCTTCTCCGAGTTCGCCTCGGTCGCGGAGGCCGACGGCCGCGCCGCGCTCGTGTCGATCCTCGACGGTGGAGACACCTCGGCCAAGCTTCTCGTGCGCAGCGACGGCTCGACTGCCGGAGGCCTGGGCGATCCAGAGCTCGACAGCGCGGCGCTGGTCGCGGCCGACGAGCTCATGTGGGCCGAGCTCTCGGAGCGCCGCGAGATCGGCCCCGTGACCCTGTTCGTGGACGTGACCGCCCCGGCGCCGCGGCTGGTCATCTTCGGTGCAGTCGACTATTCGGCGGCACTCGCGCGACTGGCGCGGGCGGCCGGCTGGCGCCCTTTCGTGTGCGACCCGCGCTCTCAGTTCGCCACAAACGGGCGCTTCCCCGATGCGGAGGCCGTGATCGCCGCGTGGCCCGCGGAGGCGTTCGAGCGCATCGGCGCGATCGATCGCGCCACCTACATCGCTGTGTTGACCCACGACCCCAAGCTGGACGACGCCGCCCTCGAGATCGCGCTGCACTCCGAGGCGCCTTACGTCGGCGCGATGGGCAGCCGCCGCGCTCAGGCTCAGCGCCGCGAGCGGCTGCTGGCCGTTGGTATTGAGGAGGAGCTGTTGGAGCGCATCGCGGCTCCGATCGGGCTCGACCTGGGGGCCATGAGCCCGGAGGAAACCGCGCTCTCGATCATGGCCGAGGTGGTGGCCGTGCGTCACGGCCGCTCCGGGGGCCGGCTCTCGACTGCAGCCGGCCGGATCCACGAGGTGGGCGCGTGATCGGCGGGCTCATCCTCGCCGCCGGCAAGGGCAGCCGCTTCGGCGGCCGCAAGCAGCTCGCAGATCTCGACGGCCGGCCATTGCTCGAGCACGCGATCCTGGCCATGACCGCTTCGCCCGTGGGTCGGGTGGCGGTGGTGCTGGGCTCGGGAGCCGAAAGCGTGATCGCGCGGGTCGACTTCCACGGCGCCGAGCCGATCCTCTGCGAGCGCTGGGAGGAGGGGCAGTCGGCATCGCTCGCGTGCGGTCTGGCCGAGCTGCCCGGCTGCGAGGCCGTTGTGGTCACGCTTGGTGACCTGCCGCACCTCTCCACAAACGCCATCCGCCGCGTCATCGCGGCACGCGGCAAGGGCATCGAGGCGGTCCGGGCGACCTACTCCGGCGCGCCGGGCCACCCGGTGCTGCTGGAGCGCGAGCTCGTCGAGCGCATGCGCAACGTGACCGGCGACCACGGTGCGCGAAACCTGTTGCTGAGCGTCAGCCCGCGGGAGGTCCCCTGCGACGACCTCGGTGGAGGTGAGGACGTGGACACCCCGGCTCAGCTCGACGCCCTGCGGGCCGGGGGCCCGGTCGGATGAAGCCCGCCGGCGGGGAGATCCCGAAGGCGGTGACGATGGCACCCCACCGCGGCAACTTCACGGTCACGCTCGGTCTCACGACTGCCGCCTATCGCGGCGAGCTCGCCATGGATGAGGTCGACGAGGAGGCGCTCCGGTCGGTGATGCGAGCCAGGGGCCCCAACGAGCGCGGCCAGGGTTCGGCCAAGGCCACGATCGTGGGCAGCATGTCCCCGGATGTCTCGAACCGGTTGCTGCGCGACTCCTCGGATTGCCTGCAGAAGGCGATCGAGAGCGCCGAGCCGGCCGAAGCAACCGACGCCGGCCCGGAGCAGAGCGTGAGCGCGCCACCCGTCCCCGCGCCCGCTCGGCCGCCGGCCGAGCCCGTCGGTGGCCTGTCCCTCGTTCTTCGAGCGTTGTTCGATCGCCTCAAGCGCCTCTTCAAGCGAAGCTGAACCCGCCGCGCGGCTGCTCGACGCGGACGAGCTCGGGGCCTGGCGCGGCATGCTGCGCGCCCATTCCGCGCTGACCAAGCTGCTCGACGCCGAGCTCGTCCGCGAGCACGGCCTGCCGCTCTCCTCCTACGAGGTCCTGCTCTTCCTCGCGGACTCGCCGCGGGGTCAGATGCGCATGTCGGAGCTCGCGGAAGGCGTTCTGCTCAGCCGCAGCGGACTCACGCGCCGCGTGGACCGCATGGAGCGTGACGGGCTGCTGTGCCGCGAGCCCTCGGAGGACGATGCCCGCGGCTGGTTCGCGGTGATCACGCCGAAGGGCCGGCAGCTGTTCAACCGCGCACGCAAGACTCACCTCGACGGTGTGCGCGACCGCTTCCTCTCGCGCTTCTCACGCGAAGAGCTGCGCGCGCTCGGGGCGCTCTGGAAGAAGCTCTGAGTCGACGCTACGCCGGCTTGGCCCGGCTCGTCATGTAAGCGCCGGCCAACACCAGCGCCGTTCCGAGCAGTGCGGCAACGTGGATCCGCTCATCGTTCAGGGCAGCGCCTAGGACGATGGCCACTATGGGCACGAAATAGAGCGCGATCGCCGCTCGCGTCGGCCCCACACGCCCTATCAGGGCGGTGAACCAGAAGAAGGCGAGTGCGGTGCTCAGGGAGCCCAGCGCCACCACCGCCAGGACGCTAGACCAGGCGAACTCAGAGGCCGCCAGGCCGATCACGGCCACGGGCGCCACCAGTACGGCCGCGAATATCTGGGAGCGCCAGATGACGGCGAGCGCGTGGTTGCGAAGCTGCAGATCCGCGAGCAGGTTGAAGGAGAACCCGTAGAGCACGGTGGCGAGTAGCACGAGCCCCACCCCGGCGGCATTCGAGCCGCCCTCCACCGACGGCAGGCTGACCGCAATCACTCCGAGGAAGCCGACCACCAGGCCGATTCCCTGCATCCGCGAGGGCAGCTGCTTGACGATGAAGGCGGCCACCAGCGCCGTGAACAGCGGCGTGGCGGCGTTGATCATCCCGGCCAGAGAGGAGTCGATCCATTGCTGAGCGGTTGAGAAGAGCAGGAAGGGCACCGCGAGCCAGATCAGGCCGAGCAGGGCGATCGCCGGCCGGTCGGAGCGCTCCACGGGCTGCCGCGCGACCGCAAAGAGCCCGAGTGTGGCCGCGCCGAACGCGATCCTCCCGAAGGCCACCAGCGCCGGAGCGAGATGCTCCAGGCCGAGGTCGATCAGCAGGAACGACGGTCCCCAGGTGAAGACGATGCCGGCCAGCATGAGCCAGTCGCGGCTTGCGAAGCCCACGTAGTTCTGCTCCCGCGGCCGGGCAGCACTGCGATCGGCGACAGCCATCTCTAGTTCAACGAACCGAGCGTCACGGCTATGACATCGGAGCGGCCACGGCGCGACGGGCGCCGCGGCGCACCTCGCGCATCGCTCGTGCGAGGCGCCGAACGCCCTCGTCGAGCTCTTCGGGGTCAACCATCGAGAAGGACAGGCGGAAGGACGTTTGCGACCTGCGTTCCGCGGTCACCGCTCCCCCGGGAGTGAAGGTGACCCCACGCCGCGCCGCTTCGGTGTACAGGGCCCGCTCGTCGAGCGGCCGGTTGAGCGTGACCCAAAGGTGATGCCCGCCGTGGGGCACGTCCACGTGGTACTCGCCCGAAAGGTGGCGCTCGAGGGCGGCCACCAACGCGTCGCGGCGCTCGCGATAAAACGGGATCGTGCGCTCCACGTGACGATCGTAGGCGCCGGTCGCGAGCCAGCGTGCGGCGATGTGCTGGATGAGCGTGGGCGAGTGGAAGTCGGCCTCCAGCTTGAGCATCGCGATGCGGTCTCGAACCGGCCCGCGCGAGGCCACCCAGCCCGATCGCAGCCCGCCCCCCACCACCTTCGAGAGACTGTTCACGTAGAGCACGTGAGCCGGAGCCAGCTCGCGCAGCGAGCGTACGAACGGTCCCTCGAAGCGCATGTCGGCGTACACGCGGTCCTCGAGGACGAAGAAGTTGCGCTCGATGGCCAACTCGGCCAGGCGCCGGCGCCGCTCCTCGGAGAGGTTGCTGCCGGTGGGGTTCTGACACGCGCTCTGCAGGCCCACGAGCTTGACCTCGTGGCGCGCCAGCACGTGCTCGAGCGCGTTCACGTCGAACCCGTCCCGGTCGACGGGGACGCCGATCACCTTGGCGCCGGTGCCGCGCAGCGCGGTCATCATCCCGATGAAGGTGGGTGACTCGACCACGGCCACGTCGCCCGGCTCGAGCACGGCTCGCGCGGACAGGGAGAGCGCCTGCTGCGCCCCCGAGGTGATCACCACCTCGTCGGCCTCCTGGGCGTAGCCGTAGTCGCGGCCCCTGATGGCGATCTGCTCGCGCAGATCGAAAAGTCCCTCCGCGTTGAGGTAGGACAGCGCATCCCCGCCGACCTCGGCGAACACGTCCGCCGTGATGCGCGCCAGCTCTTCGGTGGGGTAGGAGCTCGGTGCGGGCCATCCGGTGGCCAGCGAGATCACGTGCTCGCGGCCGGCCAGCGAGAAGGTGTCGGCCAGCACTTGCTCCGAGTAGGAGATCTCTTCCGGTGGTAGCGCGTAGACCTGCCAGTCGTCACCCTGGAGGGTGCTGCTGGCCGGCGCGAGGGTGCGCACGAACGTGCCCCGGCCAACCTGGGCGGTGACGTACCCGAGCTCGGCCAGCTTGCGGTAGACGCGCGCGGCGGTCAGGTGGTTGACCCCCGCTTCGGCGGCCAACTCGCGGGTGGGCGGCAGCTTGTCGCCGGGTTCGAGCTCGCCCGCCTCGATCGCGGCCGAGAAGCGATCGACCAGCTGCTGCGTAATCGAGAGGCTTCCGTCTCGATCTAGATCCGACAAGGTAACTTTGTATGACATTGTCTGCCTCCTGAGCGGTACTACACTAGCAGTACGCAGTCATACACACAACCCCCCCGGGAGCCCTCCATGACCGACATCACCGTTCGCCCCGCCGTTTCTGCCGACCTCTCCGATCTGGCGCGGCTTGCTGCTCTGGACAGCGCGAGTCCACCGCGCGGGCCTGCGCTCGTGGCCATGGCCGATTCGCGCATGCTCGCCGCGCTGCCGCTGGGAGCCGGACGCCCGATCGCGGACCCGTTTGAGCCCACCGCCGAGGCCGTGGCGTTGCTCGAGCTGAGGGCCGCGCAGCTCGCCGGGCGCCGCACGCAATCCCGCGGGCTGCTCAACCGCCTGCGCGCGCTGTTCCGCGCGCCCGCGCGCGCCTAGATGACTGATTAGCGGTCAGCAGTCCCGCTTGACGCGGGTCATGGGGCCTGGGGAGGATGCGGGCCATGGTGCCCGCCTCCTCCCCCGAGCGCGTCGACGACTACATCGCCTCGCTGCCGGATGCACGGCGCGACATCGTCGAGCGCATCCACCGGACCATCACCGAAGCCGTGCCCCAGCTCGAGGTCCGCATGTGGAAGACCTTCATCGGCTACGGGACCTACCACTACACCTACGCGAGTGGCCGCGAGGGCGACTGGTTCCCGATCGGGCTGACCAACAACAAGGGCTACGTGTCGCTCTACCTGTGCGCGGGCGACGAGCACGGCTACCTGGCCGAGGCCAACGCCGACCGCCTCGGGAAGGTGAACGTGGGTAAGAGCTGCGTCCGCATCAAGCGCCTGGAGGACATCAACCTCGACGTGGTGGCCGAGCTCTCGCGCCGCGCGGCCGACCTGGTTGAGGACGGCCGCTTCGCGGTGTAACACGCTCAGGCGTGCAGCTCGGCCAGGCGCTCAGCTTCCGCCTCCGCCTCGGCGCGCGCGTCCTTGCGCAGGCGGGCGAAGGCACTGAGAATGATCTCCTTGTTCTCGTAGCGCCAGGTCCCCGCCACTCGCCCGTCGACGGTGAACGTGGGGACCGATTGCGGAGTCTTGACGCTGAAGACCGTGGCCCGGTGCTGCTCGGGAAGAACCTGGGTGCGGCGCGCGTGCACCAGCAGCGTGGCGTCCCAGGTGGGGAGGAAGCGCACGGGGGCGGGTGTGTCGGCCGCGGGCAGCGGTGCGCGCGGCAGGTCCACCAGCAGGCCGCCCTGCTCGTCGCGAAAGCGGCGCAGCTCGAGATCCTCGAGCGCCTCGTCCACCGGGCGCACCTTCAGGCCCGCCCAATCGGCTATCTCCCTGGGGGCGGCGGGACCGAAGCCCTGCAGGTAGCGGCGGATGAGCAGCTCCCGGGCCTGGGCGGCGGCCGCCTGCGCGCGCTCGAGCCAGTCCTCGGCCAGCGCATAGAGGTCGGCCCGCCGCCGCTCCCACGTGCCCGCCGGCGGCACGCGGACGATGTCGAGCCATACGTTGGCGCCGTTGAAGAGCGTGTTGTCCAACCCCTTCATCAGCGGCTTGCGCGCCTGCTCGCCCGCCTTCAGGCGCTTGCGCACGGTCGCAGCCGCCTGCCTTAGGTCATCCTCGTCGAGCGCGGACCGCCGGGAGTCGAGGAAGGCCTTCTTGCGCGCGTCGCGGATCGCGGCGGTGAGCATCCAATAGTCAGCCGCGGAGACCAGATGAATGGTCGCCCGCATGAGCGTGCCCTGCACGACGGTTCGGCGCTCGAGTGCCCGCGTCAGGGCGCTGCGCTCGAAGCCCTCGAGGCGCGACCACAATCCGATGTACATCGACGGTGCGTACTGGGCCTGGATGCCGCCGATGCGCTCGAGCGCGCTGGGCAGCGAGGTCCGCTTGCGAGCGAGCAGAAACTGACGTTCGAGCAGGGCTCGATTCAGCTCGTCCTGGGTGAGGATGCGCTCGGCCCCGGGGGACACGCGGCGCCCAACGCTACTACCGGTTCAACAGGCGGCGCAGGAAGCGCTGAGTCTCGGGCTGCTGGGGGTTCGACAGCACCGCATCCGTGTCGCCGCGTTCGAGGATCTGGCCGTCGTGGAGGAAGCAGATCTCGTCGGCCACGTCACGCGCGAAGCTCATCTCGTGCGTGGCGATCAGCATCGTCATGCCCTCCTCCTTGAGCTCGCGCACCACGGCCAGCACCTCTCCCACGAGCTCGGGGTCGAGCGCGCTCGTGATCTCGTCGAGCAGCAGGGCGCGTGGCTCGGTGGCCAGCGCGCGGATGATGGCCACGCGCTGCTGCTGGCCTCCCGAGAGCCGGTCCGGGTAGTCGTTCTCGCGCCCGCCCAGCCCAAAGCGGGTGAGCAGGTCGCGCGCTCTTTCACTCGCTTGGGGCCGGGCCATGCCGTGCGCGCGGGCAGGTGCCAGCAGCACGTTCTCGAGCACGGTCAGGTGTGGGAAGAGGTTGAACGCCTGGAATACCAGGCCCAGACGGCGGCGTATGCGCACGGGATCGACGCTGGGGTCGGTGATCACCTCGCCGTCGAGCAGCACGTCACCGTCGTCGATGTCCTCAAGCAGGTCGATGCAACGCAGGAGCGTCGACTTGCCGGATCCCGAGGCGCCTATCAGGGCAATCGCCTCGTGCTCGCGCAGTGCGAGATCGACGCCGCGCAGCACCTCGGCTTCGCCGTACGTCTTGGTTACCCCCCGTACCTCCACGACCGCCGGCATCAGACCGGCGCTCCTGCGCTGAGGCGAAGCCGGTCTCGCGCCTGCATGCGATCGACGATCCGCGCCAGCGGCACGGTCACAAGCAGGTAGAGCGATGCGGCCGCGAGCAGGGGCGTGTAGTTGAAGGTCGAGGACGCGTCGATCTGCGCCACGCGAAACGCTTCGAGCGGGCCGAGGATCGACACCAGCGCCACGTCCTTCTGCAGCGCGATGAAGTCGTTGAGCAGTGGCGGCACCACGCGCCGGATGGCCTGCGGCAGGATGACGAAGCGGGTGGACTGGGTCTCCGTGAGCCCGAGCGCGAGCGCGGCCGAGCGCTGGTCTGGATGGACCGAGTCGATCCCGGCCCGGTAGACCTCGGCAACATAGGCCGAGTAGGAGAGCGCCAGTGCGGCGCCGCCCAGCACCACCGGGTTGCTCGGGAGGCCCGGCAACGCCAGCGCGGGGATGCCGAACCCGATGAGATAGACCACGAGGATGGTCGGCACGCCGCGGAAGATGTCGGTGAATGTGGCCGCCAGCAGCCGCAGTGGAAACAGCGCGGGGGCACGGCCCGAGCGCGCCAGGGCCACCACCAGCCCGAGGATCAGCACCACGATCTCCACGGTCACGAACAGCTTGATGTCGAGCCAGAAGCCGTCGAGCACCCCGGGAAACGAGTCCTTGAAGGCGTCCCAGTCGAAGAAGGTCTCGCGTACCGTCGGCCAGCCCTTGCTGGTCAGGATCAGCGCGGCCAGCGCGCCGAGCACGACCACCGTCGACAGGGCCGAGATTGCCGCGCCCCGAGTGGCCCGCCGCCGCCGGGCGGCCTCCCTGACCGCGCGGCGATCAGGCTTCAGCGAAGCTCCGGCGCGCCCGCCGAGGCGCCCATCCACTTGTTCGTGATCTGCTCGAGCTGCCCGCTCGACTCGAGCTTCTTCAGCGCCTCATCCAGACACGGTGTGAGCTTCGAGCCCTTCTCCGACAGCAACCCGAACGAGTCGCCGCCCGGCGCGTTGAACTGGCCCACGATCTTCGACCCGGGAACCTGGGCGGCCGTGAGGTAGAAGGCGGTCGGGAGGTCGAGAACGACCGCGTCGACCTGGTTCTGCTTGAGAGCGGTCACCACGTCGTTGGAATCGTTGAAGACCTTCGGGTCCTGCGAGGGCTTGATGACCTCCTCGACCGCGTCGAGGCTGGTTGTGCCGATCTGCACCCCGATCGTCGCGTCGGAGAGGTCGGCCAGCGAGCCCACGTCGGTCAGGTCCGATCCCTTGCCCACCACAACGGCCTGGGGCGCCACGTAATAGGGCCGCGAGAAGCTCACCGCCTTCTCGCGCTGCGGGCTGATGGAGATTTGATTGATGTCGAAGTCGAACTCCTTGGGCCCCGGTGCGTAGGAGGCGTTGAAGGGGACCACGGTCCACTTGACGTCTCCCTTTGCGAAGCCGAGCTCGTCGGCCACCGCATAGGCCACGGCACTCTCGAAGCCCTTGCCGTTGGTCGGATCGTCGTCCTCGAAGTAGGGCGGGAAGGCCGGCTTGTCGGTGCCAACCGTCAGCGTGCCCGGCGAAACGAGCGCCAGGTCGGCCTTCGCACAGGCGGGCGCCTTGGCCTCGCTGGTGCTCGCCGGCTCGCTCTCCTCATCGTCGCCGCAAGCGGCCAGGGCGAGGGCGGCGACGATCAAGGACAGGACGATCCACATGCGGCTCGGGTGCATGCCCCGGCAGTCTGTCAGGCCTTCGCCTTGGCCCTCGTCTTCGTCTTGGTGGTGGTGGTCGTCGTCTTCTTGGTCCTTGTCTTCGGTGTGCTCCCGCGCTCGGCCGCGCCCTTGATCTCCGACACGGGGATCTCGTCGTGGGCCACGTCGATCGAAAGCTCAGGTAGCAGAGCGGCCAGGAACTCCTGCATCCTTTCCTCTTGCCGCAGGATGTCCCGAGCGACCTTTGCCGTTTGCTTGTCGCCCACCGCGGCAGCGAGCGACTCGATCACCGTGTAGGTCGCTATCTCCTGCGCTTCCTCGTGGTACTCGCTTCGCGCGTTGCGAAGCATTTTCTCCTGCTCGCCGGTGCCCTCGAAGGCATGGAGCGGATCGCGCGCCGCTCCCTTTGCCTTCTCCACGACGCCGGACACAGTGTCCGCCGCCTTGGACAGGCCTTCCGGCCCCGCCAGCGAGGCCGTCTCCGGCTCACCGCCGAGCTGCTTGATTCGCCTCGACACCTGGGTCGCGTGCGACTTCGTCTCCTTGAGATGGGCCTTGAGGCGCTTCGCGTAGTCGTCGCGAATGGTCATCGGAATGTGCGCCTCCAGGGCGCTCTCGAGTTGCTGTTCCTTCGTGTAGGCCTCGTTGAGCAGCTGGACGAGCTTGGCGTCGCGCGTGGGCGTGTCGGACATCGTTGTGCCTCCGTGGTCTCTTACCTCCGTTGCTCTGATCTCCTACCCCAAAGGCTGCGCGTCTAGCACACGGACTTGCAAAGCCCTGCACATTGGGTTATTGCGCCGTGTTGTTGGGCAACAAGAGACCAGCAAGAGAAATCTCCCCAGAGTGAGTGAGGGATCGGGATGGCCAGCAGCAAGTCAAGTGCTCGCAGTGGACAGCGCAAGAGCACCTCGGCCAACGGGTCGGGATCCAAGACCAAGGCGAAGTCGGCGGCTGCGAAGTCAACAGCCGCAAAGTCTTCACGCGCGAAGTCGTCAAGCGCGAAGTCGTCAGGCGCGAAGTCGACGGGCGCGAAGTCCAGCCGCTCCAAGTCGGCAGCGTCTGCTCGCAGCCGCAGCACCGCCTCGCGTGCGAGCAACGGTTCGTCGCGTTCGAGTGGCGGCGCGAGCAAGGCGAAGCGCAGCACGCAGAGCCGAAGCACGCCCGCGAGCCAGAACGGAAACGGCGTCGTGGAGACGATCAAGAGCACGGCCAGCAATGCCGCGCACGCCGTCGGCAAGGCCAAGGGCCCGGCGGTTGCGATCGGAGCGGCTGCCGTGGGCGTGGCCGGCGGACTGGCGCTCAAGAGCCGCAACAAGCGCACCAAGGTGCTCGGCGTGTCGCTGCCCCGCTCCTCGGAGCTCGACGTGCAGTCGATCGCCAAGACGCTCGGCAATGCGAGCAAGCAGCTCGGCAAGACCTCGAAGAACGTGTCGAAGGACATCGAGCGCGTCGGCGACCAGGCCGAGCGCATCGGGAAGATCCTCGGCTAGCGGCTGGGCGTCATGGCAGCCACCAAGACGAGATCAGGACAGTCGACCAACGGCAACGCAGCCTCCAGCACCGGAGCCAAGGTCAAGGAGGCTGGCGGCGCGGTCGCGTCCACCGCCCGCAGGGTGCGGGCACCGGCGCTGGCGGCGGGAGCCACCGCCGTTGGTCTGGCCGGGGGAATGGCTCTCGGCTCGCGCATAGCCTCCAAGGGGCGAGGCCCTGGCGCGCTCCTCGCTCCTCGGCCCAGGGTCTTCGGTGTCCCGATCGGCCGGAAGAGTGGCTTGGTCAAGACGGCCGAGGCCGTGGGCAAGGCCGCGAAGGAACTGGGCTCGGTGGCCACCCAGCTGTCGGAGACCAGGGATGAGGCCCGTCAGGTCCGCGAACACCTGGAGCAGGCGAACAAGCGGTCGCCGATCGAGGTCGTGCTCGACGGGCTGACCCACCGGCGCGGTGGCCATAAGCTCGAAAAATAGGAATAACCTGACGCCCCACCACGACGGCGCCTGACCTGACCAAGACAACGGGCGCGGCCCGTACGGCCGGCACCGCTGCCCTGACCCTTGGCGCGCTCGGCGTCGTCTTCGGAGACATCGGCACCAGCCCGCTCTACGCGCTGCAGGCGGTGTTCGCGGCGAACAACCAGGCCGTGCCGCCCGACGAAACGGGCGTGTACGGCGTCATCTCGCTCGTCTTCTGGGCCATCACGAGCGTGGTGTCGGTCAAGTACGTGACCTTCATCATGCGCGCCGACAATCAGGGCGAGGGCGGGATCATGGCCCTCATCGCCTTGCTCGAGGGCGTGTCGCTCCGGGGTCGCGCCGCCAAGGCGGCCCTCGTGGCCCTGGGGATCTTCGGGGCGGCGCTGTTCTACGGCGACGGGATGATCACGCCGGCGATCTCCGTCCTCTCGGCGGTCGAGGGCATTCAGGTGGCGGCCCCCTCGCTCGACTCGCTGGTGCTCCCGATCACGCTCACCGTGCTCACCGCGCTGTTTTCGATCCAGCGCTTCGGCACGGGGGTGGTGGGACGCCTGTTCGGCCCGGTGATGGCTGTGTGGTTCGGCGTCCTGGCGCTGGCGGGCGCGGTAGAGGTCATACAGAGCCCGGCGATCCTCAAGGCGCTCTCGCCCACGTACGGGATCGCCTTCTTCCTCGAGCACGGAGGCAGCGCGTTCCTGGCTCTCGGCTCGGTCGTGCTGGCGGTCACCGGCGCCGAAGCTCTCTATGCCGACATGGGCCACTTCGGCCGCCCGGCCATCAGCCGGGCGTGGTTCGTTCTCGTGTTTCCCGCCCTCACCCTCAACTACATGGGCCAGGGAGCTTTGATCCTCGGCTCGCCTCGGGCCATAGACAACCCCTTCTTTCTGCTCTTTCCCGACTGGGCTCTAGTGCCGATGGTGGTGTTGGCGACGGCGGCTGCGGTGATCGCCTCGCAGGCCGTGATCTCCGGGGCTTTCTCGGTGACCCGTCAGGCGGTGCGGCTGGGCTTCCTGCCGCGGCTGAGGGTCCGGCACACGTCACGGGCGGAGGGGCAGATCTATGCCCCGGCGATCAACGCGCTCCTCTTCGTCGCGGTGGTCGGGCTCGTGCTCGGTTTCGGCTCCTCGGAGCGCCTTGGCTCTGCGTACGGCATCGCCGTGACCGGCACGCTGGCGATCGACACCGTCCTGTTCTTCGTGGTCGTTCGAATGCTGTGGAAGAAGCCGCTATGGCTCGTCTTGCTGGGCGCAGTCGCGTTCCTGACCGTCGACCTGGGGTTCTTCGCAGCGAACCTGCACAAGGTCGTGGACGGCGGCTGGTTCCCGCTGCTTCTCGCCCTCGTGGTGTTCACGCTGCTCATCACCTGGCGGCGCGGGCGCGAGATGGTCACCGCCCGCCGAGACGAGGCGGAGGGCCGGCTTCGTGACTTCGTCGAGGAGATGCACGCGATGGAGCCGGCGGTGTTCCGGGCGCCGGGCACGGGCGTGTTTCTGACCGCTGGCAAGGAGACGACCCCGCTGGCGCTGCGCGAGAACGTCGACCACAACCACGTGCTCCACGAATGCGTTGTCATCGTCACGGTCGACACGCAGAGGGTGCCTCACGTGGACCGCTCCGAGCGCGTGAGGGTGGACGACCTCGGTTACAAGGACGACGGCATCCTGCACGTGAACATCAACTACGGCTTCCACGACGAGCAAGATGTGCCGAGGGCGTTGCGCCACGCCGCCGAAGAGGACATCGAGGTGGAGCTCGACCTCGACGACGCGACCTACTTCATCTCCCAGATCACGCTCGTCCGCGGTGACGGCCCCGGCATGAGCCGTTGGCGCAAGAAGTTGTTCCTCGGCCTGTCACGCACCTCGACCAGCCCGGTGGAGTTCTTCTGCCTGCCCGAGCACCGGATCGTGACCATGGGATCGTTCATCGAGCTATGAGCCATATCGCGGTGTCGCACCTCGCCTACGCGCACCCAGGGGGCGACCTGCTCTTCGAGCGGGTGTCCTTTCGGCTGGCGCCGGGACGGCACGCGGGCCTGATCGGCACCAACGGCGTCGGCAAGAGCACGCTGCTGCGGATCCTCGCGGGAGAGTTGGAAGCGACCGAGGGAACCGTCGCGCACGGCGACCGCGCCGCCTACATGCCCCAGGAGGTGGGCGGGAAGGACGGCGGTACCGTCCGGGCGCTGCTGCTCTCGGTGGCGCCGGAGCGCGTGCGCTCGGCGGGCCTGGCGATGCTGGCCGCAGAGAGCGAGCTGGTTGCGGGCGACGCCGCCGCCGGCGTCCGGCTCGGGGAGGCCATCGGCTCCTGGTCCGACCTCGGGGGCTACGAGCTCGAGGGGCAATGGGACGCCGCCTGTCGACGCGCCCTGCGTGGAGGACTCGCCGAGGTCGGCGACCGGCCGGCGGCCACGCTCTCGGGCGGCGAGCGAAAGCGCCTCGTGCTCGACCTGCTGTTCGCCTCCGACGCGCAGGTACTGCTCCTCGACGAGCCCGACAACTTTCTCGACGTCCCGGCAAAGCGTGAGCTCGAGGAGCTGATCAGAGCCACCCGGAAGACGGCTCTCGTGATCTCTCACGACCGCGAGCTGCTCACCACGGCCTGCGATGCGATCGTGACCCTCGAGGGTTCGGGCGCTTGGGTGCACGGCGGCTCGTATGCCACCTACCCCGAAGCGCGCGAGCACCGCCAGAAGCTGATGGGCGACCGCCTCGGCCGCTGGCAGGAGGAGGAGAAACGCCTGCGCGAACGCGTGCGGATCTTCAAGGAGCGTGCGCGGTACGCCGACAGCTGGGCCAAGCGCGCGGATGCCGCGGAGACGCGCTGGAAGCGCTTCGTGGCGGAGGGTCCCCCGCCCGCGCCCGTGACCGACCAGCACATGCACGTGCGCCTGCGCGGCGCCGACTCCGCCCGCCGCGTCCTGGATCTGCGAAAGGTCTCGATCGAGGGCCTCGTGGACACCTTCTCCGAAGAGGTCCACTTCGGCGAGCGCATCGGCGTCATCGGCCCCAACGGCTCGGGCAAGACGCACCTGATCCGGCTCCTGGCCGGCGAGCCGATCGCTTACCGTGGCGAGGTCGTGGTCGGCCCACGGGTGTCGTCGGGCCTGTTCACCCAGCTCAACGCCCGTCCCGACTTCGCACGCCGCAAGCTGCTGGACATCGTCGTCGAGCGCCTCAAGGCTATGGAGCCCGCCATGCGCGCGCTCGCGCGCTATGGCCTGGCCGACGCCGCCAACCGTACCTACGAGACGCTGTCGGGCGGAGAGAAGGCTCGCCTGGAGATCCTCTGCCTCGAGGCGGAGGGCCACAACCTGTTGCTGCTGGACGAGCCCACGGACAACCTCGACGTCGACTCCTCCGAGGCGCTGGAGACGGCGCTCGAGGGCTTCGAGGGCACCGTTGTCGCGGTCTCCCACGATCGCACGTTCCTGCGGCACCTCGACCGCTTTCTCCTGCTAGACCAGGACGGCAGCGTGGTGGTGCTTCCCGATGCCCGCAGCGCGCTCGAGGCGATCGCCTAGTACTCGTCGTGGCGCCGGGGGAAGTCCTCGCCGCCGCCCTCCTCGCGGCCCTTGGGGGCTCGGTCCAGCAGTGCCCAGGCGGTGTTGAGCGCGTCGGTGCGCCGGGTCAGCTCCTTCTCGGCCTCCAGCAGCTCCTTACGGGCTGCGAGCCATTCTTCGCGTGTGCCGATGGTGGCTTCCATGTACTTTGTCTCCGGCCGCCCGGGAGCGGGGCATGCGCTCTCTCCTGGGCCGGCTGGGCGATCTGCTCCCTGCGACCGAGAAAGGCTGAATCGCGATGACCGACGTCCCCCGGCCGCCGTCCGGCACGCAGGTCGAGATCGCACTCGGAGACCAGCGCGCAGTGGTCGTGGAGCTGGGCGGCGGGATCAGGACCTACTCCGCGGCCGGCCGGGAGTTGCTCGACGGATATGGGCTCGACGAGATGAGCAGGTCCGGACGCGGACAGGTGCTGGTCCCGTGGCCGAACAGGATCCAGGACGGGAGCTATGAGTTCGAGGGGGAGCGCCATCAGCTCCCTATCAACGATCTCGACGAGCAGGACGCGATTCACGGCCTCGTGCGCTGGGCCGCATGGACCGTGGGCGAGCGCGAGCCGCACCGGGCCGTGATGCGCCACCTGATCCACCCGCAGCCCGGCTATCCGTTCTCGCTTGCGCTCAGCATCGTGTATCTGCTCTCGGACGAGGGGTTGAGCGTGAGCACGACGGCCACGAACGTCGGCGCGAAGAGCTGTCCCTACGGGTACGGCGCGCATCCGTATCTCAAGGTGGGCGCGCGGAGCGTCGATTCGGTGATTCTGCGCGCGCCCGGAAGAACCGTCCTGTGCTCCGATGAGCGCGGGATCCCGGTGGGGTCGGAATCGGTGGAAGGCACGGACTACGACTTCCGCCGGCCGCGTGCGATCGCCACAACCAGGCTCGACAACGCCTTCACCGACCTCGAGCGCGATCCGGACGGGCTGGCCCGGGTCTCCCTCTCCGGGCCCGGCGGCGAGAGTCCGCTGACGCTCTGGGTCGACGAGTCCTTCCCGTACCTGATGCTCTTCACCGGCGACCCGCTCCCCGACGTCAACCGGCGCAGCCTCGCCGTGGAGCCCATGACGTGCCCGCCGAATGCGTTCCGGACGGGCACGGCGCTGACCCGTCTGGAGCCCGGGGAGTCCGCCACCAGCAGTTGGGGAATCCGGCCCACCTGAGTTCTCAAGAGAACTTCTCAGGTCACCCTCAAGAAAGCCCCGCGGCCTCCGACTAGGGGGGCAGAACGCGGCCTAAACGGGCTGCCCGAGAACGGAGGTCCCTATGCAGGACGTATCGCAGGCTTGGTCCAAGGTCATCGCGAGGTCGTGGTCGGACGAGTCTTTCAAGAGTGAGCTGATGAGTAATCCCAAGCCCCTGCTGGGCGAGTACGGGATCCACGACCTCGACGCGTACCACGTCAAGGTGGTCGAGGACCCGAATGCCCGCGTGGGCGATTGGCACATCCAGGGCCGTGGCCCGAGCGCGACCTACATCGTGGCCATCCCGCCGAAGCCCAATGGTGAGCTCAGCGACAGCGAGCTCGAGGGCGTCGCCGGCGCCGGCTGCTGCTGCTGCTGCTGCACTGGCGCGGCCAGCGACGAGATCCTCTAGCCGAGCCGACTGACGAAAGGCTGGTGCCGTGCCAAAGACCAAGGTCATCGTCCAGGTCTATCCGTCGGCGGGCGATCCCGCCGCGAATCCTCACCGCCGCCCCATCGGGCGCAGCAACGACTCCTTCCAGGAGATGCTGGCGAGCCTCGAGCGGCTCGCGCTGACGTTGGACGAGCTGGGTTACTGGGGTCTTTCGCACACTGAGCACCATTTCCATTCCGAGGGGCTCGAGCTTTCGCCCGACCCGGGCCTCTACAACCTCCATCTCGGCCGCCGGACCACCCGGCTGCGCCATGGCCAGCTCGGTTTCGTGCTGCCGGCGCATGACCCCATCCGGCTGGCTGAGCGGTGCTCGATGATCGACCACATGCTCGAGGGTCGCTTCTTCGTGGGTCTCGCGCGCGGGTATCAGCGTCGCTGGGTCGACGTGCTCGGGCAGCGGATGCATACTCAGACGGCGTCCGTCCGCGACGCCGACGCCGACGCTCGCAACCGCAGGCTCTTCAGCGAGCACTTTCGTGTGCTCAAGGCCGCCTGGACCGACGACCTGCTCCAGTACAAGGGCGAGAGCTACCAGGTGCCCTACCCCTACGACGAGGGGATCCCCGACTGGCCGCCGGCCGAGTTCACCCGCCGTTACGGGACGCCGGGCGAAATCGACGAGAACGGCACGATCCTCGGGGTGAGCGTCGTGCCGCGCCCATACCAGTCGCCCCACCCGCCGCTCTTCCAGGCCAACTCCACCAGCGCGAAGACCGTCGAGTGGGCGGCGCGCGAAGGCGTGATCCCCACGATGCTCACCACGCCCGACGACACGGTCTTCCGCCTGGCCCGCGCCTACCGCGACGTGGCTGCCCAAGTGGGCAACGAGCTTGCGCCGGGCGAGAACACCGGCATCGTGCGCAGCGTCCAGATCTGCCGCAATCGCAGCGAGCTTTCGGAGATGACCGAGCGCCACAACCGCGCGATTTGGAAGGAGTGGTACCAGCCCTTCGGCTTCCTCGAGAGCCTGCGTTATCCCGGCGAGACCGGCCCGGTGCCCGCACCCGGCGAGACGGTGGGCGAGCGGCTCCTGAGCTCCGGCCTGGTCATCGGCGGCGTCCTGGACGACGTCAAGCGCCGTATGGAGGCGATCGTCGAGGCCGGCATCGAGTACTTCGTGTGGCACCTCCCCTGGGGCCTCGTTGACGATGACGCGCTGATCGACCAGCTCGAGATGTTCGCCGGCGAGGTGATGCCGGAGTTCGACATGGTCGATGCGTCGCGCCGCGAGGACCCGATGCCGCTCGAGTCGGTTCACGCGTGAGCACAGTCACGGCTACGGCCACCGCGCACGCCCCGGCGGTGGGATTCGATCCACGCTTCACAGTCGAGCGCGTCGACGGCGTTGGCGTGTTCCTCGTCTCGGAGGACGCCTCAGCCGTGCTGGGGGAGCCGATTCACCTCGCGCTCCAGGCCCTACTCGACGGAACGCGCTCCGCCGACGAGGTCGCGGAAGCGCTGGCGGACCGCTTTTCTGCCCTGGAGACCTACCACGCGCTCGACGTGATGAGCGCCAAGGGGTACCTGGTATGTGCCGACGACGCCGGCGGCTCGGCGGCGCAGGGCGCCTACTGGGCCCTGGCTGGGGTGAAGCCAAGCGACGCCGAGCGGGACCTGGCCACCACCGGAGTGCGTGCGACGGTCCTCGGCGACATCGACCGCGCAGCACTGGACGATGCGCTGGCCGACGCCGGACTCATGCCCGCGCCGGGCGACGACGGAGCGCTGACCGCGGTTGCAACCGCGGACTATCTGCACCCGGCGCTCGCCGACGTGGACGAGCGCCAGCGGGCCGAGGGCCAGCCGTGGCTGCTGCTCAAGCCGGTGGGCGCCACGATCTGGATCGGGCCACTGCTCGTGCCCGGCCGAACGGGGTGCTGGCACTGCCTCGCCCAGCGTCTGCAGGGAAACCGGGCCGTCGAGGCCTACCTCGCCCAGAATCGAGGCGGACCGATCGAGAGCCCGGCAGGGCGCGCACGCGATCCCGCCGCCGCGCGGGTGGCGGCGGCGCTGGCCGCCCAGCAGCTGCGCAACCTCGCCGGGGGCGCCGGCTCGCCTCCGCTGGAGGGCAACATGCTGACGATCGACACCCGCACGCTTGCGGTGCAGCGGCACGCGCTGGTCCGCCGCCCCCAATGCCCGGCATGCGGTGATGCCGAGCTCGTCGCCCGTCAGGGCCGCTCGGCGCCTGTGCTGCGCAGCCGTGGCTCCGCCGGCACCCGCCTGCATCGCGCACAGGGCGTCGAGGCCACCCTCGAGCGCGTCGAGACTCACGTGAGCCCGATCACGGGTGCGGTGCAGTCGGTGCAACGCGTCTTCGCCGATGACGAGGGTGTGATGCAGGCCTACACCGCCGGGCACAACTTCGCCGTGCAGTACGACGGCCTCGCGTTCCTGCGGCGCAGCCTCAGGGTTCGCTCGGGGGGGAAGGGCCCCACCGAAGCGGAGGCGCGCGTAGGCGCGATCTGCGAGGCGCTTGAGCGCTACTCGGGCGTCTATCGCGGGGACGAAGCGAACGTGCGCGGGCGCTACTCCGAGCTGGCGGACGAGGCGATCCACCCCAACGCCGTGATGGGCTTCAGCGAGCGCCAGTATCGAGAGCGCGAGCGCCTGAACGAGGCCAGCAGGCAGTACACGTTCTCGTCGCAGCTGGTTCCGCGGCCCGTCGACGTTGATGCGGAGATCGACTGGAGTCCGCTGTGGTCGCCGGTCGACGGCAGCCGCCGCCTGCTGCCGGCGGGCATGTGCTACTTCAACTACGCGAGCTATCACGGCTACCGGAGCGCGTCGGAGCTGTGCTTTCTCGCCGACTCCAACGGGCACGCCGCGGGCTCGTCGCTGGAGGACGCAGCCCTTCAGGGCGTACTCGAGCTGATCGAACGCGACGCGGTCGGCATCTGGTGGTACAACCGCCTGCAAAGGCCGGCAATCGACCTCACCTCGGTCGACGATCCATACGTCGAGCGCCTGGTCACTCGGCTCGACCAGCTGGGCCGTGACGTGTGGGCGATCGACCTCACCAACGACATCGGGATCCCGGTCGTGTGCGCCGCCAGCCGCCGCCGCGGCACCGACGAGGAGCTGGTCTTCGGCTTCGGCGCTCATGTGGACCCCGCCTCGGCCGTGGTCCGCTCGCTCACCGAGCTGGTCCAGTTCCTTGCCAGCTTCGAGAAGTGGGGCGACGCCGGCGAGGACCGCTACGTCGCTTTCGACGAGGCGGCCTCGCGCTGGTGGAGCAGCGCCCGGCTGGACGAGCACACCTACCTCGCACCCGCTGCGGGCCCGGCACGCACGCTCGCCGAGCTGCCGGATCGATCCGACCCCGACCTGCTCGCCGAGCTCAACACCTGCGTCGACCGCGTCGCCGCCGTCGGCTCGCCGGTCTACCTGCTCGATCAAACCCGCCCGGACATCGGCCTGCCCGTGGTCAAGGCCGTCGCGCCAGGCCTGCGCCATATGTGGTCGCGGCTGGGCTCCGGGCGGCTGTACGACGTCCCCGTCGCGCTCGGCTGGCTCGAGCGACCCGTTCCCGAGGAGGACTTGAATCCGTGGGCAGTCTTCTTCTAACCGAGACCGACACGACCCTCGGCGTGGGATGGCGTTCCGGCCTTACGGCCGTGCGCGCCGTCGACGACCCGCTGGTGATCGTCTCGGACGGCAGGCGCGAGGCCCGCGTGGGCGCCGGCACTCCGCTGCGTGCAACGCTGCTCGAGCTGCTGGGATCCCCGGCGGGCACGCCCCTGGAGCTGCTCGTAGCCGAGGCCGCCGATGCGGCGTGCGACGGTGACCGAGCGCTTGCCGAGGTCGAGGCCCGCTCGCTTCTCAACCGGCTGGCCGGCTTCGGGCTGCTCTCCACGTGGCTGGCGGACCGGCAGGGTGTGGCGGCAACGATCGCCACGCCGGTGCTGCCGGACGAGCCTCTCGCGCCCGAGGGCGCGCTGGTGCTGAGCCGCGACGCGTTCGTGCGCCGCAACGGCGACGCCGAGCCCGGCCTCGTACTGGAGTCCGCGGCCGACCCGGCCCGCAGCGACCCGATCGAGCCACGCTTCGCGACATCCCTTCTGACAGGCGAGCTGCCGGACGCCTGGCGTGCAGCCCTCCGGCACGCGGGCATCCTGGTGGCGAGCGCAGACAGCCGGCCCGACGCTCGCGTGCCCGCGGGCCGCTGGGAATTTCACGACCGGCTGTTCCACACGCGCAGCCGCCGCTGGCGGGGGTCCGTCAGGCCCTACGGCGCGACGATGCGCCTCGCCGGCGCGATGGAGCCTCTGCCCGCCGATCACGTACCGGCTGGGGCCACCGGCCCTCGCCTGGCACTTGCGGTGCCCGAGCCGGGGTGCAGCGGCGAACCGGCACACGGCGAGGCGGCCGAGCGCCGGCGCTCACAGCGGCTGCCGAGCGCGCCGCTGACCGCGCGGCAGCTGGGCGAGCTGCTGCACCGAACGGTGCGCGTCCGCGACGTGCACCCCGCCTCCGCCGGAGACGAGCTCGACCGGCCCGTGCCGAGCGGCGGCGCCCTGGCCACCGTCGGCGTCTACCCGCTCATCGTCGACTGCCAGGGGATTGATCCGGGGCTCTACCACTACGACGGGATCGGGCACGTGCTGCGGAAGCTCGAGTCCGCCGTGACGCGGACCTCGAGCCGCTCGTGGCCTTCGCGCGCGAGACCGCCGGGCTACCCGCGGACGCGCCGGTCCAGGCCATGCTCGTGCTCGCCGCCCGCTTCGGTCGCCTGCAATACAAGTACAGCGGCATGGCGTACGCCGCTGTGCTCAAGGACGTGGGCGTCCTCTACCAGGCGTTCTACCTCGCCGCGACTGCGATGGGCATCGGCGGCTGTGCGCTCGGCGGCGGCGACGCGCTCGCCTTCGAGCGGGCCAGCGGCCTCGATCGCTGGGAGGAGGGGAGCGTTGGAGAGTTCCTGCTCACCGGCGCCAACACGGACCCGGAGAGGGGAGATGCGCAATGAGCGCCGAGCCCGCCGCACCCGCCCAGCGCGGCCAGGTGTCGCCCGACCAACTCGACCGGCTTCTCACCCTGATCCGTCCGCGCGTCTGGATTGTGCTTGCCGCGCTGCTCGTGCTCGTGGGCCTCGCGGTGGCGTGGGGTTTCCTCGGCACGGTGAGCGAGACCGTGCCGAGCAGCGGGATCCTTCAGCGCGGCGACGGCCTGAGCGTGGTGCAGGCGCCCGTGGCCGGGCGCGTGACGGCGCTCGAGGCGAACCTCGACGCCAAGGTCGAGCAGGGGGACGCGTTGGCGAGCGTCACGGACACCGAGGGCGGGCGGACCGTTCTGCGCGCGCCGATCGACGGCCGCGTGGTCGACGCCGTGGCGAGCAGGGGGGCGGTCGTGGCGGTGGGCGAGCAGCTCTTCGCGCTCGAGCCGACGAGCGGCCCGCTGGCGGCGAGCATCGCCGTGCCGGTCGACCGCCTTTCGGAGATCTACGTGGGCGCCCCGGTCCAGGTGCGTCCCGACAGCGTCGAGGGCACGGAGACCGGCTACGTCCACGGCGAGATCGCGACCATCGATCCCTACCCCGCCAGCGACGACGAGCTGACGCGCGTCTTCGGTGGCCAGCGAGTGGTCGACGAAGTGGCGGGTTCGCCGGCCGTGTACCTGGTCGGGGTGAAGCTTCGCTCCGACCCGTCGGGGCCCGGCGGCCTCGACTGGTCGACGCCGAGCGGGTCCGACGCCTCGATCCGCGCCGGCCAGCTCACGGACGCCAGCATCGTCGTGTCGGAGGAATCGGTCGTCGATCAGGTCTTCCCGTGAGCCGGGGGCAGGACACCGCGGCGGGCCGCGTGCCCACGGTGCTGCAGATGGAGGAGGCCGAGTGCGGCGCCGCGTCGCTGGCGATGGTGCTGGGCGCCTACGGGCGCTTTGTGCCGCTCGAGAAGCTGCGCAACGACTGTGGCGTCTCGCGTGACGGGGCGGACGCGGCCGCCGTGCTGCGGGCGGCACGCTCGTACGGGCTCGACGCCCACGGCTACCGAAAGAGCGCGCAGGAGGTGGCCGCGCTGCGGCTGCCGGCGATCGCATTCTGCAACGGCAATCACTTCCTGGTGGTCACCCGAATCCACGGCGACAAGGTCCAGCTCGCGGACCCTGCCATCGGCCGCCGCACGATCAGCGCGCAGGAGTTCGCCGAGGCCTACTCGGGCATCGTCCTGACCTTCGAGCCGACCAGCGAGTTCGAACCCGGCGGCCGGCGCTCCACCTTCGGCCGGTCGCTCTGGCGAATACTCGACGGGTCGCGCGTGGGGATGCTGGCGGCCGTGATCGCCGGGGTGGCGCTGGCCGTTCCCACGATCCTCGTGGCGGTCTTCTCCCAGCTCTTCATCGACGAGGTGCTGCTCGCCGAGTCGCCCCAGTCGGTCTGGCCGCTGCTGGGCGCGATGGCCTTCACGCTCGGGCTGCTGCTGTCACTCACCTACGTGCAGCAGCTTGCGCTCGTGCGGCTCCAGATAGGCCTCACGGTGCGCACCTCGAGCCGCTTTCTGTGGCACATGCTCCGGCTGCCGAGCGAGTTCTTCGCTCAGCGCTTTGTGGGCGGGTTGGTCACGCGGGTCCAGCTCAACGACGACATCGCGCAGCTGTTGTCCGGCCAGCTCGCGACCGCGTTCATCGGGCTGATCACGCTCGTGCTCTACGCGGTTGTGATGGCCTACTACAGCATCGAGCTGACCGTAATAGGCATCGCGATCGGCCTACTCAACCTGGTCGCGCTTCAGTTCGTGTCGCGGCGCCGCATCGATGCCAACAACCTTCTCCAACACGAGCAGGTGCGCCTCGACGGGGTGGCTTTCGGCGGCCTCGGGATCATCGAGTCGATCAAGGCCACCGGCGCCGAGGACGACTACTTCGCCCGTTGGGCCGGTTTCCAGACGCACGCGATCAACGCCTCTCAGTCGGTCGGCCGGCTGACCGCCATGCTCACGGTCACGCCGACGACGCTGTCGGCGCTTAGCAGCGCGGTGATCCTCGTGGGAGGCGCTCTGCTGGTGACCGAGGGCGACCTCACGATCGGCGCGCTCGTGGCCTTCACGACGCTGATGGCCTCCTTCCTGCTGCCGATCTCAAACCTGGTGGCGCTGGCCACGCAGCTGCAGACCGCGCGCGCCAACCTGGCGCAGGTCCAGGACGTGCTCGACTACGAGATCGACCCGCATCTCGAGGGCATCGCTCACCCCGCCCGCGCGGCGGACGCCAACGGATCGGCGGAGGAGGCCCCGCACAAGCTCGAGGGGTTCGTGGAGCTGCGTGACGTGACGTTCGGCTACGGGCGCCACCAGCCCCCGCTGCTCGAGGGATTCTCGCTGCGGGTGGCGCCGGGGCAGCGCGTGGCGCTGGTGGGCTCGACCGGGAGCGGCAAGTCGACGGTCGGCAGGCTCGTACTTGGGCTGTATGAGCCCTGGGAGGGCCAGGTGCTGCTCGACGGCGTCGACCGCACGAAGCTGCCACGCGACGTGATCACGAACTCCGTCTCGGCGGTCGACCAGGAGATCCGTCTGTTCGCCGGCACGGTGACGCAGAACCTGACCCTCTGGGACGACTCCGTCGACCGAGAGGCGCTCGAACGGGCGATCGAGGACGCCTGCATCAAGCAGGTGATCCTGCAGCGCCCGGGAGGGCTGGACAGCGAGTTGGCCGAGGACGGGCGAGATTTCAGCGGCGGGCAGCGCCAGCGCCTCGAGATCGCCCGCGCGCTCGCGCTGGAGCCGTCGACGCTCGTGCTCGACGAGGCCACCAGCGCGCTGGATACCGAGACGGAGCTGGCGATCGATCTCAACCTCCGCCGCCGTGGCTGCACCTGCCTGATCATCGCCCACCGGCTGAGCACGATCCGCGACTGCGACGAGATCATCGTGCTCGACCAGGGCAAGGTCGTGGAGCGCGGCACCCACGACGATCTGATCGGCGCCGACGGCCGCTACGCCGAGCTGGTGAAGGCGGCGTGACCGGCTCGGGCGTGCAGGTCGAGCCCCGCGCCGCGCCGCCCGAGCACCCGCGGGCGGACGCCGCTGCGCTGGAGGCGACCTTCGCAGCGGGCGTGGAGGTCACCTACGACGCCACGAGCCCCTTCGCGCTCGAGGCGTCGGGCGCGGCGCGACTCGTCGGGCGCGGAGCGCTCAACGTCTTCCTGCAGCCGGGCACGCTTGCCGAGCCCAGCGGGCGCCGCCACTTCCTGCTGCGCGCGGAGCCCGGGGAGCTCATGCTGCCGATCGACCCCGCCGACGTTCCCGACGGACACACGATCGTGGCCATTGGCGAGCCGAACACTCGCGTACGCGAGTTGGCCGTGGAGGGGTTGGCAGCCGAGGCGAACGGCAGTGGGCCGGCAGGGGCTTCTGCCCTGCGGGCGTGGCTGGCGCGACTCGCCGGGACGCTCGATGCGGATGCAACCGTGGGCCGAGCCACGGTCCTCGAATGCGGGACCCATGACCTCGACGACGGCGAGATCGTGCACCCCCGCGTGGACGGGCTGGCGTTCGAGCTGGAATCGGGAGGGCTGGCCGTGCTCGGTCAGGAGCGTCCCGTGCTCGCCGTGCTGGACGCAACGACCGCGATTCCAGCCGCTGCCGGGATGCGACTGGTCGCGCAGGGCACCACTCGGGTCGTGGTGAGCGACCCACTGTCACAGGGCCTCACACCGACGGTCCTGGAGGCGCTGCGTAGCGCCCACCACCTCGTGCTTGGCGCCGCGCGCGCGAACGTCGAGCAGTTGCAACGGCGCACTGACGCACGCCTGGTCGCGGCCCGCGAGCACGGCTCCGTACAGCTCACCCAATCGGTCACGCGCATCGCTTCCGCACTCGGGCAAACGCCGGTCCCGCCGCCGCGCGTCGAGAAGGACAGCTTCGACCTGATGCTGCGGGCCTGCCGCAGGCTCGGCGTCTATCTCGACGCGGAGTTCGTGGATCCGCCCGCGTCCTACAGGCTGGGCGCCGACCCCGTCGCGGCGATCGCGATGGCGGCCGGCGTGCGCCACCGGCGCGTGTCGCTCGACGCCGGCTGGCACCGTCGCGCCTCGGGTCCCGTGCTTGCCTTCCGCAGCGGTCACGGGACGCCGGTCGCGCTCGTGCCGCGGCCCCGTGGCGGCTTTCTCTGCTACGACCCGGTCACGGAGGCCGAGGCAAACGTCGACGGCGAGCTGGCGGCGGCGCTCGACCCGCTGGCCTTCGAGCTCTACACGCCCCTGCCTGCGCGTCCGCTGGGGCTGCGCGACATGCTGCGCATCGGCTTCCGCCACCAGCGGGCCACGCTCACATCGCTGGCGGTGGCAGGCGTGGTCGGAGGCCTGCTCGCGCTCGCCCTGCCGATCGGCTCCCAGTGGCTGTTCAACACGTTCATCCCCGACAACGATCGTTCGGCGATCTGGTGGACCGCGGCCTTCCTGCTGGCCGCCGCCGTCTCGGGAGGTTTCCTCGCCTACGCGCGGGCCATCGCCGTGGCCCGCCTGTCGGGCAACCTCGACGGGGTTCTCCAGGCGGGGGTATGGGATCGGCTGCTTTCGCTGCCGGCGAGATTCCACGCTGCCTACGCCACTGGCGACCTGACCTCACGCGCCTACGGCGTCAACTCGATCAACACGATCCTCTCCAACGCCACTGTCGCCGCGGTCCTGAGCACGATGTTCGGCGTCTTCAGCCTGGCGCTCTTGTTCGTATACAGCCCGCTGCTGGCGGTGTTCGCGGTCGGCGGGCTGGCAGCTATAGGCGCCCTGCTGGCCTGGCTCAGCCTGCGCCAGGTTCGCCACCAGCGCACGATGTTCCTCGAGAAGGGGCACATCTTCGGGCGGCTGTTCGGGCTGCTCGAGGGGATCGACAAGATCCGCATAGCCGGGCGAGAGATCCCGGCGTTCTCCCAGTGGGCGCAGCTCTTCCATCGCCAGCAGGAGGCCAACTACCGCAGTCAGCTCGTCTACTGCTGGCTCGCGACCACGATCGCCGGCACCCCGCTGGTGCTGTCGATGATGCTGTTCGCGGTCGTTGCCGGGGTATTGGACGCCGATATGGCCACGGGCACGTTCGTCGCCTTTTCCGCCGCCCTGGCCCAGTTCACCACCGCGGCCACGCAGCTGAGCTTCGCGCTGGTCGCCTCCATAACGGTGATCCCCCTCTACGAGCGCCTGCGCCCCGTGCTCGAGGCGGTGCCGGAGAAGAACGACGCCGCCGGCGATCCCGGCCTGCTCACCGGGCGGATCCGGCTGGAGAACGTCTCCTTTCGCTACGGGCCGGAGGCGGAGCCGACGCTCAGCGGCGTGACGCTGAACGTCCAGCCCGGGCAGAACGTCGCGCTGGTCGGGCCCTCGGGTGCGGGCAAGTCGACGGTAATGCGGCTGCTGCTGGGCTTCGAGACGCCAGAGCATGGGAGCGTCGTCTACGACGAGCGCAACCTCACTTCGCTGAACGCGAGAATGGTGCGGCGCCAGGTCGGCGTGGTGCTTCAGGACAGCAAGCCGATGCCCGGCACGCTGTTGAGCAACATCATCGGCAACGCGGCGTTGACCGAGGACGACGCCTGGTGGGCGGCGGAGCGGGCCGGCCTGACCGAGGACATCAAGCGAATGCCCATGAGGATGCAGACGATCGTCGGCGAGAACGGCGTGTCCTTCTCCGGGGGCCAGGTGCAGCGGCTGATGATCGCCCGGGCGATCGTGCACCGCCCGCGGATCCTCTTCTTCGACGAGGCCACCAGCGCGCTCGACAACGAGACCCAGGAGGACGTGATGGAGGCGATCGACAGCCTCGACGCCACGCGCATCGTGGTCGCCCACCGTCTGAGCACGATTCGGCGCGCGGACTACCTGTACGTGATCGACGACGGCCGGATCGTGCAGGAGGGCACGTACGACACCCTGCTCGACGAGCAGGGGCTGTTCGCCGACCTCGTCCGCCGGCAGATCGCATGACCGTCGCCGACGCGGACCCGCGCTCCAACTACGCGCCCGTCGACGCGGAGTGTGGCGGCCTCGAGGTCGAGATCGAGGTGGAGGGGCAACTGCCCGCCGGCCTGGCCGGCACCTACGTCCGCAACGGGCCCAACCGTGCGCCGAGCCAGGGCGTGGGCGGTCTGTGGTTCGACGGCCAGGGCATGGTGCACGCGCTGCGGATCGACGGCGGCCGCGCGACCTACAGCAACCGCTGGGTGCGCACCCCGTCGCTCGACGAGCTCGTGCCGGCCTTCGGGCGCGCCGCGGAGCCCGCCTCGGCGGGGCTCGCCGACGTCGGCCCTGACGGATTGCTGGCCCTGAGCGACAGCGGGCGTCCCTGGCGTGTCGATCCCACCACGCTGGAAACCGTCGGCCCCGACGTGGTGGACGCCCCCGGGGTTTCGATGGTGCTCCCGCACGTGACGCGCGTGAATGGGCGGCCGGTGACCGTGGGAACGTCCTGGGACGACCCGACCTTGACCTTCCTCGAGCGCGGCGACGACGGGCACTGGCGCCCAACCGGTGAGTACGTTGCCGAGCGACGGCCGTTTCTGCACGACCTGCGCGTCGTGGACGGCCGCGTCGTCACGCTCGACCTCCCGTGGCGCCGGCACGAGCGCGGTATCGGCTGGGAGCCCGAAGCCGGGGCGGCGATCGTGCTGGCCGAGCGGGTCGGCACCGGCGCGGTGGTCGCCGACGTTACGCCGGCCTACGTGTCGCATCTGGCCGCGGCCTGGTCCGACGGGCCCACCGTCCACATCGTCGGCTGCCGCCGGCACGTACCGGGGATCGCCGCCGGTGAGGAGAACCCGTTCGAGGGTACCCCCGGCTCGCTGCGGCGCTGGAGCATCGACACCCGCAGCGGCCGCGTCGCCGAGGCCGACGTCGACGACCACCCCTGCGACTTCCCGAGTCTGCTCCCGGATGGGCGGCGGGTGGTGGTGACCCGACCGACGGGAAGCAACTACACGGTTGCCCGGGGGGTATCGGCGATCGACATGACCACGGGCGCGAGCCAGGACCACGACTTCGGGCCGGGGCGCTTCGGCGGTGAGATGATCTCGCTCGGCGAGGTAGACGGCCAGGCGCTCCTGGCGGGCTTCGTGCACGACGCGAGCCGCGATGCCGCCGAACTGCTGGTGCTCGACGCCGACGACCTCGCCGGCAGGCCCGTGGCCAAGCTCCGCGTGCCTGTGAGGGTCCCCTACGGGCTACACGGGGCCTGGCTCCCGGCCTGACGGTTCACCCGTCTCCGGGGATGAAGAGGTTCATCTGACGAAGGCGTACACGACCAGCGGCCGGCCGGCTCTCCACCAAGCTCGCGATGCGCTGCCGCGCTCGGAAGAGCCGCATGGTGATCGTCGTCTCGCGCGTGTTGAGCGCGCTTGCCGCCTCGCGGTAGGAGAGCCCGAGGACGTCGACTGCCACGAGCGCCGCCCGCAGCTCGGCCGGGAGTCGCTGCAATCCCCGCCAGCAGTTCGCGCTGCTCCAGCGCCACGTCCGGCTCCGCGAGCTTGGAACGCAACGTCTCGCTCTCGTCGACCGGCAGCTCGACGGTCCGAGGCCGCCGGCCGGCGGTGCGCAGGCCGGTCAGGTACGTGTTGCGCAGGACTCGGTGCAGGTACGGCAGCTCGTCACCGGCGCGCAGCAGGCGTGGACGGGCCAGCACCCGTGCGTAGGTCTCCTGCACGAGATCCTCGGCATCGTGGGCCGACCCGCACAGCCCCCAGGCCGCCCGGTACAGACGTTCCAGGTGCACGGACAGGCGCTCGGGCTCGAGCAGCCGGCGCGTGCCGGAGAGCGACATGACCGCCCGGGGATCGTTCCGGCGCCCTCAGGCATCGAGGCGGTAGAAGCGCCAGAAGTCGTTCTCGATCGGCAGCACCTCCGAGTGGCTGAAGCCCGCCGCGCCGGCGTAGTCGTGAAGGGTGGCCGGCCGCATCACGGTGCCGGTCGCGGCCGACTGCTCGTGGTCGGCGCGACCGACCGCAAGGCAGTGGATCACGCTGAAGCCGTACATCAGTCGTTCGAGGTCGTCCCCCGGGGCGGCGAAGCGCTCAGCCACGCGCTCGTCGGCGACGATCGCCGTGCCGCTCTTCGCGAGAAGCCGGCGCGCGTTGGCGAGGGCGTCGACGGGACGGCCCATATCGTGCAGGGCCTCGAAGATGGTCACCAGGTCGTAGACGCCGTCCAGCCCTGCGTCACTCGCGTCCTTGACTAAGAAACGAACGCGATCATCGAGACCCTCGGCGCGGGCGTTGGCGCGCGCCGCCTCGATCGAGGCGGGGTCCGAGTCGATGCCGTCGACAAACGCGTGCGGGTAGGCGCGCGCGATTGCGATGCTCGACCAACCGCTGCCGCAGCCGAGATCCGCGACACAGGCGCCGGGTGGAGAGTCGAGCCGGGCGTGGACGTCGTCGATCGAAGGGAACCAGGCGCTGCCCAGCTCGTTGATGAACATGGTGCGGTTCAGGTCGGCGATTCCCTCGCGGGTGTCAGGCCCGTACTGCGGGTAGGGCACCCCCTCGCCCGTTCGGAAGGCCTCGGTGAGCTCCCGCAGGGGGCTCAGCATCCCGAGCGCCTGCCGCGCCAGTGGAGCGATGTAAGCCGGGCCGTCGGAATCGATCAGTGCTGCGGCATGGCCGGGAGGCAACGAGTAGCGTCGCTCGGTGGCGGCCGCCTCCTCGTCCTCGCAGCTGAGCAGCCCGCTCACGGCCTGGTGCTCGAGCCACTCGCGTACGTAGCGCTCGTCCGTGCCGGTGCCCTGAGCCAGCTCCCCGCTGGTAGCGCTCGGCTTGTCGTGCAGCGCTCGGTACAGGCCGAGCCGGTCGCCGAGGTAAAGCCCGGCGAGCTCGAACAGCCCGATCGTAGATGTCACAACCCTGTCCACCAGGGCCTCGCTGCTTGCCTCAATGGCAACGGCCTCGCTCATGGGGCCTCCTTTGCGGGAATGGGAGCCAGACGAACCTACGAGCGCGTGGGCGGGCCGACTTCACCCGTTAAGGCCATTCGACGCAGATGGCCCGAACGGGCCAGGCCCAGCTAGAGCAGCCCGACGCGCGCGGCGTAGGCGACCGCCGCCGCCCGGGAGGGCAGCCGCAACTTCGCGCGGGTGTTTGCCATGTGCCGGTGGACGGTGTGCGGGCTCAGCACCAGCCGCTCGGCGATCTCGGCGTCGCTGAGACCCTGAGCCACGAGGCGCAGGACCTCCAGCTCACGTGGCGTCAGCTCGCTGAGCGGGCGCTGCGTCGCCCCGTCGAGGAGCGGCGCCTCGGCGCGACGGGCCTCGCGGGTGGCCCCGAGGGCCGCAAAATCGGCGCGCGCGCCTGCGGCCTCCGTGGCCGCCGCGTCGTTGCGGCCCAGCGCGGCCAGAGCTCTGGCCAGTCCCAGTCGCGCGCGCGCCGCGTCGTAGGGGGCGGCTACTTCCGCGAAGCGGTCGAGCGCGTCCTCGCACGCGCAGCGCGCCTCCCCATATCCGCCACGGGCCATCAGCAGCTCCGCCCGGACGAGCTCGGCTCGTCCGCCCAGGTAGGGGGTCCCGATAGCCCTGGCGCCGCGCTCGAGCTCCGCGCAGGCCGCGGCCGATGCCTCCAGCTCCCCTAGCTCGGCGCGCGCGCGGGCGAGCAGCTCGAGGGCAGCCATCCGGCCCACGACGTTATCCGCGGTGAGGCGGCGCAGCACGCGCTCGGCGGCATCGGCCGCTGCCTCGGCATCTCCCTCGTCGAGCGCCAGTTCCCCGAGGCCGAGCACCGCCTGCCGATTGGCTCCGGCGCGTTCGAACAGCTCCCGCGCATCCCCCGGCCGGCCTTGACGGGCACGAAGCTCTCCCAGCCGCACTAGTCCGCCGCCCACCATTCCCGGACGGGCCGCCTCGAGGTCGCCGATGGCCCCGGTCAGCTCGGTCTCGGCTGCCTTCCAGTCGCCGCAGCAGGCGAGGACCGTTCCGTACGCGCTGCGGCAGACCCCCCGGGAGTGGCGCGCGCCCCAGCGCTCGGACGAGGCCCGCATGACCTCGCACCATTGGGTCGCACGGGGGAAATCGCCAACGCCCTCGCAGGCCGCGATGACGTAGCAGAGCGCCCAGCCCAGCGAGATCGGAAGCTGCAGCTCCTCGCCGGTCACGATCGCGGACGCCTCGTCGAGCCGCCGCACGCCCTCCGGCACGCGCGCCTGCCCGACCAGGGCGAGACCCTCGAGGGACAGACCGATCGCCTCCAGGTCCGGCACCGAGCACTGCCGCCCGAGCCCCGCCGCCAGGCCGGCGAGTTCGATCACCTGCTTCAGATCTCCTCTCACACCCAGCTCGAACGAGCCCTCGATCACGGCCAGCCAGCCGTGATCGGCTGCAGCGGGGAGGGCATCGAGCAGGCGGTGCGAGCGCTCCAGCCAGCCGCTGGCGACAGCGTCGTCGCCCCGGAACTCCAGGTGGTCGGCGGCCAGCCAGGCGGCGACGCGACCCGCGCCCAGCATGTCACCGCTCCCTCGGTAGGCCTGATAGGCGTGCTCGCGCGAGCGCATGGTAAGCGCCGCGTCGTGGAGCCAGTAGCCGGCCCAGCCGAGCCCTTCCCATGCCTCACCTGAGCCCTCGTGCTGCACGGCTCCCGCGAAGCACTCGCGGGCCTCGGCCCAGGCACCGCGAGCGAGCGCGTCTTGCCCCTCGGCGAGGCGGTCGGCCATGGTGTGGGCGTCCGTGGTCATACCGCTCCGGCAGTCAACGATAGTCCGACGGCGATGCCGTCATGACGCGGTGCGCCGGACCCAGGCGTCCACCCGGTCCACCACCCGTTGCCAGCCTGCCTCGAGCATCATGTTGTGGCCCATGCCGGGAAAGATCTCCGCCTGGGTGCCATACGCGCGAGCGGTTCGGTGCACCTCCTCCACCGAGATGATCCCGTCCCGCTCGGCGCCTAGGACCAGCACCGGCACGCCGGCCCGGGCCGGATGCGCTCGCACGAAGACCAGCATGTCCACGAAGGCCAGGAAGGACTCGTCCTGCACACGAGCATGGCAGTCGTTGACCACGTCCTCGGTCGTGTCGGGGGTGAAGAACAGCTCGCGGACGAGCGCGGGTGTCGCCACAAGCGGACGCAGGCGCAGCTGGAGGATCGCCTTCAGCATCGCCACGGGGTGGCGAACCCCCAGCCGGACGGCCGCTCGGCCCGCCCCTGATGGCGGGATCGACGCCATGAGCACCGCTCCCTGCACGACGCACGCCATCCAGATGCTTCTGTGCGAGCAGCCCGCCCATCGAGTGCCCGACCAGGACGGGGGGCACGGGGAACTGCGCCGCCGCGCGTCGAACGTCGTCGAGGTAGTGGTGGATCCGATGCCGGATACGCCCAGGGGCCGGGTCGTGGCCGCGCAGCCGCACCGTCCGGACGTCGTGGCCGATTTCGGACAGCCGGGCGGCGAAGTCGTTCCAGCACCACGTGCCGTGCCAGGCCCCGTGGACAAGCAGGATGCCGGTCATCTACTCGGGAACTAGCTCGGCGGGAGGCCCACCACACTGAACGCGGCGTGTACCAACCCCGCCCTGGGACTCGGGGCGAAGCGGTTGCGGTTTCGGCGTAACACGATCCTCCCGTCGGCATGAGATCGATTCGACCTCAAGGACTCCGCGACCACGGATTCCTTTCCGCGGGCGGGACCCCTTGGCCTCTATATGCAACGGAAAGTTGCTTTTGCTATCTTGAGGTTCATGGAGAGTTACCGGCAGTCCGGCCCGTTCCACCGGCTCGTGCGGAGGACGGCCGCGACGCGCCCGATGGCGAAGATCTACGGAGTGATCCAGCAGCCCCTCGATCGGCTCATCTACCGCCTCACCGGTGGCGCGATCACCGCGTCGTCGTTCCTCGCCGGAGTCGAGATCACGATGCTGACCACTACTGGCGCCAAGACGGGGAGATCCTCCACGCTGCCCGTGCTCGGGCTCCCCAATGGGGATGACACGCTCCTGATCGCGTCGAACTTCGGCCGCCCCCGCAACCCTGGCTGGTATCACAACCTGCGCGCGAATCCGAACGCGACGATCACCGTCCACGGCATCAGCCGCGAGGTCGTGGCCCGCGAGCTGAAGGGCAGCGAGCGCGAGCACGCCTATCACCGCGGCGAGGAGATCTATCCCGGCTTCACCCATTACCGCCGCTGGGCGGCGAACCGCGACATCCCTGTGCTCAGGCTCGAGCCGCTGGGATGAGCCGAGGCGCTTGTGACAACTAGGCGGAGAAGGGAGGAGCGGCGGTGGCCTACGAGGAGCTGCGGCGGGCGTGGATCGAGTTCTTCGAGTCGAACTACCGCGCGAACGGCGAGATCGCCCACATGCGCGAGTACCTGCTCGTGGTTGGCGAGCGCCGCTGAGAACGCCTGACGGCGTCCGGGGCGCTGCTCTTGCGACACGACTCCCCCTACATAAGGAACGCCGACCCGCGCTTCTACCGGCTGCGGCGCGAGTGACACGCGCTCGGCTCATGGCTTCCCGCTCGATGGCGATCCTCAGGAGTCGTAGCTGACGCTCACGTCGCCTACACCATCGATTTGACCGTCGAGATGGTCGCCCGGCTCGACCCGGCCGACCCCCTTGGGCGTCCCCGTCATGATCAGGTCGCCAGGACGCAGGGTGACCAGCGTGCTCAGGTAGCTGATCGTCTCGGGCACCGTCCAGATCTGCTGGTCGAGGTCGCCCTCCTGGCGCGGCTCCCCGTTGATGCGAAGCCAGACCGCTCCCCGCGTCGGGTGGCCGATGTCCTCGACCGTCCGTATCGAGCCGGTGGGCGCGGACTGGTCGAAGCCCTTGGCCATGTCCCACGGCCGGCCGGCCTTCTTTGCCTGCGGTCTGCAGGTCCCGACGCGTCATGTCCAGCCCCACCGCGTACCCGAAGACGTGGTCGAGCGCCCGCTCCGCAGAGATGTCCCGCCCGCCCTCGCCGAGCGCGACCACCAGCTCGATCTCGTGGTGCAGGTCGCGCGTCTGAGTGGGAAACGGCAGCGTGCCCGGCGGCACGACTGCGTCGGCCGGCTTCATGAAGAAGAACGGGGGCTCGCGGTCCGGGTCGTGACCCATCTCGATCGAGTGCTCGGCGTAGTTGCGCCCTACGCAGAACACCCGAGCGACCGGGAAGACCGCATCCGTGCCCGCGACGGCGACGGTGGTGATGGCGGGTGCCGCGATGGCGTAGCCGGTCGCCCGGTCACCGGCTGGATGCATAGAACGCCACCTTTCGTTCGAAGTAAGCGACCGCCTCCGAGGCGATGAAGGCAAACGTGAACACGATGATGAGCAGTGCCCAGAACTCCGGCATCAGGAAGTTCCGGGAGTACAGCTCGAACAGGTAGCCGACGCCGACCACGGCGATCAGCAGCTGGCCGATGACGACGCCCTTCAGCCCGCGGATCAGCCCGAGGCGGATGCCGGTAAGCAGCTCGGGCAGAGCCGCCCGCAGGACGATCTGGGAGTACAACACCCGCTTCGTGGCGCCGAAGGACCGACCCATCTCGAGCAGCGAGGGGTTGACCCGCTCCACGCCGACTTGGGTGTCGAGCGCGATCACCCAGACCGAGAAAAGGAACACGGTGACGATCATCGTCGGCAGTCCGAAGCCGAGCAGCGCCATGAGCGCGGGCACCACGGCGGTCAGCGGCGAGCTCTCGAAGATGTTCACCCACATCCCCATCACCGACCCAACCGCGCGGCTGGTGCCCATCAGGATGCCCGACGCCGATGCCGACGACGAAGGACAGGCCCATCCCGATCAGGAACGCCTGCAGGGTGATCCAAGCGGCGTCGGCGAATGTCTCCGACGACACGACCTCGGGGAAGGCTGCGATCACCTCGGTGAACGGCGGGAGGAGTGACACCAGGTCGAGCCGTCCGACGACCTCCCATATGGCGAACCACACCAGCAGCGAGAACGCCATCGGAATTCGGTGACCGCGAAGCTCCACGTCACCTCTCCAGGTAGCTGCGGAGCTCGTGCCAGATCTGCTCGACCCAGTCGAGGTAAGCGGGGTTTCGCCGGATTTCGTCGGGGTCGCCGCTGTGGTCCACACCCGGGCGGACGACCTTCGACACGCTCGACGGTCCGCGGGTCAAGATGACGACCTGGTCGGAGACGTAGACGGCCTCCTCGATCGAATGCGTCACGAAGATCACGGTCTTGCGCTCGTCGCTGAGCAGCCGCAGCAGGTCCTCTTGAAATTGGCGGCGGATCTGCTCGTCGACCGACGCGAAGGGCTCGTCCATCAGCAGGATGTCGGCGTCCACCGCGAGGGCTCGAGCGAGGCCGACGCGTTGCCGCATCCCGCCGGAAAGCTGGTGGGGGTAGGAATCCTCGAAGCCCGACAGCCCCACCTTGTCGACGTACGCGCGCGCGGTCTCCTCGCGCTCCTTGCGGGACACGCCGCGCAGCTCCAGGCCGAAAGCGACGTTGCGCAGCACGGTGGCCCACGGCATGAGGGCAAAATCCTGGAAAACGAACGCCCGGTCCGGCCCGGGCCCCGTGACGGGGGCGCCGTCGACCTCGACCCGCCCCGACGTCGCGTCGAGCAGTCCGGCGATGATCTTCAGCGTCGTGGTCTTGCCGCACCCGCTGGGGCCGATGATGCTGGTGAGCTCCCCTTTGGGCACGTCGAAGGTGAGGCCACCCAGGGCGCGGACCCCGCCGGGGAACTCCTTGACGAGGTCGACGATGCGGACGGCGGGCTCCCGCCCGTTCTCCGCCCGGGCGCCCACACCGGGCTCCGAGGTGATGCCCGCGCTCTCGGTCATGCCGGCCTCAACTCGGGACGGAAGAGGCGCCGCTCAAGGTTCTGAAGCAGCGTCACGCTGACGCTCGCGACCAGGATGATGGAGAGGATGGCCGCGAACATCGCGGGATAGTCGGCGACCGACCGGTTGTAGGTGATCAGGTCGCCGATGCCGGTCGGGGTGATGATGAGCTCGGCGAGGACGACCCCGGTGAAGCCCTGCGCGAGGCCGAGCCGCAACCCGGCGAAGATCACCCCGCTGCCTGCCGGGATGACCACCTTCCAGATCCGTTGCCAGCGGCTCGCCAGGAACGCGTTACTCATCTCCAGCAGCGACCGCGGGGTGTTTGCGATGCCGCGGTAGGAGTTGAGCACTATCACGGGTGCGCTGAGCAGCACCACCGCGAACACCTTGGCGGTGAAGCCGATGCCGTAGACGAACGTGATCAGCGGGACGATCGCGGCCGACGGCGACGCCTGCAGCACGATGAACACGGGCAGTCCCAGCCACTCGGCCCGGGGGGAGAGGCCCATGACCAGACCGGCGAACACGCCGCCGACTGCGGTGAGCAGCACGCCGACGATGAGGGGACCGGCCGTCTCGGCGTACGCCTCGGCGAACGTGCCGTCGACCAGCATCTCCCAGAAGGCGGCCAGCGTCGCGGTGCACGTGGGAAAGGCGATGTTCACCGGGATGCTCCCGGCCCACTGCCACAGTCCGAGCACGAACAGGATCGACGCGGCGCGCAGCAGCCAGGGGCTGCTCAGCCGAGCCGACGCGCGGCCGGCCGTAGCGCGGCCGGCCCGGATCCGGACCGACGTGGCCACCGTCAGTTGCCCGATTTCTCGACCGCGCTCAGCGCGCTCTCGGACGGCTCGAGGGTCCAGAAGTCCTCGACGTTGAGGTCCGCCGGGTCACCCTCGAGCTGGCCGGCCTCCCCGTAGAACACGAAGTCCTCCTTGGCGGCCGGCTCGCCGCCGCAGTCCTCGGTGAACAGACCCTCCTCGGCAGCCTGCTCGTAGTAGGGCAGCAGCTCCTTCTCGAGCTCGGCCGGCAGGTCGGGCAGCAGCCCGAGCCGCTCCCTCTCCTCCACGACGAACTCGGGGTTCTCGACCATGGATTGCCAGACCTTGAGGATCTCCTCGAGCAGGACCTGGACGGACTCCTGATTCTCCTCCATCCACGTGGTGTTGCCGAAGATCACCTCGTCGCTCGCCTCGGTCTCGGGCGTCGGGAGGGAATGGAACTTGCCCGGCGCCTCGGACATCACGAAGTTCTTGGTCGGAATGTCGAGCATGGCGGCCTTGAGGTTCCCGCGCAGCAGCGCGGTCGCGCGCACCTCGGCGCCCGGCACGTAGGCTGATCTCGCCGAAGTTGATGCCCTCCTCCTCCTCGATGATCCGGGCGAGCGCCTCGGACGTCGAGCCTCGGGAGTGCACGCCGAAGGTCTCGCCGTCCAGCGACTGCCAGTCGGGATAGGCGGCCTTGTCGACCACGGGGAAGAAGCGAATGCGCTGGAGCTGGCAGACGATCCGAAGCGGAGCGCCGGAGCCCTGGATCAGGCCGTAGGGCGCGCCGAGACCCACATCGGCCTGCCCGCCGACCACGGCCTGGTTGGCGAGGTCCTCGTCGGCGAGCTCGATCACTTCGACGTCGGTGCCCCGCTTGCGCACCCGCTCCATGGCGATGAAGAGGGCGAGCGTCTCGACCGACTCGATGTCGCCGAGAGCGACCCGGATGTTGCCGCCACCTCCGGCTTCCGAGCTCCCGCCCGAGTCGTCATCCTCGCCGCACGCCGCGAGCGCCAGCCCCAACGCCAGTGTCGCTACGAGTGCCCAGACCCTCTTCATGACAGCTCCTTCGGTCAGTCCCGGGACCAGGTCGGACATATCAGATATGTTCTGGCCTCCGTCGTTTCTTACCCGCAGTCTCAAGAGAGGAAACGCGGTCCATGACCCATCTGAAATCGCACGCGATCTACTTCGCCCTCCGTGAGCGGATTCTGTCCAACGACATCGTGCCGGGCACGCACTTGGTGATGCGCGACGTGGCGAATCAGTACCGCGCCAGCGACATCCCCGTCCGCGAGGCGCTGCGCATGCTCGAGGGAGACGGCCTGGTCGAAACCGCTCCGTACCGCGGAGCGAGAGTTACCACGCTCACGGCCAAGGAGGTCGAGGAGACCTACTTCATCCGCTCGCACCTGGAGAGCATCGCGACGGGGCTGGCAGCCGAGCGCATCACCGATGTCGAGCTGGCCCAGCTCGACCTACTCATGATCAATTTGCAGACGGCCGTCGATTCACGGGACGGCCCGACGTTCTCCGACCTCAATCTCGAGTTCCACCGCACGATCGTGGCCAGCTGCGGCAACGACATGCTGCGCGAGCTGACGATGGACATCTGGCAACGCCACTCCGGCTTCCAGCGGGTGTTCCGGATGGTCCCCGGGCGACTCGCCACCTCCCAACGCGAGCACGAGGGCATCATGGCCGCGCTTCGCGACCACGATGCCGAGCGGGCATCCAGGCTCGCGCTGCTGCACAAGCAGTCTGTCCGCGACTCCGTCAGCACGCTCGTCGACGAGGCCCAGGAACGCGCGTCGGATCCGGTGGGCGACGGAGCGCGTCCGGTGGCACGGGATCAGACGTCGGCGGCACCCTAATCGAGGGCCGGCGGTTATTCTCCTCGCGATTTTCCACCGAGTTCGCCAAGCCGCGCTGCGCTTCTTGCGTCCATCGGTACGAAGGTCTCGATCGCGAGGCTTGCCGCCGTCACCTCCAGCGGTGCCCCGAGGGTGGCGATCACGGTGAAGAGGCTGACCTCGCCGAGGGGAGTACGCAGGTCCAGTGAGACCACGGGCTGGGTCGCGTGGCCGCCCGGCGGATCGTCCGGGAGATAGGACTCGACCTCCTCGATCAGGTGGCCGAGTGCCGGATCGGCATCCTCGCGGCTCCTCCGCTTCAGCCGGTGAATCAGCGGCGCGTTACAAGCGGCGGTCATCGACGAGATCCGCGGCAGGCCGCCCGGGTGGACGCCGAGCCGGAGCATGTTGATCGGTGGCTCGAGGAGCTCGGGGTCGACCCCGTCCCAGAGGAGCGACGCTGCGCGATTCGCCTCGATCAGGTTCCAGAGCCCATCGACGATCAGTGCCGGGTTCGGCTCGTACGCCTCCAGCAGCCTGCTCAGCGACTCCCGCAGGGGCTGCATGACCTCGCCGTCGTAGGGCTGCTCCAGATAGGGAGGAGCGAAGCCCCCTGCGAGCAGCAGGCGGTTGCGCTCGGCGATCGGTAAGTCGAGCTGCTGGGCGAGGTGGACGAGGAGCTGGCGACTCGGGCTGGACCGGCCGGTCTCGACGAAGCTCAGGTGCTTGGTCGAGACGTTCGCGTCCAGGGACAGCTCGAGTTGGCTGAGGCGGCGTCGCCTGCGCCAGAAGCGGATCAACTCGCCCGCGGTCTGGGGCTCCTGCTCGGTCTGGACGACCACCCGATTGAAGTTAGCGGGGGCGTTACACAAGAGGTAATGGACGCGCGGCCCTTCCTCCGGGACCGTTGACGGCGAAGCAACCAGACGATCAACGGAGGTAACCGATGACCGACACACAGGCTTTCGTCGAAATCTCGTCCCGGAGCGCGGCCGAGCTGGCGGAGAAGTACCTCGCGCTCTGGAACGAGCCCGATGCCGACCGGCGCCGGCGGATGATCGCCGAGCTCTGGACGGAGGACGGGAGGCACATCCTCCAGCCGCCGCAGGAGATCCGAGAGATCGCGGCGCGACCCGGGCTCGCGATAACGGCGAACCTCGAGGCACGGGGATACGAGGAAATACAGGCTCGCGCGGCGAGCTCCTACGAGCACTGGGTCGGCTCCGAAGGGCTCAGCTTCCGGGGGCGCGACGACGCCGAGCGACTTGGCGACGTCGTCAAGTTCCACTGGGAGGCGGTCGGCCAGGACGGCGAGACGGTCGCAGTCGGGCTCGTCTTCCTCGTCCTCACCGCGAGCGGCCGGATCGAGCGCGACTACACGTTCGTCGTCGCTTAGGCGGGGTGAGCGCTGGAGATGACTTGACACACGAAGCCGGATGCCAGCGGTTCCGGTCGATCGCGTGAAAGGAGAAGCGCGAAGCAACCACGCGGTGCGATGGAGCTAGGGGGACTCGAACCCCCGACCTCCTGGGTGCGATCCAGGCGCTCTCCCAACTGAGCTATAGCCCCGTGGCTCGTTCATGGTAGCGCCGTCTGACCCGTCGGCCGGGCCTTGGGGAGGCCGTAGTCTGGCCCGCGGTGGGCTTGCGGTCGCGACGCCGCCGGCCCGGCGCGACGCGGCCGAAAGCCGGCCGGAAGCCGTCCTGCACGCCTCGATAGGCTTCCGCTCGATGGGCATTCTCGACGATGCGATCCGGGAGCATCTCGACCTCAAGCGCAAGCATGGCGCGGCGGAGGATGAGCTCCAGCGTCAGGAGGAAGAGGCGCTTGGGCCGGCACGCCGTGAGGTGGCTCCCGCGCAAGCGCAAGACACAAACGGAGCGGGCGAGTCCGCGGCTGCCGAAGCGAGTCCGGATGCGGCCGACGAGCCGGCCGGCGAGAGCCAGGCCGCGGAGCCTTCCACCGAGGCGGAGGCCGAGGCGCACACCGATCCGGCGATCGATGCCGCGCCTCCGACTGCCGTCGAGGAGCCCCAGGTCGAGCCGGAGCCGCCGCAAGCGGAGCCGGAGGCCGACGCGGTGCCCGAGCCGCTGCCGCCCGAGCCCGCGCCTGAGCCCGTCGCGACCGAGCCCGAGCCCGAGCCTCCTCCGGTCGAAGCCCCCTACGACGCGGCGAGCCACGAGGAGCCCTCGGTACCGGCCGCCGACACCCCGCCACGCGGATTCGAGGCCCCGGACGAAGAGGTCGACGAGCTGTTCGCGGATGAGCGCCCTTCAGAGGGCGAGGAAGGCGACGAGGGCGAAAAGGAGGAGGACGAAGACGTCCTGCAGGACACGCCGGACTTCCTCCAGGAGACTCCGGAGCACGACCGGCTCTGGTTCGAGCAGAAGCCTCCGCGCGACTTCGACTTCGACTAGCCCCACGGGGAAGTGAGGGTCGCGGACACGGGTCGCCGCCGAACGAGTTGCGGCGGGGATCGCCCGCCCCGGCGATCCCCGCTTATGCAACTCAGCGGCGTCCCGTGCCGCTTGACTCGACGGAACCCTCCATGCCGTCGTAAAGGGGGTTTCGGCGCAAACCGGCTGCGGCATGAAATCCGTCACGCCGGGCTAAACGCTTGTTTAGGCGCCGGCGCGGTCAGTCGATGTAGCCGCGCGTGCGGGAGGCCTCCACCACGCGTTCGATACCCAGCTCGTAGGCCGCCGTGCGCAGGGAGACCTGATCCGTGTCTGCGCGCTCCGAGACCTCACGAAATGCCTTTCGCATGGTGCGCCGCAGACGCTCATTGACCTCGCGTTCCTCCCAGCGCAGATGCTGCAGGTTCTGCACCCATTCGAAGTAGGACACGACCACTCCGCCCGCATTGGCCATCACATCGGGCACCACGAGGATGTCGTTGTCGCGCAGGATCTCGTCCGCCGCGGGTGTGGTGGGACTGTTGGCGCCCTCAACGACCATGCGGGCCCGGAGGCGATCGGCATTCTGCTTGTGAAGCATTCCTCCGAGCGCCGCGGGGATGAAGACGTCGCACTCGATCTCGAGCAGCTCGTCGGGATCGATCGCGTCGACGCCGTCGAACTCGGCAAGAGCGCCGCCCTCGTGCACGTGGTCGACCAGGGCCTGGGCGTCGATGCCGTCGTCATTGCGGATGGCGCCGCTGGCGTCGGAGGCACCGATCATCTTGGCGTCGAGCTCCTCCATGAGCCGCGCGGCCCATGACCCGACGTTGCCGAAGCCCTGCACCACGAACCGGGTGTCGGAGGGGGTGAGGTCGAGCAACGGTGCGGCCTCACGGAACATGTGGACCACCCCGCGGCCGGTGGCGGCCTCGCGACCGGGGGAGCCCTCGAGGGCAATCGGCTTGCCGGTTACGCACGCCGGGGTGTGGCCGTGCAGCTTGCCGTACTCGTCCATCATCCAGGCCATCACCTGGGCGTCGGTGCCCACATCGGGCGCCGGGATGTCGCGAGTGGGACCGAGCACCTTCTCGATCTTGTCCATGAAGGAGCGGGTGACGCTCTGTAGCTCGCGGGGCTCGAGCTTCTTCGGATCGACGTTCACGCCGCCCTTGGCGCCGCCGAACGGGATGCTCACAACGGCGGTCTTCCAGGTCATCAGCTCGGCGAGCGCGCGCACCTCGTCCAGGTCGACCTCGGGGTGGTAGCGGATTCCGCCCTTGTACGGCCCGCGAGCGCCGTTGTGCTGGACCCGGTATCCCGAGAACACGTGGATCTTGCCGTCCTCCTGCAGCTTGACCGGCACCTGCACCTGCACCTCGCGGTAGGAGGAGCGCAGCACCGCGGCCACGTCGTCTGCCAGCCCAAGCCTCTCTGCCGCCTCACCGAACCCATGGGAGACGATCTCGTAGTTGGACACCTCGGCCCGTTGCGGCTGGTCGTGCTCCTCGGTCTGCTTGGGCGACTTGTCGGGCTCGCCGTGCCCCTCCGCCTCGGCGTGCGGGCCCCCACGCTCCTCCTCACCGGGCCCGCCCTTCTCCGTGTCCTCGACGCCGGAGGGGGTGGCTTCCTCGGTCTCGTCGCTGCTCTGGTCGGTCATTCCCAGTCCTGGCTTCCCCGATCGTCACCCTCGTAACCCTGCTGTCACACGCCTTCCCATAGCGTCGCGCATGCGTGTGCGTCGCACTGAACAGGAAGGCCAAGGGCGACCTCGCCGAGCTCAGGATCGCCGCGGACCTACGTGCCCGCGGCTACAAGATCGCGTTCCCCTACGGCGAGGACTGGGACTACGACCTGATCCTGTGCCGACCGGATGGGAGCCTCGAGCGCGTGCAGGTGAAGCACGGGCGATCGGACGGGAGAATCCTTACCTGTTGGGCTAGCTCCCACTCCCTCACCAACGGCAAGGTCAAAGCCACAAAGCGATACACGGCAGCCATGATCGACTGGCTCGCGGTATGGGATTGCGTCCTCGACCGATGCTTCTACGTGCCGGCGGCTGAGCTGGGGAATGGCATGAACAACCTCACATTGCGCTTCGCCACGCCGCTTAACAATCAGAATGCCGGCATCCGGTTTGCAGAGAAGTACACGCGTATCTGAGTTATCCGGGTTACGTAAGATCAGTGGTCTGGGGCCATAGCTCAGTTGGGAGAGCGCCGGCTTTGCAAGCCGGAGGTCGCCGGTTCGAGCCCGGCTGGCTCCATCTCGTCCCGCGCTCAGCAGCGGATGATGGTTCCGTTCATCCTCAGCCCTGCGCGAAGCCCGCGTCCAGCAGCTTGGGCGCTTGTATGGCCGGGTCGGGTGAGTTCAGCAGCACCACGCCGAGGCGGCGGCCATCGCGGCGCGCCACTCCCACGAAGCAGCGCCCGGCGCTGTTGGTGTAGCCGGTCTTGAGCCCCATCGCGCCCGGGTAGCCCTGGCGCATCAGAGGGTTGTGGCCGGTGAGGTAGAGCTTGCCTCCCTTGATCGGGAAGTGGAAGGCCACTTGGCGGCGGCGGGCGATCCGCCGGATGCGGGGCTCGTCCATCGCCAGCCGGGTGAGCACGGCCAGGTCGTGCGCGCAGGAGCGGTTGCCGTCCTCCAGGCCGTGGGACGACGCGAAGGTCGTGCAGGAGAGCCCCCACTCGCGCGCTCGGCGATTCATCAGCCGCACGAAGCGCCGCTCGCTTCCGGACACATGCACCGCGAGGGCGATCGCCGCGTCGTTGCCGGACACGATCAGCAGGCCGTTCAGCAGCGTCTCCAGGCGCACGCGCCTGCCCTTGGGCAGCAGCCCGATCGCCGAGCCCTCGTAGTTCAGCGCGGCGGGAGTGATGCGCACGGCGTCGTCGGGCTTGCTGCGGTCGACCGCCACGAGCGCGGTCATGATCTTCGTCAGGCTGGCGATCGAGACCACCTTCAGCGGCCGCCGGCGCCAGAGCACCTCGCCGCTGTCCACGTCGAACACGAGCCCGGCTCGCGGCGGCTTGCGCAGGTCGATGGCAAAGGCGTCGACTCCGCTGAGGGGGATGGACGGCACCGGCTCGCCGTCGATCAAGGGCTGCGGATCGAGCGACTCCGAATCGGGAAGCTCCGAGCCGGGCGGCTGCTGGGAGCCCGACGCAGCCGGCGGAGAGCCGACCGCCAGCGGGAGCGCCGGGTAGGCGACGGGGTCCTCGTTGGAGGCAAAGGCGACGTACGCCGCGGCGCCCACCGCGAGCGGTGCGGCGAGGAGGGCGATCGCGGCGAGGAGACCGGACATGCGCCTGCGTCGCCGCGCCCGCCGGCGTCGTGCCCTCTCAGCCATCGGGCGGCGTGGAGGTCAGCGCGCCCACGACTCCGAAGCCGAGCAGGGCAAGCACGATCAGGGACAGGACCACCAGGATGTCGATGCCGTCGCGCAGCGCGACCCTGGCGGTGAGGTAGGCCAGCAGGCCGATGATGCCCAGGCTGGCGATGAGAACGAGGGTGCGCGCCATCAGTAGACCGGCATCCGGTGGGCCGCCTCGTAGTCCTCGTGAACGTTGTTGGCGAAGAGCTTGATCAACAGCATCCCGAACAGGAAGCCGCCGATGTGGGCGAAATACGCCACGCCACCGCCTCCATCTCCGATCGGGTCGCTGAACGCCGGCAACAGCTGCATCAGCACCCATAGCCCGAGCACGAGGAGGGCGGGCAACTGGATCACGGTGAAGATGATGATGATGAAGATGAGCGTGATCACCCGCGCGCGCGGGTAGAGCACGGCGTAGCCGCCGAGCACCGCCGCGATCGCTCCGCTCGCGCCCACGGTGGGAATGGTGGACGACGGATCGGTCACCACCTGCAGCATGAGCGCGGCCACGCCTCCCAGGAGGTAGAAGATCACGTAACGCCCTCGACCCATCGAGTCCTCGATGTTGTTCCCGAAGATCCAGAGGAACAGCATGTTGCCGCCCAGGTGGACCAGGGACCCGTGCATGAACATCGAGGTGAACACCGTGACGTACCAGGCCGCCTGCTCCGGCGCCCGGGCGTCCCCCACCTCGGGCTGCCCCTCGCAGCGCACCGAGCCGTCGGCCGTGAACCCGCAGTCGCTCCCGGGATTGGTGATCTCGTAGGGAATTGCGCCGAACTCGAGCACCCGCTCGTCGCCGGTCACCCCCAACGACCACAGGCCCTGCTCGAAGAGGAAGTAGACCGCGCAGCAGATCCCGATGATGGCCACGGTGACCACGGGAAATCGCCGCGTCGGGATGTCGTCCTTCAGGGGAAACATCGCGCTCAGTCCCGGGGCGGCACGTCGAGGAACTCGATCGCCCGGGAGAAGAAGAGCCCGGGCGACGGTCCACCCTCGATCGCGTAGACCCTGCGCCCGAGGGCCACTCCGCCGAGGCCGTGGCGTGGAGTGCGCATGTCGGGCAGCGCCTGCCAGCGCCCGCGGCGCGGATCGAACAGCTCGACCGAGGCGATCGTGGTGCCCCCCGGCGTGAGCTGCTCGCCGCCGAAGACCACGATGCGCCCGTCGCCCAGCCGAACCGCGGCGATCCCGCCACGAGCCGTGCGCAGCGGTGGCAACCTGCTCCAGTGGCGCCGCCGGGGGTCGTAGCGCTCCACCGCGGAAAGATTGGCGGCTTCACGGCCCGCCACGACGTAGAAGCGCCCGCCCGACGCCACTCCGCCGGTGTGGTTGCGGGCCGGCCCCCGCAGGCGCGGTCCACTCGTCCAGCGGTCGCTCGCGAAGCTGTACACCTCCAGCGAACGCAGCGAGCCTGAGTCGTTGGCCCCCGCCGCCACGTAGAGGTGGTCATCGATCACCGCCGCCGCGTGCGCCGCGCGTGGCACGGCCGACGCGGCCAGGCGCCGCCACCGATCGCGCTGCGGGTCGTAGCGCAGGAGCGCGCGGGTCGGCTGCTCCAGGCCGCTGGCATAGCCACCGTGGACGTAAACCCGGCCGCGGTAGGCCACCGCTGTCGTGTGATTGAGCGCCAGGGGCATGTCGCGTAGCCGCTTCCAGCGGTCGCGCCGCAGGTCGTAGCGCTCGACCGCCGCCGTGGTGGCCGAGCCCGTGCTCTCGAAGCCGCCCACGACATAGACGAAACGCCCGATGCGCACAGCGGCCACCTCGGTGCGCTCGAGCGGCGCGTCGCGCAGAGCCTGCCAGCGATCGGTGCGGGCGGCGCCGTCGCGCGGCAGGAGGAGCAGAGCCGCCAGCATGGCCACGCCGGCAAGGGCGAGCGCGCAGGCAACCAACGCCCGGCGCGGCGGCGTCATGCCTTGGATGCAGCCTGCGCGAGCGTTTCTTCGGCGTGGTAGCTCGAGCGCACGAGCGGCCCGGCGGCCACCGACTCGAAGCCGAGGGCGTACGCCTCGCGCTCGAGCTCGGCGAACTCCTCAGGATGCCAGTAGCGCACCACGGGCAGGTGATCGCGCGTGGGACGCAGGTATTGCCCGACGGTCAGCACCTGAACGCCGTGGTCGCGCAGGATGCCGAAGGTCTCGATCAGCTCTTCCCTGGTCTCGCCCAGTCCGGTCATGAGCCCCGACTTCGTCACGACCTCGCCGCCGCCCAGCTCCTTCGCATTGAGCAGCACGCGGCAGGAGCGCAGGAAGCGCGACCCGCGTCGCGCGAGCGGATAGAGCCGAGGCACGGTCTCCACGTTGTGGTTGAACACATCGGGGCGCTCGGCGATCACGCGCGCCAGCGGCATCTCCTCGCCGCGGAAGTCAGGCGTGAGCACCTCCACCTTGCAGCCTGGCGCAAAGCGCCGTACCGACCTGATCACACCCACGAAGGCGGACGATCCGAGGTCGGGCAGGTCGTCGCGGTCGACGCTCGTGATCACCGCGTGGCGAAGGCCCATCTTCTTGACCGACTGAGCCACGCGCAGTGGCTCGAGCGGGTCGTTATGAGTCGGCTTGCCGGTCTTGACGTTGCAGAATCCGCAGCGTCGCGTGCAGGTGTCGCCGAGGATCATGAACGTGGCGGTGCCCCGTTCCCAGCAGTCGCCGATATTGGGACAGGCGGCTTCCTGGCAGACGGTATGCAGGTCCTGCCCCTCGATCATCCCTCGCAGCTCGCGATAGCGCGCGCTGCCCGGCGCCGGGCGCTTGAACCATTCCGGCTTGCGGTCGCGGAACGGGCGCACCTCGCCCATGTCGAGCACGCGAGCACCGCCGGGATTTGAGCGCGAGCGGGTGCTCATGCCGCCACTCGCTCACGCTCGAGCAGCCGGTCGAGCGAAACCAGCCGCTGACGCATGTCGAACGCCTGGGCGAAGCGGTAGGCCAACCGCTTGCGAAAGCAGGGCAGGGAGGGCGCGCGCCCGGTCAGGGCGGACAGCGAGGTCACGCGCACATGGTCGATCCCGCAGGGCACGATCCACTCGAAGGGCTGGAGGTCGTTGTCGACGTTCACCGCCAGTCCGTGCATGGAGACACCGTCGCGCACCCGCACGCCGATCGAGCCGATCTTGCGCTCGCCGGCCCAGACGCCGGTGAAGGGTGTGTCTCGCGGCTCGGCGGTCACCCCCTCGTCGGCCAGCGCGGACACCACGGCGCGCTCCATCACGTGCACGAAGTCGGCCACGCGCTCAACGGCCATGATCGGATAGGCCACCAGCTGCCCCGGGCCGTGGTAGGTCACGCGGCCCCCGCGGTCGGTGTCACAGACCTCTATGCCCTGGGACCGGTACCAGCTCTCGCCCATGGGGAGGTCGGCGGCCTCGCTGCGCCGGCCCTTGGTGTAAACGGGCGGATGCTCGAGCACCAGCAGCAGGTCGGGCAGATCACCGGCCAGGCGCCGCGCATGCAGTTCCCGCTGGAGCTCGAAGGCCTCCAGGTAGGGGATTCTGGCCAGTTGGCTGACCCAAAGCTCGGGCATGCGCTCAAGGCTACTCTCCGGTGCGTGGACTCAGAACAGCGCTTCTGGCCGGCCCGGATGCGCTGGCGCCTGCGTGGGGCCTGGATGTGGCCGTCCTTCGTGGCGATCACCCTGCTCGACGGCATTCTGCTGCACAAGCTGCCGCCGGTCCGTACCGGCGTGGACCTGATCCCCGGGTTCCTGATCGCCACGTTCGCCAACCTGATCCTGATCGGTGCGGTCGGGCCCTGGCTCGCCCGGCGCCTATGGAAACGCCGCCCGGCCGCCGACCCCTCGGCGCCCGCCAAGGCCCAGTTCGAGGTCCTCTCCGACCGGATCGGCACCGGGCTGCTGATGGCCGGCGTGCTCGGCATCCTCGCCGCGGGCCTGTCGGCACGCCCGGTGGTGGTGTCAGAGACCGAGGACACCGAGCGCGCGGCGTTCGCCCTCATCCACTACATCGAGCGCAGTGGGAACACCGAGCTGATCCGCAACCAGGACACGGCGCAGACGGCCCGGCTGAGCGAGGACTACTTCCGCACCTGCATCCGCCGCGACGACGAGCGGCGCTACTTCTGCTTCTTCATCGACACAAGCCGTGAGCGCGTGGCGATCGACCGCGATCCGAGCGCGCTGCCCAACCGGATCAATCCTTAGATCGAGACAGCAGGACGAGCGCCCCACCCGGGCGCACCTCGAGCAGCTCCACCTCGTTGCTCCCCGCGCGGAGCGCTGAGTTCGGCACCATCAGCGAGAAGAACTCGACCGAGCGGCCGCGCAGGCGAAAGCTCCGGCCCACCGCGGCGATGCGCCCGTTCAAGGCGAGCGCCAGGTCGCGCTGGCGCCCGCGGATGCCGCCCTTCAGGCGTCCGGCCACCCTGGTGGGCAGGAGCGGCCCCGTCGGGTCGACATCCTGCAGCAGCTCCGCGTTGGCCACCTTTGCGCGCACGGGGCTCGATCGCTCCACGCTCCGCACACGGCGCCCGAGCAGCTCCTGGTGGGGGCCGATGCGGTACGCCGAGGCCCACGGATCGCCGAAGGCCCGTTGGCTCTCGGCACCGGTACCGAACTTGGCGGCGCGCCGGCGCCGCATTTCTTCCCGGGCGGCCTCCAGGTCGTCGCGCCCGATGCGCACCACGCGGCTGAAGTCGCGCCGCGGCATCGCCACCTCCTCGCGCTCCCGAGTCTCGTCGGAGAAGGCCGAGTAGCCGTCGTTGCGCCAATAGACCTCGGTGTCCAGCAGGTCGGCGATCGTGGGCACGATGTCGATGTTGCGCACGAGGCTGTCGTCCACCGCGCCCTCGGTCTGCCCCGGTGTCTTGACGAAGAAGGGCACGGGAGCGATCTCCTCGATGTTGCCCTCCCTCACCAGCCGGCGGCTGGCGACGTTCGTGTCGAACGAGTAGCCGTGGTCGGCCACGACGATGAGGATGGCCTCGTCGAACATCTTCGTGCGCCGCATCCGATCCATGATCAGGCCCAGCTCGTGGTCCACGAAGCCCACCTGCAGCAGGTAGCGCAGCTGGTTGTGGTCGGTGAGCCCGGGCAGGTGGAAGCCGCCCGGGCGGTTCATGCCCGGGATCGGGTCGTTTCCGGCCGGGCGGGCCTGCTGACCGGAGGGCAGATAGAGCCACGGCTCGTGCGGCAGCAGTGCGTGATGGAAGTAGAAGGTCGGTTGCTCTCGCCGGCGCAGCGCACCGGTCCAGTGGTGCAGGCGCGCGGGGCGCCCCGCCCCGGCGAGGCGACTGAGCACCCCGGGGCGCCGGGTTCGCCCATCGGTGCAGATCCACGGCGGGCACAGGGCCGATCCCGACTCCACCCTGATCACCCCGTATCCGAGCCGGTTCATCAGGTGGTAAACGCTGGGCTGGTGGCTGCGCACGTCGGCTGCCGTGCGCGGCCGCGGCATGCGCGCGTCCAGGATGGCGGGCACGGCCTTGAAGGTCGAGTCATAGACCGTGTGCCCGTTGGGAAACCAGGTGGAGGTCTTGGCCAGCGCGGCGAAGTTGGGAAAGCGAGCAGCGTCGATCTCGCCTCCCGGCTGCAGCAGCGTGTCGGCGGGGAACTCGTCGAACACCACCACGACCACGGGCGGCTTGGATGGCGCGGCCACCGCCCTGGTGTCCTCAGGGTCGTCCCGGACCAGCGCATATCCGACCGCGCCCACGGCGGCGACGAGCACGAGGGCCAGCAGGAGGACGGGCCGAGACACGCTCGAAATGTAAAGAAGCGGTGCTCAGGCGCCGCTGAGCGGGCGCAGTCGCTGCCCGGAAATGACCTCGAACACCTCCACGCGGTTGCGTCCCTCGCGCAGCGCGGACTCCGGCACATTGAAGGCGAAGTGCTCCGTTGGGTCGCCGGTGAGATAGAAGGAGCGCCCGACCGCCTCCACACGCCCGTTGAGCGCCAGCGCCAGCTCGCGGCGAGCTCCGGCGCTCGTCCCGCTCAGGTTGCCGGCGATCTGGGTCGGCACCACGCCCGAAGCCCGCCGCACGTCCGCGAAGAGCTCGCGCTGAACGAGTGCCGACCGCGGAGCGCTCGCCGCCGAGGCCGAGGCGAGCGCGCCAACGCGGCGCCCGACGAGGGCCTGGTTGGGCCCGATCCCGGTGAACAGCGACCCGCGCTCACCAGAGCCGAACTCGCGCAGGCGGCGAGCCACCACCCGGCGGCGCAGCGCCTCCCAGCGCCGGCCGGAGATGCTCACGGTCGACGAGAGGTCGCGAACGGGCAGGCTGACCCGGCGGCGCCGCCGTGCCGCCGCGCTGAAGGCCGACTGCCCGTCGTCGCGGTAGCCGAGCCGGCGGCCCAGCACGTCGGCGATCGTGGACGGCACGTCCAGCGTGCGCACGTACGAGTCGTTGACGGTGCCGCGCCGGGCGCCCGGGCGCTTGACGAACAACGGCACAGGCGCCAGTTCCTGAACGTTCGACGGATTGACCGCGCGGCGAGTCTCGACCCCGGCCTCCCAGGAGATGCCGTGGTCGGCGGTAACCACGATCAGCGTGTGGTCGTAGATGCCCTGTTCCTTCAGGCGCCGGATCAGCCGGCCGATCAGCCGGTCCGCGAACCCGAGCTGGAGCAGGTAGCGCTGCTCGTTGTGGCGGGTGAGAAACTCGTCGTGGAAGCCCGGTGTGGTGTTCATGCCGGGGAGCAGGTCGCGCGGCTTGGGCCGCGAGCTGGCGCCCGAGGGCAGGTAGAGGTAGGGCCCGTGGGGAAGCAGCATGTGCTTCATCCAGAACGCCGGCCGGGTGCCGGCCCGTATCGAGCGCAGCCAGCGCTCGTAGCGCTCGGGGCGCCCGGACAGAAGCCTGGGGATGATCGCCGGCCTGCGGGCCAGCCCCCCGCGGCACATCGACGGCGGGCAGAGCGCCGAGGCCTCCTCGGAGGCGACCATTCGGTAACGCGCGCGGGCGAACATGTCGAAGAGCGAGTGCGGATGGCCGCGACGGTCGGGCGAGGTGCCCGCGGCCGGACGCATGCCGTCGAGGATCAGCGGCACCGCCTTGGTGGTGGAGTCATAGGAGGAGGCGGCGTTGCGAAACCAGACCGAGTCGCCGGCCAGTGCGGCGAAGTTCGGGTAGCGCACCGAATCGATACGGCCGTCTCGGCCGAGCAGCGAATCGCTCGGGAACTCGTCGAGGATGAGGAGCACGACGTTGGGCGGCCCGGCCGGCCGGTCGGCGCTCGGCTGGGACGAGCACACCAGCCCTAGCCACAGCACGGCCGCTGCGGCTACGGTTGCAGCTATGAGACGTTTCATCGGCGCCGGACTCTAGGCACAGTCCCGGCTCTTGGTGTCAACTCGCCGTGACTTCCTCGAGCGCTCCCCGCTCATACGGGAGGCGCTCGCGTTCGCCGAAGGCCGCCATCAGGGCCAGACCCGCGATTTCGACGGGCTCCCCTTCGTCACCCATCCACTCGAGGTGGCGCGCCTGCTGCACGAGGCCGGCTACTCCGACGAGGTGGTGGCCGCCGGCGTGCTTCACGACGTTCTCGAGAACACCGACGCCGTCCCCGCCGACCTCGACGCGCGCTTCGGTACTGCGGTCACCTGGCTGGTGACCGCAGTAAGCGATGACCCCTCGATCGAGGACGCCGAGGAGCGCAAGGCAGCGCTGCGGCGGCAGGTGTCCCAGGCCGGCGAACGCGCGGCCGCGATCTTCGCGGCCGACAAGGTGTCGAAGGCGCGTGAGCTACGCCTGCGGGTCAGCCGCGGCGAGCTTGGCGACGCCGATCGCGCCAAGATCGAGCATTACGAGCAGAGCCTCGAGATGCTGGCCGAGATCATCCCCGGCCACGATCTGGTCGAGCAGCTCCGGCTGGAGCTGGATGCGCTGCCGATCAGGCGAATTCGGGCATCACCCGGTCCGCGACCAGCTTGAGCTGCCCGCGGATGTCGGGCACGTTCTCGACGTCCTCTTGGGTGAAGAACTTGACCAGGTGAGGGTCGGAGAGCGCGAGGATCATGTGCTTGACGCCCGCCGGCTCGATGTCGGATTTGATCTTCTCGACCACTTCCTCCGGCGTCCCGGCCACCGACAGCTTCTCCACGTAGTCGGGCGTGAACAGCTCGTACGCGCGCTTGATGTCGCCGGCCCCGAGCGCCTCGACCACCGGCTGGAGATCCGCGGCGTCGATCCCGTGACGTGCGAGCTGCTCCGCCGGCATCGAGGAGATGTAGAACGCGACGAGCAGCCGCGCGGCGTGCTTGGCAGCGGCGGAGTCCTCGGACACGACCGTGACCACCCAAGCCCCGACGTCGAGGTCGTCCAACGAGCGCCCGGCTCCCTCGGCGCCCGCTCGCATGTTGTCGACCTGGTAGTCGTAGGCCTCGCGCGAGTACCCGAGCGCCTGGTGCAGGCCGTCGGCCAGCTCGCCCGCGGTCCGGAACGAGCGCGGCCCCTTCATTCCGCCCATGAGGAGTGGGATCCGCTCCTGGACCGGCCGGGCGGCGGTGAAGAGGCCGGTGTACTGGAAGAAGTCGCCCTCGAAGTCGATCTTCCCGTCGTCGAGGAAGGTGCGCATCACGTGGAGCGCCTCCCGGAGGCGCGAGAGCGGTTTCTGGTTCTCCCAGTCGAGGTGGTACTGCGCCATCAGGCCGAAGTTGCCGGTCGAGACCACAGCCTCGGTGCGCCCGCCGGTGATCTCGTCGAGCGTCGCGAGCTGCTGGCAGATCAGCGTGGGCTCGCGCAGGAACACGTGGGTCACGTTGGGCCCGAAACGAATCCGTTCGGTCTTGTCGGCCGCCGCGGCGAACAGCACCCACAGGTCCTTGTGCCAGGTCTCGTCGACCGCGTAGCAGGCGTAGTAGCCGAGCTCGTCCGCCGTCTTGATCATCTCGATCGAGTCGTCGATCGGGTAGTCCGGCAGCATGCAGTAGCTGAACTTCATTCGTCGTGTCCCTCCTCGGGCATCGTCTCGGACTCGAGGCCCAGTTCGAGCACCGCATCCGCGAAGTGGTCGTGCATCCAGTCGAGGTGGTCCCAGCGGGCGGCCACGATCCGCTGGGTGTCCCAGGCCGGCAGGTCCTGTTGGGGGAAGGTCTGCATCTTCTCTGGGTCGATCTCGTAGACGTGCTCGAAGCGCTGGATCACGTCCTCGTTGATCCGCTGCGCCTCGGGTGGCTTCTGGTCGCCCAGCCGGAAGATGCTCACTCGTAGGCCTCGTCCATCATCTGCTTGCCCGGGTTCATCACGTTGTTGGGGTCGAGCGCGGCCTTGATCCGCTTGACCACCTCCCACGAGCTGCCCATCTCCGTGGGCACGAGCTCGGCGTCGCCCTCGCGGGTGGCGCCGTGGCAGGCCGTGATGGAGCCGCCGTACTTGAGCGCCACCTCGGCGATCTCGCGCTTGCAGGCCACCCAGCCTGCCCAGGTCTCGTCGTCGAGCTTCTGCTCCCAGATGCCAACGTCGATCTCGACCAGGTAGTCGGCCCACGGCTTGTGGGCGCCGCTCGTGTAGGCGAACATCCCCCAGTCGTCGAAGATCCCGTAGCGCTCGATGTAGCGCTCTACGATCGCGTGCCACTCCTCACGCACCTGGGGCAGCACCGAGTAGTTGAGCGCGGCGTCCTCGCAGTGCCAGGACATCGGCACGACCTGACCCTCCTGAGTGCGGCCGTGCAGCGGCGTGGCGTAGCGGTCGTGGCGCGAGGCCCAGTCGCCCTGGGAGATCTCGTCGCCGAGATACTTGCCGCCGTCGCCGCGGCCCAGCTCCATCGCGATCTTCGAGGCGGGCTCGACCTCGGCGCGGGTGCCGTACATGGCCACCGCCACCACCGCCTTGACCGACTCGGGCTGCGGGATGTAGGCCTCGTCGTCGCGGCGCAGGTAGCGCAGCTTCCACTCGTCGAAGAGGACCACGCCCGCCAGCGTGGCCAGCCCCGACTTGGTGAGCGCGCCGGTGGTGCGGTAGGCCTTCATGTAGTCGTCGAAGGCGAAGAAGGCGCTGAACTCGAGCTCGGGCCGGGGTACCAACTCGAGCGTGGCCTCGGTGGTGATCCCGAGCGTCCCCTGATGCCCCGTGAAGAGGTGCTTGAGCGTGAGGCCGGTCGACGACTTGCGCAGCTTGCGCCCGCCTCCTTCGGCGATCTCGACGATCTCGCCCGTGGGCAGCACCACCTCCATCGAGATCACGAGGTCGCGGGTGTGGCCGAAGCGCGACCCGAGCAGCGACCAGCCGCCGGTACCGATCCGCCCGCCCACCAGCGAGCAGGGATAGGACGCCGGGTCGTCGGGATAGAAGACGCCGTGCGGGCGCAGCTCCTCGTTGAGCTTGAGCATGTTGATTCCCGGACCGACGGTCACCGTGCGGTCGGTGAGGTCGATCTCGTGGATCTTGTTCATCAGCTTCACGTCGACGCAGATCCCGCCCCGCAGCGGCACCGCGCCGTCGGACAGCCCCGTTCCGCCGGCCCGGGGAACCACCGGGATGCCCAGCCGGTTGGCCAGTTTCACGACCGCCGACACCTCCTGCGCGCTCACCGGCAGCACGGCCACGTCGGGCATGAACTCCGCCCAGCGGTGCACCGGGAAGGGGGCCGGCACGCGCGTGCGGCTCACACGGGAGGACAGGTTGGGCAGCACCCGCGATTCGTCCCCGGTGATCGCGCGCAGCTCGTCGACCACGGCGTCATCGACCGCGCTCTTGAAGGCGACGCTCATGAGCCGACCTCGATGCCGGCCGACTGGGCCACGAGCTCGAACAGGTCCATCACCTCGATCCGGCCGTCGGCGGCCTGCGAGAGCGGGCGCTCCGACCAGGGACAGGCGCTCACCAGTCCGTCCACCTCGAGATCCTCGGCGCGGGCCACCCGGCGGCGGCTGATCTCAGCGGTGATCTCGGGCTTCTCGACCGGCAGGCCCCCGCCGCCGCCCGAGCAGTAGGACCACTGGGTCACGTGGTCCACGTCCTTGAAGGTCAGGCCGGGCACGGCGCGCAGCAGCTCGCGGGGCGGCGCGTGCACTCCCTTGCGCTTGTTCAGGCGGCAGGGGTCGTGGTAGGTGACCGTGCGCTTCACCGGCTCGCTGAGCGCGAGCCGCCCGTCGCGTACCAGCTCGGCCACCAGCTCCACGCCGAGCACGATCTCGAAGTCGTAATCGTCGCCAAACAACTTCGGGTAGTCCTCGGTGAAGGCGATGTAGTCGTGCGGGTCGGGGGCCAGGATGCGCTTGGCCCCGACCGCGCGCCAGTCGGCCACGTTGTGCTCGGCGTGCTTGCGGGCCAGATCGACGTAGCCCATCTCCGCCGCGGGGCCGCCGCAGCACCACTGCTCGGCCATCAGGCCGAACTCGACACCCGCCTTCTTGAGCAACAGAGCGAAGGCTCGTGAATAGCTGGTGCGGTAGAAGGCCGCCTCGCAGTCCACGAAGAGGATCGTCTCGCCGCCGGTGGGCAGGTCGAGCCCCTCGGCCCAGTCGCGCACGTGCTCCTGGCTGACCGGCACCTCCCCCAGGACCGGCTCGCTGTGCGCCTGAGCCAGGCGCTCATTCCACAGCTTCCATCCCTCGCGCTCGTTGCCGGTCTCCACCATGAGCGCGCGCATCGCCTTGACCACGTCGACCGTGCGCGTGCGATGGCGGTAGAAGTCGCCGGTGAACAGTGTGTTGGGGCAGCGCAGCTCGCACGCGCCGCATTGCGTGCAGTGGACGAAGTCGTCGGCCACGTCCTCGACCGACAACAGCCCCTTCTCCATCGCCACGATGTCGGCATGGAACGCGGTCGGAGTGTGGTTCTCGTTGCGCGTGACCTGCATGACGGGGCAGACCTCGCGACAGAACTTGTGCCCCGAGGAGAAGCAGCCGTAGGCGTTGTTGCGCCAACGCTCGACGAATTCGCTCTGAAGATCGCCGTCGCCGTCGGGCGAGTAGTCCGTCATGGGCCTCAGCTTTCCAGATTCACCATCACGTGCTTGATCTCGGTGTAGTCCTCCAGCGCGTAGGCCGACATGTCCTTGCCGTAGCCCGACTGCTTGAAGCCGCCGTGGGGCATCTCGTTCGCCATCGTCAGGTGGTCGTTGATCCACACGGTGCCGAAGCGAATGGCGTTGGCCACGCGATGGGCGCGACCGACGTCGCGCGTCCACACCGAGGCAGCCAGCCCGTAGCGAGTGCCGTTCGCCCATTCGATGGCCTTGGCCTCGTCGTCGAATTGCTGGACGGTCATCACGGGGCCGAAGATCTCGTTCTGGATCATCTCGTCGTCCTGCCGTAGGCCGGCCACCACGGTCGGCTCCAGGAACGACCCCGGCAGGTCGGGCTCCTCGCCGCCGGTCACGATCTCGGCGTGCGTCGGCCTGCGCTCGAGGAAACCCTCGACGCGCTCGCGTGCGGCCATCGAGTTGACCGGTCCCAGCGTGGTCTCGGGGTCGAATGTGTCACCCGTGCGGAAACCCTTCGCCTGTTCGGCCAGCCCATTGACGACGTCGTCGTAGATTCGCCCGGAGGCGAGCACTCGAGTTGCCGCGGTGCAGTCCTGGCCGGTGTTGTAGAGCGCGGTGGCGGCGATGGTCTCCAGCGCCACCTCGACGTCGACGTCGTCGAAGACGATCACCGGCGCCTTGCCGCCCAGCTCCAGGTGCACGCGCTTGAGCGTGTCCGCCGCCGCCGCGGCGATCCACTTGCCGGTGCCCGGCGAGCCGGTCAGCGACACCAGGCCGATGTCGGGGTGGGTGACGAGCGTGGAGCCGGCCGGCTTGCCGTGGCCGGTGATCACGTTCAACACTCCCTTGGGGAGGCACTCACCCGCCAGCTCGGCCAGCTTGACCGTGGTGATCGGCGTGGTCTCGGCCGGCTTGAGCACGATCGTGTTGCCGGTGGCGAGCGCGGGGCCGATCTTCCAGATGGCCATCATCAGCGGGTAGTTCCAGGGGGTGATCTGACCCACCACTCCGATCGGCTCGCGCCGGATGATCGAGGTGCGGTTCTCCGCGTACTCGCCCGACGACTTGCCCTCCATCACGCGGCCGGCCCCGGCGAAGAAGCGCAGCCCGTCGACGCACTGGGGCATCTCGTCCTCGTAGAAGGCGTTGCGCGGCTTGCCCGCGTCGGCGGCCTCGAGGTCCGACAGCTCCTTGGCATGCTCCTCCAGCAGGTCGGCGAGCTTGTTGATGGCGGCCGCGCGCTGCCCGGGCGTGGTGCGCGCCCAGCCGTCGAAGGCGTCCTTGGCCGCTGCCACTGCGCGGTTCACATCCTCCTCGGTGGAGAGCGGCATCTCTGCGATCACATCGCCGTTGGCCGGGTTGGTCACCTCTTCGGTGGCGCCGTCGGCGGCGTCGACCAGCTCGCCGTCGATGAAGTTCTGCAGCTTCGTCCTCGTCGTCGTGGCCATGCTTCTCCTAAGCGGTAACGCCGAGGACGTCCTCGACGGGCGTGTATTCCATGCTGGTTCCCTCGGCCACGGCCTGGTGGGTGACCTTGCCCTCGGCCACGTTCACGCCGGGGCGCAGGCCGGGCATCGACTCGATCGCGCCCTCCAGGCCGTTGTCGGCCAGCTCCAGCACGTAGGGCAGGGTGGCGTTGGTCAGCGCGAAGGTCGAGGTCACGGGCACCGCGCCCGGCATGTTGGCCACGCAGTAGTGGGTCACGCCGTCGACCTCGTACACGGGGTCGGAGTGGGTGGTGGGTCGCGATGTCTCAAAGCAGCCGCCCTGGTCGATCGAAACGTCCACCAGCACGGCGCGCGTCTTCATCAGCTCCAACTGCTTGCGCTTGATGACGTAGGGGGCGCGCGCCCCGTGCACGAGCACCGCGCCGATCACGAGGTCCGCGTGCGGCAGCATGTCCTCGATGGCCAGCGTCGACGAGTAGACGGTCGAGGCGCGTCCGCCGAAGCCCACGTCGAGCTCGCGCAGGCGGTCGATCGAGCGGTCGTACACGAACACGTCGGCCTCCATGCCGATCGCGATGAAGGCGGCGTTCTGGCCCACCACGCCGCCGCCGATGACCATCACCGTGGCCGCGGCCACGCCCGGCACTCCGCCGAGCAGTACCCCGCGCCCGCCCAGCGGGCGCTCCAGGAAGAACGCTCCGGCCTGGGTGGCGATCTTGCCCGCGACCTCGCTCATGGGCGCCAGCAGCGGCAGCCGTCCGCGCGCATCCTCGACCGTCTCGTAGGCCACGCACGTCGCGCCCGACTCGCACAGGCCCTTGGTCAAGTCCGGGTCCGGGGCCAGATGAAGATAGGTGAACAGCAGGTGGTCGGGACTCAGCATCTCCACCTCGACCGGCTGCGGCTCCTTGACCCCGAGGATCATCTCCGCCTCGTCGAACACCGACTGAGCGTCGGGCACGATCCGCGCGCCCTGCGCGGTGTACTCCTCGTCCGGGATCGTGCTCCCCACACCCGCGCCGGATTGAATGAGCACCTCATGACCACGATCAGCGAGCTCGCGCACTCCGGCCGGCGTGAGCGACACGCGGTACTCGTCGGTCTTGATCTCAGTCGGAACTCCGACCTTCATTGGCGTCCTCTCCTCGTACCCTCAGCCGACCGGCCAGGAATCATCCGAATGATTCTGCACCCTGCGCAGCCGGCAGAGCCGGCAGAGCCGGCTGCTTCGGGCTTCGGGGCGTGAGCCCCCGGTCATGTAACCAACTCTCTCGCTCGCAGCGCGAGCCAGAATTCAATGCGGTCGCGGGCGGTCGACAGGTCGCGTCCCGTGAGCTGCTCCACCCGCCTGATGCGGTAGCGCAGCGTATGGCGGTGGCAGTAGAGCTCGCGGGCCGCCTTCTCCCACTGGCCGTTCTGCTCGATGAATGCCTCCAGCGAGCGGATCAGCTCGTCGCCGTACTCGCCGCTGGCGTCCTCCAACGGGGCCAGCACGCTGTCGCAATAGAGCCGCAGCGCGTCGTCGTCCTGGAGCGACAACAGCAGCTGGAACGCGCCCAGGTCACGGTACGAGGCCACGGGCGGCGAGTGCCCGTTGGCCATGGCAGCCGCCTCGAGCGCACAGCGGGCCTCGTGGAAGGAGCGGCGCAGCGAGCCCACGGCCGCCGGGCGGGACGCCGCGGCTCGCAGATCCTCCCCCTCGCGGGCCAGCGCCTCGCGTGCCCGCCCGGCCAGGGCCACCGGGTCGAGACCTTCGGGCGCGTCGATCACCGCGCAGAGCAGCCGCTCGTGCGGCGCCACGAGCGCCCCCACGCCGGCGTCGGACAGATAGCGGTCGAGATCGCCCTCGGCGGGGGCGGCCGAGCCGCCGTCGTGCCCGCCGAACATCAGCACGGCGGCGTTCGCGCCGACGCCGAAGGGCCGCAGCCGCAGCGCCAGCTCGGTGGGTGACAGCCGGCCGCTGAGCGCCCCGGCAAGCACGTCACCGGCCAGGCGCCGCTCGGTGTCGCGCATGGCGCGCTGGCGCATCAGCTCGAGCGCGACCACCGTCACCGCCTGCTGCAGGATCAGCCGCTCGAAGTCACCGAGGCCGCCGGCGTCGCGCACGGCAACCACCCAGGCCTGCGGCGCCCCGCGCCCACGCGTGGCCACGGGCAGCGCCAGCGAGCGTCCGGCGATCTCGGGATGGTCAGGCGCGAACTCGCCGTCGCCCGCCTCGCCGTCGCCCGCGGCCGCGCCGCGGCGGCGCACTTCCTCGCGCAGGCGCGCGATCGCCTCGTCGGGCACGTGGCGGCGGAACGTGCGGGCGGCGATGGTCTCGCCCCGCGCCGAGAGCACGGACACGGTCCCGCCGGTGGCGGCGGCCAGCGCGCGCACCACCTCGTCGAGCCCACTCTCATCGAGCACCAGCCGCTCGAGGCGCTTGTGGATCGCGATGCCCCGCTGCAGCATCTCGTACTGCTCGTTCACGAGCTGCGTGAACGCCTTCTCGGTGAGCGCGATGAAGGGCAGTTCGTAGGGCACCTCGAACACCGGGAAGCCCAGCGCGCCGGCCTCTTCGACCAGCGGGCCGGGCAGCTCCTCGAAATCGAAGCCGGTGCCGAAGCCCAGCCCGGCCAGATGGCTTCGCGACAGCAGGCGCACGAACTCGCGCTGGCGCTCCTCGGTGTCGAGCTGGATTCCGGTGGTGAGCAGCAGCTCCCCGCCCGATAGCCATGGCGTCGGGTCGGGGAGCTCCGAGATGTGGACCCAGCGAACCGGCGCGTCCGCGGCACCCTCGCCGGTGACGAGCTCGAGGCCCGTCTCGGCGACCAGGCCGCGTACGGTCAGCATTCGCTCAGTGCCGGACGATCCGGTCCCAGGCCTCGGCGAGTACTTGACGCAGGACCCTGTCCATTAGCTCGAACTCCTCGGAATCGGCGATCAGCGGCGGGGAGAGCTGGATCACCGGGTCGCCGCGGTCATCGGCGCGGCAGATCAGACCGTGCTTGTACAGCTCCTGCGACATGAAGCCGCGCAGCAGCTCCTCGCCCTCCTCGTCGCTGAAGCTCTCCTTGGTCTCCTTGTCCTTGACCAGCTCCAGCGCGTGGAAGTAGCCCACGCCGCGCACGTCGCCGATGATGGGCAGGTCCTCCGCCAGCTTGTCGAGCATGCCCCGGAACTCCGGCTCCTTCTCGAGCACGTGGCCGCAGAGGTTCTCGCGCTCGAAGATGTCGAGGTTGGCCATCGCCACTGCCGCGGACACCGGATGGCCGCCGAAGGTGATGCCGTGCGTGAACATCTTCGTGTCGTGCATGAACGGCTCGGCCACGCGGTCGGAGACGATGCACGCCCCCATCGGCGCATATGACGAGGTCAGGCCCTTGGCCGTCGTGATCATGTCCGGCACCACGCCGAAGCGGTCGACGCCGAAGTAGTGGCCGAGGCGGCCCCAGGAGCAGATCACCTCGTCGGCGATCAACAGCACGCCGTGCCGGTCGCAGATCTCTCGCACGCGTTGCCAGTAGCCGTCCTGAGGGACGTAGGCGCCGCCCGAGTTCTGTACCGGCTCGAGGATCACCGCGGCCACCGTCTCCGGTCCCTGAAACTCGATCATGTGCTCGATCTGGTCCGCTGCCCATAGCGGGTCGCGGCCCTCGGGCCAGCGGTAGTCGTTGGTGTTGGGCACGTGGTGGGCACCCGGCACCAGCGGCTCGAAGGCCGTGCGCAGGGGCGTGATTCCCGTGATGGAGAGCGCCCCGAAGGTGGTGCCGTGGTAGGCCACCTCGCGCGAGATGATCTTGGTGCGCAGGGGCTCGCCGTTGAGCTTGTGGAACTGGCGGGAGAGCTTCCAGGCCGATTCCACGGCCTCGGAGCCACCCGAGGTGAAGAACACGCGGTTGAGGTCGCCGGGCGTGAGGCCGGCGATCCGCTCGGCCAGCTCGATGGCCGTGGGATGGGCGTAGCTCCAGTTGGTGTAGAAGGCGAGCTTCTCCGACTGGCGCGCTGCCGCCTCGCCCATCTCGGGGCGGCCGTGTCCTGCGTTCACGCAGAACAGCGCCGAGAGGCCGTCGAGGTAGCGCTTGTCGTTCTCGTCGAAGACGTACGAGCCCTCGCCGCGCACGATGATGGGGATCTCGTGCTCTCCGTCGTACCCCCCCATGCGGGTGAAGTGCATCCACAGATGGCGGCGAGCCTTCTGCTGCAACTCGCTGGGCGGTCCCGTTTGCTCTTCGGTCACGTACTGCGGGGTGGTCGCCATTTGCGCTCTCCTCGGCTGAATTGAGGGCTTGCGCGCCACCGCGCGCTCACCGAACTGGACGCTGAGGACAACGGTATCGCCGCATCGGCGCGCCGTCCAGCGCGCCGGTGGGTGAATCCCGGAGCACGGCGTTGTACAAACTGTCCTATTAAAGGTGTGAGTTTTCGGCCTTTTGCTACTTGCGGTCGTGCCGATTCGGCCATAACTTGCGCTACGGATGGACCGGGGAGGGATATCCAGCGTAAGCCTGCAAGGCGTTACGAAGCGCTTCGGCGATTTCGTCGCGGTCAGGCGCATGGATCTCGAGATCCCGCGAGGCGAGTTCTTCACCATGCTCGGCCCATCCGGCTGCGGCAAGACCACCACCCTGCGGATGATCGCCGGCTTCGAAGAACCGAGCGAGGGCACGGTGCTGCTCGACGGCGACGACGTGACCGGCCTGCCCGCTTTCCGCCGTCCCACCAACACGGTCTTCCAGAGCTATGCGCTCTTTCCGCACATGAGCGTGGAGAAGAACGTGGGATTCGGGCTCGAGCGACAGAGTATTCCGCGAGACGAGGTGCGTACGCGGGTGGGCGAGGAGCTCGAGCGAGTCGGTCTGAGCTCCGAGGCCAAGCGCAAGCCGCGTCAGCTGTCCGGCGGGCAGCAGCAGCGCGTGGCGCTCGCGCGGGCGCTGGTCAACCGGCCCGCCGTGCTGCTGCTCGACGAGCCGCTCGGCGCGCTGGACCTGAAGCTGCGAAAGCAGCTGCAGGTCGAGTTGAAGCGGATTCAGGAGGACGTCGGCATCACCTTCGTCTACGTCACGCACGACCAGGAAGAGGCCTTGACGATGTCCGACCGCATCGCCGTGATGAATCGCGGCGTGGTAGAGCAGATGGACAATCCGGAGGAGATCTACGAGCGTCCGCGCACCACGTTCGTAGCCGGATTCATCGGCGTCTCCAACCTGATGCCGGGCAAGGTGGTGTCGAACGCAACGGGCAGCGCGGAGCTCCAACTCGACGCGGGGCCAACCGTGCGCGCCGGCGCGGCGGAGGTGGAAGTCGGCGAGCGCGCCCACGCGGTCGTGCGCCCGGAGAAGCTCCAGCTCTACGGGGCCAACGGCGCCGGCCAGGACTCGCGGACGAGCGTGGAGGGCCAGGTGGACAGCTCCCTCTACCTCGGCACGGCCACGCAGGTGGCGGTGCGCCTCGGCGACGACACGCGAATGACAGTGCTCGTGCCCAACACCGACGAGGAGGCGCGTAGGCGCCTCCCGACCACAGGCGACCGCGCCCGGCTGACCTGGTCGGACGAGAGCATCCATATCGTGAGGGAAGCGGCCGGCGGCGAGCAGGCGTCGGAGCCGGAGAAGGCCTCGGCGTGACTCCCGACGACCACCTCGACCGGCACCTCGAGCGCCTCCTGCGCGACCCCCTCACACGACGCCGTCTGCTCAAGCGGGGCGCGGCGGGCGCGTTCAGCGCCTCGGCGCTCGCCTACCTGGCGGCGTGCGGCGCCCGGACCGGCGGCGTCGTGGAGTCCGGCGGCGAGGGCCCGGAGGAGATCGCCAAGAGCAAGATCGCCGACTCGCTCACGTTCTCGAACTGGCCGCTCTACATCGAGGAGGACCGCGGGACGCTCAAGGAGTTCCAGGCGAAGTACGGCACGCAGGTGAAGTACGTCGAGGAGATCAACGACAATGTCGAGTTCTTCGGCAAGGTCCGCCAGCAGTACGAGCGCGGCGACTCGGGCGGGCGCGACATCCAGGTGGTGACCGATTGGATGGCCGCCCGCATGATCCGGCTGGGCTACGTGCAGAGGTTCGACCCGGCGCACATACTCACCGCGCAGCAGAACCTGCTCGACCGGCTGCGTACACCGCCCTTCGATCCAGGCCGCGATTACTCGATGCCCTGGCAGTCCGGCTTCGCCGGCATCGTCTACCGCAGGGACAAGGTCAAGCGGGAGCCCAAGAGCGTCGACGACTTGTTCGATCCGGACTACAAGGGCAAGGTCACCATGCTCACGGAGATGCGTGACACCGTGGGAGTCGTTGCGGCGTCACTGGGCTACGACCCCGAACAGGCGAGCCTCGACGAGTTCATGGAGGCGGTCGACAAGATCGGCGAGGCCTCTGAGTCCGGTCAGATCCGCGGCTTCACCGGCAATGAGTTCACCAAGGACATCACCAAGGGCGACTCCTGGGTGATCATCGGCTGGTCGGGCGACTCGGTGCAGCTCCAGGCCGACAATCCCGACATCAGGTTCGTGGCGCCCGAGTCGGGCGTTCACCTGTGGACCGACAACATGCAGATCCCGGTCGGCGCGCCCAGCCCCTACACCGCCGAGAAGATGATCGACTTCGTCTACCAGCCCGAGGTGCAGGCGGACATCGCCGAGTACGTCAACTACATCTGCCCGGTGGAAGGCGTGCAGGAGATCCTCGCCAAGCGCGACCCGGCGCTGGCCAACAACCAGCTGATCTTCCCCGACGATGAGACGCTCTCGAACGCATTCATCTTCCGGCAGCTGAAGCCGGAGGAGGAGGGCGAGCTGGACGAAGCGTTCCAGAAGGTCATCGGCGCTTAGACCCGTGGGGGCGCGTCTCAGGAAGGCCGGGCTTCCCTATCTGCTCCTCCTGCCGGGCCTCGGTTGGCTGGCGGTCTTCTTTGCCATCCCGCTCGGATACACGGCCTTCGAATCGCTCAAGCGCGGCTCGATCGAGACCGGCTACATCTTCGACTGGAACTTCTCCAACTACACGAACGCCATCTCCGACTACTCGGAGCAGTTCCTGCGCTCATTCGAGTACGCCGGACTCGCCACCGTGGCCGCTCTCCTGATCGGCTACCCGCTCGCCTACGTCATCGCCTTCCGGGGTGGGAGATGGCGCAACGCGCTCCTGCTGGCCGTGATCGCGCCGTTCTTCGTCACCTATCTGATTCGGACGCTCTCGTGGGAGACGATCCTCTCCGACTCGGGCTTCGTGGTCAGCACCTTGAAGACCGTCGGACTCGTGTCCGAAGACGGCCGCCTGCTCGACACCACAGTGTCCGTGGTCGCCGGCATCACCTACAACTTCCTGCCCTTCATGATCCTGCCGCTCTACGCCTCGCTGGAGCGGATCGACAATCGCCTGCTCGAGGCGGGCTACGACCTCTATGGGCGCCGGCGCGACGTCTTCCTGCGCGTGACGCTGCCCATCTCGATGCCGGGGGTGGTCGCGGGCACGCTGCTCTTCTTCATCCCGGCGGCGGGCGACTTCATCAACGCCGAGCTGCTCGGCACTCCGCGCCAATTCATGATCGGCAACGTCATCCAGAGCCAGTATCTGGAGATCGGTGACTATCCGACGGCGGCCGCGCTGTCGTTCATCCTGATGGCGGTGATGCTCGCGCTGGTGGCGGTCTGGGCGCGCATAGCGGGCACCGAGGCGCTGCTCGGCACCGAGGGCGAGCGGGGCTGATGGAGGCCGGAGCCGCCACCGCCGCGGCATCCAGGGAGACGACCGAGAGCCGCAATCCGCGCAACCGGCGCCGAGGCGGCCGGATACTCGATGTGGGGCTCAACGTCTACGCCGGGTTGGCGCTGCTCTACCTGCTGGTACCGATCGCGATCATCCTCGTGTACTCGTTCAACAACCCGCGCGGGCGCTTCAACTTCGTGTGGCAGGAGTTCTCGTTCGAGGCCTGGACCGATCCCTTCGCCGTGCCCGGAATCGGCGATGCGCTGCTCACGTCGCTCGAGATTGCCGCGCTCTCCACTCTGGTGGTGACCGCGCTGGGCACCCTCACCGCCCTCGCGCTGGTGCGCTACGAGTTCAGGGGCCGGGCGCCTGTCAACTTCTTCATCTTCGTCCCGCTGGCGACCCCCGAGGTCGTGCTGGGCGCCGCGCTGTTGTCGATGTTCATCAACTTCGCCGTAGCCACCGGCTTCAGCACGATCCTCATCGCCCACATCATGTTCAACCTGTCGTTCGTGATCGTGACGGTGCGCTCGCGGCTGATCGGCTTCGACCGGTCGCTGGAGGAGGCCGCGCAGGACCTCGGCGCCACCCCGTGGCAGACGTTCCGACTGATCACCCTCCCGCTGATCATGCCCGGCGTGGTCGCCGCCGGGCTGCTGGCCTTCGCGCTTTCCATCGACGACTTCGTGATAACCAACTTCAACTCGGGCTCGACCATCACGTTCCCGGTGTTCATCTGGGGAGCAGCACGCGTCGCGGTGCCGCCGCAGATCTACGTGATCGCCTCGATGATCTTCCTGTTCACGCTGGCGATGATGCTGGTCACCGTTTGGCAGCAGCGTCGCGCCGAGCGAATGGCTGCCGTGCGCCCGGACGAGCCCGAGACGGACCTGGCGTGATCGCGACCTCGAGCTCACTGCTCGATCGCGAGCGCGAGCGTTTTGCCGAGGCTCACCCGCGTTCGCGGGAGCTACACGAGAACGCGCGCGGTTCCCTGCTCGCCGGCGTCCCCATGAGTTGGATGGCCATGTGGGTAGGCGGGCATCCCGTGTACGCCGCCGAGGCAAGCGGCGCCCGCGTGGTGGACGTGGACGGCAACGAGTACGCCGACCTCTGCCTGGGCGACACCGGAGCCATGGCCGGGCATATGCCCGAGCCGACCATGCGCGCGGTGGCCGAGAGCGCCGGGATCACGACGATGCTCCCCACCGAGGACGCCGCCTGGGTCGGCGCGGAGCTGGCGCGCCGTTTTGGCCTTCCCCTATGGCAGTTCGCGCTCACGGCCACCGACGCCAACCGCTGGATGCTGCGCATCTGCCGGCACGTGACCGCCCGGCCGAAGGTGCTCGTATTCAACTGGTGCTACCACGGCTCGGTCGACGAGGCCTTCGTCACGCTCGGCGAGGATGAGCGCGAGCAACAGCGCGAGGGCAACGTCGGACCGCAGGTGGACCCGGCCCAGACCACGCGCGTGGCCGAGTTCAACGAGATCGAGTCGGTGGAGGCCGCGCTGGCCCACGGCGACGTTGCCTGTGTGCTCATGGAGCCGGCGCTGACCAACATCGGGATCGTCCTGCCCGAGGACGGCTTCCTGGAGGGCGTACGGGAGGCCTGCACCCGCACCGGCACCCTGCTCATCATCGACGAGACCCACACGCTCAGCGCCGGCCCCGGGGGTTGCACGGCGGCGTGGGGTCTCGAGCCCGACGCGGTGACCCTCGGCAAATCGATTGGCGGCGGGGTCCCGATCGGGGCCTACGGCGTGTCCGCGGAGCTGGCCGAGCGGATCGCGTCCGCCGAGGACGCGGACCTGGAGGACACGGGCGGCGTGGGAGGAACACTGGCCGGCAACGCCCTGTCGCTGGCTGCCGCCCGAGCGACGCTCGGCGAGGTGCTCACCGATGATGCCTTCGAGCACATGTCGGGCCTGCGCCGGCGCTTTGTCGCCGGAGTCGAGGAGGCGTTCGCGCGTTTCTCGGTGCCCTGGTCGATCGTGTCCCTGGGTGCCCGCGCCGAATACCGCTTCTGCCCCGAGCCGCCGCGCACCGGCGCCGAGTCTGCCGCGGCCGTCGACCGCCAGCTCGAGGAGTACCTGCACCTTTACCTGCTCAACCGCGGGGTGCTGATCACCCCGTTTCACAACATGGCCCTGATGTGCCCGGCCACCACCGAAGAGGACGTGGACCGCCACACCGAGGTCTTCAACGCAGCCCTGGAGGAGATCTGCGAATGACAGAGCCAGCCCAGCCCGAGGCCGGAGCGGGAGCACCGGGCGACAAGGGCCTCAAAGCGGACGCAATCGGATTCGTCGACGGCCTGATCATCGGGATCGCTTCCACCGCACCCGCCTATTCGCTGGCCGCGGTGATCGCGATCGTCGTGGTCGGGGTCGGCGTTCAGGCGCCCGCCGTGTTGCTCACGGCGTTCATCCCGATGTTCCTGATCGCGTCGGCGTTCTACTACATGAACCGCGCCGATCCCGACTGCGGGACGTCCTTCTCCTGGATCACACGTGCGATGGGCCCCAGCCTGGGCTGGGTGGGTGGCTGGGCCGTGTGCACCACCGGCATCATCGTCATCGGCTCGCTGGCCGATGTGGGGGCGTACTACACGTTCGACATGTTCGGAATGGACGGGCTGCGCGACTCGAAGGCGGCGGTCACCATCTTCGCGCTCATCATCATCGCGGTGATGACCGCCATCTGCGTGATCGGCACGGAGCTGTCGGCGTCGATTCAGCGGGTCATGATCTTCGCCCAGGTCGGCGCGCTGCTGCTCTTCGCGCTGGTGGCGCTGGTCAAGGGCGGGGCGCTGACTCCCGAGCTGTCCTGGTTCTCGCCGTTTGCGGTCGACAGTCCGAACGCTCTGGTGCTGGGGCTACTCACAGGAGTGTTCATCTATTGGGGCTGGGAGAGCGCGGTCAACCTCAACGAGGAGACCTCAGGCTCCGCCAGCTCTCCGGGGCTCGCGGCCGTTGCATCGACCGTGATCCTGCTGGTGACCTACGTCATCGTGACCGTTGCAGTGGTGTCCTACGCCGGGCTCGACCGGGTGGCCGAGTTCGAGGATGACGCGGGCATCTTCGGCGCGCTCGCCACCGACGTGCTCGGCTCGCCGCTCGACAAGCTCGTGGTGTTGGCGATCGTCACCTCGGCGCTTGCCTCCACGCAGACCACGATCCTGCCCGCCTCGCGCACGTCGCTGTCCATGGCCCGCCAGGGCGCCTTCCCCGAGGTGCTCGGGCGGGTGCACCCGCGCTTTCTGACGCCGCACGTGGGGACGATCGCCATCGGCGTGATCGCAGCCGTCTGGTATGGGGTGTTCAACAGCCTGTCGCAGAACTTCCTCTACGACTCGCTGAGCGCGCTGTCGCTGATGATCGCCTTCTACTACTCGCTGACCGGAGTGGCCTGCGCGATCTACTACCGCCACGAGCTGACCAAGTCGGTGAAGAACTTCCTCTTCATCGGGGTAGGTCCGCTGATCGGGTCGGCCATTCTGGCCTTCCTGTTCGTCAAGGCGATCCTCGAGTACTCGAAGGTCGAGGAGTCCTACAGCGGTGACTCGTTCCTCGGCCTGGCCATTCCGGCCGCGCTCGGGATCGGGCTGCTCATCCTCGGAGTGGTCCTCATGGTGTTCTGGCGTCTGGGCGGGCACGAGCGCTACTTCGGACGGCACACGGAAACGGTCGATCCCGACGTGGCCGCCGGTCGCAAGGCCGGAGTGGCCGCAGTACCCGAGGAGGCGGTCACGTGAGCGGCACCATCGTCGTGGGCTACGACGCGTCGCCCGGATCCCATGCGGCGCTGGACCGGGCACTCGAGATCGCGGCGGCCTTCGGCGACCGTCTGATAATCGGCTTCGGGGTAACGCCCCCGGGCTCGATGGGCGACGAGTTCCGCGCCCATCGGCAGGCTCTGCGCGATCAGGCCGAGAAGCTGATCGCGGAGGCTCTTGATCGCGCGGTAGGCGCGGGGGTCGACGTGGAGACCGCGCTGGTGGAGGACCGGGCGTCGTCGGCTCTGATCAAGCTTGCTGACGACAACGATGCGCGCATGATCGTGGTGGGCAGCTGGGAGGAGCGTCCGATCAAGGGGGCGATCCTCGGCTCCACGCCGACCAAGCTGCTCTACCGCGCGGAGCGCCCCGTGCTGGTGGTGCCCGCCGCGTAGGCCGGGCACGGTCGCCGAGTAGTCTCGGCGGCCATGAGCACCTGGGACAAGCTGGCCTCGCTGCCGGTCGAGATCGAGCGCTATGAATACGAGCCCCTCGAGCTGGTCTTCAGCGAGCAGTTCACACGACATACCACCCTGATCAGGCTGCACGGCGGCGGCCAGGAGGGCGTGGGCGAGGACGTGGTCTACGACGGCGAGGACCACTTCGCCATGCGCAAGGCGGGGCCGAACCTGCCGGTGGCCGGCTCGTGGACGATCGGCTCTCTCTCCGACCACCTGGCCGAGCTCGACCTGTTTCCCACCCGGGCGCCCGAGCGCGAGCCCTCGCGCCTCTATCGCCGCTGGGCCTTCGAGTCGGCGGCGCTCGACCTGGGCCTGCGCCAGGCCGGACGCTCGCTGCCCGAACAGCTCGAGCGCGAGCTCAGCCCGCTCAACTACGTGGTGTCGATGCGCTTGGGGAGCTTTGACGGGTCGGCGCCCGAGACCTCCGAGCGGCTGGTCGGCGTGCTCGGGCGCTATCCGAGGACGCGCTTCAAGCTCGACCCGACCAACAACTGGACCGATGAGCTGATCGCCGAGCTGGCCGCCACCGGTGCGGTCGACTCCCTGGACCTCAAGGGCCAGTACAAGGGCACGCCGGTCGATGTGGACACCGACCCGGAGCTCTACCGCAAGGTCGCCGAGGGCTTCCCCGAAGCGTGGCTCGAGGACCCCGACATAAACGATGACACGCGTCCCATCCTGGAGCGCTACCGCGACCGCATCACCTGGGACGCGCCGATCCACTCGGTCGACGACATCCTGGCCCTCGAATGGAAGCCGCGCACGGTCAACATCAAGCCCTCGCGCGTGGGCTCGCTGGTCGAGCTCTGCCGGGCGTATGACTTCTGCGACGCCGAGGGCATAGGCGCTTACGGCGGCGGCCAGACGGAGCTCGGCGTGGGGCGCGACCACATCCAGTACCTGGCGGCCATCTTCCACCCGGACACGCCCAACGACGTGGCGCCCGGCGGCTTCAACATGCCCAGGGTGCCCGACGGCCTGCCCGAGAGCCCGCTGCAGATCCGGCCCGCTGCCACCGGTTTTCGCTTCGCTTCCAGCTAGTGCTCGAGATCGCCCCGCTGCATCCGGGTCGCCAGACCGACCTCGAGATGGCTAAGCGGGTGGCCGCCTTTCTCGGCGAGGCGCAACGCTCGCTCGACCTCGCCCTGTACGACGTGAGGCTGCCCGGTGAGCCCGGCGACATCGTGGCCGGCGCTCTGCGCGACGCCGCCGCGCGCGGAGTGGCGGTGCGCATCGCCTACAACGCCGACCATGACGAGCGCATCTTCCCTCCCCCGCCCGGGACCAAGCCCGAGCTGCTCGAGGCGCTGCCCTTCCCCACCTGCGGGATCCCGGGAATCCCCGATCTCATGCACCACAAGTACGTGGTGCGCGACGGCGCTGCGGTCTGGACCGGCTCCACCAACTGGACGCGCGACTCGTGGACGATCCAGGAGAACTTCGTAATCCGGGTCGACTCGCCCGACGTGGCCGGTGCGTTCGCGGCCAACTTCGAGGAGATGTGGTCCACGCGCGACGTGAGCCGCAGCGGTCTGCGCGACCCGCTCCCGCTCGACGTCGAGGGCCACGAGGTGCGCGCCTGGTTCACGCCCGGCCAGGGCGAGGAGCTCTCGCAGCGGATCGCTCGGGCGCTGGGCAGGGCGGGCCGGCGCATCCGGATCGCCTCCCCGGTGATCACCGCGGGCCCGGTGCTGGGGACGCTCGCGGAGGTCGCCGCGGAGGCCCGCGTCGACCTGCGCGGGGTGGTCGACCGCACCCAGATGGATGGTGTGGTCTACCAGTGGCGCACCAACGGCCGCTCGGCCTGGAAGATCCCCATCCTCGCCTCCGTTTTCGAGCACGCCGACTTTCGCGGCAAGCCGTCGGTCCCCTGGACGCCGGAGTCGATCCACGACTTCATGCACGCCAAGGTCACGGTGGCCGACGACGTGGTCTTCGCCGGCTCCTTCAACCTCTCGCGCTCGGGTGAGATGAACGCAGAGAACGTGCTGGAGGTTCACGATCCCGAGCTGGCCGACCGCATGGCGGCCTTCGTCGACGAGGTCAGGGACCGTTACGAAGCGATGCCCGCGCCTCGCGATGCTGCGCGGCCTTGAGGCGCTCGAGCACGAGCGTGGGATCGTCGGTCACGCAGAACAGGTCGAGATCGCCGGGCGAGATCTTGCCCTCGTCCAGCAGCCGCTCCCGGAGCCAGTCCACGAGGCCGCCCCAGTAGTCGCTGCCCACGAGGATCACCGGGAAGTTGCGCACCTTGCCGGTCTGAATCAGCGTCATGGCCTCGAACAGCTCGTCGAGCGTGCCGAAGCCGCCGGGGAAGACCACGAAGCCGCTCGCGTAGCGAACGAACATGATCTTGCGCGCGAAGAAGTAATGGAACTCGAGCCCGATGTCGCAGTAGGGGTTGATGCCCTGCTCGAAGGGCAGCTCGATGTTCAGGCCTATCGACAGCGCGTTCGCGTCGCGCGCTCCCCTGTTGGCCGCCTCCATCGCCCCCGGCCCACCGCCGGTGATGATCGCGATACCCGCTTCCCCGACCATCCGCGCAGTCTCGCGAGCGAGCTTGTACTCCGGATCGTCGGACGAGGTCCGGGCGGAGCCGAAGAACGAGGCGGCCGCCCCCACGTGCGCCAGGGCGTCGAAGCCCATCTCGACCTCGTCCTGAATGCGCTCGAGGCGCGCGGCGTCGGTGAGAGTGGACACGACCGCCGTCTCCTGGGCGGCGATGATCTCCTCGTCGAACGTGGCCGGCATACGCGGCTCGGGCGAATCCTTCATCCCCTATGAGGCTAGGGGAACCCGCCGCGGCGTCCGGGTCGACGCCGCGGCGGGGTTCAGCATCCGTCTCCTTTCGCGCTAAGGCGCGCGGAAGGCGATGGTGGCCTACCCCTGCCATTTGATGAAGAACGCGCGTCGACCGGGGCCTTACCCGGGGCCGTGAGAAGCAATTCGCGCAAAGTGCGAGGGACCTGCGGCCTAAGGACCGCCCCTGAGCGCCGCCACCTGCTTCAGCCGGTTCACGGGCACGGCGAACGCAATGCCGTCGCCGCGGCCCTGCGCCATCACCCCGATCACGCGGCCGCTCGCGTCGAGGAGCGGGCCGCCGGAGTTGCCCGGGTTGATCGCGGCGTCGGTCTGGATGGCGTTGCGAATGCGGGATCCGTCGGGCGCTTCGATCTGCCGGCGCGCGGAAGAAACCACGCCGGAGGTCACGCTGCGGGTCAGGCCGTAGGGGTTGCCGATCGCCACGGCCATATCGCCGGGCAGGACTCGGCCCGAGTCCGCGAGGGCAAGCGGGGCCAATGCGCGGGCCCGTGCAGGCGGGAGGCGCAGGATGGCGAGATCCGACGAGGCGTTCTCGCGCACCACGCGGGCCCGGATGCGGCTTCCACCGAGGCGCACGGTCACCAGCTCGGCCCCGGCCACCACGTGCTGGTTGGTCGCGATCCGGCCCCCCGCGATGGCGAACCCGGTGCCCGTGGCCACGCCGTCGTCCAGGCGCGGCGGACCCTCCGGCCACTCATCCAGTCCGGGCTCGCGGCCCTCGACGGTGAAGACCGATTCGCGAGCCCGGCGATAGATCTCGCCGACGCTCATCGGGCGGGCTTCGACCGGCTCCGCCTCGCTCTCGCGCTCGCTCGAGAACACGAAGATCGCAGCCACCGCCAGGCCGGACACGACCCCGCCGAGGATCGCCGCGAAGGCCGGGGAGATCGTCATCAGCCGATGGCTAGATCTGAGCCGACCCCTGGCTCTGCCGGCCGTCCTTCTCGGGGCAGTCGCCGCGGTCGCGGTCGCCGTTGCCGCCTTGGCCGTTGTCGGGAGTGTTCTGCGCCGGCACCGCGCCGGTCGAGTCGCCGCCGCCGGCTGAGCTGTCGGAGCCTCCGGCCAGCGCCGCGCCGGCGGGGATCGCCGCGAGCACTCCGGCCACCGCGAGGGCGGTGACCACGCGCCGTCCGCGACGCCGGGTCAGGCGGTTGTCAGGACCTGTGTCTGTGGGTCGTTCATCCATGGAGACGACCCTAGGAAGGCCACTGTCAACTCTGGATAACGCCCCTTAGATTTGTCTTAGAGGGCCAGCGACAGCGGCTGCTCGAGCAGTTCCTTCACGCGCGCGAGGAACTGCGCTCCATCCGCTCCGTAGAGAATGCGGTGGTCGCAGACCAGCGACAGGCTCATCTGGTCGCGGGCCACCACCCGGCCGTTGTCGTCCACGGCCGGCCGCTTTGACAGCACGCCAACGGTCAGGATCGAGGCCTGCGGAGGATTGATGATCGCGGTGAAGTGCTCGATGCCGTACATGCCCAGGTTGGAGACCGTGAAGGTGCCGCCCGAGAGCTCAGGCGGGGTCACGGTCTTGTCGCGCACCTTCTCGATCACGGCGCGCGCGTCGCGGGAGATCTGGCCCAGGGACTTCTGGTCCGCGTCGAAGATCGTGGGCACCACGAGCGCGTCCATGGCCGCCACGGCCACGCCGATGTTGATCTTGTTGTAGAGCTCGAACTTGCCGTCGCGGTAGGCGCCGTTCACACGCGGGTGCTCGCGCAGCGCGGTCGCGGCGGCCTTCACCACCATGTCGTTGAACGACGGCGCCGAGTCGGAGACCTCCTTCAGGCGCGCGCGCAGTTCCACGGCCTGGGTCATGTCGACAGTCAGTGAGATCGAGAAATCCGGCGCGGTGGCCTTCGACTCGGCCATCCGCCGGCTGATCGTCTGCTGCAGGCGTGTGAGCTCGTGGATGTCGGCCTCGCCCTTGGGACCGGCCTCGCCCTTCTGGGGCTCCGGACGCTCCTCGGCCTTGCCCTTCTCGGGAGCTTCCTCGGCGGGCGCCTCGGCCTCGGCGCCGTCGGCCTGAGCCCCGTCGGTCTTGGTGGCGGTCCCGGACTCGGAGGCTGCCTGCACGTCGGCCTTGACTATGCGCCCACCGGGCCCGCTGCCCTCGAGCTGGGCCAGCTCCACGCCCAGTTCGCCGGCCATGCGGCGCGCCACGGGAGAGGCCTTGATGCGCTCGCCGTCACCCGCGCCGTTTCCGCTCGGGGCGCTGGTCTTGGTCGCTGTGCCGCCCGACTGGGTCTCGCCGCCGCCTTCTGCGCCCCCACCACCGCCGCGAGACTCGCCCTGGGAGGCGGCCTGCTCGTCGTCGTCGCCCGAGGCCTCGGCCTCTTCGCCCTCGTCCTCAGCGGCCGGCTCATCCTCGCCGTCTTCATCCTCGGCGTCGGCGTCCGCCGACGCTTCCTCTTCCTGCGCCTCGTCGCCCGAGGGCTTGCCGTTCCCGCTGGCCTCGCCGGCTTCGCCGATCCGCGCGATCGGCTCGCCGATGGCCAGCGTGTCGCCCTCCTGGGCCAGGATCTCGACCAGCGTGCCGTCCGAGTCGGCGTCGTAGGTCATGTTGGCCTTGTCGGTCTCGATCTCCACCAGCGGCTCGCCGCGCTTGACCTCGGCGCCCTCGTCCACCAGCCACTTGAGGACGGTGCCCTCCTCCATCGAGTCGGACAGGCGCGGCATCGTGACATCGCTGGCCATCTGGCTCTCCCTCTAGAGGTCCCGGAACGTTGCGATCGCGGCCTGCACCACATGCTCCTCGTGCGGGAACGCGGCCTGCTCGAGTGGCTTGGAATAGGGCATGGGCACGTCGGCGCCGGTCACCCGCTGCACGGGCGCGTCGAGCCAGTCGAAGGCCTGCTCCTGGATGAGCGCCGCCAGGTTGGCGCCGACTCCGCCGTGGGGCCAGCCCTCCTCCACGATCACAACGCGGTTGGTCTTCTTGACCGAGTCGAGGATCGTGTCGAGGTCGAGCGGGCGCAGCGTGCGCGGGTCGATCACCTCGGCGTCGATCTCGTGCTCGTCGGCGAGATGCTCGGCCGCCTTCTGGGCGGTGATGGCCATGCGCGAGATGCCGATCACGGTCACGTCCTCGCCCTCGCGCCGGATGGCGGCCTCGCCGAAGCGGATCGGGCCGCCGTTCTCCGGCACCTCGCCGCGCTGGCCATAGAGCGTCTCGTGCTCGATGAAGACAACCGGGTTGTCGTCCTTGATCGCCGCCTTGAGCAGGCCCTTGGCGTCAGCGGGAGTGCTGGGCACGGCCACCAGCAGGCCGGGTACGTGCAGGTAGAAGGCCTCGAGGCAGTGCGAGTGCGTAGGGCCGAGCTGGTGCCCCGCGCCCTGGGGCATGCGAATCACCATCGGCACCTTCACCTGGCCGCCGAACATGTAGCGGATCGCAGCCGCGTGGTTGACGATCTGGTCCATCGCGAGCAGCGAGAAGTTGATGGTCATCAGCTCCACCACCGGTCGCAGGCCGAGCATCGCCGAGCCCACGCCCATGCCCGACGATCGTGTTCTCGGAGATCGGCGTGTCGCGCACGCGCTTCTCGCCAAACTCCTCGAGCAGCCCGGCGGTGACCTTGAACGCGCCCTGGAAGACGCCGATGTCCTCGCCCATGAGGAAGACGTTCTCGTCCTCGTTCATCTCCTCGCGCAGCGCCTGGTTGAGCGCCTCGCGGTAGCGCATGGTGGGCATCAGTCGCCGCCGCCCTCGTTGTCGCGGTCGTCGGCCTCCGGCTCACCCTCACCGCTCGCCTCTTCCGCCGCCCGGACCCTGCTGGCTGCCCTCCTGGTCCTGATCCTGCGGCGAGCCGGACTGGCGTGCCTTGCGGTCGCCCACGTTGGCGTAGGCGGCGCCCTTCTCGGCCAGCTCGTGGGGCATGTCGCCCGCCTCGCGCTCGCGCTCGCCTCGGTGGGGCTCGGGCGAGCGTTCGTCGACGGTCCACCAGGCGGGAACGTCCTCGTTGAAGACGTAGATGTCGTCGTAGAGCGAGTCGAGGTCGGGGAAGGGGGAGGCGTCGGCGAACTGAACCGCCTCGTCGACCACCTCGATCGCCTTCTCGTCGAAGCCCTTCACGTCATCCTCGGTGAACACCCCCTCGTCGACCAGACGGTCGGAGAAGGCCTTGATCGGGTCGCGCTCGCGCCACTCCTCGACCTCCTCCTTGGAGCGGTACTCCTCGGGGTCGGCCATCGAGTGGCCGCGGTAGCGGTAGGTCACCGCCTCCACGAGCTGCGGCTTGCGCTCCTCGCGCGCGCACGCGAGCGCACCCGTCACGACGCTGTGCACATCGAGCACGTCCATGCCGTCGCAGCGCGTGCCGGGCACGCCATAGCCCTCGGACTTGAGCGACAGGTCGGTGACCGCCGAGTGGCGATGCAGCGCCGTGCCCATGCCGAACTGGTTGTTGATGATCACGAAGACCACCGGCAGCTGCCACAGGGCGGCGAGGTTCATCGTCTCGCCGAAGGTGCCCTGGTTGGTGGCGCCGTCGCCCATCATGGAGAGGATCGCGTCCTCGGTCTCCATGTAGTCGCAGGCGAGCGCGACGCCGGCGCTGAGCGGCAGCGAGCCGCCGACGATGCCGTAGCCGCCGAGAAAGCGCTTGTCCCAGTCGAAGAGGTGCATGGAGCCGCCGCGCCCGGACGAGCAGCCGCCCTCGCGGCCGAACAGCTCGGCCATCACGGCCGTGGCGTCGGTGCCGCGAGCCAGCGCCTGGCCGTGCTCGCGGTAGGTGGACATGAGGTAGTCGGTCTCGCGCAGCGCCTGGGTGGCGCCCACGACCGTGGCCTCCTCACCGATGCACAGGTGCAGGAAGCCGCCGATCTTGGCCTTGGCGTACATCTCGCCCGCGCGCTCCTCGAAGCGGCGGATGAGCATCATCTTCTGGAGGACGGTGGTGCAGGTCTCCTTGTCCGGCAGGCCGTGTTTGACCTCGCCGACGCCGGCGTCCTTGGCTACCGGTACGTCGCTGGGGTCGACGCCGCCGCCATTTTCGTCCTTGGCGTCCTTTTTGGTGCCCGTCTGCTGCTCCGTAGCCATTGGTCCGGACTGTACCCGGTGACCCTTCGCGGCTATGCCCGAAACCCCCGAGTGGGGGGTGGGCGGTCAGGAGCTAGACCATGTAGCCGCGGCGGCGGCAGCTTCCTCGAGGCGATCGTCGCCCCAGAAGACCTCATCGCCCACCAAGACGCTCGGGACTCCCCGAACGCCGCGTTCGTAGGCCTCCTCGGTAGCGGCCCTGAGCCGGTTCTTGGTGGATCGCAGCTCGATCGCCTTGAGCAGGGCCTTCGGGTGGAGCTCGCAGGCCGCCGCGGCGATCAGCACGTTGTCGATCTCGCTCAGGTCCTTTCCCCCGGCGAAGGCCTGGCGAAAGGCGGCCAGCGAGAAGGCGACGGTGCGCCCTGCCTGCTGGGCGAAGGTGGCGGCACGCATCGCGAGGAGCGTGCTCGTGGGCCAGGGCTCGGGCCACTTGACCGGAAGCAGTTCGTAGTCCGCGGCTCGCCGCTCAACCTCCCGCATGCCCTCCTCGCGCTTGTCGGTGGTGGCCCAGGACTCGCCCCCGCTGCGCTGCCAGATGCCGCCGAGCAGAATCGGCTGCCAGACCGCCACGACCGGCAGCACGTGATGGATGCGCTCCGCCGTCAGCCAGGCGTAGGGGGAGCCGAGGTCGAAGTAGAAGACGGGCTGCTCGCTCGGCGCCATGGCCTCAGCCCGCTCGCGAGCGACGGGTTCTCTGAGCGCGCTTGAGGGCACGCCTAGCAGTGCGAACCTCGCGGCGCAGGCGAGTGTTGGAGCGGCTCAAACTGCGAGTCCGCTCGAGTGCGTCGTCGAGTTCGGCGCTCACGCGATCGAACGCGGCGCTCGATCGATCGAGCAGGTCGGCGCGCTCGACACTGACAATCTTCGCTCGCTTCAGCTGCGTCCGCGCTTGAGCAGGGATCTCGGAGCTCGGATCGGCGGCAAGGGCACCGATCGCGACGCCCACGCCAACGAGCAGGGCGACCGCGAGCACGCGCGCCGCAACCAGCCTCGGGCGCTCACGCAGGCCGGCCATCAAGCAAGCTGCTCAGCGACTGCGAGCCCGAGCTGCTTGATCGGGAGACGGCTACGTCGGCCCAGCGCCTCGAGCGAGTAGGTGCCGCTGTCGAGCATCCGGGCAAGCCGCTCGTCGTAGGGAATCGTGACCGACCGGTGTAGGCGCTCCTGGCGAAAGCACTCGTCGACGGCGCTCAGCTCCGGCCCTGAGCTCGGCTTGGCCTTGTTGACCACCACGGTTGTGCGGTCGTGCTGGAGGTGCTCGAGCGCATCGAGGACCACGCTGGCGGTGATCCATTCGGGGGTCGTCACGAGCACGACCTGGTCGGCGCGTTCGATGGCGAAGCGAGCGAGCGGACCCGCGACGCCGGTCCCGAGGTCCAGCAGCACCACGTCGTAGAAGCAGGAGAGAAATGCCGCCAGTTCTCCATACCGATCCGGACCAAAGCTGGCGGCCAACCGCGCGTCGGCCGGCGCGGCCAGGAGGTGGAGTCCGCTCGGGAGGCAGGAGACATAGGGACGGAGCTCCGCCGCCGTGCTCAGCTTGTCCGTGTCGCCGAGGAGCTCGGCCAGCGAGCGCGCCGAGCGTGTGCGCTCGCCGGAAAGACGTCCGAGCGTCCCGAAGTCGGGGTTGGCGTCCACGGCGATCGCGCGAAGCTTGAGATGCGAGGCAAGCAGGTTGCCGGTGAGAAAGGTGCTGGTGGTCTTGCCCACTCCGCCCTTGGGGCTGATCAGGGCGATCAGATTGGGGCGTGTCGGCCCGGGCTGATCGAGAAGCAGCCGTTCGATCTCCGCCTCCTCCCGCTCGCCGCGAGACACGAGCAGCGACTCCATTCGGCGTCGCAGGCGACCGAGAGCATCGTCGCGCGCCTGACGACCGTCGATGACTGGGCCCGCCATAGAGCTCGCGACGCTTGAGCGAGGGGGGTCCGTTCACCGCAGCCTGAGCTTCGTGCCGACCAGGATGAGATCGGGACGGCCAGTGCCGATCCGGTCATCGTTGAGATCCCAAAGGCGAGAGACCTTGCGGGCGATCTGGGCGGGTGAGGCATCCGGACCCAGGAGCCGCTTGGCGATCGACCAGAGGGAGTCGCCGGGTTGGACGACCAGGAAGGCCGGGTTCGGCCCCGATGAGGTTCTGTCCGCTGGCGCTAGGTCGTTCGTGGTGGGGACCGGTGCCGGCGCAGGGGGCGTCGCGGCGACCGCGTTAGCCGGTGCGACCATAGGCGCCGCCGCCGGCTCAGGGGCGGCCGGCAGTCGCTCGACGCCTTCGGCGGCCGGTGGCGCGGTGAGATCGCGGGGCAGGGCCTCCACCGTTTCCTCGAGGCTGACGGTGTCCTGAGCTTGTCGCTCGGGCGAGCCCTCCGAACCGGGCTCGTCCATCGCTTGGGGTGCCTCAGCCTCCGCCGGCGGTTGGGTTGTCTCCGGCGCTTCCGTGGGCGACTCAGGCTCGGGTGACTCCGGAACGCTCTTCGGGCGTGGCCCTTCGGGATCGACGGTGTCGGGGGCGGTCCCCGAGTCGGCGCCCGGACTGTCTTGGCCGGTCGGAGCCTCGACAGGCTCGGTCTGGACCGGGACGACCTCCAGAAGTTCTGACGCCTCAGCCCCCTCGGGTGTCTGGGGGTCGAGATCGGGAGCGGGCGGCGGGGCGAGTGTCGACGGAGGCGCCGCCTCGGCCCCGGCTGTCGCCGGTGCCCCCGTCCGGTGCGGGTTCGGACCCACCCTCCACCTGGTGGTCCGGCTCTTGTGCCACCGCCGCGGCGGCCCCACGGCCGACAGAGCGAGGACGCCGCTGGCGAGGGCGGCCTGCGCCCGCCGCGAGATCACGGGGTCGGCGGAAAGCGAACCGAACAGCCGCACCTGCCGGCAGACGGGACAGTCCGGGTGAAACCCGAGACGGCCATGGTCGCCGCTCTCAACGAGGTGCGCAGTCAGCGACGCCATGGCCGCTCCTCTCTGTTGGTGTTGATCGTTCGGGCATGGGTTGCTAGTTGAGGGGATCAGCCACGCAGCGGAACGCCTTGGCGCCGGCGGCGGTGTCGGTGGTGAGCGCGACGTTGCCGACGTTGTCGATGATGTAGAGAACGTCGAGGCGTCCGGGGTCAGAGTTCGAGGGATAGACGTTCCGCGTGAGTTCGCCGCCCGGAGCCGAGAGCGATGCCAAAGTCGCCGAGGGCGGTCATCAGCTCGTCATGGCTCGGTAGGCGTCGCCCAGCCCCGTCGCTTCGGTCCGTACCCTCGCAAACCACCGCGGCGCTGCGGTATGGCGCCGGGGCTCGCGACGCTAGTCTCTACGCAGACGTCCGACACGGGTACTCGTGCCCTCCGGACAGCGCACCAGAAGCGTCGCGGCAGTTACGCCGTTCAGTCGGTCAGCGTTTCTGGCACGGTCGCACCTTTCCCAAGCGGGACTCCTTGATCCGGCCCCCCCAAGAGTGTCGCGCTTGAGGTCGCGACTGGTCAGGGATCCATTGACCACGTCCCGTCCCGCTGATAGTCAGGGCCGCGAACGAGGACCCACCGAGTGCGATGAAGACGGCAAGGGTGGCCATCACGTTCGCGTAGCTCAGCCGCCGGCGTAGCGCTTGGATCAAGGAACCTCCGTTCTGGCGGGCGCCGCCCTGTGGCACTCCGCCGGACTAGCCGGAGTATCGCGGACCGGGGCCGGGCCTCGAGGAGCTACACAGTTCATCCCGCGTGCTCGCAACTCACGGGCATGGCCCTCCGCGAACGCGCACGCCGACAGCGCGGGTTCGACCGCTCTCGAACGGGTAGGCCGCTTCAGCCGGGAGCCGGGCACGAAACCGGTAGCGCGTGAGTCCGCATGTGCGTCGGAAGCGGTACCGCACCCGCCAGGTGCCGTCGGCGTCGGTGCGGGTAGTGCGGAATGTCTGCCAGCGGCCTGAGAGCACCACCTGAAGCTCCACCAGCTTGCCCGCGGCCGGAGCAGGGAGAGATCGCAACCGTCCCGAGAACCGAACCGCTCGGCCGTTGCGGAGGCTCCGCGGTCTCGCGCGGATCGTTGAGCCGGCCTTGACCAGCACGGTGACCTGGCTTTGCACCGGAAGCATCAGCGGCGTCCCGCCGTACACGAGACGGTAGGTCCGGCTGGCGGTGGCCGGAGCGGCGTAGCTGAAGCGTCCCTCACTATTGGTCTGCACGGTGCCGACCTGCTGCTCCGGGACGGTGGAGCTACTCGAGAACACCTGAACCGCGGCGCCGGCAACGGGCTGCCCGTCGCGGTTCTCCAGCTGTCCGACGATGCGACTGCTGCCGCCGAACTCGACTCTTGCGCGCGTCACCAGAGCCTCTCTGCCTCGGCGGGTCTTTTGCCGCTCAGTACGGTTCCGCTCCCGCCTCCCCGTTCGCTTCTTCAACAGGCCGGCACGCATCAGCGTCGGGGCCCGTAGGGGCAGGCTGATGACCATCGGTCGTCCGTCGAGCAGCTTGTCCGTGCTGTTCTGATTCGCCGCCTGGTCCCGGGCGGTCGCGCGCAGGAGATAGGCCCCGCGCCGGAAGGCGGGCGTCGTCGATGCGTGCTACCAGGCGGCTTCCGCTTCGCACGGTGGCCAGCGCCTGCCAGCTTCCCGAGCCCTGCCGGCTGACCTCGATCTGGCCGCCAGCCAGTCCGGACACCTTGTCGGTCACCGCCACGGACACCAGGGTTGGGTCACCAGCCGAAGGCGGCTCGAAGCCGAGCTGAGGCGGTTCCGGGTCGAAACGCATCGTTACGGGGACCGAGGCGTTCTCGGGCTGGTGGTTGGCGGCGGCGTCCTCGCGCCAAACCCGCGCCTGCCACTCGCCCGGGCCGGGAACGGCGATGTCAGCGACGCGAGCGATGCCCGGTGCGGAACTCGTTCTGGTCGCGCACTCTGCGCCGCCGGCGCGACAGAGGCGGTAATGGGCGGCCACGATCGGAGCACGGTCACCTTCGCTGGGGTTGGTCCATGTGAGGTCGAAGTTGTTCTGGTTTCGCCACCCCTCGCCCCCCTCGACCGCGACCTGTACGGCACCCGGAGCGGTGTTGTCGATCCGGACCGTCACTCGCGTCGAACGTTCCGCTGTTGTCGGCGGCGTCCTAACGCCTGGACTGAAAGCGGCTTGGGAGCCCTCCGGGAGAGCCCTCGGTGTCCACGCGGAATGGTCCCGGCGCCGTTGTCGCACGGAACTCGCTGCGCAAAGTTGCATCCTCGCGGATGCTCGCCTCGAGCAATGCCAGCAGACAAAGGCTCGGGCCACCTTCACCCCAACATTGTCCGACGCGTGATACGCAACCGACTGAGCGCCACTCACCCAAGCGCCACGGGTGAACGGGTTGTTCGGCACGATGCTCACCGCCGGCGGTGTCACGTCCGCCACCAGCGCCTGCGCCGTGAAGGTCCGGAGGTAGTTGCGAGCCCTGCTGGAGCAGTACGGCTCTCCCTTGTCTCCCATGCACACAACGCGCTGGACGATGCTCGTGGCGCCACGCACGTCGTAGGCGCGAGGGCTGGGCCAGCCGGCTATCTGAGTCTTGCTCTGCGCCGGCGTACACCGGTGATTGGCCCGCACGTTCTTGATCGCGGCGGTCGGGCCGTCCGGCCCGTATGCCCAGAGCTGGAGGGCGTACCGGCAGTCGGTGCGAACAGCGCTGCCCGACCAGACGAACGTCGTGAAGTGCGTGCCCGGTGGCGCTCGGAGGACGAAGAGCGATCTTGCGCCCCGCTTTATACGGCCGGGTCGCACGACGTTCGCGGTCACCAGTCCGCGAAGGCCGGGCCCCTCGGGATTGCAGGCACGCCTCCACAGCATCCCGCGGGTGGCGAAGTCCTCGAAGGCCTGAGTCGAGTAGTTGATGCGGTCGGCCTGGCACGCGTTGATGGGGAACTCGTTGGCCGCGACGGAGGATGGGCCGCCGACCAGCGCCCCCACCAGGCCGGCGACCAACACCCTCGCGGTCCGACCGCACGCCGAACCTCCGCCTCTCCGCTTGCCTTCTGTTCCGAAACTCATCTCTTTCGAGGGAGTCGAAGGGGAGCAGACTTCGCCCCCTCTCCACCCCGACGACCGGTGACCCGGGCCGGGGGCGCGACCCTATTCGGAGTTCGTGCAAATGGTGGGCGGTTTACTCGGAAAGAGCGGGAATCTTCAATCCGAAGTTGGAACTTTTACGAGTCGAACCTGTGCAAAGCGCATTGAGCGGACGGTCTGGTGAGCAAAAGCCCGGGTGCCATCAGGTCGCAAAGTGGCCGGATAACAAGTGTGCCCTTACGCTGGACCGATGCCACGTCGATGGCCCCCGCTTCTCGCGGCGACGGCGGTGAGTTGCCTCGTGCTCGCCCTGCCCGCATCCGCGTCCGCTCGCTGGTTTGGCAGCACACTCCAGGCCGAGCCCAATGCCACCTACGGCTGCGAGTCCGCGCTCGTCAGCGCACCCCTCGGCGGGGTGGCGCTCCAGCCGACGGGGCAGCAGTCCTGCACCTACCGTCACGGCGGCTATCTCTTTACGAACAGGCCCACCTTCATCGCCCCGTCCAGTGGCCGCATAACTCACATCCGCGTCAAGGCGGGTGCCAACCCGGCCAAGCTGCGGCTCACGGTCCTCACCGGCTCGAGTCGCGTCGACACCTTCACCGGGCGCGACCTTCCCGGCACCTACACCTGCTGCACGGCGCGCTACATCGGCCGCCCCTTCCGGCCGCGCGCCAACCGCACAACGAAGAAGAAGGTCGATGTCCGCGTGTACGACGTGCGCAGCAAGCGCATCCAGAACCGGATCCATTCCTCCGACGGCCTGGCGTTGACCGCCGTTGGCCCCGGGACTCTGCCCTTGAATATCGGTCCGACCCTGGGTGGCTACGACACGGGAACCCCGATCGCGACCTCTTACTTCCCCTTCACCCGCAAGGGCGAGCCGCGCGTCGAGGGCTACTCGATGACGGGGATCGACCTGCTGTTCCAGTGGAACTTCCGGCGGCGCTAGCCGCCCGAGTTCGGCTAGACGAACGTTCCGGCGATCGCCAGAAGCCCTCCCACCAGGGCAAGGAAGACCCCTGGTCGATACAGGGGATCGAACATCCCCAGAACGCCTGTGAGGAGCTCACCCAGCGCCTTCAGAGCATCAGCAACTGCCGCGATGATCGCCGCTATCGGGTTCGCGCCTCCCTTCGGAGCCGCTGATTCGAAATCGCTCGACGTGGTGGCCGTACCCGTTACGAGCTGCGCGAAGAAGGCGATCACGATCAAGAGGACACCGACACCCAAGACGATCAGCCCAACCTCGGTCAGTCCCACGGGCGGAACCTATCCGAGCACGCCGGCAGCCCGCAACGCTGGCCTGGGCGGCCGGGCTCTAGCCGTGAATCAGCCAGCCGTCGGTGGCCCGGGCCGCTTCCATCACCGTCTCGGCGAACGAGGGTGCGCGTGGATCGTCCGCGCCACCTCGGCAAAGCCACCCTCGAGCTCGCGCGCATTGACCAGCTCCTGGATCAGGTCGGCCGCCTTGACCGAGCAGATGTGCGCGCCCAGGATCTCGCCGTACTTCTTGTCCCCCACGATCTTCACCAGGCCGCCGCGGTCGTTGTAGACCGTCGGCGCTCCCACCGCGCCCATCGGCACCTTGCCCACCACCACGTCGTAGCCGGCGTCGCGGGCGGCCTTCTCGGTCATCCCGAACGAGGCCACCTGCGGATGGCAGAAGGTGACCGCAGGGATGTACGTGTAGTCGATCTCGTGGACCTCGTGGCCGGCGGCGTCCTCCACGGCGATGATGCCCTCGTCGGAGGCCTTGTGAGCGAGCGCCGGCCCGGGGACCATGTCGCCGATCGCCCACACGCCGTCGAGTGAGGTGCGCAGCCGGCCGTCGACCTTGATCAGCCCGCGATCGTCGCGCTCGATCCCCGCCTCCTCGAGTCCCAGGCCCTCCACGTCGGGCGCGCGGCCGGCGGCGATCACCAGGTAGTCGAAGTCCGCCGACTCGCCGTTGAAGGAGACAGACACACCGGAGTCCGACGCCTCGGCGCCCTCCACCTTCGCCCCGGTCTCGATGCGCACGTTCTGCTTCTTGATCTCCCGTGCGCACGCCTTGGAGATCTCCTCGTCCTCCAGCGGCAGGATCTGGTCGAGCGCCTCGAGCAGCACCACCTCGGTGCCCAGGCGCCCGAACGCGGAGGCGATCTCCACCCCCGAGGCCCCGGCGCCGATCACGCACAGGCGCGAGGGCTGCTCGTTCAACAGCCACATCCCGGCGGTGTCGAGGATGCGCTTGCCGAACTGGAGGTCGAGCAGGGGCTTGGCCACGGAGCCGGTGGCCAGGATCACCCGGTCGGTCTTGATCTCCGTGCCGTCGAACTGCCCGCCGATCTTCACGTTCGCATCGTCTGTGACCGAGCCGAAGCCCTCGATCAACTCGATCTTGTTCTTGTCGAAGAGCATCCCCACGCCGCCGGTGAGCGTCTTGACCACCTTGTCGCGGTGCTTGGTCGCGCCCGAGTAGTCGAAGGAGACATCGCCGGTTGAGATGCCGAAGGAGCCGGCGTGTTCGACCTCGCTCATCACCTCGGCCACGCGCAGGATCGACTTGGCCGGAATGCAGGCCTCGTTGAGGCAGCGCCCGCCCGTGTTTCCCTTCTCCACCACGGCCGTCTTGAGGCCCAGCTGGGCGGCCCGGATGGCGGCCACATACCCGCCCGGACCGGACCCGATGACGATGCAGTCGTACTCCTTGTCCGGCATGGGCGGTGAGCCTATCGACCGCTGCGATCACTGCCCGGGCGCTCGGGCATCTGGATCCTGGCCAACGCTTTGACGAGGAACCAGAAGAGCGTGCCGGAGGCGGCGATGATCAGCACGAGCAGCACCGCGGCCCACAGGGAGGTTGCCGTAATGAGCCCAAGCGAGGCGACGATGAGCGTGAGCGCGAGCAGCGTCTGCATGCCCAGCACGGCCCAGTAGCGCGCCTTCCACATGCCCCAGGCCATCAGACCGAGGATGCCCGTGGCGAGGATGCTGCCGGTGAGCTTGCTGCCCGGCGACAGCGTGTCCTCGGCGGCGTTGTAACCGAAGCCCAGCGCGACCAGGTTGGCCACGGCCATCAGGCCGGCGAAGATCGCCCCCACCGTGACCGCGGTCGGCCGTTCGCCTGGGCGCAGCGGTTTCAACGCCGCGCGGGCGGCCTCGTCGCGCTCCCGCGAGCGCGCGTAGCCGCGCGCCGGAGCGGGCTCGGCCAGCTGGGCCTCCGGTAGCTCCGCCGGCGCCGGGGGCGTAACCGGGTCAGGCCGCCGCCGCTTGCGGCTCTTGCGCCTATTGGCCATCTGACCGCCAGCCTAGATGACTGATGAGGGCGCAACTGCCCCTAGTCTGGGGAGTTCTATGTCACCCATGTTCCGGGTTTCGATCGTCCTCACAGTGGCCCTCGCGGTCCTCGCCATCGCCCCCGCGGCGCAGGCGCGCGTGCCCGAGCGCTTCTTCGGCGCGATGTGGGATCGCGAGGCGATCAGGGCGCCTGAGGCCGCGCAGGATCAGCAGTGGGCGCTGATGGCGGCCTCCGGGGTGCGGACGGTCCGCACCGTGTTCTGGTGGTCGAAGGCGGAGTTCTCAGCGGGGCAGCCGTACGACTTCTCGGAAACCGACGCCGTGGTCACCCGCGCCGCGCGCAACGACATCGAGTTGCTGCCGCTCGTGATGAACACGCCCGAGTGGGCCCGGCTGGTCCCCGGCGAGTACGGCTCGCCGCCCAAGCACGTGAGCGACTACACCGCCTACCTGCGCGCGCTCGTGCTTCGCTACGGCCCGGCGGGATCGTTCTGGGACCAGCACCCCGAGCTCCCGCGCCGTCCCCAGCGCCATTGGCAGATCTGGAATGAGCCCCATCTGGACTTCTACTGGAGCACGAAGGGCCGGCGCCGGAACGCCTGGGCGCCCGAGTACGCCCGCCTGCTGAAGGCTTCGGAGCGAACGATCGAAGCGATCGACCCGGGGGCCACGATCGTGCTCGCCGGCCTGGCCGACTTCGCCTGGAAACATCTCGACCGCCTGAACCGCTCGAGAATCCGCCGCCACTTCGACGTGGCGGCGCTCAACCTCTTCACCGGGCGGCCCAAGCTGCTCATCAAGGGCATCAATCGCTTCCGCGCCGCTCTGCGGCGTGGCCGCGAGGCCCGCAAGCCGATCTGGGTCACGGAGACCACATGGCCGGCCGGCAAGGACCGGGTCCCCGTGCCGGAGCCGCTGTGGCAACGCGCCTGGTATACGACCGACTCGGGAATGGCCGGACGCCTGCGTGGCGCCTACCGCCTGGCCGCCCGGCGCGCGCCGGGCCTGCGCATCGGGCGCGTGTATTGGTACACGTGGGCTTCGGCCTACCGCGACGGTGATCTCTTCGACTACGCGGGGCTCGTCCGCTACCGCGAGGGCGAGTTCGAGCCCCAGCCCGCGCTGGCCGCGTACGCCGCCGTGGCCCGCCGCCTGGCGCCCTAACCAGCCAGCGCGTCGGCCAGCGCACGCGCGGCGCTCTCTGGATCCGCCGCATCGCGGATCGCTCGCAGCACGACCGCGCGCCGCGCGCCGGCATCGACGACCTGGGCCAGGTTGGCGCCGTCGATGCCCCCGATGGCAAACCACGGCCGCTCCCCGCCGTGCTCGGCGGCGTAGCGGACGTACTCGAGGCCGGCCGCCGGGCGCCCCGCCTTGGTCGGCGTCTCCCAGACCGGACCAACGCTCAGCTGGTCGGCCTCCGAGCGCAGGCCGGCGTCAAACTGCTCGGGCGAGTGGGTCGATAGCCCGATGAGCAGGTCGGGCCCAACACGGTTGCGCACCTCGGCCACCGGCTCGTCGTCCTGGCCCACGTGGACGCCGTCGGCCCCACACTCGAGCGCGAGGTCGGGGCGGTCGTTCAGCCAGAACAGGGCATCGTGCTCGTTGCAGATCGAGCGAAAGCGAGCCGCCGCGCGCAGGATCGCCTCGTCGTCGGCGTGCTTGTCGCGCAGCTGCACCATGTCCACGCCGCCGCGCAGCGCGGGGGCCAGCACGTGCTCGGCCGCCGCTTCGACTACGAGGTAAAGCCGCGCCCGCCGCAGGCGCTCGCGCGCATCGGCGGGCACGGCGTTCACGGGACTAGATGATTGATTCCTCATTCGGGCACCCACGGTTGACCCGCCATACCGGCGCTGGATCGCCACCCGAGCCCTCGCAGGTAGCGCTGCTACCTGCTTCGGGACTCGTGCGGCGCCCAGCTTGGTCTGGCGCGCCCCCGCGGGCACCGAATTCGGAATCAATCATCTAGAGCGTCGGGTTCGGGAGCGCGAGCGGGAGCGAGAATGCCGAGCCCGGTCGCTTGACCCTGGAGCGGTTGCCGCGATACCAGCGCTGCAGGCCCTTGTACTGGGGCAGGCGCGTGCCCGACGGCTTGACGATCCCGGTGTTGAACGTGGACGGCGAGCTACCCGGAAGCGTTGTGAGCAGGTACTGCAGCTGGCTCCTGACGCGCCCGTTTCGCAGGGCAATCGAGTACGCCTGCTGGAGATAGCGGGAGGCCGTTCGGGCGGGCAGCGCCCGCTTGCCCGACGCGAAGTAGCCGTACTCGGTCAGGTACAGCGGCATCCGCCCGCCGCCCGTGAAGCGCAGGGCTCCGGTGCGCGAGATCCGGTCGAGCGCCCTGGTCAGCCGCGGCAGCGTCCCGATCGTCACGTTGTCCGCCCCGGGGTACTGGAAGGAGGGGGCGTGCGAGAAGTCGTATGGATGGTGGGCGTAGCCGTCGGCCTTGAGCTTCGGGCACGACCGGGTGCGCCTGTAGTTGCGGTCCACACAGGTGACGGCGCGCAGGAAGGCCAGCGGAGCCGTGGAGAAGCCCGGACGCTGATATGGGCTGGTCTCGCCGATCAGGACCTTGGCCCGCGAATCGGCCGCCTTGATCGCCTTGTAGGCACGCGAGTACATGCTGCGGTAGATCGAGGGCGCGGCCTTCAGCGGGCCCAGCCAGGTCTTCCAGTTGGGCTCGTTCCAGATGCTGTAGCGGTCCACGCGACCCGCGAAGTGCTCAGCAACCACCTTGCTCCACGCGCCGAATTCGCGCGCATTGGGCTTGTACCAGGCCTTGCCCGTGGTCGCCCGGCGTGCGTTGGCCCAGCGCGGGGCGGGCCCGGTCAGCGAGAGGTGGATGCGGATGCCGTTCTGGGCGGCGCGATTGATCAAATCGTCGATCTGGGCGAACTGGTAGTTGATCGTCGCGGGCTTGTTCCGCGCTTTGTACTGGTTGGGGAGCATCGTGTAGGCCCAGAGCAGGTTGACGCGGATGCGGGTGACGCCGAGCGCTCGCGAGTAGTCGAAGGGACGTTCGCCTCCCCAGCCCTTGCGGCCCTGTACGAAGAGACCGTCGTCCTGGATGGCGAGCTCCATGCCGCGAGCGGCCTTCGCGTCTCCGGGGGCCGCCAGGGCGCCCGACACGATCGCCGCGGCGGCGACGAGGGCGATGAGCAGGGCTCGGGTGGCGCGGGGGGATACGAGCGTCACGGGGGGAAGTCTCCTTGGTGCGGGTAGGCGGTCTGGGTGATTGATCACGAAATTGAGCTGTCGAACTGCTAGCGGGCTACCGGCTTCTTGACGCGCTGTTGAGCGCCGAGCGTTACGCGGAACTTGCGCCGCGACGCCCCGCTGATGCGGAATACCTGCCGGAAGTACCCGGACGAGTTGACTGCTGCCGAGCCGAGTGAACGGTAGCTACCGCCGGGCGGCTTGGACTCAACCTGGGCGGCAGCGCCCGACGCTCCGCGGCCACCGCCGAACACTTCGACGGCGTTGCCGCCCAGCGAGCGAACGAACACAGGGAGGCTGAACGCCGCGTACACCCCGGGCTTGGCGTCTCCGTCGGCAAAGCGCAGCCCGGACTGCCAGAAGTCGTCGTCGCGCAGCTGGTATTGCGAGTAGCTGGCCACGCGCCGGTCGCGGAACGCGATCCACTCGCTGAGGTCCATGAGCGCAGGCGCGCGCCTCAACCGCGTGGCGTTGCGGTCGGGTGGGCGGGTCTGATAGCCGAACTCGGTAATCCAGATCGGGAGACGCCGGGGCAGCTTGCCGCGGCGCGCCAGCGCGTCGAGGGTGCGCCGCACGCGCGAAAGCTGGCCAATGGCGGCTTCGTCGGCGCCCTCGTTCACGTCGGGCCCGTTGGCCAGTGTGTATGGGTGGTAGGCAAGACCGGAGGTGGGAATGCGGCCGACCCGGCGGCAACCACGCTTGCGCGCCGCGCTGCCGCGGTACTGGCGGTAGTTGCGGTCCAGGCACATCATCTCGCGCAGGAACTCGAGCGGGCGCACCTTGCGAGAGTCGGTCCCGCCGCGGGGCATCAGCTCTCCGAAGAGGATGGTGTCGTCGCCGTGGCCGCCGGCCTTCGAGGCCGCGATGGCCCGCGAGATAGAGGCCGCGATAGATCCCCGGCGACACGGGCACGCGCCTGACGCGTTGGGGACTGAGCCAGGAGTTGAGGTTGGCCTCGTTCCAGATCGACCAGATGTCCACGCTGGGGAACTGGCTGCCCGCCGCCTGGGCGAAGAGCCGAAACTCCTTGGCGCTGGGGCGATAGGTGCCGCGTCGGCCGCGTCGCTTGGTCGCCCAGTCCGGCGCTCTTCCGCCAAGGCTGAAGTACGGCCGCATGCCGCGGTTGCGGATCGCCTGGTCGATGGCCACGTAGAAGTCCCACGTGTAGCCGCTGGGATTGGAGCCGTCGAAGCCGGCCGGCTTCCTGCGCCCGCCCGGCGCGACGCCGTCCCAGTAGAGGTTGACCTTCACCACGTCGGCTCCGAGGGAGTCGAACTCGTCGAGGGTCGCGGTTGGCGCACTGCGGAGCTGAGAGTCGTCCTGCATGATCAGCAGCTGGCGGCTCGAGGCGTCGGCAGCGGGTGCGGCGCAGGCCGCAGCGACGAGCATGGCGATTGTGATCGTCAGTCGTTTCATGGCGCAACAAGGGAGCGGCGATCGGGTCAGGCGCGCTCCAAATCCCTCTCCTCAGAACAGCACACGGCCGAAGAGTTGCGGTGCCGCCGCACCCAATGGTTACCAGATCGGCCCCCAGAAACGACTTGGCGGCGATACCATTGGGTGTCCAACGGGAGCTCGGGTGGACCGGGCTGAGAGGGCGGCTGCGGCGCCGCCGACCGTCGAACCTGACCCGGGTAATTCCGGCGAAGGAAGGTGATTGAACCTGCCGCGGAGCACACGCTACGACGCCCTTGTGATCGGCGCCGGCCTTATCGGTCTGGCCTGCGCATGGCGCATGCAGCAGCGCGGCCTGTCCGTGCTCGTCGTCGACCGTGCACTCGAGCCGGGAGCCGAGACCTCGCACGTGGCGGCGGGGATGCTGGCGCCGGTGACCGAGGCCGATTTCGGCGAGGAGGCTCTCCTGCGGGTGAACATGCTCGGCCTGGAGCGCTGGCCGGCCTTCGCCGCCGAGCTGGAGGAGCGCAGCGGGCTGGCGACGGGCTACCGCGAGAGCGGAGCGCTGGTGGTCGGCGCCGACCGGGATGACGCCGAGGCGCTGCGGCGCCTGCACGAGTTCCAGCTCGCGCTTGGGCTCGACGTCGAATGGCTGCCCGCGAGCCGTTGCCGCGCCCTCGAGCCCGGCCTGTCGCCGCGGATCACCGGCGCAATCCACGCCCATGACGATTCCCAGGCCGACCCGCGCGCCACCGTCCGCGCGCTGGCCGGCGTGGTGGACGAGATCGCGCTCGGAGTCGAGGTGCAGGCCATCGAGCACTCCGGCGGCCGGATAACCGGCGCGCAGACCAGCGAGGGCCCGGTGGAATCCGCCGCCGTGGTGGTGGCGGCCGGGGCGTGGAGCCCGGCGCTTGACCCCCGCGGCGAGGGCCCGCCGGTGCGCCCGGTCAAGGGGCAGATACTGGAACTGCGAGCGCGCGGCGGAATGGATGCTCCGCTCAACCGCATCGTGCGCACGCCACGCTGCTATCTGGTGCCTCGCGCCGACGGGCGCGTGATCCTGGGAGCGACGGTCGAGGAGCAGGGCTTTGACACCACGGTCACCGCCGATGGCGTGTTTCGCCTACTCGAGGCGGCCTGGGAGGTGGTGCCCGAGGTGGGCGAGCTCGAGCTCGTGAGCGCCCGGGCCGGCCTGCGCCCGGGCACCCCCGACAACGGCGCGGTGGTGGGCCCAGACCCCCGGCTCGAGGGCCTGGTGTGGGCCACCGGCCACTGGCGCAACGGCGTGCTGTTGGCCCCGCTCACCGGAGAGTCGGTGGCGGCGCTCTTGGCGGAGGGCGTGGGACCGGCGGATGAGCTGGCGGCGCTGTCGCCGGGACGCTTCGAACGTGTGGGAGCGCAGTGATGAAGAAGGTGTTCGTGAACGGCGAGTACCGCGAGCTGCCGGATGGGTCGAGCGTGCAGTCGGTGGTGGAGGGGCTGGGAGTGTCGGGCCGGGGGACGGCCGTGGCTCTCGACGGCCAGGTGGTCCCGCGCGGCGAGTGGGCGGATACAGAGCTGCGCGACGGCCAGGAGCTCGAGGTGCTGCATGCGGTGCAGGGCGGGTCCCCGGAGGCCTGGGAGATAGCGGGCCGCGTGCTGCATTCGCGGCTGATCCTCGGCACCGGTGGGTTTCGCAATCTCGAGACGATGGCGGAGGCGGCACGCGCGTCGGGCGCCGAGCTGGCCACCGTGGCCATGCGCCGTGTCGATCCGCGGGCGCGCGGTTCCCTGCTCGACGTGCTCGAGGAAGCGGGCCTCGAGGTGCTGCCCAACACCGCGGGCTGCTTCACGGCGCGCGAGGCGGTGACCACGGCGCGGCTGGCGCGCGAGGCGCTCGAGACCGACTGGGTCAAGCTCGAGGTGATCGGCGACGACCGGACGCTGCTGCCCGACCCGGCCGAGCTGCTGGACGCGGCCGAGACGCTGGTGGCCGACGGATTCGTGGTGCTGCCCTACACCAACGACGACCCGATCCTTGCCCGCCGCCTCGAGGACGCGGGCTGCGCCGCGGTGATGCCGCTCGGCTCGCCCATCGGAAGCGGCATGGGCATCAACAACCCCTACAACCTGCGATTGATCGTGGAGGCCGCGAGCGTCCCCGTGATCCTGGACGCCGGGGTGGGCACGGCCAGCGACGCCGTGCTGGCGCTCGAGGCCGGCTGCGACGCGGTGCTTCTGGCCAGCGCGATCACGCGCGCCGCGGACCCGGTGGCCATGGCCGGCGCCATGCGCAAGGCGGTGGAGGCGGGCTACGAGGCCCGGCAGGCCGGCCGGATTCCGCGGCGCAACTACGCCCGGGCGTCCTCTCCCCAGGAGGGACTGGTGGGCCGCCGGTGAGCACCGAGCTCGAGCGCGGCGCGCTCGACGGGCTGGCCGACCAATGGCGCCGCGGCTGGCAGGGCAAGGGCTTCGAATCGTGCTGCACCCCCGACGTGTCCTACGAGGATCCGGTGGCGTTCGAGCCGATGCGCGGTGTCGACGCGCTCGACCGTCACGCCGCCACGCTGCGGGCGGCGTTTCCCGACCTTCTCGTGGAGGCCACCGCCCCACCGCTGGTACGCGGCGAGCATGCGTGCGTCCCCTGGCGGGCGACAGGTACCCACCGCGGGGACATCGGGACGGCCTTGCCGGCGAGCGATCGCTTCGTTGCCCTACACGGGCTGCACTACCTCGAGCTGTCCGACGGGGCCGTGCGCCGGGCGCGCGGCTTCTTCGACCTCTACGACGCGGCCACGCAGCTCGGGTTGCTGCCGGCGCGGGGCGGGGCGGGCGAAGCCGCGCTGCTCATGCTGCGCGGCTTCGGCCTGCGCCGTCGCCCTACTTGACGGTTACCGAGCCCTCCATGCCGGGGTGCACGGTGCACACGTAGTCAAACGTGCCGGCCTTGTCGAAGGTCTGCACGAAGGTGTCGCCGTTCTGCATGGCCCCGGCGTCGCCCGACTTGAAGTTGTCGCCGGTCACATCGTGTCCGACGGTGTCGTCGTTGGTCCAGGTCACGGCGTCGCCCACCGAAACGGAAACGCTGTTCGGGACGAACTTGATGTCCTTCATCGACACCTCGGCGCCCCCGTCGGCCTTCGCCTTCTCCTCCTCCTTCTCGGCGCCGCCGCTGTCCTCGGCGGGCTGCTCGGTGTTCTGAGCATCGTCGCCGCTCTCCTCGTCGTCGCCTCCACAGCCGGCCACCACGAGGCTCAGCGCCACGCATGCGAGCAGGAGTGCGAGCCATCTATTCATTGCTGAACCACCTCGGGAAGTTGCCTGCTGATGATTGTCCCTACGCAACAGGATGCCTATTGGTTCGCTTTCTTGGCAGCAAGGTTCATTCCATTAAGAGCTCGAGCAGTGCCTTCTGCGCGTGCAGTCGATTCTCCGCCTGGTCCCAGACCGCCGAGCGCTCGCCGTAGAGCAAACCCTCGGAGATCTCCTGGCCCGGGTGTGCGGGAAGGCAGTGCATGACGATCGCCTCGTCGCCGGCCTTGGCGAGCAGGGATTCGTCGAGCTGATAGGGCGCGAGCAGCTCGAGCTTCTCCTCATCATCTCCTGTGTCGGTCAGGCTCACCCAAACGTCGGTGTAGAGCGCATGAGCCCCACGCACGGCTGTTTCCAGCGGCAAGGACTCCACGTCGGCCAGAGCGAACTGCGGCGGAGAGGAAACAACCACCTCCACCCCGGCGATTCCGCCGAGGCGCAGCAGCGAGCGGGCCATGTTGTTGCCGTCCCCGACGTAGGCGAGCCTCAGGCCCTCGAGTCGCCCGAAGCGCTCGCGCAGCGTGACCAGGTCGGCGAGCGCCTGGCAGGGGTGGTGCTCGCGCGTGAGCATGTTGATGACCGGGACCGACGCATACTGCGCCAGCGCGTCGACCGTTTCCTGGTAGGTGGTGCGGACGGCGATCGCGTGGACCATGCGCGAGAGCACCAGCGCGGTGTCACGTGGCGACTCGCCTCGCGAGAGCTGCAGCTCACCCTCGCGCAGCACCAGCGCGTGGCCGCCCAGCTCGTGGACCCCGGTCTCGAACGAGACCCGCGTGCGTGTGGAGGGCAGGTCGAACAGGAGCGCGACGCTCTTGCCCGCGAGTGCGCGCGAGGCGAGCCGATCGGCCTTGAGCTCGATCGCGCGGTCGACGACCCTCTCGAGCTCGTCCGGCCTAAGCTCCGCGCCGGTTAGGAAATGTCGGGTCAAATCAGAGTCCTCAGCTGGAACCTCTACCACGGGCGGGACTTCCCGCCCGACCCGGCCCTCCGGACCTGGCGTTCGCGGTTGTTGGGGATCACCGAGCGAAACGCCACGCACGCGCAGGTCAACCGTTCCCTGCTCGAGGAGTTCAGCCGCGTGCTGGACGGCTTCGAGTGGGATATCGCGTTGCTTCAGGAGGCGCCGCCGCGCTGGTTCGCGGAGCTCGGCCGCCGCACCCGGTCGAGCGGCCTGCGCGTGCTGACCTCGCGCAACCTGTGTCCGCCGGTGCAGCGGCGGCTGGCCGATCTCAACCCCGACCTGATCGCCTCGAGCGACGGCGGCTCGAACCAGATTCTCGTGCGGGCCCCGGGGGCGATCATCGAGCATCGCCGGCTCACGCTCGCCTGGCGCCCCGAGCAGCGGCGCATGCATTGGGCGCGCATCTCCCTCGCGGACGGATTGCGAGTGTGCGTTGCCAACCTCCACGCCTCGGCCGGGCTGCCCGAGCGGGCGAGCGTCGAGGTGGTGCGGGCGGCGAAGGCGGCGCTCGAGTGGTCGGGCGGCGACCCGCTGGTGTTCGGAGGCGACCTCAACATCCGCCCCAAGCGCACCCCGGCGCCCTTCGAGATTCTCCGCGAGCGCCTGGGCCTGGACGAGCCGACCGCTCCCGACGCCATCGATCACGTGCTCGTGCGGGGCCTCCACGTGGTCGACCCCCCGCGGCGCCTGCCGCCGGAGCGGCGAGAGCTGCGCGAACCCGGCGGCCTCCGCGTCCGGCTCTCCGACCATGCGCCCGTGGTGGCAACGCTAGCCTCGGTTGGCCCATGACCGGAACCGAGGCACCCAAGCAGACGCGCCCGCGCTCCGGCGACGAGCTCGAGCTCACGATCGACCGGCTCGCCCACGGAGGCGCCGGCGTGGCCCGGGCCGAGGGCTACGTGGTGTTCGTGCGCGGCGCCGTGCCCGGCGACCGGGTGCGGGCGCGGATCACGAAGTCGAAGCGATCGTTCGGGGAGGCCGATGTGGTCGAGCTGCTCGATCCCAGTCCAGAGCGGGTAGAGCCACTCGCGCCCCACCCCGGCGCGCCCTGGCAGGTGCTCCCCTACGAGCGGCAGCTGAGCGAGAAGGAGGAGCAGGTACGCGACGCCCTGGCCCGGCTCGGGGGCTTCGACGATCCCCCCGTTGAAACCATCGTCCCGGCGGTCGAGCCGCTGCACTACCGCAACAAGCTCGAGTACTCATTCGGCACGAACGAGACCGGCGAGCTCGTACTCGGCTTCCACCGGCCGGGGCGCTTCGATCTGATCGACGACGTCCCATTCGACATTCTGGCCTCCGAGCGCGTGGACGAGCTGCGCACCGCGGTCAGGGCGTGGTGTCGAGAGGAGGGACTCGATGCCTGGGACCGGCGCGGCCAGCTCGGGCTGCTGCGCAACCTGGTGGTGCGGGAGGGACGGCGCACGGGCCAGCTGCAGGCCCGCGTTGTCACGAGCCCGGGCGCGACGTTCGCGGTCGACGGGCTGGCGGGCGCGACGCCCGCCGACAGCTTCCTGTGGACCCGGGCGGCCGGCGTGGGCGAAACCACGCGCGGGGGCGACAACGAGATCGTCAAGGGCAGCGCCTATCTCGAGGAGGAGCTGTCGGGCCTGCGCCTGCGCATCTCCCCCGACGCGTTCTTTCAGACGAACACCGAGATGGCCGAGCGCCTGTACGGCGCGGCGGCCGAGCTGGCCGGCCTGACCGGGCGCGAGCGGGTACTCGACCTGTTCTGCGGGATCGGCACCATCGCGCTCGTGCTGGCGCTCGATGCGGGCGAGGTCTGGGGGGTCGAGATCGTGGAGGAGGCGGTGGCCGACGCAATCGAGAACGCCCGCCTCAACGGCGTGGACAACGCCAGGTTCTTCGCCGGCGACGTTCGGCTGGCCATGCGACCTCTGCTCGAGCAGTCAGGAAAGCCGGACGTGGTGGTGGTGGACCCCCCGCGTGCCGGCCTGTCGCAGAAGATCGTGCGCCGGGTGCTCGAGGCCGAGGCGAGGCGCATCGTGTACGTGTCGTGCAACCCGACCACGCTGGCCCCCAACGCGCGTCAGATGGTCGACGCCGGCTACGAGCTGAAGACGGTCCGCCCGGTGGACATGTTCCCGCAGACCCCGCACATCGAGTGCGTGGCTCTGCTGGAGCGTTCCTAGCCGGGCGCGCCGGCGTCGTCTTCGACCGCAACCTGCTCGTTCGCATGCACGGTGCACAGGAACGGGCCCTCGGTCTCGAGCGCGGCCTTGATCTCCGACTCGGTCAGCGTGGCTCCGCACTCGGCGCACTTGCGCTCGATGACCGGGTCGACGCCTTCCTGCTCTTCGAGTTCCATCACTTCTCGCTTCCCACCACATGGCTGACGGGGAGCCCGGTGGCCGCGCGCGCCTTGCTGGGCAGATCCACCTTGAGCCACTTGGACATCCTCAGCGGGAGGGTGGAGACGATCAGCTCGTCGTAGTCGTTGAAGTTGCATTCGTCCTGGATCGCGGCCAGCGGATCACCGTCCCCCACCTTCGCCTCGGCGAGGGGGATGCCCTCCTGGCGAAGCTCGTCGATGAACGCTTGACGGTGGCTTTCGGCCTCCTCCTGGCCGGCGTCGGGATCCGCGGCCCAGGCCAGCCCGTGCGGGGTTTGCGGTACCAGCAGGGTGAGTTCACAGGGGCCGCGGCCGGCGCGCTCTTGAAGCGCGTTGAGCAACTCCGGCGACTCCGCCGTGCGGTTCGCGACCACGAGCACCCGGGCCGTTTCGGCCATGCGCGCAGCCTATCGCCTGAAGCTCCTCAGTACGGAGGGAAGTCCGCGTACCACTCGCCGAGAGCGCGGAAGGCTCCCCAGAAGCCGCGTTTGGCGCGTTCCTCGTCCAGCGAGCGGTCGATGTCGGGCACGTAGAGAGCGTCGCAGGAAGGGGTGAGACGCTGGATCTCGCCCGGTCTCGCCTCGATCTCGCGGCCGAGCGGCACGCCCAGCAGGTTGAGCTCGTCGAGCGCTTCCTCGCCCATCACCACGACGATGCGCGGCGCGACGATCGCGAACTCCTCGAGCACGCGTGCCCGGCACTCGGGGGCCGACAGGTCGCTGTCGCCCACCGGGCACTTGACGAAGACCGTCCCGTATACCGCCAGCGGATCGATGCCGAGCCGCTTGAAGCTCTTCATGAGCGCGCTGCCCGCGCGCCCGTAGAAGGCCACGCCCTCCTCGATCTCCGAGGGCATCGGGATGAACTTGAGCAGCATGATGTCGGCCTGCGGGTGCCCGGAGCCGAGCACCGGCATCAGGTTGCCCCGCGGGCAGTGGTCGCAGTTCTGGATTTCCCGGGTGAGCTGGTTGAGCTCGCGGATCGCCCGCTCCAGGTACTTCTCGCGGATCTCGTCATCGGTGGCGGGCATCTGTCCCGGGGGATTTGACGGATCGGCGGGGGCTCCTTTTGCGCGCATCACTTCTTGCCGCGCGTCTGGATGAACTTGAGGGCCTGGACGTAGAGAAGCGACTGCTTCTTACGCACGATGTCGGCGTCGCGCAGCGACTCCAGGAACTCCTCGGGGCCGTCGAAGTCGTGCATCCGGATCTTGACCGAGCCCAGACCCTGGGCCACGTGGGAGTCCGAGCCCGCGCCCGCCACCACGCGGTATTTGGCTGCGAATCGGGCGGCCTCCTCGTTGAAGGCGGAGAAGGCCACGCGCGGGTTGAACACCTCGATGGCATCGATGTCGCTCACCACGGCCAGCATGTGTTCGTAGTCGGGCACGGCATGCATTCGGTCGAAGGGATGGGGGACGTAGACCAGGCCCACCCTGGCGCCGGATCTCCGCGATCGTCTCCTGCAGCGTCAGGCCGCGCGGGATCTTCTCCTCGATGAACAGCCCGATCACCTCGCCCTGGTCGGCGGTCTTGACCTCCTCGGCCACGATGACCTTGATGCCGTCGGCGCGTTCACGCGCCTCGAGCGCGCCCGACACCTCGTTGTGGTCGGTGATGGCGATCGCGTCCAGGCCCACCTTCTTCGCGGTGTCCAGAAGCGTGTCCACCGGCGTCGCGCAGTCGGGCGAATGGTCTGTGTGCATGTGCAGGTCGACGTGGATGAAGGGGCGCTCGGCGAGTCGCTTCTGCACCGTCGCGCTGCCGTTGCCGTGGCGGCGCGCGGCGATCTCTTCGAAGAGCGCCTCGAAACCGTCGGCCGTGTGCGACCACTCGAGCTGTGCGTGCACCGCCTCGATGCGGCGCGCGTAGCCGTCCACCAGCGCGGGATCGGAGATGAGGCGTTCGAGCTGGGCGGACAGGGTGAGCGCGTCGCGAGGCTCGAACAGCAGTCCGAGCTCCCCCTCGCGCAGCGCCTCCTCGTACTGGGGCAGGCGCGTGACCACGGGCACGGCGCCGCCCGCGAGCGCGCGCAGCACCAGCTGCGGTGCCGGTGCGGTGCCCGAAGATGCGGCCACGGCAATCGTCGCCCGCGCCAGATGCTGGGCCTCCGAACCGTCAGCCGGGCCCGCCAGGCTCACCCGCTCGCGCAGGCGCCGCGACAGGCTGATCGTGGGTGCCGACGCCGGCTCGCGCAGCCAGATCGTCGCCCGCCAATCGAGCTCGACGGGAAGCCGGCGAAGCGCGCGCAGGAAAAGCCGCAGCGCGCCACGCTCCTCCTCGGCGGAGAACACGATCTCCGGAGGCTCACTCCGCCCGGGCCGCTGGAGTAGGTCCGCCCCGGGTGGGATCACGCGGTAGTCGCCCGGGAAGTAGCGGTCCATCAGGTCGCGGGTGGCCGCGAAGCTGGCCGTGCGGCCGTCGAGGCGCCCGAACAGACGCTCCACCACCTTGCGCGCCACCTGCGTGGAGACGAAGCGCTCGGTGGCCGAGTGAAAGGTCCCCACATTCAGCGCGCGAGAATGGCGCAGCGCGGCCGAGGCGGCGCTGGGCGCGAACGGCTCGTGCACGTGCACGAAATCGAGGTCAACGCGGTCGAGCAGGTCCTCCAGCGTGCGTGAGACGTCGAGGGGCAGGGAGACCGAGCCGCCGCGACGGAAGGGCAGCGACTGTCCGACGGCCACGACGGTGGCGCAGCCCGGCTCGGCCCAGAGCGCGTCCGCGTTCGTGCGCAGCTCCCCCACCTTGGCGCGCCCCTCGCGGACCAGCTCGCGCGAGTCCGAGGGCGCTACCACGACCACGCGGTGCCCGCGCGTACACAGCTCATCCGAGAGTCGCTCGACGAACCGGTTGACCTCGTGGTGCTGCTCCCAGGGCCAGGGGGTTACCTGCGCGATGGAGAACGCCACATCGCGCAGGTTATTCCTCGCTGCGCACCCGGCCGAGCCGGGTGCTTGCGCCAAGCCTCCCCGCCGGTCAGTTCTCCGCTGCCGCCTCCACCTTCACCTTCGGCTTGCCCGGCAGCTTCGGCGCGCCCGAGTACTCCGCGATGAAGTCCTCGGTCATTTCCCGCGCTACCGGGTCGGGCACCTGGTTGGGCGGCGACTTCATGAGATAGGAGCTGGGCCCCTCGATCGGTCCACCCAAGCCGTGATTGAGCGCGAGCTTGCAGCAGCGCACGGCGTCGGTCACGATGCCGGCCGAGTTGGGCGAATCCCAGACCTCGAGCTTCATCTCCGCGATCAGCGGCACGTCGCCGAAGGCCTCGCCCTCGAGACGGATATGCGCCCACTTGCGGTCGGTCAGCCACGGGACGTAGTCCGACGGCCCGACGTGAACGTCGTCGGCCGGCAGCTCGGTGCCCATGATCGACGTCACGGCCTGCGTCTTGGAGATCTTCTTGGACTCCAGGCGCTCGCGCTCGAGCATGTTGTAGAAGTCCATGTTGCCGCCCACGTTGAGCTGCGAGGTCCGCTTGAGCTTGACTCCGCGCTCGTGGAACAGGCGCGCCATGCTGCGATGCACGATCGTGGCGCCCACCTGGGACTTGATGTCATCGCCGATGATGGGCAGGCCCTTCTTGCGGAAGCGCTCGGCCCAGTAGTCCTCCTGGGCGATGAACACCGGGATGCAGTTGACGAAGCCGCAGCCGGCCTCGAGCACCTGCTCGACGTACCACTTGGTCGCGAGCTCCGAGCCCACCGGGAGGTAGGAGACCACCACGTCGGTCTTGGTCTCCTGGAGGATGCCGACGATGTCGTCGGTGCTCCCGGGCGCCTTGGTGATCTTCTCCTTCAGGTACTTGCCGAGGCCGTCGTGGGTCATGCCGCGGTAGACGGGCACGTCCAGATGGGGCACGTCGGCGAACTTGATCGTGTTGTTCTGACCCGCCCAGATTGCCTCGGACAGGTCCTTGCCCACCTTGTCGGCGTCGATGTCGAACGCCGCCGTGAACTCGATGTCGCGGACGTGGTAGCCACCCAGGTCTACGTGCATGAGCCCGGGCACGTCCCGGGCTGGATCGGCGTCGCGGTAGAACTGGACGCCCTGCACGAAGGACGAGGCGCAGTTGCCCACGCCGACGATGGCCACGCGCACCTTTTCGCTCTGATAGCGCGATCCGCCGTTGGTCAAGGAAGAAGTTATCTCGGTCACTGCAAAGCCTCCTGCTTCAAGGAAACGACCTTCCCAGGGGCAGGAAGGCCGGTACGAAAAGAACCCCGCGGGACCCCTATCCGTTACACGGGGGGCGCGACTGCGGCCAGCTGTTTCCGTACGTGGAACACCCGCTGGAAGGTGGTGAAGATGGTGAGGGCGGCCATCGCGTAGATGGCCGGCTCGAGAAGATCGAAATCGGGAACGATCTCGCCTGCCGCGAACAACAGGCCGGCAGAGAGTATGACAACGCGCACCGCCCGTGAGGCGATTCCGACCTTGCATTCCACGCCCAGCGCCTCCGCGCGAGCGCGCGTGTAGGACACCATGTACGAGCCGACCACGGTGAGCACTGTTGCCCCCACGGCGATGTCGTTGGAGTTCTTGGCGAACCAGGTGGCCACGGCGGCCAGAACCACGCCTTCCTCGATTCGGTCGAGCGTCGAGTCGAGGAACGCGCCGAAGGGGCTGCCCTTGCCCGACATGCGCGAGTAGCGGCCGTCCATCATGTCGCAGAGCGAGCCGAGGATGAACGCGATGGCCGCGAGCACGAAGTGCTCCTGGAGGATCAGGAAGGCGGCGATCAGGTTGCCGATCAGGCCGGTGATCGAGATCGCGTTCGGCGTGAGCCGGGACTCGATCAGCCGGCTGCGAGCGAGCGTCCGCACCTCGGCGGCTGTCAGGGATCCGCTGCGCCCGTTGCCGCGGGGGCGGCGGGCGCGCTGGTCGAGTCCGTCGCTCACGCCGTGACTCGAGCTCCCGCCGTGCGCCAGGCCCAGGCCTCCGGTCGTGCGCGAGCGAAGCCATAGGAGGCGGCCGAGGCGGCGGCCGCGGCCACGAGCGCGCCGAGCGCGGCGTCGAGCCAGAAGTGGTTGCCGGTGGCCATCACCACGAACGTGACCACCGCCGGGTAGGCGGCCCATAGCGCCCTCAAAACCCGGTTGCGGACGAGGAACAGGGCGGGGATGGAGATCATCAGGGCGAAGGCCACGTGCATGCTGGGCACCGCGGCGTAGGGGTTGTAGAGCACGTTGGCGCTGCTCTCCGCGCCCTCACCGACGAACGTGGCGACGGTGTCCGTGAACCCCCACTCGGGCATGAAGCGCGGCGGCGCCGTGGGGAACGCGACGTAGAGCACGAGCGCGAGGCCCATGGCCACCATGAACATGTTGCGCACGTAGTAGAAGGCGTGATTGCGGGCGATGTAGAGCCAGATCAGGAAGGTCGTCGTGATCACGAAGTGCGAATTGACGTACATCCAGTTTGCGAACACGAGCAGCCACGTCCTGTCCGCGCGTCCAGGCCTGCAGCCCGGGCTCGAAGAACAGGCCCAGCGTACGCTCGATGTCCACCAGCGCGCGCGCGTTCTCGAAGGCCAGGCCGGCCTGGCCGTCGACGAAGCCGCGCACGATCCGGTACAGGTAGTACGCCCCGGCGAACAGGGCCAGCTGGCGAATGGCGTCGAGCCAGCCACTCGGAAGCCAGCGGCCGCTCAGGCGCCAGATGCGCACCCACTGGCGATACAACGGGTGTGAGCGAGGCACGCCGCTAGCCTAGCGAGAGACCTGGGCGCCCTGTAGTGGGGCTGTCCGTACTCCCAGGTGTATCGAATCGACGCGGCAGGGTAGGTACTTCCGATGAGCACAGCGGTCAGCAGCACCAAGATTCCTGCAGCGGGACGACGTCGAACCTGTCCTCAACGAGACGCGGGATCGCATCGCCACCGGGATCGTGACCGCTGTTCCGATTCTCGCGCTCGGCTTGGTCGTTTGGCAGGTCTGGGGCGATTTCCTGCGCTGGAGCGACGTCGTCGTGTTCGCGATCATGTACGTGGCCACCGGGTTCGGAATCACCGTCGGCTTCCACCGCCACTTCACTCACCGCAGCTTCAAGACGAGCCGGCCGGTGCGGGCAACCCTGGCCGTGCTCGGTTCGGCCGCGATCGAGGGCCCGGTCATCTCCTGGGTCGCCGACCATCGCAAGCACCACACCTTCGCCGACCAAGAGGGCGATCCGCACAGCCCCCACGTCGATCATGGGGTCGGCTTCCGCGGCGCGTTCAAGGGACTCCTCCACGCGCACGTCGGCTGGCTGTTCATCCATACCCAGCGAGGCCTGCGCCGCCGCTACGCGCGTGACCTGATCGACGATCCGATCGTCGAGTTCGTCGACCGCAAGTTCGTCTACTGGGTCATTGGCGGGCTCGCGGCCTCCTTCCTGCTGGGTTGGGCGATCGGCGGCTCGCTTTACGCCGGCCTGACCGGTCTGCTCTGGGGCGGCGCCGTGCGGATGCTCGTGGTGCATCACGTGACCTTCAGCATCAACTCGCTTTGCCACTTCTTCGGACGCCGGCGCTTCGAGACCGACGACGAGTCCCGCAACCTGCTGTGGCTCGCACCCTTCTCGTTCGGGGAGAGCTGGCACAACAACCACCATGCCTTCCCCACCTCAGCTGAGCACGGCATGCGCAAGTGGGAGCTCGACTGGTCGGCGCTGCTGATCCGCGCCATGGAGAGGGTCGGCCTGGTCTGGGACGTGGTCCGCGTGGACCGCGAGCGCCAGGAGCGCCGAAAGGCACTCCTGGCCGAAGAGCGCGCAGTTAGTTAGACGGTCCGGACGTTCACGGCCTTGGGGCCCTTGTCCCCCGGCTGTGACTCGTACTCGACGCGCGCGCCCTCTGCGAGGGTCCGAAAGCCTTCGCTCTCGATGTCGCTGTGATGCACGAACAGGTCCTTGCCCTGATCGTCGGGCGTGATGAAGCCGAAGCCCTTGTCATCGCTGAACCACTTGACGGTTCCGTTTGCCATGGGTCCTCCCACGTTTTCTGTGCTGCGACGCGGAAGGTTGCTGGGCAACGACCTGCGAGCGCTTGCACCGCTTGTTCGAGGCCCGGCCACTCCGGCCGAGCGGCGGAAACGCTAGCGAATTAGTCGTCGCAGCGGCGGCCGCGTGAGAACAGCCGCTCGGGCGAGAAGCGCGTGGACAGCCGAACGTAGCCAACCTCGTCGGCGATTACCCGGGTCCAGTCATCGTCGGGCTCCACGCAGGCGTTGTCGGCGTACCAGTAGGGCGTCCAGCGTACGCGCACGATTGCCTCCCCCGGCTTCTTGACGTCGAGCAGCACCTCGTCGGACTGCAGCTGCTCGAGGACGATGTTGGCGTCGCCTTGGGAAATCACTATCGGGGTGGGAAGCAGCACCTCGAAGACCCGCCAGTCGTCCGACTTCCAGCGCAGCCGCAGATAGGGCAGCCCCTTCTCGATCAGTGCGCGCTCGCTGTAGGAGCTCTTGTCGGGCTTGGCGCTCGGCAGGGCGACATAGCGCACGGCGTTCTCGGCCAGCCAGCTCGCGTACGTGAGCTCGTTGATCTCCCCCTTGTAGAAAATCGGGTGCAGCCCGGTGTCGAGCTGCCGCAGCCAGCCGCGGGCGAGCGGCGCCTCGAGCGCGACCTCCGATCCCTCCCAGTGGCTGCGTGTGAACGGAATCTCCACCCGCCGCTGGTCCGCCCCCGCGCGCAGCGTGTAGAGGAACTGCCGCAGCGGCTCGAAGTAGTCCGACTTGGCCGCCGGATCCTCGAGGTACTTGGTCACGTCGCGCACCGCCGGAGACCATTGCCAAAAAGCGAGCGCGACGAAGCCCACTATCAGCACCGAGGCCAGCCAGCGCTTGCGCATCGCCGGCTGTCCCCACAGCGCACATAGCATCACCGGCCCGCCGAACAGCGCGCCCAGGCGAACGGAGTTGCCGCCCATAGGCGTCTCGAGCAGCAGCGCGACCGTCGATCCAATCCCGTAGAGGACCAGTCCCCAGCGCAGCGCGCGCTGGTCGCGCGGAAGAACGAGCAGGGAGATCACGATGAAGGCCGGGATAGGCAGATAGGCGGTGATGGGGAACGGCGCCCAGCCGCCCTCGGGAAAGGCCCAGGAGAGGAACACAGGCGGCACGAAGGCGGCCGCCGCGATCAGCAGCCCCTCGATGCGCTTGGTGCGGTCCCCCCTTGCCGAGAGTGCGAAGGCGCCCCCGGCCATGGCGAGGAAGAGCCCGGCCACCGGGCTGCCCAGCGGGCACAGAGCGGCGAACACGACCGCCCACCCATAGCGCCGGCGCTGTAGGGCCAGCAGTGCGGCCAAGCCGAATGCCACACCGATTGCGAAGGGAAGGCGCGCGGTAAACAGCAGCGTGGCCGAACCGACTCCGAACCAGATGGCGCCCCAGCGCGCCTGTTCCTCGCCAAAGGCGCCGCGGGCCAGCGGGCCGAACAGAGCGGCGGAGGCGACGGCGGCCAGTGCGAGCGCCAGCGGTGGCGAGAGCAGCCATGCCAGCGGCGGCGAGAGGATGGAGTAGGCCGGTGTGTGGTGGCCGCCGTACCACTGCCCGTTCCAGATCGTGAATCCCTCCTCGCCGAACAGGTCGGCCCGGAAGGTGTGCGCGGCCAGGTCGACCGTGCGCGGCTGCCATATCAGGTAGACGACGGCGAACGCCACGGCGATTGCGACCGGCGCGACCCGCCACCAGTCCACTCGCGAATGCCACGGCCGCTTTTCCTCGGTCCGCCCCGGGGTCGGCGATTCAGTCGGCGCCTGCGGCGAAACGGTACGCGGCGGCGACGTGACGGCAGCGCGAAGCACTGCGCGGGAGGCTAGCCGAGAAACTGGTCAACCCTGGTCACGAGTTCAGGCCGCTCGATCCAGTTCCAGTGCCCGCCGTCTGTCGACTCGAGCTCGGTCTCGCCGCCGAGTGCTTTCGCATAGAGCGGGCCGAAGCCGGCCGAGATGTAGGGGTCGTCGCTGGGCCAGAGGATCAGCGCGGGACAGCGCAACTCGCCCAGCCGCTCCCCGTGGCGCTCGAGCGTCTCAGGGGGCGCCGAGCGGTAGAGCCGAAGGATCGCCCGCTGGGTGCCCTGATCGAACTCATCGTAGGCGCGGTCGGCCATCTCCCGCGGCAGCGAGCGCCGCATGTTCCAGCGGGTGGTGAAGCCCATCGCGAGCTCGCCCAGCACGGGAGTTCTCCAGGCGCGCGCCACCCGGTGCCATCTGTAGCCCGGCAGCAGCGGCACGGTGGCGAACAGGACCAGTCGCTCGACTCGCTCGGGGAAGCGCTGGGCCAGCGCCAGCGCCACCCCGCCCCAGTCGTGCACCACGAGCGAGCAGCGCCGCAGGCCGGCGTGGTCGCAGAACGCCTCGAGGAAGCGGTCGTAGCCGGGGATCGAGTAGTCGAAGTCGCCCGGCTTGGCAGAGCGCCCGAATCCAGGCAGGTCGGGCGCCACCCCGCCCGTGCGTGCGAGGAACGGCTCCCACATCCAAGAGGAGTTCGGCACGCCGTGCATGTAGAGGATCGGCGCGTCGCCCGCCTGGCGCCAGTGGGTCTCCAGCCCGGCGATCTCGGTGTGGCGCTCGACGATCTCCACGGCGGCGTGTGATACCAGCCCGCGTAGCCTTCCCGCCGAATGGCCGACCGCCGCAGGCTGCGCAGGATCGTCGAGAAGCTCGCCGCCCGATACGGCCGGCCCGTGCTGCGACCCCACGGAGCTCCGGTCGACGAGCTCGTTCTGACCGTTCTCTCCCAGAACACCAACGACCGCAATCGCGACGTGGCCTACGCCCGCCTGCGCGAGCGCTTCTCGTCGTGGGACGAGGTCCGCGAGGCCCCGATCGAGGACCTCGAGGACGCGATCCGCCCCGGCGGGCTGGCGCCCACCAAGTCGGTGCGTATCAAGCAGATACTCGAGGCCCTGGGCGATGACGACCTCGCCGGGCTCGCGGAGCTCCCGCTGGAGGAGGCGCGCAGACAGCTGTGCGAGCTGCCCGGCGTGGGCCGCAAGACGGCGGCCTGTGTGCTCCTTTTCTCCTTCGGGCGTCCGGACCCGCCGGTCGACACCCACGTCTACCGGGTCGGCACACGGCTCGGGCTGTGGGCGGAGAAGACGCCGCTCGACGCCGCCCACGACGAGCTCGCGCGGCTGTGCGGTCCCGATCCCCAGTTCGCCTATGAGACGCACGTGCTGCTGATCCGCCACGGCCGGCGCACCTGCGTGGCTCGCTCGCCGATGTGTCCCGAGTGCCCGCTCAGGCGCATGTGCCCCGAGGGCCGCCGGCGCCTGGCCCGGGCATGAGCGAGATCACGCTGCGCCGCGGCGCCGAGGCGGCCCTGATCGCCATCGCCGCCGTTTGGGGGCTGACGTTCGTAATGGTCCAGGACGCCATCGAGCTGCTCCCCGTGATGGCCTTTCTGGCCTACCGCTTCCTACCCGCCGCGCTGATCGTGGCGGTGATCTTCTGGCGCCCGCTGCGCCGGCTGCCCGCCGAGGGTTGGCGCGCCGGTCTGTTGATGGGCGCGTTCCTCACCGGGGGCTATGTCTTCCAGACTCTCGGCCTCGAGCAGACCACGGTGTCGAACACGGGCTTCATCACCGGCCTGTTCGTGGTGCTCACGCCCGTGCTGGGGGCGGTCTTTCTGAACCAGTACATCTCCACCGCGGCGTGGATTGCCGCGGGCGTGGCGATGGTCGGCCTGTGGTTGCTGTCGGGAGCCGGCGACGGCTTCGACCTGCGCGGCGACGGCCTCGTGCTTCTGTGCGCCTTTTCGCTCGCCGCTCACATCCTCGCTACCGCGAGCGCGGTGCGGCGCTTCGACGTGGGAGCGCTGCTGGCGATCCAGCTCGGCCTCGTCGGGCTCACGTGCCTGGTCATCGGCGCTCTCGCCGGCCAGCTCGAGAAGCCGGAGGGGACCACCGTGTGGGTGGCGCTGCTGGTGACGTCCCTGGTGGCGAGCGCCCTCGGATTCTTCGTGCAGTCCTTCGCGCAGCGCCACGCACCACCGGCGCGCACGGCGCTGATCCTCGCCTCCGAGCCCGCCTTCGCCGGCCTCTTCGGCTGGCTGCTCAACGACGAGCGCCTCACGGCCACCGGCTGGGTCGGGGCGGCGTTGATCATGGCGGCCATCGTGTCCGTGGAGATCGCGCCGCGCCTGCGTCCACCCCGGCCACTTCCCGAGGGTTGATGTACAGGCTCCTACTCGCCGTTCCCTTCCTCGTCGGAGTGGCCGTTCTCCAGGGCCTCACCGTGGAGATCGACACCTTCCATGGCACCGACGCAGCCGTGTATCAGGTGCCCACCATCGAGCTCTTCCGGGAGCGACTGGATTTCTCGGACTATCCATCCGCCCAGACCCCTCTGTTCCACCTGGTCATGGCCGGCTGGGCAAAGCTCGTGGGCTTCGACCTCTGGAAGCTGCGGCTGCTCAACGTCGCGATCTCCTACGGCGCCGCGCTCGCGCTGCTGCGCCTGCTGCGCCGCACGACGCCGCTCGGGCAGCTGCCGGCGTTCGCGCTCACTCTTGCGTTCGTTCTCTCGCCCTACTTCTTCGGTGCCTCCTTCACCCTGCTCACCGACAACCTGGCCATCCTCTTCGCGTTGCTCGCGCTCGAGCGCATTCACTCGTTCTCGCGCAGCGGATCGATGAGCGCCTTCGCCCTGGCCTGCCTCTGCATCGGCGCGGCGGCGCTGACGCGCCAGTCCTTTCTGTGGCTCGCGCCCGTGGCCGCGTTCTTCCTGCTGCGCCGGAGCGATTCCCTCCGCGAGGCCCTGGCCGGCTTGGGTCTGCTGGTGCTCGCGCTCGTTCCCCTGGGCCTGCTCGTGCTCGAGTGGAACGGGCTGGTCCCGCCCAGCGCGGATCCCGCCTCGTGCGGCCTGTGCACCGACCGTCCGGGTTTCGGGCGCGACACGCTGACGCTGCGAACGGTGGGCTTCACCGTGGCTCTCTTCGGTCTCTACGCGGCTCTCGTGCTCGGGCCGTCGGCGCTGCGCTGGCTGCGCGTGCTGCGCAGCCCGGCGGGACGCCTGGCACGCCGGGCCGCCGGCTCACCCACCGTTCGCGCGATGGCCGCTGTGGTGACCGGCAGATCGCGCCGTCGAATCGACCTTGCACGGATGCTGGCTCTGGCCGCCGCGGCCGGGGTCCTCCTCCTTCTGGTCTCGCCGCTCGAATACGTGCCCATCCTGCCCGGCCAGCCGGGCGACGCCGGTTGGCTTTGGAAGGTGTCGGACCGCCTGCCCACGCTGCTCGGCTCGTCGCTGGTCTTCTGGCTCCTGGTGCCTGTGGGAGCGGTGGCCGGGGCCGTGCTGGTCTGGCGCGCGGGGTGGGCTTCCCTAGCCAGCGTCGTGCTCGGCGCATTCCTGCTTGCGGCCCTGCCGGTCGCCCTCGTCTACCAGAAGTACTTCGACCCGTTCATGCTGCTCGCCGTGGCGCTGTTCGCCCGGCCCATGGACTTCCGAGGTCCGCGCGACTACGCGGGGATCGCGATCGTCTGTGTGGGCTCGGTGGCGTACGCGCTCAGCTTCGCGTTCTAACGAATCCTGAGCAGGTCCACCACGTACACAAGCGTCTCGTTGGGACCGATCCCGGGCGGCGAGCCGGCGGCGCCGTAGGCCAATTCGGGTGGAATCGTCAGCTTGCGTCGCCCACCCTTCCTCATACCGACGATCCCCTTGTCCCAGCCCTCGATCACGTGGCCGCCGCCGAGCGGGAAGGGCAGGGGCCGGCCCGCGTCCCATGAGGAGTCCAACTCCTCGCCGGTGGAGAACGTCAGGCCCGCGTAGTGCACGACCACGTGGTCCCCAGGCCTTGCGGCGCGACCCGTGCCCTTGACGATGTCCTCGGTTTCCAGCCGGCGCGGCGGGGCCCCCGAGGGCCGCGGGATCTCCGGCTTGGCGCTGGTGTCCTTGAGCGCCTCGGCCGCGGCGGCCGGCGAGGTCTCGGTCGTCTCGGTACCCTGCCGGCTCGCGCCCTGGGAGGGGTTGCCCGCTTCCTCGTCATCCCCGCCGCAGCCGGCCCCCGCCAGGGCCGCGACGAGAGCGAACACGGCGACGGGACGGGGCGGGCGCATGCGGCGGCGGACCCTACCCCATATGGACGCTCGCTCACAAATCTGCCATACTGCCACTTAGATTTCTTTCGATAACAAGGAGCAGACAAACGTGGGCAAGACGATCGGCATCGATCTTGGCACGACCAACTCGTGCATGGCCGTCCTCGAAGGCGGCGAACCCACCGTGGTCGAGAACGCCGAGGGCGCGCGCACGACCCCCTCGGTAGTTGCTTTCACGGAGGGTGGGGAGCGCCTCGTGGGCGCCCCGGCCAAGCGGCAGGCAGTGACCAATCCCGAGAACACCGTGTTCTCGATCAAGCGCTTCATGGGCCGCAAGGAAGCGGAGGTAAAGGAAGAGGAGAAGATCGTCCCCTTCGAGGTCGTTTCGGGCCCGAACGGTGACGCGCGGGTGAAGGCCGGCGGCAGCGAGTACGCCCCGCCGGAGATCAGCGCGATGATCCTCCAGAAGCTCAAGGCGGACGCCGAGGCCTATCTGGGCGACAGCGTCGACTCCGTGGTGATCACGGTCCCGGCGTACTTCAACGACGACCAGCGCCAGGCCACCAAGGACGCCGGCAAGGTCGCCGGCCTCGACGTCAAGCGCATCATCAACGAGCCGACCGCGGCCGCGCTGGCCTACGGGCTCGACAAGGAGGAGTCAGACCAGACGATCCTCGTCTTCGACCTGGGCGGCGGCACGTTCGACGTATCCGTGCTCGAGATCGGCGACGGCGTGTTCGAGGTCAAGGCCACCGCGGGTGACAACCACCTCGGCGGCGACAACTTCGACAAGGCGATCGTCGACTTCCTCGTGAGCGAGTTCAAGAAGGCCGAGGCCGTCGACCTCTCGCAGGACAAGATGGCCCTCCAGCGCCTCTACCAGGAGGCCGAGAAGGCCAAGACCGAGCTGTCCACCACGCAGGAGACGCAGATCAACCTGCCCTTCATCACCGCGGTGGACTCGGTGCCCAAGCACCTCAACCAGCGCCTCACGCGCTCCAAGCTCAACGAGCTGACGGCCGACCTGATCGACCGCGTCGTCGCGCCGACCAAGCAGGCCCTCGAGGACTCGGGCGCCGGCAAGGAGGGCATTGACCACGTCGTCCTGGTGGGCGGCATGACGCGCATGCCCGCGGTCCAGGAGAAGGTCAAGGAGCTCACCGGCAAGGACCCGCACCGCGGCGTCAACCCGGACGAGGTCGTGGCCGTGGGCGCCGCCATCCAGGCCGGCGTGCTGGCCGGCGACGTCAAGGACGTTCTCCTGCTCGACGTGACCCCGCTGACGCTGGGCATCGAGACCAAGGGCGGCGTGATGACCAAGCTGATCGAGCGCAACACGACGATCCCCACCCGCAAGTCGGAGATCTTCTCCACCGCGGAGGACAACCAGCCGAGCGTCGAGGTCCACGTGCTCCAGGGTGAGCGCGAGATGGCCACCTACAACAAGTCACTGGGCAAGTTCCAGCTGACCGGCATTCCGCCGGCGCCGCGCGGCATCCCGCAGATCGAGGTGACCTTCGACATCGACGCAAACGGCATCGTGGCCGTCGGCGCGAAGGACCTGGGCACGGGCAAGGAGCAGAAGATCGAGATCAGGGCCGGCTCCGGCCTGGCGGACGAAGAGGTCGAGCGGATGGTCAAGGACGCCGAGACCCACGCGGAGGAAGACGCCCGGATGCGTGAGCTCGTCGAGGCCCGCAACACGGCCGAGAACGCGGCCTACCAGTCCGAGCGCCAGCTGAACGAGATGGGCGACAGCGTCGACTCCACCTCCAAGGAGGAGATCGAGGCGGCCATCAAGGACATCCGTGAGAACCTCGAGTCCGAGGACCCGGCACTGCTGCGCAGCAAGACCGACGCCCTGCAGGCCGCCTTCCACAAGGTGTCCGAGCAGATGTACGCGGCGGCCGCCCAGCAACAGCAGCAGCAGCAGGCGGGCAACGGCGCGTCGAGCGACGGCGCGACCGACTCCTCCGCCGAGGAGGAGGTCGTCGACGCCGAGGTGGTCGAGGGCGAGGACCGGTAGCGGTGTTCGAGAACCAGCCATCTCCCATCTCCCCGGAGGAGGAGCCGGTGACCTCGCGTGACGAGGCCGGCGAGCCCTCCGGGGACGGGGACCCCGCGGTGGAGCGGGAGATCCTCGACCAGAAGGAGCGGGCGGAGGCCGAGCCCGACGCCGACGCCCCGGAGGACCCCCTGGCTCAGGCCCAGCGGGAGCGCGACGAGTATCTCGACCTCGCCCGCCGAGCCCAGGCCGACTTCGAGAACTACCGCAAGCGCGCCGCGCGAGAGGCGGCGGCTTCGGGCGAGCGCGCCAAGAGCGGGCTGGTCCGCGAGCTGCTGCCCGTGGTCGACAACCTCGAGCGCGCGCTCGCGTCCGCTCAGGAGGGCGAGCAGCATCTAGCCGAGGGCGTCCGGCTCGTGCACTCGGCGCTGATAGCCGTGCTCGAGCGCAACGGTGTGGAGCAGTTCGACCCGCGCGGCGACCGCTTCGATCCCGGCGAGCACGAGGCGCTGTCGATGCGCGAGCAGGACGGCGCCCAGGCGGGGCTGGTGATCGATGTGGTCGAGAAGGGCTACCGCGCGAACGGCTCGATCCTGCGTCCGGCCCGAGTGGTCGTTTCCGCGTAGGGATGCCGACCGTGAAGGATCCATACACGACGTTGGGCGTCGCCAAGGGCGCGTCCGACGAGGACATCAAGAAGGCCTACCGCAAGCTGGCCCGCGAGTATCACCCGGACCGCAACGCGGGTGACAAGAAGGCCGAGGAGCGCTTCAAGGAGGTCCAGGAGGCCTACTCCATCCTGTCCGATCCCGAGAAGCGCAAGGCGTTCGACGCGGGCGGCGGGATCTTCGGCGGGTCCGGCGGCTTTGACCCGGGCTCGTTTCGGGGCGGCAACTTCGGCGGTTTCGGCGACATCCTGGGCGACATATTCGGCAACCGGGCGGGCGGCGCGAACCAGCGCCCCGAGCGGGGGCGCGACCTCGAGACGGAGGTCCATGTCTCGTTCGAACAGGCGATGGAGGGCGCTCAGGTGCCGGTGTCGGTGCCGCTCTCCGCGCCCTGTCCGACGTGTCGCGGCACCGGCGCCCGGCCGGGCACCACGCCCTCGATCTGCTCGCGCTGTCAGGGGCGCGGCCTCGAGGCCGAGTCCCAGGGGCTCTTCTCGATCTCCCAGCCCTGTCGCCAATGCGGCGGCACGGGCACCGAGATCAAGGAACCCTGCCCGACCTGCGACGGCTCTGGCCGCACGCGCCAGGTTAAGCGTTACCGGGTGAACATCCCGGCCGGCGTGCGCGACGGAAGCCGGGTGCGCCTGGCCGGCAAGGGCGAGGCGGGTCCGCGCGGCGGGCCGGAAGGCGATCTCTACGCGATCACCCGCGTGGGCCAGTCGCCGATCTTCAGCCGCAAGGGCGACCATCTCGAGGTCGAGGTGCCGATCACGGTGCCCGAGGCGATTCGCGGATCCACGATCGAGGTGCCCACGCTGGCGGGAAGCAAGCGCATCCGCGTGGCGCCGGGCACCGCGCACGGGACCGTCCAGCGCCTTCGCGGCGAGGGCCCGCCCAAGCTCGGCGGCCGGGGACGTGGCGACATTCACTACCGGCTGGTGATCGAGGTGCCGAGCACGCTCTCGGACGAGCAGCGCGAGGCCGTGGACGACCTGGCGGCGGTGATGAACGGCAACCCGCGTGAGCGACTGCTCTCGCAAGACCGGTGAAGGGCATGGCCGACAACGGGCCCGACAGCGATCGCGGGGTGTACATGATCTCGGTGGCGGCCGAGCTGGCCGGCATGCACCCCCAGACGCTGCGGATCTACGAGACTCGCGGGCTGATCGCTCCCAAGCGCTCCCCCAAGAACACGCGCCTCTACTCCCAGGAGGACGTGGAGCGCCTGCGACGGATCCAGGAGCTGACCGGTGACCTGGGCATGAACCTGGCCGGGGTGGAGCGGGTGTTCGAGCTGGAAGCAGAGGTCGAGCGCATGCGCCGCCGACTGCGCTCGTTCGAGCGCCAGGCCGAACGAGTGCAGCAGGAGTTGCGCCAGGAGATCGAACGCGTGCGGCGCTCGTTCAAGGCCGAGATGGTGGTCTACCAGCCGCCCTCGCAGGCGCTCGCCTCGCGTCGGCGTGGAGTTCGCGTCCCGATCCAGCGATCCCGCTGAGCCAATGCAACTGAACCGATTCACCATCAAGTCCCAGGAGGCGATCGCCGCGGCGCAGTCGCTGGCCGGCGCTCGCGCCAACCCCGAGGTGGTCCCCAACCATCTCTTGCTCGTGCTGCTCGAGCAGGAGGGCGGGATCGTGGAGCCCGTGCTGCGGCGCGCCGGGGCCGACCCCGTCCGGGTGCGCAGCCGGGCGAACGAAGCGCTGGCCTCGCTTCCCACGCTGTCGAGCGAGGCCTCCGCCGCTCCGTCGATCGGCCGCGAGCTGACCTCGGTGCTGGAACGCGCCGACACCGAGGCGCGCGGCATGGGGGACGAGTACGTGTCCAGCGAGCACCTTCTGCTCGCGCTGGCCGCCGAGCCGGGGGTGGACACGGGCGCCACGCGCGACCAGCTGGCCGAGGCGGTGATGGCTGTCCGCGGCCCGCATCGGGTCACCGATCAGAACCCCGAAGAGAAGTACCAGGCACTCGAGACCTACGGAAACGACCTCACCGCGGCGGCCGAGGCAGGCAAGCTCGACCCGGTGATCGGCCGCGACGACGAGGTGCGCCGCGTGATCCAGGTGCTCTCGCGGCGCACGAAGAACAACCCCGTGCTCATCGGCGAGCCGGGCGTGGGAAAGACGGCGATCGTCGAGGGATTGGCCCAGCGCATCGTCTCGGGCGACATTCCCGACTCCCTGCGCGACCGCCGCGTGATCGCACTCGACATCGGAGCGCTGATCGCGGGGGCCAAGTACCGCGGCGAGTTCGAGGACCGGCTCAAGGCCGTGCTCAAGGAGGTGGCCGACGGCGAGGGCCGCATCATCCTGTTCCTCGATGAGCTGCACACGATCGTTGGGGCGGGCGCGGCCGAGGGCGCCGTCGACGCCGCCAACCTGCTCAAGCCGATGCTCGCCCGCGGCGAGCTGCGCGCGGTCGGCGCCACCACCCTCGACGAGTACCGCAAGCACATCGAGAAGGACGCCGCGCTGGAGCGCCGCTTTCAGCCCGTGCTGGTGGCCGAGCCCTCCGTGGAGGACACGATCGCCATCCTGCGCGGGCTCAAGGAGCGCTACGAGGTCCACCACGGGGTGCGCATTCAGGATGCCGCGATCATCGCCGCGGCCACGCTCTCGCAGCGCTACATCGCCGACCGCTTCCTGCCCGACAAGGCCATCGACCTGATCGACGAGGCCGCCTCGCGCCTGCGCATCGAGATCGATTCGATGCCCACGGAGATCGATGCCGTCGAGCGGCGCATCATGCAGCTCGAGATCGAGCGGCCAGGCGCTGGAGAAGGAGACCGACGAGGCATCGGTCGCTCGTCGCGAGGCGCTCGAGCGCGAGCTCGCCGAGCTGCGCGAGCGCTCGAGCGAGATGAAGGCCCACTGGCAGGGAGAGAAGGACGCCATCGAGGCGATCCGCTCGGCCAAGGAGCGCCTCGAGCAGGCGCACCGCGACGCCGAGCGAGCCGAGCGCGAGGCCGACCTCCAGCGCGCGGCGGAGCTGCGCTACGGCGATATCCCGGCGATCCAGGCCGAGGTGGCCGAGCGCGAGACCGAGCTGGCCGCCACCCAGTCGGGCGTGACCTTTCTCAAGGAGGAGGTCGACGACGAGGACGTGGCGGAGGTGGTGGCCAACTGGACCGGGATTCCCGTGTCCAAGCTGATGGAGGGCGAGGTCGAGAAGCTCATCCACATGGAGGAGCGCCTGCACGATCGCGTGATTGGCCAGGAGCTCGCCGTGGAGGCCGTGTCCAACGCGCTGCGCCGTTCGCGCGCTGGGCTGCAGGACCCGAACCGGCCGATCGGGACCTTCCTCTTCGTCGGCCCGACCGGCGTGGGCAAGACCGAGCTGGCCCGTGCGCTGGCCGAGTTCATGTTCGACTCCGAGGACGCGATGGTGCGTATCGACATGTCGGAGTACATGGAGAAGCACTCGGTGTCGCGCCTCGTGGGCGCGCCGCCCGGCTACGTGGGCTACGAGGAGGGCGGCCAGCTGACCGAGGCGGTCCGCCGCCGGCCCTACTCGGTGCTCCTGCTCGACGAGATCGAAAAGGCGCACGCCGACGTGTTCAACGTGCTGCTGCAACTGATGGACGACGGCCGCCTGACCGACGGCCAGGGCCGCACGGTCGACTTCAAGAACACCGTCGTGATCATGACTTCCAACGTGGCCGGCGGCCTCGAGGGCGTGGAGGCCACGTTCAAGCCCGAGTTCGTCAACCGCCTCGACGAGATCGTGGAGTTCCACCAGCTCGCGCGCGAGGAGATCGCCGAGATCGTGGGCCTGCAGGTGGCCAAGCTGATCGAGCGCGTGGCCGAGCGCGGCGTCGAGATCAAGCTGTCAGAGGACGCTCGCACTCTGCTGGGGAACCTCGGCTACGACCCCACCTACGGCGCTCGCCCGCTCAAGCGCGTGATCCAGAGGCGCCTGGTGGACAAGCTGGCGCTGAAGCTGCTCGAGGGCGAGTTCGCTCCCGGTGACGTGGTGGAGGTCGACGCGGCAGATGGCGAGCTGACGTTCGCCAAGGCTTCCGACGTACTAACCCGAACCGGTGAGGGCGACCGCCCGGAAGGGGTCACCGTCTCGTAGAGGTGTCCAGAGGCAGGCGCTACCCCTCAAGGCGGGTTAGCGTGGTCTCGTGGCTTGGCTTCGACGTTCCAGCGCCTCGGTCACGGTGGCTGGGGCCATCGTTCTGATCGCCTGTCCGCTCTCAGCTGCAGCAAGAGCTCGCGACGTGCCGAGCGCGGCGGCCCCCCTCCCGGTGGGCGCGGCGCTCGGGCAGGTTCGCGACGCCGTGGTGCTCACCACCGCGCCGGCCATGCGCGTGGCCCGTAAGCGCGCTCGGACCCGGACCCTCTCCACGCCGGACGGCTACGAGCTCGAGGTCGAGGTCTCGCCGTCCTACGCCGCCGACCCGGCGGCCGACCAGGCGCTCGCGGACTTCCTCGCGTCTCGTCTCCACGGGCCGGAGCTGGGCCGCCTGCGCGTGTACGTCGGCACGCCGCGGCAGATCGTTCGCCTGTGCGGCGGGGATCCGCAGACGCTGGCCTGCTACGCCATCAACGAGGCGCGCATGTACGTGCCGGGCGAGAAGGTGGACGGGATCCCGGTCGAGTACCCGCTGACTCACGAGTACGGCCACCATCTGGCCTCGGCGCGATCCAACAATCCCTGGGACGCGCTCAACTGGGGCGCCAAGCACTGGGCGAGCGCCACCCGTATTTGCACGCATGTGGACAGGGGCGATCTCTTTCCCGGAAACCAGGGAGCCCACTATCTCGACGATCCCGGCGAGGGGTTCGCCGACGGCTACGCGCATATGCACTACCCCCGGGTGCCCTGGCAGTACAACGCGCTGATGCGCCCCGGCCGCTCCACGTTCGCGGCGATTCGCAAGGACGTTCTGAGTCCCTGGACTCAGAACCGTTCGCGAACCTTCCACGGGCGACTCGGTCCGCGGCGTGGGCTGCGGAAGTTCCGGATCCGCCTCACCCTCGACGGCGACGTGAGGCTGCGCCTGGCCGCCCCGCGCGGGACCTCGTACTCGGTCGAGGCCGAGACGGGCGGCTTCGGCGCCGGCCGGGTGCTGGAGTCAGGCGGGAGCTACGGCATCGAGTGGTGCCGCCGCCGGCCCGTCGAGCGGGTGACGCTGACGGTCCGGCGCTACTCCGGCAGCGGGCCGTTCGCGTTGACCGCGAGCTGGCCCGGTTAGCCGATCGGCCTCCAGGCCGACCCGCCCGATCCGGCCGAGGCGATGGCCGGCTCCACGGTGCGGGTGATGGTGACGTTGTAGGTCCGCTTGAAGTCCCGCTTCTTGCGGTAGCGCTTGAACGCGTCGAACTGGACGCGGTACTTCCCTGAAGGGACGCCGGCCGAGAAGAGCCGTCGCTTGGCCTTGACCTTCTTGCACGGGCCCTTGATGCGCCCGACCTTCACGTTGCGCGACCGGCGTCCACCCCGGCGCACGACGTGGGCCCACAGCCTCTTGCCCCCGCCGAAGAAGCCGCGCGCGCGGATCGTCAGCAGCCGCTCGGGTGCGCCCTGCTCGGGGTCGAGGTTGATGTCGGTGGCCGTTACGAGAAGGCTCAGCGCCGCGGTGTTGGCCGGGTTCGCCGCGTCTGTGGCGACGTAGTCGAGCGTGTCCTGTCCCTTGAGCAGCCCCGGCAGGGTGAGGTTCGCGCTGATCGCGCCCGCCTGATCAGCCAGGATCGGCGGGTCAGCCGGGAGCAGCTGGCCGTCGCGCGTGAAGTTGACCTGGGCGCCGGGAGTGAAGCCCTCACCGGGCAGGAAAACCTGAAAACCCTCGGGATAGCAGGAAAGATCCGGGTCGGCGACCAGCGTCGCCGCCTGGGCGAACGAGGGCGCGGCGAGCGTGACAATGGCAGTCGCGATGACCGCGGCGAGGCACTTCATAACTGCAGGTCCTCCTGTTAGGTGGGCACGAGCGAGGCTAGCGCGGGCGCGCACATATCGCCAGACCGAAGTACATTCCGCCCCGAGGGCCGAAAGCGCACCGAACCCCGAACCGCAGAGGAGAACGCCGTGCCGACCTTCGTGATGCTCTCCACCCTTTCCCCGGAGGGGGTGCAGACGCTGAAGAGCAATCCCTCGCGCATCCGCGAGGTGAACAAGGAGATCGAGCAGCTGGGCGTGACGGTCAAGGCCCAGTGGGCGGTGCTCGGCCGCTACGACTTCGTGAACGTGATCGAGGCGCCCGACGAGAAGACCGTGGCGCGCGTCTCGATGGAGCTGGGCTCGCGCGGCACCGCCCGCTACGAAACGCTCTCCGCCATCCCCATCGACGACTTCATCTCCGCGCTCTAGATGGGCATCGCTGCGCATCCGGCAGAGCCGGCTGCTTGCGCCAAGCGGGTCTTGGTGGTCGGTGGCGGCGGACGCGAGCACGCTCTGCTCCGTACGTTGGCCCGCAGCCCGCGCCAGCCGGACCTGCTCGCCGCCCCGGGCAACGCCGGGATCGCGCGCGACGGGATCGAATGCCTCCCCGACGACGACCTTGTGGCCCTCGCGCGCCAGCGCGACGTCGACTTCGTCGTGGTGGGTCCAGAGGCGCCGCTGGTGGCGGGGCTGGTGGACGACCTCTCGGCCGCCGGCATCCGCGCCTTCGGCCCAACCAAGGCGGCTGCGCGGATCGAGGGCTCGAAGGCCTACGCCAAGCAACTGATGAAGGCCATCGGCGTGCCGACCGCCTCGCACGTGCTCTTTCGCGACCGCGATGAGGCGGCCGCCCACCTGGCCTGCGCTTCCTATCCGGCGGTGCTGAAGGCCGATGTGCTGGCGGCCGGGAAGGGCGTGATCATCGTCGCCGACGAGCGGGAGGCGCGCGCCGCGCTGGATGTGTTCTTCGTGGAGGAGCGCTTCGGCGACACCGAGGTGGTGCTGGAGGAGTTCCTGGTGGGCGAGGAGCTGTCGCTGCTCGCGCTGTGCGACGGCGAGCGTGCGGTGCCGCTGGCCCCCGCTCAGGACTACAAGCGCATCTTCGACGGCGACGAGGGGCCGAACACCGGCGGCATGGGCAGCTATTCGCCGGTGCCGGGCGTGGACGCGGACATGGTGGAGAAGCTGGCGCGAGTGGCCCACCAGCCGATCGTCGACGAGCTGCGCCGCCAGGGCACGCCCTTCCACGGGGTGCTCTACGCCGGGCTGATGATGACCGCCTCCGGACCGAAGGTGCTCGAGTACAACGCACGCTTCGGTGACCCGGAGACCCAGGCTGTGCTTCCGCGCTTGCGCTCCGACCTGCTCGAGCTGCTGGAGGCGTCGGCCACGCCGGGCGGCCTGGCCGGAGTGGTTCCGGAGTGGTCGGATGACTGGGGAGTGACCGTCGTTCTGGCGTCGCGAGGGTACCCCGAGTCCTCGTCGGCCGGTAACGTGATCAGCGGCCTCGACGGCGTGCAGCAGGCCGAGGTCTTCCACGCCGGCACGGCGGCGAGCGAGGGCGAGATCGTGACCGCGGGCGGGCGGGTACTGGCCGTGACCGCGCTGGGCGCCGGCCCGGCCGAGGCGCGCGAACGCGCCTACGCCGCGGCGCGGGGCATCGAGTTCGACGGCCGCCAGATGCGCTCGGACATTGCCGCCCGTGCGGTCGATAGGGTCGCCGCGTGAGCGATAGCGGCGAGATCACCCCCGGCCCGCCGGCGGCTCCCGTGACCCAGACCGAGGTCGAGCACCAGTTCGACGACCTCGATGTCGACGCTCCACCCCAGGTGGGCATAGTCATGGGGTCGAAGAGCGACATGCCGGTGATGGAGAAGGCCGCCACCGAGCTCGACACGCTCGGCATCCGCCACGAGACGCGCGTGATGAGCGCCCACCGCGAGCCGGAGACCGTGGCCGACTACGCCAAGAACGCGCGCATGCGCGGCCTGCGGGTGATCATCGCCGGCGCCGGCCTGTCGGCGGCCCTGCCCGGCGTGGTCGCCGCCCACACCGATCTCCCGGTGATCGGGGTGCCGCTGACCTCGAAGACGTCGGTGGCCGGAGGCCTCGACGCCCTGTTGTCGGTGACCCAGATGCCGCCCGGGGTCCCGGTGGCCTCGGTCGGCGTGGACAACGCCAAGAACGCCGCCGTCCTGGCTGCGCGCATCCTGAGCGTTTGATCTCGAGGCCGGCGTGATCGAGCGCTATACCCGCCCGGAGATGGGGGTGGTGTGGTCGGAGCAGCGCAAGCTCGACACATGGCTCGCGGTCGAGCTGGCCGTGGTGCAGGCGCTGGCCGAGCAGGGCGCCGTGCCCGCCGGCGACGCCGACGCGATCCGCGACCGCGCCTCGTTCACGGCCGAGGCGGTCAGAGAAAGGGAGAAGGTCACCGACCACGACGTGGCCGCGTTCGTGGACGTGGTGGCCGACTCGGTGGGGCCGGCCGGGCGCTGGGTGCATCATGGCCTGACCTCCTCGGATGTGCTCGATACCGCCCTCGCGCTTCAGCTCTCCCAGGCGGGCCTGATCCTGGCCGGCGGCGCGTACGACTACCGCGACGCCCTGATTCGCCGGGCGCGCGAGCACGCCGACACCTTGTGCGTGGGACGCACGCACGGCATCCACGCCGAGCCCACGACCTTCGGGGTCAAGCTCGCGGGCTTCGCCTTCGAGGCCCAGCGGAACCTGCGCCGAATCGAGCGCGCGGTCGAGGGAGTGTCCGTGGGCGCACTGTCGGGCGCTGTCGGCACCTATTCGGCGAACGGCCCCGAGATAGAGGCCGCGGTGCTGTTGCGGCTCGGCCTGCGGGGAGAGGATGTGTCGACCCAGGTCGTGCCGCGCGACCGCCACGCCGAGCTGCTCGACGCGATTGCCCTGGCCGGCGCCGGGCTCGAGCGCTTCGCCACAGAGGTGCGCCACCTGCAACGCACCGAGGTGCGCGAGGCCGAGGAGCCGTTTCGAGCCGGCACGCAGAAGGGCTCGTCCGCGATGCCCCACAAGCGCAACCCGATCGCCTGCGAGCGCATCACCGGAATCGCCCGGCTCCTGCGCGGCTACGCCCAGACGGGCCTTGAGAACGTGGCCCTCTGGCACGAGCGCGACATCTCGCACTCGTCGGTTGAGCGGGTCAGCCTGCCCGACGCGACCATCCTGCTCGACTACGCCCAGCACCTCGCGATCCGCGTGGTGGACGGCCTGGTCGTGCACGAGGACCGCATGCGCTCCAACCTGGAGGCCACCCACGGCGCGCTCTTCTCCCAGCGCGCTCTGCTGGCGCTCGTGGAGGCGGGCCGGCCGCGCGACGAGGCGTACCGGATCGTGCAGGAGAACGCCCAACGGGCCTGGGATACGGGCACCCATTTCCGCGAGCTGCTGGGCCAGGCAGCACCCGAGCTGGACCTCGACTCGGTCTTCGACGCGCAGGCCTTCGTTCGTCACGCTCGTACGATCGTCCAGCGGCTCGACACGCTCACGTAGACACACGACCCAGGTACAGTGTTCGCTCGCCGGCCTACGAGGCGGCCGGAATGGCGACCACGGTTCGGGTGGAGTAGGGCGTTCTAGAGCGGCCCGTGCTTCCACGGGCCGGTCACCGCGCAGGTCATCCCCTCGACGGGATCTTCGCTGAAGTTGGCCCGCCCGAAGATGTTGAAGAACAGCGTTCGGCCACTGGGCGAAAAGCAGCAGCCCGCCAGCTCGGAAGCGTTCAGCACGTTGACCGCGAACTCGAACGCGTCGCCGCCGCGATCGATCCCGATCAAGCGGTTCACGTTCTCGATGCCGGGTGCCAGTGGATGCGTGTCCACGAGCTCGGACGAGGCGTCGTCCTCGCACACGATCAGGCCACCGCGCGGGGTGACCGTGAGGTTGTCCGGGGAGTCGAGCTGGGCGGCGCCCGGGGACTCGTAGACCAGCTCGAGCGTGCCGCCCCACCGGCGCGGACTGTACTTCCAGATCTGCCCGAAGCCCTCGGCGTATTCATCGGGGTTCACGTCGCCGTTCTTGGCGTCGCCGCCGCTCGTGGACACGAAGAAGATGCGCCCGTGGTCCTCCCAGCAGCCCTCGAGGCGGTTGAACAGCGCGCCGCCCTTGGCGTAGCCCTGCTGGAACACCCCGCGCGGATCGTCCAGGTCGACGTACTCGGGATCGGGCTCGTCGATATCGACCCAGGTCACAGGCGAGTCGCCGGCCCACCCGCTGGCCCTCGCGCATGTCGAGCTGCGGGTGATCGCGCACGGCGAGCATCTGCAGCCGCCCGCCCTTGGTCAGCCTGTGCGGATTGCGGGGCAGGTAGCGGTAGAAGCCCGCGCCGCGGCCCGACGAGGGGTCCTCGGTCTCGTAGACGATGCCGTGGCGCTGGTCGACGGCGACCGCCTCGTGGGAGAAGCGCCCGGCCGCGCGGATCGGCTCTCCCTTCTCGAGCTCGCCCGGACCGCGCGAGAGCGGGACCTCGAACAGGTAGCCGTGGCGCTCGGGGAAGCGCTCGGCGGCGTCGGCGGCCGCGGGCCCGCCGATCGACTCCTCGGCTGTGATCCAGCTGCGCAGCCCGTACCCGCGCCCGCCGGCGCAGTTCACGATCGTGCCGTTGAGGCTGATGTAGTCCTCGACGAAGCGGCGCCGGTACTCGTCGTACACGAGCGTCGTGGTGCCGCCCGCCGGCCAGAGGGTCGTACTTGGCCGCCGGGTCGCCGCCGACGCTGCCCTCACCGGGGAGGTTGCGGTCCTCGCTGTTGCGCACGAGCCGCACCTCGCCGCGGCTACGTCCCGAGAACGCGCTCATCCCGTCCAGGGCGAGCGGCGTGGGGTTTCCGTCGGCCATGGTCGAGCCCGAGTGGCTGAAGGTCACATATGAGAAGCCCGCGGGGAGGGCGAGCACCTCGACCCCGCGCTGGTCGCGCGTGCGCGCGAGCGGGCCGTAGGACTCGCTGTGGTGCCGGCGGCCCTTGGGCGCTGAAGCGTTCGCCGCGTTGAGCCGCTCGAGCGCGGTCGTGCTGAGCAGCCCGCCGCCGGCCACTGCGGCCCCGCGGGCGATGAAGGTACGACGGTCAAGCGTCTTCGGCATTCCAACCCCTCCTCATGAGACTTCTCCCATGTTCTGTCCAGCTTCGGCGAGCGCTACACCTGGTGAGGGTTGGTCCGGCCTGCGGGTTCGCGGTTCGCGCGCCCGGCTTGCGCTGCGCGAGCCGCCGCCTGCCGGGGCCGGCGTCTTGAACGACAGCAACCAGGGCCGGGGACCTGCGGTAGCGCGCCGTCACGGTTGTCGCGGCGTGTGACACAAGCCCGCTCGGCGGGCGCAGCGAGGACGCCCGCTTTCGAGCTGTCCTGACTTGACGTCTCAGGGACGGTCCAACCCAGGACAGTCAGCCGAGACCGCGTTACGGCAACGTGACAAAGCCGACAACACGGCCGCGTCCACCCCTGGTTGCTGCCGTTAGAAGACGCCGGCGCCCGCGACCCGGCGGCTCGCGCAGCGCCAGCGCAAGCCGTGAACGACCGACCCACATCACACCCACTAGCCCCGGGCCGGCCGGTTGAGCGCGACCGCCTCCGGCACACCCTCGGCCAGTTGCTTCTCGCGCTCGATCTCCGCGTTGACCTCAGCCCCGAAGAGGAGGGCGACGTTGGTCAGCCACAGCCAGCCCACCAGCAGGATCGCCCCGGCGAAGGTGCCGTATATGGCGCCCACGTCCGCCACATTGGAGACGTAGGCCGAGAAGGCCCAGGAGGCGAGCAGCCACAGGCCCACGCCCATCAGGGCTCCGGGAGTGAGCCAGTGGAAGGCCCGCTGCTTGACGTCGGGAATCACGTAGTAGGTGTAGGCGAAGGCCAAGGTCGCCGCGAGAAAGGCCCCGGGCCAGCGGGCGACGTTCCAGATCTCCGACACCGTCTCACCCAAGCCGAGAAAGCCGAGCAGGTCCTCGGCGAAGCGCCCGCCCACGAACACCAGCACGAGCGACGACAGCACCAGGATCAGCAGCACGAAGGTGGAGACGATGTCGATCGCCTTGCGGCGCAGGAAGCTGCGTCCGCTGCCCTCCAGCTTGAAGACCACGTTGAGCGCGCGGCGCGCGGCCTCGAGCGCTCCGGTAGTGCCGTAGAGCGTGAGCAGGGTGCTGACCACGAGCGTCGTGGTGGCCGTGCCCTTGCTGAGGAAGGCCTTGCGCAGCGAGCGGTCGAGCGGATCGATGAGCGAGGCGGGCGCTACATCCTCGAGGTAGTTGAGGATCGCGTCGTAGGTCTGGGGGTATTGGCCGAGCAGGCCGAGCAACGAGAGTCCCAGCAGCGCGGCGGGAAACAGCGACATCAGCACGTAGTAGGTGAGCGCGGCGGCATGGTGGGTCATCTGGTCGTCGTAAAAAGCGACCAAAGTCCGCTTTATCGCCCTCACGGGGGGCACCTACCCGCCCGGTGGCGTTGGTAGCCTCGCCGTTCGTGAGCGAACCCGCCGCGCTCATCTCCCAGGGGAAGGTCCGCGACATCTACGAGGCGGGCGACGACCGCCTGCTGCTTGTGGCCTCGGACCGCATCTCGACCTACGACGTCGTTCATCCCACGCCCATCCCGGACAAGGGCAAGGTGCTGACCGGGCTCACGGCCTTCTGGCTCGAGCGGACGGAGGACATCTGCCCCAATCATCTCGTCTCGTACACCGACGTGCCTGAGCAGCAGCGCGGCCGGGCCATGTTGGTGGAGCGCCTGGACATGGTTGCGGTGGAGTGTGTCGTGCGCGGGTACATCACCGGCTCGGGCTGGAAGGACTACGGCGCCACTGGATCCGTATGCGGCATCGAGTTGCCGGCGGGCCTGCGCGAGTCCGAGCAGCTGCCGGAGCCGATCTTCACGCCGGCGACCAAGGCCGAGCTCGGCGACCACGACGAGAACGTGGATTTCGATCGCGCCGCCGAGATCGTCGGCGACCGCGAGCTCCTGGAGGAGTTGCGCCGCCTGTCGCTCGCGGTCTACGAGCGGGGCGCCGCCCACGCGCGCGAGAACGGAATCATCCTCGCCGACACGAAGTTCGAGTTCGGCCGCCGTGCCGATGGGACGATCGTGCTCGCCGACGAGGTGTTGACCCCGGACTCGTCTCGCTTCTGGCCCGCCGACGGCTACGAGCCGGGCCGCGGGCAGCCGAGCTTCGACAAGCAGTTCGTACGCGACTGGGCGTCGGGCTCGGGCTGGGACAAGGCACCTCCCGCGCCCGAGCTGCCTCTCGACGTCGTCGAGGGCACGCGCGAGCGCTACGTCGAGGCCTATGAGCGCATCGCCGGCGAGCCCTTCGGGCGCTGGCTGGAGCGCTCCGCTTGAGGGTGCGGGTGCTGATCAGGCCCAAGGAGGGCATCCTCGACCCGTCGGGCCAGGCCGTTGAGGGAGCGCTGCCCGCGCTGGGCTTCGAGGGTGTGCGCAATGTCCATGTCGGTCGCCTGATCGAGCTCGACGTCGACGACCCGGCCGCAGTGCCCGAGATGTGCGAGCGGCTGCTGGCCAATCCGCTCATCGAGGACTACGAGGTGATGGAGGCGGCGTGAAGTTCGGCGTGGTGCGCTTCCCCGGCTCCTGCGACGAGGTCGACGCCCTGCTCGCCTGCCGGCGCTTCGGCGAGGCCGAGCTGCTCTGGCACAAGGACCGCGATCTCGCCGGCGTGGATGCGGTGGTGGTGCCGGGCGGCTTCTCCTACGGCGACTACCTGCGCGTCGGGGCGATCGCCCGCTTCTCGCCGCTGATGGAGTCGGTGATCGGGTTCGCGCACGAAGGCGGCCCGGTGCTCGGCATCTGCAACGGCTTCCAGGTGCTGTGCGAGGCGGGGCTGCTGCCGGGCGCGCTGCTGCCCAACCGCTCGCTGCGCTTCGTCTGTCGTCAGGTCGACCTGATCGTGGAGAACGCCGGCACCCCCTTCACGCGAGCGTGTGAGGTCGGTGAGGTGCTCTCGGTACCCGTGAAGCACACGACCGGCCGCTTCTACGCACCGGGCATACCCGCCGAGCAGGTGGTACTCCGTTACGCGCCGGGCCAGAACCCCAACGGCGCGCAGGACGACATCGCCGGGGTGTGCAGCGCCGAGGGCAACGTGCTGGGGCTGATGCCACACCCCGAGCACGCGGTGGACCCGCTCACCGGCTCCGCCGACGGCGGCCGGTTGTTCGAGTCGCTCGTCACGGCTTCGGTCGCGTGAGCGTGAGCGGCTCAGCCGCGGCTCCCCACCGTGAGCTCGGCCTGACCGACGCCGAGTACGAAGGCATCGTCGAACGCCTGGGCCGCGATCCCAACCCGCTCGAGCTGGCCGTGTTCTCGCTCATGTGGTCCGAGCACTGCGCGTACAAGCACTCGAAGAAGCTGCTGCGAAAGCTGCCGGTCGAGGGCCCGCACCTGTTGATGGGCCCGGGTGAGAACGCCGGTGCGGTGGACGTTGGTGATGGCCTGGCCGTGGCCTTCAAGGTCGAGTCGCACAACCACCCGAGCGCGGTCGAGCCCTTCCAGGGAGCGGCCACGGGGGTGGGCGGCATCCTGCGCGACATCTTCGCCGTGGGAGCGCGGCCCATCGCGGTGCTCGACTCGCTGCGCTTCGGCGAGCTCGACTCGCCGCGCTCGCGCTTCCTCTTCGACTGGGCGGTCAAGGGCATCGGTCATTACGGCAACTCGATCGGGGTGCCCACCGTCGGCGGTGAGGTGTTCTTCGAGTCCGCCTACGAGCAGAACTGCCTGGTCAACGCGATGTGCGTGGGGATCGCGCCGCGCGAGCGGCTGATCCGCAGCGCGGCCGCCGGGGAGGGCAACCTGCTGGTGCTGCTGGGGGCCCGAACCGGGCGCGACGGGATCGGGGGAGCCTCCGTGCTGGCCAGCGCCGAGCTCACGGCCGAGGACGCCTCGAAGCGGCCCAGCGTGCAGATCGGCGATCCCTTCGAGGAGTCGAAGCTCGTGGAATGCTGCCTCGAGCTGCTCGAGGCCGAGGTGCTGCTGTCGCTGCAGGACCTCGGTGCCGCCGGCCTCTCGTCGTCAGCGTCGGAGATGGCCTCGAAGGGGGAGGTCGGGCTCGACATCGACGTGACGCGCGTGCCGCTGCGCGAGGCGGACATGGAGCCCTTCGAGATCATGATCTCCGAGTCTCAGGAGCGGATGCTGTGCGTGGTCGAGCCAGAGCGGCTGGGCGAGCTGCTCGGGGTCTGCGAGCGCTGGGACGTGCGCGCGACAGAGATCGGCGTCGTGACCGGCACGCGCAGCCTGCGCGTGTTCGACGGCGACGACCTCGTCGGCGACATGCCCGTGGAGGCGCTCGTGGACGACTGCCCCCTGTACGACCTCGAGCCCGTCGAGCCGTTCGGGCCGCTCTATCCGGACCCGCCGCGGCGACTGGGCGCCGACGAGTCTGCCGGCGAGGTTCTGATTGCCCTGCTGGGCGCTCCCAGTGTGGCCTCGAAGCGCTGGGTCCACGAGCAGTACGACTCGATTGTCGGTTCACGCACCACCCGCCGTCCCGCCGGCGCCGACGCCGCTGTGCTCATGCTCGCGGGGGACGGCGGCAGCGGCGCCATCGCGATGTCGATCGACGGCAACGGGCGGCGCGCGGCCTGCGATCCCTACACGGGTTCGGTGGAGGCGGTGCTGGAGTGCGCACGCAACCTGGCCTGCGTGGGCGCCGAACCGCTGGGCCTGACGAACTGCCTCAACTTCGGCAACCCCGAGAAGGGGCACATCGCGTGGCAGCTGACCCGCTCGGTGGAAGGCCTGCGCGACGCCTGTCTCGCCCTTGGGGTGCCGGTGGTGGGCGGCAACGTCTCGCTCTACAACGAGGGCGGCGACGGGCCGATCTACCCCACGCCGATTGTGGGGATGGTGGGCAAGCTGCCCGATCCGGTGCGCGTGCCGCGGGTCGGCTTTGCCGCCGAGGGACACGCGGTCGCGCTCGTGGGACCGTTCGCCCCGGCGCTCGAGGGGTCGGAGCTCGAGAAGCTGCGGGGGCGCCTGTCGAGCTCGCTGCCGGCGGTGGACCTGGATGAGCAGGCACGGGCGTTGGCCGCGCTGCGCGAGGCCGTGCGCTCCGGCGAGCTACCCACCGTGCACGACATCTCGGAGGGCGGGCTGCTGGTGGCCATCGCCGAGTGCTGCATCGAAGGTGGCCTGGGCGCCCACATCGACCTGGCCGCGGTGGACGAGGTGAACCTGTTCGGCGAGGGTCCGGGCGGCGCGGTCATCGCGGGGCCGGCCGACGCGGTCGGGGCCGTCCCCGGAGCGCAGATGATCGGCTCGGTCGAGGGCGATGCGCTGGAGGTGCAGGGGGCGCTGACGCTTTCGGTGGGCGCGCTGCGTGAGGCCTACGAGGGCGCCATACCCGGCGCTTTCGTAACCGCCGCGCGCGACGGAAGGTGAGGGTCCTCGGCACCACCGTCCTGCTGGCGTGCGGGCTCCTCGGGGCGATGTCTCTCCGCGTCGAGTCGGCAAGCGCGGCACGACCCGTGAAGGGTGCGCTCTACGTCGACTACGACGCTCGGGCGAAACTGCGGATTTCGAAGAGCGGCCGCCGGCTGAGCCCGCGCTCGTCGCTCGTGACGACGCGGCCCGGATGTGGAGCGCCCCCGGTCCGCTTCGATGGCCGCCCGCGCCCCGTGCTCATCAGCAAAAGCGGCCGCTTCCGGGTGGTCGAGCGAACCGGCGGATATGTCCTTCGCGTGCGGGGCCGCTTCGTTTCAAGAGACCGGGTGAGGATCGTCTACCGCAGCTGCGGGATCCGTCGCACGCGGCTGACCGCGCACCGTACCGGCCCGATTCGGTTCCGAGACTGCCGCCATCACCGAGCCAAGACGCTGCTGCGCACAGCCACGGGGCGCGTGTTTCAGCAGCTCGTTTGGCGGCCCGGGCGCAGTGGGCCCGGCGGCAACAGCTGGATCGATGCCGCGTACGGCTGTCTCTTCTCCGCCAACGAGCCCTTCGCGCTCGGTCAAGACGATGACGACGACTTCGATCTCAGCAGCTTCCGCCTGGTCGCGCCCTACGTTGCCTACGAGGAGCAGGCGTGCGCCGGGATCGGGTGTGGCTACAGCGTGATCGTGCGTGATCTGCGCGACGGCGGCAAGCTCCGCGAGGCTCCGGAGCCCGCCACCGACAGCTTCGGCAAGGTCACCGACCTCGAGCTCAAGTCCAACGGCTCGGTTGCCTGGATAGCGAACAGCCCTCCGTTCTCCCCGACGCCGGCGCGCTCGGTCTGGGCCTCCGACAGCCTGGGGACCCGCCGCTTGGACACGGGCCCCGATATCGCGCTCGAGTCGCTCGCCCTGAACGGCTCGGCTCTGAGCTGGGTGAACTCCGGGCTCAGTAGCTCGGCAACGCTCGAGTAGAGCTTGGGTCCTAGCGGACTACGCGGAAACGTCCGCCGGCCGGCGCCGAGCTGTGGCCGGCGGGGTCCGTGGCTTCGACGCGCACCCGAAAGAAGCCGGCGCCCAGCGTGCGGCCCCGGCCTCCCCGTGTGACGTTGCCGTTGAAGTGCATCGACTGCGTGCCCTCGAGCAGGTTGTCGGCCAGCGAACCGGCCGCCACCCAGCGCACGCAGCGCCGCCGGCCGCGGTTGCGCCGCGCGGGTCGCTGACAGATCCCGTTGCGACCGCGGCGCCCGGCCATCCGGCGCTGGAAGCGAAAGTCGACGAGCGCGGGCTCGGAGAGATGGAAGACGAGGTTGGTGGCTCGCGGCAGCCAGCGGGTCCGGCGGGTTGCGCGCGTGGTGCGGAAGCGTCGCGCCGAGATCGAGAAGTCGCTGACGATCGGTGCCACGAGGTCGAGTGCGGGCGGCCCTCCACCGCCGCGCGCGGGAACCAGTTCCACCGCGCCGATGTCGCAGGCGGCGCCTTGGGGCCGCGCGACGCCGCGCTGGTCGGTCGCCGGCGTCGGGCAGCCGATGGCGGCGTTTATCGCGGGGCTGGTGGCCGCAGGTAGGAGAGTCGGTGTGGGCCCGCCGTTGGACCCGGGGGGAAGGAGCAGCGGATCGGTGTTGCTCAGGTGAGGCGCCCCGAAGGCGCAGCTCGAGCCGCTGTCGATGTTGCGCCCGGAGGATGTGAGTGTCCCGCCGCTCGACACGTGGCAGCCGTCTCCGGTGGCCAGCGCGGTCCCATACGCCACGATCGAGTTCTGGACGTTGAGGTGGCCGCTGAAATTCGAGGCGAGGTTGCCGCCGTTACCACTGTTTCCGCTCGTGGTGTTGCCGGCCACGGTCACGTTGCTCAGCGCTGTCGCGCCCCCGCTCGAGTTGATTCCGCCTCCGAACGCCGCGGCCGTAGACCCGAGCCCCTCGGCCTCGTTGTTCACGATCGTCGTGTTGACGACGTTGAGCGGCCCGTCGTCGTGCGCGATGCCGCCGCCGTAGGCGGCGACTGGCACAGTGGGGTCGATCGCGGCGACCCGGTTGTGGCTCACCGTGCTCGAGCGGATCGTGAGCAAGCCCGGTCCGGTCTTGACGATCCCTCCACCGTAGGGACTGGCCCCCGGGCCCCCGGACACCTCGTTGTCGGCGATCAACACCCGTTCCATGAGAACCGAGTGCGTGGCGTTCACGTCCGCGTACAGGCCGCCGCCTGCGAGGGCGGGGGACCCTCCCGTCAGGGCGAGGTCGCCAATCACAGACGTCGAGTTCGCCAGGAACAGCACCCGCTCGCCCGCCGCAGTCTGGTGGATCGTGGTCGCTCCGGCGCCCGCGCCCCGGATCGTCACGTCGTTGTTGCTCACGGACACCGATGAGCTGAGCGAATGGATGCCCGGGCCCAGGACGATTTCGTCGGAGCGTTGGACCGGCATCCGCCTGTTCGACGGCGGCTCGGAAGGTGCAATCGCCGCCGCTCGTGGCACAGAGCCCGTCCGTGCTGGTGTTGTCCCCGCCGTCGGAAAGCGTGTTGACGGTGAAGGTGGCGCCCTGCGCCGGAGCGGCCAGGACGAGGAGCAGCAGTGAGGTGGGTAGAAGGGCCTTGAGTGCGCGCATGTGGCCCCCTTTCTCGGCCGCGCGGTGGCGGTGTTGAGCCGGCGGAGGCGACAGGGGTCGCTGGTACGCTTGACCGACGGGCGGGAGCCGTGACCGGCTTCGCCTCCTCTTCCATGAATCCAGAGCTCGATCATCGCGACGGACCTCGCGACGAGTGCGGCGTCTTCGGCGTCTACGCGCCCGGATCGGAGGTCGCGCGACTCGCCTACTTCGCCCTCTACGCGCTCCAGCACCGCGGGCAGGAGTCGGCGGGAATCGCCACCAGCGAGGGCGGCCACATCATGACCGTGCGCGATCTGGGCCTGGTCTCACAGGTCTTCGACGAGGAGAAGCTGCGCGCCCTGCAGGGCGAGATCGCGGTGGGCCACGTGCGCTACTCGACCACGGGCTCGTCGGCGTGGGAGAACGCCCAGCCGGTCTGGCGCTCGGACCGCCGCCAGGTCGCGCTCGCCCACAACGGCAACCTGATCAATGCTGTCGAGCTCCACGCCGAGCTGTCGGCGCGGGGCGTGCAATTTCGGGGCACCTCGGACTCCGAGATCATCGCCGCTCTGCTTTCGACCCACGAGGCGCCGCGCATCGAGGACGCCCTGGCCGAGGTCGTACCGCAGCTCGAGGGGGCGTTCTCGACGGTCGTGATGACCAAGGACACGGTGGTCGCTTTCCGCGATCCGGCCGGCCTGCGGCCGCTTTCGCTCGGCAGGATCGGCGATAGGTGGTGCGTGGCCTCCGAGAGCTGCGCCTTCGACATCATCGGCGCCGAGCTCGTGCGCGAGGTGGCGCCGGGCGAGATGGTCTCGCTGGGCGCCCACGGGATCGAGACGCGGCAACTCGTGGAGTCCGAGCGCCGCGCCTTCTGCGTGTTCGAGCACATCTACTTCGCTCGCCCGGATTCGATTCTCGAGGGCAACCGCACCCAGGTATCGAGGCGCAAGATGGGGGAGATCCTCTTCCGCGAGGCACCGGTCGACGCCGACGTCGTGATCGCGGTGCCCGACTCGGGCAATCCGGCAGCGACGGGCTACTCGCGAGCGTCGGGCATCCCGCGCGACGACGGGCTCATCAAGAACCGCTACGTCGCACGCACGTTCATCCAGCCCGGCCAGGAGCTGCGCAAGCACGGGCTGCGCATGAAGTTCAACCCGCTGCGCGAGGTGGTGGAGGGCAAGCGCCTTGTGGTCGTGGACGACTCGATCGTGCGCGGCAACACCACCCGGCAGATCGTGAAGATGCTGCGCGACGCCGGTGCGCTGGAGATCCACATGCGTATCTCCGCGCCGCCGATCCGCCACCCCTGCCACTACGGGATCGACATGTCCACGAGCCAGGAGATGGTGGCCCACGGGCGCAGCGAGGAGGAGATCGGTCGCGAGCTCGGCTGCGACTCGCTCGCCTATCTCTCGCTCGACGGTGTGTACGAGGCGATCCGCTCCACCCGCGAGACGCACTGCGATGCCTGCTTCTCCGGCGATTACCCGCTGGCCCGCACCGACTCGGCGAACGGCAAGTTCGCGCTCGAGGAGCTGGCGGCCGTCCGGTCCTAGGAAGATCGAGCGCTCGCGCGCGCCAACGTGAACGCCCGACGCGACGGAAGAGCAACGGGCGTAAGGACCCCGCAACAACTCGCTCGCTCCCGCCGGATGCGGCGCTACTGTGGCCTCCCTTCCATGAACCTCGAATCCGCCCTCCATTCGCTCTTCGGCTTCCGGGATTTCCGCCCCGGGCAGCGCGAGGCCTGCGTGGCCGCAATGAGCGATCGCGACGTGCTGGTGGTGATGCCCACGGGCTCGGGCAAGTCACTCTGCTACCAGTTGCCCGCGCTGCTGCGCGACGACCTGACGGTGGTGGTCTCGCCGCTCGTGGCGCTGATGCAGGACCAGGTCGAGGCGCTGAGCGCACGCGGGCTGGGTGACCGGGTCGCGCTGGTCAACGCCCAGCAGGATGGCTCGGCCAACGCCGAGGCGCTACGGCGTGCCGCCCACGGAGACCTGCGCCTGCTCTACGTGGCCCCCGAGCGCTTTGCCTCGCCCGGCTTCCTCGAGCGCATGTCCGACGCGCGCGTGGGCCTGTTCGTGGTCGACGAGGCGCACTGCGTCTCCCAGTGGGGACACGACTTCCGGCCCGACTACTTCAGGCTGGCCGACGCCGCCCGCCGGCTGGGCGTCAAGGCGCTGCTCGCTTCCACCGCCACCGCCACGCCGCGCGTGGCCGCCGACGTGGCACAGCGCCTGCGCCTGCGCGATCCGCTCCGGGTGGCCACCGGCTTCGACCGGCCGAACCTGGCCTTCGCGGTCGCACGTCCGGCAGGCCACCAGAAGCGCCTGCTGCTGGCCGAGGCGCTGCGAGCGCCCGACGCCCTCCCGGCGATCGTCTACGCGGGCACGCGAGCCGGCGCCGAGGAGATCGCCGGCGACCTCAGCGAGGCGTTGGGAGAGGAGGCGGTGGCGTATCACGCAGGGCTCGACCGCGAGCGCCGGGCCATCGTGCAGCGGCGCTTTCTGGCTGATCAGGTGCGCGTGATCTGCGCCACCAACGCATTCGGAATGGGTGTGGACAAGGCGAACGTCCGGACGGTGATACACGCCAGCGTGCCGTCGTCGCTCGAGGCCTACTACCAGGAGGCGGGGCGCGGGGGCCGGGACGGCGCCCCGGCACGGGCCCTCCTGCTCGCCGAGAACCGCGACAAGGCGCTCCACGTCCACTTCATCAAGCGCGACGAGGTCGACCCGGGGCTACCGGGCTGGCTGGCCGACCGGATGGCCGCGTCGGCGGATGGCGACGGGCGCTACGTGCTCGACGCCCAGGAGCTCACTCGCTCATTGGCAGGCGACGGCGACCGCCTGCGCGCGCTGCTCGGGCACCTGACTCGCGCGGGGGTGATCTCTCCGTCGCCCTCGGCGCCCGACCGGATCGCCGGACGCGTCCTCGGCCGCTTCGACGGTCGCGCCTCGGCGCTGTGCCGGTCCTCGATAGAGGAGGGAGCGCGCGCCCGCTGGCGCCAGTACCGGGAGATCTGGGCCTATGTCGAGCAGGACAGCTGCCGGCGCGAGGCCATCCTGCGGCACTTCGGCGACCATTCCCCCGCGGGCGGGGGCGCATCCTGCTGTGACGCCTGCAATCCCGCTCTGCTTCCCAGCCCTCCGCCGCCCGATCCCCAGGAGGTCGCAAATCTCGACGACGCGATCTTCTCGGTCGCCAGGACCGCCAGGCCGGCGGTGGGGCGCACGACCTGCGCCGAGATTCTCCATGGCGCGCGCAGCAAGAAGCTCATGCGCAACTCCTACGACGGCCTGCCCGCGTACGGCACCTCATCGCGGATGCGCCGGGCGGACATACTCGCGCGCGTGGACGAGCTGATCGAGGAAGGCCGCCTCGAGACCACTGGAGGCGCCTACCCCGTGCTCCGGATGCCGGTCCACGCCGCCGCCTAGTTCTGGCAAGGTCCACCAGGTGACCGAGCCCTTTCGGATCGCCGTCCTCGTGTCCGGAAGCGGCACGAACCTGCAGGCGCTGATCGACACCGTGCACGACGCGGAGGTCGAGATCGTGGCCGTGGCCGCCTCGCGAGCCGGCGCCCGGGCACTCGAGCGCGCCCAGCGCGCGGACATCGAGACGGGGGTCTTCCCCGCCGGTCCCGGCGACGCTCGCGATGCGCGCGACGAGGCGCTCGGCGAGTGGCTGTCCGAGCGGGATATCCAGCTGGTTGTGCTGGCCGGATGGATGGAATTGCTCGGGCCGGCCTTCATCGGCCGCTTTGCCGGCCGCATCATCAACGTCCACCCCTCGCTGCTGCCCGCATTCGCGGGGCTGCAGGCGATCGAGCAGGCGGTGGAGTACGGCGTCAAGGTGACCGGTGTGACCGTTCATTTCGTCGATTCCGGAATCGACACCGGCGCCGTCATCCTCCAAGAGGCACTGGGGCTTTCGTATCCTGCCCCCATAGCCGATATAGAACAGCGTGTGCACGGCATCGAACACCGGCTTCTGCCCCAGGCGGTGCGTTTGATCGCGCGGGGGAAGGTGCGCGTGGATCCCGACAACCCTCGCGTGGTCTTGATCGACGATGGCGATTGAGCCGCGCGGCACCGAGTTGACCGCAGCCGGGGACGTGCGTATCCGGCGGGCCCTGCTGAGCGTGTCCGACAAGCGCGGGCTGGTCGATTTCGCCCGCGGGCTGGGCGAGCTGGGCGTGGAGATCATCTCGACCGGTGGCACCGCGAGCGAGCTCGCGGGGGAACGGATCGAGACACGGGCGGTCGAGGACTACACCGGATTTCCGGAGATTCTCGGGGGCCGCGTGAAGACGCTCAATCCGCGCATTCACGCCGGCATACTCGCCGTGCGTTCCGAGGAGACCCACGTCAGCACCCTCAACGAGCACGAGATCGAGCCCATCGACCTGGTGTGCGTGAACCTTTACCCCTTCGAACGCGTGTCATCGCGGCGGGGCGCCGAGGACCGCGAGATCGTCGAGAACATCGACATCGGCGGGCCGGCACTGATCCGCGCAGCGGCCAAGAACTTCGCCTTTGCCGCCGTGGTCACATCGCCCGAGAGCTACGACGCCGTATTGGAGGAGCTACGCGAGAACGACGGGAAGCTGTCGGGGCGCACCCGCGAGAGCCTGGCGTCTGAGGCGTTCTCCTACACCGCTCGGTACGACATCGGTATTTCGCGCTGGTTCGGCGAGCGCGAGGAGGACTTCCCGACCCAGTACACGCGCTGCTTTGAGAAGGTGCTCGATCTGCCCTACGGAGAGAACCCGCACCAGCGCGCTGCCTACTACGCGGAAATCGGGTCTCGTACGCACCTGACCTCGATGGTGTCCAAGCTCCATGGCAAGGAGCTTTCGCTCAACAACCTGCTCGACCTCGACTCCGGCCGCAGGTTGATCGAGGAATTCGAGCTGCCGGCGGCGGCGATCATCAAGCACAACAATCCGTGCGGGGTGGGCGTCGGCTCGGGAGCCGATGACGCCTTCTCCAAAGCGCTGGCCACCGACGAGCAGAGCGCCTTCGGTGGCGTGATGTGCTTCAACCGCCGAGTCGAGCTGCCTCTGGCCGAGCGGCTCGCGGCGATGTTCGTGGAGCTCGTGTTCGCGCCGGGCTACGACGACGAGGCTCTGGCGGTGCTGGAGCAGAAGCCCAACATCCGCCTGCTCGAAGACCAGGAGCGGCGCCGCACGCCGGTGACCGAGCACGATCTCAAGCGCGTACGCGGCGGACTGCTGGTGCAAGACCGCGATACCGGGCTCGAGGAGCGCGCGGAGATGCAGGTGGTGACCGAGCGCAAGCCGACGGAGCGAGAGTGGGGCGAGCTGCTGTTCGCCATGAGGGTGGCCAAGCACGTGCGCTCCAACGCGATCGTGCTGGGCGAGGGCCTCGGAACCGCCGGCATAGGCGCGGGCCAGATGAGCCGGGTCGACGCGGTACGGCTGGCCGTGGCCAAGGCGGGCGCGGCGGGGCTGGATCTCGCGGGCGCGGCGATGGCGTCAGACGCCTTCTTCCCCTTCGCCGACGGCCCGGAGCTGGCCATCGACGCCGGGGTCCGGTCGATCATCCAGCCGGGTGGCTCACAGCGCGATCCCGAGGTGATCGACGCCTGCAACCGGAGTGGCGTGGCGATGGTGTTCACCGCCCGGCGCCACTTCCGGCATTAATCGACCTCGCTGTCGATTTAGCCGCTTCCCGTTTGTCTATTGGGGGACCATCCGACAAGGAGGAAGCGATGAGGTACATGTTGTTGATTCACCAGGGCACCACTCCGCTGCCCGGTTCTGCCGAGTGGGACAGCCTGTCGGCCGAGGAGCAGGGCGCGGTCTACGCGGACTACAAGGCGATCAACGAGACGCCCGGAGTCACCCCTTCGGACGCGCAGATGCAACCGCCCGAGACGGCAACGACCGTGCGTGTGCAGGACGGCAAGACGCTGACCACCGACGGGCCGTTCGTCGAGATCAAGGAGGCGGTCGGCGGCTACCTGTTCTTTGAGGCCGACGACCTCGACGCGGCGATCGACCTGGCCTCCCGGATCCCGGCGGCGCGAATGGGCGGCGCTATTGAGGTGCGCCCGCTGGTGGAGCGCTAAGCGATTCTGGAGCAGGCCTTCCGCGACCAGTGGGGCTATGTCCTCGCTGCCCTGATCGGCTACCTCGGCGATTTCGATCTCGCCGAGGAAGCCGCGCAGGAGGCCTTCGCGATCGCCGCCGAGCGCTGGCCCCGCGACGGCGTCCCCACCAATCCCGGTGCCTGGCTGGTGACGACGGCACGCAATCGAGCGATCAATCGAATTCGCCGCGATCGCACGCTGGAGGCGAAGACCCGCCTGCTCGAGGTGCCCGAGGCAGCGGAGGACCCAATGGACGCCACCGTTTTCCCAGACGAGCGACTCGAGCTCGTGTTCACGTGCTGCCATCCCGCCCTGGCCACCGACGCGCAGGTCGCTCTCACGCTGCGGACGCTCGGCGGTCTTACAACGACCGAGATCGCGCGCGCGTTTCTGGTCGCTGAGCCGACCATGGCGCAGCGGCTGGTGCGCGCGAAGCGCAAGATCAAGGCCGCCGGAATCCCGTTCCGGGTGCCCCCCGACCACCTCCTGCCCGACCGGCTCGCGGCCGTGCTCGCGGTCGTCTACCTGATCTTCAACGAGGGCTACGGTGGGCGCGGCGAGCTGGCGGCCGAGGCGATTCGGCTCGGGCGGGCGCTAGCGGAGCTGATGCCCGACGAGCCCGAGGTTCAGGGGCTGCTGGCGATGATGCTGCTGCTCGAGGCGCGCCGCGAGGCACGCTTTCATGGCGGCGACCTGATCCTGCTCGCCGACCAGGATCGCTCGCTCTGGGACACCGGGCAGATCGCAGATGGCCGCGCGGTGCTCGAGCGAGCGCTGGCTCTGCACGGCCGCGGTCCCTACGTCGTGCAGGCGGCGATCGCGTCCCTGCACGCCGAGGAGCCGCGGGACTGGCCCCAGATCGCCGCCCTCTACGGCGAGCTGGCCCGGCTCACCGGCTCGCCCGTGGTCGAGCTGAGCAGGGCAGTGGCGGTTGCCGAGGACCAGGGTCCGGAGGCGGCGCTCGAGATGGTGGATCGGCTGGCGCTGGAGGACTATCACTACCTGCACTCCACTCGGGGCGAGCTGCTGCGCCGCCTCGGTCGAACGCAGGAGGCCGGCGCCGCGTATCTTCGCGCGCTGGCGCTCGTGCACGACGACGCCGAGCGGCGCCTGCTCGAACGCCGCCTGAAAGCCCTTCGACATCTATCGAACCGTCGCTAGACTCACCGGGCGAGGGCTTCCTTGTGAGAGAGCCACATCATCCATCACGCGCAGAGCTCGAGCTACCGGGCGTCCTGCACGCACTGAGTGACCCCGCCCGGCTCGAGATCGTTCGCCGGTTGGCTGACGGAGACGAGCCCTCGTGCGGCATGTTCGAGCTCGGGCTCTCGAAGGCGACCCTTTCCCATCACTTCCGCGTCCTGCGCGAAGCCGGCCTGGTCCGGACTCGCCTGGACGGGCGAAAGCGTCTGCTCTCCCTGCGCTCCGACGACCTCGATGCGCGCTTCCCGGGCCTGCTCGACGCGGTGCTCCTCGCCAAGCGCCAGCGCACGCCCACAGCGGCCTGACGCCGCGGCCTTCGCCGGCGGCCGAGCAATGCCCCCGGGAGGACTCGAACCTCCAACCTTGCGCTTAAAAGGCGCTTGCTCTGCCATTGAGCTACAGGGGCTGAGCTAGATCATGGCGAAGATGGCCGGGTTGTCCTCTCTCGACCTTCATATCGAGCAGGCCTACTCGCGGGGCTCCGTTCCGGCGAGCGACGGAACCGCCATGACCCTGGCGCCACACACAATCGACAGGGCCGCCGGCGAAGCCCTGCGTGACCTCGCGATCGCCGAAGGGGCGCGGCGGACGATCGAGGTGGGGTTGGCCCTCGGTCTCTCCGCGCTGTACCTCTGCCGGGCCGTGAGCGAAAGAGCTGGGCGCCACGTGGCCGTCGACCCGTTCCAGCAGGAGTCGTGGGGCGGCGCCGGTCTTCGCACGCTCCGCGACGCGGGGGCCGAGCAGATCGTCGAGGTGATCGAGGAGGAGAGCCAGCTCGCGCTGCCGGGGCTCGTGGCCCAGGGAAGGGAGTTCGACTTCGCCTTCATCGACGGCGACCACCGCTTCGAGGGGGTCTTCCTCGATCTCTACTACATGACCCGCTTGGTCAGGTCCGGCGGGCTGATCGTGGTCGACGACCTGTGGATGCCGTCGGTCCGCATGGCTGTGGCATACGTCGAGCGCAATCTCGGGGCGACCCTGGAGCCGGATGCCCTTCCCAACGGCTTTCGCTGGCGCCGGCGTCCAATGAGCCGAGGACTGCCGGACGGCTCAGGTCACATGGCCGCGCTGCGCCTGCCCCGAGCCCGTCCCGCGCTGGCCTGGGATGCGTTCGTGGCGCCCTACTGAGCCTTCTGACCAACAAGTGCCATAGACTCGTCGGACCGCGGGGGCGTGGTCCAGTGGTCTAGGACGTCGGCCTTTCAAGCCGAAGATCGCGGGTTCAAATCCCGTCGCCCCTACCTGCTGCCGACGCCGGCCACGGCTTGACCTTCGTCGCCCTCGGCGGTCGGCTCATAGCTCCCGCAGGAGGCCGCGAATACCAGCAGCGCCGCGACCATGCCCGCCGCGTGCGAGGCCAGCAGGAACACGATCGCTCCGGCCACCCCGCCGGCGAGCGCGGAAAACAGGGCGTAGCCCAGGGGCAACGACAGGATGCGGGCGGTCAGCGCCGAGGCGAGCAGCCACACAACTGGCCCGGTGAGCCAGCCCCAGTCCTCGAAGAAGCTGCGGTCGAGCGCCAGCGCCAGCAGCACGAACGGCACCGCCAGCAACACGGCCTGCACCGCCAGCGCCCTCCAGAAAAGCCGGCCATTCACACTTCGGATACTAGACTCGCCGCGGGGGCGGTTAGCTCAGTTGGCAGAGCGCCACGTTTACACCGTGGAGGTCGCCTGTTCGAGCCAGGCACCGCCCATCCGCATTACTAGCGGCCTTGTGACCCGTCCCGACCGGCCGCTCCGCGACACAAAAGGTACGTGAGAGGTACCGAGTGCTCATATCGCGAGGCGCTCCTGGCGGTCGCGCGCGAGGCGGATCCGCTCCTCCGCGGTGATCCTGTGCGCCGGGTTGAACTCCGCGAAGACGTGCGCGTAGGTGCGCAGACAGACCGTCGGCGAGTGGCCCGCCTGGGCCGCCACCTCTACGACCGATCGGCCCTCATGGATCAGCAGCGACACGAAGCTGTGGCGCAGGTCGTACGGGCGGGCGCTCTCGAGCCCGAGCTCGCGCGCGGCGGGCTGGTAGACCCGCCGGCGCCAGTTGCCCCAGATCTCCTTCGTCCAAGGCTTGCCGTCCACGCCCGGGAACAGCAGGCCCGACCGCACACCGGAGGCGAGCCGGTACTCGGCCAGGTCGGTCGCCACCTGCCTGACAAGGTCCACCGACCGGATCGACCCGGTGGTCTTGGTGTCCTCGATCCTGCCGAGCGACGCGGCGGCGTCGACAACGATCGTCCGGTCGCGCAGGCGGTCGACGGCGAGGCCGAGCGCCTCGCCGGGCCTTAGGCCCTGGTAGGCAAGCACCGACACCAGCGCCGCGTCACGGACGCGGCCGCGCTCGAGCAGCTTGCTGCGGATCGCCTCCACCGTCTCCGGGGCCAGCGGCACCACCGAACGCTGGCGCGCCTGGGAGGGCTTACGCACCGACCGGGCCGGGTTGGCCTGCAGCCGCCCCCACTCGCACGCCCGCTCGAAGATCCCGTGCAGCAACGTCAGTGACTTCGCGATCGACACCCGGCCCGCGCCGGCGCGCTCGAGATCGACACGGAAGCGCGCCACGAGCTCCGGTGTGAATTCGCGCAGACGCAACCCGCCGAGCCGCGGCAGGATATGCACGTCGAGCAACATCGCGTACTGCTCCAGCGTCGACCGGCGCAGATTCGGCTCCGCGTGCACCGTCCACCAGTCGGCCACGAAGTCAGCAAGCTCCTGGTCCCCCGCGCTGATCGCCATCACCCCACCCGCACGCTTGCGCAACCTGATCGCGGCGTCGAAGTCCTCAGCGTCGCGGCGGCGATCGAAGGTGCGCGACTTGTTCTGGCCATCCTCCCGCCACCGAACACGGTGAGCCACGCTCCCGTTCTTCCGCACGACCCGCTCAACGCTCACGCCGACCCCCCTCCATCGATCACCTTCACACGATCGCGGAAGCTACCCGCTGGCGCCACCGGCCGCGACCGCGGCCGCGGCTCGAGGTCCGCCACCGGCCGGTCAGGCGTCACCGGCTCAAGCCACTCCGCCACAGCCGACTCGGGCACCGACAGCCGGTTGGACCCCCGCGGACGCACAGCCCGCAGATCACCCCGGCGGATAGCACGCAACACCGTGTGGTAGCTTCGCCGCGCCCGCTCCGCAACCTCACGCGGCGTAAGCAGCAGCTCATTCACGCCGGCTCCTCCACGCTAAGCTGGCCAGGGATCTGCGCGTCGTCCCTGCGCTCGTCGTCAGGTTCACGGTCCTCTGCTCGTCTGGGTCCCGGCAGCAGTACCCGGCGGAACTCAACGTCCAGGCCTTGGCGGCTTGGATGCCGCGGTGGGAAGGGCGGCACCCTGGCTGCTTCGAGTACGCCGGCGTGCGCGTCTTGCTCGCAGGCGAACAGCGTCCGCCGTCGCCCAGGGTGGCGGTCGGGGCCGGGGTCGGCGGAGGGGTGCCAGAGCCGGCCGGTGAGCTCTCGGTCGGCGGCGGCTAGGAACTTGTCGCGGTGTGTCTCGTCTTGGCAGACGAACAGCACAAACGGCGGCGCGTCGTGTTCGTAGTACTGGGTGTGGCGCCACCACCAGGTTAGGAAGGCGTCGTAGCGGCGGAACTTTTCGTAGTTCTTGTCGACGCGGGTGGTGCGGTCGTACTCGATTAGGAACACGCGGCTGCTGTCGGCGTCGGGGTAGGCCACCTCGAGCACGGCGTCGGGAACCACCGCACGTGGCCGCTCGGCTTTGAGTGCTTCCACGCTCCAGTTGTCGTCGAGTCGCAGTTGTGAGCTGCGGGCGGAAGGCGGTGGCTCGATCGCGGTCTCGCCGTCCCATTCGAGCAGTGCGTCCTGCAGGAGGCGGCGGTAGCCGAGCACCCAGCTGTTGAGGTGCAGGTCGTGTAAGACGTAGGTGTAGTCATAGACGTCTCGGCGCTCGTAGCGCTGACGGTCGCCGATCAGCCCGGCGTGGCGCAGCAGCCGGTGGCCCTCGGGGCCGAGCTGGTAGGCGCCCACACAACACCCCTTGGCGGGGCGGCGGCCCGTTCGCCCTTAAGCCGAACAGCCGAAACGAACAACTAGAGACGAACAACAAGACACGAACAGTCTCGGGGAACCTGATCGGAACGCAGCACCCGCGCCGGCGCGATCCGAGGAGTCGCCGTGCCCGTCGCCTCTTGTTAGACGAGCAGCTTGCCCTGATCCGGCTAGCGACGGCGGGCACGGCGCCATGGGGCAACGCAACTACCTCCGCGGTGTGGCCGTGATCGTCCGCAATCTCGACCAGACACGCCATCCTCCACCGCCACCGCCTCGCCGCCGTCGCAGTCTGAAACGGCTCAGCCGCGGTCACACCCCACCCACACCTTCCTCACGACCTATCCACCCGGCAACCGGCCCGGGCATAGTCCGGGCGTTTGAGCACCCCACAGCCTCAGTCCAGAGCGAGCGTCTGCCGAAAGTCCTCTGAAACGGGGCTCGTTGCGGAGCGGAGCGGATGAATGACTCTCCCCGATTGGCAAGCGGACCGGGCGCCGGCGTTGGCGGGCGTCCCGAGCACCCTTGGTCAGGAGGACGCGCCCTCCATCTCGTCCATGTTCTTGGTCACGACCTCCATCGTCCGGCCGAGCTCCTCGGTGGGGCTGAACTCGACTACCTCAGTTCCGGCGAAGAGGACCGGGGTGTGCCCGGGGCCGACGTAGTACGCGTCGCCGGCCTCGAAGACCTCTTCTACCTCTCCGGTGCGAAACGCGACCTTCCCCCTGATCACGTAGCCCATGTGCTGGCACTGGCACTGGTCATTGGGAAGCCCCTTGAAGAACGGGGCAAGGTCGGCGTCCTGGGTGTAGGTCTCAAAGCCCACGGTCCAGCCACCGTCAAAGTGCTCGAAGTGGCCTTCGTAGCCTTCGACGGTCTCGTGCTCAGAAGCGGTCTGCTTCGATGCCTTTGGCATCTCGTACCTCCTTTGAAGGGCTTGGTCTCACTCTCTCCGCTTGCCGACCGATCTGCAGGTGGTCGACCCGTCTGTCCTCGATCTCGAGGATCAAGTTGGCGACACACCTTGCCGGCGACCCCGTAACGCGACTCGACCGTTCAGCCCTTGGCGTATTCCTCCGCCGATCGCTGCTCGAACTCGAACCCGACGAACCGCTCGTCGCCGACGACCCACGCGTCGTGGCCGGGCTCGATGACGTACGCGTCGCCCGGACCGATCTCAACTTCGGTTCCGTCCTCGTGCTTGACAGCTATCCGGCCGGCGTGGGCAACGCCGACGTGGCGAACCTGGCAGCTCTCGGTTCCGGCGACCGGCTTGACGCATTCCGACCAGCGCCAGCCCGGCTCGAACGCGAACCGCGCGGCCGTCGTCGCGCCGATGCGCACCACATCCACCTGCGTCTTGTCCGGCGTCCGCGTCTCATCAGGCGAATCGAAGTCGCGTGTTTCCACACCGGCCACGGCAGTCTCCTCTCGTCGAATTGACGGTGAGATCCTCGCGCTCTCAGGGGTCACATTGCAAGCGAGGTGGCCGGGGGCAGCGAGCGCCGCCTGAAGTGGCCACGGTGGTCGGCGATCAGCAGGGTCCGCTGCCGATGCGCGACCGTTCGGATCGCACGACCAAGCAAGCCCGTCAAATCCCCGTTCGCGTTACGACACGGGCAGCGACTTGGCTGCTGCCGTAGCGGGTGGCGCGCTTGGAAGCATCGCAGGGCGACCTGGCACCCTTGCCGGCCCCGCGGCGCGCAAGGCGCTACTGGGCTCCGCCAACCCGCGCCAGGTAGCGGTGTTGACGACACGAGTGACGGCAATACCGCTGATCAACGCAACCCGGGGTGAACTCCTGACCGCAGGTCGCGCATGGCCGCGGCGGGTAGGCTCGATGCCGCGGGCGCGCGTTCAGCGCCTCGCGGTTGCGGGGCGCGCCAGCCGGCGCTTGGCGGCCTCGGCCACACTTGACCGGCACCACGAGCGCAAGTCATCGCGACGTCGGCGATCGGGCGGGACGGCCCTCCATTGCCGAAGCGCAAAGCTCGCGGCTTTCCGGTCGCCGCGGTACAGTGGACAGCGGTGTGCCGGGAAGACGGGTCGGCGATTACTCGCCGACCTTCGACTTGAGGAGTTCAGTTGCCGCCTTCCCACCGCGCCACCGCAACCGCACCTGGGTTCGTTTCGCCTAAGGCACCTCTTTCAAGGCGCAGGTGGCGCCGGACGACGCAATGAGCGGTGTCCTGAGCGTTGTCGGTGTGACTCCCGGCTGGGAGCTGGGCGGCCTGTACACCGTGGCCCTGGCAGCCGTCGGCATCACAGTGCTCATCGGCGTCGCGGCGATGTCCCACCAGCACGAGCGGACGTTCTCTGCGTCGGTGTTCTATGTGGCGCTCGGCGCCGTCGGCGCGATCGCGTTGTCTCGTGCTCGACGTGCCTCCGTTGGACCCTGAGGGCGACCACGTGCTGCTGGAGCGACTCACGGAGCTGGCGCTGGTTGTGGCCGTCTTTTCTGCCGGTCTAACGATTGAGCGCCACGTCCAGCGGCGCTCGTGGGTGTCGATCGCAACGCTGCTGGTTGTGGTGATGCCTCTGACCATCCTCGCCATCGCCCTCTTCGGGATGTGGGCAATGGGTTTGTCCTTTGGAGCAGCGCTGCTGCTCGGCGCGGTCCTTGCCCCGACCGACCCCGTGTTGGCCGGAGATGTGGGGCTATCCGGCTCCCGGCGGCGAGGTAATTGGCGAGCCGCGCCTGTCGCTGCACACCGAGGCCGGCTTCAATGACGGACTGGCCTCGCCGTTCGTCGTGCTCGGCATCTTCGCCGCCCAACACGGAGGGACGGGGTGGGTCGGCCAATGGCTGGGCGCTGATCTGCTCTACGGCGCCGGCGCAGCGCTTGCGCTCGGGGCGGCAGCCGGCTTCGCCGCTGCGGCGCTGCTTACCCGGGCGCGCAGCGGCGGCTTGGTGTCCCCGCGAGCTCGAGGGCTTCGTGACTATCGGCATGGTGCTCGTCATCTACGGCGCCTTTGAAGCGATCGGCGCCTACGGTCTACTTGCCGTGTTCGCCGCCGGCTTCACGTTTCGCCGCTACGAGTTCGACCATGAGATGCACAGGGCCGTCCACCACGGCGCCGACGCCGCCGGTAAAACGCTCGAACTGCTTGTCTTGCTTATGCTCGGAACCATGCTGACCACGGCCGGTCTCAGCGCCCCCGGCGCCGCCGGCTGGCTCCTCGCACCGCTGCTGCTGCTCGTCATTCGCCCTACCCTCGTGTTCGCCACCGTGAGGCCAAAGGCCATGGACCGCCGCGGCTCGCTTATTCCTCGGATTCTTCGGCGTGCGCGGCGTCGCCGCGCTCTTCTACGCCGCCGTAGTAGTCGAAGCACATGTACTCAACTCCAGCGAGCAACACATCCTCGTATGGACAACCATCGCCTGCGTCGTGACCTCCATAGTTGTTCACGGCCTCAGCGCCAGACCACTCACGAAGCGCTGGCTCGGGACCATCTAACCGCCCGGCCACCGCATCGTCAGCGCCGGGCGTTGTTATGCGCCGGCCGTGACTTCGTCCTCTTCGAGCGTGCGCACCGGCCCCTGGTAGCGGTCCTTGGCTGACACCAGGTACCAGACGCCGAAGATGAGCGGCACCACGATCGCCAGTGGGGTGTAGTTCACCAGGCTCACGTCGAAGCCGTCGTTCCACGGCAGGCCCGCCGGGGTGTAGGGCAGGTTGAGGCTGTATACCACCACGACCACGAAGATGATCGCCAGCGATGTTGACCAGCTTGTAGCGACGACCCAGATTCCACGGGCCCGGGCTCGAAGGCGTCGCCCTTGCGCAGCCTCAGGTACACCGGGATGATGTAGGCGAGGTACAGGCCGACCGTGCAGATCCCCGTGAGCGCGAAGAAGGCGAACGGGATGTTGTTCTTGCCGAACAGCGCCGGGATCGTCGATCGACCAGCGAGAAGCAACGAGACCGCGATCACCGCGTTGAAGGGCACCCGATCGCGGTTGACCCGGCGAAACAGCCGCCCAGCCCGGCATCCCGCGGTCGCGCGAGAACGCGTACCACGTGCGCGAGGCGCTGGTCAGGCCGGCCGCGCCGCAGAAGATCTGGCCGATGGTCGCGATGATCAGCACGAGCTTCGCCGCCCAGGAGTCGAGGGCGCTGGTGAAGATCGCGCCCACGAAGCCGGCGGCGTCGTTGACCGCTCCCACGTCGTTGGCCGCGAACAGGAAGGCCGAGCAGCACGAACCAGCCGATGAGCGCCGAGAAGAAGACCGAGCGCCACACGCCCTGCGCGGCCGTGATCGCCGCGCCCTTGGTCTCCTCGGCGGTGTGGGCCGAGGCGTCGTAGCCGGTCTGGGTGTACATCGTCAGCAGGAACCCGATCGGCAGGACCAGCAACCAGAAGCCGAGGTTGCTCGTCGAGCCGTCGTGCGAGGCCGGAGTTGTTGATGCGCTCGCCGAACACGAAGCTCGCGCTTTGGTGGTCGTCGGGCACGAACACGAGCAGCGCGATGATCACCAGCGACCCCGAACACGTGCCAGCCGACCGAGACGTTGTTCATCAGCGCCAGGAAGCGGTCGGCGAAGATGTTCACCAGCGGTGTAGAGCACGAGGATGAGGAAGAACAGCAGCCACGTCTCGCTCGAGGATGTGCTCGGCGTCGCCGAAGTCGAGGCCGAAGATGTCCACGCCGTAGAGGCCGAGAGTGGCGTTCAGGAACGTCGCGGCGCCGTATGCCAACCGAGGCCACGATCCCGATCAGGCCGACGATGTTGAACCAGCCGGTCATCCAGCTCCAGCCCTTGCCGCCGAGGTCGTGCGCCCACCAGTAGGGCCCGCCCGCGGTCGGATACCTCGAGGTCAGCTCGGCCATCGAGAAGGCCACCATCAGCACGAACGCGCACAACACCGGCCATCCGATCGAGGCCGCGATCGGCCCCCCGTTCTGCCACGCGAAGGCGAACGTGGTGAACGTCCCGGCGAGGACCGAGATGATCGTGAACGAGATCGCGAAGTTCGTGAATCCCGACCACGCGCGCGAGAGCTCCTGCCTATAGCCGAGCTCGTGCAGCCGCTGCTCGTCCTGGCCGCCCGCGGCGCCTGTCCCGAGGGCGTCGCCTTCTTCGCTCGTCGCCATCCGCCATCTCCCTCCGTCTCGGCCCCACACCAAATCGTCGGTTGGGCCGGTCTACGCCGGACGCCGCGACCTTAACCCCGGTCTAGGACGCAGTCAACCGCGTTGTTTTGCGCGCGTGGAATCTTCGGCGACGCGCCTCGCCCCTTGCCAGCACAACGTTCGCAAATCGGCCGCCGGCGCCACTCCCACAGCATGAGCACGCCGTGATTCGCGGACATGCCGTCATCGAAGTGTCGAGGGAGCCGCGAGCTCACCTCGACCACGCTTGCTCAGGACAGGATGGCCAGCAGGATCGCCGCGATAACCATCAGGAGAACTCCAGTTACACCGAACCGGAAATCCCGGGCGCCAACATCGTTAGTACCCATGAGCCGCTCCTTTGTCGTGGTCGCACGCCACCCTAGCGTCACGCACGGCGTTCGCGGAACATAACCCAGAGCCCTCTCATGCCGCCACTGCGCCGGGCGCGGCGCTCCTACTGCTGGAGAGTCAGCAAGTAGCGAGCACGCCCGAGCTCCTGGCGCAGCGGCTCGACAGACGCGCCGTAGAGAGGCGTCGCGGCGGAGGTGAGGAGCCAGGCGACAAGCGCCACTCCCCGGACGGACGGGCGCGCGCCGCGCAGAAGCGAAGCGACCTGACGAAGCTCGGGCGCCGCCGCGCGAATGACCCGAACGTCGCACAGAGGCGGAGGTGGACGGAGTCCGGGCCGGCGCACGGCAGCGAGCCCCACCACCTCGTCAACCGACCTTGCTAGCTCCTCCCGCTTGCGCGGATCGAGGAGGCGACCTCGCACACGACCAATACAGGCTAAAGGCAGACTAGCCCGGCCCGCAACAATCAGCTCCAAGCAAAGCTCGCCCTTGCGGAGCCGAAGCGCCGCCAGCACACACACCAACGCCAACTGCACCATCCCCGCAGCGATCAGCAGCGACAAGCGGAGCCTGCCCGAAAACATGACCACACCGGCGGCCTGGACGGCGGTGACCAGCACCATCTGCTCGAAGACCCCCTCGACTCGGCCCAGGACTCCGACAAGAGGGTGCCCAGCGCCCAACGAAGCCTCAGCCATCACGCGGTCATTCCTGGCTCGCCTGACCGCCGGACTGGCGGGCGGCGAACGGTGACGGGGGAATGAGCGCATGGCGAGATCCATGCCGACCAGTCTTCCCGGCGCGCCCTGCCAGGAGGATACCCCGCCGCGTAGTTCTCAACCCAAACTCCTATCAACTGGGTACGCCCTGGCGGGGGAAAGCATTGACCGCGACCGCCGCGCGGCGTAGCATCGACGTGCCGGGTAGCTCCCGGCAGCTTGATGGACCGCGGAAGCGCCCCATACCTTCTCGGGGCGCTTCCTCTTTGCCAGGCCGCCTGGGCGCGGGATTGCGCGGTATGGCTGAACGCGCCCGGCAGGAATTCCAACCTGTGACCTTCGGTTCGGTAGACCGACTGCGATTCGCCGTGAACCCGCTTCATAGGGCGGTTTTGTGCCTCTCCCGCTGCAACTCTCGCTCAACGATCTCGACCTCACCCGAGCTTGAATGGCGCGCGCGATCGGTGCGCGGCGTATACAGAAAGGGCTGGGGTTGCCTGCGGCCGGCGAGATCCCTCCTCTCAAGCTTCGCATTCTGTCGGCGGCTGTGCGGGGTCACGAGTCGCGGGTGTATCCCATGCCGACCACTGCGGATCCTGTTCTGCCGCTGCGGTACCAGCGCAAGGTGTGCCTTCACCGAGTCGGCTACGCGAACCGGGCCTCGATGTTCGCGAACTCGCGCTTGAGCGATTCGTACTGCCCCTCGAATAGTTCGTCGGGCATCCCGGGAGCCTGGAACATCGTGAACGAGTAGGCCGTGCGTCCGTCGGCCAGTTCGACCACCCGTGTTGGGAACAGCGCCATCTCGTCGGCGGTTGGCCCGGCGAGCATGTCGATCACGCCCGTCTGCCTCGTCGGCTCGGATCTCGAACCGGAACTCGCCCAAGTTGTTGACGACGGTGTAGCCGTCCTCGTCACGACGCAGTTCACGGGCGAACTCGGTCGCCCACTCGGGCAGGTTCTCGATCTCGGACATGTACCCGAAGACCTCTCGCTTCGGGGCGGGGAGGACGGTGGTCACGGTGTGGCTTCTCATAGGTCGCTTACCTCCTCGAGGTCGATTGCAAGTTGTCGGGCGCGCCGCACGCCCAACGATCTCGTCACCAGCTCGTCGAGCTCTCGCAGGACGCGCTCGGCGACAGGGCGAAAGCTCAGGGCCCGCTCGGTGAGAAAGATCCGGGTCGCCCGGCCGTCGGCAGGGTCGGTTTCGCGTCGCACAAGCCCGTCGCGCTCGAGCAGCCTGACCATGGTCGTCATCGTCTGCTTCGCCAGTCGGGCGCGGCGGGCGAGCTCTCCCATACGCAAGCCGTCCTCCTCGAAAAGGGGGAGGAGGAGCGAGCCGTATGCCGGCCGGACCTCGGCGTAGCCGCGCTCGCTGAAGTGCGCGTAGAGCACCTCGTTCCAGCGCTGCGAGGCCTTAGCGAGCAGAAACCCGAGGTTGGCTCGGGTTGCGTTTCCGCTCGCCGCCGGCCGCTGGGTAGTCAACTCCATATATAGTCTTATATCAGACTATTTCGTGAACAGTCCGAGCGGTTGCCGCACGCCTTCGTGCACCAACCTGGCGTGATCTCCCGGTCCAGGACAAGGGCAGCCGGCTGTCCGGGATGGGCCCGGCTTGCTCCCGTCGGCGGGAGGACGAGCGGCGCCAGGTCCGCGCACTGCTCGGAGTCGTTGGTCGTCGATAGCGGAAGCGCCGGCGCGCCAATGCGATCCATGACCTGCGAGGCGCTGGACAAGCGCGGACTCATCTGTGTGGGTGCAACCGCGTAGCGGTCCCTACCCGGCGACGAGCGCCGCGAGCTTGTCGAGGGCAGCGTTCCAGCCGGCCTCGGCGTGGCCGGCGCCCGGGGGTGGGTAGGGCCCGTCGCTGAGCATCATCCGCGTCTTGACGCCGTGGTCGTGGAACTCCACGCGCACGACCACGGGCTCGTGCATGCCCATCTCCGGCATCGGGTCGGAGCGCAGGACGATCAGCTCCGGCTCGACGAACTCGAGGATCTCGTAGCCGATTGCGAACTCGGCGTCGCCGCCGCGCTGGACCATCGTCAGCTCCCAGCGCCCGCCGACGCGCGGGTCGATGTGGATTCGCTCGCGCGGCGCCTCCATGTGCTCGGGTCCGTACCACGCGGCCACCTGGTCGGGGTCGGTCCAGGCCCTGAACACCAGCTCGCGCGGCGCTTCGAAGATGCGCGTGATCAGGACCTCCTGATCGGTGCCCACGGGGGTCGGGTCAGTCATCCTGTTTCTCCTTGTTGGCGCAGGTGTGCTTCGAGTCGGTCCATCCGGGCCTCCCAGGTTCGCTTTCGCGACTGCATCCACTCGACCGCCTCGTCGAGCGGCTCGGCCTGCAGCCGGCTCGGCCGCCACTGAGCCTCGCGGCTGCGGGCGATCAGCCCCGCGCGCTCGAGCACCTTGAGGTGGCGTGAGATCGCCGGCGGGCTCACCGGGAACGGCTCCGCCAGCTCGTTGACGGTCGCCTCGCCATCGGCGAGGCGGGTCAGGATCGAGCGGCGTGTCGGATCGGCGAGGGCGGCGAAGATGAGGCTGAGCTGGTCGGCTGGCATCTAACAGTTTGGTTAATTAACGTCGAAATTAAATACCATGGACCTCCAGAACGCAAGTCGGACACGGTTCAGTCGCCGCCGGTTGGCCGCGTCAACCTTCTGCGTCCAGGCGGAGGAGCAGCGGTTGGCCCCGCGCGAGACGCGGCGCCGATGGGCGCTGGCGGTCCCGAATCGGATCCGGGGCGAGTGGGTCCTACCCCTTCGACGGAAGCAAGCGAGCGTACGCGACACCGCGCCCGGACGGACTCGCAACACCGGGGTCCCCTCCCGCGCCGTGTCGCCCTCCGAGGCGGTGATGTCCTTTATCGATCCCGATGGTTCGTTCGCGACGACACCATCCCCACCGTCCCGCAGGTCCCCACCTTCAGCGAGGCATACCTGCCGGCCGTCGAGGCCCTCCACCGCTAGAGCTGCGCTTCATCGGACGGCGCGGGCCAACCGCGACGGCCTACGCGCCCTTTCACTCGGGTTGTGGCAGTTCGACGGCGCCCGAAAGCCCGCCCGGCGGCGGGCGCCGCGGCTCCCTGACGCCCGTCGCGCCGAAGCCCCAGTCATCGCCGCACGCCGCCACGCTCGCGGCGGCGCGGGTGCGCCACACACTCCAGCGGTGGCACCGGGGCTCGCGCTGTGCCCACAGCGCTCTGCCGAACGCGCCGACACCGACCGCGAATCCACCGTGATGCGAGCGACCCGCATAGACCACGACGCCGCGAAGTATGCACGACCTTGACGGTCTGCCTACGATTGATGTCGTGCCTGGCTGACGGTAGAACGCCACCCGATCACAAACCTCCGCCGCGTGCGCCCAGATCGGCGAGCCGCGCGTCGAGGATTTTCGCGCCCCGCCCACCCCGGAACGGCTGGGCGGCGGCGCGCGAGCGCCTCCCTGCCGGTGTTTCGCAACGTCCCCAAACGTCGCGAGAACTGGCATTCGGAAACGCGCCCGTCAGGATTGGAACCTGTGACCTTCGGTTCCGTAGACCGACGCAGTCCCCCGGGCTGAGGCAAGTGGTTGGGGAAGCCGCCACCCGGTCCGGGGGGAATGGCGGGGGAATGAACCTCCGCCAGAGGAGGCGTTCGCTGACGTTCGTTGACGAGAGCGCGCCCGCTGGCGAGCAGTCACCGGCTTACAAACTGCCAGCAAATCGCAGCAGCTCGCTCTTGTAACGGAGGGGGAGGGATTCGAACCCTCGGTGCGCCGAAAGACGCACAACGGTTTTCGAGACCGCGGCGGTCGCGAGGTACCTCTGCGGTACACGCGGGTGCTGTCGATCGTCTACATCTGGCCACGCGGTGCGCCTGCTGGAGGCCCGGATCCGGCTGTGGAAGTGGGCGTCCGGGTGCAGCCGCGGACGGGCGTTGCGGGGCGGAACATGCTTTACACCGTGGAGGTCGCCTGTTCGAGCCAGGCACCGCCCATCGTCAGGGCTCGCGCACGATTACCGGCATTCCGCCTCGCGGCGAGAGCGTGGGCATCTGACGGATCGACACCTTTCGCTCGGGCTCGGCCAACTCCAGCCGGAAGCGGCGCAGGATAGAGGCGGCTATCGCCTTCACCTCGAGTTGCCCGAAGCGCATGCCGATGCACGTCCGCGATCCTCCGCCGAACGGCACGTAGGCGCCCTTTGGCAGCGCCGCCTTCGCTTCGGGCGCGAAGCGCGAGGGCCGGAACTGCTCGGGCTCGGGGAACACCTCCGCCAAGTGGTGGCTGGCCCAGGAGCAGTAGTTCACGTTCACGCCGGCCGGGACCCGGACGCCGCACAGCTCGAACGCCTCCACCGAGCGCCGCGGCCCGATCCAGGCCGGCGGGTACATGCGCAGAATCTCGTCGACCGCCATGTCGAGTCGGGTGGGATCGTCGCCGCCGGTCACCAGCGGCCCGATCTCGCCGGGGTTGCGCGCGAGCTCGAAGAACAGGAAGGTGACCGTCGAGGTGGTGGTGTCGTGACCGGCGAAGAGGAGGGTCATCACCTGGTCGCGCAGCTCCCGGTCGGACAGCCCCGAGCCGTCCTCGTCCTCGGCGTCGAGCAGCAGGCTGAGAATGTCGTTCCCTCGCTTGCCGCTTCCCCGTCGGCGGGCGATCTCCGCGAAGATCACCGAATCGAGCTGCTCCCGCGCTCGGTTCATCGAACGCCAGGGCGAGCCCGGCCCACGCAGCATCTGCACCACGTAGTCCTTGCCCCAGAAGCCGAGTGCCTCCTCGAACTGCCGGGCCATCTCCGCGTCCCCGGACCTCTTCTGAGGATCGAATCCGAACAGCGCCCGCATGGCCACCCGCAGGGCCAGCCGGCGCGTCCACGAGTAGAGGTCGATGCGGTCGCCGGGTCGCCAGCCGGCCAGCGCCCGATCGGCCTCCTCGGCCATGATCGAGGCCGACGCGGCCAGCTGCTCACGGTGGAACGCCGGCAGCATGATGCGGCGGGCGCGGCGGTGATAGTCGCCGTCGGTGGTGAGCAGGCCGTCGCCCAGCAGTGGAATCAGGTCGCCCATGCCGCCGTCGCGCCAGCGGAAGTTCGAGGCGTGCGACACGGTGATGTAGTGATTTGCCTCGGGGCCGAGCGCGAACACGATCGGCGCGTAGAGCAGGCGGATCGTGAACACGGGCCCGAAGCGCTCGTGGCAACGCAACAGGAGCGGCAGCGGATTGCGCTCGAACTCGCGCGTGCGGGCGATGCTGAAGGAAAGCTCGCCGTGCGGCCACGCGCCGCGGGCGGCGCGCTGTGAGCGCATGTCCGAGCGCACGCGATCGATCACGCCCGACGACACGGAGGGAGGCGGGGCCACGCCCATCGCTCAATCCTAAGAGGAGGCTTGCGCTCCGGCCGGAGCGGGTACGGTCAGGGCGGGGGATGGTCGGGACACCTTGGAACAACGGCTGGCCCGTGCGGCGCAGCCCGAAGCGCGTCGCGCGGTACGCCTGGCCCGCCGGCCTGGCCGCCGCCGCCGGCGCGTGGTACGCGGCGGACAGCCTGCGCCACCGGCGCGAGAGCGGGCACGGCTACACGCTCCGCGGCGAAGTGGATGTGGCCGAGGCCAACTTCCTGCGAGCCTGCGAGGCGCTCACCGGCGCCCCGGTGTCCTACGGCAACGATCTGGACCTGCTGGTCAACGGGGACCAGATCTTCCCCGCCTACCTCGACGCGATACGCGAGGCCGAGGAGACGGTCAACCTTCTCACCTACGCTTACTGGAGGGGCGACGTGGCCATCGAGGTGGCCGACTGCCTTACCGAGAAGGCGCGCGCCGGGGTCGAGTGCAACGTGATCATCGACGCTCTGGGCGGCGCGCAGATGGATAGTGGGCTGCTCGAAATGATGCGGGACGCCGGTGTGGAGATCAGCTGGTTTCGCCCGCTCAAGGCCTACGCCGTCAAGCGCCTGGAGAACCGCACGCATCGCAAGCTCCTGATCGTGGACGGCAAGGTCGGCTTTACCGGGGGAGTCGGCATCGCCGAGGAGTGGACCGGCAACGCGCAGGATCCCGACCACTGGCGCGACACGCACGTGCGTGTTCGTGGGCCGGTCGTGCGCGGGCTGCAGGGCGCCTTCGCCGAGAACTGGTTGGAGGGCACCGGCAACGTGCTGGCCGGCGATCGCTACCTGCCCGAGCTCGACGAGGTCGAGAACGGCGGTCCCATGCAGGTGGTGCGCTCGAGTGCCACGGTGGGCGACACGAACGCCGAGGCGTTGATCTACCTGGCACTGGCATCGGCCAAGAAGACGATTGAACTCACGTCGGCCTACTTCGTGCCCCGCCCCGCCTTCACCGACGCTCTGGTCGAGGCGGCCGAGCGCGGCGTGGACATGCGCATCCTCGTGCCCGGCTCGCACATCGACAAGGAGTTCGTGCGCACGGCGGGCCGGGCCGCCTACGACCAATTGCTCGAGGCCGGCGTGCGCCTCTTCGAGTACGGCCCGACCATGCTGCACGCCAAGTCGCTGGTGATCGACGGCGTCTGGTCGTGCGTGGGCTCGATCAACTTCGACAACCGCTCCTTCCAGCTGCACGACGAGATCGCCCTGTGTGTTCAGAGCGAGCGCTTCGCCGGCGAGTTGCGCGAGCAGTTCGAGCGAGACCTCGAGGTCTCCGAGCAGATCGAGCCCGGCAAGTGGGACGAGCGCGGGCCGACCCGGCGGGCCCGCGAGCTGGTCACCAAATACGCGCGCCGCGAGCTCTAGGGCGTCGTCAGAGGCTAGCCAGCAGGAGCAGCCGCGCGACCTGGTCCGGGTCGTCCCAGGTCGGGATGTGGCCGCAGCCGTGCAGCGTGACCGTCCGCCAGCCCGGCACTCTCGCTCGCGGGCGCGCCACCAGGCGGTCGTGCTCGGCCCACGCGAGCGTCACGGGCACGCGGATGTCCTCCACGCCGGAGAACACCTCGGCCCGCATCGCGTGGTTGGCCCCGTCGAAGCCCGGCGCGGTGACATACGAGCGAACCAGCCGCGCGGCTGCGTCCGCGGGCACGCGCTCGGGCCGCGCAACCGAGCCACGCAGGAGCAGCCGCCGTCCGCGCTCGGAGCGCAGCAGCGCGGGCAGGATCGGCAGCAGGCCGCGGCCGATACGCCGGATGTCGCCGCCGGGGCGCGGCCCTAGCGGGCGCGTCCAGAGGCCCGCCGTGCACACGCCGGCGACCGACAGCGCCCGGCCCGTCCTGGCCAGCTCGAGGGCCACCCAGCCGCCGAGCGAGTTGCCGGCCACGTGCACTCGGCCGAGGCCGAGCTCATCGAGGAACGAGGCGACCGTGCCGGCCAGCACCCGCGGGGTGGGGATGCTTCCGTTGGCGAGCAGCGGCGAGCCTCCGAAGCCGGGCAGGTCGATCGCGATCACATCGCGCTCACGGGCGAGGCGCCCGAACACCGGCTCCCAGACAACGAGCTCAGCCCCCAGTGGATGGATGAGCACGAGTGGATCTCCGCTGCCGCGGCGCACGTGGTTGAGCACGGCCAGCTCAGCTTTCGGCGAGCAGGGCGGCCGGCTCGCGTCGCGCCGCCGCCCCGTTGAAGCCCGGCTTTGCCATCAGGGTCTGCACCGTCCCGATCCGCCTCTCGCGAAACCCGCCCTCGCAGTAGGAGAAGTACAGCTCCCAGAGGCGGCGAAAGCGGCGGTCGTATCCCAGCTGCTCCGCACGCACGGCGGCGGCGAGGAACTCGGTGCGCCAGCGCTGCAGGGTCTCGGGATAGTGATCGGTGATGTCCTCGAGGTCGAGCATGCGCATGTCGGTGGAGCGCGCGACGCAGCGCGAGATCACCTCGACCGACGGCAGGCAGCCGGACGGGAAGATCAGCTCACGGATGAACGAGCGCGATGCCTTCTCGACGTGGTAGGCGCGATCGTCGATCGTGATCGCCTGCAGGAGCATGAGCCCGCCAGGCGCGAGCAGTTCGGCGCAGCGCCCGAAGAAGGTGTCGAAGTACTGCCAGCCCACCGCCTCGATCATCTCGATCGAGACGAGCTTGTCGAAGCGCCCGTCCAGGTCGCGGTAGTCACTCAGGAGCACCTGCACCTGATCCTCGAGGCCCGCTGCCCGGATTCGCTGGACCGCCACCGCATGCTGCTCCTGCGAGATGGTCGTGGTGGTGACCCGGCAGCCGTACTTGCCGGCCGCGTGCAGCGCGAACGATCCCCAGCCGCTGCCGATCTCCACCACGTGGTCGGCGGGACTCAGCTCGAGCTTGCGGCAGACTCGGTCGAGCTTGGCCTCCTGGGCCTCGCCCAGCGTCGCCTCGGGGTCCTCGAACACCGCGCACGAGTAGGTCATGGTGTCGTCGAGGAACAGCTCGAAGAGCGGGTTACCGAGGTCGTAGTGGGCAGAGATGTGGCGGCGAGCCGCCTCACGCGTGTTGCGTGGCACGCGGCTCAGCAGGTCGAGCAGCGGTACGAAGGGCCGGCGAAGCCGGTCCACCCGCGGCATCTCACGCGCTCCCATGCGTACGAGCGAGACCAGATCGTCGCAATCCCAGCCACCCCTGCCGTAGCTCTCGGCCAGCCCCAGGCTGCCGCGCGTCAGGCCGCGCCAGAAGCTCGAATCATGCATCTGCACCGACGCTCTCAGGGCGGCGCCGGCCGGCCCGAAGGCATGCAGGCGCCCACCTGCGTCGGCGATCTCCAGCCGGCCTTCACGCAGGCGGCTGAGTACGGCTGTGGCTACGTTGCGGGTGATCATGCGAGGCCTCTAGGGATGTACGTACCAGCTAATCATTCGGATAAGGTCGAGATACCGCGAGCCAGGAGGAAGCAACCGTTGGATGCCAGCAGGCTCAAGTCGATTCCGCTCTTCGAGGAGGTGGGAGACGAGGAGCTCGGCCAGATCGCGCCGTTTGCCAACGAAGTCTCGGTGGAGCAGGGCAAGGTGCTCGTGCGCGAGGGCGATTTCTCCTATGAGTTCATGGCCATCGAAGAGGGCGCGGCAGAGGTCACGCGCGGCGGTGAGCACGTGGCCGATATGGGACCCGGGGACTTCTTCGGCGAAGTGGGGCTGCTCGAGAAGACGCTGCGCAACGCCACCGTCACTGCCCAGACGCCGATGCGGCTGATCACTCTCACCGGCTGGGACCTCAAGCGCGTCGAGCGTGCGGCGCCCGAGGCACTCGAGCGCGTCCGCAGCACGCTCGCGGAACGCCGCCCGGCGCCGGACTGAGAACGTGACCGCACGGATCGTCCTGTTCGGCGCCACGGGCTACTCGGGCCGCCTGACCGCCGAGGCGATGGTGGAACGCGGGATGCGCCCCGTGCTCGCGGCGCGCAGCCGCGGCAAGCTCGAGGCGCTCGCCGGGGACCTGGGCGAAGAGCTCGAGCTCGCCGTGGCCGACGTTTCCAACCCCCCCAGCGTGCGTGCGCTGGTGGAGAAGGGCGATGTGCTCGTGACGACGGTGGGCCCGTTCGTCCGCTGGGGAGCGCCGGCCGCCGCCGCGGCCACCAGCGCGGGTGCCCACTACATCGACTCGACGGGCGAACCGGCCTTCATCCGCGAGGTGTTTGAGCGCTACGGCCCCGCGGCCGACGCCAACGGCTGCGGCATGCTCACCGCCTTCGCCTATGACTGGGTGCCCGGCAATCTCGCCGGCGGCCTGGCGCTGCGCAGCGCCGGCGAGGAAGCCGTGAGAGTGGACATCGGCTACTTCCTCACTGGGAAGGGAGCGGCGAGCGGAGGCACCCAAGCGTCCACCGTCGGCGCCATGGGCGAGCCCAGCTTCGCCTTTCGCGACGGCCGGGTGCGAAGCGAGCGGGCCGCCAAGCGAGTGCGCTCGTTTCGCGTGGGACAGAAGGAACAGGACGCGGTGTCGGTAGGCAGCTCCGAGCACTTCACACTGCCCCGGATAGCCCCCCAGCTCTCCGAGGTCAACGTCTACCTGGGCTGGTTCGGGCCGCTGGCGCGTCCGATGCAGATCATGTCGCTGGGGCTGAGCCTGCCCGGGGCCGGAAGCGTGGTAAAGGCGCTCGGCGAACGCTTCGTCAAGGGCTCGACCGGCGGTCCGAATGCCGAGACGCGAGCGAAGGGCGGCTCGCACATCGTGGCGATCGCCTACGACGCGGCCGGGCGGCAGCTCACCGAGGTGCACGTGACCGGGGTGGACGGCTACACGTTCACGGGACGGATGCTGGCCTGGGGCGCCGAGCAGGCGGCCACCGGGGGCCTGCACGGCACAGGCGCACTCGGACCCGTTGAGGCCTTCGGGCTCGTGGCACTGGCCGACGGCTGTCGCTGGGCCGGGCTGGAGGAGGAAGGGACGTCGCGCGCGGCTTCGGGAGCGTCGGCGCCCAGCGCCGAGCGTGCGCCTCTCGGCTGACCCGGCCGCCCGGCGCCGGCTGGGGCTGCTCTCGGTCGCGGCGCTGGTGGCCCTGGTGGTCGGGGCGACCGTGGGAGCCGGAAACGAGAGCGAGCAGGCGGCCGAGCAGACCGGCCGCCCGGCACCGGAGCGCGGGGGGCGAGCGTCGCTCGAGCCGGCCGACCGGCTCAGCCTGCGCCGCCAGGTGGGTCAGCTTACGATCTCGAGCTTTCCCGATCCGACCGCTCCCGGCTACGTGCGCCGGCGTCTACGGGCGCGCGAGACGGCGGGCGTGATCCTCTTCGGCTTCAATGCCGGAACGCGATCTCAGTGGCGCCGGCTCACGCGCTCGGTGCAGCGCTCGGGGCGAGGGGAGGCGCTCGTGATGGTCGACCAGGAGGGCGGCGAGGTCCGCACGGTTTCCTGGGCCGGCCCGGTGGCTTCGCAGCTGCAGCAGGGTGAGCCATCCGCGGTGCGGCGCACCGCGCATGAGGCCGCCCGCCAGCTGCGCGTCGCCGGCGTCAACGTCAACCTGGCGCCGGTGGCCGACGTGCCCGGCGGCGCGGCGCCCGCTCTCGGATCGCGCGTGTTCGCGGGAGACGCCCGTGCGATCGCGGCGAGCACTCGCGCGGCGATCGAGGGGATGAGCTCAGCCGGGGTCGCGGCCACCGCCAAGCATTTCCCGGGGCTGGGCCGGGCACAGGTGAACACCGATGACGGCTCGGCCGATGTGGCCGGCGGGCTCGAGCGCGACCTCGTGCCGTTTCGGGCGGCGATCGCGGCCGAAGTGCCGCTGGTGATGCTCTCGCACGCCCGCTACCCGGTGCTCGACCCCGACAGGATCGCCTCGCAATCGCCGCTCATAGCCACCCAGCTGCTGCGGGAAACGCTCGGCTTCGAGGGCGTTGTGGTGACCGACTCGATCGAAGCCCAGGCCGTGCTCGAGCGCTCTGGAGTCGGGCGGGCGGCCGAACGATCGATTCGGGCCGGTGCCGACCTCATCCTCACAACTGGGAGCGCCAGCTGGAACCAGGTGCACCCATGGCTTCTGCGGCGGGCGCGGGCCTCGAAGGCCTTTCGCGAGCGCGTCCGGCGCTCGGCGGCCCGCGTTCTCGCCCTGAAGGAACGGCTGGGGCTACTCGACTGAAGCGCGCTCGGCGGAGCGCTCCATCAGCTCGCCCTGCACCGAGCGGGTACCGCCATCGCGCCGCTCCCAGGTGTCGTCGGACTTCAGGTCCCACGCGAATGTGTCGTCGGCGAGGCAGAGCTCGATCGTCTCCTCGATCTCGCGCCGTCCCTTCTCGTCCTCGATCGGCACCAGCAGCTCCACCCGCGTGTCCAGGTTGCGCGGCATCAGGTCGCCGGAGCCCATCCAGTAGAAGCGCTCGTCGCCGCGATGGAAGCCGTACACGCGCGAGTGCTCGAGGAAACGGCCCACCACCGAGACCACGCGAATGTTCTCCGACACTCCCGCCACTCCCGGTCGCAGGCAGCAGATCCCGCGTACGTTGATATCCACCGGCACCCCGGCCTGCGAGGCCTCGTACAGGGCCTGGATGCAGCGCGCGTCGACGAGCGAGTTGAGCTTGAGGACGATCCTGGCTTCCAGGCCCTGCTGATGAGCCTCGATGGTTCGTTCCACCTCCTCCAGGTACCACGTGCGCATGTGGTCGGGGGCGACCACGGCCTTGCGGTACTCCGGCGAGCGCGCCGCGCCGGTGAGCGCGTTGAAGAGCTCGGCCACGTCCGCCGCCACGTCGTGGTCGGTGGTGAACAGCCCGAAGTCCTCGTACAGCCGCGCCGTCTTGGCGTGGTAGTTACCGGTGCCCACGTGGACGTAATGGCGAGCGCTGTCGCCCTCGCGCCGGACGATCAGCAGAGCCTTGGCGTGGGTCTTCAGCCCGGGCAGGCCGTGCACCACGTGCGCGCCCGCCTCTTCGAGCGAGCGCGCCCAGCCGATGTTGCGGCTCTCGTCGAAGCGCGCCTTGAGCTCGACCAGGCACACGGCCTGCTTGCCGCGCTCCAACGCCTCGATCAGCGAGGGCACGAGCTCCGAGTCGTCGGAGGTGCGGTACACGGTCATCTTGATGGCGAGCACGTCGGGGTCGGCAACAGCCTGCTGGACCAGGCGCTCGACGCTGTAGGCAAACGATTCGTAGGGGTGATGGACGAGCAGGTCGCCGGCCCGCATGGCCGCGAGCACGTCGGCCTTGCCCTCTTCGGTGTCGGCGAAGGCCGGCGGGGTGACCGGGTTCCAGGGCGGATCGCGGAGCTCGCGGTGCCCTGCGTCGCCGTAGAGCGACCACAGGTCGTCCAGGTCGAGCAGACCCTCCACGTCGATCACCTGCGATTCGTCGATGGCCAGCTGCTGAACGAGGTACTCGCGCATGTCGGGTTCCATCGTCGAAGAGATCTCCAAGCGCACCACCTCGCCGAAGCGGCGGCGGCGCAGCTCGTCCTCAACCGCGCGCAGCAGGTCGTCGGCCTCGTCGGAGACCGTGAAGTCCGCGTCGCGAGTGACCCGGAAGAAGTCATGGCGGAGGATCTCCATGCCCGGGAAGAGCTGGTCGAGATGGCGGGCGATCACCGTCTCGAGCGGCACGAACAGGTCGGTACCGATGGGCACGAACCGCGGCAGCACCTCCTTTGGCACCTTCACGCGCGCGAAGATCTCCTCCTTGGACACGGGGTCGCGCAGCCACACGGCGAGCGACAGCGACAGGTTCGAGATATATGGGAAGGGCCGGCCCGGCCCGACGGCCAGCGGCGTCAGCACCGGGAAGATCTGCTCGGAGAACTGGCGGTCGATGGCCTCGAGCTCCTCGCTACCGCACTCGGCGCAGTCGATCACCCGGATGCCCTGCTCGGCCAGCGCCGGGCGCACGTGCTCCTCCCACTGCAGCGACTGCCGCCTTCCGAGGTCGCGCGTTCGCTCGAGGATCCGCTCGGTCGTCTCCTCAGGCGCCAGGCCGTCGGGCCCGCGGGCGTCGATACCGGCGTCGACCTGGTCGTACAGGCCGGCCACGCGGACCATGAAGAACTCGTCGAGGTTGGACGCGTAGATGGCGAGGAACTTGACTCGCTCGAGCAGCGGGGTCGCTTCGTCCTCGGCCAGCTCGAGCACGCGTTCGTTGAACTGAAGCCACGACAACTCCCGGTTGCTGAACAACTCGGGTGAGTCGAGTGGCGGCGCTTGTTGCGGTGCGGTAACAGCTTCCACGGCTTCAGCCTCTATGGTGACCGATCCTGGTGCTTTGGCTGCTCAGACACGGAGATGCCGAGAAGGGCTCGCCCGACGCCGAGCGAAAGCTGACCGAGAAGGGACGCACGCAGTCTACGGCCGCCGGCGCCGCGCTGGCCGCGCTGGGCGTGAAATTGGAGGCGTGTCTCGCCAGCCCGAAGGTGCGCGCGGCGCAGACCGCCGAGTTGGCCTGCGAGGCGCTGGGAGTCGAACCTGAGCTGGAGCCCAAGCTGGCGGGCGGGCGCTTCGACGCCGAGGCACTGGCGGCGGGGCTCGGCGACGAGGTGCTGCTCGTGGGCCACGATCCCGACTTCTCGATGGCCGTGCACTCGCTCACCGGCGCGCAGGTACGCATGAAGAAGGGCGGCCTGGCGGGGATCGACCAGGGTGAGCTCAAGGTGCTCCTGCGCCCCGCCGAGCTCAAGCGCATCGCCGGCTGAGCCGCCTTCACGCCAGCCTCCTGCCCTCGACCAGCTCCAGCAACACGCCCTCGCGCAGCCCTCCGCGGGCGATCCGGAGCGGCAGCGCCAGCAGGTCGGAGATCGCCTCGAGCACGAGGATGCCCGCGGGCAGCAGTCGCACGCGCTCGCGGTCGAGCTCGAAGCGAGTGGCCACCTCGTCGATCGGCGTCATGCACAGCACGCGCACGCCGCGCTCGAGGGTCTCGTGCACCAGCTCGGCGCCGAGCAGGCGGCGCAACGACGTGGCCGTGCCGCCGACCGCCACCGCGCTCTGAGCCGGCGGAGCTTCGAGACCCTCGAAGGTGCCGGCCACGTGGCGGCGGACCTTTTCCAGCTCGTCGGCCGCGGGCGGATCGGAACGCAGGTAGGCGTCGGCCAGGAAGCCCGACCCGATGCGAAAGGAGGCCGACCACGACATGGCGCCGTCGGCCTCTCCGATGGCGATCTCCGAAGAGCCACCGCCCACATCGACCACCGCGATCGAGCCGTCGGCAGGCTCCAGGAGCGTGCGAGTCGCTCCGACGAAGGAGAGACGGGCCTCCTCCTCGCCGGTCAGGATGTCGAGCTCCATGCCGCCCGCCTCCTGCACGGCGGCCAGCAGATCGGCTCGGTTGGGAGCGTTGCGGATCACGGCGGTGGCCACGGCGATGATGTGGTCCGCGCCGACCTCCCTGGCCACCGCCGCCTGCGTGCAGACCACGTCGGCGGTCTCAGCGATCTTCTCGGGCGAAATCGAGCCGCCCGACCCCAGGTCCTTGCCTATGCGCGTGAACGCCCTCTGCGTCACCAGCTCGCGCAGCTGTCCATCGCCCGCATCCGCCACGAGCAGCCGGGTTGTGTTGCTGCCGATGTCGATGCAGGCGCAGATCAAGCAGTGGACGGCGGAGCAAGCTCCGGGTGCGAGGCGTCCTCGAACTCCCGGAACAGACCGGTGACGACAAAGGCGGTCTGCTCGCCGATATCCACGGCATTGTCGCCGATTCGCTCGATGGCGCGAGCGATCAGCATCATATGCATTGCCCACTCGCGGGTATCGGGGTCGTCCCCGATGTCCAAGGCGAGCCGGAACACGTCTCGGTTCAGGCGGTCGATCTCGTCGTCCTGGCGAACGAGATCCTGGGCGAGGGCCACGTCGCGGCCCTCGAATGCCTGCTTGCACTGGATCACCTGCACCCGCGCCTGGGCCCCCATACGCGCGATGTCCTCGAGTACCTTTGCGTCGGATGGCGGCTCGTGCCCGGCCAGCGGCACGAGCTTGGCGATGTTCACGCACTGGTCTCCCATCCGCTCGATGTTCTTCATCGCGTGCAGCAGCGCGGCGACGATGCGCAGGTCGCCGGCCACGGGCGCTTGCAGGGCCAGCAGCGACAGGATGCCCTGCTGCACCTCCAGGTAGCGGCCGTCGATGCGGTCGTCGTCGGAGATCACCATCGCGGCCAGCTCCACGTCCTGGTGCTGAACCGTTTCGAGCGCCCGGTCGAGCGCGCCCACCACCAGGTCGAGGCCGCCGAGCGCCTGAACTTCGAGCTTGGCGAGCTCCTCCTGGAAATGGGATCGAGTCGTGTCGGCCACGCTAGCCGACCTTACCCGTGACGTAGGCCTCCGTGCGCGAATCGGACGGGTTGGTGAAGATCTTCTCCGTGTCGTCGAACTCGACGACGCGGCCCGAGCGGTGCTCCTCGTCGTCCAGCTCGACGGTGAAGAACGCGGTCTTGTCCGACACCCGCGCGGCCTGCTGCATGTTGTGGGTGACGATCACGATCGAGTAGTCCTGCTTGAGCTCCATCATCAGGTCCTCGATCTTCCCGGTGGAGATCGGGTCGAGGGCCGAGCAGGGCTCGTCCATCAGGATCACGTCGGGTGAGACGGCCAGGCAGCGGGCGATGCACAGCCGCTGCTGCTGTCCGCCGGACATGCCGAAGGCGTTGGTCTTGAGGCGGTCCTTGACCTCGTCCCAAACCGCGCCCTGCTTGAGCGCGCGCTCGACGATCTCGTCCATGTCGCCCTTCATGCCCAGCACGCGCGGGCCGAACGCGATGTTGTCGTAGATCGACTTGGGGAACGGGTTCGGCTTCTGGAAGACCATGCCGATCCGCTTGCGCACCTCCACGGCGTCCACGTCGGGGCCGTAGAGGTCCTGGCCGTGATAGGTGACCTTGCCCTCCACGCGCGCGGTGGGAATCAGGTCGTTCATGCGGTTCAGACAGCGGATCAGCGTCGACTTCCCGCAGCCCGAGGGTCCGATCAGGGCCGTGATCTCGTGCTTGCCGATGTCGAAGCTGACTCCCCGCACGGCCGGCTTGGGGCCGTAGGAGACCTGAACGTCCTCGAGGCCGAAGATGGCTTCGCGCTCTTCTCGCTCGGGGCGCGGTGCACCCTCCATCGCCGGCGCGCTGACGGTGCCGCCATCGGAGCGAGCTCCGATGCGCTGGCTCAGGCCGCGTTCCGTTTCCTGCTCGCTCTTGTCCTGTGGCTCGGTCACCGGCTCAGGCACTCTCTCTCACCTACCACTTCTGCTCGTATCGGTTTCGCAGCCAGATCGCGACGCTGTTCATGGCCAGCAGGAGGATCATGAGCAGCAGGATCCCCGCCGCCGCGAGCGGTCGGTAGTCGTTCACGTCGTTGGAGGGCCGCGAGATCCAGTCGAAGATCTGGATGGGCATCGCGGTGAAGTAGTCGTTCACCCCGGTCGGGTTGAAGGCCAGGAAGGTCGCCGCGCCGATGACGATGAGCGGCGCGGTCTCGCCGATGGCCCGTGGCGAGGGCGAGGATTACGCCGGTGGCGATGCCGGGAACCGCGGCGGGCAGCACCTGCTTCCAGATCGTCTGCCACTGCGTGGCGCCCAGGGCCATCGAGCCCTCGCGGATGGAGGGCGGCACCGCGCGGATGGCCTCCCGCCCGGCGATGATCACCACCGGCAACACGAGCAGACCGAGCGTCAGCCCGCCCGCGAGGATCACGGGCCCCAGCGAGAGCGGGCCGCGCACCAGGAAGGCGAGGCCGAGGATGCCGTAGACGATCGAGGGGACGGCGGCGAGATTCTGAATGTTGAGCTCGATGAGCCGATTGAACCAGCGTGTGCTGTCGGCGTACTCCTCGAGGTAGATCGCGGTGGCCACCCCAACCGGCACGATGAAGAGCGCACACACGCCCATCAGCCAGATGGTGCCCCACAGGGCCGCCTGAATCCCCGACTGATCGGCGTTGATCGAGGAGAAGCTCGTGATGAAGTTCCAGGTGAGGTTGCCGGCGCCGTCGATGGCGATGTCCACCAGGAGCACCGCGAGCATGGCGAAGGCCAGCCCGAGGCAGGTGAACATGCCGATCCTGAAGGCGGCATCCTTCGCCCGTCGCGAGCCCGACGGCGTGCCGACAGGCTGTGAATGAGCGCTCACTCGTACACCTGCCGGTACTTGCGCACGAAGCGGATCGAGATCAGGTTCATGATCAGCGTTAGTACGAAGAGGGTGGTGCCGACAGCGAAGATCGTCTTGTAGGCGATCGAGCCGGTGGCGATGTCGCCCTTGGCCGTTGATGCAATGAAGGCGGTCATGGTTTCCATGGCCTTGAGCGGGTCGTAGCCGGTCACCAGCCCACCCGCAATCACCACGACCATGGTCTCGCCCACAGCCCGCGACAGTCCAAGGACGATCGACGCGACGATGCCCGAGAGCGCCGCGGGGAAGACCACGCGCAGGGTGGTCTGGAGCTTCGAGGCGCCGAGGCCGAAGGAGCCCTCGCGCAACGACATGGGGACCGCCGACATGGAGTCCTCCGAGATCGAGGCGATCGTCGGGACGATCAGGAATCCGACGATGATCCCCGCCGAGAGTCCGTTGAAGATCGCCGCGTCGAGGCCCACGAGGCCGCGCAGGATCTCCGGCGTGAAGAAGGTCAGCGCGAAGTAGCCGAACACGATGGTCGGCACTCCGGCCAGCAGCTCGAGGATGGGCTTGATCGTCTTGCGCACACGCGGGCGGGCGTACTCGCTGAGGTAGATGGCCGCTCCAAGCCCGAGCGGGACGGCCACCACCATGCCGATCAGGCTGATGATCATGGTTCCCGCAACGAGCGGGACCACGCCGAACGAGGCGGGCTCGAGCAGCGGCGACCAGTCGGTGCCGAACAGGAAGTCGGTCACGCCGACCTCACCGAAGAAGACGATCGTCCCCTCCAGCAGAGACAGCACGATGCCCGTGGTGGTGAGGACGGAGATCAGGGCCGCCAGCATGAGGAGGCCCTTGATCAGGTCCTCGCCCCAGCGGCGCCGGGCCGCGCGGAGACGTGGTGCCTCCGCGCGGCCCGCTGCTGCGGTTGTTGCGCTTGCTTCCACTCAGCTCCCGAGTGAGGTCTTCGCCTTGTCGGCCTGGCTCTGGCTCATCGGGACGATTTGCGAGGCCTCCGAGATCGACTGGTAGTTCTCGACCACGAAGTCCATGAAGGCCTTGACTTCGGGCTTCTTGAGCGCCTTCTGGCTCGGATACATGAACAGGGGACGCGATAGCGGCTTGTACGAGCCGTCGGCGATCGTCTCCGGGCTCGGCGTGATGCAGCCGTCTCCGGCATCGACGCTCACGAGCCCCAGCTTGTCCTGGTTCTGCTCGTAGTAGGAGAAGCCGAAGTAGCCCAGGCCTCCGGGCTCGCCGGCGACGCCCTGAACGAGCACGTTGTCGTCCTCCGAGGGCTGATAGTCCTTGCGCGTGCTGCCCTCTTCACCGTTGATCTCCTCGGTGAAGAACTCGAAGGTCCCCGAGTCCGTGCCTGGGCCGAAGAGGCTCAGCTCGGTGTCGGGAAGCTTCGGATCGATCTCATTGAGGCTCTTGACCTTCGAGCCCTGCTCCCAGAGCTGCTTCAGCTGCTCGGTGGTCATGCAGTCGACCTTGAGCTCGGCATTGGTCACGACGGAGATGCCGTCGTTGGCCACCTGGACCTCCTTCCAGGAGACGCCGTCCTTCTTGCACAGCGGCACCTCCTCCTCCTCGTCGATCGGTCGCGAGGCGTCGGAGATGTCGGTCTCGCCGGCGCAGAACTTCTCGAAGCCGCCGCCGGTGCCCGAGGTGCCGACGGTGATCCGCACGCCCGGGTTCTGGCCCCCGAACTCCTCTGCCGCGGCCTGCGCGAACGGTCCGACCGTGCTCGAGCCGTCGATCCTGATAGTGCCGGAGAGGTCGCCCCCTCCGCCTCCGCCACCACCGCTGCTGGATTCTTCGTCGTCGCCACAGGCCGCGGCGCCGAGCGCCAAGACACCGCAGACGGCGAACGCGAGGAGCTTTCGCATGGACCCTCTCCTTGTTTGGTCGTCGTTCATGTCGGCGCTGACTCTCGACTGCGGTCAGGCGGAGTCTGTTATCGACCTGTGCCCGTCTTGTGAAAAAGGTGTGAAGCGATAGCCGAACCCGAAGTGGGTGTGAATGAAGTGCCCCCCCGGCAGGGCACCGGCCAGCTTCTGTCGCAGCTTGCCGACGTAGACGTCGACGGAGCGGTCGGCCTTTCGGTACGGCTCCCCCCAAACGACCGCGTAGAGCTCGGCCCGCGAGACTATCCGACCCTGGCGCTCGGCCAGCGCCGTGAGCAGCTCGAGCTCGCGGACGGTGAGCGCCAGCGGCTCGCCGTTGACCAGTGCGGTGAACTCGTCGGGCCGGATCTCGAGATCGCCCGCGTGGAGAATGTGCCCGGAGGGCCTCATGGCACTCGTCGCCGCTTCCATGACCTCCGAGCCTCCCAGCATCCAGCGGAAAGTCCGTTACCTCGCCGTTGCCACGCTGTGAAGAACCTGTAAACGGCTTGGACCCACGCCCGGACCGGCGCGTACACTCGAGCCAGATGTCGGACATGCGTCTCGCGATTCTCGACTCCGACTCGGGATTCGTTCGCGTGCTGGTCAAGCGCGCCGACGATCTGGGGTGGCAGTACCGGCGTCTCGAAGCTCCTCCTCGCACGGACGACTTCATCTCCATGCGCGTGAACGCCCTGGTCGTGGATCTGTCGCTGCTCGGTCCCGGCGCGTGGGAGTTCGTCGAGCGGGTCTCCGCCGCGCTGCCCGGCCTCGGCATCGTCGTATGCACCGGCCGCTCCAGCGTCTCGCAGCGTGTGCGGGGGCTGCGTCTCGGAGCCGACGACTGGGTGACCAAGCCCTGCCATCCCGAAGAGGTGCTGGCTCGCGTGGAGGCCGTCGTGCGCCGCCGCAAGCGCGCTTCGGCGCGCGTGGACACCGGCCCGCTCGTGGCCGGCGACCTCGAGATCAGGGCCGATCAATTCCAGGCGTTCGTGGGCGGCAGCAGCATCGATCTCACGCGGCGGGAGTTCGAGGTCCTGCAGCTGCTCGCGCACGCCAAGGGCAAGGTGCTGCAACGCGAGGAGATCTACCAGGCGGTGTGGGGCTATGCGATGGCCCACGGAGACCGCTCGGTGGACGTGTTCATCCGCAAGGTGCGCCAGAAGCTCGAGCAGGCCTCTCCTGGCTGCAGCTACATCCACACCCACTTCGGCGTGGGCTACCGCTTCGATCCGGAAACGAGCGAGGGGCACAAGGTGTCCGAGGCCCTCGAGGTCGATCCCGCGATCGACGATTCGCTGAGCCTCGAGCTCGAAGCCGACCTGCTGACGCGCGAGAACCTCTAGCGCCCGAGCGTCAGGCGCGATCGCGTCCTGCGCGCGGATTCCGCAGCGCAGGACCCGCAGCGGACCGGAGCGTTCGGCGCTGCGTTCGGGATGGGGGCCCGCCCGCCTGGCATGTCTCCAAAAGCACAAACCACGGTTGCCATACTTCGCCGCCGCGATGTCGAATCAACAGCGAATTGCTTTGGTCGTCGCTGCCCTGGCCGTCGCGGTCGTCGCCTTTTTCATCGCCTCGCCGGGCGATAACGACGAGCCCGAACGATCGGCCAGTACGACCCCGGCGCAGACCGAGTCCGAGGCGAACGGCGACAACTCGGCGGAGCCGCAGCCGACCGAGACCGAGCCCACCCCGCCGCCCGAGCCGGAGGTCACGCGCATCGCCATCAAAGGCGGCACGGTTGCCGGCGGTGTCAAGACCATTGATGTCGTGAAGGGGGATACCGTGCGCATCGTCGTGACGGCCGACGCGCCCGACGACATTCATCTCCACGGTTATGACATCGAGCGCGAGGTGACGCCGGGCCAGCCTGCGCGCTTTCGCTTCAAGGCCAACGCCGAGGGCGAATTCGAGATCGAGAGCCATGTGGCCGAAGACGCGGGCCTCGAGCCACTGGTCGCGCGCCTGGTCGTCTCACCTTCGTGATCACCTTCGCCCACGGGCTCGTTGCCCGTTCCGATCTCCCCATTCCGGAGTGGCTGTTCGGCTGGGCCGCCGCGATGGTCCTGGTCGTGTCATTCGTCGCGCTCGCGGTGCTGTGGCCCGAGCCGAAGCTCCAGCGCGAGCACTGGAGGCCGATGCCGGGGGGGTTCGGGCGGGTGCTCGCATCTCGACCGGTCGAGATCCTGTGCGGCGCGGTCGGCGCCGCGCTTCTCGTGGTGCTCGTCTACGCCGGCCTGCGCGGCACCCAGAGCTCCACCGCCAATCTGGCGCCGACCTTCGTCTACGTGATCTTCTGGCTGGCCTTCGTGCCCGCCAGCGTGCTCTTCGGCGATCTCTTCAAGGCCTTCAACCCCTGGCGCGCAATCGGCCGCGGGGTGGGCTGGGTGGCCGCCCGGGCCGCCCGGGGCGGGTTGCCCGCGCCGCTGTCGTACCCCGAGCGCCTCGGCCATTGGCCGGCCGCGGCGGGGGTCTTCGCCTTCGCGGTGATGGAGCTAGTGGCGGCCAACGGGGACCAGCCGCAAACCATTGCCATAGCCACGCTCGTGTACTCGGCCCTGACATTCGTGGCGATGGCGCTCTACGGGGTGGAGACCTGGATTTCCCGCGGGGAGGCCTTCTCGGTCTACTTCAACCTCTTCTCGCGTTTGTCCCCGGTCGAGACGCGCGACGGCGTGGTCGGCCTGCGCCGCCCGTTGTCCGGGCTGCCCGCCCTCAAGGCCGGCGCGGGCACCGTGCCGCTGCTCGCGGTGATGATCGGCTCGGTCACGTTCGACGGCGCGTCGGCCGGGCCGAGATGGACCGGCGTTGCTCCGGACATCGCTCGCTTCTTTGGCGACCTGGGGCTCTCACCTCAGAACGCGCTCGAGCTCACATTCCTGCTCGGGCTGATCGCCGCGATCCTGCTCGTGTACGGCTTCTACCGGCTAGGGGTGTTGGGGGCGCGGAGCGTGGGCGGCGGCTTCAGCACGGACCACCTGGCGCGGGCCTTCGTGCACACGCTCGTGCCGATCGCGCTGGCCTACGTGGCGGCGCACTACTTCACGCTGCTGCTCTTCCAGGGGCAGGCCGTCGCCTTCCTCGCCTCCGACCCGCTCGGCGACGGATCGAATCTGTTCGGCACCTCAGACAGCCAGATCGACTACACGCTGATCGGATCGAACGCCACCTGGTACTGGCAGGTGGGTTTCGTGGTCACGGGTCACGTGGCCGCGCTGATGCTGGCCCACGACCGCGCGCTCGCCATGTACGACGATGCCAAGCTGGCGGTGCGCTCCCAGTACTGGATGCTCGCCGTGATGGTGGGCTTTACATGCCTGGCCCTGTGGCTTCTGTCGCAGGCCAACGGCTGACCCGCGCCGGGCGCTGCTCAGTACTTGCTGATGATCTCGGTGTTGGCCTCGCGCGGCGGGCGCTCGTAGTCCTCCTGCGGCGGGCGCTTCGGAAGCTCGATCGGTCCGGGGAGCACGTCCTCGTAGTCGATGCTGTCGAGCACGTGGGCGATGCAATTGAGCCGGGCCTTGCGCTTGTCGTCGGATTCGACCGTGTACCAGGGCGCTTCGGGCGTGTGGGTGTAGCGGAACATCTCGTCCTTGGCCCGCGAGTACTCGACCCAGAGGTCCCGTGACTCGAGGTCCATGGGGCTGAGCTTCCAGCGTCTCGTGGGGTCGGCCGAGCGTTTCTGGAAGCGCCGCTCCTGCTCCTCGTCGCTGACCGAGAACCAGTACTTGCGAAGCAGGATGCCGTCGCGTACCAACATGCGCTCGAGATCCGGGCAGGTGTGCATGAACTCCCAGTACTCGTCGTCGCTGCAGAAGCCCATCACGCGCTCGACGCCTGCTCGGTTGTACCAGGAGCGGTCGAACAGGACGATCTCTCCCGCGCCGGGCAGGTGCTCGACGTAGCGCTGGAAGTACCACTGCGTCTTCTCGGTCTCGCTCGGCGTTCCCAGCGCCACCACCCTGGCACCGCGCGGGTTGAGCGGTTCGAGGATCCGCTTGATCGTGCCGCCCTTGCCGGCTGCGTCACGGCCCTCGAACACCAGCACCACTCGAAGCTCCGCCTTCTTCACCCACTGCTGGAGCTTCACGAGCTCCAGCTGAAGCCTCTCCAGCTCGCGCTCGTACTTCTTGCGCTTGAGCTTCGACGGAGAGGCGTCTCCATCCTCGAGCCCGACCGGCGACTGTTCGCTCTTACTCATGGCCACAGTCTTCCACGCGCCGCCCGCCTGCGACCATTGGACCCGGGATGTTTCTGTTAGCCCACACCGGCCACGTGCTCACCACGATCGCGTACTTCATCCCCGTGCTGGGGTTTCTGGCGTGGCTGATCGTCACGCAGGTCAGGGAGCGCCGCCGTCCACCCGGCGGGCAACCCTGAGGCCGCTATGCTCGACCCTCGCTTCGAGCGGGCGTAGCTCAGCTGGTTAGAGCGCCGGCCTGTCACGCCGGAGGTCGCGGGTTCGAGTCCCGTCGCTCGCGCTCGACGTTGTGCCTGCACGGCGGCAGCTTTCGCCGTGATGCCGCTTAGCGCTCGTCGCCGCGCATCGCCACTTCGTCGCCACTACGTGCGGCTCTGGCGTCGAGGCGGGCGCGAATCGCCTGCTCGGAGTCGCGCGCCAGGTGCCCGTAGTGCTTGTCGATCGTCTTGACCGAGGCGCCCATCACCCTGGCCAGCTCGAAGATCGAGATCTTGGCCGCGAGTGCCTTACCCGCCGGTCCAAACGGCTCGCTGTCCCAAAAAGCCGTGCGCGGGATACTGGGCGGGCGATGTCGCCTGAGAACGTGGAGCTGGCTCACCGAGCCGTTGACGCCTTCAACCGACGTGACCTCGATGCGTTTCTCGAGTTGAACGACGCTGACGTGGAGATCCACGCGCTCGAAGTCGAAATGGAGGGCGCCTATCACGGCCATGCCGGAGTTCGCCGCTGGTGGGAGGGTCTGATCGACGCTATGCCAGACGTCGCCCTCGAGGTCGTCGAAGTGCGCGACCTTGGACGCCTGACGCTCGCCGCCCTGCGCCTTCGCAGCCACGGGGCGCGTAGCGACACGCCGACCGATATGCCGCTCTGGCTTCTCGGCGAGTGGCGTGACGGGCAGTGCGTCTGGTGGCAGGCGTTCGGCACCGAGGCCGAAGCCCTCGAAGCCGTGGGGCTGTCGGAGTAGCTGATGTCGCAGGAGAACGTGGAGTTGGCTCACCAGGCGTATGACGCCTTCAACCGACGCGATTGGGACGCCTTCCTCAGCCTTATGGACGATGAGATAGAGGTCGAGTCGCGCCTTGTCGCGATGGAGGGCGGCTATCACGGACACCAGGGCCTGCGTCGCTGGTGGTCCGACTTCCTCGGTGCCTTCCCGGATTACACCGTCGAGGTCGAGGAACTGCGCGACCTCGGAGACGTGACCCTCGGTCACATCCGCGGTTGGGGACACAGCGCGACCGGCGACACGCCGATCGTCGATCCGTTCTGGCAGCCGACCAGATGGCTCCACGGAAAGGTCGTCTGGTGGCGCAACTGTTCGACCGAGGCAGACGCCCTCGAAGCCGTCGGGCTGCGCGACCAAACGTCGCTCGAAGAGGACTAAGTGTCCGACACGACCCGCAGCTTCGGTCGTTTCGTTTCGCGTCGAGGATCGCTGCCTGCCACTTTCCGGGCAGGTCCTCGAAGCTGTCGGCGTCGAGCAGCGACTCCTGAAAATCTCGTCGCTGATAGTCACTCATCTCCGACAGCGGTGGATAGCCGACGAGCTTCTCGACGCGGCGGCTCAGCTCGGGGCTCGCCATTTGCAGAGCGTACGCTCAGCGAGATACTGGGCGGGCGATGTCGCGGCAGAACGTGGAGGTGTTCCATAGAGCGGTCGACGCGTATGCGCGGGGTGACCTCGACGCGTATCTGGAGACCGCCCACCCCGACTGCGAGTGGTACCCGCTCACCGCGCAGGCCGAGGGAGGTGAGGGCTACCGTGGCCACAAGGGTGTCCGCCGCTGGTGGTCCAACCTGGAAAGCAATCTGGATGAGTTCGAGGCGAGCGTCGACGAGTGTCGGGATCTGGGCGACACCGTGATTGCGTTCGGCCGGCTTGGGGGTCGGTTCAAGAGCGGTGTCACCCTTGAGCAGGAGATCGCGTGGGTTGCGCGCTACCGAGATGGCCGATTGATATGGGGTCGCACCTTTCGCACCCGCGCCGAGGCCCTCGAAGCCGTGGGGTTGCGAGAGTAGGCCAGGAGGCGCCTCGGGCATCTACATGATTCGGGCGGCCGCGGTAAGCCGCTCGACGCCGAATGTGGCGTGGCCCTCGAGCCGGTAGTTAGACCGGTTCGTCAATCCCGCATCGACCTCGAATCGCTGCAGCTGGAGCGGCGAGGCGTACAGCCTGCCGAACGCCCGCGAGTCCGCGACAGCGGTGCCGGCCTGCTTCGTGACCCTGACGTTCAGGCCGAAGAGACCCGGCGCGAAGTTGCCGGGCGACCAGACCCAGAACTTCTCGCTGCCGGACGTCTGGAGTAGGTCCATCTTCTCAGCGCCCGCCGCGTCGATGACCAACGTGTCCGCGGCGTAGCCGGCGGTCGCCAGTTGGCTGATGCCGCGCCTGACGGAGGTAATGATGTCCGCGGTGCCTGCCGTCAGCGTGCCCGCCTGGGCGAGCCCGCTTAGCACCAACCGGTCGTAGCCCTCACTGATGGACAGCCGGAGGTCGACCTCGACCATGGACTGGAAGGCGATCTGTTCGCCATGGATGTTCGGCACATAGAAGATCGGTGCCACGGAGATAGCGCCAAAGGCCCACGGTGGGCCTCCGTTTCGTGTTGCTATTAGCTCCGCGGCGCCCCTAAGGATTGACCGCTATGGAGATGATGGCTGACCGCCGGGGCGGCGCCTGATCCGAAAGTCTAGAGCATGGGTCGAGGGTTACATACCCCCTGGGCACTTCGCACTGCCTCGTAGACGCGAACGGGAACCGATTATTGAGTCTTGACCTTTGGGGGCTGCGGGAACGGGCAGTTAATCTCGACGCACCACGTCACGGTGCCGTCCGTATAGCAGTGCCAACAGGTGATTGGCGAGTCCGCCGCCGCTTGCCGCTTTGTGACAACCCAATCGGTGAAGGTTGTCACGCCATCCGGGATCATCGTCTCTGGGGTGAAGTCCGTGGACGCGTGTGCCTCCGGATCAAAGCCAGCAGGCGGAGTGGCGGGGGGAGCCATCGCTTTCTCCTTCGTCAGGGAAATGCGTTCATGGCAACCCTACGCCCGTCGCGGCTTGGGTGCAACGCGTCTGACAAGCGTGAACACCCAACGGGTCTCCGGTACGCCATCGCCACTGCATCGCCACTACGTTCGCGCCGCGGTGATCTCGGGTTCCGCTTGTGCATGGGGTCGGTTCGGCCGCGACCCGCTCGGGGTGTGGGATTGCGCGTCGTGCGTCGTCGCCCCTCGTCTCGCGTCATGACGGTCTGACCGGCCTGTCACGCCGGAGGTCGCGGGTTCGAGTCCCGTCGCTCGCGCTCAAGGATTGCCCTGTAAAAGCGGCACCTTCCCGATTTGATAGCCCGACCACCCGTCAGGCGCTGACGCCCATCCTCGCCAAACGGCTCAGCTATCGCCCTCGGAACGCCTCTCAGCAGCCCGTTCCTGCTCGGCCTCAGGCACTACTTGGATACTCTCCCGGCGGCGAAGAGCCAAACAGGAACCCGAGGACGGAGAGAGGATGTCCGCGCAAGTCGACCCTTCACACATCTTGCAGGTCGGTATGGGGTTCTGGGGCTCGAAGACTCTCCTGTCGGCTGTCGAGCTCGAGCTCTTCACCAGGCTGGGAAGCGAATCGATGACGGGTCCGGAGATCGCCGAGGCGCTCGGTTTGGATGCTCGTGCGATCCCAGACTTCCCCGATGCGCTTGTCGCCCTTGAGCTGCTCGATCGCGAGGGTGAAGGGAGCGATGCGCTCTACCGCAATACCGAGGCGGGCGCCGCGTTTCTGGACAAGGCGAGCCCGGCCTATGTCGGCGGGATCCTCGAGATGGCCAACTCGCGGCTGTACGGATTCTGGGGTGATCTCACCGAGGCCTTGCAGACCGGAAAGCCCCAGAACGAGATCAAGCAGACGGGTAAGCCGGTGTTCGAGGAGCTCTACAGCGACGAGGCCAGGCTCGAGCAGTTCATGAACGCGATGGCCGGGATCTCCGCGGGCCCCTTCATGGCCCTGGCGGAGAAGTTCGACTTCTCGAAGTACGAGACGCTGTGCGACGTGGGCGGCGCTACCGGTCAGCTCTCGATCATCGTCGCCAATCGCCACCCCCACATGACCTGCACCAGCTTCGACCTGCCGGTTGTCGAGCCGATCGCCGCGCGAACGATCGAAGCCGCCGGGCTAAGCGAACGCGTCAAAGCGGTAGGTGGTGACTTCTTTGCCGACCCCCTACCCAAAGCGGACATCATCACGATGGGGCTGATCCTCCACGACTGGAACCTCGAGAACAAGAACCATCTGGTCAAGGCCGCCCACGACGCGCTGCCGGAGGGTGGCGCTTTCATCGCGATCGAGAACATCATTGATGACGCCCGCCGCGAAAACGCGTTCGGGCTGCTGATGTCGCTCAACATGCTGATCGAGTTCGGCGACGCGTTTGACTTCACGGGCAGCGACTTTGCCGGCTGGTGCAAGGAGGCCGGGTTCAAAGAGATAGACGTAGTGCCACTCGCCGGTCCCACGAGCGCCGCGATCGCGTACAAGTAGCGCGTCATCACGTTCCGGTTGCTGTCGCTTTCTCTGAACGCTCGGAGGCGAGTCCCGGCCGCTGCTTGCGCGAGGAGCATGAGTCGGCGTCCCGCATGCTGGGCCTGCTGGTTCGCGGAACACCGGAGCTGCTCGTTACGGTGGGCCTGTGGAGCTCACGTGCGTTCGTTTCCGGGCCAGCGGAACCTCGCGGATATGCGAACTCGCGCACGTGTGGGCAACTAGACCTCGGCTCGCCGGGTGGCCGTGCAACCGCCGCAGCCGATCGTGACTCGTAGGCCCGCCTCCTCGCAGGGGTTGGCGATGGAGGCCGGTAGGTAGTTCACGGTGAGCGCGGGCCGGTCGGCCGCGGCGGCCACCGCCACCACCGGTTCGCCGACGGCCGCGGGGACAGGCTCGGCGGCCGGTTCGGGGACGGGCTCGGCGGCGGCCTCCGGCGCCTCTTCACGAAGCACGCCGACCGCGATTGGGATCGCCGCGACCACGAGGCCCGCACCGATCAGGTAAGCAAGGTGATACCCGGAGTTGAGTGCCTCCGCGGCGGTCTCGCCATCGGCGAGCAGGGCATCAGTGCGCTCGGTCGCGAAGGTGGCGAGTATCGCCAGGCCGATCGCGCCGCCCACCTGGACGCTCGTGTTGACCAGCCCCGACGCCAGTCCCGAGTCGCGCGCGCTTACCCCCGACATCGCCAGCGTCATCAGCGACGGGAAGCCGAGCCCGGCTCCAAGACCGACCAGGACCATCGGCGGCAGCAGGTCGACGACATACGTCGCGTCGACCGGCGTGCGGGCGAGCAGCAGCAGCCCGGCCACGATGAACGCCATCGCGGGGATCAGCGTCGCCTGTGGCCCGTACTTGAGGTTGAGCTGGCCCGTGAAGCGGAACGACATCGTGCCCATGACCACCGTCATCGGCAGGTAGGCAAGCCCGACCTCGAGCGCGCCGTAGCCGAGGATCCGCTGCATGTAAAGGGCCCCCAGGAAGAACACGCCGAACATCCCGACCACCATCAACGCTTGGACCAGGTTCGCCCCGGAGACGTTGCGCGAGCGAAACAGGTACAGCGGCATGAGCGGATTCGCCACCCGCGCCTGCCGGAGGACGAACGCGGCGAGCAGTGCGATCGACGCCGCCCCCAGAATCAAGGTCTGGCCCGATCCCCAACCCTCCTCGGTGACGCCGAGGATCGTGTAGACGCCGACCATCAGGCCGCCGGTGAGCAGCGCCGCGCCGGGTATGTCCGCCCCGGCGCTGAGCCCGACGCCCTCCCGATCAGGTACGAGCCTGACCGCGAACAGCGCCGTGGCAATGCCGATCGGGAGGTTGACGAAGAAGATCCAGTGCCAGTTGATCGTCTCGGTGAGGATCCCGCCGAGCAGGAGCCCGATCGAGCCGCCGGCGACTGCGACGAAGGTGTAGATGCCGATCGCCTTCACCTGCTCCCGGGGCTCCGGGAACATCGTCACGATCATCCCCAGGATCACTGCGGACGTGAGCGCTCCACCGACGCCCTGAACGAACCGCGCACCGATCAAGAGACCCTGGCTCTGCGCCAGGGCGCAGAGCAGGGACGCACAGATGAAGACCCCGAGGCCGATGAGGAAGATCCGTCGCTGGCCGATCAGATCGCCGATCCGGCCGGACAGCAGGAGCAGGCCGCCGAATGCGATCAGGTAGGCGTTTACCACCCACGCGAGATCGTTCTGCGAGAACCCCAGGTCATCCTGGATCGACGGCAGGGCAACGTTCACGATCGTCGCGTCGAGGACGATCATGAGCATCCCGACGCAGAGGACATAGAGAGCCAGCCACCGCTGGCGATCCTCGGTCACGCGTCGAGCACGCCGTCCATTTGGCTAACGGCCTGTTGCAAGCCCTCGGGTGTGCCCATGTTGACCACCTTCTCCATGTCCTCGCGCGATTCAAACGTCGACTGCATCTCCATCCGCGTGCCGCCGTCGCGCCCGGTGAGCTCGACCCTGACCGCGCTGAGCGGCATGTCCGCGACCGGCTTCCCGTCAGGGTCGGCGAAGGCGTCCGTGAACTGCAGCGATGCCGGCGGATCGACAGCCGTCACCCGCCACATGCCGTGGAACCTGTCGCCCTCAGGACCGGTCATGAAGTAGGTGGCCTCACCGCCCGGCGTGAGGTCGTGCTTCTCGAAGGTCGCCGGGTAGCCCGGCGGGCCCCACCAGCGTTCGAGCTTCCGCGGATCCGACCAGAGCTCCCACACCTGATCGATCGGAGCCTCGAAGTCGGCGATCAGCGTGAAGGTCAGGTTGTCGTAATCCGTGTCGAAGCTGGTGACGCTCATCCGCTCCCTCTCATCGTTGAAGTAGATCCGACATCCGCTCCACTCGCCCGCGCCAAGTGGTCTCGAGCTCGTCGAGGGCGTGACGCGCGCGCCCGACCGCGTCGGCATCGGTGCGCACGAGCTGCTCGCGCCCGCGCCGCTCCTTGGTGACGAGACCGGCCCGCTCCAGCACGGCGACGTGCTTCTGCACCGCCGCGAAGCTCATGGGATAAGCCCGCGCAAGCCGGGAGACCGACGGCTCGCCGTCGACGCAGCGGCGAAGGATGTCACGGCGGGTCGGGTCGGCCAAGGCACGGAACAGCTCGTCCACCTGCCCGGCCGCCAGGTCATCTACAACCATCTAGTTGTACATTACCGACGCCGACGAGGAATGGAGAAGCTGATGGGAAGCATCGCCTTGAGCGAGAGCGTCTCGCTTGACGGGGTCATGCAGTCGCCGGGCCCGATGGACGTGCCGTTTAAGTACAGGGGCTGGGCCGTGGACTTCCACAACGCCGAGGGTGCTCGATTCGACTACGGGGAAGACGTCGGTCTCGAGCAGGCGCAGAAAGCCGAGGCGCTGCTGCTCGGACGGGTCACCTACGAAGCAATGCAGTCCTTCTGGCCGACGGCGGAAGGTGAGCTCGCCGACAGGCTCAACGAGCTGCCGAAGCACGTCGTCTCCTCGACGCTTACGGACCCTGTCTGGAACGCGACCGTCCTGGGCGACGACTGGCCCGACGAAGTGGCCAGGCTGCGACAGGAGCTCGACGGCGACATCATCGTGTATGGCAGCCGCCGCCTCTCGCGGGCACTGATCGAGACAGGACTGGTGGACGAGCTGCGCCTGATGGTCTACCCGCTGGTGCTCGGTGCGGGAGATCGCCTGTTCGGGGAGACGCGGGACAAGCTCCCGCTGCGCCTCGTCGAATCGCGTCCGCTCGGAGCAGGCGTGGTGATCATGATCTACGCGCCCGCGACTTAGTGGCGGG
>CAVSKI010000006.1:0-196178 GCA_963728495.1 uncultured Thermoleophilaceae bacterium | reverse complement strand
GACCTCCCAACTACCTGCAGCTCGGCGCGATAGACGAGCTCCGGCTGCACCTTGTGCCCTATCGAGGAGGCACGCGAGATGAGCGAGCACCGTGGTGCGGACGTGGGTCCACCCGTGACGCTGCGCGCGGGCCTGCGTCGTTGGTTCCTGCGGCCGCCGCGGCCTCACGGCGAGGTGATCGAGGATCGCACGGTCAGCTTCCTCGAGCTCTTCTACGACCTCGTCTACGTGGTGCTCATCGCCCAGGTTGCACACACGCTGGCCGAGGACGTCTCTTGGTCGGGCGTGCTCGATTTCGCAGTCGTCTTCGGGCTGATCTGGATCGGCTGGTTCAACGGCACCCAGTTCCACGAGCTGCATGGCCGCGAGGACGGTCGCAACCGCTCGTTCATCTTCTTGCAGATGGGCATCCTCACCGTGTTGGCCGTCTTCACCGGGCACGCGGCGAGCACCGACGGGGAGCAGTTCGCACTCACCTATGCGGTGCTGCTCGCGGTCCTCGTCTGGCAGTGGGCCTCCGTGTACCGGACCGCTGCACCCGAGTACCGCCCGGGGGCGCTCAGTTACCTCGCCGGGCTTGTGGTGTCGATCGGAGCGCTGCTCGCCAGCTCGGGCATGGGGGACACCGGGCGGGTGGCCGTCTGGGCCGCCGTCGTCGTCGGCTCGATCGCGCTCGTTGTCATCTACATGCTGCGTACGTCCGACGACTCGCTTGGGATTCGGGCGACCCCCTCGATGGCCGAGCGCTACGGGCTGTTCATCATCATCGTCCTCGGCGAGGTGGTGGTCGGCATCGTCGACGGGCTGCTGTCGGTTGAGGACCTCGACTTCCGCACGGTCGCGACGGGCGTACTCGGACTCTGCATCGCTTTCGGCTTCTGGTGGACCTACTTCGACTACGTAGGGCGGCGACTGCCACGTCAGGACGGAGGCTCGCTCGGGCTGTGGCTCTACAGCCAACTTCCGATCGCGCTCGCGGTGGCGGCAGCGGGCGCCGGAATGGTGAGCCTGATCGAGCACGCCGCCGACGCCCGTACGCCCGAACCGTCGAGCTGGCTGCTGGCCGGCTCGGTCTCGGCCCTGCTGATCGCGCTCGTGGCGACCATCGTCGCGCTGGCCGACTACCGGAAGCTCGCTGCTCTCTACCGCCCGCTCGCGGTGGCGTTGCTGCTCGGTGCGGCGGGCGCGCTGGCGATCGGCTGGGCCCGCCCGGCGCCCTGGCTGCTCGCGACGCTGCTTGACTTGGTCCTGGTCGCGATCTGGTCCTTTGCGTTCGTTCGAACTCTGCGGACGACGCGGACCGCGCCCGAACCCGGCTAGGCGCGCCGCGGCTGCTCGGTCAATTTCGAACGGCAGTGTCCTCAAGCGCTAGAACTGTCGGGGTTCACCAGAACGGAGGCAAGCGTGTTCACCATCGAGCAGCGCGATGCGCTGCGCGAGCGTGTGCTGCGGCTCGCGGAGGACGATGATCGCGTGGTCGCGGGCGCAGCTGTCGGTTCGCTGGCGGTGGACGAGGGCGACCGCTTCTCCGATCTGGATCTCACGTTCGCCATCGCCGACCATGTGCCCGTCTCCGCGGTCCTCGCTGACTGGACGAGCACGCTCATCGACGAACTGGCCGCGGTCCGGCTCGCCGATCTCCAGCGCGGCCGCACCATCTACCGAGTGTTCCTGCTACCGGAAGCGCTCCAGTTCGACCTGTCGATGACCCCCGCGTCGCAGTTTCGGCCTGCCGGTCCGCGATTCCGGCTGGTGTTCGGCGAAACGGCTGCCGGCGAACCCGCGGTTCCTCCATCGGTAGGCCAGCTCTTCGTGCCCACGCCGCCGGTCGCCGAGGATCTCTTTGGCTGGGGCGTCATCTACGCGCTTCACGCCCGCGCGTGCATCGAGCGTCGGCGGGTGTGGCAGGCCGAGCACTACGTCGGGGCCGTGCGCGACCACGCGCTGTCGCTGGCATGCCTGCGCCGAGGACTACCCGCCGTACAGGCCCGCGGATACGACAACCTGCCCGTTGAGACCCTTGTTCGATTCGCGCAAACGCATGTCGACGGGGTCGCGCCTGAGTCGCTCCGAGCAGCCCTCGCTGCCTCGGTTTCGATGCTCATGCACGAGGGGACGGAGGCGGATCTCCTCATTGCCAACGTCGTCGCGGAGTGGATCGCCGAGCTTCGCTGACGCTCTGATCATCGACACGGTGCACGCCCGCCGCTCGTCGCAACTCGTCCCCCGAAGTCCCCGGCTGCCGGGCCGCCTAGAGGGAGGCCAGAGCCAACAGGAATAGGGCGAACGCCGCCCAGGTCGTCGCAAGCTGGATCCAGTTGATCGTGAAGTAGCGCCGCCGTCCCGCCTCCCAGTCCGCTGGCAAAGCCTCGGGATCCCACGCCAAGATCAGGTTGTAGGTCGGGGTCTTCCACACGTTGGAGACCACGAGCACACCGACGATCACGATGCCCAGGCCGATAGCGGTGAGCACGAACGAGGTCGAGCCGGGATCGTCCCATAGGAGCACGAGCGCGACGACCGGCGGGATGGTCATCCCGATCGCCCAGGCATAGTTGTACACCCGGCCCCAGGACTTCCCCGCGAACTGAAGGAACGCTTCCATGAAGTTTCGGAAGTCCCGGCCGTCCATCGCTGCGAGCATGGGACGCATGATCGTGCTCAGCATCCCCAACAGGCCAGACGCGAGCCCCGAGAGGAAAACGGCAACTGCGAGTGTCCATTCCTCGGCTGTCACGGGCAACCCCCTCTTCGCTGCAGGAACTCATCCTAAACCGCCGTCCGATGCCCACGTCACATCTACTGGCTGGACCTTGGTGTAGGTGAGATCGAAGTCGTGCTCCCAGGCGCCGGCGTCGTGGCTGATCTCCCACGCCCCGGAGATGGTCTTGCCGTCGTCGCTGAAGGTGCCCGTGAAGCGTTGCGAGAAGTTCAGCGGCGAGAAATCGGGCGAGTCCCTCCACAGCTTCCAGATCCCGTCGCTCAAGCTCATCTTGTAGACGCGAGCGACGCCGCGCGAGTCGAAGTAGTGCTGGAGGTAATGGCCTTCCGTTTCGGGATCGGGGCCGATCACGGCGATCCCGTCGGGCGCCTCGGGAACCGGAACCTCCCAGCGCTCGATCAGAAACCGTTGCCCGGGCATCCACTCGAAAACTGGCACGCGCGCTTGCGTCGGCCGGCGGAATGTCCTTGAAGCTCGCCTCCATGCTCCATTCGCCGATGAGCGCGGCCAGAGGCTCCATCGCGGAACTCTCAGCATGTTGGTTCATCGTCGGTCTCCTCCTGGATCGGTCGCGTCTCGCCAAGCCAATCAGCTCGCGCTCGCTACCGCCGTGCGCGACACGCGGAAGGCCCCCGCTGCCACTGACCGCCGGGTAGCCCGTTCGGGCGCCAGCGGACCGTGCGCCCGCATCGCGATCGCCTCGATCAAAGCCGGCACGAACGCGCGAATGCGGTCCGGATCCGCGAGCGGACCGAATGCGCAGCCGTGCAGATCGATCGCCGCGAGGGTGCCCCACGGAGTGCCCTCGTGACCAGAGACCGGCGTGGAAACCGTTTGCGGCACTGCGCTCCTCTCTCGGGCAACGGGCTACCCACAAGGACCGCGGGGAGCGTGGGTTATTCCCGCCGTTGGAGAAGACCTGAACTACGCTTGGCCGGTGGACGTTGCCCTTGCCCTCGTCGCTGCGTTCTTCTTCGCCCTCGGGCTCGTCCTGCAGGAGAAGGCCGCCTCGGCGCAGCCCGAAAGCACGGTGGGCGCGGGGTTCCTGGTACGGCTGGTACAGAACCCGGTCTGGCTACTCGGCGCCGCGTCGCAGATGCTTGGCTTCGTCGCGCAGGCGATCGCGCTCGGTATCGGGCGCATGGTCATCGTGCAGCCGCTGCTGGTGGCGACGATTGTGTTCTCGCTCCCCATCGCGCGTGTAGTTACGAAGCGTCATATCCGAAGCGTCGAGTGGATCGGCGCGCTCATTGTCGCCGGAGGTCTCGCCGCACTGCTGATCGTGAGTCAGACCGCCGAGGGCACCGAAGACGCGGCCTTTGGCGTCTGGGCGGTGGTGGGTGGCGTATGCATCGGCATCGCCGTCCTCCTATTCGCTCTCGCGCGTGGGCGAAGTCCAGCGGTCCGCGCGGGGCTCCTGGGCACGGCGGCCGGCATCCTCTTCGGCTTCGCTGCGGCGCTGACGAAGGCCACCGTGGCTCGCTTCGATGAGGGCCTCTGGGAGGTCGTGTGGGATTGGCACCTCTACGCGATGGTCGCGCTCAGCGTCGGCGCCGTCTGGCTCCAGCAGGCAGCGCTGCAGACCGGCGCGCTCGCGGCCGCAGTCGCCTCGTCGATGGCCTTCGATCCGCTCTCGAGCATTCCCCTCGGCATCATCATCTTCGACGAACAACTCCACGAGACCGCGGTCGGCATCACCGTTTCCGTCGCCGCGCTCGCGGCGACGCTGTTCGGTCTCGTGCTGCTGGCGCGGGCGAAGGCAGCCGAAACACCTCCTGGCGCTCGTCTGGCGCCCGCCGCCGCGGCCTGACCACGCCTCACTCGGCCCTGCGCCTGCGTGGTCGGGTGGCCACCAGCGAGATGCTCTCCACCTCGTAGATGCTGCAGGCTTCCAGTGCCCGCTCCGAGGTGAAGCGGTAGTCGTTGTGATGGACCTCTTCGATCCGCAGGCCCTGGGCGGCGATCGCCTCCAGGTAGTTCTTGCGCGGAATCGCCCCGGCGATGCAGGCCGCCCACAGGTCGACGTTGCGCCTGGTGCGCTCCTTAAGCGCTCGGCCGCTGACGATGTCGGAGATCGCGAGCCTGCCGCCGGGCCGCAGGACACGCGCCGCCTCGGCGAAGACCCGCCCTTTGAGCGGCGACAGATTGATTACCCCGTTGGAGATCACCGCGTCGAAGCTGGCGTCGTCGAACGGGAGCTCCTCGATGTGCGCCTCCACGAGCTCGACCTTCGAGAACCCGTCGCGGTCTCTCAGCCGCGTGGCCTTGTCGAGCTGCTCGTGGGTGATGTCCACCCCGACCACTCGGCCCGACTCGCCCACTCGCACCGCTGCGCCGAAGAGGTCGGTGCCCGAGCCCGAGCCGAGGTCGAGCACCACCTGGCCGGGCTGGAGCGCCGCGAGATCGAGGTGATGTCCCACTCCGGCGAACGAGGCCAGGGCCTCGGCGGGGATCGCGTCCAGCAGCTCGCCGGGGTACCCGAGATGCTCGGCCACGCGCCTGCCCACCTCGAAGTGGAGCTCGGCATCCTTGCCGCGGGCCACCTGGCGGTACATCTGCTTGACCTCGGCCTCCAATCGCTCGGCGTCCACCAGCGAGCTGGCGTCGAGCTGTGGGAGCGTCTCCGCGTGGGTCATCTCGTCCACTGTCGTATGGCTCATCGGTTCCTCCTGGAGATGGTGTGCCGCCACCCCACCAGCCGGCCGTGTGACGCCGCGTGTGATCAGGCCGCGGCGGCCAGCCCGGCGTGCAGCGCCGGGTTGTCGATGGCCTCGCCGAGCAGCCGGGCCGGCTCGAGGCCGCCGGAGTCGCCGAGCCTCGCGCGGAGCAGCGCGGCGCGCACCACAAGCTCGCGCATGTCGCCACGGGCGGCGACCGTCTCGAGCCGGTCAACGAGCTCGCGGGCATCGGGCGCAGCGTGGGCGATCGCCACACCGGCAAGTGCCTCCAGGCACCAGGCGTGCATCCAGACGTAGGGATCGGGCACGCGCACCGCGCGATCCGCGGCGTCGGCGAGCCAGGCCAGCGCCGCGGTGCGCTCGCCGGCCGCCTCGTGCACCAGGCCCCTCGCCCGCGCGGCGATCGCCTCCCAGCAGGGATCGCCGAGGCGGCAACCGAGCGGAAAGGCATGATCGAGCAGGACCACCGCTCGCTCGGGGTCGCCCTGGCGCAGCGCCACCTCGGCCCGGAGCGCCTCGGGGAAGGGCTGGAACGCCACCCAGCCCTCCTGCCCCACCAGCGCGAGCGAGTCGTCCAGCGGCTCGACCGCCTCCGGCAGCTGGCCACGCAAGAGCATCACCCGGCCGAGAATCGCCAGCGACCAGGCTCGCTGGCGCAGATCGCCGCAGCGCTGCGCGGCCGCGATCGACTCCTCCAGCAGTGCCGTCGCGGCTCCGTAATGCGCTCGGTCAGAAAGCGCCTGCCCGCGCACGCCGAGCACCGCGGCGCGCTCCCTGTCGCCGTGGGCCAGCGCCGCGGCTCGCCCCAACCACCTCCCCGCGGACACGCCGCGACCCGCCTGCACCGCCACAAAGCCGAGCTCCCGGCACATCTTGCACGCCACCTCCCGGTCGCCGCAGGCCTCGGCGAGGGCAAGTGCCTCGTGCAGCACCGCCGTGCCCTCCTCGTCTCCCCCACGAAGAAGGTGCACCAGCGCGGAGCCAAGCGCCGCCAGCACCCGGGCGAGCAGTGCCGGGTCGCCCACCGCGCGCGCCTCCGCGCAGGCCTGGCGCAGGGTCGCGATGCCCGGCTCGACGGCGCCGGCGTCCACGGCCGCCCGCCCCGCGTCCAGCTGGCCGAGCGCCGCCGCCCGGTCGCCGACGGCGGCGTCGCTCTGCGCATCGTGTTCGCCGGCCGCCCGGAGCACGCCCGGATCTGGCGCGCGCCCCAGCTCGCGCCTGAACAACACCTCACACGCCTCGGCGTGCTCGCGCGCGGCGGCGACCTCGCCCGCACGGGCCAGGCACCGCACCAGCAACTCGTGGGCGGCGTCGTCGAACCTGTTCAGGGCAAGCGCCCGCGAGGCTAGGGTGGCGGCGTCCAGCGGGGCACCGGCGGCCAGCGCCTCGAGCGCCGCATCCCTCAACACGGCTTCGGACAGGCCGGCGAAGCGGCGGCGCTCAACCAGCAGCCACGACTCGAAGTCCGCTCCGGCGCCCGCCTCGATCCCCTCCAGCAACTCGCCGCGGGCGAGCGCGGGATCCGGATCGCCGGCAGCCAGGGACAGCGCGTCCACCGCAGCTCCCGCGGGCAGCCCGAGCTCCAGCGGGTCCCCGCGCAACGCGTCGGCTACGCCAAGCGCGCGACGCAGCTGAGCCAGCGTCCATCGCAGCGCCCCCAGCGGGTCGGCGGCACCAGCGAAGATCAGCGCCGCCAGCCGAGACCGCGCGACCGGTCGCTCGGCCAGGGCCAGATATGCCAGTACCGCCCAGGACTTGTGACCGCGCGGCGGAGCGGCGACCACGCCGTCGAGTTCGATCTCCGGGGGTCCGAGTAGGCGGATGTTCGACATCTTCGGCATCTCCCTAAAGGATGACGGGCGGTGTGCCGATATACGGCACGGATGCGCCCGCCTCAAGCGACTCCCCTGGCCCTGGTCGCGTCGATCGCGGGAGCCCTTGCGCTTTTCCCTCCCGCCGCTCTTGGTGCTCGCACCGCCCAGGGCTCGCTCGCGCAGTTGGACGGTCGAAGCGGTTGCCTAGTCGATCGCTCGGAGTCTCGTCGCGGATGCAAGGAGGTGCGCGCCCTGGACGGGCCGGCCCCATTCCTCGGCTCCAACGCCGTCGCGATCAGCCGAGACGGTAAGAACGTCTATGTCGCCGCGTCGAGAAGCGATGCGATCGCAGTCTTCAGGCGCAACTCGCGCACCGGCAAGCTGACCCAGCGCTCGGGTACCGCTGGATGCATCGCCGCCGGCGGTGCCGCCGGCTGCGCTGAGGCGCGCGGGCTGAATGGTCCCAACTCGGTGACCGTCAGCCCGGATGGGAAGAACGTCTACGCGACCTCTCTCATCAGCGACGCCGTCAGCGTCTTTCGCCGCAAGCAATCGACGGGCGCGCTGACCCAGGCCCGCGGCGGGAGCGGCTGCATCTCCAACAGGACCATCCCCGGCTGCGCCGTTGGCCGCGCGCTCGATGGTCCGGATGTGGTGACGGTGAGTCCCGATGGCGACAACGTCTACGTGGGCGCATTCATCGGCAACGCGGTTGCGGCGTTCGCCCGGAACGCGTCGACCGGCGCTCTCACGCAGCCGTCCGACACCACGGGCTGCATCGTCAACACGCCAACCGATGGCTGCGCCACCGGCCTCGTGCTGGCCGCTCCGGAAGGCATGGCGATCAGCGGCGACGGCAACAATGTCTACGTCGCGTCGGCCGTCAGCAATGCCCTCGGCGTGTTCACGCGCAACCCCTCCACCGGCGCCCTGACCCAGGCCACCGACGGCACCGGTTGCATCGTCAACAGCCCGCTCTCCGGCTGCACGACCGGCACGCAGCTCAGCGGCGCCAACGCGGTGGCGGTCAGCTCCGACGACGACAACGTCTACGTGACCTCGCTGGTCAGCAACAGCCTCACTACCTTCAATCGCGCCGCCTCGACCGGGCAGCTCACCCAGCAGACCGGCACCTCCGCGTGCGTGATCTACGTGCTCGCGGTCGGTTGCTCGCTGGGCCGGGCATTCAGCGAGCCCGAAGGGGTCGCCGTCTCGTCCGACGGCGCCAGCGTGTACGCGGCCGCGTTCAAGTCGGGCGCGGTGGATGTCTTCAACCGCAACGCCGACTCCGGTTCCGTTATCCAGAAATCGCGGCGCCGTGGCTGCCTCACCGGGCGCGCCACCCCCGACTGTGCTCGAGGGCGGGCCTTGAGCGGAGCCAGCTCGCTCGCTGTCAGCCCCGACGGCAGGCACCTCTACTCGGGTTCGTTCGCGAGCAATTCGGTCGGTGTCTTCAAGCGGGTGGCGAGGACGCGACCGACTGGAGGGGGCTGAGATGAAGGGAACTCGGATGAACAATCCTGATGACGGCATCGAGAACGGCGGGATCACTCGTGGCGACCTGCTGAAGGCCGCCGGCGCTGCCGCGCCCGGCCTTCTGCTGGGCGGCCGCGCCGCCGCGGCCGCGGCAAGGGCGCCGCGTGTGTCGCGACCCCGCAAGGTCGCGGGCATGAACGTGCTCGTGTTCCTCACCGACCAGCAGCGCGCGATCCAACACTTCCCGCCGCGGTTGGGCCAAGCGCAACATGCCGGGCCTCACCCGCCTGCAGCGCCACGGGCTGACCTTCCAGAACGCGTTCACGAACGCGTGCATGTGCTCGCCGGCGCGCTCGACGTTCATGTCCGGCTACTTCCCGGCCCAGCACGGCGTCAAGTACACGCTCGAGACCAACATGCCCGCCCCGCAGTACCCGCAGGTGGAGCTGGCCACCACGTTCAAGAACCCGGCCACCGTAGTGGCGGCGGCCGGTTACACGCCGGTCTACAAGGGCAAGTTCCACTGCAACAAGCCCGCGAACGGCTCGACCTGGGTCCCCTCCGACGTCAACCAGTACGGCTTCACCCGCTGGGATCCGCCGGACGCGGGCGCCAACCAGGACGTCTCGGAGGAGGGCGGCGGGATCTACGACAACGACGGCCGCTTCATGAACTCCCAGGGGACGCCGGAGGACGGCAACGAGGGAGCGGTTCAGTACCTGAGCTCGACCGCCGCGCAGAGCCAGCCGTTCTTCATGGTCGTGTCGCTGGTCAACCCGCACGACGTGCTCTTCTACCCGAAGACCTACACCAGCGGTGGCTATGACCAAGCGTGGCTGCAGGGTGAGATCGAGGTGCCGAGGACGGCGAACGAGGACCTCTCGACCAAGCCGAGCGTGCAGGCGCAGTTCCTGAAGCTCTTCAACGCCAGCGGGCCGATCCCCACCAAGCAGATGAAGCGCAACTACCTGAACTTCTATGGCAACCTGATGAAGGCCTCGGACGCCTATCTGGTGAAGATCCTCAAGACGCTCGCCAAGGCCGGCCTGCTCGACAACACGCTCGTCATTGCCACAGCCGACCACGGCGAGATGGGCACCACGCACGGCGGGATGCGCCAGAAGAACTTCAACTTCTACGAGGAGTCGACCCGCGTCCCACTGGTCTACTCGAACCCGCGCCTGTTCAAGAAGCCCCAGCGCAGCAACGCCCTCGTATCGCACGTCGACTTCCTGCCGACGCTCGCGAGCCTCGTCGACGCACCCGCTGACGCCCGCGACTCCTGGGAGGGGATCGACTACTCCGACCAGATCCTGAGCCGCTCGCCGAAGAAGCCGTCACAGGACTACACCGTCTTCACCTACGACGACTGGCAGTCGGGCCAGGCGAGCGGGCCCTACCCGAAGCCGCCGAACCACATCGCCAGCATCCGCGAGCATCGCTACAAGCTGGCCCGCTACTACGACGCCGACGGCAATGCGCCCAACCAGTGGGAGATGTACGACCTCAAGACCGACCCGCTTGAGCGCGTCAACCTCGCCTACAAGGGCCACAAGCGCACCAAAGAGCAGCAGCGCCAGTATCGCCGGCTCCGTCGCAAGCTCGCCCGCGTCGAGCGGACGCGGCTGCAGCCGCTCAGCTGACAGCTCGCCGAGCCACGGGCAAGAATCCCGGTATCTCCAACGCCGGGCCGGCCGAGCGGCCCCCAGTACCGACGATGAGTTTCGGGGCTTTTCGCGGTCTCTGGAGGAAACGCCGAATCCGGAGGTAGAACATGCTGCTCGAGAACAGGAACGCGATCATCTATGGAGGCGGGGGATCGATAGGAGGCGCTGTGGCGCGCGCCTTCGGGCGCGAGGGGGCACGCGTCCACCTTGCGGGCCGCACGCTGGACAGCCTCGAGCAGGTGGCAGCGGAGATCCGCTCCGCGGGCGGGGCGGCTGAGACGGCGGAGTTGGACGCCCTTGACGAGCGGGCCGTGGACCGGCACGCCGACGCGGTTGCCGGAGAAGCCGGCGGCCTCGATATCTCCTTCAACCTGATCGGGCACCCCTACACCCATGGGACACCGTTGGCCGAGATGGCGGTCGATGACTTCATGGCTCCGGTCCAGACCGCCGCGCGGACGACCTTCCTCACCGCGCGGGCGGCGGCGCGCCACATGATCCCGCGAGGCTCGGGCGTGATCCTGGCCTTTGGCGGCCCCGGCGACCGAAGTGGTCCCACGCGCAACTACAACCTCGGCGGCACCCAGGTCGCATTCGACGCGATCGAGACGATTCGCCGCCAGCTGGCCGTGGAGCTCGGACGGCACGGAATCCGCGTGGTCACGCTGGCCAGCGGAGGTGTGCCCGAAACGATCCCTGAGGACCTCGAGGGTCGCGACGAGGTCGTCTCGATGATCGAGGCGGACACCCTGTTGGGCCGGGCGGCGACGCTCGAGGACGTGGGCAACGCGGCCGTGTTCGCCGCGTCCGACTGGGCCCGAAGCGTGACCGGCGCGATCGTGAACGTCTCCTGTGGCGCACTGGTTGACTGAGCATCAGGTCCGACCCGCACTTTGTGCTGATTCTCACACTTCGATACGCTCCCGAGCCGGACGCTTCCAGCTGTTCTTTCCCCGGCTGAACGAAGGCTCACGTGCGCCGACTCGCGCTGCTCGCAACAACCATGGTCCTCTCGATCCTCGTCGTCGTCCCGAGCGCTCAGGCGGCGGTCGACTACTTCCTCGAGATCGACGGCGTCGCGGGGGAATCGCAGGACGCCCAGCATGCGAACAGCATCGACGTGCTCTCCTACTCCTGGGGCGCCGCGGGCGGCGGCGGCAGTGGGCGCCCGCAGCTGCAGGATCTCCAGGTCGTCAAGAGTGTGGACGTGGCCAGCCCGCTGCTGTTCGAGCGGCTCGTCCAGGGCGCGAACATCCCGAGCATGGAGCTGTTGGGCCGTAAGACCGGAGTGTCGTCGCAGGACTTTCTGCGCTACTGCTTCCAGGGCGTGCGAGTGTCGTCCACCCAGCAGGCCGACAGCCGTGGCAGCGCGGCACCCACCGAGAGCGTCAGCTTCAGCTACAGCGCGGTGTCACAGCAGTACGTCCCGCAGAGGCCGGACGGGTCGCTGGGAGCGAGTGTGTTTGCGGGCTGGGACGCGGTGAACAACCAGCTGATCGCAACGTATCCGAACCCCTGCGGCAGCTGAGGCGAAGGCGGATTCACTGCTGCGTGGGGTGATCGGCCAGCGCCTGGCGGCCGAGCTCCGGGTCCACTCCGAGGTCCGCGGCGTAGCGCTCGTGGACCTCGGACCAACCCTCCAGCGATTCCTTCTCGCTCATCGGCTCGCCGCGCAGCAGGGCGTCGAAGCGCACGAAGACGCGGTCCCAGCCGGCGGCGTCCCGCGCCGCCTTTTCGCGCTCGGCGAAAGTATGGGTGAACACGAGCACGCAGGCGTCGCCCTCGGGGCGCAGCTCGAAGCGCAGCTCATCGCCGTACCAGGTGCCGGCCAGCAGCCTTGCGGGCTCGCTTTCGGTCACCTGGAGCTCCTCGCCCGGTGGGAACCAGTGGGCCAGCTCTTCGGGTTCGGTGATCGCTCGCCAAACGCGCTCCGGGGAATGATCGAGGCGGCGCTCGAAGCGAAGCCGGTAGCCGTTGTCGGCGCTTTCCAGGGTTCCGGTCATTCGGGGTTCTCCTCCAGGTGTAGTTCGAGTGCATCCAGGCGGCCGCTCCAGTACTCGCGGTAGGGCTGGAGCCACTGGTCGACCTCGGCCAGCGGCTGCGCCTGCAGTCCGTACCAGCGCTGGCGGCCCTCGGGACGCACCTCGACGAGCCCGCTTTCGCGCAGGACCTTCAGGTGCTTGGACACTCCGGGTTGGCTGATGTCGAGCCGGGCGACAAGGTCGTTGACCGAGCGCTCGCGCTCGCGCAGCAGGTCGAGAATCTGCCTGCGGTGGGGTTCGGCGAGCGCGGCGTAAGCGGCCATCGCGCCACATATTACCAGATGGTTATATATGTCGTCGGCATAGGATTCCGCCGCAATGAGCGCCGAGCAGCTGGTCGCGGAGCTGGTTTCGATCGACTCGGTGAACCCCGACCTGGTCCCGGGCGGGGCGGGCGAGGAAGAGATCGCCGACTTCGTGGCCGGCTGGCTGGGGGACGCGGGCCTGGAGGTCGACCTGGTCGAGGCGGCCCCCGGACGGCCGAGCGTGGTTGCGGTGGCGCCCGGGCGCGGCGGTGGCGCTTCGCTCATGCTCAACGCTCACATGGACACCGTCGGGGTTGAGGGCATGGCGCGCCCGTTCAACCCCGAAACCCGCGACGGGCGCCTCTACGGGCGTGGCTCCTACGACATGAAGGCCGGCCTGGCGGCAAGCATGCTGGCGGGCTCGCGCCTCGCGGCGGAGAAGCTCCGGGGCGACGTGGTGGTGTCGGCGGTGGCCGACGAGGAGCACGCGAGCATCGGGACGCGGTCGGTGCTGGAGCGGCCGGCGTACGGATGCCGCCATCGTCACCGAGCCCACCGGCCTGGGCGTGTGCATCGCCCACAAGGGCTTCGTGTGGGCCGAGATCGAGGTCGAGGGCAGGGCGGCGCACGGGTCGCGGCCGGCCGAGGGGAGGGACGCGATCACCGCGATGGCCCCTGTCCTCACCCGTCTTGCGGAGCTGCAGGCCACGCTGGATTCCGCGTCCGGCCATCCGCTGGTGGGGCCCGGGTCCGTGCACGCTTCGCTGATCGAGGGCGGACAGGAGCTCTCCAGCTACCCCGCGAGCTGCCTGCTTTCGCTCGAGCGCCGCACCGCTCCCGGGGAGAGCGACGGCGACTTCCGGGTGGAATGCGAGGCGCTCATCCACGGGATCGAGGGTGCGCAGGTGCGCATGGGGCTCGTGCGCCCACCCTTCGAGGTCGAGCCCGATGCCCCGGTGGTGGCAGCGATGAGCCGGGCGGCGCAGGCCGTGACTGGACACCGGGCCGAGCCGTACGGGGAGACCTACTGGATGGACGCCGCGCTGATCCGGGCGGCGGGTATCCCGACGGTCGTATTCGGCCCTTCCGGCGCGGGGGCCCACGCGGTCGAGGAGTGGGTCGACCTGGCGAGCGTCGAGGCCTGTGCCGACGCGCTCGTGGCCGCCGCCCGCGAGCTGTGCGCGTGATCGAGTGGCTGGCCAACCCGCTGCGTGCCGACACCCACGACGCCTCCGCCGGCGACGCCCCCCTGCGCTTTCACCGGGGGCTGCCCGGCTACGCCCCGACTCCGCTGATCGACGCACCGGAGCTGGCCGGCGAATGGGGCGTGGGCAGCGTGGGGCTGAAGTTCGAGGAGGAGCGCTTCGGGCTGCCGGCGTTCAAGTTCCTGGGCGTTTCATGGGCCGCGCGGCGGCTGCTCGGCGAGCCGCCCCACGATCCGGACCTCGAGCTCGTGGCCGCCACCGACGGCAACCACGGGCGAGCGGTGGCCCGCGTGGCTCGCGAGGCGGGCCTAACGGCGACGGTGCTGGTGCCCGCGGGGACCGTCCAGGCGCGCATCGACGCGATCGCCGGCGAGGGCGCCGCCGTGGAGGTCGTCGACGGCTCCTACGACGACGCCGTACGGCGCAGCGCGGAGATGGCGGGCCCGCGCCGACTGGTGCTCTCGGACACCTCCTGGCCGGGCTACGAGGAGGTGCCGAGCTGGGTGATCGAGGGCTACGCCACGATCTTCCACGAGATCGACGAACAGGCCGGGGGCCCCATCGACGTCGCGTTCGTGCCCATCGGCGTGGGCGCGCTGGCCGCCGCCGCGGCCAGCCACCTGGCGGGGCGCGCCAGGCTCGTGGGCGTGGAACCCGCGGGAGCGGCCTGCGTGCTCGAATCGGCCCGCGCGGGCGAGATCACCGAAGTTCCCGGACCGCACGGCTCGATCATGGCCGGCCTGAACGCGGGGCGGCCCTCGATGGTGGCCTGGCCGCTCGTGAGCGGCGCGTTCGACCTGTTCTGCGCCGCGGAAGATGCCGTGGCGGTTGAGGGCACGCGGCGCCTGGCCGATCTCGGGATTGCGGCGGGGGAATGCTCGGGCGGCGCGCTGGGCGCAGCCGGCCGCCTGCTCGCCGACCCGGCCGTGCGTGAGACGCTCACTGTGGGCCCGGAGGCCTCGGTATTGGTCCTGCTCACCGAGGGCGTGACCGACCCCGAGGCGTACGCCCGCCTGGTCGTGGGATAGTCCCGCCGTGCGTTCCGGCGCGTGCCCTAAGTGCGGGTCGAGGGAGATCCTCGAAGGCGTGAGCATGAACACGCTCGGAGAGGGCGGGCCGGCCGGGCTCATCGCCTTTCGCCTCGAGGAGACCCAGGGTTTCCTGAAGAAGTCCACGCGCGTGGAAGCCAAGGCCTGGATCTGCGGCGACTGCGGGTATAGCGAGATCTACGCCGAGGAACCCGGCAAGCTGGCCGAGCGCTGGCGGGCGGGCGACCGCTGATGCGATCATCCCGCCCATGACCGTCCAGCGGAAGCCTCTCGAAGAGATCCAGGTCACCGAGCGCGAGTTCTGGGATGACGGGCCGCCGCACGAGCTCTTCCGCGAGCTGCGATCGGGCTGCCCGGTGCACTGGACCGAGAGGATCAGCGAGTACCCCGAGGAGGCCGGCTACTGGTCGGTCACGCGAGCCGACGACGTGCACGAGGTCAGCCGCGACTGGGAGACCTACTCGTCCGAGCTCGGGGGCATCACGGCGCTGACCGACGCGATCCTCCCTCTCGAGCTAGTGCGAGCGATGTTCATCGGGATGGACCCGCCCAAGCACGACCGCATCAAGGCGCTCTTCCAGCGCGGCTTCACACCCAAGCGGATCGCCGAGCACGAGCCGGCAATCCGCGAGATCACCACCGGCGTGCTCGACCGACTAGACGGCCGCGAGAGCTGCGACCTCGTGACCGAGGTCGCCCAGCCGGTGGTCTCGCGGGTGATCGGCTCCTTCATGGGCATCCCCCCGGAGGACGACGAGATCTGGGCGCGGCTCATGAACACCACGCTGGGCGCGGGCGATCCCGACATCAACCCCGAGGGCGTCGAGATCGTGATGCAGCGCGATGTGCCCGAGATCTTCGAGCGCTGCGGGCGCCTGATGGACGCCCGCCGCGAGCACCCCACCGACGACCTCACCAGTGTGCTCGTGCATTGCGAGGTCGACGGCCATCGCCTCGAGGACCACGAGATCGTGATGGGCTTCTTCCTGCTGGTCGCGGCGGGCAATGACAGCACGAAGGCCACCTACTGCAGCGGCATGCGCGCGCTGATTGAGAACCCCGACCAGCGGCGGCTGCTGATCGACGATCCCTCGCTCATCCCGGGAGCGGTGGAGGAGTCGCTGCGCATGTTCCCCGCCTTCGCCCACTTCCGGCGCACGGCCACGCGCGACACCCGGCTCGCCGGCCAGCCGATACGGGAGGGCGACAAGGTCGTGATGTGGTACGTGTCCTCAAACCGCGACGAGTCACGCTTCGAGGATCCCGACCGCTTCGACATCACACGCACCACCGAGCACCAGGCCTTCGGCGCCGGTGGGCGCCACTTCTGCCTCGGCACCGCGCTGGCGCGGCTCGAGCTGCGGGTCCTGCTCGAGGAGACGCTGGCCCGCTATCCGGCCATGGAGATCGCCGGCCGGCCCCAGTACGCCGAGTCGCCGTTCGTCAACCAGCTCAAGACGCTGCCCGTGCGCCTGACGCCCTGACCGCGCGCCACGCCATCTTCGTCGCTCCTTTCGAGGAGCTCTCAGAGCCGTTTCTGGTGGCGCAGCTCGCCGCCCGCACGGAAGAGCGGGGCTGGGACGGGTTCTTCGTGTGGGACCACGTGGCCTACCGCGAGCCCGTGCGTTCGGTGGCTGACCCGTGGATCACGCTGGCGGCGGTGGCCGCCGCCACCGAGCGGGTGACGATCGGTCCGCTCGTGACGCCGATTGCGCGGCGGCGCCCGCACCAGCTGGCTCGCGAGACGGTCACTCTCGACCGCCTCAGCGGCGGGCGGCTCGTGCTCGGAGTGGGGCTCGGCAGCACTCGCACCGGCGAGTTCGATCCCGAGCGCTTCGGGGAGGAGGGCGACCCGCGCGCCCGTGCGCGCCTGCTCGACGACGGCCTCGAGCGTCTGAGCTCCTATTGGGACGGCGAGTTCGAGCCGCGTCCTGTGCAGCGACCGCGCATCCCGGTGTGGGTGGCCGCTACCTGGCCCAACCGCCGGCCGCTGCGGCGTGCCGCGCGCTGGGACGGGCTCTTCCCGGTGCAGGTGCCGGAGCCTCCGGCGCTGGCCGAGCTGCGCGCGGAAGTGGAGGACCAGCGTGCCGGCGACGGACCCTTCGACTATGTAGTCGAAAACCCGGCGGGCACCGCCGCGGGGCCCTGGATCGAAGCGGGCGCCACCTGGTGCCTGAGCGACTTCGGGCCGCAACCAAAGCGCTCCGAGGTCGAGCAGGCGATCGATGCCGGACCGGTCATCTAGCCTCAGTTGCATGCCCGTCGTCGAGGGACTGGCCTTCCACTACGCATTGCATGAGCTGCCGCTCGGGCGGCTGTCGCTGCGCCGCTGGCGCTGGGAGCTCTGGCACGGCGCCCGGCTGGAGGCCGCCGGCTGGCGGCTGAGCCAGCGCGACGCGGCGCGGGCGCTACGACTGCACGGCTCGCGAGTGGGTCACCGCCTGTTCGGGCTCACGCCGCCGGCCGAGGACACGGAGTCGCTGCCGCCGTTTCGTCCCGGCGCCTCGGTGCGGATGAGCCACGGCGCGGTGGCCTTCGCGCTCGTTCCGGTTCACCTCGAGACCGCGGCCGTGCCGCTCGCGGTCTAGATGATTGATTCCTTATTCGGTGCACCCACGGTTGACGCGCCATACCGGCGCTGGTTCGCCACCCGAGCCCTCGCAGGTAGCGCTGCTACCTGCTTCGGGGCTCGTGCGGCGCCCAGCTTGGTCTGGCGCGCCCCCGCGGGCACCGAATTCGGAATCAATCATCTAGCGCTTGAACAGCTGCCCGGCCAGGCTCTTGACCACCACGGGCAGGTCGCCGCGCGAACGGTCGTAGGCCTCTTCCAGGGCCGGCGCCGCCTCGGGACCGTGCACCCCGGTGCCGTGCCCCACCAGCAGGTGCTCGGGCTCGCGGCCACGGATGCGCCCCGGCGGCATTGCGCGCAGGACCATGTGCATCCCCACCCGCGCCTGCCCTGCCGTGTTGTGCGGCGCCGTTCCGACCACCTCGGCCACCACCAGCGCGCGCTGTTCGGGCCACCACAGCGCCGTTTCCTGCCAGCCGGGAATGCGCAGGGCGGGGATCGCTTCGAAGGGCGAGCCGGGAATCGTGTCGGGAACCTTCACGTGCAGCACTCCCAGCCGCTCCGCGATGGCGGCGCAGTCGCGAGTGTGCCGGTCGAGCAGCTGGAGCACCGCGGCCGGCTCACCGAGGTCGCTCACGCGCTCGATCGCTCCGGCCACGTCCACCGGATCGACCAGCCACACGCGCCCGTTTGACACCAGTGCATGTGAGGTGCGCTCGAGCGGCTCGTCGATCACCCAGGACAAGCCGAACGGATACTCGTCCCAGCTCCCGATCGTGGGGGGCACGTTCAGGTCGCTGCCACGCCGCGCTCGGCCACCAGCGGGCCGAGGGTCTCGCCGATCAGGGCGATCGTCTCGAGGTCGTGAGCCTCGGGCGAACCGAACATCAGCCCGTCGAGCCCCGCGTCGAGCAGCACAGTCGCCTTCTCGATAATGGTGTCCGGATCACCGGCGGTGATCGAGGCCAGCATTCGCTCGGACACCCCCGCACGGCGCAGCCCATCCACCTTGCGCTCCGCTTCCTCGTGGGTCGGTGCGATCACGATCGTTCCAAGCCTCGTCTTGGTGATCTCCGACGGGTCGCGCCCAAGCCGCTCGCAGTGCCCCTCGAGCACCCCAATCAGGTGGCGCATGCGGTCGGCGTCGCCGAAGAAGTTGGACGCGTCGGCGTACTGGGCGACCATGCGAAGCGTCTTCTTCTCCCCGCTTCCCCCGATCATGATCGGGATGTCGCCCCGGATCGGGCTGGGGTTGTTGTGCGCTTCCCGAGCGCTGTGGTGCTTGCCCTCGACAGTCGCCGTCTCCTGCGTGAACATCGCGCGGAAGATCTGCAGGGCGTCCTCGAGATGCTCGAAGCGCTCGCCCAGGGGCGGGAAGTCGAAGCCGTAGGCCACGTGCTCGTCCTCGTTCCAGGCGGCGCCGATGCCGAGGATGGCCCGGCCGCCGGAGATCACGTCCAGGGTGGTGGTGATCTTGGCCATCAGCGCCGGGTTGCGGTAGGTGACCCCGCCCACCAGTAGGCCGAGGTTGGCCTTCGAGGTGCGGGCCGCCAGCGCGGCGAGAATCGTGTTGCCCTCGAGCATCCAGTTCTCCGGTGGCCCGATGGAGGCGATCTGGTGCAGGTGGTCCATCACGAACACCGAGTCGAAGCCGGAGGACTCAGCGGTGGTGGCGATGTCGCTGAGGCGCTCGAAGAGGTCCTCCTCGCTCACCCCCGGGAAGTTGAAGTTGGGAATCTGGAGGCCGAGACCGATGGGAGCGCGCATGGCGCCGAGCATAGGGCTCGGCTCAGGCCGCGGACAGCTGGGTGGTGCAATAGGCGCAACGGCGCGCCTCGTTGGGTATCTGGCTCAGGCACTCCGGGCACTTGCGGCTGTCATCGTCCTCCGGCGGCTCGCTCTGCGCGCGGGCTAGCAGCGCGTTCGCCGGCCGGATCACCAGGAAAAAGAGCACCGCGGCCACCAGCAGGAAGGCGAGCAGGGCATTGATGAAGTCGCCGTAGCGGAAGCGGCTGCCGTTGATCTCGAAGGTGAGCGCCGAGAAGTCGGACTCGCCCCCGATGGCGGCGATCAGCGGCGTGACCAGGTCCTCGACGAACGAGGCGACGACCGCGGCGAACGCGGTGCCGATGACCACTGCCACCGCCAGCTCGATGAGATTGCCGCGAACGACGAATTGGCGGAAGTCGGTGAGCATCGAAGCCCCATTCGACCGAGGCGGGCCCCGTCCTGCCGTCGCATAGAGTGCCCGCCCCATGCGCGCCGCCTGCACCTTGCTGGCCTGCCTCGCGCTGACCGCCGGCGTGACAGGCACCGCCTCGGCCAAGACGGTGTGGCTCTGCAAGCCCGGGCTCGCGGAGAACCCCTGCGCCCGCAGCCTCACCTCAACGGTGGTGGGGGCCGACGGTTCGCAGACCACCGAGCGCACGCGCCGGCCGCGCAGGCCGAGGATCGACTGTTTCTATGTCTACCCCACGGTCAGCGGCCAGGACAGGATCAACGCGACGAGGACCGCCGAGCCGGAGCAGAGGTCTGTGGCCGAGCAGCAGGCGGGCCGGTTCGCCCAGGAGTGCCGTGTGTTCGCTCCGGTCTACCGCCAGCTGACTCTGAGCGCCATCGGAGCCGAGATTCCCGCCGCGGCCGCCCTCCGGGCCTACGGCGACGTGCGCGCGGCCTGGCGCGACTACCTGCGCAACCACAACAACGGTCGCGGGGTTGTGCTCGTTGGTCACTCCCAGGGCGCCTACCTCCTGCGACAGCTCATCCGCGACGAGATCGACCGGCGGGCGCACGTTCGCCGCCGGCTTGTGTCGGCGCTCTTGCTGGGCGGCAACGTGCTCGTGAAGAAGGGACGCGACTCCGGCGGCGACTTTCGCAACATCCGTGCCTGCCGCGCGGCGCGGCAGACCGGCTGCGTGGTCGCCTACTCGGCCTTCTACGGCACCCCGCCCGCGGAGGCGCTTTTCGGCCGCGCAACCGACCTTTTCGGCATCGTTGCGGATCCGGCCACTCAGGAGGTGCTGTGCACCAACCCGGCGGCGCTGGGCGGCGGCTCGGGCGGGCTTGACCCCTACTTCGCCACCGCTCCGTTGGCCGGCCCTCTGGGCGCGCTCAACGACGCCCCTCCCGCATCGGTATCCACGCGCTGGGTCTCCGTTCCGGGGCTCTACCGGGCCCGGTGCCGGCGAGTAAACGGCGCGGTCTGGCTGCGGGTGACTCCGCTGGCCGGCGACCCCCGTTCGATCTTGACCGAGCGGATCGGTCCCGACTGGGGGTTACATCTCTACGACGTCAACCTGTCGCTCGGAAACCTGGTTCACCTGGTGGCTCGTCAGGCCAAGGCCTACGGCCGGCACTAGGGGCTGGACTCGGGCCCGCGGCCGCGATGCTTGTCGCGAAACGCCCGCAGCGCGTCGTAGGCGCCCGGGCTGAAGCTCTCGCAACCGAGTAGGCGGCCGGTGCCGGCGGGGCCCGGACTGCTGTTCCAGGCCGTCGCCGCGACCTCGAAAGGCATCTCCGAGCGGGGCATCAGGAGAATCTGGTAGTCGTCCTCCTCTACGAGGGCGCGCAATCCGGCCCGCGTGTCCGCGGGCAGGCTGGGCCGGAACCAGATCACAACCCGGCCGTGCTCATGGCTGTGCACGAGCGTGCTGTCAGGCGCCGCCTCCTCGTAGATCCCGTCCTCGGCGGCGACCTGGAAGTGCCTGCCGGTAGTCGGCGGGTTCGTGTCGTAGTCGATCGGCTCGTCGATGTTCGCGGTGTGGTCGCGGGTGCGCGCCGTGGTGCTGCGCAGCTCGCATTTGGCCGCCTGGGCGGCCGGTTCGAGCCCGGTGATGCTCGGCTCAGGCACCTGCCCACCCTCGGGCAGGATCGACTCTGCCCCGGCGGCGCGGGTATCGGCGTTCTCGTCCTCGGAGTCGCCGCCACAGCCGGCGAGGGCGATAAGGAGCACGAGGACGAGGGCGAAGGCACGAGCCACGAGCGGGGAGGCTAGACCACAGCCGCACTAGAGTCGCCGCCGATGGAGCGGGACGTGGTGATCGTGGGTGCCGGAGTGGTGGGCGCGGCGATTGCTCGCGAGCTGGCGCGACTCGATCTGCGGGTGACGCTGCTCGAAGCCGGTCGAGACGTCGGCGCGGGCACGAGCAAGGCCAACACTGCGCTCCTGCACACCGGCTTCGACGCCAAGCCGGGGACACTTGAGGCGCGCCTCGTGGCGCGCGGCTGCGAGCTGTTGCGCGAGTACGCCCCCCGGGTCGGCATTCCACTCGAGCAGCCCGGCGCTCTGCTGGTGGCCTGGGACGACCCTCAGCGTGGCGAGTTCGCCGGAATCGTCGAGCGGGCACAGGCCAACGGCTATCGCTCGATGCGCGAGCTGGACGCCGGCGAGCTCTATCGGCGCGAGCCGAACCTCGGACCGGGTGCCCGGGGCGCCCTCGAAGTTCCCGACGAAGGGCTGATCTGCCCGTTCACCACCCCGCTCGCATTTGCGACCGAAGCGGTGCTGGCCGGCTGTGAGTTGCTGCGGCGCACCGCCCTGGTGTCAGTCGAGCGCCTGGAAGGAGGCGGCTTCGGCCTTGAGACCACGAGCGGCTCACTCACCACCAGGCTGCTGGTGAACGCGGCCGGGCTACGCAGCGACGAGGTCGATCGCCTGCTCGGCCGACACGGCTTCACCGTGACTGCGCGCCGGGGGGAGCTGATCGTGTTCGACAAGCTCTCCCGTCCGCTGGTCGATCACATCGTGCTCGCGGTGCCGACGAAGGTGTCCAAGGGAGTGCTCGTGTCGCCCACCGTCTTCGGGAACGTGATGGTGGGGCCCACGGCCGACGACGTTGAGCGAAAGGACGACACCTCCTCGACGGAGGCCGGGCTCGACTACCTGCGCGAGGAAGCGGGCCGGATCGTGCCCGCCCTGCTCGGTTACGACGTCACCGCGGTCTACGTGGGCCTGCGCGCCGCGACCGAGCACACCGACTTCCAGATCGCCTTCGAGGACGGCTACGCCTGCGTGGGCGGGATCCGCTCCACCGGCCTGTCCGCCGCGATGGCGATCGCCGAGCACGTGCGCGACGGGCTCGGTCTCGGCGAGCTCGATCCCCGGGCGGGTCTGCCCGAGCTCAGGATGCCCAACATCGGTGAGAGCTTCGCCCGCCCGTTCGCGCTCGCCGATCGAATCGACGAGGACCCCGACTACGGGCGCGTCGTCTGCTTCTGCGAGCGGGTGACTCGGGGGGAGATCCGGGACGCGTTCGAGAGCCCGATCCCACCGTGCGACCTCGACGGCCTGCGGCGGCGAACGCGCGCGCACCTGGGCCGCTGCCAGGGGTTCTTCTGCGGCGCTCGCCTCGAGGCGCTGCTGGCCGAGTCGAGCGCGACGCGAGATGGCTGACGGGCCGGTGACAATCGTCGGCGGCGGGCCCGCGGGTCTTGCGGCGGCCATCGAGCTGCGCGCCCGTGGCGTGGGCGAGGTGGTGGTGATCGAGCGTGAGGCCGAGGTGGGCGGAATACCCCGCCACGCCCGCCACCAGGGCTTTGGGGTGCGCGACCTGCGCCGCCCGCTGAGCGGGCCCGCCTACGCTCGTCGCTACGCCGGCCTGGCGCGCGTGGCCGGAGTGGATGTGCTCACCGAGACGATGGCGACCGGCTGGGCTGACGGCGCCCTCGAGCTGACGAGCCCGGGCGGGCGCTCGACTCTTTCGCCGTCGGCCATCGTCCTGGCCACGGGCTGTCGCGAGCGCCCGCGCTCGGCCCGGTTGGTGCCGGGCAGCCGGCCCGGCGGCGTAATGACCACAGGGATGCTGCAGCAGCTCGTCTACCTGCAGCGGCGGTCCGCCGGGCAGCGGGCGCTGATCGTGGGCGCCGAGCACGTGAGCTTCTCGGCAATCACCACTCTCGCTCACGGCGGCGCCCGCGCGCTGGCGCTCACGACCGAGCTTGCGCACCACCAGAGCCTGGCCGCCTTTCGGCTGGGCGCCCGGGTTCGCTATGGCGTCCCGGTCTGGACCCGGACTCGTGTGAGCGAGATCCGAGGGCGCGAGCGGGTGGAGGAGGTCGAGCTGACTGATCTGGACAGCGGCGGGCGCAGAGAGGTTGCCTGCGACACGGTCGTGTTCAGCGCCGACTGGGTTCCCGACCACGAGCTCGCGGTCCTGGGCGGGGTCGAGCTCGACGCGCTCACGCGCGGGCCGGCTGTCGACCCCGGCCTGCACAGCTCGCGGGCGGGCGTGTTCGCGGCGGGCAACCTGCTCCACGGCGCCGAGCAGGCCGACGTCGCGGCCCTGAGCGGACGCCATGTGGCCGCGTCGGTCAGCCGCTATCTCGCCACCGGCGAGTGGCCGGCGCAGCGGGTGCGGGTCCACTGCCAGCCGCCGTTGGGCTGGATCGCTCCGAACGCGCTGAGCCGCGGCGCCGGGCCGGCGGCCGCGCCCGCGCGCGGCCATTTCGCCCTTCGCGCGCGCGAGTACCTGCGTGCGCCGCGAGTGGAGGTCGTCCAGGACGGACGCGAGCTCTGGAGCGGACGCCTGGCGCGCCTGATGCCGGGCCGCTCGGCGCGGCTCTCGGCAAGCTGGACCGATCGGGTGGATCCGGCAGGCGGGCCCGTGTCGGTGCGGCTCGCCTAGACTCGACCGATGATCGAGCACGACGAAAAGGCCGAGGAGCTCGAGCGCGAGGCGGACAGTCTGGAGCACGACTCCGAGCGAGTCGGAGAGCGGATCGATGAGTCGCGTCGCGACTGGGCGGCCAAGGAGCAGGATCCCACCGTGCCCGGCGCGCAGCCCGACCCGGACGACGAGGACGAGAGCTCCGACGAGGACGACGCGTGATCGATACACCGCGCGAGGAGTCCGACCAGCTGCCCGAGGACGCCCCCTCCGAGGCGGTGCCCGACGACGACGGCGAGGGAGCGGCCCGCGACCAGGCGGAGAGCAGCCCCGGAACTCCCGGGGACGACGACACGGCCACGGGCAATCCGGACGCGGCCGGCGCCGCGGACCCGGACTCCACCGAGGAGTAGCCCCCGGCCCAGGCCGCTGGCCTGCCCAGCTCGCCTGCGTACCCTCCTACGGAGTGTGGGACACGCTCGGAGCTCCGCTCAAGGCCGCCGCCGCCGCGCTGTTCGGGGTGGGGTTGGCCTTCATGTTCCTGAACCCACCTTCCCTCTCGGGCGCGGAGGGGCTGGCCTTTTTCGCGGTGGGCGGACTGGTGTTGGCCGGCCTGACCGCCTGGGCCTTCGTCGCCATGACCGGCAAGGACGCCATGCCCGACGACGAGTTCGAGCGGCTCGTCCGTCGCAGCGAGGAGCTGGCTCGCGATCCCGACCTGCGGCAGGACACCACCGAGTTCGACCTCCTCGTGGCCGACGCGATCGACCGGCTTCCCCCCGAGTTTCAGCGGCTGCTCGACGAGACCCCCGTGGTGGTCTCCCACCTGGGCGCGGAGAACCGCGCCTACGGCCACTACTTCGGCGACACGGTGGCTCGTGACAACTATCCGGATCGCATCGTGCTCTACCAGGACACGCTGGTGCGCGACTTCGGCTGGGACCCCGAGGTGCTGCGCGCCCAGGTCGAGCGCACCCTTCGCCACGAGATTGCCCACCACCTCGGGTGGAACGAGCCGGGTGTGCACGGGCTGGGTCTCTAGCGCCGCCCGCGGCCGTGCCGACCGTATTCACCATCGGGCATTCCACACACGAACCGGACGACTTTGCCCAGCTGCTGGCGCAACACGCGGTGGAGGCGCTGGTGGACGTTCGCCGCTACCCCGGCTCGCGCCGGGTGCCCTGGACCAACGCGGGCGAGATCGAGCGGGCTCTGCCCGCGGTCGTTTACCGGCACCTGCCCGGGCTGGGAGGCAGGCGCCCGCCCGACCCCGACTCCCCCAACGGCTTCTGGGACAACGACGGTTTCCGCGGCTACGCCGACCACATGGCGAGCGAGGAGTTCAGCGCCGCGCTCGGATCGCTGGTCAAGCTCGCTCGCGAGCGCACCGCCGCCGTGATGTGCGCGGAGGGACCCTGGTGGCGCTGCCACCGCCGCCTGCTCGCGGACGCCCTTCTCGTCCGGGGGCTACGAGGTCTGCCACATCGATCCCCGCGGCGGCGTGGAGCCTCACCGGCTCACGGAGGCCGCGGTCGTGGAGGGCACGCGGATCGTGCTATCCCCCCGCTCAGGAGCAGCTGCTCGGGATCTGAAGCAGGGCCGGCCTCAGGTGACCAGCGTGATCGCCCCGGCGAAGACGAAGCTGGCGGCCCACAGGTGGTCGGAGTTGATCCAGGCCTTGCGGAGCACCCGGACGCCCAGCTTGTCGTAGACCAGCAGCGCCACGAAGCCCATCACTGCCAGCATCGCTCCCACGTGCAGGAACACGGCCAGCAGCGTCTCGGGAATCGACATCGTGCCCAGTCCCATCTCCTCCACCGCATGGGAGTGCTGCCCCTCGGCTGAGGCCTCGGCCGCGCCGGTTCCGATCAGCACCGGGACGACCATCAGCCCCGCGCCGTGCGCCGTGGACATGAGGAAGGACCACGCGGTCAGCTCCTTGCGATCAACGCGCCCCTTGACCCAGCGGAAGTGGGCCCGTGGCTTGGCGAAGCGGAAGATCCCGAAGGCGATCAGGACCACCGCCGCGCCCAGGTGCAGCACGGTTGAGTCGGTCAACACACCCAGGCCGATCACCAGCGCGGCCACGAGCACTATGGACAGCTCGTGACCGACCGCGATCGGCAGCAGCGCGCGCGTGACCGATCGCCGGTCGCGGTCCTGCATACCGAGGGACACCGCGAACAGCCAGCCCATGGCGGGGTTCAGCCCGTGGTAGGCGCCGAGGCCCGCCATCACCAGCCATGGCCAGAGGCCGTCCACCGCTAGATCTCTAGTCGGGGAAGCAGTAGGAGTCCGACGAGGCGTCCCCGCCCTCGAGGCGCACCTGGTGGGGCCGCTCGCCGTCGAACTCCACGAACAGGTCGGGGTCCAGCGACAGCCCGCCGCCCTCCGGCGCGTCGAGGCGGGTGAGCCAACCGTCGAGACCCTCGGGGTAGAACTGAGCGTCCCAGGAGGCATAGAGCGAGTTGGTCAGGTAGACCCGCCGGCCGTCGCGCGACACCTCGACCATCTGCGGACCGCCATTGAGCACGCCGGCCTGCGGATGCGCCGCCCGCTCGACGATCCCGCCGAGGCGAACCGATCCGGTCTCGCGCGGGTTGTGGGGATCGGACACGTCGAAGCGCTTGAGCTCGCCGGTGCCCCAGGCGGACACATACAGGTCCTTGTCGTCCACCGAGAGGTCGATGTCCGTGATCAGCGGCGGCACTGCGCCGAACGGCTTCAGCGCAGGCGGTAGCTGGTCCTCCTCGGCCGGCTCGGCAGGGATCGAGATGACCTTCTTGACCGACACGCTGCCGTCTTCGGCGCGCTCCCACAGGTACACGGACGCCGACAGGTCGGCCGTGGACACCACCACGCCCACGAAGCCGTAGGTGTTGTTGGGGTTGTGCGCGGGACGCAGCTCGAGCACCATCTGTTGGTCGGCGCCGAGGTCCACGGCCTGGCGGTGAGAGCGCGACTCGAGGTCCCACACGTGCAGGTGGTGCCCGTACTTGCCGCCCAGCAGCAGCTCGGGGTTGACCCCGTCCTCGACCATGTTGGGCGTGCCCCACTCACTCGATATGACGGTGCCGTAGTTGAGGTGCCACCAGAAGTCGTAGGCCAGCTCCTGAGGACCGCGATCGGTCTCCCACGCGCCCTTCACGTCGAAGTCCTCGTGGTCGAGCAGGAAGATCCCACCGGGCCCGTCGCCGTCGGGCGCGCCCAGCGCCGACACGTAGATCCCGTCGGGTCCGCAGTGGATGGTGTGCGGGCGGCTGTAGCCGGTCTTGCGCTCGATCTCCTCGCGCTCGATCACCTTCACGATCTCGGGTTGGTGGCGATCGGCCTTGACATCGATCACGTGGATGCGCGACGAGCGCAGGCCGGGCACCAGCAGGTAGCGCCGCTCCACGTGCGGGTGCGCCGCCCAGGGGCACAACGCGGACGAGCAGGCGTTCCAGCCGAAGTGATGCAGCTCGTCGCCGACGTTGGGCATGTCCACCCGGCCGACCAGCCGGCCGTAGGTCGGCGAGCCGGGCTCCAGGTCGAGCACCGACAGCGCATCGGGGGCGCTGTCGCCGTTGGATCCCGTGTTCAGGGTGGCGACATAGGCCAGGGTTTCGGGCGGTGCCTGCTTGGCCTCGCCGGGGGACGCGTAGAACGTGGGGTCGGGCTTTAGCAGAGCCATGGGCGCAAACTAGATGATTGGTTCCGAATCCGCGTGCCCGCGGGGGCACGCCAGACCAAGCTGGGCGCCGCACGCGGACGAAGCCGATAGTCCAGCACTATCGGCGAGGACGTGGGTGGCGAACCAGCGCCGGTATGGCGTGTCATCCGCGGGTGCGGGGGTTTGGAATCGGTCATCTAGCGGTAGCCGGTCGGGTCTGCCTCCAGGCCGGGATCCTGGACCTCAACCAGGTAGCGCCAGCAGTCGGGGCGGGAGCCGTCGAGGTCGCTGAAGCCGTACTCGCGGGCGAGGCCGCCGGAGGAGAACGAGCCCCCGCTACGGCGTTGGAGCTCGGGATCGGCGGCGAGGGCGGCCACCGCCCTGCCCACGAACCGGGGGCTCTCGGAGATCGCCGCGAAGTGCGGATTCACCGCTGCCCCGTCGCGCCAGTTGGCTTCGGTGACCCCGTAGTTTTCGAGCATCATCTCCGAGCGCATCCAGCCCGGGGTCAGCGCGATGGCACTGCAATCGTGCGGGGCGAGCTCCTTGCTCTGCGCGAACGCGAGCCGGATGGCCGCCGTCTTGGCCAGGTCGTAGAAGGCCGACAGCCGGTAGTGCTCGGCGTTGTATTCACGGGTGCCGTCGGTCATCTCCACGACCAGACCGCCCGGCCGGCGGATGAGCAGGGCCAGCGCGAAGTGGCTGGTGATCAGGTGGGTGTCGATCGCGAGGCGCAGCAGCCGAAGTCCCTTCTCGAGGTCGTGCTCCCACACCGGCGTGTCCCATTCGAAGAGCAGCTCGCCGCCCCAGATGTCGTTGACCAGCACGTCGAGGCGCTCGCGCTCGGCGTCGATGCGCCGCACCAGCGCCTCGACCTGCCCCGGCACGAGGTGGTCGACTGCGACCGCGATTCCCTCGCCGCCGGCGGCATCGACGAGATCGGCGGTTTCCTCGATCGTCTCCGGCCGGTCGTACTCCGAGCGCTGCCCGCGGGTGCTTCGTCCGGTGCAGTACACGGTGGCGCCCGCCTCGCCGAGCGCGACGGCTGTACCGCGTCCGGCGCCTCGGGTCGCGCCGGCCACCAACGCGACCTTGCCGGCGAGGGGTCGTGGCTGATCAGTCATGGGATGCGCTCCTTGATGGGGTGGGCTTGGAGTACCAGAACGGCGGCGAGCACGAGAGAGCCGCCCACCACCTGTACCGGCCCCAGCATCTCGCTGAAGACGAGGAAGGCGAGCAGCACCGTTACGAGTGGTTCAGCCGTGGCGAGGATCGAGGCGATGGTCGGCCCGACATGTCGCAAGCCGGCGAAGAAGAGGCCAACGGCGCCGACCGTGGAGACGACGGCGAGGCCGGCGAGCCAGCCGAACCCTGCCGCGCTCACGTTCCCCGGGTCGAGATCGCCGCCGACGACGCCGGCGAGGGTCAGCGCTATGGCCGCGCCGGTACACACCAATGTGCTCAGGGCCAGCGGCCCCATGCGCGCGGCCACTCCCTCCGACGCGAGGATGTACACGCTGTAGACGACTGCAGCCGCCAGCCCCAGCCCCGTTCCGAGCGGGTCAAGCGCGCCCGCGGCAGATCCCGCGAGGACCAGCGCGAGTCCGGTCGAAGCGAGCGCCAGGGCGATCGCGGTTCGCCGGCTCGCCCGCTCGCGCCCGAGCGCGATCGCGGTAACCGTGACGATCGCCGGGAAGGTGTACACGAGCATGGAGAGCAGCGAGGCGTCCAGGCGCTGCAGTGCGGCAAAGTAGCCGCCGGCCTGCGCGCTGTAGCCGACGGCACCCAGCGCGAGCCCGATCATCACGTCGCGGCGGCCCAGGGCGCGCAGATCGCGGGCGCGGCCGGAGAAGACCATGAACAGCCAGAACAGCACGGCGGCGAGCACGAACCGCACCGACAGCAATGTGCCGACGGTCGCGCCCTGCTCGTAGGCCAGCTTGCCAAAGATCCCCATCGCGCCAAAGGCGGCGGCGGAGGTGAGGCAGAGGAGGATGCCGGCGGAGGGCATGCCGCGATATTGCTCCGCCAATTGTTCAGAAACAACTCATGTTCGTAAAGCTGAACCAGTAGAGTCACTTACGAGTGCTCGACCTCCACCGCCTGCGCCTGCTTCACGAGCTGCACGCGCGCGGCACCATCGCCGCGGTGGCCGACGCCTTGCAGTTCACGCCCTCGGCCGTGTCCCAGCAGCTGTCGGTGCTCGAGCGCGAGGCCGGGCTGGCGCTGCTCGAGCGGGCCGGGCGGGGGGTGCGGCTGACCGATGCCGCGCTCGTCCTGGTGGGTCATGCCGAGGCGCTGCTCGAGCGGGCCGAGCTCGCGGAGGCTGAGCTGGCCGCGACCACGGGCAGCGTGTCCGGGCGGGGGCGCATCGCTTCCTTTCAGTCGGTGGCCATCCAGCTCGCTCTCCCGGCGATGCGGGCCCTGGCCCGGGAGGCGCCGGGCTTGCGCTGTGAGCTCCTCGAAGCCGAGCCCGAGCAGTCGTTGCCCGCGCTCGAGCTCGGGGACGTCGATTTGGTCCTGGGCGACGAGTGGCAGCACCAGCCGCACGCGCGGCTGGCAAGCGTGCACCGCCAAGACCTGCACCGAGACCCGGTTCGGCTCGTCCTGCCCGAGCACCACCCGGCCGCGCGCCGCCATCGCCAGGCGGTGCCGCTGGCCGAGCTCGCCGACGACGCGTGGACGACCGGTCACCGCGACACCGGCTGGGAGGAGATCATCGAGCGGACCTGCCGCGAGCTCGGCGGCTTCGACCCCGACATCCGCCACCGGACAAACGACAGCGTCACCAGCCTGGCCGCCGTGGCCCATGGTCAGGGGGTCACGCTGCTACCGGAGCTGGTGGCCCCCGACGCTCACCCGGGCGTGGCCGTGCGAGCCATCGCCGAGGGCTCCGTGCATCGAACCATCTTCATGGCCACGCGCACGGCGGACGCCAAGCGGCCCTCCGTCCAGGCCCTCCGGGCGGCTGTGAGCAGCGCCGCCGCAGACCTCGGGTGGCCTGTGCCCGGCAGCGCGTGACCATTGATGCTTAGCTTGAGGGCCGGCTCAGCTCGGCCAGGGCGGCGCCGTCGAGCGGGTCGATTCGCTCGAGTCCCTGCACGCCGTCGAAAGCGCGATCGGCCGATACCACCGCCTCGATTCCGCGGTTGAGGGCGGTGGCGGCCAGCAGAGCGTCGAACGCATCCAGCACCGGCTGCGCCTCGTAGAGGTCCCAGGCCAGATCCGCGTCGGCGCCATCGCTCGCGTGCACCCGGCAGGCGAGCGCCACCTGGCGGCCACGTCGTGCCGCCTCGGCGCGGTCGCCGGTCTGGCGCAGGCGCTGGTGGACCAACTCCGCGACAACCATTGTCGTCACCTCGCCCGCCAGCTCCCCCTCGCCCTGACGCCGGACCACCTCCCGGGCCGCGTCGCGGTACGCGTGAGCGCCGCCAAGGGCGTACACGAAGACGTTGGTGTCGAAGAAGAAGCGCCGCACCTCAGCGCGTGCGTCCGGAGCGCCCGCGGAGGTCGTCCTTGACCTCGTCCCAGTCGGGCTCGCGCTCGTAGGCGGGCGCGGGCGCGGCGAGCAGATCTCGCACCGCTCCCCGTCGCCGCGCCTCGTCACCGTCGTGGCCGAGCTTCTCGTCGATTGCCTCACGGATGATGGCTGCCACCGAACGCCCGGTCTGAGCGGCACGCCGCTCGAGCTTGGCGTAGCGCTCCTCGTCCAGGAGCAGTTGAGTGCGACGAGTGAGCAACGACATGTGCATACAGTAGCAGGCGCCTGTTTCTTGAGGCCCGCGGAGCGTGCTTGGACGCGGATGCAGGCGTGGCGTTGCAGCCACTACGGTGCAGTGCCCGGATCGCCGTCATTCGGCGATCCGTACGCGATGAGGGCTGGCAAGGCGTGAGGCAGCTGTGCGGCGCTGCTGCGCCGAGCGGCTGGCTGGGGCGAATGCGCTCCAGGTGAACCAGTGGCCGATTCCCCGTTGCAGCGTTCGCGGGCCGCTCATCGTCAGCTGGCCGGCTCGAATCGCGCCGCCCAGCTCGGCCCGTCCCAAGTAGACGCGGTAGAGCGTGGCGGTGTCGACGATCACCTCGAGGTCGACGTCGAAACCGGGATGCTTGAGGCAGACTGAGACCTCGGAGGGCTCAAGGACCATCCAGTAACGCCGCTTGGGGGCGCGAAAGTCGAACTGAACCACGGTTCGGTTGGGTGGGAGCCGCTGGCGATCGACGTGGCGGCCCATCCAGACGATCAACAGGTCGGGATCGAGTTCCTCGGGGCGCGGCTCGGTGAACGACCAGGTCGCCCCCCACTCGCCGATCGCCTGCACGACCGGCTGAAGGTCACGGCCGGCGGTCGTGAGGCGATATTCGAGCGTGCGGCCTTTGGGCCCCGTCCTGCGCTCGATGACCTCGGCCCGCTCGAGCGCGCGCATCCGGTCGGTGAGGACCGAGCGCGAGATCCCTGGGAGACCGCGTTGGAGCTCGTTGAAGCCGCTCGCGCCGCCGAGCATCTCGCGCACTATCAGAAGCATCCATCGGTCGCCGAGGACCTCGCTGGCCTTGGCGACCGGGCAGTACTGCGCGTAGCTGCGCATGGCGCCACCATGCTAACCGCGGATTCGCGGCAGGTCTGCTACTCGAACCGGTTAGTTCGAAAGTAGAACTAGTCAGCCCGGGGCGGCTGGTGGGACGCTCATCGAGCACAGCTAGGAGGACGAGATGAGCGCTATTCAGACACCACAGGCACCGCCCCTGAAGCCGAGCGCGTTCGACGAGCTCAGCGGATCGTTCCGCGGAAAGCTGCTGCTGCCGACCAGCCCCGGCTACGACACTGCCCGCAGGATCTGGAATGGCGCGATCGACCGCCATCCGGCCTGTATCGCCCGCTGTACGGGTGTGGCCGATGTGGTCGCGGCCGTGCGCTTCGCCCGCGACCACGACCTGGAGATCGCCGTACGGGGCGGGGGCCACAACGTGGCCGGCACCGCGGTGTGCGACGACGGGGTCGTCATCGACCTCTCGGCAATGCGGGCCGTGTGCGTCGACCCCGCCGGTCGCACGGCCCGGGTGCAGGGTGGTGCTCTGTGGGGCGACGTCGACCACGAGACGCAGGCCCACGGTCTGGCCACCCCCGGCGGCATCGTGGGCCACACCGGCGTCGCCGGGCTCACTCTCGGCGGTGGCATCGGCTTCCTCATGCGCAAACACGGGCTCACCGTCGACAACCTGCTCGCCGCCGAGGTGGTCACCGCCGAGGGCAGCATCGTCCAGGCGTCCGCCGACGAACACCCCGATCTGTTCTGGGCGCTGCGAGGCGGTGGCGGCAACTTCGGCGTCGTCACCTCGTTCCAGTTCTCCCTCCACCCCATCGGCCCGACCCTGATGGCCGGGCCCGTCTTTTGGGCGGCCGACGACACCACCGACGTGCTGCGCTTCTACCGTGAGTTCGTCACCGACGCGCCTGACGAGCTCGGGAACGTCATCCGGCTCGGCACGATCCCACCGCTGCCGGTGGTCGACGAGGACCTGCACTTCCGGCCGGCCATCTCGGTGGCCAGCTGCTACGCCGGATCCGTCGAAGACGGCGAGCGCGAGGTGCGGGCGCTCCGCCAGTTCGGCACGCCACTAGTCGACCTCTTCGGACTCACGCGGTACGTCGCCTTCCAGAGCGGCCTCGACGACACCGTCCCCCACGGGTGGCACTACTACTGGAAGGCTACGAACCTCGCCGGCCTGTCCGACGAGGTCATCGACATCGTCGCCGAGCACGCCCACGACGCCAGCTCGCCGAGGTCGTACGCGGCGATGTTCCACATGGGTGGAGCAGTAGCCCGAGCCCCTCGAGAGGCCACGGCCTACCCAGGGCGCGATGTGGAGCACAACCTCATCATCGACGCAGCCTGGCTCCCGGAACAGGACGACACCGTCGGAGCTGCGGAGACCGCGTGGGCACGAACATTCCTCGACGCCCTGCAGCCCTACCGTACCGGCGTCTACGTGAACTTTCTCGACTCCGACGATGACACGAGCCGCGTCCGCGAGGCCTACGGCGACGACACGTACCGGCGGCTCGCCGAAGTGAAGGCCACGTACGATCCCGAGAACGTGTTCCACCACAACAAGAACATTCAGCCCGGCTGACGCCCGCGCCGGGCCGCCCGGCCCAAAGGGGTTTTCACCCGCTCAAGCGCGGTTCTACAAGGCGTGGCGCCCCGCGCCCGGCCATCTCCGATCCCCGCACACCGGCACCCAGCGTCGCCTCCAGTCCAGACCACAAGCAAGCGACCGCGTCGCGCGTCGAGCAGGCACGCTCACCGATGCCCTACTTGCTCTCGCTGCGGACGACCAGCGGTCGTAGCAACGACGGCGCTTTCGCAATCGTGCAGAAGTGAGCGTGAGGCGGTCGTTAGTCGACACTCGATCGGCTCCTTCATAGCTCCTGTTCTGTGGGGACAAGCAGTAGCCGAGCCTCTCGGAGGGTGATGGCGCCGAAGCCCCTTCTCGTCACGGACGAGCGGCCGAAGACCGTCGTGGTTCATGCACCCAAATGCGGAGAGGGTGGGATTCGAACCCACGAGGCAGTTTGACCCGCCCACACGATTTCCAGTCGTGCACCTTAAGCCGCTCGGTCACCTCTCCAGAGCGGCTCAGGTTAGATGACTGATTTCGCGACCCCGCGCACGCGGATGACGCACGGATACCGTCGGCGGATCGCGGTCATCGGGCTCGCCGATACCTTCGGGTCACGGCTTCGCCCTGCTTCCCCCGCCCGGCTTGGTCCCGTGCGCCCCCGCGCCCACGCGGCCGCGAAACCAGCCATCTAGCCGCGCATCACGCCGCTTCGCGCAGCTGCACGTGGGGAGTGAAGCGCGGCAGGCGCGTGACCGTGGCCTCGGCCCGGACCTCGCAGAAGGCCGTGGCCTGGAGCGTGCAGCCGCAGCTCTCGCAAAGCAGGGCTTCGAATTCGTCGGGCTGGCCCCAGCCCTCGAACTCCTCGGCGCAGGATTCGTCAGTGCATATGAGGATTGCGTACAGCATGGAGGAACCGAATCGTGGGCGGGTTAGCGGACGGAACGCTCAGCCGTCGTCAGATGCGGGCACGATCAGGCGGATGTGACGGCGGGCCAGCATGATCACCGGTGCCTTCCAGTCGCGTCCCGAGCCGTCCAGGGCCACCAGCTCGCAGTCGACCAGCGTGAAGAACTCGGTGTCGCGGCGGTTCACGTGGTCGGACACTCGCGACCGATGGCCTTCGCGAGGGAGGGTCATCAGTCCTTCCACGCGGTAACGGTCGGTCTCCACCACCACGCGTTCCCTGCGGTTCTCCACGGCAGCGAATCTAGCGCGGCCGGCCCGGGACTCAGGCTGCCGGGTGTAGGTTTGCTGGCGTGGAACCGACAGGCGGGGCGAAGAGGACGCCTGCCCTCGAGGCGGTGTTCAAACCGGTCCAGCCTCCAACGACGTTCGAGGAGACCGTCGAGCGCCTCGGCACAGCGATCCGTCTCGGATTGCTCGTGCCCGCCAGTCGCCTTCCACCGGAGCGCGATCTCGCCGAGCAGCTGCGCATATCGCGCTCGACCCTGCGTCAGGCTCTGACGACCCTCGTGCAGAGCGGGCACCTGGTGTCGGTCAGAGGCAGGGCGGGCGGCACCTTCGTGGCCGACGAGCCGCCCCTCGGACAGGCCGCCGAGGGCGAGGTGCTCACCGAGGATGCCCGCGCCGTGCTCGATTATCGCGTGGCCGTGGAGACGGGCGCCACCGTGCTCGCGGCCGAGCGCGCCGAGGAGGAGGACCTCGAGCGCCTCTACGACCTGACCGTGCGTATGGAGGAGGCGGGGCCGTTCGACGACTACCGCCGCGCCGACATCCATTTCCACATCGGAGTGGCCGAGGCCTCTCACTCCCCGCGCCTGATCACCGCCATGACCGAGGTGCAGGGCCAGATGAGCAACCTCATCCACCGGATCGCCCACCCTCGCGAGGTGCTGGTGAGCTCAAACCAGCAGCACCGGCGCCTGATCTCTCTGCTGCGCCGGGGCGACACCGGGCGAGCGGTCTCTCTCATGCGCGGGCACATGGAGGGCACCGAGCACATCCTCGCCGGGCTCCTGCCGGAGCGCGCCGAGTTGGACCAGCGCTAGATGACTAGTCCAGCACCCAGGTGTCCTTCGCTCCGCCGCCCTGCCCGGAGTTCACCACCATCGAGCCCTCGACGAGAGCAACCCGGCTGATCCCGCCCGGCAGCAGACGAACGCCCGCATCGCTGAGAACCGCGTAGGGGCGCAGGTCGACGTGCCGGGGCTCGAGGCGTCCGTCGCACACGGTCGGCGCCACCGAGAGGGTCACCTGCTCCTGAGCGATGAAGGAATCGGGCGTCGATTCGACCGCCGACAGCGTGCGCCGTCGCGTGTCCTCGTCGGCGTGATCCCAGAGCACCACGTCCTCGCCTCCCATCTCGCCACGCGGCTTGACCACCCAGCCCGACAGGTCGTCGAGCTCGGCGGCCGGGCGCGACGGAATGGACGGCAGCAGCGGCTCCTCGTCTAAAAAGAAGCGCACGAGATCGTCGAAGTGCGCGTTCACCAGCTTGTCGTCGGCCACGCCCGCGCCGGGCGCGTTGACCACTCCCAGCCGGCCTGTGCGGCAGGGCTCGAGCAGCATTTCGAGCGGGGTCCCGCTGAAGCGGTCCTCGTCGGTGCGCTGGTAGATCACGTCAACGCCGCGGGCTTGGCCGTCGATCCAGGCAACAACGCCTCCGTCGCGCGTCTCGAGGTCGCCGAGCGTGACCAACGGCGCGCCCAGCTCGCGGGACAGCAACTCGTGCTCCCACCAGGCGGCGGCCGAAGGGCCCTCGCAGAGCAGCACGACCCGCGGCTCGTCCACGCCGGCCGGGGCGACCTCCCGGACGGCCTGGGCGAGATCGCCGTAGGACAGGCTGAGATCGTCGTCGGGCGCTTCCACCGGGAGCACGTCGCGAAGGGCTTCCCGGGCCGCCACCGCGTAGGCCACGCCCGAGGGCATGCGGACCTGATCCTCGATCACCCGAAAGCGCGCGTCCGGGCAGCGGACCACGTCGAGTCCGGTGAACGCGACCCAGCGCGACACCTTCGCCCCGTGCATCGTGGGCTCGTAGTGCGGCGACCCTTCGACCGCCGCCCGAGGCAGCACGTCCGCGGCCAGCGCGCGGCCCTCGCCGTAGAGGTCGGCCACGAACGCATCGAGAGTTCGCAGCCGCTGCACCACCCCCGCCTGCAGCTCCGACCACTCCTCGCGGGTGAGCACGCGCGGTACGGGATCGAGGGCGAAGATGCCGTCGGCTGCACCCCCGAAGGCCACCCCGCGGGCCCGTAGGACCGCCTTGACCTCCGCCGCCAGCGAACCCGGGTCGCCCATGGCGCCGAGCAGCTCGGCGTATTGGGGTCGTGGCTCGCCGTTGTCCAGGTACGCCTCGTCGTAGGCGGCCTGGGTCACTGCGACTCGGCGAGCGCCAAGCGCAGGGCGGCCTCGCTGCGCCGCACCCGTGCGCGCGCGGCATTGAAGCGCTGCGAGCTCTCTCCGTCGGCGACCCGGGCCAGGGCCCGGTACGAGGTGGCGGTTCGGCGCGCGGCCGCAGCCACCGCCTCACCCCCGGGAAGGGCCGCGAAGCGGCTGGCTGCCCGATCGTGCACCCGCTCCAGCGCTTCCGCGGCCAGGCGTTGCCCGGCCGGCAGCTCGGCACGCGCAAGACTGCCGCGGGCGGCGGAGCGTTCCTTGCCCAGCCGGGTGACCTCCGCGCCCCAGCGCTCCTGCTGCTCGACCACGGCGGCGATCGGCAGCCCGGTGGCGGAGCGCAGCCGCAGCGTCGACGCCACTCGCTCGCAGCCGGCCAGCGTGCCCGAAGCGGCCCGTCGTGACGCCCGGCAGGTGGCCACCAGCTTGCCCGATTCGGTGGGCACGACGTAGCGCACGCCCCCGCGGGTCCCCGCCACCTCGACCCCCGTTTGGCGCCAGGCCTCGAGACGTCCCAGCCGGACCGGATTGCCCTGTTCCTCACGCTCGACCGGTGCGTCGACGACCTCGAGGGTCAGGCCGGAGCCGGGGTCGTCGACGGGATGAGCCGCCAGCGCGCCGGGAGCGGGCATGGTGCCCTTCCAGTCGCCGGGCAGGCGCACCTGGAGGCCGCCGCGGGAGAAGTCCTTCGGAGCCGGCGGCTCTTCGGGCCCCGGCCCCGCGAGCAGCAGGCCGGCCAGGACGCCGGCCACGACGACTCCGCCGGCCACCGCCAGCTGTAGCCCTCGTGAGGCCTCGAGCGGGGCGGCCCAACGAGCTCGCGCCGCACCGGCCTGCGCAGGCCGGCCGTTTTGCTCGCCCCCTTCTTGCGGCTCGTCGGGCGCCGGCCGGAGCGACGCCGGCTCCAGAGCCGTGACCGGCACCAGGTCGCCCTGCAGCAGGATGTTGGCCAGGCTGAACGTCTCGGCGGCGGTGCGGTAGCGCCGGCGGGGATCGCGCGCCATCGCGGTCACGACGACGGTGTCGAGCGCTTCCGGGAGATCCGGCCGCAGCCCGCGGAGCGACGGTGCGTCGGGCGGGGGGTCGCCGGTCAAGAGCGTGTACATGAGGGCGCCGAACGAGTACACGGCAGAGCGCTCGGACGCCTTCTCGCCTCCGAGCACTTCGGGCGCCACCCAGGGTGCATCGCGGTCCCGCGCGCCCGAAGGATTGCCGAGCGCCTCACGCGCGAGGCCGAGGTCGGCCAGAACCGCTCCGCGCCGTGAGTCCGCGAATACCGAATCGGGTGTCAGCTCGGTGGGGTACAGGTCCGCCGCGGCGGCCTGATCGAGACCGCGCGCGATGCCGTGAAGAATCTGGATGCACTGAGCGCCGGACATCGCGCCCATCTCGTCGAGGGTGGAGAGGGGATTGGCGCGGTCCACGTCGTAGGCGACGTAGAACCACTCGTCGGTACGCCCGCTCGCCAGCAGCGGCCGGACGCGATCGCCCTCCACCGCCGCCCGCCTGACCGCCGCTTTGGAGTAGAGACCCCAGCTCTCCTCAGAGGCATCGGCGGACACGACGGTCAGGCAGACCCTGCGGTCGTCCAGGCGCACAACCACGTGCCGCGCAACCTCGCTGACGTCGATGCCCTGGAGCACGCGGACGATCCATTCCTCCCCCAGCGCCGGGGCCGTGTGGGAGGAGTCGACTTTCGCCATTCGCTCAGCCCTCGTCGTCGAACTCGACCGGCGGGGGAGGTGCAGGCGCAGGCGCCGGCGCCGGCGCCGGCCGCTCCGGGATAGCCGGAGCTACGGGTTCCGGAGCCACCGGCTCCTCGGTGAAGGTCTCCACCTCGGGCTCGGGCTCCGGCTCGTCCGCGGGCTTGGGCGGCGGTTCGGGTTTGCGCGCCATGGCAGGCAGCGCGTCGGCCTCGGCGAGGCCGGGAGTCTCAGCCGCCGCGGCGGGCACGTCGAGCGGAACCGCTTGCGAGCCCACTCTGCTTGACCGGCTTCTCCTCCTCGCCGGCCGAGCTCGCCGCGAAGCCGACTCCGAGCGCGAGCAGGAAGAGGGCGCCCAGGAGGGCCGCGACAACGGGTCTACGAGTGGAGGGGTTCAAGGCCTGAAGGGGACAACGCCTACCCGGCGAGCACCCCCGTCCCCGGGTGCCACGCCGAGCCCACCGGGGAGTCTAGCTTCGCAGTCGCTCTCCGGCGGGATCGACGAGGGGCTCCTCGGCCACCTGTCCTCCCACCCAGCGGTCGAAGATCTCAACCGCCACCTCCGTCTTGGGCTCCGCCTGGCCGGGGGGCAGGTAGGCGTAGGCGATGGAGCGGCCGGCGCTATATCCGTATCCCCCGCTGGTCACTCGGCCCACGATCTCACCCGCAACACGCACGGGCTCGTTCCCGAGCGCCACCGAGCGCGGGTCTTCGAGAGTCAGGCAGCACAGGCGCTGCCGCGGCCCGCTCTCGCCGGCCGTTACCAGCGCGTCGCGCCCGATGAACCCGCCCTCCTTGTCGAGCTTCACGCAGAAGCCGACGCCGCCTTCCTCCGGAGTCTCGTCCGGCGTGATGTCCGCTCCCCAGACCCGGTAGCCCTTCTCGAGGCGCAGGGAGTCGATCGCGCGGTAGCCGCCGGCCACCAGGCCGTGGGCCCGACCCGAATCCCAGACGGTCCGCCACAGGGCCATCCCGTATTCGGTCGGGCAGTAGAGCTCCCAGCCCAGCTCGCCGACGAACGTCACCCGCAGCGCCCGGACGGGCACATCGCCCACGGTGATCTCGCGCACGCTGAGGTAGGGGAAGTCCTCGTTGGACAGCGACTGGGGAGTCAGCGGAGCGAGTATCTCTCGCGCGCGCGGGCCCCAGATTCCGAAGCAGGCCCAGGCCGAGGTCACGTCGTGCACCTGCACCGATCCGTCGCCGGGCACGTGGCGGCGGATCCACTCTCGATCGTGGTTGCCGAAGGCGGTGCCGGTGACGATCGAGAAGCGCTCCTCGCCCAGGCGCGCGACGGTGAAGTCGCACTCGATGCCCCCGCGCGAATTCAGCATCTGGGTGTAGGTGATCCGGCCCACTTCGCGAGCCACCCGGTTGTCGCACAGGCGCTCGAGCAGCGCGGCCGCGCCCGGCCCCGTGATCTCCATCTTGGAGAACGAGGACTCGTCGAAGATGGCGGCGGTCTCGCGACACGCCGCGTGCTCGGCGCCCACCGCCGGCGACCAATGCTGCCCGGCCCACCCGCGCGGGCGCAGCGACTCATCTCCCGCCGCCGCGTTGTGCTCATACCAGTTCACCCGCTCCCAGCCCGACTTCTCGCCGAAGGCGGCGCCGTGCTCGCGATGCCAGGCGTTGGCCGGCGAAACGCGCAGCGGCCGCCCCGCCTCGCGCTCGTGGTTGGGGTAGCGGATGTCGTAGTAGGTCTCGTAGGTCTCGCGGATTCGCTTGAGGCTGTAGGCGGGCGAGCGGTACTGGCCCCCGAAGCGGCGGATGTCCATGTGCCACAGATCGAGCGAGGGCTCGCCCTGCGCGATCCACTCCGCCATCACCTTCCCGATTCCACCCGCGCCCGCGAGGCCGTGGGCACAGAAGCCCGCGGCCACGAACAGGCCGCGGATCTCAGTCTCGCCCAGGCAGAATTCGTTATCGGGTGTGAAGGCCTCGGGGCCGTTGATCATGCGCGTGACCTTCACGTCCTCCATCTCCGGCACCCGCCGGCGCGAGTTGACCACGATCTCCTCGAAGCGATCCCAGTCGTCCTCCAGCAGGCGGCCGTTGAAGTCGGGCGGGATGCGTTCGAACTCGCCGTCCCCTTCGGGCAGGAAGGCGGGTGCGCAGTTGCGCTCGTAGCCGCCCATCACGAGGCCGCCGCCGTCCTCGCGGAAGTAGATGAGCAGGTCGGGGTCGCGCAGCGTGGGCAGAGGCCGGTCGGGATCGCGCTCGCGGAAGGGCTGGGTGACCAGGTACTCGTGGGACATCGGCTGCACCGGTATGCGCACGCCGGCCAGACGTCCGAGCTCGGCCGCGAACATGCCCCCGGCGATCACCACGTTCTCGGTCTCGATGTCGCCGCGCTCGGTGCGCACGCGCTGCACCCGCCCGGAGTCGCTCTCGATCGCGGTAACACGGGTGCTCGTGAAGACTCTCCCGCCCCCCTCCCGTGCGCCCTCGGCGAGAGCAAACGTGAGCTGCGAGGGGTCGAGATAGCCGTCGGTGGGCAGAAAGGCCGCGCCCAGCACGCCGTCGGTCGACATGAGCGGGAACATGTCGCGCGCCTCATCGGCGGAGATCAGGTCGAGCGGGAGTCCGAATGTCTTGGCCCAGCCGGCTTGGCGGCGCAGTTCCTCCATCCGCGCTTCGCTGGAGGCCAGCCGGATCCCGCCGCACTCGATCCAGCCGCAGTCCTCGCCGAGCTTTCGGTAGAGCTCGACCGAGTACATCATCATCTTCGTCAGCGAGACCGAGCCGCGCAGCTGGCCCACAAGTCCCGCGGAGTGGAAGGTCGAGCCGGAGGTGAGCTGGTTGCGTTCGACCAGCACCACGTCCTCCCAGCCGAGCTTGGCGAGGTGGTAGGCGATCGACGTCCCTCCGACGCCGCCTCCGATGATCACGCAACGCGCGGAGCCCGGGAGCTCACGCAGCGCCGCCACGGACCTCCTCCAGCAAAGTCCCGAAGCGCGCGTCGCTGCTGGTCGCGCTCATGCGAGTGAAGTGCTTCGTGGCGTAGGCGTCGAAGTCGAAGTCGAGATCGGATACCGAGCTCTGAACCACGCCCCACATGGCCTCACGGAAGTCGGACATGAAGCGAAACAGCTTCAGCGAGGCGCGACGCCGCGGCGTCGCGGGCTCACCGAAGTAGGCCTCGAGCAACCGATCCTCGTCCTCGTCCTCGAACTCGTTGTTCACGGAGAGGTTGCCCAGATCGAAGTAACGGTCGCCCATCCCCGAGTACTCCCAGTCCACGATCTTGATTCCCTGGTCGCCACGCAGGAAGTTGGCCGGCAACAGATCGTTGTGGCAGGGGACCGGTGCGTGCTCGGGGTCGTCGTCAACCGCGAGCGCCACCCGGCGGGCATTCTCGAGCGCTTCCTCGAAGGCCTGGGGCGGCTCGCTGTCTCGCGCCCGCACCACCTCGGCGTACTCGCGCGCGATATCGAGCACCTGGAAGTCGGTGGACAGCTCCAGGCCCGAATCGTGGAACCGGCGCAGCGCGCTGGCCACCTCGGCGACCGCGTCCTGCTTGCGTAGCTCTACCGGGGTCATCTCGTGGCCCTCGACGAAGCACGTGACCAGGCAGGCCGGCTCGTGAAGCTTCGCGGCGACCTTTGGGGCGAGGCCGAGCTCCGCGGCGCGCTCGTTGGCGATGCATTCGGCCTCGCGATCGATGCCCAACAGGTTGGTGTCCTTGCCGGGCAGGCGCACGACGTAGTCGTCGCCTCCGAAGATCACACGGAAATTTCGGTTTGTGATGCCGCCGTCCAGCGGCCTGATCCCACCCTCACGCGGCCCGAGCAGCGCCGACAACCGGGCGATCACCTCGGTCAGCTCGGGAATCGAGATCTCTTCGTGCATGCTGGATCTAGGCCTCGGTCAGGGCCCGGGCCGAAACCTGAATCGTGAACTTGACGCGATCGCCTCGCCAGCGGTCGCGGGCGAACTCGACCACGGTGCCGTCTGCCGCCGACGCGGTCCGCTCAACGAGCATGAGCGGCGCACGCTCGGAGATCTCGAGCGCCGTGGCTTCGTGACGCCGGGCGTTCACGGGCTCGAGGCGCTCGATCGCGCGGACGGGCTCGAGGCCGTACTCGTCGCGCATGAGCGCGTAGAGCGAGCCCCCGAGGTCGTGCGAGGCGAAACCGGGGAAGCGGCCGGTGGGAATCCAGGAGTCCTCCAACGCGAGGGGAACCCCGCCTCCGAGCCGGACGCGCTCGATCCGCACCACGAGTGCGCCTTCCACGAGCCCCAGCGCCCGGGCCACGCCGGCCGGGGCCAGCCGCTCGTCGACCGACAGCACCCTGGCGCCGGGCGCCAGGCCCTGGCGCTCGACCACCTCGCTGAAGCCGGCCACGCGCATGAGGTCGTGCTCGATCTTCGCGCGCCGGACGAAGGTCCCGCGGCCCACGCCGCGTTCGACCAGGCCTCGCGCCTCCAGGGATCCGAGCGCTTGGCGCACCGTCATGCGCGACACGCCGAAGCTCTCCGCGAGATCTCGTTCGGAGGGGAGGCGCTCTCCGAGCTCGATCGCCGACGACTCGATCAGCTCCGCCAGGCGCTCTTCGATAATGACCCAGGCCGGGCGCTCCGTCCTCTTCCTGAATTGGTCTAGTCCAATAGGCCGGGACCCTATGGTGCGAGCGGCGGGCCTGTCAACTTTGCGAGGCTCGTTCGCAACATGAGCGACGGCGAGCTGATTCTCGTAGCCGGTGCGCTGTTGGCCGCCGGCATCGCCGGGTCGCTGCTGGCCGCACGCGTACGGCTGCCCGGCCTGCTGCTCTTCCTTGCGCTCGGCATGGTCATCGGCTCCGACGGCGCGGGCTGGATCGAGTTCGGCCGCGGCCAGGACGACTACGAGTTCGCCCGCACGATCGGCGTCGTGGCGCTGGCCCTGATCCTGTTCGAGGGTGGGCTCACGGCCGGGTTCGACGCCATCCGCCCGGTCCTGCGCCCCGCGCTCGGGCTGGCGCTCGTGGGCACCTTCGTCACCGCCGCGATCACCGGGCTTGCGGCGGCGTGGCTATTCGGGTTCAGCACGCTCGAGGGGCTGCTGCTGGGCTCGATCATCGCCTCCACGGACGGCGCAGCGGTGTTCTCGATCCTGCGCGGGTCGACTCTGCGCCGCAGGCTGGCTCACACGCTCGAGGGCGAGGCGGGCTTCAACGATCCCGTGGCCGTGCTGCTGGTGATCGGCTTCGTCGAGTGGATTCAGGAGCCCGACTACGGCCTGGTCGACATGGCGCTGCTGTTCGGGGTCGAGGTCGGCATCGGGCTCGCGGCCGGGGTGGCGGTGGGCTGGCTCTCGGTGCAGGGGCTGCGCCGCGCGCGCCTCGACACCCCTGGGCTCTACCCGGTGGCCACCCTGGCCAGTGCCGCACTCGCGTTCGGCGTGGCCGATGCCCTGCACGGCTCGGGCTTTCTCGCCGTCTACCTCGCCGGCCTGGCGCTCGGCTCGGCCAACATCCCGGCCAAGCGCACCGTCACCGTCTTCCACCAGGGTCTCGGCTGGGTCGCGCAGATCGTCATGTTCCTGGCGCTCGGGCTGCTCGTGTTCCCGTCCCGGCTGGACGACGTGTGGGTAGAGGGCACGGTGCTCGCGCTCGTGCTTCTGTTCGTCGCGCGGCCGGTTGCCACGTTCGCCGGCACGGCCCTCGACGCGTTCTCTGTGCGCGAGAAGATCGTGTTGGGCTGGGCCGGCCTGCGCGGGGCCGTGCCCGTGGTGCTGGCGACCTTTCCCGTGATCGACGCATGTCCCGGGCTCCGAGGGCGTCTTCTTCAACATCATCTTCTTCGCGGTGGTGCTCTCCACGCTGTTGCAGGGAGCCACGTTCGAGCCTCTGGCCGCCCGATTGGGCGTGACCACGAACGAACCCGCGCTGCCCCGGCCGCTGGCCGAGACCGGCACGATCCGGCGCCTCGGGGCCGAGATCATGGAGTACCCGGTGGGCTCCGACGACGCCATCGCCGGCCGGCGGGTGCGCGAGCTGGAACTGCCGCGCGACGCGCTGGTCACCGTGATCGTGCGCGGGAGCGAGGCCGTGCTGCCGCGCGGGTCGACGCGCGTGGAGGCCGATGATCGCCTGCACGTGGTGGTGCGAAGCGAGGTGGCGGCGCGGATGACGGAGCTGCTCGAGCGCTGGCGGCACGGACCGATCGGTGAGGAGGCGAAGGCCCCACGCGAGCTCATCGGTGCCTCGGGGGTGTTCACCTCCCGGCCCTGGGACGAGGAGGCTGACGGGGACCCCGCCTCACCGGACGAGCTGCTCGGAGTTGGCGTGGTCGAGCACCTGCGCACGCGTCGCGACCGGCGCGGGGCGCTTTTGTCGCTGGCCGATGGCCGCTATGCGCTCACCGGCCCGACGCTCGCAGCCGGCGGTGCGCGTCAGCTGCAGGCGTACGCCCGCCGCCGCCTCGCGCGTGAGACCGACGAGACGGCTCGAGCGTGGTGGCAGGAGGTGATTGGCGCACTCGCACGCTAAAAACCATCGCTTGCGTCCGTCCGTGGTCTGGCATACAGTCGCGGCCGAGAAGGTCGGAGCGTCACACCATTTGGTCCGGTAAGTGGCGCTCCGAGCGGTCTATCGAGGAGGAGACGACGCCCGTGGCTGATGAGACTGCGCATCGCGATAGGGACGAAGAGAGGCTTGCCGAGCTCGGCTACAAGCAGGACCTCAGTCGCGTATGGAGCTCGTTCTCCAACTTCGCGATCTCCTTCACGATCATCTCGGTCCTGGCCGGCTGTTTCACGACCTATGGCCAGGCGTTCAACAACGGCGGCCCGATCGCGATCTCGTGGGGCTGGCCGATCATCTGCGCGCTGGTCCTCACGGTCGCCTTCTCGATGTCGGAGCTGTGCTCGGCCTATCCCACCGCCGGCGGCCCCTACTGGTGGGCGGCCAAGCTCGGCGGTCCGAGCTGGTCCTGGTTCACCGGCTGGTTCAACGTGATCGGCCTGATCGCCGTGGTCGCGTCGGTGGACTACGCCTGCGCGACCTTCGCGGCCAACCTGTTCAGCCTCTGGGACCTAAACATCATCGTCAACTTCACCGGCACGCCCGAGCTCGACGAGATCTTCGTGCTGTTCGTGATCATCATGGCCCTGCACGCGCTGATCAACATCTACTCAGCGCACCTGGTAGCCCTGTTCAACAACATCTCCGTGGGCGTGCACGTGGTCGGTGTGGCGATCATCATCCTGATCCTGATCATCGCGCCCGACCGCCATCAGAGCGCTGACTTCGTATTCACGGACACGCTCAACAACTCGGGCTTCTCGGACGGGTCGAACTCGAACCTGTTCTTCTGGTTCTACGTGCTCCCAGTCGGCTTCCTGCTCACGATGTACACGGTCACCGGCTACGACGCGTCTGCCCACGTGTCCGAGGAGACCAAGGACGCCGAGGTGGCGGCGGCCAAGGGCGTCTGGCAGTCCGTGTTCTTCTCCGCGGTGATCGGCTGGTTCGTGCTGCTCGCGATCACCTTCGCGGCGGTCGACACCGAGGCGGCGGCCGGCGGCTCGATTCCGATCTTCACCAGCGCGATGAGCTCGGGCTGGGCGGAGATCGTGATCCTGATCTCGACGATCGGCCAGTTCTTCTGCGGCATGGCCTGCGTGACCAGCTGCTCGCGCACCTTCTACGCCTTCTCGCGCGACCGCGCCGTACCGGGCTGGCAGCTCTGGAGCTCGGTCAACCGCAACCGCGTGCCCGTGGCCGCCGTGCTGGCCTCGTGCGGCCTGGCGGCGCTGATCACGCTGCCGGCCTTGACCAGCAACGAGGCCGGCATCCCGGTGGCGTTCTTCGCAGTCGTCTCGATCGCCGTGATCGGCCTGTACATCGCCTACGTGACGCCGGTGTACCTGCGCCTGCGGGCCGGCGACGACTTCGAGCCGGGATCCTGGACGCTCGGCGCGAAGTACAAGTGGGTCAACACCATCGCCGTGATCTGGGTGATCATCTGCGTGGTCATCTTCTCGCTGCCGTTCACCCCGGCCGGGGTGTTCTGGAACGACGAGTTCACCTGGTCGGCGGTCAACTACTCGCCGTTGATGGTGCTGGCTGTGATCGCGGCGGTGGGCATCTGGTGGCTCGTCAGCGCGAAGAACACCTACAAGGGCCCGGTCGCAACCATCGGCTTCGACGAGGGCCTGGGAATCACCGAGGAGAAGGAAGAGCCGACGGCGCAGGCGTGAGCAGCGCTCGCAGCTCGGCGAGCATTGGCGCCGGGCTCTCGAAGACGTCGCCGTAGGTGTAACGGCGGAGCTCGTCGCCGCGAGCGTAAGCCTCCCGTTCACGGCGGCGGTCCTGCTCCCAGGCGTGGCGGGAGCGGTGGTAGCGGTAACTGTCGAGCTCGACGGTGAGGCCGAGGTGCGGGCCAACGGCAGTCGACCCGGCTGCTGCCCGCCACGCGATTCGTCCGCGGAAGGGGAAGCCCGGCGCCTGCGCAGCCGGTTCGAGGAAGCGCTTTTCGAGGTCGCTCAGGGTCACGTTGACCTCGCCGCGCAGGACGCGGCGCAGCTTGGCCGCACCGGGCGTCTTCGGCCGCCGCACCAACACTGCTTCGACCTGTTCGGCGTGGTGTGGTGGCGCACGCCGGCTTCGTGGCAGGCGCGGGCCAGCTCTGCCTCGTCTACGGCAGCAGCCAGGTCGACGAGGGTCTCGGCCGGAGTGGTCACCGGGATGCCGCTCCAGATCGTGCCTTGGCGGTGTCCGCGGTGGGTTCTCACCCCTTGCACGCGCAGCTTGCCCGGGGCGGTGATTTGCGGGCGCGCGGCGCCGGGCCTTGAGCGATGCCAAGGAGATGCGCTGCCGCTCGGCGCTCAGCAGTGCCCCGCGCCGCAGGCCTTCACCGCGGCCATGTAGTGCGCTTCGACGCTGGGCGCCGTGTGGCCGACGCGGTAGACGGCGCGAAAGACAGCTATAAGGGCACCCGACCGCAGGCGGCCCTCAACCTCCTTGGCGCTGATCCCGGCGCGCAACAACTCCCGCCGAGTGACCACTCCGTGAGAACGGCGCGCCAACCCGGCTAGTGCTCGATTCCACAGTGGTCCACTTTCACCCCTATGCGGGGGTAAAGTCGACCACTCCAGTCGAATTCACCCCCTTATTGCTGCAGTTCAGCGCAGCTCTGCCGCGGCGGCCACGAACTCCCGCCAGCGCCCATGCTCTGCCTCGCGCCAAGCGCGGTCCCGCGCCGGCTCCACCCGCCGGTCCACCGGCAGCAGCTCCGCCGCCTCGGCCAGCGAGCCGATCGTGCCCGAGCCCACCGCGGCCAGCACCGCGGAGCCCAGCACCGTTGCGTCGGCGCCCGCGGCTTCCACCGGCACGCCGCTCGCGTCGGCCTGGAGCTGCAGAAGCAGTGGCTCGTTGGTCAGCCCGCCGTCCACGCGCAGCGAGGCCACGTCCACGGTCTCCTGCATCGCGGCCACCACGTCGGCCACGCGCCAGGCGATGCCCTCCAGCGCCGCGCGGGCCACGTGCTGGCGGGTGGTCCCGCCGTGCAGCCCGGCCAACACCGCGCGGGCCTCCGGCTTCCACCACGGGGCGCCGATGCCGGCCAGTCCGGGCAGCACGCGGGCCCCGGCGCTGTCGTCGGCTTCCCGGGCCAGCTCCGCCAGCTCCGCCGGGCGCGCGGCCAGCCCCAGCTCGCGGCACATCCATTCGAGCATCGCCCCCGCCGCGAACACTCCTCCGTCGATCGCGTATTCGGTCCGCCCGTCGAGCGACCAGGCCACCGTGGGCAGCAGGCCGCCGGCCGGCTTCGGCACCTCATCGCCAACGTGGCCGAGCACGAATACGCCGGTGCCGTAGGTGGCCTTCACGCGGCCGGGCACGACGCAGCCGGCGCCCGCCAGGGCGGCCTGCTGGTCCACCACCTGACCGCACAGCGGAAGTTCGACCGGCCACGACTCGTGGCTCAGTACGCCGAGCTCGCCCGCGGTGTCACGCACCTCGGGCAGCACGTCGAGCGGCACCCCGAACAGCTCGGCCAGCCGGGCGTCGAAGCCCGGGCGGCCCAGCGCGTGCAGCTGTGTGCGCGACGCGGTGGAGGCGTCGGTGGCAAAGCCGGCGCCGAGGCGGTCGCACAGGAAGGAGTCGACCGTGCCCATGCGCAGGGTGCCCGCTTCGCGGGCCCGCTGCACGCCCTCGTCTCGCTCCAGCAGCCACGCCAGCTTGGCCGCCGAGAAGTAGGGGTCGAACGGGAGGCCGCTCAGCCCCTGGATCTCCGCCTCGTGTTCGCCGAGGCCCGCGAGCACCTCGGAGGAGCGCTTGTCCTGCCACACGACGATGGGCGTGAGCGGCGCACCGGTCTCGGCATCCCAGGCCAGCACCGATTCGCCCTGATGGTCGAGCCCGCAGGCCACGACGTCGCCCGGCGCCTCGGCCAGCAGCTCGGCCACGGCTTCGACAACGGCCGTGAGCACCTCCTCGGCATCCTGCTCGACCCACCCCGCCTGCGGGTGCCGATTGACCTTGTCGCGCCGGGCCTCGCGCACGGGGCGAAGGCGCTCGTCGAACAGCGCCGCCTTGACGCCCGTGGTCCCCTCATCGATTCCAAGAAGAAGCAAGGACGGATTCCTATCGGATACGCTCGCGCCACATGACCCTCGACGAGCTTCGACAGCAAGTTGGAGAGGGCACGGTCGACACCGTGCTGCTCACGATCGCCGACATGGAAGGCCGGTTGCAGGGCAAGCGCCTGACCGCCAACCACTTCCTCGACGAGGTGGTGAGCCACGCCGCCGAGGGCTGCAACTACCTGCTCGCCGTGGACGTCGACATGAACACCGTCGACGGCTACGCCATGTCCAGCTGGGAGCGCGGGTACGGCGACTTCGTGATGAAGCCGGACATGGACACCCTGCGCCCCGTCCCCTGGCACGAGGGCACCGTGCTGGTGATGGCCGATCTCGTCTGGGAGGACGGTTCCGATGTGGTGGCCTCCCCGCGCCAGATCCTGCGCCGCCAGCTCGCCCGGCTGGCCGAGCGGGGATGGAAGGCCACGGCGGCCACCGAGCTCGAGTTCATCGTCTTCCGCGACACCTACGAGGAGGCCTGGAACAAGGCCTACCGCGATCTCGAGCCGGCCAACCAGTACAACGTCGACTATTCGATGCTCGGCACCGCGCGCGTGGAGCCGCTGATCCGCCGCATCCGCAACTCCATGGCGGGCGCCGGCATGCCGGTCGAGAACTCCAAGGGCGAGTGCAACTTCGGCCAGCACGAGATCAACTTCCGCTACAACGACGCGCTGCACGCGGCGGACGATCACGTGATCTACAAGACCGGCGCCAAGGAGATCGCCGCGCAGGAGGGCATGGCCATCACCTACATGGCCAAGCTCGACGAGCGTGAGGGCAACTCGTGCCACATTCACTGCTCGCTCCAGGACGAGAGCGGCGACAACGTGTTCGCCGGCGACGAGGCGCTCTTTCATCGCTTCCTGGCCGGACAGCTGGCCTGCCTGCGTGAGCTCACGCTGTTCTTCGCGCCCAACATCAACTCCTACAAGCGCTACGTGAAGGGCTCCTTCGCCCCCACGGCGGTGGCCTGGGGCGAGGACAACCGGACCTGCTCCATGCGAGTCGTGGGTCACGGGCCCGGGCTCCGCTTCGAGAACCGCCTGCCCGGCGCGGACGTGAACCCCTACCTGGCGCTGTCGGCGATGATCGCCGCCGGCCTGCACGGGGTCGAGAACGAGCTCGAGCTCGAGGACGCCCTCGAGGGCAACGCCTACGAGTCGGACAAGCCGCACGTGCCGCACACCATGTACGCGGCGCGCGACCTGTTCGCCGAATCGGACATGGCGCGCGAGGCGTTCGGGGAAGAGGTGATCGAGCACTACCTAAACCGCGCGCGCGTGGAACTTGATGCCTACGAAGCCACGGTCACCGACTGGGAGAAGTTCCGGGGCTTCGAACGCCTTTGAGCTTGAGCCGGCCGGTCATCGGCATCTGCGGCGCCATCGAGGAGGCCAGCTGGGGAGCGTGGACGATCTTGGCGAACGTATCGCCGCGTTCCTACGCGCTCGCGGTGCAGGCAGCGGGCGGCATGGCCCTGCTGCTGCCGCCGGATGATGCCGCGGCCGAACGACCGGGCGAGATGATCGATCTCCTCGACGGGCTGATGCTCGCCGGGGGCTCCGACATCGATCCCGCCAGCTACGGAGCCGAGCCTCACCCCGAGACCAAGGGCAGCCGCCCCGAGCGCGACCGTTTCGAGCTCGCCCTCAGCCACGCCGCGCTGGAGCGCGGCATGCCCGTGCTCGGTATCTGCAGGGGCATGCAGCTGCTCAACGTGGCCTGCGGGGGGACGCTGGCCCAGCACCTTCCCGACACGATCGGCAGCGAGCGCCACCGCCATACGCCGGGCAACTTCGCCGACCACGAGGTTCGGATCAGCGGCGACACCCTCGCGGCCCGCGCGGTGGGGTCGACGTCCAGCGCGGTGAAGTCACACCATCACCAGGGCGTCGCCGAGCTGGGCGAGCACGTGACGATCTCTGGCTGGGCCGTCGAGGACGACGTGATCGAGGCCATCGAGGTGCCCACCAAGGCTTACGCGCTCGGGGTGTTATGGCATCCGGAGGAGGATCAGCGCAGCCGCGTGATCGCATCGCTGGTGGAGGCGGCGCGCGACTACCGAAGCGCCGCCGAGCCCGCCCACTGAGCGGCGGCCTCGGCGAAGGCGTTGAACAGCTGGCGCTTGTCGCCCGCCTCGGGGTGCCACTGGACACCCAGCACCCAGCGGTCGTCGTCTGACAGCTCGATCGCCTCGGGCACGCCGTCGCGGGCCCGCGCGGTCACCACCAGGCCGCTGCCCAGCCGATCGATCGCCTGGTGGTGATGACAGCGGGCCTCGTGCACCTCTTCACCCGCCGCCCGGGCCACCAGCGAGCCGGGATCGAGGTCGATGTCGTGCTCGGTGCCGACGAAGGTTCCGACGATGCGCCGATGCGGGTTCGTGCCGTCGTCCGAAACGAGGTTCTGGTTGATCGTCCCACCGAGCGCGACGTTGAGAAGCTGCATGCCTCGGCAGATGCCGAGATAGGGGAGCCCCTTGTCCACCGCGGCGCGGGTCAGCGCAAGCTCGAACTCGTCGCGGTCGGGGTAGGTGTTCTCGGTGGCTTCCGAGCGCTCCTGCCCGTAGATCGCCGGGTCGAGGTCGGCGCCGCCGATCAGCATCAGCCCGTCGAGCCGGTCGAGCAGCGCCTCCGGGGGGCCCTTGGCGACCGGCAGCAGAACGGTCAGGGCGCCGGTGTCCTGCAGGGCGCTCACGTACGTGTCGGCCGCCAGATGAGCGGTCTGGTCCCAGAAGGCCCAGCGCGCCCGCTCCTTGACGGCGCAGATGCCGATGATCGGTGGCGTGCTTGACATCGTGATCCGTGCAATGGTAAAGGTCTCGCGGGCAGTCCTTTTACGTGGAGGTTTTGAGCGGTTTCGTGAGCACCCAGGCGCTGGTGAAGGTGGTGGAGCCCGCCACCGAGGATGTGATGGCGGAGCTCCCGCAGGCGGGCGTCGAGCAGGCCGACGAGGCGATCGCGCGGGCCAGGGAGGCGTTTCCGGGCTGGAAGCGGGTGCCGGCGGCCGAGCGTGCCGAGCTCCTGCGCAGCGTGGCGGCGAAGGTCCGCGAGCGCGTCGAGGACCTCGCACGCCTCGAAGCCCGCAACGTGGGTAAGCCGATTTCCGACGCGCGCGGCGAGGCCGGCATGGTGGCCGACGTCTTCAACTACTACGCGGGCGCCCCCGAGCGCCTGCTCGGGGACACGATCCCCGTGGACGGCGGCCTCGACTTCACCTTCCGCGAGCCGCTCGGAGTGGTGGGCCTGATCACGCCCTGGAACTTCCCGATGGCGATCGCGTCCTGGAAGGTCGGGCCGGCGCTAGCCGCCGGCAACACGATCGTGCTCAAGCCGGCGGAGCTCACGCCCCTCACCGCCTTGGAGCTGGAGAAGATCGTGGTCGAGGCAGGCATCCCCGAAGGCGTGTTCAACGTGGTGGTGGGGAGCGGCCGCGTGGTGGGCGAGCGGATCGTCGAGCACCCCGACGTGGCCAAGGTCGCCTTCACGGGCTCGACGGAGGTAGGGCGGCGCATAGCGGCGCGCGCCTCGGAGACCATCAAGCGGGTGACGCTCGAGCTGGGCGGCAAGTCGGCCAACGTCGTGTTCGCCGACGCCGACCTCGAGAAAGCGGCGGCCGCCGCCCCCAGCGCGGTCTTCGGCAACGCCGGCCAGGATTGTTGCGCGCGCTCGCGCATCCTCGTGGAGCGACCGGCGCTCGATCGCTTCATGTCCGCGCTGGAGGACGCCGTCGGGGACATCACGGTGGGAGACCCGCTCGACGACTCGACCGACATGGGCCCGCTCATCTCCGCCGCTCAGCGCGAGACCGTTGCCTCCTACGTCGACAGCGAGGCGCCGGTGGCATTCCGCGGCAGCGCGCCCGAGGGCAAGGGCTTCTGGTTTGCGCCCACCGTTCTGTGCCCGGTCTCCAACGGGGACCGCGCGGCGCGCGAGGAGATCTTCGGGCCGGTGGCCTGCGTGATCCCCTTCGACGACGAGGCTCAGGCGATCCGCCTGGCCAACGAGACCATCTACGGCCTGTCGGGCTCGGTCTGGACCCGCGACGGCGCCAAGGCGCTGCGGGTGGCGCGCGCCGTCGACACCGGCGTGATCTCGATCAACTCGAACACCTCCGTGCGCGTGTCCACGCCGTTCGGCGGCTTCAAGCAGTCGGGCACCGGCCGCGAGCTCGGGCCGCACGCTCTCGAGCACTACACGGAGCTCAAGAACGTCTACTACGCGACAGAGGAGGCCTGATGGCCGGACGCCTGGACGGCAAGGTCGCCGTGATCACGGGCGCGGCGAGCGGCATCGGGGCCGAGACCACCCGGCTCTTCCAGCAGGAGGGGGCGAAGGTGGTCGGTGTCGACCTCAGCGACGATGCCGTGAGCGACCTGGCCATCAAGGCCGACGTGACCGATCCCGCCGCTGTGGAGGGCGTGTACACGCAGGCTCGCGAGCGGTTCGGCAAGATCGACGTGCTGTTCAACAACGCGGGCATCTCTCCCGACGACGACGCCTCGATCCTCGACACCTCGGTCGAGTCCTGGGACAAGGTGCAGAACGTCAACCTGAAGTCGGTCTTCCTCTGCTGCAAGTTCGGCATCCCCCACCTGCTCGACAACGGTGGCGGCTCGGTCATCAACACCGCCTCCTTTGTTGCTGTGATGGGCGCCGCGGTCTCCCAGATCTCCTACACCGCATCCAAGGGCGGCGTGCTGGCGATGTCGCGCGAGCTGGGGGTCGAGTTCGCCCGCAAGGGCATCCGCGTGAACGCCCTTTGCCCCGGTCCGGTGAACACGCCGCTGCTCCAGGAGCTGTACGCCAACGATCCCGAGAAGGCGGGGCGGCGCCTCGAGCACCTGCCCCCGGGGCGCTTTGCCGACGTGAGCGAGATGGCGCGGGCCGTGTTGTTCCTGGCCAGCGACGATTCCACCTACGTGAACGCGTCGACCTTCTTGGTCGACGGCGGCCTGGCCGGGGCTTACCTAACTCCTCGCGACGAGCACTAGAGGACTAACGCTCGAGCAGGGTTCCCGCCGCAGCGGCGAGAAAGCGCGCCGAGATTCCCCGTCCCACCGCGTTCCAGGCGTCGATCTTCACCGCGCTCTCGGTGCGGATGGCCTCGGGATCGAGGCCCGTGGCCACCGCGCCCGGGTCGTCGTGCCAGGTGTCGAGCCACGAGCTGAGATCGGCGTGCGTGACCTCGGGATGGAACTGGACTCCCCAGACGGGCCGGTCCTCGAGGCGAAAGGCCTGCAGGCACGCCGCGCTGCGCGCAAGCGCGACCGCGCCCGGCGGCAGCAGCCACTCGTAGTGGTGGTAGCCGAAACCCTCGAAGCGCTCGGGCAGGAAGCCGAGCACGGGGTCCTCGCGCCCCTCGGGGGTCAGCTCGATCTCGCTCCAGCCGATCTCGGGGCGCTCGGCCGGGCGAACCACCGCGTCGCAGGCATCGGCCAGCAGTTGGGATCCAAAACAGACGCCGAGCAGCGGCGTTCCGCGCTCGAGCAGCGCCCGCACCAGCTCCTTCTCCGCTCGCAGCCATGGATAGATGTCCTGCTGGTCGACCTGCGCATACGCGCCGAAGACCATGGCGGCGTCGAACCCGTCGAGCGCGGGCGGGTCCTCCTCGTGCGGAATCCACTCGACAAGCCGGTGGCCGGCGACCCGGGCCGGCTCGCCGAAGACGCCCGCCGCCGCATTGCGGTGGTGGACGACGGAGAGGACGCGCATCAGCGAGCTGGTGCCTGCGGCCCTGCCGGTGGAGCTTCCGGGCCGCCCTCCTGGGGCGGCGCGTCGGAGGGCTCGGGCGGCCGCTCGGACACGTGCGCTGGCCGGCGGAGGCCCTTCCTGTGGCGGCAGCGGCGAGGGCGCGCCCCCCTCTTCGGGCAGCGCGTCGCCCTTCACACGGCGCAGCTCGAAGTACATGACGGTGGCCGCCAGTGCGCTCAGCGGCACCAGGATCACGTTGACGATCAGGTCGGCGACGGCGTAGCCGGCGAAGGAGTCGTCACTGATGCCGCCGATGATCGCGTCCGATGATCGCCCGGACTATGAAGGTGACCAGGAAGATCACGACGATTACGCCGAATACCTGCCAGCCGCTGCCGCGCACGAGCTGGTGGCTGCGCCCGAAGGAGTCGAAAACGCCCGCGCGCTCGATGACGATCACCGGGACGATGACCGCCCAGATGGTGAGCAGGAAGAGGCCGGGGATGATCAGCAGGACGAACCCGATCGCGATGCCGATTCCCGCCAGGATGCCGACGGCGATCAGCGGCGCGATGAACGGCGACGGCCGAGCTGAACAGCGATCCGATCGTGTGGTCGCGCCGGCCGTCGAGGATGTCGCGCGTGGCCTCGACGACCATGCCCTGGTACCAGAACGTGGCGATCAGGCTCAGCGCGCCGCTCAGCAGCCCCAGGAGAAGGCCTCCGCTCGACAGCAGCAGCCCGTTGAGAAGAGCAATTGGAATGAACAGAAGCAGCGCCGCCGGGATCAGCAGCGTGAACTGGCTCCCGTAGAAAGAGAAGATGCGCTCGAAGACCCGACCGGTGTCCAGCTTTGCGTTCATGGGGAGAATGTAACCGCCATGGCCGACAGCCTGCGTGGACACCTCCTGATCGCGGCGCCTGCTGCTGCACGATTACTTCCGCCGCACGGTCGTATTGGTGATCGAGCACACGCCGGACGGCGCGATGGGCGTGGTACTCAATCGCGAGTCCGAGATGTACGTGGCCGACGCTGTTCCGCAGCTGGCGGAGCTGGCCGACGACGAGGAAGTCGTTCGCATCGGCGGGCCGGTGGCGCCCCAGTCCGTCGTCGCCCTGGGCGAGTTCGCCGATCCGGCCGACGCCGGGACTCGGGTGGTGGGAGCGGTTGGCACTCTCGACCCAGACGCCGACAACGCCTCGCTGCAGCGCATTCGCGTATTCGCCGGATATACGGGCTGGGGCCCCGGGCAGCTCGACGACGAGCTCGAGCAGGAGGCGTGGGTGGTCACGCCGGCGGAGGCCGGCGACGCCTTCGCCGACGGCGACATCTGGTCCGATGCCCTGCGGCGCAAGGGCGGCAGCTACCGGCTGCTCTCCACGATGCCGGCGGACCCCTCGCTCAATTAGTGGGGCTGGGTCGGGTTCGCCCGCTGGCGCGGGCCTGGCGCTGCGCGAGCGGCCGCCTGCCGGGGCCGGCGCCCTGAACGGCAGCAACCAGGGTCGGAGACCGCCGCCCGCGCCGTCACTTCCGTAGCGGTGATGTAACACCCGCGGTCGGGCGGGCTCGGCGTGGTCGCTCGGTGAGGAGCATTGTCGCTTTGCACCCCTATACCGGGGGTAAATCGACCACAGCGGCCTCCAAACCGCGTTACGGCAGAGTCACAAAGCCGACAACACGGGCGCGTCCATCTTGGTTGCCCGCTTTTTCAAGACGCCGGTCATCGACTCAGCGGCAGCGGCGCACCGAGCGCGCCACCGTGCGGGCACGCACCTGGTAGCCCTCGGCCGAAACGTGCACGCCGTCACCGGCGAGCCAGTGCGAGTTCTCGCTCACCAGCCTGGCCCAGTTGACCACGCGCAGGTTCTGGCGCGGTCGTGACTCCTGCGCGAGTGCCCGGTTGTAACCCGCGTAGCTCGCGCCCGCCACCGGTGGGCGCACGATGTTCGCCCACACCACGCAGCGCCTCGGCCCGGCCACGGCCATCACCTCGCGAATTGCCGAGCGAAAGGCGCTCACCGAGCGCGGGTCGTCGTTGGTGCCCAGGCTGACGTGGATCACGCGGGGGAGCCCGCGCCCATAGGCGCGCATGACGCTCGCGCCCTCGTAGGCGTGCCGGCTGACGGCGGTCGACTGCGTGACCTTCCAGCGCCGCAGCGCGAGCGGGATGTAGGGCTGGGTGCCGACGGCGAGCGAATCGCCGTTCACGAGCAGTCGGCGGCTCAAGCCCTCGGCGCTCGCCGGTGCGGCCGGCGCAAGGGCGAGCAGGAGGACGCCCAGAGCCTGACTAAGGCGCCGCATCGCCGTTCTCACGCAGTGCCCGGTAGTCCTTGGCCATCGCCTTGACCACGAGCCGGGTGGGAACGATTGCGCCCTCGCGCGAGAAGTGCACGCCGTCGGACTGGCGCGCCAGCACCTTCCGGCCGTCGATCTTGAGATCGTCGCTGTAGCGGCCGTCGTTGATCGTGCTGTAGATGTCCACGTAGCGCACGCCGGGCACCGCCGCGGCGGCCTGCTCGATAGCGCGGTTCTGGGTCTGGTAGATCCCGTTGAAGGTCTCATCGCGCGCCGTGGGGGGCGGAAGCCAGTAGACCGGGCGCTTGCCGTTCGAGCCGAGCTCGCGCATCACCACGGCGGCGCGGCGCGCGTACTCGGTCTGCCACTCCGGATCCTGCGGCCCGTACAGCTGACCGTCCTCGCCGACCACGTTGAAGCCGTCGTTGCCGCCCATGATCATCACCACCGCTCCGGGCTGTCGCGTCGAGACCTCCTGCTGGGCGTTGATCTCCCAGTTGAAGAACTCGGGGTTGGTCAGGCCGGTGGAATTGCGCGGGCTCACCTCGACGTTGAACAGGTCGTCGGGCAGCTCGTCGGTCAGCAGCTCGCCGATGAACAGCGCCTGGGAGTCCCCGGTTACGAACACCTCGATGGGGCTGGTCGGGGTGGGCTGCGGGAAGGTCTTCTCGACGCGCCTGCCCTTCGGGGCCTGACGCAGGATCGCGGTGGATCCCTGCTCGAGCTCGGTGCCCTCGGCCGTCTTCGGCTCCTGGCCGAAGGCCTTGTCGAATCCCTCTCGGGGCAGATGAAGGCCGACCGTACCGGCCACGTCGTCGAGCGGCCGGGCCACCGACAGCACCACGTCGCGCGTGTTTCCCCCTTGCATGCTCTCCCCCGCCCGCACGATCGCCTCCGAGTTGAAGAGGGCCGCCACGAGCAGGGCGATAAGCACCACGCCGAGCACCCGGCCGGCCGGCATGGTGAGGTGTCTGCTTGATCGTGGATTCACTGGCTCAGAACTGGAAGTAGATGAACGGGGCCACGCCCTCCTGTCCGACGGCGGCATCCGCGACCACTATCAGCAGGCCGAACGCGATCCCCTGGGCGGCCACGGGTCGGGTGACCAGCCAAGCCTCCGCCTTTTCCCAACTACGGCCAGGCACGGCCTGGAGGCCGATCGCACCCACGGTCAGGAGAACCATAGGGACCGTCACGAGCGGGGAGGGGCCGCCGGCGAACAGGCCCCCCAGCATCGCGAAGGCGGTGCTCAGATCGGGTGAGCGGAAGAACACCCAGGCCAGGCAGACCACGTTGAAGGTGATCAGCCAAGCGAGCCACACGGGCATGCGGAACCCCTCCCAGCGTGCGCGCGCCCAGCGCTCGAGTGAGAGCGCGGTCCCGTGGATGCCGCCCCAGATCAGGAAGGTCCAGGCTGCTCCGTGCCACAGCCCGCCGAGCAGCATGGTGAGCATGAGGTTGCGGTAGGTACGGCGCTCGCCATCGCGATTTCCGCCCAGCGGGATGTACAGGTAGTCGCGCAGCCACCGTGACAGAGTCATGTGCCAGCGGCGCCAGAAATCCTGCAGGCTCAGGGCGAGGTACGGGCGGTTGAAGTTCTGGGGGAGCTGGAATCCCAGGAGCAGCGCAATCCCGATCGCCATGTCTGTGTAGCCGGAGAAGTCGCAGTAGATCTGTGCGGCGAAGCCGTAGATGGCGAGCGCCACCTCGGGCCCCGAATGCGCCCCGGGATCGTTGAACACCGGATCGACGATGTTGCGGGCCAGCTCATCGGCGACCACCGTCTTCTTGAGCAGGCCCCCCGCGATGAGAAATAGGCCGGGGCCGGCCAGCACCTCGCGCGGATCGCGCGGGGTGCGCAGCTGCGGAAGCAGCTCGTTTGCTCGCACGATCGGGCCGGCCACGAGATGGGGGAAGAAGGCCTGCAGGATCGCCACGTCACCGAGCGAGGCCGCCCGGGTCTCGCCGCGGTACACGTCGACCACGTAGGAGATGGCCTGGAAGGTGAAGAACGAGATGCCGATCGGCAGCACGATCTGCAGCAGCGGCAGCGGCGAGCCCAGCCCGATCGAGCTGAATGCACCATCAATCTCTTCAACGAAGAAGCCGAGGTACTTGAAGACGCCGAGAAGTCCGAGGTCGAAAACGACCGCGGCGGTCACGGCGCGCTTGCGAGTCTGTTGAGACGGTGAGCGGGCTATCACCTGGCCCGCCACGGTGTTCACGACACTGGAGGCGATCAGCAGCAGGACCCAGCGCCAGTCGATCCAGCCGTAGAAGACGTAGGAAGCAACCAGAATGAACGGGCGCCACGCCCGCGGATGGGGCATCAGCGCCCACGAGATGACGAACACGACCACAAAGAAGGCCGCGAACTCGATCGTCGGGAAGCTCACGGCGGCCATTCTTGCTGTAGCGGCGGTCCTCTCCGCCGCTCCGGCGAGCGCGCAGGACACCCCCGGACCGGTGCTGGTGGTGGGCGACAGCCTCGAGGTGGGCTCGGGTCCGTACCTGCGCCAGGCGCTGGCCGGCGCCTCGGTGGAGGTCGATGCCGAGCGCAGCCGCTCGAGCTCCGCGGGGCTGCGCGTGCTCGGAGCCACGCTGCGCGCGGACCACGAGGTGATCGTGTTTCCGCTGGGTACTAACGATCTCAGCGCGTCCACTCTCGCCTCCAACCTGGCGGCGGCGCAGGGGTTGGCGGGCGGCCGCTGCATGGTGGTGGCGACGATCGCCCGCCCCGACCTACGGGGCTCGTCGACCGCGGAGCTCAACGCCGTCGTGGAGGCCTTCGCCGCACAGAGCGGGGCGCAGGTGATGGACTGGCACTCCGCCGCCATGTCGACCCCCGGGGTGCTCGGGCGCGATCGCATCCACGCCACGGCACAGGGCTACGCGTTTCGCGCGAGCCTGCTGGCCGAGGCGGTGCAGGGCTGTCTCCTGGGCGGTGATCTGGGCGGGCTGCCGGCGCCGGAGAACCCCAACGTGCAGATTCCCGAGCCACCCGATCCCGAGCCCAGGCCCGAGCCACGCCGGCCGCGCCGCCAGCCCGCCGCGCGGGTGCCGGTGGCCGCGGCGCTGCGGTCGCTCGTGGAGATGGCCGCGGCGCCACTGTCGCTCGTGGCCCGCGCGGCGGGCGATGCGCGTACGGCGGCCATGAAGGGTCAGCCCGAACCGGTGTTGGGGGCTCCCTAGATCATGACCTCGGGGTGGCGCTCCGCCAGGTGCTCGGCGAGCGTCGTCCGCACCTGCTGCCGCTCGTCCGAGCTCGCCATCCGGTAGCGGCCCAGCAGCTCCTTCTGGCCCTCCAGCGGCAGCCCGGCGATCTCCCAGCGCACCACGAGGCGCTCGAATAGGAACTCCGCGCGGCGCTGCCAACGGTCCTCGGCCGAGGCTGCGGGCCGGGCGTCGAGATCGCTCAGCTTGCGCAGCGTTCCGGCGCTCAGCTCGTCGCGCAGGGTGAGGACGTTGCCCTCGGCGTCGGGGTAGTCGGTGGTGGACGCGGCGGGCGGGGAGTCCTCCTTGGCCCGCCGCCGGCTGCGCTTTCCCATGGTGGGATCCTGGCACCGATGCTCGACGACGTGCTGGCTCTCCTGCGCTGCCCTCATTGTGGTCTCTCGCTGGAGACGAGCGCGGCGTCGGTGAGATGCGCCAACGGCCACTCGTTCGACATCGCCCGCCAGGGTTACCTGAGCCTGCTGCCCGGCGACGCTCAGCTCGGCAGCGCCGACACGGCCGAGATGGTGGAGGCGCGCGAGCGCTTCCTCGGTGCCGGGAACTTCGACCCGCTGGCCGACACGCTCGCCGCCACCGCCGCGCGGACGCTCGAGCACGGGCCGGCCGGGAGCGTCCTCGACCTCGGGGCGGGCACTGGTTGGTACCTGTCGAGGGTGCTCGACCGTCTGCCCGGCCGTTCGGGGCTGGCGCTCGACCTGTCCAAGCACGCGCTGCGGCGCGCGGCCCGCGCGCACGAGCGCGTCGGGGCCGTGGCCGCCGACGCCTGGCGCCCGCTGCCCGTGCGAGACCAGGCGGCGGCGCTGGCCCTGAGCGTGTTCGCGCCGCGCGACGGTCCCGAGCTCGCACGCGTGCTGCAGCCGGGCGGCGCGTTGATCGTGGTCATCCCCACCGACCGCCACCTGATCGAGCTGGTCGAGGCGCTCGATCTGCTCAGCGTGGACGAGCGCAAGCGCGAACGCCTGGACGCGAAGCTCGGTCCGCACCTCGGGCCGGCCCTAGAGTCGGAGCTCGAATGGACCCTCGAGCTCGGGCAGGCGGGCGTGCGCGACCTGGTGGCCATGGGCCCGAGCGGCGCACATGCCGACCCGGCGATCCTCGACGAGGCGGTGCGCGCCCTTCCGGAGCCGGTGACCGTCACGGCCTCCGTCGAGATCTCAGTACGCCGGCGCCCATGACCGTGCGCGCTCGGAGCGGGACGCGGCGAATCACCGGGCCGTGAGCGGCCCGGTCGAGCTGCTCCGGCCCTCTCACCCGCCGTTCGACGGCGAGGCGCTGATCGCCTTCCTCGCCGCCCGGGCGATACCGGGCGTGGAGGCGCTCGACGGGCTGAGCTACCGCCGCTCGATGGTGCTCGACGGAGGCGGAGCGATCGTCGAACTCACGCCGCAGGCCGACGGTGTTCGCTGCCGGCTGGAGCTGGAGGATCAGGGCGATCGCGATGCCGCACTGGCGCGATGCCGCCGTCTGCTCGACCTCGACACCGATCCCACCGCCATGGAGGCTCAGTTCGGTCGTGACCCGGTGCTCGGGCCGCTCGTCCGGCGACGGCCCGGACTGCGCGTGCCCTCCACCGTCGACGGTTTCGAGCTTGCCGTGCGGGCCATCGTGGGACAGCAGATCTCGGTGGCGGGCGCACGGACGGTGCTGGGCCGCCTGGCCGGGCAGCTCGGGGAGCCGCTGCGCGGCGGGGACCCCCTCACTCGGCGCTTTCCCACCGCTACGGCGTTCGCAAACGCGGACCCGGCGCTCTTTCCCTTCCCCCGCGCTCGCGGGGAGGCGCTGCGATCACTGGCCCGGTTGGCGCTCGAGGGCGGGCTCGATCTGAGCCCCGGCGCCGATCCGTCCGCGCTGCGCGCCATTCGCGGTGTGGGCCCTTGGACTGCCTCCTACGTCGCGATGCGCGCGCTGGGCGATCGCGACGCCTGGCTGCCCGGAGACGTTGGCCTGCGAAACGCGCTCGCGCGGCTTGGTCACAGCACCGACGCAGGGGGGAAGGCCTGGCGTCCGTGGCGTTCCTACGCCGTCATGCACCTGTGGGCAGCCCTCTAGTGGCGCCATTAGCTTTTTAACGATTCCATACGCAGGCGTGGCACTCTGGACAGGTCCATGACGCACGTCCAATCCAGCCGCCTCACCATGCGCCGAGCGCTCGACCGCCTCCGTGGTCGTGCCTGGCCCATCCTGCAGACCGCGGTCGCGGCCGTTGCCGCCTGGTACCTGGCAAAGCTGCTGCTCGACGTGGAGCGGCCGGTGTTCGCATCGATCGCGGCCGTGATCGCCCTCGGCGCCACCTACGGCCAGCGCCCGGAGCGCGCCATCGAGCTGATCGGTGGCGTGGTGCTGGGCATCGGAGTGGCGGACCTGCTGATCGTCGCGATCGGCACGGGACCGCTCCAGCTCGGTCTTCTCGTGGTGTTGGCGATGAGCGCCGCGGTGATTCTCGGCGGCGGCCCGGTGCTGGTGACCGAGGCCGCCGTCTCGGCGATCCTGCTTTCGCTGATCGAGCCGAGCAGCGCAGGCCTGCCGCCCAGCCGCCTACTGGAGGCGCTGGTCGGAGGCGGCGTGGCTCTGGCGATCAGCGCTCTCGCCTTCCCTCTGAACCCCATCCTGCTGGTGGGGCGATCGACACAGGCGATATTCGGCGAGCTCGGCCGAACCATGGAGGAGCTGGCCGAGGCGCTGGCCGATCGCAACAGCGCGCGGGCCGAGGCGGCGCTGCAGGCCGCGCGGGATATCGACGATGGTGTGCGCGAGCTCGAGGAATCGGTGAGCGTCGGCCGCGAGACCGCCCGCTTCTCACCCGGGCGGCGCTCGAGCCGCGGGGAGATCGAGCGCTACGCCCGGGGCCTGCGCCACATCGATTTCGCGGTGCGCAACACGCGCGTCCTGGCGCGGCACGTGGGCCGCTACCTGCGCGGCGGCGGTGAGGCGCCCGAAGAGTTGACGCAGGCCCTACGTGCTCTGGGCTATGCCGTGTGGGCGCTCGCGGCCGAGTTTGGCGACGACTCTCCGGACGCCAGAGAGGTAAGACTGCACGCCTCGGGTGCCGCCGCTCAGGCGACCCAGAGCTTCGAGGGCGACCCCGATCTCGGCCTGGCGGAGATCGTGGCTCAGGTGCGCTCCACCGCCATCGATCTCGTGCGCGCCGCGGAGGCGGTGGCCGACCCCGGCGGCGATTCGGAGGAGTTGCCCACCGAAGAGCTGCTCCTCGATCTCGTCCGCCACCAGGATCGCGACGCGGCGTAGAGTTCGCCGGGTGGACGCGGTAAGCGTCATCGCGGTGCCCTACGAGCTCGACCGGCACCGGTACGGAGTCGGCCGAGGGCCCGAGCGACTGTTGGAGTGCGGGGCCGCCGAGGCGCTCGGCGCCGCGGGTGCGACGGTCGAGACGGAGCTGGTTGAGCTGACCGAGGACTTCTCGAACGAGGCCGAGGGCTGCTTCGAGCTCATCCGCCGGGTCGGCGATCACGTGAGCGCCGCCACCGGCGAGGGCGCGTTCCCGGTGATTCTCTCCGGCAGCTGCTGCTTGGCGGCTTTGGGCGTGACGGCCGGCCTCCACGAGGGCGCACCCGGCGTCGTGTGGCTCGACGCCCACAGCGACTTCAACACACCCGAGACGACCACCTCCGGCTACCTCGACGGGATGGGGTTGGCCGTGCTCATCGGAGATGCCTGGCGGGGGATGCTCAGGACTGTTCCGGGAGCCCGCACGGTGCCCGCCACCGCGGTCGTGCAGGGCGGCGTACGGGACTTCGATGACGACGACGAGCGTCGGCTGCGCGAGTCCGGCATCAAGTCCCTGCGCCCGCTGGAGCTCGCGTCGGGCGACGCGCTGGCGGCGGCGCTGGATGCGCTCGAGCCCGAGCCGACCGGCCTGTATCTGCACGTGGACCTGGACGTGCTGGATGCCGAGGCCGCTCAGGTCAACATCTACAGCGTCCCCGACGGAATCTCGGCCGACCAGCTCGTCGCACGCGTCGAGCAGGTGCTCGAGACGGGCGCGGTAAAGGCGATGTCCCTGACCGCCTACGACCCCGAATGCGATCGCGAGGGCCGCGTACCGCCGGTCGCCGACCGACTGCTCAGGGCCGCCGCTAGCGCACAAGCACGCGTACGCGGCGCGACCTGACGGCGTCCAGCGCCGCGGTCCGCCGGTGGGCCGCTCGGATCGTGATCCAGCCGCCCCGGAGCGGCCGGTAGCGAGCCGCGAAGGTGCCGTTCGGCCCGGTACGCACCTTCACCCGCCTGACCCGGCGTCCACGCCGAAAGCTGACAATGAAACTCTGGTCGGCCAGCCGCGGCCTGAGCCTCCCGATCACTCGGAAGGCCTCCTTGCGACGGGCGAAATAGCGGCCGCGTGCTCGCCGCACGCCTCTGACGCGCAGAACGACCCTGTTCTTCGCCGCCGGCGACCACTCGTCGGCCCCGATGTCCGGCGCCAGGCCGTAGCCGCGCGTGCGGCCGTCGATGTCGAGCCCGGCCCCGACCACCGCCACCCCGCCGTCACGTGCGCCGTTCGGGCCGGGGCGCAGGTGGAAGTCGGCCCGAAGCGGGTCAACCAGCCATGCGTGCGGGAACGACTCGAGGTTGTGGCTGAGCGCGGCCTGGCCGCCGTCGCGCGCGGTTATCCGGTGGGTCAGGTTGTTGGCCACCTCGACCCTCGTGTTGGGCCAGCGGTAGTCGAGCGAGCTGAACGAGGAGGTGGCCCTCGCGGTCTCGACCACCGTGTTGTGAAGCACCCGCGTACCCCTGGCCTGGGCGAGCTCGATGGCGGTGTCGTACTGCGAAATGTCGGCCAGCACCGAGTTGCCCCGGATCACGCCGTCGTAGTGGCCGATGTACCCCACGCCCGGGTAGGGATCGTCGGCCCAGGGCCGGCCTTCGCCTGAGTCGCCCAGGCCGAAGCCGATGGCCCGCGCGCAGTTCTCGATCACGTTGTTCTCCACGACTGTGGCGCGCGCTCCCTTCCAGAAGTGGATAGCGTGCTCGGCCAGCTCGCCGTCCTCGCAGTAGATCCCCTCGAAGGTGCTGTCGCGGACCCGCCAGCCCCGCCCCGAGTGCACGTCGATGCCGCCGGTGTAGCAGCCGAAGGCGCGCTCGATGTTGGTGCGTCCCGCCGGTGTCATCAGGAAATGTGAGCAGGCGACGGTCCCTGAATCGACCCAGGCGCTGCGGGCCCCGTTGCTGTTGACCTTCAGGAACTGCTCGCCGCTGTCGACCATCCGCACCCGGTACAGGCGCAGCCCGCGCAGGTCGGGGCCGCTCGCTGCCGGGTACGCGTGAACCAGGTGGTCGCGAGCGTGGGTGAGGGTGAGCTCGGCCACGGTCAGGTCGTTTGCGAAGGGGTGGATGAGGGCGCTCGGGCCGTAGCGGGCATCGAGCACGACGCGGCTCGGATTGCCGGAGGCCGAGCGGAGGGTCACGCCCGGGCGGCGCATGGTGATCGTCCCCACCGAGTAGGTGCCGTCGGCGAGCCGGATCGTGGCCCCCGGGGGAGCGCCGGCCACGATGTCCGCCAGTCGGCCCGCCTGGGCGGGCGAGACGTCGATCACCGGACCGGTCGGGGCCGCGAGCCGGGCGCAGGAGGCGGCTCCGGCACCACTTGCCGTCGCCGCCGGGAAGCACACCGCCACGAGCGTCGCGATGAGCACGTACGACAGTCTGCGACCGGCGCCCACGGAGGGCAATCTAATGTGCAGGACATGAGCTCGGCCCACGCCATCTCGCCCGGCCACGATCGAGAGCTCCTCCAGGCGGCTCAGGGCGGAGACGAGGGCGCCTACCAGCGCCTTGTCGAACCCCATCGCTCGGAGCTCCAGGCCCATTGCTACCGGATGCTCGGCTCGCTGCACGATGCCGAGGACGCTCTCCAGGACGCCCTGCTGCGCGCCTGGCGCGGACTGGTGCGATTCGAGGGCCGCAGCTCACTGAGGGCGTGGCTCTACAAGATCGCCACCAACACCTGCCTCAACCAGATCGCGCGCCGGCCCAAGCGGGTGCTGCCGATCGACAGCTTCGATTCCGTCGATCCACATGACGGAATCGGCCTGCCGCCGCTGGAGTCGGTGTGGGTGGAGCCGTATCCGGACCAGGGCCTCGGCCTCGAGGACGGCTTTGCCGCGCCCGAGGCGCGCTACGAGGTGCGCGAGAGCGTGGAGCTGGCGTTCGTGGCGGCGCTTCAGCACCTCCCGCCCAACCAGCGCGCCGCGCTGATCCTGCGCGAGGTGCTCGGCTTCTCGGCCCAGGAGACCGCGGACTCACTCGACACGACCACCGCGTCGGTGAACAGCGCCCTGCAACGCGCCCGCAAGACGATCGAGGAGCGACTCCCCGAGCGCAGCCAGCAGGCCACTCTGCGCTCACTGGGCGACGAGCGGCTGCGCGAGGTCGTGCAGGGATACATGGATGCGATGCAGCGGGGCGACGTCGATGCCGTCGTGTCCATGCTGGCCGAGGACGCCGCGTGGTCGATGCCGCCGCTGGCCGCCTGGTTCAGCGGTCACGACGCACTCGCCGGCTTCCTGATCCGCGGCCCGCTGTCCGGCGACTGGCGCTGGCGCCACCTCCCCGCGCGAGCCAACGGACAGGCGGCGGTGGGCAGCTATTGCTGGCACGAGGGCGAGCAGACATACCTCCCATTCGCGCTCGACGTGCTCACCCTCGACGGCGCACAGATCAAGGAGGTCACCTCCTTCATCACCCGCTCCACCATCAGTCGCGATGTTGACTTCTACGAGCGCTGGCCCGAGCAGCCGGCGGACGCGGCGGAGGTCGGGGCCGTCTTCGAGCCCTTTGGCCTACCCGGTCAGGCTGGACTGAGGGTCTCTCACCGCGCACGAACAACAGGACGGCGACGATGAAGAGCGCGAGCCCGGTCGGTCCGAAGGGCGGTGGGTGGGCGGTGACCAGGAAGCCGGAGACGCCGAGCAGGGCCGCCACGGCGAACGGCGCTCCGGCGTGGCGGCGGAGGGCAACGCCGGCGGCGATCATGGCGATGATCAACGAGAGGCTTCCGATGTTGCCGAACACACCGAAGTTGCGAATAAGGATGTTGTCGGCGAAGTCGGGAACCAGGTCGGCGCCCGTCGCCCGCTCGGCTTGCGGGAGATCGTTGACCTCGTCGACGAGAATGCCGACGCCGATCCCTTGCAGCGACTCCCAGGCGCTGTAAAAGATCACGAAGGGCACTAGCGCTATCCGGCTGATTCGGGCCGCGGTGCCTTCGACACCGCGCAAGAGCAGAAGGACCACCACGGCGATCAGGGGGATGAAGATCATCATCCCGAGGTGGACCACGAGCCAAGCTGTGACCTTGTCCTGGAGCTCGACATAGGAGACCCCGGTTCCCTCCCCGCCGGGATGGAACAGAAGCAGAACAGCCCAGAGGAGCGGCACTCCGATGAGGAAGGCGAGCTCGCCGGGGCTGAAGGGGCGAGTCTGGCCGGCGGCGGACGGGGTCACGGGTAGTCCTTTCATGGAATGTCGACGGCGGTGACGAGAGCCGCGGTTGTGCGCTCCGCGACATAGAACGGGAGCAATCCGAGCGCTTCGGCTTCGGACTCGGCGTCCACGGTCCACCAGATCGCGTGCCCGCCGGCGCGGCAAGAGGCGAGGGTTGTCCTGCGGCGAAGCGGGCTCTTATGCCCCTTGAAGGAGGCGAAGACGACACCGCACTCGTGCGCCTCGTGGCGGTGAGAGAGCACGTAACGGGGCATGAGGCGAGCCTGACGCGCCGTCGGCGCGTCGACATCCATGGAACACCATGATCTTTTCGGCGCGGGTTTCTGACATATGCTCGCGGGCGAACGAAAGTGGTCTCGATGGCCGAGCATCTCGTCGGGCGCTCCGAGGCGTGCGATGTGTTCGAGCACGCGCTTGAGGAGATCGACCGGGGGCGATCGGCCGCGGTCGCGTTGGTGGGTGAGCCCGGCATCGGCAAGACCCGCCTCCTCGGGGAGCTCTCTGCACGGGCGGACACGCGTGGGCACCTCGTGCTCTACGGATCGGCAACGGAGCTCGAGCGGGATCTGCCCTTCTGGTTGTTCGTCGACGCGCTCGACGAGTACGTTCAAGGCCTTCGGCCGGATCGTCTCGAGGCACTCGACGCGGACGTTCGCACCGAGCTCGCCCGTGTCTTTCCGTCGCTCTCTCGGCTCGCGACGGGCGAAGCCGCGTTCCAGCACGAGCGCTACCGCAGCTACCGCGCCGTACGCGAGCTGCTCGAGCGTCTCACGGGCCCCAGGCCGCTTGTGCTCGCGCTCGACGATCTCCACTGGGCTGACCCTGGATCAGTGGAGCTGCTCGGCGCGCTGTTGCGGCGCCCGCCGGACGCCGCTGTGCTCCTGGCGCTGGCTGTCCGACCGCGTCAAGCTTCGGAGCGCGTGGCCGCGGCGCTGGAACGCAGCCGGCATGCAGGCACGCTGCTCAGCGTCGATGTGGACGTTCTGACGCAGGACGAGGCTGACGAGCTCCTCGGCGAAGCAGTCGATCAGGCCGCCGCGAGCGCTCTCTACGAGGAGAGCGGCGGCAACCCGTTCTATCTCGAGCAGCTCGTCCGATCGTTGGCTCGCGAGCGCAAGGAAGGCGGGCCCGATCCCTCGCCGAAGGACCTCGACGTGCCGCCGGCGGTTGGCTTCGCGCTGGCCGAGGAGTTCGCTCTGCTCTCGGATGGGGCGCGACGCGCGCTCGAGGGGGCGGCGGTGGTCGGCGACCCATTCGAGCCCGAGCTGGCGGCGGCCGCCGCGGCAATCCCAGAGGCGTCAATGCTCAAGGCCCTCGACGAGCTGTTGCGCCTCGATCTCGTTCGCGAGACCGAGGTGCCACGCCGCTTTCGCTTCCGCCATCCGATCGTTCGGCGGGCCGTCTACGAGTTGACACCGCCCGGCTGGCGCCTGGGCGCACACGCGCGCAGTGCCCTGACGCTCAGCGCGCGTGGGGCACCGGCGCCAGAGCGCGCGCATCATGTCGAGCGCTCCGCGCCCAAGGGAGACGCGGCGGGCGTCGCGACCCTGCGTGAGGCTGGGGAAGCGGCAGCCCTTCGTGCTCCCGCGAGCGCCGCGGCCTGGTTTGGGGGAGCGCTGCGGCTCCTGCCCGACGACGCTCCCGCCGAGCTGCGGGTGGAGCTGCTGCTCGCGCGCGCGAGAGCCCTTGTCGGGACGGGCCAGTTCGCCGAAGGGCACGCCGCACTGCTGGAGAGCATCGAACTCGTCCCGTCCGATGCGGTCGCGTTGAGGGTGCGCCTCACCACGGCCTGTGCCGGGGTGGAACACCTGCTGGGCCACCACGAGCAGGCGCACGCCCGACTGGCCGGCGCGATGGACGGGCTGTCCGATCCGGGCTCGCCCGAGGCGGCGGCGCTCCTGATCGAACTCGCGATGGACGGGTTCTTCCGCATGGACTACGAGCGCATGCGCCGCTGCGCACAGCAGGCGCTGAGCACAGCACGGCCGCTTGGCGACGGACCGCTGACCGCAGCCGCGGTGGCCCTGCTCGCGTTCGGGAACGCAGCCGGCGGAGCCACGGAAGAGGGTGAGCTCCACCGTTTGGAGGCGGCCAGGCTGGTCGCAGACCTGGACGACACCGAACTCGCCCTTCGGCTCGACGCCGCCGCCAACCTGGCCGGCGCCGACCTCTACCTCGATCGCTACGAGGAGGCGGGGGCGCACGCCCAGCGAGCGCTGTCCGTGGCTCGGGCCACGGGGCAGAGCGAGTACATCCCGCTTCCGTATTCGATCCTCGGGCAGGCGAGATTGCTGCAGGGGCAGCTCGCGGCAGCCGGCGAGCTGCTGGACGACGCCGTGGAGGGTGCACGGCTGTCGGGCAACGTGCAGGCCCTCGCGGGGAACCTCGTCAATCGCTCGCTCACGGCGCTCGCCGCCGGCGACCTCGAGCTGGCCCTCGCCACGGCGGAGGAAAACGTCGAGCTGACCCAGGGGCTGGATCAGAGCCTCGTCTGCGCGGCGGGGGTGGCGGGCGCCGCCGCGCTCCTCGAGCAGGGCGATCCCCAGCGCGCCGCCGATCTCCTCGTTGAGTCCTCGGGCGGCGAGGACCTTCCGCTCATCCCGGGAGTGTTCAGGACAAGGTCGCTGGAGCTGCTCACGCGCTGCCTGCTCGCGCTCGGGCGCGGGAGCGAGGCCGCACGCGCCGCCGAAAGCGCGGGGAGCTCCGCCGCGGCCCTGAGGCTGCGCATGGCGGATTCGATGGCCGACCGCGCGGCGGCGGCCGTTGCGCTCAACGCGGGCGATCCGGATGCCGCCGCCGAGCGCTCACTCGCCTCCGCGGATGCCGCCGACGAGGTTGCCGCCCCCGTTGAGGCATGCCTCTCGCGGACGCTCGCCGGCTGCGCGCTCGCGCAAGCCGGACACAGCGAGCATGCGGTCGCCGAACTGCAGCGCGCCGCCGCCGGGCTACACGATTGTGGCGCGCTCAGATACCGGGCCGCGGCCGACCGGGAGCTGCGGAGGCTCGGCCATCACGTGCACCGGCGCACCCGGCCCGGCAAACGCGGTGAAGGTGGTGTGGCGTCGCTGACGGAGCGTGAGCTGCAGGTGGCGCAACTCGTCGTCGACCGTAGGACCAACCCGGAGATCGCGGATGCTCTCTTCCTCAGTCCCAGCACCGTCGAGACGCACATGCGCAACATCTTTCGCAAGCTCGATGTTTCCTCTCGCGTCGAGGTTGCCCGCACCGTCGAGCGCGCGGACGGCCTCGGCGCCTAGATTGCTCAGGCCGCAGTGGCCACGAGGTAGTGAAATTCGTTGTGTAGGCGGTAGGAGCCCTGGGAGTCGCGCAAGGGTGCCAACGCCTCGATGATCCTCGCTCCGGACGGCCGCTTCACGCTCCGGGCCCACGAGCCTGGCGATCCCCGCGGGTGCGACCAGCAGGCGCCCCGCCGTCTCCGCGTCGGGATATTCGACCGCATAGCCGAAGTCGAACGTCTCGCGCGGTTTCAGTCCGGCCGCTTCGACCAGCTGCTCCAGCACGCCGGGCCGCCACAGCTCCGGGGCGGAGGGCGCTCCTGGGGGAGGGGCGGGCATGTACGGGCGGGTGACCACCTTGACCGCTTCCAGGTCGCAGCGCTCGGGCGCCCCGAAGACCTGGATCACGACGGGCGCGCCGGGCCGGGCCACGCGGCCGGCCTCGCGCAGGGCGGCGACCATGTCCTGCGCGTAGAAGAACGAGTTGAAGCCGGTGACCAGGTCGAAGGAGTCGTCCTCGTAGGGCAGGACCTGCATGTCGCCATGGCGCAGGTCGGCCTCAGTCAGGCGCTTTCGCGCGAGCTCGAGCAGCGCCTCCGAGGCGTCGATCCCGAAGACCTGTGCACCACGATCGGAGGCGAGCTCGAGGAACACTCCTGCGCCACATCCGATGTCGAGGACGCGTCGGCCGGGTTCAACTCCGACGCGCCTGATTGCCTCCTGGTAGGTGGGGCGCTGCTGCTCCTCGCAGGCGGCCCAATCGCCGGCGCGATAGCTCCAGAGCGGTCCCCAGCGGGCTGCGCTTCCGGATCGGGCCGTGCTCGGTGTCACGCCCCCGCGAGCGTGCGGTCGAGGTTGTCGAAGGCCTTGCCCCAGCCGTCCTCGTGCGAGCGCACTGCCTCCTCGTCCCACAGGTCGCTGTGGGTGAAGTGGACCTTGGTGGCGCCCTCGGTCTCCTCGAAGTCGAGCTCGATCAGCTGTCGCGTGTCGTCGCCGTCCCAGATCCAGGTGAACGCCAGCCGGGTCGGGGGCTCGATCTCCGTGTACTTGCCGCCGCCGCCGTACTCGACATCCTCGTGGGGGTTGCGCATCACCACGCGTACGGCGCCGCCCACGCGCAGGTCGACCTCGGCCTCTGTGGTCTCCCAGTCGTGCTCGGCGTGCCACCAGCGCCGCATCACCTCCTCGCTGGTCCAGGCGTCGAAAACCGCTTGGGCCGGTGCTTGAAAGGTGCGCTCCATGCGCAGCGTGGTGTCGCTCATGTCTCGGGCTCCCGTCGGCGTCGCAGATGCAGCATGACCCATGCGCGCGCGAGGAGGAGGCCGGTGGCCGCGGCACCGGCCGATGGCAGGAGCTCTTCGACCGGCACGCCTCCGACGTGAGCTATCACGCGGCATCCCCGTACGCGTCGTGGAAGTTCCACCACTGGTACGGCGGGGTCTGCGGGTAGCCCTCAGGCGAGTCCTCCCATTCCTCTTGGCGCCCCAGCGCGGTCATGTCGAGGTAGCTCCAGGTGGTGCCCATCGCCTCGTCGCCTCGGCTGTCGATGAAGTAGGTGCGGAAGATCCGGTCGCCGTCGTGAAAGAAGGCGTTGGTGCCGTGCCACTCGTCGACGCCGAAGTCCGCGTCGAAGTCGTCGGTCAGTGTGTACCAAGGGATGTTCCAGCCCATCCGCGTCTTCCAGCGCTCGATGTCCGCCTGCGGGGCGCGTGACACGAACACGAGGGTGGTGTCGCGCGCGTTCAGGTGGGAGAGGTCGGCTACCTGGTCGGCCAGGAACGAGCAGCCGCCGCAGCCGCGCTCGGGCCAGCCGTCCACCCCGGGCTCATAGAAGAAGCGATAGACGATCAGCTGGCGGCGGCCGTCGAACAGGTCGAGCAGGCCGGCGGGGCCGTCTGGCCCCTCGAAGGCGTACTGCTTGTCCACCGCCATCCTCGGCATCCGGCGGCGCTCAGCGGCCAGCGCGTCGCGCGCGCGGGTGAACTTCTTCTCCTTCACCAGCAGCTCGTCGCGCGCGGCCTGCCACTCCTCTGGCGACACGATCGGTGGGGAATTCATTACGGCTTGTCCTCCTTTAGGTACTCGTCGACTACGTCGAACAGGCGCCCCCATAGGGCGCGCTGGCGATCCATCCAATCGGCTGCCTCGCTCAGAGCATGGGTGTCCAGCGAGAGCCGGTGCGTGCGGCCCTGGACCACGCGCGTGACGACGCCGGTTTCCTCCAGCACCTTCAGGTGCTTGGAGATCGCGGGCTTCGATACTCCGAAGCCGCCGGTGGCGTCACCCACCGTCGCCGGGCCCTCGGCGAGACGCTCGACGATGCCCCGGCGGATCGGGTGCGAGAGCGCCTTGAACGGATCGTTAACCACAAGGTGAACAGTAGCAGGCGAGCCGCTGCAAGAGCTCGCCCCGGAATGAAGCGGGCGACGTCCGGGGACGATCTGTATGGTGCCGTCTCGTTAACCGCCGAATCTTCCGTCGGGCGAGATGGGAGAGCGGGGGAACCATTGGCCATCAATGGCCGGGGGCGAACGCCGCGTGATCGCGGTGAAGCGCAATACCAGCGCGAGCCCGTCAGCTAACCCCGCAGGCGTACCGCCAACCATGCCGACGCGCGCCAGAACAGTCCTGACGCTTCTCCTTGCTGCCGTTGCGGCGAGCATCGCCATGCCCGCGAGCGCCGGCGCGGCGGCCTACGGCGTGCGTCCCCTGATGCAGGGCTCGCGCGGCGCCGACGTCAAGGTGCTTCAGCGTCATCTGACCGACGCCGGGCACAACGTCCGCGCCGACGGAGTCTTCGGCCGGCGAACCGGGCAGGCGCTGAAGGCGACCGAGGTGGAGCTCGAGCTGCGCGCCGACGGCCGCGCCACCCGCGGTGAGCTCCGCGCCATTCGCCGGGCGGTCTCCGACCCCGGCAGCGGCGGCGCCGCGTATGTCCCGCCTCCGCCGATCGACGAGGCGGTCCCGGGGGAGAAGGGCGACGTCACCGCCGACGGCTTCGCGATCCCGCCCGCCTCGGCGCCGGCGGCGGTAAAGGCGGTGATCGCGGCGGGCAACAAGATCGCCAAGACCCCGTACAAGTGGGGCGGCGGTCACGGCAGCTGGAAGGACACGGGCTATGACTGCTCGGGGTCGGTCTCCTACGCCCTGCACGCCGGCGACCTGCTCGACACCCCTCTGGTCTCCGGTGCCTTCGGGCGCTGGGGCACAAGGGGCCGGGGCAGCTGGATCAGCGTCTACGGCAACGCGGGCCACGTGTACATGGTCGTGGCCGGCATGCGCTTCGACACCAGCGCCCGCTCGCGCAGCGGTTCGCGATGGACGACCGAGATGCGCTCCTCCGGCGGTTACACCGTCACCCACCCAGACGGTCTTTAGATAACGCCTCGCAGCATTGCGACAACTACTGAGAATGATTCTCAGTAGTGTGGATTGGAATGCCGTCTGCCAGGTGGCCGCTCTTGATCTTGTGTTTTCTCCTTATCGCGCTGGCGTCGTGTGGCGAGGAGTCGGGGTCCGGCGGGAGCGAGGCCGAGATAACCGTTGTCGCCACGACCCCCCAGGTGGCGGACCTCGTGCGCAACGTCGGTGGAGAGCGCGTGGAGGTGGACGGGATCCTCTCCGCCGGCGCCGACCCGCACGACTACGAGCCTCGACCCAGCGACGCGGCGTCGTTGGCCGACGCGCCGGTGGTGTTCAAGTCGGGCGGGGACCTCGACAGCTGGCTTGACGACCTGCTCGGCAACGCCGGCGGCGACGCCGAGCTCGTCTCGCTGATCGACGAGGTCGAGACAACCGAAGGCCCGGATGGAGAGGCCGATCCTCACTGGTGGCAGGACCCACGCAACGCGATCCTCGCCGTGGGGGCCGTGCGTGATGCCCTGATCAAGGCCGACCCCGAAGGGGGCGACCGCTACCGCCGCAACGCGGCGGCGTATACGAAACAGCTCGAGCGCCTCGATTCCGGGATCGCCGATTGCATGGAGCAGGTGCCCAGCGGCCAGCGCAAGCTCGTGACCACGCACGACGCGCTGGGCTACTTCGCCGAGCGCTACGAAGTCGAGGTGGTGGGGGCGCTCATCCCTTCGCTGTCGACCCAGGCCCAGCCGTCGGTCAAGGACATCAACAGCTTGGTGGACCAGATCCGCGACGAGGGAGTCGAAGCCATATTTCCCGAGACGGCGATCAACGACCGGCTCGAACAGGCGGTGTCCAGGGAGGCCGGGGCGAAGGTGGGGAAGGCACTGTGGGCCGACAGCCTCGGCCCCGAGGGGTCGAGCGGGGAGACCTACCTCGAGGCGATGGCCTTCAACACCCAAGCGATGGTCGACGGCATGACCGGCGGCAAGGTCGCCTGCCGTCCTCGAGTGCCCTGAGACCGCACGGCTGGTTCACAGCGCCTTCACGGCATCGCCATGGGTCGTTGACAAAAGCCCTGCAAAACCCGCCTAACGTGGCGCCATGCGATCCATCGACCGCCGCCATCTGCTCCCGGGAGCGGCCGCCTTCGCGGCCGCTCTTCTCGTTGCGCTGCTGGGCCTGACGGCGGGCGCGCAGGAGCCCGGGTCCGATGACCGCCCTGGGACGGTCGAGCTTCAACTGCTAGGGGTCAACGACCTCCACGGCCACCTCCAGCCGCCCGAGCCCCATGTGGGTGGCGCCGCGTGGCTCGGCGCGTGGCTCGACCGCGCCGAGCTCGCTCACTCCGAGCGCACCATTCGCGTCCACGCGGGCGACATGGTCGGTGCCTCCCCGCTCATCTCGAGCCACTTCAAGGACGAGCCCACGATCGAGGCCACCAACCTGATGGGCTTCGACGTGGGCACGCTGGGCAACCACGAGTTCGACGAGGGCGGCGCCGAGGCGCTGCGCCTCGTGCGTCGCGCGCGCTACCCCTACGTCGCGGCGAACACCGTAACGCGCGAGGGCGGCGAGCCGATCCTGCCGCCCTACCGCATCGTCGAACGCTCCGGCGTGAAGGTCGGCTTCATCGGCGTGACCACCAAGGACACGCCGTTCTTCCTGCTCTCGGAGTTCGCCCGCCAGTATCGCTGGCTCGACCTCTCCGACTCGGTCAACCGCTACGTGCCGGAGCTGCGCGCGCAGGGCGTCGAGGCCATCGTCGTCCTGGCTCACGCCGGCGCCTTTCAGGCAGGCAATCAAGCCGCCGGGGAGGTCGTCGACGAAACGCGTGAGATGGACGACGCGGTGGACGTGGTAATCGCCGGGCACACCCACTCACAGCTCAACCTCGATGTCGACGGCAAGCTGGTGGTGCAAGCGCTCTCCTACGGGGTGGCCTTCGACCGAGTGAAGGTCACGGTCGATCGCGGCAGCGGCGACGTGGTGGCCAAGTCGGCCCTCATCCTGCCCACCCGTCACGCCGGCATCGAGCCCGACCCCGAGATCGACGCGCTGGTCGACGCCGCCGCCCGCTCGGTCGCGCCCCTGGCCAACCGGATCGTCGGGCATGCCGCGCGGCGGCTGAGGACGGCGGCGGTCGACCGTCTCGCGGTGAATGCTCAACGCGCTTTCGCGGGCGCCGACATCGCCTTTCTCAATCCCGGCAACACGCGATCCGATCTCGAGGCAGGGCCCATCAGCTACGCCGAGGCCTTCGCGGCCCAGGCCTACGAGCACCCCGTGTGGCGGCTGCGCATGAGCGGCTCGGATCTACTCGCGGTCATGGCCGAACACAAGGGACTGCTCGTGTCCGGGCCACGCAACCTCGACCCGGACGTGGTCTACACGGTCGCAGCCAACGGCATCGTCGCCGAACGCGAACCCTTCGCACGGGGAACCGACCGGGAGATCGTGGGCACCGATCTCGAGGCGCTCGTCGCCTGGCTCGGGCGCGAGCTCGACCCCGAATGACTGGCATCGCCAGACAAGCGGGCACGTCGGCGCGGTGGCCAACTGGGAGGCCCGACAAGGCGGGCCCTCCTGCCGGCCCCTGCACGGCCGAGGCTCATCCCGCCCCCACGTACCGCGTCGCTGGTGCTAGGGCTTGGCCTTGTGCTCGGGCTTTTCGACGGGCGGTGGCGCAGGTACGGAATTCCCAATCGCGGGCGCTGCGGGTACCTGGTCCTTCACCTTCGGAGTTGGCCGGCCTGGCGGCTTTGGCTTCGCGCCGTTCGCGCTGTTGCCACCCGTTGCCCCGTTTGCGCCGTTGCCGGGCGGCCCATCCTTCGCGGGCTTCGCGTGCCCTGGCGGGGCCGCGCCGTCGTCGGCTTTCTTGGCCTGCCCGGGAGGCGCGCTGTCGTCGGCTTTTCTGGCCTGTCCCGGAGGCGTTGCTGATCCCTTCACGGCGTTCGCATGCCCGGACGCCCCGCTGGGGATGGGCGTCCGTTCTGCCGACCCGGCCGATTCTGCGGGCCCGGGGATGTCCGCGCCGGTGCGCGGCTTGGCCTTCCCAGCCCCGGCGGCATCCGGTGTCGAGAGCGACTCAAAACGCGGCGTTCGCCGAGACTCTCGGCCGGGCGCCGGCGAGCCTGTCAGCGCGCGTTGGGAGAAATGTCTTTCGGCACCGGTATTGGGAGCGTCCGCTTCGCGGCGCGAATCGACTGCGCCAGGAACGGCGATCGCAGTTCCGCCGGCCACCACGGCGACAACCGCCACCTTGGCGAGCGCTCCGCCGCCGAAGGCGCCGGCGGCTGACGAGAGCCCGACCGCCATGCCGCCGGTGGCCGACCCGCCGCCGATCCCTAGGGCCCCCAGCACGCTCGACTTCAAGGCCAGGGTGGGCGCTACCGGCAGAGCCGCCCCAAGCATCTTCCGTTGGTTGCGCACCTCCTCGCGGTAGCTGCGACAGGCTGCGCACTCGCGCAGGTGCAGTCGCACGGGGGTTCGCCGCAGTGAGCCGCCGCTGAGATTCGCGAGCTGCTCCTGGATCTCAACGCACGGCGTCTCGCGTGCTCGTCGGCGATCCATCAGCGCACCGCGGGCGCGAAACACCAGCGCCTTCACCCGGGCCACCTCACAACCCAGCACCGCGGCGACCTGGGCGTGGGACATATCGCTGACCTCCGCGAGCAGCAGCGCCGCGCGCTGCTCATCCGGAAGCTCCCGCACATCGGCCAGCAACTGGCGCAGCTCGGCCCGCTCCTCCACCTGCACACCCAGGCCGCTGGTGGGTAGGTCCCCAAGCTCGGTCGGCGCCTCGCGCTGCGCGCGCAGCATCGAAAGACACCGGTTACGCGCGATCGTGAACAGCCAGGGCTTCAGCGCGACGACTCGATCGGATCGGCGCAGGAGATCGCCGTGAGCGGCCGCGAACGTGAGCTGGACGGCGTCCTCGGCCTCCTCCCGCGACGAGAGCATGTGACGGCAAAAGGCCAGCAAGCCCGGCGCATACCGCTCGAACACCACCTCGAAGGCCACCTCGTTGCCGCGTCGGACCTGCTCGACGAGCCGCTCGTCGGCGGCGAGCGCCAGCAACCGACGAGACCAGAGGTGAGGCCGCGCGGTCGACCGAGCCCCGACTGAAGCTGCGTCCATGCTGAAAGTCCCTTACCCGTCGCTCGCGCTGTCGACTCCGGCTGCATCAATCACGTTAACGCAGTCGGTCGCCGAAGGTTCGTGCCTAACTCTCGAACATACGTCGTCTTCGCGCGTTGATACAGCGATGACCAGAGTTCTCATCGCCCTGGTGTTCCTGGCCGGCTTCGCCGTGCCGGTGAGCGCGGGCGCCAAACCCGACCACGCGGACGAGCACGCGGCCGAGCAACAATGCGCGTTTGAGCGGGGCGGGTCCGAGGCAACGCGCGAAGCGTTCCGCGCCAGGTACGGCTCGCGGAAGCGCTGCATCCACAAGAAGACCTCGGAGGAGCACGCCGAGAACGAGGCAGCCAAGGAGAACGCGGCCAAGCAATGCAAGGCCGAGCGAAACGACCCACAGTTCGCCGAACTACACCAGGGGAAGACCTTCGAGGACTTCTACGGGACCACCGACAACCTCAAGAACGCCTACGGCAAATGCGTGTCCTCCAAGGCCAAGGCACACAAGGACGACATGGACGCCAAGGACGAGGAGCAGGCGGAAGACCGCAAGAACGCCGCCAAGAAGTGCGCCGCGGAACGGGGTGAGATGGGAACGGAGGCCTTCGCCGCCGAATACGGCAACAACCGTAATCGGCGAAACGCCTTCGGCAAGTGCGTATCCAAGAGAGCTCGGGAGTCAGACGACTAACGCGCCTCCCACCGATGGGAAGGGCATTGACCGGACCCTTCCTCAGACGGCGAAGAGCTCCCTTCCGGGGGCTCTTCGTCGTTGAGGCCACTCCGTTGGGAGCGCTCGTGCTCATGACCCATCAGCTCAGCCTCGTCGGACGCGAGACAATGTCGGCGGCCTCACCGAGCCCGTAGCCCCGCAGCGCCTCGATGTCGGCGAGCTCGACCGGCGCCCGCGGCGACGCGGCGAGCTGCGCGCTGAATCGCTCGGCGGCGTCCGGCAATGCCCCGGTGCCGTCGAGCCGGTAGCGCGGCGGGAGCAGCGGCCCGAACAGCAGGGCCTCGGTGAGCTCGGGGCGGGTAACCAGGCTCGGCGCGACGCCGAGCTCGTCGGCAAGCGTCGTCGCGAGTGCGTTGTGCGCGTCGAGCGGTGGCCGGGGCTCGGCGATCGTGGCGCGCATGCGTGCCTCGTCGGGCGGCGAGACGTCGCCCGCCCACGTTGCGACGATCCAGCGCGCCTGTAGCTCGAGCAGCGGGAGGTAGGGGCCTTGAGCGAGGAACTGGCCGATGAAGCCGAAGCCGGGAAGGTCCGGATGCAGCGTGCGCTGGTAGAGGGCCAGGTCCGGGCCGAGCACCGACCACACGTCGTCGTGCAGATAGGGGATATCGATGTCGTAGCCGGTCGCGCACACGATCGCATCGACGGTCTCGATCGAGCCGTCGACGAAGGTCACCGCGCGGCCGTCGATCGCGGCGATCGCCGGACGGCAGACGATGCTCCCGTCCGCGACCTGCGTGAGGTAGTCCTGACAGAGGGACAGTCCCGCTTTGAAGATGTCGCTGTCCGGCTCGGGCGCTCCGAACGCGACGGGGTTGCCGGCGACGCGCAGTACCCGGTCGCGGAGCGTGCGGCTCAATGCCTCGCGCGAGAGCACGCGCCGCTCGAGCGCCCCGAACGCCGTGTACCACTGCCAGTCGGACGACACGCCGTCGACGACCTTTTGGATCACGTAGCGGGGCTTGCGGAAGGCCGAGACGACGGCCGTGACGGGCGCGAGATCGGATGCGATCTCCAGGCCGCTGATCCCGTTGCCGTAGACCAGCGTGCGGCGATCGCGGTAAGGCCCGGCGCCGGGATAGTCGAAGGCGTGGATGACGTCGCCGTCGAACGCTTCAAGCCCAGGCGGGAGGCGCGGCTTGCGGAAGCGGCCCGACGCCACGACCACGCCGTCGAAGCGCTCACCGCCGACCGCCCCAGCGCGGGAGACCCGGCTCACGGGCGTGTGCAGCCGGATACGGTCGGTCACTCCGAAGTGCTCCGCGTAGCCGCGCAGATACGCGTGGATCTGCTCGGCGGAGGGATGAAGCGGATACTCGCCAGGAGCACCAAAATCCGAGAACGCGGTCATCGCACGGCTCGTGTTCGCACGCATTCCCGGCCACACTCCGCTATGGGAGGCGGTCGCGTGCCACTGGCCCCCGAGATCATCGCTCGCCTCGAAGACCGTCACGTCGAAGCCCGCCTCTAGCGCATGCTTGGCGGCGACCAGACCGCTCGGGCCGGCACCGATGATCGCCACACGTGCACCGACTCGCAGCCTCACACAGCGACGCTATCCGATAGGCCGGTTCCCAGCGCCCCGGATTTGCCCTCCTTCATCGCTCGCTACGCGCGCGACGGACGGCTCGCCGGCCGCTGCAAGCAGGCGCGCAACGTTCTGCTCGGACAGGAACTCCGCCGGGGAAGTCACAGCACCGCCGACCTGCGCGAACTCGTCCATCGATGCCTGGTTGCTCTGCACGGCGGCCAGTAGTGGCTCGAGCTCCGGGGGCGGGAACTGAAGTGTCGCGAGTTGCGCCGTGAACTCATAGAACGGAAGCGAGCGCCGGTCCCGCTCGGTCTGGTAGTCGGCCATGGCGACCTCGAACGGACGATCGCCCGAGAGCGCTTCGTCCAGGCCGGTGGCGCACAGCTCGGCGTCACGGAAGGCGTCGCTGATCCCGAGGGCCGTGATGAAGTCCTTGGTGTAGCCGGCGTCGCCCACCAGGGCCCAACCCGGTCCGAAGGGCTTGCGCAGGAAGTTCGACAACGACGTGCCGACGAAGCGTGTCTCGCGCTTGCCAGCGCGATAGCGGGCGGCAAAGTCCGGCACCAGCTCGATCGTCGCGAGGATGTTGCCTTCGATGTCCTTCCTGTTCGCCACCAGCTCCGACCGCGGCCAGCCGCCGATGACCACCGTCAGGTCGTCGTTCGTGGGCCAGGCTGCGAACCCTCGGTCGGGGCGAAGGTGGACCTCGTAGCGCCCGTCCATCGGCAAGCCGCTCAAGTAGGTGTAGTAGCTGACCTGAAGCGGCGGCTTCTCGTTGTACTGCTCTGGCTTGACGGAGCGTGCTACGAGCGAGTGGTGACCGTCCGCGCCCACGACCACCCGGGCATGCTCGGTGACGGCCGGTTCGCCCTGCCTGTGCCCCCGGATGCCGGTGACACGGCCTTCCTCGATCACGAGACCCGCAATCGTGAACCCCTGCCGGACTTCGGCTCCCGCGTCTGACGCGGCATCCACCAGCATCTTGTCGAGCACGGTGCGTCGCGGGGCGTAGGCAAGCGCGCTCTGGTCGGTCCCAGGGGCGCCCGAGATCGTGAACCCCCCGAAGTCAAACGCATAAGTGTCGATGCCGGGGCACCCGGTGGCGATCAGCCGGTCCAGCAGACCCCACTCCTTCAGCGCCGCCACCCCGGGGGGATGGATCAGATGGGTCGAGATCGTGTCGGACGGAAACCGCGCCCGGTCGGCCACCAGCACCTTGTAACCCTTGTGGGCGAGGAGCATCGCCGTCGGAGAGCCGGCGCAGCGCGCGCCCACCACGATTGCGTCGTAATTGTTCTCGCGCATGTTGCCGGCGAAGCTAGTGCGCAGGGGGCGCCTGCTTCATCGCACACTCGTGCCAAATTCCGGCAGACGGCGACTGGTCCGTTCGTACCAGTTCAGGTGAGGTCGTGCCGGTAGGCGAAGGCCGTGGCGGCGGCGCGTGAGGACACGCCGAGCTTGACGAAGATGTTCTGGAGGTGGCGGCGCACGGTGTGGTCGCTGATCACCAGGGCGGCCGCGATCTCGCGATTGCTCTTGCCGGTGGCGAGTACGCGCAGGATCTGGAGCTCGCGCGTCGTCAGCCCATAGACATCCTGATCCCCTCGGTCGTTTCCGAGCGACGCGACCCGCGTGAGCTCCGGCGTCGCCCCCAGCTTCTCGAACGTGTCCCGTGCCGCCTCCAGCTCCATGGCAGCGGTGTCAGGGTCGCCCAGTGCCGCGCACGCCTGCCCCACCAACAGACGGGTACGTGCGATCTCGCGAGGCACGCCGAGCTCCTGCCATGCCCGGCAGGCTTGGCGCAGCGCAACCAGGGCGGCGCGAGCGTTCCCATCCGCCAGGTCGACCGCGCCACGGGCGTAGTCCGCCATCGCGGCGAGTGCGCGGCTGCCCTGACGCTCGGCGACATCCTCGAGGTCGCGGCAGCCGGCGAGCGCCTCCTCGAGGTCGTCGACGGCGAGCATGATCTCGACGTAGGCGGGCAACAGGGCCGCGCGCCTCAACGGCTGACTGGCCTCGCCGAGCGCACGGCGCATCGAAGCCGCCGCCGCCTCACCCTCGCCCTGCGCGAGCCGCAATAGCGCCAGCCCTGGCTGCGGTTCGCGCCCGCGGCGACTCGCCTCGCGGTAGGCCTCTTCGGCGGAATCGAGCTCACCCCGGAGGAGGTGGACCTCGCCACGCATGTACGCCGCCTCCCCGGCGACCCGCTCGTTCAGCACGCCCTGTGTGAAACCCTCGGCGCGGCGAACCTCCGCCATCGCAGCCGACCAGTTCCCGGCCAGGGTCATGATCTCGGCACGGTGCACGAGGCAAGCGCCCATGTACGCCCGCATGTCGGACTGGCGTTCGCACCACGACGTGTGGGCTTCCGTCCATGCCTGTGCACGGCCGAGCTCGAACACGGCCTGGCAGAACGCGATCGTGTTGCAGTAGACGACGCCGGCGATGACCGGCGATGGCTCCTCGGTGGTGACCGCCACCATCGTTTCGTCCACTAGCCGTAGTCCCTCGGAAGCGCGGCCCTGTCTCACCAGCGCGTGGCCCTTTTCCATCATGGCGAGCGCGGTCAAGTCTCGGTCGGCGAAGCGCGTGCCGATCTCGCCGGCCTCCTCTGCCACGGCGAACGCGGCTTCGTGATCGTGGACCGACACGAAGTCGTGAAGGGTTGGCAGTAGCAGAAAGCCGCGGGCGACGCAGTCTTCTCCCACCTGGTCGAGAAGGGAATCCCCGCGCGCGAACCACCCGGTCGCGCGCGCGCTTTCCCCGCGGAACCGCAGGTAGTCGCCGATCCGCCAAGTACAGAGCGCGGCGCGCGCTGTGTCTCCGGCCGTCAGGTGGGACTGATAGGCGAGCTCCCACGCATCGACGTAGTCGTCGTCGCGACCCAGCATGTATGCCGAGCCCGCCAGCAACTCGAGGTCACTCGCGCTCAACAGCACCGGATCTATCGCCGACAGGCAAGAGTAAGCGGCCGCCCAGTCCTGCGCCGCGCAGAGCTCCCGGGCTCGTTCGATGTCCGACCCGACGTCCACCGTCCCGGATTTTGCCATCGTGCCAGCCCGGGTCGAGGTCGCGGACGCCGAGACGTAGCAGGGCTTCCTCCGATGGGCGCGGCTGGGCTCGAACCAGCGACCTCTCGCGTGTGAGGCAGGATGGGGACGAGGTCTGATGTATGCCTGCCGCCCACGGCTCAACTGCGCAGGTGCGCGTTGAGCCGTGCGGCCTGTCGCGTGAGGTGGTCGCGTTCGGGGAGATTGGGTGCTGATAGGGCGGCTTCGGCGTAGAGCCGTGCTGCGGTGACTGGGTCACCGTCACGCTCGTGTAGGTACGCGGCGGCGGCATGGCGGGGCAGGGAGGGGTCGAGCTCCGCCAGGGCGGCCAGTCCGGCCCGTGGGCCGTCGGCCTCGCCGACCGCGACGGCGCGGTTGAGGCCGGCTACCGGGTTGTCGGTGAGCCGCAGCAGTTCGTCGTACCACTCGACGATCTGCACCCAGTCGGTCTCCTCGGCCGTGTGTGCGTCGGCGCGGGTCCGTGCCGGGCGCCGCGCGTGGTGGAGCAGCATGAGCGCAAGCAGGCCCGCCACCTCCTCCCGGTTGGTCTTGGTCGCCAGTTGGCGGGTGAGCCGGATCGCCTCGGCGGCGAGGTCGACGTCGCCGGAGTAGCTACGTAGGCCGAGCGTGTTCCCCAGTGCGTTTTCAGGCTCGGTGCTGACCGCCGTCGGGGGGGGTATGGAACTTCGTCAGCTCAAGCCCGCCATGGCCGTCCGGGGTCCGCATCATCGCGATGTGGACTCGGACGCCGTCGAGCCCGTTGACAGGGTCAACCAAGGTCCCTCGATCGGCGCCTCGCCCTCCAGCTCCATACCGAGTTCGACAAAGAACGCGATAGCAGCCTCGAGGTCGTCGACGACGACGCTCACGTGGTCCATCCGCTGAATCGTCATGGTGGTTCTCCTTCTTCATTGCGCGGCTATCGTGGCCACTGGTGTACCTAGGACGGAGCCAGCGCCGCATTCTCGACAGCCGGAAGTAGGACCTGCTTCTGGCCGTCACGGTCCCGGGGCGCCCACACCGCCGAACGAGAACCCGCACGCACGCCGATCGTCTTGCGGGCGGAGTCCGGGACGTAGCGCCCCGGCGCGTTGAACGTTCCGCGCCGCGATTAGATTCCGCGATCGGCCAGTCGGTACTGTCGCGACGCAATCGGCGAGGAGGACTGAGCATGGGACAACCTGTGGTGCACTTCGAGATCATTGGCAACGATCCGGAGAAGCTCCGTAGCTACTACGGCGACCTGTTCGGGTGGGAGTTCGACACGCCCTCGCCTGTGGCGCAAGAGGTATCCCAGCCGGAGAGCTATGGGTTCCTGGACCTCATCACTTCTCAGGACGGAACAGGCATCCGCGGTGGGGTCGGCGGCGGACTGAGCTACGAGAGTCACGCTGTCTTCTACGTAGGCGTCGCGGATGTCGAGGCTGCATTGCAGCGAGCCGAGAGCCTCGGTGGCATCCGAGTGATGGGTCCGGCGACATCACCGAACGGCCTTGTCATCGGTCACTTCACGGACCCCGAAGGCACCCTGATAGGCGTCGCCGGCGTTGCATGAGGACTGCTCCTCAACCCGGCATCCGCGTCATTTGACGATCCGCCTAACTGGACACTCGGCCGCTCCCGGTGTCGGACGGGTGCGGGCGTCCGTAGCGACTGCCGGCACACGCTCGCTCCGGAGAATCGGCAGGAGCGCTGGGTGGGTTGACCGTCGCATGCAGAAGATCGCGCGAGGCAGCAGCGGCGGGCACTTCCAAGCAGCTGCTCCTAGTGGTCCGATGCGATGTCAGCACCAAAGGCCCGCCAAGCTGGCGCTTCGGATCTACGCCGCCGGTTGGTGGGACGAAACGTCGAAGCGGCCGTCAGCGTGTCGACGCGACTGCGGGCGACCGTTGAGCAAGGACTACAACGGGGCCGGAGTCGGCTGAAGTTGCTGAGCGAGCGCATCGAAGAGCTCGACGATCTCGCCTGTGTAGTGGGTCCTAAGGTCTTGCGGCGGCATACCGCAGCGCATCGCGTCCTGAAGCGCCGCCCGCTTAGGGATGTGCGGTTGCCACGCCTGTGAGCCAAAGGCGTCTTCGAGCTCGGCCACGCTGCGCTTGTGCTCCGCCGTTGCCTCGACGCGGTTTACAACAACCCCGGCGAGCTCGAGCGAGGGGTTCCGTATGGCGGCGACATCACGAAGCGTGTCGAGGAGTTCTTCCATTGCTTGAAGCGCGAGGAAGGTCGGCTCGGTCACCACGAGAGCGTGGGGTACTGCTGTGAGCGCATCGATGGTCAGGGCCCCCAGACTGGGCGGGCAGTCGAGCAGGACCAGGTCGTAGTCACCGACCGTGCTGAGCTCTCCGGCGAGAACGGGCTCATCACGGATCGCGAGACTGGTGTCCGCCCTCCGCAGCGACCGGTCGGCCGGAGCCAAATCGAACCCCCACTCCGTGGCGAGGATCGTGTCGCCCAGTGAGCATGCAGGAGGTTCCCGCATGATGTCGGCAACGGTCGAGCGGCCGTCTCCGCCTCCGGCGAGCACCATTGTGGCGGACCCCTGCGGGTCGAGGTCCACGACCAGCACCCTCCTTCCGCGTCGGGCGGCCGCTGCTCCGAGCGTGAGCGAGACCGTGGTCTTGCCGACGCCGCCCTTCTGATTTACGACCGCATATCCGTTCCCGACCGGCCCGTCGAGCGGCTGGAGTCGCCGAAAGCGGCTAGGCCGCACCGAAGGCTCGCCGGACTGCCGCTCGGGTGGGGGCGCCTGAGGGGGCTCCGGTGCATCTGGCCTCGGCTCATCCGCCTGCCCTGCCTCGGGTTGCCCCGCCTGGGACCGGTTAGCCCCGGCGGCGGCCCGCGCGACACGCCTCCTCACGGGCGACAGCGCCAGGAGCAACGCCGTCGCGGCCAAAACGGCAAGGGCGATCACCAACGCGGCGCTCCCGGAGGCCGGCGATGAATCACCGACGGATGCCGGGGCGGCACCGCCTCGCCTCTTCGCTTGTGCCGGGCCCGGCCGCGAGCGTTCTCTGCTGTGCAGTTGCCCCTGGCGAAAGGGGTACTCGCGCAGCAGCTCGGTCGGCGGCTGGACGCGATCGCCGCCCACCCGTTCTCTGCCGTCCTGCGCTAAGGCGGGCGGGCAGGGGGCGGCGATCGTCCCGCCCACGACCGTTAGAGCCGCGAGTGGTGCTGTGATGCCTTGGCGGGTCATCAGCGTACGTTGATTGGCGTCCCGACGGGCATAAGTCGAGCCAGGCGCACGATGTCGGGGTTGGACATGCGAATGCATCCGTGCGAGACCCGCCCGGGAATCAGATCCGCACGGTTGGTGCCGTGGATGCCGACGAATCCACCGGCGGGCCAGTCGGTGACGCCGCTCGACCTGGCACTGGTGCCGAAAGCGACGGGTCCGTAGAACGCGCTCCTGTACTTATGAAGCTGGTTGCGGACGTAGAAGTCGCCGCTCGGCGTCGGCGTGGACGGCATGCCGATCACCACCCGAGCCCGGAACACCGGACGTTCGTCTCGCAGCAAAGTGGCGATGAGTCGGGCGCGATCGACCACGAGCCGGGTCCGGACGTCGGTGTACCCGCCGAGCGCCAAGCGCGGGACCCAGCCGCGTACGTCCTGGCGTTCACCGGGCGCGCGGACGTGCACCCACAGCCGGCCGGTCCTACGCTCGGCCCCACCAAGCATGTGCACGATGTTCGTCGTGCCCTCTGGGGTTCGCGTCGGCAGTTCGGCGACGACTTTGGGGCGGGTCGGGCTCCGGAGTACTGCTGTCGACTTGACCACGGGAGCCCACGTGGCCACGGGCTGGGGCCCCAACGGAACGTTCTCCGGCGCGAGGGCAGAAGGGGGAGAGGGGGAAGAGCCGGCTCGGCCGAAGACGGTCCGGACGATCCCCCGACGAGCACGACTGCGACCGCAGCGCCAATCAGCAACCCCGCGAGCCCCAGCGCGGCGCCGAACCCGCTGTGGTGCATTGACGGCATGAGGCTCACCCCGTGAACCTGGGCTTCCGCCTTCCCTTGGTCTTCGGCGCAGTGGTGACGAAGTTCGTCGCGTTGACCAGCTTGACCACGTTGGCCTTCGATGTCGGCTGGTCGAAGGCCTTGCCGGCGGGCACGATTCCGGCGATGTGACGAATCCAGGCCGCGTGGCGGGCTTCGACGGAGTGCAGCGACACGAGCGCTGCCAGCACCCGACGCGAGTCCACCTGGGTCGCCTGGGTCTTCAGCAGCGCCGCGGTCAGATCCTCGAAGGCGACCGCAGTCTCCGTGAAGACACGGTCGTCCTCGGTCACTCCGCGAAAGTTGAACTTTGGGCTCTTGACAGTGTCCCGCCCCAACAGCCCCCTGATGGCCTTCACATGCCCGCGCTCGTTGGCGCCCACCACCGTTGCCCAGTCGAGCGTCCGCGGCTTGAGCTGGCGGAGACGCTCGGCTTCGCTGTACATCGCCGCCTGCAGGTACTCGAGCGTGAGATCGAACTGGAGGATCGCGATGTCATTGGCCGTATTGCGCTGCTTGGCCACCGCAGGAGCCTCGAGCGCGGCCGTCAGGGCAGCGCCGCCGACCACGGCCTTACGCAGGAAGTCCGCGCGTGTGTTCCCGGCGAGCTGTTCAAGCGCCTCGACGATGGCGCCATCTTCATCAACCTCTTCAAGGGTGACGCCGGACATGGTTTCGATCTCCCTCCCCTTACGTCGTCGACTACTCCAGGAACCCCGTGTCCTTCATCGCGGCCTCGGTCTGAGCCTGCGTCGCCGGCACGTCGGCGGGCCGCGGGGCCGGGTTGCGACCGGCGAGATCGCGCACCCAGCCGACGTGTCGTGCCTCAACCGAGGCCATCCTTCATGGCCATGAGCAGCCGTTTCTCGGTCAGGTTCGGCACCTGCCCGTTGAACGCCGCCAGCGCCATCTCCTCCAACTCGATCGCTGTTGCGACGAACCTGCGCGGGTCGGTGACCGCGTCCCCGAAATCGAACGTGGGCTTGTTCGTTGCCTTGGTCCCCAGCGCTCGCTCGAGGGCGTCCACGTGCGCGCGCTCGTGCTCTCCGACCAGAGCCGCGAACTCGCGCGGCTCGCCGTTCAGCGCTCCTCGCCGCTCCGCTTCGGAGTAGAAGCCGGCCTCGAGGTACTCCACCTGCAGCAACCACTCCAGCACGCGCGCGTCCTGCGCCTGTGAGGGCTGCGATACCGCGAGCTTTGGCAGTCCGCCGATCAGGATCCCTCCCGCTGCCAGCGTTCCGGCCGTCACCACGCCCCGGGCCATCATCTGTCCGCGCGTGAGAGTCGTCGCGGTCACCCTCTGTGTGTGTACGTCCGACACGACTGAACCTCAGGAATGCGCTCGCTAAGCCCCTCTTAGCAGTGGTTCTACAGCGCTAAGTTACCCCAGAAGGTGTGCAGGTGCCACTCATTCATCGGATGAGCGTCAAATGGGAGGGACTCCCTCGCCGTCAACACTCATCACCGATCGGCGCGGCGCTGCATCGGCAGCCGCACGGCAGCCAAGTGCTGTGGCGGGCACCGCCTTTGCCGCTGGCGATAGCTGGGCGGGCCGAGGACGCTCCCGTCCCGGGCGCCGCCTGACCCGCTCGGCGGTTAGCGAGGGCCGGACCGGCGACCAGCCGGTGCCGTCGTCCCCGCCGAGCGACGTGGCCGCTCCCGGCGGCCATGTCGGAAACGTCCAATTTGGCAGCGGTTCGTTGGATGGGCGCGGCTGGGCTCGAACCAGCGACCTCTCGCGTGTGAGGCGAGCGCTCTCCCACTGAGCTACGCGCCCGGGAGAAGGCCGGAGTGTAGCGTCGGGACATCGCCGTTCGCCCGTACTCCTACGGCTCTCATCGCGACCAGTTTGGCGAGCTGACTCTGCCCGCCGGTGGTGCTGCGCCGTATCCGGTGGCGGTCTTGATCCACGGTGGATTCTGGCGGGCGCGCTACAAGCTGCGCCTCGAGGACGAGCTGGCCGCCGACCTCGCAGAGCGGGGTTGGGCCGTGTGGAACCTCGAGTACCGGCGACTCGGCTGGCGCAGCCGTGGCGGCTGGCCGGCGACCTTCGAGGACGTGGCTGCGGGCATCGACCTCTTGGGAAGGTTGGAGGAGCCGCTCGACCTCGCTCGGGTCATCGCCATCGGCCACTCGGCCGGCGGCCAGCTCGCCCTCTGGGCGGGCGCGCGGCGTGGGTTGCCGGCCGGAGCGCCCGGCGCCGAGCCGCGGATCCGGTTGGCGGGCGCGGTGGCCCAGGCCGGCGTTGTCGACCTGCGCGAGGCCCTGCGTCTTCACCTGTCGGGCGACGTGGTCCGGCGCCTGCTCGCAGGCTCGCCGGGCAAGCACCCCGAGCGCTACGACCTGGCCTCGCCGATCGAGCGCCTGCCGCTCGGCCTCCCACAGCTGCTCGTTCACGGCGAGGCCGACGAGGTGGTGCCGATCTCGATCGCCCGCGGCTACCACGAGCGAGCACACGCGGCCGGCGACTCCTGTGAGCTCATCGCGCTGCCCGGCGTGGGGCACGAGGAGCACGTGGATCCCAGGTCCGCTGCGTGGCCGCCCGTGGTGAGCTGGCTCGAGGAGCAATAGGCCCGAGCGGCAAGCAGGTCAAAGCCCCAGCGGGCGCGAAACCCTGGTCATGGACGACCTCGACATCGGCCGCACGCTCCTTCTCTGGGTCTATGCGTTCGGCCTGGCGGGCATCGAGATCGAGATCGAGGGTGGGAACGGCTGGGCCGAGCGGCTGCCGACCTGGTGGTTCAAGCGCGGGCGCTTCGGACGGCTGTTCGGGTTCGTCATGGGAGGACGGCCGCTGACCGGCTATCACGTGTTCGCCTTCACGATTCCGATGCTGCTGCTGCACCTGCCGTTCGTGTCCGGAGTCGAGTGGACGCTCTCCGGTGAGCTCCTCGTGGTCGGCACCTACTTCGCCCTCGCCGTGATCTGGGACTACATCTGGTTCGTGCTCAACCCGGCGTACACCGTCGCGCGCTTTCAGCGCGGGAACGTCTGGTGGTTCGAGGTCCCGTGGATCTGGCGCTTCCCGCTCGACTACTACACGGGGATGGCGCTGGGGGTTGGCTTCGCGGGCCTTGCGGCCTGGTCGGCCGGCGACACGGGTCCGCTGGTTACGCACCTTTCGCTGCTGGTCGGCTCGGCGCTGCTCACCGCGCTCACGGTGCTGGCCGCGCCGCTCTACGGGCGCTGGTATCGCCACATGCGGCGTGCCGGCGCCGACGATCGCGACGCCGTCAGGACCTACCCGCCGCCCGCGCCCGACGAGGTCTGGACAGGCGGCGTGCCCGATCTGCGCCCGCTTGACTGATCATCGCGACGACGCAGGCGTTCAGCCCGAGAGGGCGAATGGACCGGCCATGGACGCTTCAGCGCAGGGAAATGAACTGAGGGAAGTGGGCATCGGCCTGAGCAAGTTCTGGTGGCTGTGGCTGGTGCTCGGCTTCTTCTGGATCGTGATCGCTCTGGTCATCCTGCAGTTCGACCAAGCCTCGATCTCCACCGTCGGCGTCTTGATCGGGCTGATGTTCCTGATGTCGGGCGTCCAGCAGCTGGCAATCGCAGGAATGGTGGGCGGCGTGGTTCGCTGGGTGCTCGTCTTCTTCGGCGTACTTCTGGTTGTGGCCGGGATCGTCTCGCTGATCAGCCCCGAGGACACCTTCGCGGGAATCGCCGATATTCTCGGCTTCCTCTTCCTGATCGTCGGGATCTTCTGGATCATCCAGGCCTTCGGCGAGCGCGGGATGAACGAGTTCTGGTGGTTCGGCCTGATCTCGGGTGTCGCGCTGGTCGTGCTGGCCTTCTGGACCGGCGGCCAGTTCTTCATCGACAAGGCCTACGTGCTGCTGGTGTTCGCCGGTATCTGGGCACTGTTCCACGGAGTGAACGACATCTTCCGCGCCTTCCAGATTCGCGCGCTGGGCAAGGCGGTGGAGGCGATGCCTCCGCCCGCCGTCTAGAGCAGCGACGATCGCGTCGATCTCCACGTCGGCGCCCTTGGGTAGTGCCGCGGCCGCCACGGCCACCCGCGCCGGCGGGTCGCTGCCCTCGAAGAACTCGCCGTAGACCTCGTTCACGCGGGCGAAGTCGCCCATGTCAGTCAGGTAGACCGTGCAGCGCACGGCGTCGCCCAGCGAGGCGCCGGCCGCCTCGCAGACGGCGGTGAGGTTCTCGAGACAGCGGCGCGCCTGGCCCACCACGTCTTCCTTGACGATCTCTCCGGTGGAGGGGTCGAGCGGAATCTGCCCGGAGCAGAACAGCAGCTCCCCGGTGCGGATCGCCTGCGAGTACGGGCCGATTGCGGCCGGGGCGTGGTCGGTGGAGACTGCGGTGCGGTCGGGCATGAACCGGACGTTATCCGTCTATGCTGTGTCCAGGACCGTGCTAGGCGGGGAGGTAGCGGTGCCCTGTCACCCACAATCCGCTCTAGTGGGGCTGAATTCCCGTCTTAGGGGCTTCGGCTCTCGGGGTCAGTACGCCGGACAGAGGCGTCGATGGCCGGGTCCCGCGCGGCGAGCGCTTGCGAATCAGGTCAGATCCGGGAGGAAGCAGCCTTAAGCGATACCGCTCGTGCGCCGCGGATCAGCCTGGCCGGAGCCGAAGATCGGCGGGCACGCCCGAGGACCAGCTTCGAGGACGGGTGCACGGTCCGCTTTCCCACCCATGGCCGGAGGGATGGGAAGATCGGCACACATGAGTGGTTCAACGACCGCCACCTCGCCGTCGCAGCAGCCCGCAACGCCTGACCTCGACACGCTGAGGTCGATCGAGCGGCGCGTGCTGTGGCTGGCGAGCGCGATCGTGCACCACGCCAACCGTGTGCGCGAGAACCGCAGTGGTGTGAAGGTGGGCGGCCACCAGGCCTCGAGCGCGTCGATGGTGAGCCTGATGTGCGCGCTCTGGTTCTCCGAGCTGCGCGCCGAGGACCGTGTATCGGTGAAACCCCACGCCTCGCCGGCGCTGCATGCCATCAACTACCTGCTCGGCCGCCTCGACCGGCCCTACCTCGAGACGCTGCGCGCCTTCGGCGGGCTTCAGAGCTACCCGAGCCGGACCAAGGACCCCGACCCTGTCGACTACTCCACCGGCTCGGTGGGAATCGGCGCCACCGCGCCGATCTGGGGCGCCATGGCCCGACGCTATCTCGAGACCCACCGTCTGGAGGCCCCGCCGATGGGCCGTCAGATCGCCCTGGTGGGCGACGCCGAGCTCGACGAGGGTGCGGTTTGGGAGGCGATCGCGGACCCCAGCGTCGCCAAGCTGGGCGAGGTGCTGTGGGTGGTCGACCTCAACCGCCAGTCGCTCGACCGCGTGGTGCCCGACATCGCCTTCGGGCGATGGGCCAACATGTTCGAGGCGGCGGGATGGCAGACGATCTCGGTCAAGTACGGCTCCCGGCTCGAAGCACTGTTCGAGCGTGCCGGCGGGCCGGAACTGCGCACGCGCATCGATGAGATGCCCAATGAGGAGTACCAGCGGCTGCTGCGCGCGCAGCCCACCGAGCTTCGGGAGCGCTTGCCCGGGGGACGGCGAGACCTTCGCGGGCTGGTCAGGAAGCTCGGCGACTCGGAGCTGCGCGCGGCCCTGCGCGACCTCGGCGGTCACGATCCGGCCAAGCTGATCGAGGCCTACCGCGCCGTCGACTCCGACCGCCCGACGGTGGTGTTTGCCTACACGATCAAGGGTTGGTCTCTGCCGGTCGAGGGCCATCCCGAGAATCACTCCGCGCTGCTGACCCGCGACCAGATGCTCGAGCTGGCCCAGGCGCTCGACGCCAACGCCGACGATCCGTGGGCCGCGTTCGACCCGGCCGGCCGCGAAGCCGAGCTCTGCGCCGCCGCGGCAACGGCGCTGGCGCGGGACGAACCGGAGCCGCTGTCTCCGCCGCCGGTGCCGGCGGTGCTGGGCCGAAAGCACCGTGGTGCCGGATCGACCCAGCAGGCCTTCGGGCGCTTCTTCGTCGACCTCGTGCACGACGCCCCCGAGGTGGCCGAGCGGGTGGTCACGGTCAGCCCGGACGTGGCCAGCTCGACCAACCTGGGCGGCTGGATCAACAAGGGTGAGATCTGGTCGGTCGGCGAGCGGCGCGACTGGTTCAAGGACGATCCCCAGACACTCGTGCACTGGCACGAGTCCACGCGCGGCCACCACATCGAGCTGGGGATCGCGGAGACCAACCTGGTGGGGCTGCTGAGCGAGCTGGGCGCCACCTGGAGCCGCTACGGCCAGCCGCTGCTGCCGATCGGGACGATCTACGACCCCTTCGTCGGGCGCGCGCTCGAGCCATGGTCGTTCGGGATGTACGCCGGCGGGCAGTCGATCCTCGTCGGCACGCCGAGTGGTGTGTCGCTGGCGCCCGAGGGCGGCGCCCACCAGTCGATCGTCACTCCCTCCATCGGCATCGCCCAGCCGGGCTGCACAGCGTGGGAGCCCGCCTTCGGCCAGGACCTCGAATGGACGCTGCTGCACGCGCTGTCGCGGCTGGGCCGGCCCGATGGCGAGTCGGCCTATTTCCGGCTCTCGACGCGTCCGATCGACCAGGCGCTTCGCGGCGAGGCCGATCGCGAGCTCGTGCTGGCGGGCGGGTACGCAATGCGCCGCGCTTCCAGCCGGCCGCGGGTGACGCTCGTGGGCATGGGCGCGGTGATCCCGGAGGTCCTGGCGGCGGCGGAGGTGCTGGGCGACGAGGTCGACGCGATCTGCCTCACAAGTGCCGATCTGCTGTTTCGCGCGCTGCGCGCTCGTGCCGGACTCGGTGAGCATCCCGACGACATCCTGGGCGAGCTGTTCCCACCCGATCGGGCCGCGCCGATCGTGACCGTGCTCGATGGCGACCCCCACGCGCTCGCGTTCCTGGCCGCCGTCAACGCCACGCCGCTCACTCCGCTGGGGGTGACCCGCTTCGGTCAGTCAGGCGACCTGGCGGAGGTCTACGAGGACCATCAGATCGACGCGGAGACGATCGTGGGGGCGGCACTGGACCTGCTCAACTGACGGAACTGGTAAGCATGTGGCATGGCTAAGACCAAGCAGGACAAGAAGCTGTACAGCAAGATGCGTGATAACGGGGTCCGGAAGAGCGTTGCCAAAGACCTCTCCAAGCTGCCGGCTCACGTGTCCGGAGGCAAGCAGGCGCCCAAGGAGCTGCGCGATGCGATCGAGGGCCTCGACGGGGTCGTCAAGGAGCTGAGGGGCCACGCGGACAGCGGCGATCGCCAGACGGCCGCGCGCAAGGCCGCTCGAACCCGCAAGCAGAACGCCGCCAGCCGCTCGGCGTCGGCTCGCAAGGCGGCGCGCACGCGCGCGAAGTCCGGCACGAGCAGCGGGAGCGGCGCGAGGAGCGGATCGGCCAAGCGCACGAGCGCCTCGGCGGCGAAGTCGCGCAGCGGCACGGCTGCCTCCAAGCCCCGCACCGCCGCCACGGCGTCCAAGCCGCGCACGCGCACCGCTGCCTCCAAGTCGCGCACGGGCGCCTCGACCGCCAAGTCGCGTTCAGGCGCGGCGGCGTCCAAGCCGCGCGCGCGGCGGTCGACGGCCAAGAGCACCGGATCGCGAGGCTCGAGCTAGGGCACCAGTTCCGGCGGGCCGTACAGGCTCACGCCGGTATCCATCGTCAGATCATCTCGTAGCGGAAGGGGGCGAGGCTGCGTTTCCTCGAGCAGCGGGCGGCCGCCCGAGATCTGGCCGGCGCGCCAGCGCGCGGCCGTTGCTCCCTCCGCGGTCAGGTCGACCTCGAGAATCCCGGTGGTGGAGGTGTCGGTCGACTGGGCGCCGAACACGAAGTTGCCGAGCGAGTAGGCCACCAGCGACGCGCCCTGGCGGCGCACCGGCTGAAGGGTGTGCGGATGGGCCCCGATCACGAGCTGGGCCCCCGCGGCCACCGCCACATCGGCGAGCGCACGCTGGTCCGCGCTCTCCAGCGTCTGCTTCTCGATGCCCCAGTGGAAGGTTGCCACCACGATGTCCGCGCTGCGCCGCGCGGCCTGTACGGCTGACGCGACCGCCTCGGGCGTGGCCCAAGCGGTGCCGGGCCCGCTCTCGGAAGCCGCGAACTCCACCGGGGCGATGTTCGAGAAGCCGACGAAGCCCACGCGCAGGCCGAGCCGCTCGATCACTTGGGGAGAGAGCGCCCGGCGCAGCTGGGGCCCGGCTCCGACCGCCTTCATCCCCAGGCCCTCAACACCGCGCACGGTGTCGAGCATGGCCTCGGGGCCATAGTCGCCCACGTGGTTGTTGGCCAGGTTGAGAACGTCCATTCCGGAGTGGCGGCGAAGGCCGGCCAGCGCCGCCGGAGTGCCCCGGAAGGTGAACTGCTTCGGGAAGGGCGTGCCCCGCTCGGACACTGCGCTCTCCAGGTTGCCGAAGGCGATGTCGGCGTCGCGAAGCCACCGGCCGGCACTCTCCCACGGCCAGCTCGGCCCGTTCGCCGCGATGGCGTCGCCAGGAACGTCGCCGAGGTTGATGTCGCCCACCGAGGCCAGGCGGAGCGGGCGCACGGTTACGCGCACCGGCGCAGCCACCGCCACGCCGGGAGCACGAGCGCGGATCGCCACCGGCCCTGGACGCCCGACCACGCGGCCCTCGAGCCGAAACTCTCCGCCGTCGTCGGATTCGCCGCGCCCCGCCACCCGCCAGCTCCCGCCCTTGGCGCGGGTTTCGAGCATCAGCTCGGTGGAGCCGGGAGCGTCGGAGCCTGTCAGGACGATCCGGCCGCCCGGCGCCACCGCCCGGGTCGACGGCTCGGCCTCGAATGTCTCCCCTCCGGGTGCTCCGGCGGGGGTGAGCGACGAGACGATGAACGCAACCACGCCTATGGCCGAGCCCAGCGCCAGCAGAGCCGACACGCGCTCGCGGGCGGGCATCCCTTGTCTGGGCTCGGATCGGGGAGCCGGGGGCGAGAGCCGGCGAGCGCTGATCTCACCCGGCTCGGGTTTGGGCTCGCGCACGGGAGGGCTCTGGGCGCCACCGCGCGCGGCCGCTGTCTGAGGACCGAGGCCCGAAGGCCGCTCGCTCGTGTCTTGATCTGAGGCCATGCGGGCCGCGCGCTGCGCTCACAGCACGCGGAAACACTGTGTTCGCCGAGCGAAGCCGGCGTCCTCCCGATCGACCCGCCACCGCCGGTACTAGCATGGGGCGACCGATGCTCTCGCTCTACCGCCGCCACCGCCCGAAGACCTTCGACCAGGTGGTGGGCCAGGACCACATCGTCCGAACGTTGCGCAACGCGATCGAGCTGGACAAGGTCCATCACGCCTACCTGTTCGTGGGCTCCCGCGGCACCGGAAAGACGTCGATGGCCAAGCTCCTGGCCTGCGCGCTCAACGCCGAAGGCGGCGCGCGGGTCGACTTCGACCCCGGTTCCGAGCACTCGCGCGCGATCCTCGCCGGCACCTCGCTCGATGTGGTGGAGATGGACGCGGCCTCCAACAACTCGGTGGACGACATCCGCGAGCTGCGCGAGAACGTCGCGCTCGCGCCCATGCAGGGCGGGAGCCGCGTGTACATCCTCGACGAGGCGCACATGCTCTCGCCCTCGGCCTGGAACGCGTTCCTCAAGACGCTGGAGGAGCCGCCGCCGCACGTGGTCTTCGTGCTCGCCACCACCGAGGCGCACAAGGTGCCGGCCACGATCGTCGATCGCTGCCACCGCTTCGACTTCCAGCGTCCTTCACTCGAGCAGATCGCCGGCGTGCTGCGCCGGGTGGCGGGCGACGAGGGGATCGAGCTGCCCGACCCCGCGGTCGGCATGCTCGCTCGCGCCGCCACCGGCTCCTTTCGCGACGCGCTCGGCACGCTCGAGCAGCTGGTCACCTACGGGGGGTCGCAGGTAAAGCTCGAGGACGTGATGGACATCCTCGGGGTGGCCGACGCCGGGCTCGTGCTCGACACGGCCGAGACCCTGGCCGAGCACGATCCGCGCGGCGCGCTGCTGGCCGTGCAGCGCCTGTCGGACTCGGGCCGCGACTTCACGCGGTTCATGGGCGACCTGTCCGCCCACCTGCGTCACCTGTTCGTGGTTCAGACGCTGGGCACGGTGCCGGACTCCTTCTCGGTCACGGCCGAGCACACAGACCGCCTGGCCGCCCAGGCCGAGCGCTTCTCTCAGGGCGAGATACTGCGAACTATCGACTTCCTGGCCGCTGCGATCGCCGCGGTCAAGGACGGTTCCGAGCCGCGCATCCAGCTCGAGATGGCGCTGCTCAAGGCGACCCAGCCCCAGGCCGACCTCTCGCTGCAGGCGCTGATGTTCCGCATCGAGCAACTCGAGGCGCGACTGGCCGGCGACCCCGAACCGGCGCTCCCGAGCGAATCACCGGTGGCCGCGCCCCGGCCCTCGGTCCAGAGTGCGGGCGCTTCCGCCGCGGTGGCGGTGGAGCCCGAGCCCGAGCGCGCTCCTCAGGCGGTCGGCGCGCTCGAACTCGACCAGCTGCAAGCGATCTGGCCGGCGGTGGCCGAGGCCGTGACCGAGGAGAACGGGATGCTCGGTGCAGCGCTCGCGGCGGCCCGCCCGCTCGCACTCGACGGCGACCGTCTGGTGGTTGCCTTCCCAGCGGATGCGGCCTTTGTGAAGAAGAAGGCCGAAGCCAACCGGGAGCTGGTTCAGCGCACCCTGCGCGGCCTCAGTGGGCAGGCCTTCAACGTGGCCTATGAGCTGCGCGAGCACGGTGACACCGATGCCCCGCCGCTGCTGGGCGAGGACGAGCTGATCGAGCGCCTGCGAGCTGAGTTCGCGGCCGAGGAAGTCTTCGAAACCGAGAGGGAATAGCGATGGCGGGCCAACCCAACCTGGGCAACATGATGAAGCAGGTCCAGAAGATGCAGGCCGACATGGCCAAGGCTCAGGAGGAGCTGCAGAACGAGGTCGTGGAAGCCAGCGCCGGCGGCGGCATGGTTACCGTGAAGATCTCCGGTGACCTCGAGCTCAAGCAGCTGACCATCGACCCCGAGGCGGTGGATCCCGAGGACGTGGACATGCTGCAGGACATGGTCCAGGCCGCCGTGAACGAGGCGATCCGCGCGGCGCAGGAGCTGGCCGCCTCCAAGATGAACGCCGCCGCCGGCGGCCTGGCCGGGCCCGGTGGACTGGGCGGGCTGGGACTGCCCGGCCTCTAATCGGCTTGATGTGGGTTCGGTGTGCCGCGCGACTGGCTTGCGCTGCGCGAGCCGCGCTGCGCGGGGGCCGGCGTCTTAGCTACAGCAACCAGGGCCGGGGACCGGCCGGGACTGTCACTCCGGTCGCGGCGCTGTAACACAAGCCCGTCGGGCCGACCGACCCGGCCGCCGCGTTGGGAGCTGTCCTGCCCTGGTGTCGCAGTACGACACCAATCCAGGACAGTGGCGCGAAACCGCGTGACGTCCCGGCAGCCGGCGGCTCGCGCAGCGCAGGGGCGGTCCACAAACGACCGAAGCCACATCAGCCCTCTAGTCCTCGGCTGCGCCGAAGCCCGCCGTCCGCAGGCTGCGCGCGCTCGCGCGCTCGCCAAGTGCGAAGCGCGGCTTGGGCCCGGCCTTGCCGGCCAGCACCGCTGCCACGTGCTCGGCCATCGCCGGGCCGTGCTTGAAGCCGTGTCCGGAGCCGCCGCCCAGCAGCCAGTTGCGCTCGTGCTCGGGATGGGGAGCGAAGATGAACTGGCCGTCCGCGGTGGAGCTGTAGTGGCACCCGGGCGCGCTCTTCACCCGCGCGCCGGCCAGGGCCGGGAACCGGTGCGTGAGGTACTTCCGCCCCGCCGTGACGGCGCTCTCGCCGGCCTCGAGCGAGCGCTCGTCCGGATCGATGTCGGGGCCGTCGAGGTCCGAGGCGGCCTTGAAGCCGAAGGGCTCGATAAGGGCGTGCCCGTAGGTCGCCGCGTCGAAGTCGACCCAGCCCGGGCCGCTCCACTCGGGCGCCGCCTCGAAGAGCGAGAGCTGCTGGAAGGTCACTCGCAACTTCACGAGATCGGGGAAGAGCTGCGCGAGCCAGGCGCCGCAGGCCCATACCACCGCGTCGGCCTCTTGGCGGCGCCCGCCGATGTCCACCGCCGAAGCGGCGGGCCGAGCCGGCGCGAGGGTGAGCACCGCGCCCGCGTCACGCGCGCGGCGGACCAGCGCCCGGACGCCCTCCGAGGCCTTGAGCACGCCGGCCTCGGGCTCGTGCAGGACGAACGCGAGGTCATCTACCGCGAGGCTCGGGTAGAAACGCGCGGCGTCGCCCGGCTCGAGGCGCTCGACCGGGATGCGGGCCGCGCGCAGGGTCCGTTCGCTATCCGCCTCCCAGCCGTACTCCTGGCGCGCGAACCACACCACGCCCGGGTCCACCAGCACACCCTGGCCGAGCTCGCGCCAGAGCTCCCAGGCACGCCGGGCCGAGCGGGTGTAGTAGGCATCGGGACCGTGCGAGCAGCGAATGAGCCGCGTCTCGCCTCCGGACTCCGAGCGCGGGTGTCCGGGCTCGAGCCGGTCGACCAGCGTGACCTCCCAGCCGTCGCGCGCCAGCCGGTCGGCCGCCGAGGCGCCGAATACACCGGCGCCGATCACGATCGCGCTGCGCATGGAGCGTGGCGACGCTAGCGCAAGGAGGCCGTGCGCGGCAGGTTGTCGTGCAGCCAGTAGAGCCGGGTGCGGTTGACCGCGAGCGAGCCGCCGTCGATGCCCGGTCCCTCGTCGAGAAGAGCGCTACCGCGGCTGTCGATGCGGTAGAGCTGCCGCCCCAGCAGATAGCCGATCGACCCGTTCGGCTTGATCACGAGATCGATCAAGGCCCCGGTGATCGCGCCGTAAGCCCCCCGTCCGGTGCGCAGGTCGAATACCCGCAGACTTCCGCGACAGGGTGACGCGTCCGGCGGGCAGAAGTACTGGTTCACCGCCACGTGGCGCCCGGCGAGCCATACCTGCGGGTCGGGCTCGTCGGCGATCGAGCACTCGCAGGAAAACCAGCGCGCGAGCACGGTGCGCCGGCCATTGAGGCGGTTGCAACCGACGAGTACCTCATTGTCACCGCCGCGCACGTAGACGCGGGCCTGCAGCGACTTGGCCCACGTGGTGGCGGCGGTCTTCGCGGCACAAGGCCCCGCGGCCGGTGGGGCGGCGGCCGCGGATGCCGGCAGCAGTAGACAGAGAACGAGTGGGGTAAGCCGGAGCAGGCGCATGTTGGTCCAACCCTAAGTGCTCCCCACCGCAAGTACCGCCGCGTTTGGCGGCTGCAAACCTTCGCCGGCCTGCGTCCTCGGTCGCGCGCGTACTTTTCAAGTACGCCGCGCTCCCTGCGTCCTTGGCCGGCTCGGTTTTCGCTCGCCAATCCGCGACGGAACTTGCGCCGGGAAGCACTAAGCGCGGCGCCCGCCGGACCGCCCGGTCTCGCGGCTAGCCTTGCTGCTCCATGTTCGCCGCGCCGGTCAACCGCCTGATAACCGAGCTTGCGCGCCTACCCGGCATCGGGCAGCGCACCGCGCAGCGGCTGGCCTTTCACATCCTCAGCGCGTCCGAGGAGGAGGCCCTGGCGCTGGCCGACGCCATCCGCGAGGTCAAGGAGACGGTCGGCCACTGCGAGGTCTGCTTCAACCTCGCCACCGAGGCCACCTGCCGCATCTGCCAGGACGAGCGCCGGGAGGCGTCCACCTTGTGCGTGGTCGAGCAGCCGAGCGACGTGATCCCGCTCGAGCGCTCGGGCGAGTTCCACGGCCGCTACCACGTGCTCGGCGGCGCGCTCTCGCCCATCGACGGGGTGGATCCCGAGCATCTTCACATCCGCGAATTGCTGGGCCGGGTCTCCAACGGCGGCGGCGTGAGGGAAGTGGTGATCGCCACCAACGCCACCACCACCGGCGAGGCGACCGCGCTCTACCTGGCCGACGCCGTGCGCGAGAAGGCGCCCGACGTCGCCGTCACCCGGCTGGCCAGCGGCCTGCCCGTGGGCTCGGACCTCGAGTACGCCGACGAGATCACGCTCGGCCGCGCGCTGCGCGGCCGTCACGCGGTGTAAACCCGCGTAGGATCACTCGCATGGCCGCTCGCATCGTGCGCGGCGCCTGCCCGCACGATTGTCCCGATACCTGCGCGATGCACGTGACCGTCGAGAGCGGCCGCGCGACCGAGGTCGGGGGCGATCCCGATCATCCGATCACCGTCGGCTTTCTCTGCGGCAAGGTCTCCAACTACCTCGACCGCGTGTATTCGGACGACCGCATCCTGCACCCGTTGGTGCGCGACGACGGCACCCTGCGCCGCGCGACTTGGGACGAGGCGCTCGACCGCGTGGCGGCCGGCCTGACCGAAGCGCGGGAGGAGTTCGGAGGCGAATCGATCCTTCCCTACTCCTACATGGGCACGCAGGGCCTGATCCAGGGCAACACGATGAGCGCGAGGGTGATGAACGCGCTCGGCGCCTCGAACCTCGAGCGCACTATCTGCGCGAGCGCCGGGATGGTTGGCACTGTCATGGCCCACGGCCTCTCCCCCGAGGTGGATCCCGAAGAGTGGCCCAACGCGCGCTACGTGCTGATCTGGGGCTGGAATCCGCTGTCCACGGCTCCGCACCTGTGGCGCAAGCTCCTCGACGCCCGCAAGCAGGGAGCGCGCATCGTCGCGATCGACCCGTTTCGCAGCCGCACGGCCCGCGTGGCCGACGAGCACCTGAGCCCGGTGCCCGGCACCGATGCGGCGCTGGCCATGGGGATGATGCGAGCCGTGGTCGACGCCGGACTGCAGGACGATGAGTGGTGCCGCGACCACGCCGACGGCTACGAGGAACTGCTGACGGCTTTGGAAGCTCAACCGGTGGAGCGCTGTGCCGAGCTCTGTGGTGTCCCCGCCGACGACATCGAGCGGATCGGGCGCGAGTTCGCCACGCAACGGCCCTCCCTGCTGCGGCTCGGCGTGGGCGCCCAGCGCCACATGGGCGCCCCCGCCGCCTACTCGACGATCGCCTCGCTGCCGGCACTCACCGGAGCGTGGCGCGACCGCGGCGGGGGCTGCTCCTACATCCCCACGGCCACCGCCTCCGCGATCAGCTCGCAGCCGCTCGAACGCGAGGACCTGCGTCCCGGTCCCGTGCGGACCATCAACATGTCGCAGCTCGGCCAGGCGCTGACCGATCCGCAGCTCGATCCCCCTGTGAAGGCGCTCGTCTGCTGGAACTCCAATCCCGGCTCGATCGCGCCCGACCAGGACCGCGTGCTCGATGGGCTGCGCCGCGACGATCTTTTCGTGGTCGTGCTCGAGCAGTTCATGACGGACACCGCCGCGCACGCCGACGTGGTCCTGCCCGCCACCACCCAGCTCGAGCACCTCGACGTGCTGTTCTCCTGGGGCCACCACTACGTGACGTGGAACGAGCCGGCAATCGAGCCGCTCGGCGAGGCCAAGCCCAACACCGAGGCCTTCCGGCTGATCGCCCAGCGCCTCGGTTTCGACGAGCCCTGCTTCGCCGACACCGACCGCCAGCTCGTGGACGCGCTGCTCGACGGCTTTGCCGAGAACGGCCTGCGTGAGCGCGGCTGGACCAAGGTCGACCTGGGGCAGGGCCCTGTGCCGCACGCCGACGGCGGCTTCGGCACGGAGAGCGGCAGAGTGATGCTCCGGGCCGAGTACGTGCCCCCGGTGGAGGTGGCCGACGGCGCGCTGGCCCAGCGCTTCCCGCTGGCCATGATCACGCCCAAGACCCACCTCTTCCTCAACTCCACCTTCGCCAATCAGAAGCGCCAGCACTCCGCGCAGCCCAGCCCCGAGGTGGTGGTGCACCCCGACGATGCACAACCACGCGAGATCGAGGACGGCGCCACGGTGCGCGTGTTCAACGACCGCGGCGACTTCACCTGCCCAGCGCGGGTGTCCGACGACGCGCGCCGCGGCGTGCTGGTGGCGCCCATGGGTTGGTGGAACGCCGACTACAAGGGCGGTCGCAGCGGACAGGCCACGACCTCGCAGGCGCTGACGGCGCTCGGCAACGCGCCCACCTTCAACGACAACCGCGTCGAGGTGGAGCGAGTCCCGTAGGGGGTCGGACTATCTTTCGGCCGATGGCCGAAACGGTCGTGATGAAGTTCGGCGGGACCTCGGTGGCCGACGCGGAGCGCATCAAGCGCGCTGCCGGCCGCATCGTCCAGAGTGCCGACCAGGGCAATCATGTGGTTGCCGTGCTGTCCGCGCGCGGCAAGCACACCGACGAGCTCGTCTCGCTCGCGCTCGAGGTGTCTGACCGCCCCCACCCGCGCGAGATGGACATGCTGCTCTCCACCGGCGAGCGGGTTTCCTGCGCGCTGGCGGCGATGGTGATCAACGATCGCGGTCACGAGGCCATATCGCTCACCGGTTCCCAGGCCGGGATCGTGACCGACAGCGGACATACCCGGGCGCGCATCCTGGAAGTGCGGGCGCACCGCATCCGCGAGGCGCTCGAGCGCGACAAGATCGTGCTCGTGGCCGGCTTCCAGGGCGTTTCGCAGCAGTCACTCGACGTGACCACACTGGGGCGAGGGGGCTCGGACACCACGGCGGTGGCCCTGGCCGCCGCGCTGGGGGCGGAGGTCTGCGAGATCTACACCGATGTGCCCGGTGTGTTCAGCGCAGACCCACGGATCGTGCCCGAGGCGAAGAAGCTGCCGGTGCTGACCTTCGAGGAGATGCTGGAGATGTCGGCATCGGGCGCAGGCGTGTTGCAACTGCGCTCGGTCGAGTACGCGCGCAACCACGGCGTGACCATCCACTGCCGATCGAGCTTCGAGGATGGACCCGGTACCGTGGTCGGCGACGAGGACCTGACCATGGAACGACCGCTTGTCACCGCAGTCACGCACTCCACCTCGGAGGCGCGGATCACGCTCACCGGGGTGCCGGACCGCCCGGGCATCGCGGGGCGGGTGCTCACCGCGCTGGCCGACGCCAACGTCAACGTCGACATGATCATCCAGAACGAGCCCGCGAGCGAGGGCCGGTCGGCCGACATGTCGGTCACCGTCCCCCGCGACGACCTGACGATTGCCAGGGAGGCGCTCGAGCCGCTGGCCGCCGAGCTCGAGTTCGGCTCCATCCAGGCGGACGACCAGATGGGCAAGGTGTCCCTCGTCGGCGCCGGCATGAGGAGCCACCCGGGCGTGGCGGCGAAGGCGCTGACCGTGCTCGGGGAGGCCGAGGTGAACATCGAGATGATCTCGACGTCGCCGATCAAGATCTCCTGCGTCGTGCGCGAGCAGGACGTGCGAACCGCGGTCAAGCAGCTACACACGGCCTTCGGGCTCGGGATGGAGGCTGTGCTGCCCGAGGACGTGGCCGGGGATCACCGGCCACGGATCAACCCCGACGACGCAGCGAACGCGGCGTGAGAGTCGCTGTCGTAGGGGCGACCGGGGCTGTGGGCTCCACGATTCTCGGCGTCATGCGCGAGCGCGATTTCCCCGCCGACGAGATCGTGCCCTTCGCCTCCGAGCGCTCGGCCGGTCGCACCATTGCGTACGGCGAGCGTGCGGCGCACGCGAGCGCACGTTCTCCCGGCGATCACGAACTGAAGGTGGTCGCGCTCTCCGGCGAGGCGATCCAGGGATTCGATCTCGCCCTCTTCTCCGCCGGTTCGGCCATCAGCGCCGAGTGGGCCCCGCTCTTTGCCGAGGCGGGCGCGGTGGTTGTGGACAACTCCTCGCAGTGGCGAATGCACGACGACGTGCCGCTGGTGGTGTCCGACGTCAACGCCGAGGCACTCGAGGGGCACCGAGGCATCGTCGCCAACCCCAACTGCACCACGATGCAGACGGTGATGGCACTCGGGCCGATCCTCGAGGCCGCGGGCATCGAGCGGGTGGTGATGTCCAGCTACCAGGCGGTGTCGGGAACGGGGCAAAGGGCGGTGGAGGAGCTGCACCGCCAGGCCGAAGCCGTGATCGGGGCCCGGGAGCTGCCCGCTCCATCGGTCTATCCGCACCAGATCGCCTTCAACGTGCTGCCCCAGGTGGAGACGTTCAAGGACGGCGACGACTACACCACCGAGGAGCGCAAGTGCATGCGCGAGACGAGCAAGATCCTCGGGCGCGACGACATCGGCGTATCGGCCACCTGCGCGCGCGTGCCGGTATTCACCGGCCACTCGGTCTCGGCCAACGTGCAGACACGCGAGCCGCTCGAGCCCCAGGAGTGCCGCGACCTGCTGAGCCGGGCCCCCGGTGTGGTGGTGATCGACGACCCCGCGAACGGGCTCTACCCCACCGCGCTCGATGCCGCGGGCCGCGACGATGTGCTCGTGGGCCGCATCCGCCGCGACGCCTCGCACGAGCGCTGCCTCAACCTCTGGATCGTGGGCAACAACCTGCGCAAGGGTGCGGCAACCAACGCCGTCCAGGTGGCGGAGCTGCTGAACGTGCGCGGCCTGCTGCGCAGCGCGCGGGCCGCCTGAGCGGGCCCGACACCTCCTACGTCTAGCCCCCCCGTAGCGGGCGGCGCTGCTCGTCGACCGCGATCGGCTCCTGGCGCGCCAGCCGGGCCAGCTCGCGGCGCGAGCCGATTCCCAGCTTGCGGTAGATGTTGCGGGCGTGCGTGCGCACCGTCTCGATGCCGATCGAGAGCTGGTGGGCGATCTGCGCGTTGGTGCCCCCGTCCTGCAGCAGCTCGAGCACCTCGGCCTCGCGCGGAGTCAGCAGGTCGGAGCCCTCGATCCCGATGCTCTCCACGCCATCCGACGCCGCCGCCGACCGGGGCAGCACGTGCATGCCGCGCGAGGCGAGATGGATGGCGCTGATGATGTCGCGCGCCTGGGTCTCCTTGGACAGGCAGGCGGTTGCCCCGAAGGTCAGCATCTGGTTGCAGTCGGCCGCGGTGGGGCGGTTGGCCAGCACCACGATGCGCGTGTCGGGATGCTCCTTGTGGAGCTGGAAGACATCCGCCGGCGTGCGCAGCGTCCCGAAGTTGATCAGCGCGACTGCGGGCTGGTGCTCGGCGATGCGCTTGGTCAGTTCGTCCATCGGAACGTCGGCCGCCACGAGGTCCAGGTTGGGGTCCTCCGAGATGAGCGTCTTGAGACCAACCGCCACCAGGTCCTCAAACTTTGCGGAGATCACGGTCGGCATCCCAGCGCAGTGTACGCCGATCAGGGGTTAGAACGGGTGATCCTTGGTCACCCTCCCGCGTAACCCGGAGCTACCCCTTTGTCTCCTCCGAATTTCACTCGTCGTCTCCCCTCCAGTTCACGCCATCGGGTTAGCGACAAAACCGCGCTTCCGGGAGACCATGGATCCAAGGGGTCGGGACAACTTCCCAGGGCGGACAAGGGGTACGCCTGACGAGGCAGACCGGCCAAGTATGGCCGGTCTTCTCGTTTCTGGGGCCGTCTCCCGGAGGCGCGCCGGCTAGGCAGCCTCGGAGTAGGCGGGCTCGCTTCTGGTGGGCTTGGCCTCGCCCTCGCCCTGGGCGTCCGGCGCCTCGGCGGCGGCCGGGCTCTTCGATCGCACCACGGTCACCGCCACGACGACGGCCACGGCTATCAGCGCCGCTCCCAGGAGAAAGGCGAGGTGGTAGCCGGCGTTGAGCGCGGCGGCCTTCGACTCGCCGTCGGCCAGCAGGGCGTCGGTGCGCTCGGTGGCAAGCGTGGCCAGCACGGCCAGGCCTATTGCGCCGCCCACCTGGGTGGTGGTGTTGACCAGGCCCGAGGCCAGCCCCGAATCGCTCTCGGTCGCACCCGACATCGCGAGCGTCATGAGAGCGGGGAAGGCCAACCCGGCTCCGCCGCCCAGCAGGAGCATCACGGGCAGGAGGTTGACCACCCAGCTGCCGTCGACCGGAGCCTGGGCGAAGACCAGCAGACCCGCGCCGGCGAGCACCAGTCCGGCGATCAGGGCCGACCGCGCGCCGATGCCCATGATGAGGCGTTCGGAAAAGCCGAGCGACAGGGTGCCCATGACCAGGCACGAGGGCAGGAACGCCAGGCCGACCTCGAGCGGGCTGTAGCCGAGGATGCCCTGGAGATAGAGCGCGCCCAGGAAGAACATCCCGAAGAACCCCACCACCAGCAGGGCCATCACCAGGTTTGCTCCCGCGACGTTGCGCGAGCGAAACAGGCGCAGCGGCATCAGCGGATTGTCGATGCGCGCCTGGCGAGCGATGAACACACCCAGCAGCAGGACCGAGACGCCGCCCAGAGCGAGCGTCTGGGTTGATCCCCAGCCCCGCTCGCCGGTCTCCAGCAGCGTGTACACGCCAAGCATCAAGCCACCGGTGAGCAGCACCGCGCCGGGGAAGTCGGCGCCCTGGTCGAGGCCGAGGCCCTCGCGGTCCTCGACCAGCCTTAGGGCTAGTACCGCGGTGGCAACCCCCACCGGCAGGTTCACGAAGAAGATCCAGTGCCAGTTGATGGCCTCGGTGAGCAGACCACCGGCGAGCAATCCGACCGAGGCACCGGCAGAGGCCACGAAGCTGTAGACCCCGATTGCCTTCGCCTGCTCGCGCGGCTCGGGGAACATCGTCACGATCATGCCCAGGATCACGGCCGACGCGATCGCGCCGCCGGCGCCCTGGACGAAGCGCGCGGCGATGAGGAGGCCCTGGCTCTGGGCCACGGCGCACGCCAGGGACGCGGCCGTGAACACAGCCAAGCCCAGCAGGAATACCCGTCGCTGGCCCAGCAGGTCGCCCATACGGCCCGCCAGCAGCAGGAGGCCGCCGAAGGCGATGAGATAAGCGTTGACGACCCAGGCCAGATTGCTCTGTGAAAAGCCCAGATCAGCCTGGATCGAGGGCAGCGCGACATTCACGATCGTGGCGTCGAGAACGATCATGAGCATGCCTCCGCAGAGCACGTACAGGGCGGCCCAGCGGTTGCGTTCGGTGGTGGTATCAGCGGTCACTTTCCAGCTCCTCGTCGATGTCGATTTCGACTGTGTTCTTAAGACCGCCGCTCCGGCACGGATTCATCGGTCAGCGCTTGGGCTGCCAGAAGGCCAACTCCGCGCCGGCGCCCGTGGCAACCACGCTCCGCCAGCCCGCCGGCCCTTCGCGGGGCTCGAGCAGGACGGAGGCGCCGAGGTCGCGCGCCCGTTCGGTGGCCCGCTCGATCGCGCCGACCTCGACGTAGGGCAGCCACAGCGGCCGCGGCGTCTCGCATTCGACGATTCCCCCACCGAGGCGGCCGAGCTCCAGCGCCAAATAGGAACCAGAGCCGCCGGCATCGACCCGCTCGGCGCCATCCGCACAGCTCGGCGCACAGGGCCTCGGCTCTCGGTAGATCGCCCGTGTGCAGCTCGAGATGGACGATCGGAGCAGCACGATCTCGTGTCATGCCCCTGTTGACCGCGAAGAGCGCTGCAATTCATCGCGCCGCGATGAGCTCACCGCGCCCGCTCGGTCTGTCCTGAGCTACGTCGCCCGGGTGCTCGACGTGCTCACGTCGAGTTCAGGCCGCGGCGAGCTGAGCGACCTTGCGCACCACCTCGCGCGTGGAGACCACGTGCTTGCCCAGGCCGAGTTCCTTGGGCTCGAGCCCGAGGGCGAGCCCGACCATCTGCGGCAGGTGCAGCACGGGCAGGTCGAGGTCACGCTCCACGAATTGGGCGGCCGCGGGCTGCTGCATATCGAGGTTGAGATGGCAGAGCGGGCATGGGGTGACCAGGCAGTCGGCGCCGGCATCGAGCGCGTCGGCCACGTGGCGGCCGGCCTGGCGCAGCGAGGTGGTGCGATTCATGGTGATCACGGGAAAGCCGCAGCACTTGCGCGCGCCCGCGTATTCCACCGGCTCGGCGCCGAGGCATTCGATCAGCTGACCCAGATATTCGTCTCGCTCGGGATACTCGTCGAAGCCGAGCCGCTTGGTGGGACGCACGATGTAGCAGCCGTAGAAGGGGGCCACGCGCAGGCCCTCGAGCGGGCGCTTGACCCGCTCGCTGAGCGTTCCCAGCCCGACCTCCTCAACCAGCAGCCAGAGGAAGTTCTTGTTCCACCAGTCGCCGTCGGCGTCGTAGGTGAGCCCCTCCGGCTGCAGATGGGCGTTGACCTCGGAGCGGTAGGACGACGAGGCATCGAGGCGCTCCTGGCACTCCGACTGTGCGCCCTGGCAGGTCGAGCAGATGTTCATCATGCCCGCGGCGCCGCCCACCTGCTGGGCCATCGCGAAGGTGCGGGCGTTGAGCGTGTCGACCAACTCCTGGTTGTGTTCGGCGATCACGCCGGCGCCGCAGCAGTTGGCGCGGTCGAGCTCGACCAGCTCGAGGTCGAGCAGCGGCGCGATCTTGGCCATCGAGCCGTGCAGCTCGGGGGTGAAGCCGCGGGACACGCAGCCGGGCCAGTAGGCGAGCTTCATTCTTCGCCGCTCCCCTCCGCCATCGCGCCTTCCTCCTCGCCGGCCATCTCGCCCACGATGTAGAGGTTGAGCTCGACGCGCTCGTCCTTCCCCTCGATCTCGGTGAAGATGCGCCGCACCTGCTTCTGGTCGGGCAGCTTCGGGTGCAGGAGCACCTTGCGCGGGCTGACCTTCCCCGACTTGAGCCCGCGCAGAGCGGTGGGCAGGCTCTCGGTCATCTGCTTGGCGCCGCTCGGCCGCAGTTGGCCCTTCACCAGCGAACCGTCGCCGAAGGAGCGCGGCAGCAGCTGGGCCTCGTGCAGCGTGCCCCAGCGCTCGATGATCGTGCTGAAGGCCTTCTCGTGGCCGTAGCCGTTGTTGGCGTCCTTGATGCCGAAGTCGTTCGTTGCCCGGCGGCGCAGGCGCATGATCTGGTCCATGGGCGCCACGTCCTTCGGACAGACCTCGACGCAGGCGAAGCAGTGGGTGCAGTTGTAGATGCCGTGCGGGTCCTCTGCGAGGTCCTTCAGGCGAGCCTCCTGCTCGCCGTCGCGCGGGTCCCCGACGAAGCGGTAGGCCTTGGCCAACGCGGCCGGACCGACGAACTCGGGATCCACCTCGAGCGAGAGGCAGGCCGACACGCACACCCCGCACTGGATGCAGGCCATGGCCTGAGTCACGTCGAGCATGGCCTCGGCCGGGACGATGTACTCGCGGTCCTCGGGCGGCTCCTCCGCGGGCAGCAGCCACGGCACGACGCGGCGGATCTTCTTCCAGTGCACGGCCTCCATGTCGGTGACCAGGTCCTTGAGCACAGGCATGTTGCCCATCGGCTCGACCGTGATCGCGCCGTCGCGCGCGCGCTCGGCCGCGTCGCCGATGCGCGTGTTGCAGGCCAGCGCCGAGCTGCCGTTGATGCGCAGGCCGCAGGAGCCGCAGATGGCGGCGCGGCAGGAGCACCGGATCGCGATCGAGGCGTCCTCTCGGTCCTTGACCTGGAGGATCCCGTCGAGCACGGAGCGCTCGGGGGGGAGGTCGACGTCGTAGTCGGCCCAGTAGGCGGGCTCGTCGGACTCGGGGTCGTAGCGACGGATCTTCAGGGCGAAATCAGCCACGACGGTCACCTCCGCGGGGCATCCTGCCCCGCGCTCTGATTTCGAGCTTCGACATCACGTCTCAGTATGTTCTCTCGTGCGGCTCCCACTGAGTCATGGTCACCTCCGAATAGCTGATCTCCGGCTCCTCGCCGCCGTTGGCACCGACGTTGATGTGCTTGAGCCACTCGTCGTCGTTTCGGTCCGGAAAGTCGGTGCGGTACTGGGCGCCGCGGCTCTCCTTGCGCTCGATTGCCGAGACGATGATGCACTCCGCGTTGTCGAGCATGAACTGCAGCTCGAGGGCGCCGAGCAGGTCCTGGTTGAAGACGGTGCCCTTGTCGTCGATCGATACGTCCTTGGCCTCCTCCTGGAGGCGCTTGACGGTATCCAGCGCCCCCCGCAGCCCGTCCTCGTCGCGGTAGACGGCCACCTGCTTGTCCATCGTCTCCCCGAGCTCGGCCTTGATCTCCGAGACCCGTCGCCCGCCGCCGTCGCGGTCGACGATCCTCGAGATCCGGCCCTCCTCGTCGGTCAGTTGGGCGTAGCTCGGGTCCCGGACCGGGAGACCCTTGATCGTCTCTGCGGCGTGGGCTCCCGAGCGGCGGCCGAACACGAGCGTGTCCAGAAGCGAGTTGGCGCCCAGGCGGTTGCCGCCGTGCACGGAAACGCAGGCGCACTCGCCCGCGGCGTACAGGCCGGGAATGGAGGTCTGGCCGTGGATGTCTGTCTTGACGCCGCCCATGACGTAGTGGTTTCCGGGCTTGATGTGGATCGGCTCCTGGGTGATGTCGACGCCGGCGAAGTCGCGCCCGACGTTGACGATCTCGCGCAGCGCCTCGTGGATGCGCTTGCGCGGCACCACGGTGATGTCCAGCGCCACCGTGCCATCGTCGAATCCGCGCCCCTCGTTGATCTCCGTCTGCTCGGCGCGTGAAACCACATCGCGCGAGGCCAGCTCCATCTTGTTGGGCGCGTACTTCTCCATGAAGCGCTCGCCCTCGGCGTTGTAGAGGTGGGCCCCCTCGCCGCGTGCGCCCTCGGTAATCAGCAATCCCAGGCCGGCCAGCGTGGTCGGGTGGTATTGGATCATCTCCATGTCCATCAGCGGCGCGCCGATGCGGTAGGCCATGGCGATGCCGTCCCCGGTGCAGATGAGGGCGTTGGTGGTGGGATCGTAGATCTGGCCGTTGCCCCCCGTGGCCAGAATTACCGCCTTGGCCGAGAACAGCTCCATCGCGCCGTCGCGGATGTTGCGCGTGACCGCACCGGCGATCCGGCCGTCCTCGTCTTGGACCAGCGCGGTGGTGAACCACTCCTCGTAGCGGTAGACCTCGTCGAACTTCATGAGCTGCTCGTAGAGCACGTGCAGGATCGCCTGGCCGGTTATGTCGGCCACGTAATACGTGCGCGCGGCGCTGGCCCCACCGAAGGCGCGCTTGCCCAGGCGCCCCTCCTCGTTGCGGTGGAAGGTCACGCCGAGGTGCTCGAGCTCGAGCAGTTCCTCGGGCGCCTCGCGGCACATGATCTCGATCGCGTCCTGGTCGCCCAGGTAGTCCGAGCCCTTGATCGTGTCGAAGGCGTGCGATTCCCAGGAGTCCTGGGGGTCCAGCGCGGCGTTGATACCACCCTGGGCCGCGTTCGAATGGGAGCGGACCGGATGGACCTTCGAGATGATGCCTACGGATGCGCCTTGCTCCGCCGCGGCGAGGGCGGCGCGCTGGCCGGCCAGGCCGGCTCCTATGACAAGGACGTCGTGATGGGGCATCGCGGGGAGGGCTCCACCGATTCTACGTATCTGAACCGTGTGGAGATCGGAGGGCTCGCGCGCGTCGCGCGTTCGCGGGTCAGACCGTCACGGCACCGCGCAGCGCCCGCCGCACGGCATCGATGGTGACTATGCCGCGCAGCACCCCGTTGCTGTCCACCGCCATCACGGCGCCGAGGCGCGACAGGCTTTCCTGTCCCAGCAGCGATTCGAGCGGGTCCTCGAGGCCGGCGCGAAGCCCGCTGGTGCCATCGTCACGGGCCATCACCGCGCCCACCGGCCGCGTTTCCCGGCCATCGGCGCCCACGCTGTTCACGGCCTCGCGGGAGACCACGCCCACCAGGTGCCCGCTGGGGTCGACCACCGGAAACCAGGGCCAGCCGTAGCGCAGGAAGAAGTCGCTCTCGGCGCGGTCGAGCGTCAGGGTCTCGGGGATCGCCACCGGCTCGGCGTCCATCACGTCGGACACGCGCAGGTGCTCGATCCGACCGGCGAACGCGGCCTGAGCCTGGGCCGACTTGGCGGCCTGGGCCAGGAACACGCCGATCACCGCGAGCCAGATTCCGGTGATCGTCTCGCCCATCGCGAGGATCACCAGGCCTCCGGCCACCATCAGATACCCGGCCCCCCGACCCAGGAAGGCGGCGAAGCGGGTGGCCTTCGTGCGGTCACCGGTGATCTTCCAGGCGATCGCGCGCGCGATCCGGCCACCGTCGAGCGGGAAGCCCGGGATCAGGTTGAACAGCAGCACGATCACGTTGATCGTCATCAGATAGCCCAGCACGGCAGTGGCGGCACTGCCCACGCTCGTATCGAAGGTCGAGCCTTCGATGACCTGCTCGGGGCTGGAGATCAGAGTGCCGATCACAAAGCACAGGGCGGCGATCGCCAGCGTCACGATCGGGCCGGCCACCGCCACCCGGAACTCGACTCCGGGCGAGTCGGTGTCGCGCTCGAGCTTGGCCACGCCGCCGAACATCCACAGGTCGATGCCCAGGATGGGGATGCCGTTGCGGATGGCCACCACCGCGTGCCCTAGCTCGTGCAGCAGGATCGACAGGAAGAAGAGCAACGCGCTGACTGTGGCCAGCACGAAGGCATTGGACGCCGGCGCCACGTCCTCGTAGTAGCTCGTCAGCGAGTAGATGATCAGGAAGAGGACGAAGAACCAGCTGATGTCCACGCCGAAGCGGATCCCAAAGATCCGCGCTAACTGAATCGATCCACCGCCAAACACGGGTTCAGATGGTGGCAGAGCGGAGACGCTGGCGACATGGCCTCCAAGTGGTGGACGCTTCTCGCCGTCTGCCTGGCGATCTTCATGCTGCTGCTCGACATCACGATCGTCAACGTCGCCCTGCCCGAGATCCGGCGCGACCTCGACTCGAGCTTCACGGATCTGCAGTGGGTGGTGGATGCCTACGCGCTGGCGCTCGCCGCACTGCTGCTGGCCACCGGCTCGCTCGGCGACCTGCTGGGACGGCGGCGGATCTTCGTGCTCGGGATCCTGCTCTTCATGCTGGCCTCGCTGCTCTGCGGGCTGGCCTCCACCCCCATGATGCTCAATCTCGCGCGCGGCCTGCAGGGGGTGGGAGGAGCGATGATGTTCTCCACCTCACTGGCCCTGATCGCTCAGGAGTTCCCGCCCGACGAGCGCGGCACCGCGTTCGGGCTCTGGGGCGCCACGACGGGGTTCGCGGTGGCGGTGGGGCCGCTCGCCGGTGGGCTGCTCACCGAGGGAATCGGCTGGGAATGGATCTTCTTCGTGAACATCCCGATCGGGCTGGTCACCGCCGCCATGACGCTTGCGCGAGTGCCGGAGGGCGAGCGCGATCCCTCGGCCAAGATCGACTGGCCCGGCGTGGTGACCTTCAGTGGGGCGCTCTTCTCCCTCGTTCTGGCTCTCATCGAGGGCAATGATCAGGGGTGGACAAGCGCCCTCGTCCTGGGCCTGCTGACAGCGAGCGTGGTCCTGCTGGCCGCCTTCGTCGTGATCGAGCGGCGCTCGGCGCAGCCGATGCTCGACCTCTCGCTGTTCGCCAAGCCGGCCTTCACCGGCGCGCAGATCGTCGCCTTCAGCCTGCACGCATCGATCTTCTCGATGTTCCTCTACCTCACGCTCTACCTGCAGAACATCCTGGGCTACTCGGCGCTCGAGGCCGGCCTGCGCTTCCTGCCCGTGTCGCTGCTCGCCTTTCTCGTCGCGCCCGTGGCCGGGAAGCTCGTCGAGCGACTGCCGGTGCGCGGCTTCCTCGGAGTCGGCCTGATCACGGTCGGCGTCGGACTCCTCCTCATGGGCGGAATCCAGCCCTCCGACGACTGGACCACGCTGCTGGCCGGCTTCATCGTCGGCGGCATCGGCATCGGGCTTGTCAACCCGCCGCTGGCCACGGCGGCCATCGGAGTGGTCGAGCCGCGCAAGAGCGGCGCCGCGTCGGGCATCAACAGCACGTTCCGCCAGGTGGGCACGGCCACCGGAATCGCCGGATTGGGCGCGATCTTCCAGGCCCGCGTAGCCGACCGGCTGGCCGACGCCCTGCCGAGCACTCCGCTCCCGGCGGGGGCCGAGGACGAGCTGGCCGCGGCGGTGACCTCCGGTGGTGCGGAGGTGGCCGCCCAGGCCGCCCCGCCGCAGGCGCGCGAAGCCCTGGTCGAGGCGGCTCGGCGCGCCTTCGTCGACGGGCTCGACGAGATTCTGGTGGTGGCCGCGGTGGTGGCGTTCGTGGGCGGCATCCTCGCCTTCGTGCTGGTGCGCGGGCGCGACTTCGTCGGCGCTGTTTGAATGACGGACCCCAACGAGACCGAAAGGACTGTTTTGGCACATCGCGTCACCTTCATCCCGGGCGACGGCACCGGGCCCGAGCTCGCCGAGGCCACTCAGCGGGTGCTCGAGGCCACCGGCGTCGAGTTCGACTGGGACTTCCAGGACGCGGGCATCGATGTGTACGAGGAGGAGGGAAATCCGCTCCCCGATCGCACACTCGACTCGATCCGCGAGCGCGGCCTCGCCATCAAGGGACCCACCACCACCCCGGTCGGCTCCGGCCACCGCTCGATCAACGTGGCGCTGCGTAAGGAGTTCGACCTCTACTCATGCATCCGGCCCTGCAAGGCCTACGAGGGCGTGCGCACTCGCTTTCCCGAGACCGACCTCGTGATCGTGCGCGAAAACACCGAGGACCTGTACGCGGGGATCGAGTTCGAGAGGGGCTCCCCGGAGCTGCACAAGCTGCGCGGCTTCTTGGCCGACGAGCTCGACTCCCCCGTTCGCGAGGACGCCGGCGTGTCGATCAAGCCCATCTCGGTGTTCGGCTCGGAGCGGATCGTCGAATCGGCCTTCAAGTACGCCGAGGAGAACGGACGCAGGAAGGTCACGGCCGCCCACAAGGCCAACATCATGAAGTTCTCCGACGGCCTCTTCCTGGAGGTCGCCCGGCAGGTCGCTGCGCGCCATCCCGAGATCGAGTTCGAGGACCGGATCATCGACAACCTCTGCAACCAGCTCGTGTCGCGCCCCGAGGAGTACGACGTGATCGTGCTGCCCAACCTCTACGGCGACATCGTGTCCGACCTGGGCGCCGGCCTGATCGGCGGCCTCGGGCTGGCGCCGGGAGCGAACATCGGCACCGAGGGCGCGATCTTCGAGGCCACGCACGGCTCGGCGCCCAAGTACAAGGGCCAGAACAAGGTCAACCCCACCGCGCTCATGCTCTCCGGCGTGCTGTTGCTACGCCACGTGGGGGAGACCGAGGCCGCCGACCGGATGGAGGGCGGCCTGGCCGAGGTGATCCGCAAGGGCGACAATGTCACCTACGACCTCAAGCCTTCGCGTGACGATCCCTCTGCAGTGGGTACGAGCCAGTTTGCCGACGCTGTAATCGACGAAATGGGTTCGTAAATGGCAACCACGGTCACCGTCACGGGCGCCGCCGGCCAGATTGGCTACGCCCTCTTGTTTCGCATCGCCAGCGGCCAGATGCTGGGTCCCGACGAGAAGGTCGACCTGCGGCTGCTCGAGATCCCCGATGCCGTCCAGGCGGCCGAGGGGACGGCGCTCGAGCTGCTGGACTGCGCCTTCCCGCTGCTGTCCTCAACGGAGATCTTCGACGACGCCGGCAAGGCGTTCGACGGGGTCGACGTGGCGCTGCTGGTTGGCGCGCGTCCGCGCTCGAAGGGGATGGAGCGCGCCGATCTGCTGGAGGCCAACGGGGCCATCTTCACCGAGCAGGGTGAGGCCCTCAATAACGGCGCGTCGTCCGGCGTGCGGATTCTCGTGGTCGGCAATCCGGCCAACACCAACTGCCTGATCGCGATGAACAACGCCCCTGACATCCCCGACGAGCGCTTCACTGCGATGACCCGCCTGGACGAGAACCGCGCGGTGGCACAGCTCGCCGAAAAGGTCGGAGTGGGGGTGGATGACGTCCAGGATCTCGTGGTGTGGGGAAATCACTCACCAACGATGTTCCCCGACCTCTTCAACGCAAAGGTGAAGGGCGAGCGGGCGGTGGACCAGGTGGACATGGAGTGGTACGAGAACGAGTACATGCCCCGGGTGGGCAAGCGGGGCGCGGAGATCATCGACGCTCGAGGCGCCTCCTCAGCCGCCTCCGCGGCCAACGCCGCCATCGACCACGTACACGACTGGGTGCTGGGGTCCGACGGGCTGCGCTCGATGGCTGTGCGCTCGAGCGGGGCCTACGACGTGGACGAAGGGCTGATCTCCAGCTTCCCGGTACGCGTTAGCGGAGGGGACTACGAGGTGGTGGAGGATCTCGAGGTCGAGGACTTCGCCCGCTCGAAGATCGATATCACCGTCGGCGAGCTGCGCGAGGAGCGCGACGCGGTGAAGGAAATGAAGCTGATCTAGAGCGCCGGGTGCTGCGCGAGTCGCCGGCTGGTGGGCTCTGGCGTCTTCTAACGGCAGCAACCGAGGGTGGCCGCAGCCGTGCTGGGGGCTTTGTCACGTTGCTGTAACGCGGTTTCGCTCTACTGTCCTGCCTTCACCGTCTCCTGGACGCTCTAGGCAGGACGGTGCCCAACGCGGCGGCCGGATTCGCCCGTCCGATGGCTTGTGTTACAGCGCCGCGACAGGAGTGACAGTCCCGGCCGATCCCCGCCCTTGGTTGCTGTCGTGAACGACGCTCGGCCCCGGCGCACGGCAGCTCGCGCTGCGCAGTCTAGGCGGGGTGAAAGCCGCCGTCGCGCTTGACGACCTGTCCCTCTGACTCCAGGGTCGGCATCACGCGATACAGGTAATTGGGTTGGATCCCCATCGCGTCGGCCATCTCCGAGATGGTGATCCCGGGCCGGGTCCGCACCAGCTCCAGCGCTTGCTTCGCCCGGTTGCCGCTGCCACGGGGGCGGCCCCGGCGCCCGCCGCCACCGCCGCGGCTTCGCCGGCGGGCAGGCCTTTCGGTCGTGCCCACTCCCGACAGTGCGGCGGCGGCCTTCTCCAGGCGCCCGTACTCGTCGACCAGCGGCTTCAGCTCACGCAGGCGTGCATCGATTTCCTTGCGCTTCTCATCCAAAAAATCAGCCATTAACGGTTACTCTACCAGTGACCTGAGGCGCTTCAGCGAACCGTCGAGCTCTTTTTGAGTTACTCGGGAAACCGCCTTTCCGGCGACACGGCCCAGGGGGCCTCCGGGAAGTTCGTACTCGTTGAGATAGAAGAAGTCCGTGCCGTCGCCGTTGGGCTCGAAGCCGTACTCGACACGGGCTCGCGAAGCCACGGGCCCCCTGCCCTCCCACGTCACTCGCTCACAGGGCTCATTTTCCACCACGGTCCATTGGACGTTGAACTTCTTTCCCCCGAGCTTGAGGCACTGTGTCAGCTTGGAGCCCTTCTTCAGTGGCGGCGGAGGAGCGCTCTCGAGGTGATGGTGAATCGTCACCCAGTCCTCGAGGCGGGCTGGGTCCATGATCACGTCGTACAGGCGCTTGGGCGGCGCCGCCACCCGCACGCTGCGCTCCACCTTCACCGCGCTCCCAGCGGCTCGTGCTGTTCCCAGTCGCGCAGGGCGCGCGTTACCGCACGCCCGAAGGACAGTGGGCGAACGCCGAAGAGGCGCGACGCCTCGGGAGCGTCGCGGGGGAGGATGTCGAACTCGAGGCTCTCCATCAGAGGACGTACGAGCTCGAGCGGCTGTCCGGTCACGGCGGCGACCACCGCGCTGGCGGGCGGCGTCAAGGAAAGCCCGAGCCCCAGCGGCATGCGCCCCACACCCATCTCCTCGGCGATTCGCTCGACCATCCGGGCGTAGGTCATCACGTCGGGCCCCGCCACGTCCAGCGAACGCCCGGCCGCGCCCGCTACGCCGGGCGCCCGGGCGAGGAACTCGATCACGTCCCGCTCGGCGATCGGCTGGGTCCGGTTCTCGCGCCAGGCCGGCATCGGGAGCACCCGTAGGCGCTCAACGAGGCGCACCAGCACGCGAAAGGAAGACGACCCGGCACCGATCACTATCGAGGCGCGCAGGGCGGTGGAGCCGGGAACCGCGTCGAGCAGGATGCGCTCCACCTCCGCCCGCGAGCGCAGATGGGGCGAGGAGGCACCGCCGGCGGGCTCGATGCCTCCGAGGTAGACGATGCGCTCGAGGCCCGCTCGCTGCGCCGCGCGCCCGAAGGCCTCGGCCGCCCGGCGATCCCGGTCGGCGAAGCCGGTTCCGTTGGCGTTCGCCTCCATCGAGTGGACGAGGTAGTAGGCGGCGTCACATCCGTCCAGAGCGGCGGCCAGGTCTTCGCGAGATAGGAGGTCGCCGGCGATGGGGTCGACTCCGGGCAGTTTCTCCACGGCCTCGGGCCGGCGCGCCAAGGCGCGCACCGGACGGCCCTCGTCCGCCAGGCGGCGGACCAGGCGGCTTCCGATGTAGCCGGTGGCTCCGGTCACGAGTTCCATGGGCCCTCCATCCTGCCGGATCCGGATTCTCGCCCCCCGCCAAAACCCGCTAGGAGCGGGGCTCCGGGCGAATACCCTGCAATTAGCGGGCTAAGGAAAAGTGTCCGTTTTGCGGGTTCCGGGCTGGTGGCGGGCGTCGGCCTACTGCACCATGTCGCACGTGCCGAAGACGAAGACCGCCCGCTGCGAGGACTGCTACTTCCACCAGAACATGCTCTGCGCGCTCAACCTGGGCGAGCCGTGCACGACCTTCCGGACGGCGGAGAGGGGTCTCGCGCCCGAGCGCCAGTTGGCCTTTGTCTTTCGCGCCGAGCGCACCACGGCCGCCTACGCCTTCCCTGCGCCCAAGCCATAGCGTCCCTTAGAGTCGCGTCATGCGGCTCACGGTGCTCGGCAAGTCGCCTGCCTGGCAGGACGCTGGCGGGGCCTGCTCGGGCTACCTGATCGAGGAATCGGACACGCGGGTCCTCGTGGACTGCGGCAACGGTGTGTTCGGCAAGCTGCGCGAGCGCACGGAGTACGTGGACATCGACGCGGTGGTCATCTCGCACCTGCACGCCGACCACTTCCTCGACCTCGTGCCCTTCTCCTATGCGCTCACCTATGCCCCGCGCCAGCAGCCCGTGCCCGTCGACCGCTGGCCGGGAACCGAGAATCCCGCCCGGCCCCAGCTCCACGTGCCTCCCGGCGCGACGGCGACCTTTCGCCGGGTGGTGGGGGCGTGGGGCAACGAGGACCTGATCGAGAAGGCCTTCGATCTGCGCGAGTACGAGGCCAGCAGCCGGCTCGACATCGGCCCGCTGCAGTTCAGCTTCCAGTCCGTTCCTCATTTCACCGAGACCTACGCGATGTGCATCTGCTCCTCCGAGGGGCCGGGACGGATCATCTACGGCGCCGACTCGAGCCCCACGAAGGCGCTGAACGAGTTCGCCTCCGAAGCGGACCTGATCCTCGTGGAGGCCACCCTGCCCCGCCCGGAGCGCAACGGCAAGCGCGGCCACCTGACGCCGGGCGAGGCCGGACTCCAGGCCCGGGCCACCGGCGCACGGCGCCTGCTGCTCGTGCACATCTCAGACGAGCTCGATGCCGGATGGGCCCGCACGCAGGCCGAGGAGGCTTTCGGCGGGCCGGTCGAGGTCGCGGCGGAGGGCGCGACGTTCGAGGTCTGACCCGGTCAGATCTCCTCCTGCAGCGCCCAGCTGTTCCCGTCCGGATCGCGGAAGTGAGCGAACTTGACCGTTGACTTTCCCGGCGCGCCCAGCTCCTCGATCTCGCTCACCTCTAGGCCGCGATCAAGGAGCTCCGAGCGGGCCGCGGCGATATCCGCGACCACCAGCTGGAGGCCGCGCACGCTGCCCGGCGCCATGTCCGGCAGCGGGGGGTGGGTGCCGATCGCGATCGAGCAGGCCGAGCCCGTGGGCGTGAGTTGAACGATCCGCATCTCGTCGCCGATCCGGGTGTCGTGGTCGGCCGTGAACCCGGCGTTGTCGCGGTAGAAGGCCTTGGCGCGATCCACGTCCGAAACGGGGACCACCACCACCTCCAGGCGAAAATCCATTGTCCGCCTCCTCAGGTCAGATGGTGATGGGGAAATAGCACAGGGCCGGCGCTCAATGAAAGACTTGGCCCATCGACGAATGGGCGCGACAGCAGATTGCGGCCCTCGAGCTGCGGGTGGCCGACCTCGAACGCCGGCTCGCGGGCGGGCAGCCGACAGCTGGTGGCGGAGCGGACGTGGGCGGCGCCGCCGACGGGGGAGCCGACCCCGAGGTTGTGCGCCTGCTGCGCGAGGGCAAGGAGGTGCAGGCCACGGCGCTCGTGCACAAGCAAAAGGGCGCGAGCCTGACCGAGGCCAAGGCGGAGGTCGACCGGCTGAAGGCGCAGCTGTCGCTCTGACGGCGCCCGCGTGAGATGACCGCCCCCGCTCTCTCCACCAAGGCGCGCGCCGCTCTCGACGCGATCTGTGACACCTTCGCTCCCGGTGGCGACGGTCTCCCGTCGGCCACCGAGGCCGGTGTGCCCGAGGCCCTGCTCGCGCTCGTGGAGCGCAACCCGCGCGCGTCCGAGCGCAAACAGGTGGCCCAATTGCTCGGCCTGTGGGACACACGTCTCCTCGGCGCCGTGGCCGGCGGCGGACTGAGGCGCTTCACCTCACTGGCGCAGGAGCGGCGCGAGAAGATCCTGCTCTCCTGGGGCGACAGTCGGGTGGTCCAGCGCCGCGCCGCCTTTCAGGCGCTTCGAAAGGGCAGCCTGCTCGCCTACTACGGCCAGGCCGGCCACAACGGGAACGGGAATCCGGTGTGGGAGGCCATGGGCTATCCGGGTCCGCTGGGCCCGCCGCAGGACCCGCCCGCTCCCACGATCGAGCCGCTTGCGGTCAGCTCGGACACCGAGCTGAGCTGCGACGTGGTGGTCGTCGGCTCGGGCGCCGGCGGCGGCACCGCCGCCGCGGTGCTGGCCGGCGCGGGCCTCGATGTGGTCCTGCTCGAGGCGGGCCGCTATTACACCGAGAAGGACTTCGACGGCGCCGAGCTGTCGGGCTTCGAGCGCCTCTACCAGAACGCCGGCGGCATGTCGACCGTGGACGGCAGCATGGGTCTGCTGGCGGGGCAGGCACTGGGTGGCACCACGCTCGTCAACTACACGTACTCCTTCCGCACGCCCGACAAGCTGCGCGAGGAGTGGGCGCACGAGCACGGGCTGCCGGCGCTCACCACGCCCGACTTCGACGAGAGCCTCGACAGCGTGTGGGACCGCATCGGCGTGAACGCCGAGCACAGCGTGCCGAGCAGCCGCGATGTGGCGATCCGCGAGTCGATGGACAAGCTCGGCTGGGAGTGGGAGGTGATGCAGCGAAACGTGCGCGGCTGCACCGAAGAGGTGTGTCGCCTCTGCCACTACGGCTGCCAGCTGGGAGCCAAGCAGTCGACTCTCAAGACCTGGATTCAGGACGCCCATGACGCCGGTACCCGCATCCTCGTGGAGACCCGGGCCGAACGGGTGCTGACCGATCGCGGGAGGGCCGCCGGAGTCGAGGCGCGCACCGCCGCCGGACACAACGTGACCGTCAAGGCCCGCGCCGTGGTGAGCGCGTGCGGGACCCTTCACACGCCGGTACTGCTCTCGCGCTCCGGCGTGCGCTCGCGCGCTCTGGGCAAGAACCTGCGCCTACACCCGGTGCTGGTGGTGTGGGGTCACATGGACGAGCAGATCAAGCCCTGGGAGGGGATGCTGGCTTCGACGTTCTCCGACCAGGACGCGGACATGGACGGCCGCGGCTACGGCGTCAAGTACGAGCATGTGGCCATCCCGCCAGGCATCCTGCTCTCCTTCTCGCCCTGGCGAGGAGGCCGCCAGCACGCCGAGCTCATGCAGGCGCTGCCCTATACCGCCGGCTGTGGGGTGCTGCTGCGCGACCACGGTGTGGGCGAGGTGCGCACGGGCAAGGACGGCGAGCCGGTCGTGCACTACAAGCTCGCGCCGGACGATGTGGACCACATGAGGCGCGGAGTTCGTGGCGCCGCGCGGGTGGTCGAGGCGATGGGCGCGAGGCGGATCTACTCCTCACACTCCAAGTGGGTGGCCTACGAGCCTCACAGCAGCGGCAACCTCGACTCCTTCATGCGCGACGCCGACGCCTGCGGCTGGGGTGCGGGCCAGGCGCAGGCAGTCTCGTTTCACATCATGGGCAGCGCCCGCATGGGCGGGTCGCCGATTGACTCCGTATGCGACCCCACCGGCGAGGTCTGGACCACTCCCGGCCTCTACGTGCTCGACGCCTCGGCCTTCCCCACCGCGTCCGGCGTCAACCCGATGGTCACAGTCGAGGCGCTGTCACACATGAATGCTCGTGCTCTGGCGGCAAAGCTCACCTGAGGTGATCACATGAAGCTCAGCGACTTCTTCCAGCGGCTCGTCGACGAGGACGTGAACGTCGGCTTTCGAGCGTACGACGGCAGCGCCGCCGGCCCGAGCGGCGCCGAGACCGTGGTCGAGCTGCGCTCGCCTCTGGCCCTGCGCTACCTGCTGACCTCACCCGGGGAGCTCGGGTTGGCACGCGCGTACGTGACCGGGGCGCTCGAGATCCACGGGGACCTGCACGCGGCGCTCACCGGACTGCTCGCGCACCGGCGCATCGACGTGCGGCCCCTGGACGTGCTGCGCGTGGTGCGTGGCCTGGGACGCTCGGCACTGCGGCCGCCGCCGATTCCGGAGGAGGAGGCTCCGCCGCCCTGGCGACGGAGCATGCGCCGGCACACGCGCGAGCGCGACGCGGCGGCGATCGAACACCATTACGACCTCTCGAATCGCTTCTACGAGCGTCTCCTCGGGCCCACCATGACCTACTCGTGCGCGGTCTTCCGCGAGCCGGACTCCAGCCTCGACGAAGCGCAGGTCGAGAAGGTCGATCTCATCTGCCGCAAGCTCGACCTGCGCCCCGGACAGCGGCTACTCGACGTGGGCGCAGGCTGGGGCGCGCTGATCAGGCACGCGGCCGAGCACTACGGCGTGAGCGCGCTCGGCGTCACGCTCTCCGAGCAACAGGTGGGGTGGGCGCGCCGCGCGATCGACGCGGCGGGCCTCGCCGCCCGCGCGGAGATCCGCCACCTCGACTACCGCGACGTGCGCGAGACGGGCTTCGACGCGATCTCCTCGGTGGGGACCATGGAGCACATCGGAAGCGCCGAGCTGGGCGCCCACTTCACCTTCCTGAGCGGCAAGCTGCGCCCGGAGGGCCGCATTCTCAACCACACGATCACCAGGCCCTCGACCGTGCGCAACACGAAGATCGGCGGCTTCAACGACCGCTACATCTTCCCCGACGGCGAGCTGCAGGGCCCGTCCATGGTCGTGGGGGCGATGCACGATCACGGCTTCGAGGTACGCCACAGCGAGAACCTGCGCGAGCACTACGCGATGACGCTCAGGGAATGGGGGCGCAACCTCGAGCGCCACTGGGGTCCGGCGGTGGCCGAGGTGGGCGAGCGCCGGGCGCGCGCCTGGCGCCTGTACATGGCGGTCTCGCGGATCGCCTTTGAGACCAATCGCGTGGAGATCCACCAGTTCCTCGGGGTGCGCACCGGGGCGGATGGGCGCTCGGCTGTTCCGCTGCGGCCCTGGTGGGGGGAGTCGGGGACGACGCCCGCCCCGGCGCCCCAAACTCCAGACCTCGCCGCCGGCGCCCCGCGCCGGATCCTGAGGTAGCTTTTCTCTTGCAATAACGGCGGGCAAGGGAGAGTTGATGAGCGGGGTAGACAGGCGCAGGGCGAGTCTCACTGGGCTCGCGATCGTGGCTGTGCTGGGCTTTGCCGGCGCAGGCTGCGGCAGTGACGACGACGAGGGCGACTCGGGCGGAGGCGGAGGCGAGAGCCAGTCGGCCAAGCCGAGCAAGCTGTCGATCGAGGTGAGCGGATCGGCCAAGGAGCCCACCCTCACCGTCCCCAAGTCGGTCGAGGGGGGTGTGGTCGAGATCGAGTTCACCAACTCGGCCAAGGGCGACCACGGCGCGCAGCTCATCCTCGCCAAGGACGGGCACACGCCGGCGGAGGCCTTGAAGGTGGGCAACGCCTGGGGAGAGAACGGCAAGCCACTGCCGGATTGGGTCGTCCCTGCCGGGGGCGTGGGGAGCGTGCCGAGCGGGACGACGGCGACCGTCACCCAGGAGCTCGCGCCGGGCAAGTACAGCGTGGTCGATCTCGACTCCGACGCGAACAGCGAGTTGGAGGTAACCGGCGACTCCGGCGCCGGCGAATTGGCGAGCGACGGCGGCACGGTCGACGCCACGGAGTACGAGTTCAGCTCGACCGGCCTCAAGGCGGGCAAGAGCCGTGTCCTGTTCGACAACGTCGGCGGCGAGCCGCACTTCATCGCCGGCATCGGGATCAGGCCGGGCAGCACGATCGCGGACGTGCGCACGTTCTTCAGGACCGAAAAGGGCAAGCCGCCGATCGACGAGAGCCGGAGCTTCAACACCGCGGTCATCGAGGGTGGCACGAAGCAGTCCATCGATGTCGACCTCGAGGCGGGCAAGTACGCCTTCCTCTGCTTCGTCCCCGACCGGGCCGGCGGACCGCCACACGTGGTCAAGGGCATGATCTCCGAGGCCGTGGTCGGCGGGTGACCCGCTGCCCGGCGACGCGACAGTCGTCGGGTCCGGCCCCAACGGGCTGGCGGGCGCCATAGCGCTGGCCCAGGCCGGCCGTTCGGTAACGGTGCTGGAAGGTGAGGAGACGCTCGGCGGAGGCTGCCGCTCCGCCGAGCTCACCCTGCCCGGCTACGTGCACGACACCTGCTCGACGGTGCACGCGCTGGCCCTGGCCTCGCCCTTCCTGCGCGGCCTTCCCCTGGCCGCCCACGGCTTCGGGCTGCGCCACCCACCCGCGCCGCTGGCCCATCCGCTGGACGACGGGTCGGCGGTGATGCTCGAGCGCTCGGTCGAGCTGACCGCGCGCGGCCTCGGCGGCGACGAAAGCGCCTACCGCCGCCTGCTCGCGCCGCTCGTGCGCCGGGCCGACGATCTCTTCGAGAGTGTGCTCGCCCCGCCGCGCCCGCCGGCTCATCCTCCGCTGCTGGCTCGTTTCGGGCTCAGCGCCATCCGCTCGGCCGAGGGGCTCCTGCGCTCGCGCTTCGAGGGTGAACGGGCGCGGGCCCTGCTGGCCGGCTGCATGGCCCACCCCATGCTCTCGCTGCGGGCTCCGCTCAGCGCGGCGTTCGGGCTGGTGCTCGCCGTGAGCGCTCACGCCGTGGGCTGGCCCGTGGCCCGCGGCGGATCGCAGCGCCTGGCCGATGCGCTCGCGTCGCACCTGCGCGAGCTCGGCGGGCGGATCGAGACGGGCCAAAGGGTCGGGTCGCTCGACGAGCTGCCGGCGGGCGCCGATCCGGTGCTGCTCGACCTCACCCCGCGCGGCCTGCTGGGGCTGGCCGGCGGCCGCCTGGGTGGCCGCTACCGGCGCGCGCTCGAGCGCTATCGCTACGGCCCCGGCGTGTTCAAGCTGGACTGGGCGCTCGACGGCCCGATCCCCTGGAGCGCGCCGGAGGCGGGGCGCGCGGGAACCGTGCACCTCGGCGGCACGTTCGAGGAGGTCGTGGCCTCCGAGGAGTCGGTGGCCCGCGGTGAGCACCCCGACCGCCCCTTCGTATTGCTGGTCCAGGCCACCGTGGCCGATCCCTCGCGCGCACCCGAGGGCAAGCACACCGGCTGGGCCTATTGCCACGTGCCCAACGGATCCACGCGCGACATGACCGCGGCCATCGAAGCGCAGGTCGAGCGCTTCGCACCCGGCTTCGGCGACCTGATCACCGGTCGCTGCGCGATGGACTGCGCCGAGGTGGAGCGGCGCAATCCCAACTACGTGGGCGGCGACATCAACGGTGGCCTCCAGAGCCCGACCCAGCTCTTCACGCGCCCGGTCGCGCGTCCGGTTCCCTACTCGACGCCGCTCGACGGGGTGTATCTGTGCTCGTCATCGACTCCGCCGGGCGGCGGAGTGCACGGCATGGGCGGCTACTGGGCCGCCCGGGCCGCCCTCAGGGCACGACGCTGATCCGGTTCAGAGCCGGCGGTGCCACCGGTGCGCCGGTCAGCGACGGAGCGATGTATGCCTCCAGGGCGTCGGTGTCCACCGCTCCCCCCAGGCGGTCGGTGCCCGCGGCCAGCACGGTGAACCTGTCCCCTCCTTCGGCCAGGAAGGAGTTGACCGTGATCCGGTAACTCGCGGCCGGGTCCACGGCCGCACCGCCGATGGTCAGGTTCGACACCGGGTTCGCGGCCCCCTCGCAGGGCTGACCCAGCAGCGCCGTGGCCGCGCTCAGGCTGTAGGTGTAGCTCACGCCGGCCGAGGGAAGCAGCACGCGGGCGAACTCCTGGGCGCACCACTGCTGCTTTAGCATCTCGAGCACCTGCGCGCCGCTGAGCGTGAGCGTGACCAGCGAGTTGCCGAAGGGCTGCACGGTGAAGGCCTCGCCGTAGGTGACGTTGCCGTCCCCCTCCGCGCCGCTCTGCGCGAACGTGAAGTCCGAACGCACGCCGCCCGGGTTCATGAAGGCGGCCACGGCGGCGCCGGTGTCGGGAGCCGCGGTGGCGGCCAGCTGAGCGTCGGCGATCAGGTTGCCGGCAGCGTTCTCGCCCGAGTCGTCGGGGGTACGCGTGATGTCCGCGGTTATGCGGCCGATCACCCGGTCGCGCAGGGGCGCGGCGATTGTCGTGTAGCGCGCGATCAGGTCGGACACGTCGGCGGCCTTGAACACGTTCTGGGTGACGATCTGGTTGTTCGCAGTCACCCCGACCACGTCGCGCGAGCGCCGGTTGAGCGTCACGTCGATGTCGGTGAACAGGCGCCCGAAGGAGCTCGCGCTCGTAACCGGCCGCCCGTCGATCTCGCAGTTGTAGGCCGAGTGGGTGTGGCCGGTGATGAACAGGTCGACCCTCTGGGTGGTGCGCTCGACGATGTCCACGATTTCACCCGACATGCCGTTGCAGTCGTTGATCCCGCCGGGCGAGGACTGGATCCCGCCCTGGTGCAGGAGCACCACGACGGCGCGGACCCCGTGACGGCGGCGCAGCTGGCGCGCGTAGCGGTTGGCGGTCTCGGCCTCGTCGAGGAAGTCGAGCCCGGCCACGCCGGCGGGTGAGACGATATCGGGCGTGCCCTCGAGCGTCATGCCGATGAAGCCGACCTTGACGCCCTTGAAGCGCTTGATCGAGTAGGGCCGGAAGAGGGTCCGGCCGCTCGTCTCGCGCACGACGTTGGCGGCCAGAAAGCGGAAGTCCGCGCCGCCGAAGCCGGTGCCGTCCTGGCAGCCGTCGACCGGATGGCAACCGCCCCTCTGCATGCGCCGCAGCTCATCCGCGCCCTCGTCAAACTCGTGGTTTCCGACAGCGTTGAGGTCGAGCCCGATCTGGTTCATGGCCTCGATCGTGGGCTCGTCGTGAAAGAGCGCCGAGAGCAGCGGCGATGCGCCGATCAGGTCCCCCGCGGACACGATCAGAGTGTTCTTGTTCTCGGCTTCCTTGGCGCGCAGGTGCGTGGCCAGATACTCGGCGCCACCCGCGGGCACTCGCGGCGAGGCCGGGTCCGGCGCGATCGTCCCGGGCGTGGTGGACTCGAGGTGCCCGTGAAAGTCGTTGAGGCCGAGCAACTGAACCTCGACCTCGTTGGGCTTGGCCGCGGCGAGCGCCGGAAGCATCAGGACACCGGCCAGGACGAGAACGAGCAGGCGTAGCGTGCGCATGGGTCGATCTTTCCCGGATCGGCGCAAAGGGCGTCACCATCGTGTGACCCGCCGTGTCTATCCTCCCCGCGTGGCCCAGTCCCACGACCTGTTCGCCAACTTCGAGCGCATGCGGCGCGAGATCGACGAGCTGTTTGGCGACGTCTTCGAGCGCCAGACCGGCCTGCGCGGGCGCGGCTTCTCGCCCTCGGTGGACGTGTTCTACGTGGACGATCCGCCCCGCGCGGTGGTCAAGGCGGACCTGGCCGGCGTGGACATCGCTGACGTGGCGCTGGAGATCCGCGGGCGCCAGCTCTTGATAGCGGGCGAACGGCGATCGGCGCAGGCCGGAGGGCGCCTCTACCAGCAGATCGAGATCGAGAACGGGCCCTTCCGCCGCGTGGTCGAGCTTGGCGCCGACGTGGTGGCGGAGTCGGCGCGAGCGTCGTACCAGGACGGAATACTCGAGGTTCAGATCCCGCTCGCCCAGCCCGACGACAACGTGAGCCGCGTGCCGATCCGAGATCCAGGCCCGTGAGCATCCAGATTCCCGCGGGAGAGGGTGAGGCGGTCACGGCCGAGGTGAAGGCCACCATGCCCGACGCGCTGCCGATCCTGCCGCTGCTCGACTCGGTCCCCTTCCCCGAGACGCTGACCCCGCTGGCCATCGGGCAGGAGCGCTCGGTCCACCTCGTGAACGACGTGCTCGCGGGCAATCGCATGCTGGCGATGGTGGCCTCGAGGGAACCCGAGAGTCAGGAGCCGGGCCCGGACCAGCTCTACTCGGTCGGGGTGGCCGGTGTGGTGGCGCGCATGCTCAAGGTGCCCGACGGGACGCTGCGCATCCTGGTTCATGCCGCCCAGCGAGTGGAGCTCGGCGACTACGTGGCCACCGATCCCTATCTGGTGGCCCGCATCAACGAGGCGCCGGACGAGATCGTCCCGTCGCCCGAGCTCGAGGCGCTGCACCGCAACGTGCAGGCCACCTTCTCGCAGATCATCGAAGGGCTCCCCTACCTGCCCGAGGAGCTGTTGATGGCGGTGAACAACATCGACGATCCCTCGGAGCTCGCGAGCATGATCGCCGGCGCACTGCGGATAAAGACCGAGGAGAAGCAGGCGCTGCTCGAGGAGCGCAACGTGGCCAAGCGCCTACGCATGCTCTCCGAGCTCCTCGCGCGCGAGCGGGAGCTGCTCGAGATCGGAACGCGTATCCAGACGCAGGTCCAGTCCGAGATGGACAAGGGCCAGCGCGAGTACTTCCTGCGCCAGCAGCTAAAGGCGATCCAGGAGGAGCTGGGCGAGGTCGACGAGACCGCGGCCGAGGCCGTGGAGCTGCGCGAGCGCCTCGACGCCGCGGGACTGCCCGAGCACGCGCGCAAGCAGGCCGACCGCGAGCTGCAGCGTTTCGAGCGGCTACCCCCGCAGGCGGCCGAGCATGGGGTGATCCGCACCTACCTCGAGTGGCTGGCCGATCTCCCCTGGTCGAAGGCCACCGAGGACAGCCTCGATCTCAAGAACGCGCGCAAGGTGCTCGACCGCGACCACTACGACATCGAGCGGGTGAAGGACCGCATCCTCGAGTTCCTCGCCGTGCGCAAGCTCAAGCCCGACGCGCGCTCGTCGATCCTGTGCTTCGTCGGGCCGCCCGGCGTGGGGAAGACCTCACTCGGGCGCTCAATCGCCGCGGCGATGGGACGCGAGTTCGAGCGTATCTCGGTGGGAGGCGTGCGCGACGAGTCCGAGATCCGCGGCCATCGCCGCACTTACATCGGCGCCATGCCGGGAACCATCCTGCGCGCCATGCGCGACGCCGGCTCCAACAATCCGGTGCTGATGATCGACGAGATCGACAAGATGGGCACCGACTTCCGCGGCGACCCGGCCAGCGCGATGCTCGAGGTGCTCGACCCCGAGCAGAACTTCTCCTTCCGCGACCACTATCTGGACCTGCCCTTCGACCTGTCGAGCACGTTCTTCATCTGCACCGCCAACCAGCTCGACACGGTGCCGATTGCGCTGCGCGACCGCATGGAGATCATCGAGCTGGCCGGCTACACCCACGAGGAGAAGCGGGAGATCGCCAAGCGCTACCTCGTGCCTCGCCAGATCGAGCGCAACGGGCTCGGGCGCTCAAAGATCGAGTTCACCGCCGACGCGCTCGACCTGATCATCGAGGGCTACACGCGCGAGGCCGGGGTGCGCGGGCTCGAGCGCGAGATCGGCTCGGTCTGCCGCAAGGTCGCGCGCGAGTTCGCCGAAGGCACGCGCAAGTCGAAGCGTGTGGTCCGGGCCAAGATCGTCGGGGAGCTGCTGGGCAGGCGACGCTTTCAGTACGAGGCAGCCCGGCGCACCGGGGAGCCCGGGGTGGCCACCGGCCTGGCCTGGACCCCGGTCGGCGGCGACGTGCTCTTCGTGGAGGCCACGGCCTATCCCGGCGACGGCAAGCTTCAGATCACGGGCCAGCTCGGCGACGTGATGAAGGAGTCGGCCGCGGCCGCGCTCTCCTACGTCAAGACGCTCGACGGAGACCTCCCCGAGAACTTCTTTCGCGAGAACGACCTGCATGTCCACGTGCCCGCCGGCGCCATTCCCAAGGACGGGCCGAGCGCCGGCATCACGATGGCCACGGCGCTGGCCTCGCGGGCGTCGGGCCGGCCCGTGCGCGCGGACACGGCGATGACCGGGGAGATCACCCTGAGCGGACAGGTCCTCCCGATCGGAGGGCTCAAGGAGAAGGCCCTGGCGGCTCAGCGGGCGGGGATCAAGCGGCTGGTGATCCCGCGCCGCAACGAGGCCGACATCGACGACATCCCCGAGCACCTGCGCAAGAAGATGAAGTTCGTACTGGTGGACGAGGTGGACGAGGTGCTGGACGCTGCGCTGGAGCGGCCCCGGCGCCGGCGCGCGGCGGCCTGAGCAGGGCCTTTTCGGTTCCGAGCGCCCGAAGCCGGGTATGGTGTCACCGGAAAGCGGAGACGAGGAGAGCAATGGCAGCAAAGAAAAAGGCCGCAAAGGCCGGTGCCGGAGCGTTCGCCGCCGGCAAGGCGGTCCGCTCGAACCAGTACGTCCAGCGCATGATGGACGACCCGGAGCTGCGTGACAACTTGCGCAATGCCTTCGTGTCCGCCAAGAACGCGTACGGGCGCATCAACGGCAAGGGCCCGGCGAAGGCTCTGGACGACAAGAAGACCCAACGTGAGCTCAAGGATGCTGCGGCCTCTCTCAAGGAGGCGAGCGACCAGCTGCGCGGGGTCAAGAAGAAGAAGAAGCGCAAGCGCAAGCTGTTCCTGCTCGCTCTCGTGGGCGCGGCCGCCGCGCTTGCCCTGAGCGAGGGCCTTCGCAAGAAGGTGCTCGACGCCATGTTCGGCGCCGAGGAGGAGTTCGAGTACACCGCCACCACCACGCCCGATTCGAGCTCGTCGAGCTCCAGCTCGAGCGAGCCGGTGAGTACGGGCTAGGCGCAGCGCTTATCTGAGTTTGCCGAGAGGGCGCCCGGGAGGCGCCCTCTTTGCATTGAGAAGCGCTGAACCGGGTAGCTCCCCTCACAGGTTGCGTGATGAAAGTCACGAGTGAGGCAAACGGCACCGAGGAGGGGAGATCGTGAGACAGCGGATTCGGCCGCGGAGCGTTCTGATCTGGAGTGCCGTGGGTCTGCTCGGCGCGGTGGCGTGGGGAATCCTGGCGCTGTCCCGCGGGGAGGACATCGGAGCGGTCTGGCTGCTCTTCGCCGCCGTCTGCTCGTACGCGATCGCGTACCGCTTCTACGCGCGCTTCATCGCCAAGAAGGTGCTCGGGACCGACGACCGGCGGGCCACGCCGTCTGAGCGCCTCGACAACGGTCACGACTTCCAGCCCACCGACCGGCGCGTGCTGTTCGGCCACCATTTCGCGGCGATCGCCGGCGCAGGCCCACTGGTCGGCCCGGTGCTGGCCGCCCAGATGGGCTTCCTGCCGGGCACCATCTGGATCATCGTCGGGGTCATCTTCGCCGGCGCCGTGCAGGACATGGTGATCCTCTTCTTCTCCATGCGCCGGGACGGCAAGAGCCTGGGGCAGATGGCGCGCGACGAGATCGGCCCGGTGGGCGGTGCCGCGGCCCTCATCGCGGTCTTCTCGATCATGATCATCCTGCTCGCGGTGCTCGCGCTTGTGGTGGTGCAGGCGCTGACCGCATCGCCCTGGGGCACGTTCTCGATCGCGATGACGATCCCGATCGCGTTCTTCATGGGCTTCTACATGCGCGTGCTGCGACCGGGGCGGGTGCTGGAGACCACGGCGCTCGGCGTGGCGTTGCTGCTCCTGGCCATCGTGGCCGGCGGTTGGGTGCAGGAGGCCGACGGCGCCCTGGCCGACTTCTTCACGCTCGATCCCGAGACGCTCGTGATCTGTTTGGTCGTGTACGGGTTCGCCGCCTCTGTCCTGCCCGTCTGGATGCTGCTGGCACCGCGCGACTACCTCTCGACCTTCATGAAGATCGGCACGATCGTGCTGTTGGCGCTGGGCATCCTCGTGACGCTGCCGGTGCTCCAGAACGAGCGCTTCACGGAGTTTGCCTCGAACGGCCAGGGCCCGGTGTTCGCGGGCGCGCTGTTCCCGTTCGTCTTCATCATCATCGCCTGCGGCGCCCTGTCCGGCTTCCACTCCCTGATCGCTTCGGGCACCACTCCGAAGATGATCGAGAAGGAGACGCAGGTACGCACGATCGGCTACGGCGCGATGCTGATGGAGTCCTTCGTGGCCGTGATGGCCATCACCGCCGCCTCGATTCTCGACCCCGGCCTCTACTTCGCCATGAACGCGCCCGCCGGCGTGGTGGGCGACACCGTGCAATCGGCCTCGACCGCGGTGGGCGACCTGGGCTTCAGCATCAGCCCGGATCAGCTGCAGTCGGCCGCCAACTCGGTGGAGGAGGAGACGCTGGTCGCTCGCACCGGCGGCGCGCCGACCCTGGCCATCGGCATGTCGGAGATCTTCTCGGGCGTGATAGGCGGGAACAGCCTCAGGCCCTTCTGGTACCACTTCGCGATCATGTTCGAGGCCCTGTTCATCCTCACCACGGTGGACGCGGGCACGCGGGTCGGGCGCTTCATGCTGCAGGACACGCTGGGCAACGTCTGGAAGCCGATTGGGCGCGTGTCCTGGAAGCCGGGCCTCTGGGCCACGAGCGCGATCGTCGTCGCCGCCTGGGGCTACTTCCTCTGGACGGGAGCCACCGATCCGCTCGGCGGAATCAACCAGCTGTTCCCGTTGTTCGGTATCGCCAATCAGCTGCTGGCCGCGGTGGCGCTGACCGTGGGCACGACGATCCTCATCAAGTCCGGCAAGCTCAAATGGGCCTGGGTGACCCTCGCGCCGCTGGCCTGGGATGCCACGGTCACGCTCACGGCGAGCTACCAGAAGGTGTTCTCCGACGACCCCAAGCTCGGCTTCTTCGCCCAGCGCGATGCCTTCCAGGAGGCGCTCGACAACGGCGAGGTGCTCCCGCCGGCGCAGAACATCGGCGACATGGAACAGGTGGTTACCAACTCCACCGTCGACGGCGTGCTGGCCGCATTCTTCGCGTTCCTGATCATCGTGATCATCGCCGACGCCGCGCGCGTGTGGATCGGGATCATCCGGGGACGGCGACCGCTGGAGACGACCGAGGTACCGGCACAGCCGTCGAGCCTGTTCGCCCCCTCGGGCCTGATCGCAACGCGGACCGAGCGCGAGGAGCTGGCCAAGGCGGGCAACGGCAATGGTCGCTTCGCGCGCGAGGGGCGCGAGCCGGTTGAGGCGGGTAGCCGCTGATGTTCTCCGCTCATCCTCGGCTCGGAGGAGCCGCCCGTGGGTTCATGGGCTACCTGCGCGAGGTCTCCGGCGAGACCGCCTACGACCGCTACGTGGAGCACCGCCGGCGCGAGCACCCCGGCGACCCGGTGATGAGCCGGCGCGATTACGAGCGCTGGCGCATGGATCAGCGCGATGCCAACCCGAGCGCCCGCTGCTGCTGAGGTCGTCGGTGGGCCCCCGTAGCGGTAGCCTCCCTCTCGTGGAAGCGACTCTCGCGGCTCCCCGCAAGCTCGAGGGCGAGAAGGCCCAGCGCATCATCGAAGCCATGCGCACCAGCGTGGGCACTCGTGGGGCGGCGGGCTCGACCTTCGATCACGTCGCGCGCGAGGCTGGGGTTTCGCGCGGGTTGCTGCACTACTACTTCGGCTCGAAGGAGCGGCTGCTCGTGGAGGTGGTGCGTCACGACTGCGAGGCGCGCATCGGGGCCATGGACGAGCGCATCGCCCGGGCGGAGAGCGTGGACGAGATCATCGCCGCCCTCGTGGTCGGGCTCGAGGAGTTCATCGACGGCGAGCCCGGCAGCCAGGCCGTGATCTACGAGATGCTCTCGGCTTCGCGTCGCTCCGAGGAGATCCGCGCCGAGCTGGCCGAGCTCTACCGCCGCTGGCGCGAGCACCTGGCCGACTCCCTGCGCGAGAAGCAGCGCGAGGGGGTCGTGCACCTCGAGGCCGACCCCGAGTCGGTGGCCTCGATGCTGTTCGCGCTCGGTGACGGTTTCGGCATCCAGGTGATCTCCGATCCCGACTGGGACCGGGACGCCGCCTTCGCGCTCGGCGTGGGGATCGCAGGACAGCTGCTGCGCGCCTGAGTGGGTCGCTGGAACTGTCTGAGTCCGGTGGACGTCCTTCCGAATTGGGATCCAGGCACGCCGGCGATCCTGTGCGTTGCCGGGCCTCATGCGATCCCCGTTTCGACCGCCGTGCGGGCCGCCGATGACCGCGTGCTGCTCGCCCTCGGCCGCGAGCGGGACACCCTGCAGCGCCTGCGCGACGACTCGCGCGTGGCGTTCTGCCTGCTCGGCGAGGGTGTTGCCTTCACCGCCCACGGCTACGCGTCGGTGGTGGCCGAGCAGCTCGACGCGAGCGAGCGCGTGGTGGCCGTGGAGCTACGGCTCGAGGGGGTCCAGGATCACCTGGCCGACGGCCGCACGGAGATGCTCGACGGCGCGCGCTGGCGCTGGCGCGACGAGGAGTTCGGGGCTGCGGAGGAACAGATCCTGGCGGAGCTGGGCCGGCTATAGCCAGGGCGCCGACGGTCCGTCAGGAAAGCCGCCGCGCGAGCTCGTCGGCCAGCTCCGCGGCCGGCACGCGGTCCTGCTCGAGCGTGTCGCGATCGCGCACGGTGACCGTTCCGTCCTCGATCGTCTGGCCGTCGACGGTCACCCCGTAGGGAGTCCCGATTTCGTCCTGGCGGCGGTAGCGCTTGCCGATCGAGCCGCCGGCGTCGAACTCCGCGGGTATCCGCCGGCGCAGCTCCTCATAGATCTCCCGCGCCCGCTCCGGCATGCCGGCCTTGTTCACGAGTGGGAGCACGGCGACCTTGACCGGGGCCATCGCCGGCTGAAGGCGGAGCACGGTCCGCGACTCGCCTCCAATGTCGTCCTCGTGGTAGGCGTCGCACAGCAGCGCGAGCACCGTGCGCCCGACTCCGCCGGCCGGCTCGATCACGTGGGGCACGTAGCGCTCGCCGCTCGCCGTGTCCACGTACTCGAGCTTCTGCCCGGAGTGCTCGGCGTGTTGGGTCAGGTCGAAGTCGCCTCGGTTGGCGATCCCTTCGAGCTCCGACCAGCCGATCGGGTAGAGGTATTCGATGTCGCTCGTGGCCGACGAATAGTGCGACAGCTCATCCGCGCCGTGGGGACGCAGGCGCAGCTTCTCGCGCTCGAGGCCGAGCGCGACGTACCACTCCATGCGCTGCTCCATCCAGTGCTGATGCCAATGCTCGGCTTCGGCCGGGGGCACGAAGAACTCCATCTCCATCTGCTCGAACTCGAGCGTGCGGAAGATGAAGTTGCCGGGCGTGATCTCGTTGCGAAACGACTTGCCCACCTGGGCGATGCCGAAGGGCGGCTTGCGCCGCGCATAACCGAGCGTGGTCTTGAAATCGAGGAAGATGCCCTGTGCGGTTTCCGGACGTAGGTAGACGGTCGAGCCCGCGTCTTTGACCGGTCCGATCGAGGTTTCGAACATCAGGTTGAACTCGCGTGCCTCGGTCAGGTCGCAGTCCTTGTGGTCGCCGGGAAGCTTGGAGGGGGCGTGCCCGCAGCGGACGTCGGGATGCTCGGCGCTACCGGCCCGGGCCTCCTCGATGTGGTCCGCGCGGAAGCGCTGCTTGCAGGTGCGGCAGTCGACCAGAGGATCGGTGAACCCGGCTAGGTGACCCGATGCCTCCCAGGTGCGCGGGTGCTGGATGATCGCCGAGTCGAGTGCGACCACGTCGTCGCGCTCCTGGATCATCGCCTTCCACCAAGCGTTGATCACGTTGTTCTTGAGGAGAACCCCGTAGTGCCCGTAGTCGTAGGTGTTGGCGATGCCACCGTAGATCTCCGAGGCCGGAAAGATCAGGCCGCGGCGCTTGCAGAGAGCCACGATCTTGTCCATGGTCACCATCGCCGCGCCACCCTAGCGATGCATCAAGAACTGAACCGAAACCCCGGTTGTGGGGTATTTTGGTCGCAGATGGTCGAAAGCGCCCTGCGCCCCGTCTCCCACATCGCCGCTTGGCTTGTGTGGCATTGCCTGCGGGTTTCGCTGCTCGACGATCTCGAGCGCCCGCGCCCGCCTGCTTCGTAGCCGCTCTTGGCACTCCTATACTCGAAGTGCCATGCCGACTTACGAGTACCGCTGCGAGCGGGGGCACACCTTTGAGGTAGTTCAGCGGATGGTCGAGGATGCGCTCACCAGCTGCTCCATCTGCGGGGCGCCCGTGCAGCGTGTCTTTCACCCCGTTGCCGTGCATTTCAAGGGCTCGGGCTTCTACACCAACGACTACGGCAAGAACAAGAAGGGTGCGTCCGAGGGCTCGAAGTCGGGCTCGGAGGGCGACTCGTCGAAGTCCTCGGATTCGAGCAAGTCGTCGTCGAAGGCGGAATCGAGCGGCTCCTCGAAGTCGTCATCTTCCTCGAAGTCCGACTAGTCGCCGTTCACCAGCGTCTCGACGGCGTCGCGCTTGGCTCCCTCGGAGACGAACAGGTTGCTCCCGTTCACGCAGCAGCCGGCCTCGAGTACCGCCGTGTCGGCCGAGTTCCCCGTGGCCATGTCGGCAAATAGGGCCATCAGGCCGGGCCCCTTGAGGTCGGACTTGAGCGCCTGGGGCGCCTTCCAGCTCACCCAGGGCAGGCGGAAGAAGGTGCCGAGGGACTTCACCTGTGCCCCCATCGCCCGCAGCACCTCCTGCTGGCGCGCGGCGCGTGCGCGGTCGTCCTCGGCCGGCGCGCACGGGTTCTTGCGGACGCGGGCATAGCCCAGCGCACGCCGGCCGTTGAGCTCGATCTCGCCCTTGCGGAAGGTCAGGCCCCTCCAGAAGTTGTCGAAGGGGGGCGAGCAGATGCGCGTCCTGTTGTTGACCGTGATCCCGCCCAGAGCGTTGATCAGCTGAGGGAAGTTCTCGAAGCTGACCTCCACCAGGTGGTTGATCTCCAGGTCGTTGCCGAGAAACTGCTCGATCGTCTCGATCGTGAGCGCGGGCCCACCCAGGGCATAGGCGGCGTTGATCTTGTTGGTTCCGTGGCCGGGAATCTCGACCTCGATATCGCGCGGGATCGAGAGCTTTCGCACGCTGCCCAGCGCGGCGTGGACGAGCATGATCGAGTCGGCGCGAGAAGGGCCGGCCTGAGTTTCGTCGATCGACTCCCCGGTGCGGGCGTCCGAGCCGAGCACGAGGATCGTGCTTCCGCTCAGCAGGGTGCCGCCGGTCGAGAGCGCGTCCTCCGAGTCGGCGGACACACCCTCCTGGACCTGCGCGCTCACCATGAACAGCACGAACGAGAGCGCCAGCCAGCCGAACACCGCCAGGGCGAGCCATTTGAACACCCGCCCAGGTGTGATGCGCTTGCGCTCGGTCGGCGGGGCCTCGGGCTCGTCGCCCTTGGCCCGGCTCAACCGGCGCTTGAGCGCCTCGAGGTCGCGGCCGCCGGTGAGCCGGCTGAGCGGGTGCTTGCGCGCCCGGTAGACCTTGTACTCGGGTGGTCCGGGCGGCGGTCCGGGTGGTCCCTTCGGCGGTCCCTCCGGCGGGGGCTCCTGCTGCTTCGGCGGGTCCGGGGGCCCCGGCGGGTCCGGGCGCGGCGGCGGGTCCGGGGGGCCGGAGGTCGAATCGTTCACCCCCCTCTGTATATCTACCTGCCATGCCGCCAAGGCGTGTGATCGGAATCGACGCGGGTGGGACGAAGCTCCTGGGCGGCGTCGTGGACCAGGGCCTGGTGGTGCATCACCGGGTGCACCGGATCTGGCGCGGCTCCGATCGAGCCGAGACGCTCGACATCTTCGTAGAGGCGGTGGAGGAGGTGCGTGCGGCCGCTCCCGACGTGACCGCCGTGGGTTTCGGGATTCCCGCGCTGGTGGAGTGGGAGACAGGCGTTTCGCGCTGGTCGACCCACCTGCCGCTGGAGGATGTGCGCTTCCGCGATGTGATGAGCGAGCGCCTGGGCCTGCCCGTGGTGGTGGACAACGACGCCAACGCGGCTCTGCTCGCCGAAGCCCGTTTCGGTGCGGCCCGCGACGTCTCGCACGCGGTGCTCGTGGCGCTCGGCACGGGCATCGGCAGTGGGCTGCTGCTCGACGGCAAGCTCTACCGGGGCGCGCGAGGCTTCGGCTCGGAGATCGGTCACATGGTGGTCGACCTGCACGGGCCGGAATGCCAGGGCGCGTGCCCGGGGCGAGGCTGCATGGAGGTGCTGGCCTCGGGATCTCGCATCGGCCGTGACGGAATCGACGCTGCCCTGGCCAACCCCGACTCGGAGCTGGGCAGGCGGGCCGCCGCGGGCCGCGAGATAACCGGCGGAATCGTGACCGAGCTGGCGCACCAGGGCGATCCAGTCGCGCGCGAGGTGCTGGCCGAGGTCGGGCGGCGGCTCGGCTACGGGCTGGTCGGGGTGGTGAACGTGTTCAACCCCGAGCTGGTATTGCTCGGCGGAGGGGCACTCGCCGCCGGTGACATGCTGATCGATCCGGCACGCGCGGTCGTGGCCCAGCGGGCGCTGCCGCCGATGCGTGATCTGGTGGCCATCATGCCCGCGCACTTCGGCGCCGAAGCGGGAATGCTGGGGGCGGCGCTGCTGGCGTTCGACCTGATCGCATGAACGGGCGCCTGGTGGTCTGCCCGACGCCGATCGGGAACCTCGAGGACGTCACGCTGCGCGTGCTCTCGGCGCTGCGCGAAGCCGACGTGGTGGCCTGCGAGGACACCCGCCGGACGCGGATCCTGTTGGACCGCTACGGCGTCAAGGCGCGTCTCGTCTCCTACCACGAGCACAACGAGCAGGCGCGCTCGGCCGAGCTGGTCGAGCGCATGCGAGGCGGTGCCGTGGTGGCTCTCGTGTCCGACGCGGGCATGCCGCTCGTGTCCGACCCCGGCTATGTGCTGGTCCGGGCGTGTGTGGGGGCCGGCCTGCCGGTCGAGGTACTGCCCGGGCCGTCGGCCGCCATCACGGCGCTGGTGGCCTCAGGACTGCCGGCGGACGAATGGGTGTTCCACGGGTTCCTGCCGCGCAAGAAGGGCGAACTTGGGCGCCTGCTGGAGTCGGTTCACGGCACGCTCGTGGCCTTCGAGTCGCCGCGCCGCGTGCCCCGGACTCTTGCGCTGCTCGCTTCGCTGGACCCGTCGCGCGAGCTGGCGGTGTGCCGAGAGCTGACCAAGGCCCACGAGGAGATCGTGCGCGGCACCGCGGCGGAGCTGGCGGCCCGCTACGCGGATGCCCCTCCGAGAGGCGAGGTGGTGCTGGTGCTCGGGCCGCGATCTGTCTCGGCCGACGAGGGCGAGCCGGCCGGGCTCGACGCGCTGCGCCGCTTGGTCGACGCGGGCGCCCACCCGCGCAAGGCGGCCGGAGTAGTGGCCGAGCTCACGGGCGGGAGCGCGAACGCCCTGTACCGCGCGCTCACGGCGGGCGACTGAGTCGGCGCGGCGGCGTGGTCGGCCTGGCCCTTCCTGGTGGGTTGGGCGCCTTTTGGCTTCGTTTCAACCCAAAAGGCGCCCCACCCCCTGGGCGGCAGGCCCGCCGGCTGCCTTGCGCCGGCCGCCCCTGCGTTACAGCTCTGCAACGAACAGCGACAACTCGGCCCGGCCCCAGCTGCCCCGGAGCGAATCGACCGTATGTTCGCTCGCATGCGTCGCCTCCTTCTCACCTCCGCCGCCACTGCACTCGCCTTCCTCGCTCTCGCTCCGCCCTCCTGGGCGGCTTGGGTGTGGCCGCTCACCGGCCCGGTCATAACCCCGTACTCGAACGGCAGCGATCCCTACGCGGGCGGCCAGCACCGCGGCATCGACATCGCCGGGGATACCGGGCAGCCGGTGGTGGCAGCCGCGGGCGGAAGCGTGCGCTTCGCCGGCACCGCGGGTTCCTCGGGACTCACCGTGAGCATCCGCACCACCGACGGCTTCGACACCTCCTATCTACACCTCTCCTCCGCCTCGGTGCTGGCGGGCCAGACGGTGGCGGCGGGCGAGCGGGTCGGCGCCGTCGGAACCTCGGGAACGAGATCGGCGGAGCGCCCGCATCTGCACTTCGGAGTTCGCGAGGCCGGCAGCCGGCACGCCTATCGCGATCCGCTCGCCTTCCTCCCTTCTGCGCCACCGTCGGCCGAGGGCCCGCGTGAAGCGCCGGCTCCGCAGCCGGCGCCGGCACCCATTGCCCCGCGCCCCGTCCCGGCCCCGGCACCGGTCCCGGCCCGCGAACGAGTGCCGGCGCGCCGCGGGCCGGTCCCTCGGCGCGTACCCGCCCGGGCCGCGGCGCCCGCTGCGGACCCCGGCCGGCAAGGGTCGCCGGCTGCTCGACCGGCACCCATCCCACAGCCCCCGTCTCCCTCCCCGGCACGGCCGGGCCTCCAAGGCCACCCGGCACGCGAGGCCGAGCACAAGCCCCAGCGCGCTCCGCGCGCCGCCGCGAACGCCCGGCTAGCCGACATTCGCCGGACGAGCCCATCCGCGATCAGGGCGCCGAGGAGCCCCGCGCCGGCGCCGGCGGCCTCGCCGCCGGACCCCGAGCCGATCGACGCCGGGCAACGCGGGCCCGATCTCGGCCTCCTGCTTGCCTGTGTCGGCCTGCTCGGGGCCGCCGCGCTGCTCGGCCTCTCCGAGGACGGGCGGGCGGTTACTCGTCGCACCGGTCAACGCGCAGCCGGGGTGCTGCGGCCGTTGCTGAGCAGGCGATGAGTGCGCCGTCCTGCCCTGCACCCTCATACGGGGTGCGATCCAGGACAGCGCTCGGCTTCCTGCCGTGGGTAGCATCGACAGCTGATGCCGTACTACGTGACCACGCCCATCTACTACGTCAACGGCGAGCCCCATCTCGGACACGCCTACACGACGATCGCGGCCGACGTGCTGGCGCGGCACATGCGCCAGCGGGGCGAGGACGTCTTCTTCCTGACGGGTACCGACGAGCACGGCGAGCCGGTCGCGCAGGAGGCGGAGAGGCTGGGCATCACGCCGCGCGAGCTCGGCGACAAGAACGCCGTGCGCTTCAGGGATCTCGCCGCCACGCTCAACGTGAGCAACGACTTCTTCATCCGCACCACCGATCCGGAGCACATGGCCAAGGTGGCCGAAGTGGTGCAGCGCATCCACGACAACGGGCATGTGTACGCCGGCCACTACGAGGGCTGGTACTGCCCGCGCTGCGCCGACTTCAAGACCGAGTCCGAGCTCGAGGACGGCAACCGCTGCCCCATCCACAAGATCGTGCTCGAGATCGAGCAGGAGGACAACTGGTTCTTCCGGCTGTCCGCGTTCCAGGAGCCGCTCGAGCGCCTCTACGCCGAGCGGCCCGACTTCGTTACCCCCGGCAACCGCTACAACGAAGCGCTGTCGTTCATCAAGGGCGGCCTGCGCGACGTCTCGCTCAGCCGCGCGCGACTGAAGTGGGGCGTCCCCGTGCCGTGGGACCACTCGCAGGTGGTCTACGTCTGGATCGACGCCCTCCTGAACTACTACACCGCTCTCTCCTACGCGCGCGAAAACGAGGATCTCACCGAGCGTTTCTGGCCGGCCACGGTCCACCTGATCGGAAAGGACATCCTCAAGTTCCACGCGGTTATCTGGCCCGCGATGCTGATGGCGGCCGGGCTCGAGGTGCCGCGCCGGGTGGCCATCCACGGCTACCTGCTGCTCGGCGAGCACAAGATGTCCAAGTCGCTGGGCAACGTGATCGAGCCGGTCGAGGTGGCCGAGCTCTACGGCCCCGACGCGTTGCGGTACTACGTGCTGCGCGAGGTTGGCTTCGGTGCCGACGGCGAAGTCTCGCCCGAGGGCTTCGAGACCCGTTACACGACCGAGCTGGCGAACGAGTACGGCAACCTGGCCAGTCGTTCGCTGGCGATGATCGGGCGCTACCGGGACGGCGTCGTGCCGGATGCCCGGCCACCCGAGGAGTTGCTGGCGGAGTTCGACGGGCTGGCCGAAGCCGTGCGCGAACGTATCGACCAGGTCGAGCTCACCGCGGCGCTCGACGAGATCTGGCAGCGCATCAAGCGCCTCAACCGCTACGTGCAGGACGAAGAGCCCTGGCAGCTGTCCAAGGACGAGGAGCAGGCCGGGCGGCTCGACCAGGTCCTGTTCACTCTTGCCGAAGGCCTGCGTGTGGTGTCGGTGCTGCTGCATCCGTTCATGCCCGGCTCGACCGAGCGCTTGCTGGCCGCGCTGGGGCAGGAAGACCTCTCGCTGGACAACGCTCGGCTGGGCGCGCTGGGCGGCGGGGCCGAGATAGGCGAGCTTGCCCAGCTCTTCCCACGGGTCGACGCGCCCGAGCCGTCGGCCGCCCGCTAGCAACACGTGGTCGACACTCACTGTCACCTCGATCATTGCGAGCCGCCGGTCGCCGAGCTGGTCGAGCGCGCCCGCGAGGCCGGACTCAAGCGACTCGCCACGGTCGGCATGGACGGCCCCTCGATCGAGAATGCCCTGGCGGCGGCGGACGAGCATCCCGAGGTGTTCGCCATCGTCGGGCGCCACCCGCACGAGAGCAGGGGCTTCGGCACGGGCGACCTGGAGCGGATCGAGGAGGCCGCCGGCCACCCCAAGGCCCGCGTGATCGGCGAGACCGGCTTGGACTACTACCGCGACTATGCGCCCCGCGAGGATCAGCGACGCGCCTTCGAGGCTCAGCTCGAGCTGGCTGCCCGGCTTGGCATGCCGGTGGCCATCCACACGCGGGCGGCGGAGGACGACACCTTCGCCCTGTTGCGCGAACACGCCGCCGCTCTTCCCGCGGTGATCCTCCACTGCTTCTCGGCACCGGAGCGCCTCGAGGAATGCGTCGAGCGGGGCTACCTGTGCTCGTTCGCCGGGAACGTGACCTACCCCAAGGCGGGCGATCTCCAGCAGGCGAGCAAGGAGGTTCCCGCTGAGCTCGTGCTGGTGGAGACCGACGCACCGTTTCTCTCGCCTCAGGTGCTGCGCTCCAAGCGCAACGAGCCGGCCTTCGTGGTGCACACGGCCCATCATGTGGCGGGTCTGCGTGGGACCTCCTACGAGGAGCTCGAGCGCACGGTCGAGGAGAACTCGGCGCGGGTCTTCGGGTGGTGAGCGGCGAACCTCGCCAGGCGAGCCTGCGCCGCCTGCGCCGTTTCGGGGTGCGCCCCAACCGCGAGCTCGGTCAGAACTTCCTGATCGACAACAACATTCTCGGAGTGATCGGTCGCGCGGCGGAGCTCGACCCTGCCGATGTGGTGCTGGAGGTGGGCGGGGGATTGGGAGTTCTGTCGGAGTACCTCGCGGCGCGCGTGGGCCATCTTCATGTGGTCGAGATCGATGCGTCGCTCGAGGCGCCGCTGGCCGAAGCGCTCGAGCCTTTTTCGAACACGAGCCTGCACCTGGCCGACGCGGTGAAGCTCGACCTCGCCGCGCTCGCGCCGCCGCCCACGAAGGTGGTGGCCAACCTGCCCTACGGCGTGGCGGCGACCGTGCTGCTCAAGTCGGTTGCCGAGCTGCCAGACGCGGCTCTCTGGGTGGCCATGGTCCAGCGCGAGGTGGGCGAACGCCTGGCCGCCGCCCCGGGCAACAAGTCCTACGGCGCAACCAGCGTGCTGGCCCAGCTGAGCTGCCAGGTGCGCGTGCTGCGGCGAGTCCCGCGCACGGTTTTCCATCCCGAGCCCAATGTCGAGTCGGCCATCGTGGTGATGCGCCGCGACCGCCCGGCGCCTCCACCCGAGCTGAACGCCCTGGTGCACGCCGGCTTTGCCCACCGCCGCAAGGCCCTCGCCGGCTCGCTCGCGCTCAGCCCGGGCGCGCCGGATGACCTGCGGGCGGCGGCCCGGGAGGCGCTGACCGCGCTCGGGCTGCCCGCCGATGCCCGGGCCGAGCGCCTCGCGCCGCAGGACTGGCCGCGCCTGGCCGACGCCATCGGACGCGAGCGAATCACGCGCCTGCATCCTCGATGAGCCCATGAGCCAAGCCGTCCACGAGCGCGCCTTCGCCAAGCTGAACCTGATCCTCCACGTCGGGGCTCCACGCGCGGACGGCCTGCACCCGCTGTGCTCCGTCTTCGCGTCGCTGGATCTCGCCGATGCGGTCGAGGTCGAGGTCGCGCGCTCCGGACCGGACTCGATCGACTGCCCCGGCGTGCATGCCCCCAATTTGGCCGAGGCGGCGCTGCTGGCGTTTCGCCGCCGCGCACCCTCGCTGCCGCCGCTGAGAGTCACGATCGAGAAGCGCATTCCCGTTGCCGCCGGACTGGGCGGGGGCAGCGCGGACGCCGCGGCCGTGCTGCGCTGCGCCAACCGCCTCTGCGAGCAACCTCTGTCCAGCGATGCGCTGCACGAGGTCGCCGCGGGGCTGGGCTCGGACGTCCCGAGCCAGGTCGAACCGGGCCACGCTCTGGTGCAGGGAGTCGGCGAGATCCTCGAGCCGGTCGAGCTGCCCCGCCTGGGCGTCGTCCTCGCGCCCCAGCTCGAAGGGCTCTCCACGGCGGAGGTTTACGCCCAGCTGGACCGGATGGCCGGTTGGCGCGAGCGCCTCGATCCTCAGCCGCTGCGCGACTTCGCCCGCCGGCCGGACCCGGGCGCCCTTGAAAACGATCTCCAGCCGGCGGCGATCGCGCTCAGGCCCGAGCTCGCCGCGGGGCTCGGCGCACTGGGCGAACTCGGAGCGTGGGGGACGCTCATGAGCGGCTCGGGCCCGACCTGCTTCGGACTGTTCGCCGACCGCGAACAGGCCGACCGCGCGGCGCTCCAATTCGAGGGCGCGATCGCCACCGAGTTGCGAAACCGCTGAATTGGGTTCGCGCAACCGCTGATGTGCGCCCGGCTCGCCTACATTTGCGGCCGTGTCCTTCGGCCAAATCGCGGCGGGCGTGGCCGCCGTTCTCATCGTGGCGTTTGTCGTCTGGCGCCGCGACCGGCTGAGCGGCGAGCGCAAGCTGCTTGCGGCCGGGCTGGTGATCGCCTGCGCCGTGTACGCCAGCGGTGTCCTGTCCGCGCTTCCCGATCCCAAGAAGGTGATCGAAGACATCGCGACGACGCTGGGGGCCTGGACCTATGTGGTCGTGGCGGTGATGGCTTTCCTCGAGACCGGCGCCTTCGTCGGCCTGGTGGCTCCGGGCGAGACCGTGGTGATCGCCGGCGGCGTGATCGCCGGTCAGGGCGAGATCCAGCTCATTCCCCTGATCGGGCTGGTATGGGTCTGCGCGATTCTCGGCGACTCCACGAGCTTCTACATCGGCCACAAGCTGGGGCGAGGCTTCCTCGAGAAGCACGGCCCGCGAGTCAACATCACCCACGAGCGCTTGGAGCAGGTGGACGGGTACTTCGAGCGCCACGGCGGCAAGACGATCCTGGTCGGTCGCTTCATCGGCCTGGTACGGGCCATCGCCCCCTTCATCGCGGGCTCCTCGCAGATGGCCTTTCGCAACTTCCTTCCCTACAGCGTGGTCGGGACCGGGTTGTGGGCCACGACCTTCTGCGTCCTGGGCTACATCTTCTGGCGCTCCTTCGACCGGGTCGTGGATATCGCCGGCCGGGCCATCTTCGGCTTCGGACTGGCCGTCGCCTTGATCGTGGGAGCGGTGGTGGTCTACCGGCGCCGGACCCGGATCTGGGCTTGGCTACTCGAGCACGAGCGCCATCCGCTGCTGCGGCCGCTGTTTGCCGTCGGCCGATGGTTGCAACGGCGCCTGATCAGCCCTGTGGGCCGGGCGCTCGCCCCCGAGGCCCGCTTCCTCGGCGAGCGCCTGTCCCCCGGCGGACTCGGGCTCGAGCTCACCACCACCCTCGCCGTGGGGGTGGTGGGCCTCTACGTGTTCGTGCTCTACACCGTCGTCCTTTCGGGCGACCTGGGTCCGACTCCGCTCGACCGAGAGCTGCTCGATATGGCGGATCGGCTGCGGGTGAGCGCGGGGGTCACGGCAGCGAAGATCGCGAGCGGGTTTGGTTCCTTACCCGCCTGCGCGGCGCTCGTGATAGTCACGGCCGTGTTCCTGGCCATCCGCCGCCGGCCCGCCCAGATCGTCTCGCTGCTACTGGGCTTCGGGCTCATCTACCTGGCGGTGCAGGTGGCCAAGGCGGGAATCGACCGGCCTCGTCCCGGAAGCCCGCTCATCGACACCCAAGGCTCTGCCTTTCCCAGCGGTCACGCCGCGTACGCCACGGCGTGGCTGGCCGTCGCGGTCGTGTTCACGCGCCGGCTCGGGCTATTCAGCGCCGCGCTCGTGACGGGAGCGATCGTCCTCGTTGCGGTCGTTGGCCTGTCGCGCATCTACCTGCGCGCGCACTACTGGTCCGACGTTGCCGCCGGCTGGGGGATCGGCGTGGGCATCTTCGGCCTGCTGGCGGCGATCGCCCTGGTCGTCACCCACATCCGCCACAATGATGCGGAGTCCGACCGGCGCCCGGAACAAACGGCGGTGGCGGGCGCCGAGCGATGAACTTCGACTTTTCCTCCACCGAGATCGCCATCGCGCTCGCCTCCGGCGTGGTCCTCTCGTGCTGGCTGGCTCTGATCGCGGCGCCCGCCTGGCGCTGTTATGGCCGCGTATGGGAGAAGATGGCGGCGAGCTTTCTGACCGTGTTCATCCTGGGCACGCTGCTCGGCATCGGGGCCGCCGTGGGGCTGGCTCTCGTCTGGACGTACGACCAGTACGCGTAATGCCGGCATCGCAGGCCAAAACGGGCGGCTCCCGCGCGGCGGCCGCGGAGCCTCGCGCCTTCCTCGAGGGGCTCGACGAGGTTTCGGACGCGGTTGAGTCCGGGGCGGGGCTGCCGGCGGTGGCACGCGCCGCCGGCCAGGCGCTCGACGCGAGCGTGATCGTGTTCGACGTGGCGACCAGGGTGCTGGCGGTGGCTTGCCTGTCGACCGAGGATGAGCGCGCCGTGATGGCCGGGGAGGCCGGTTCGCAGACAACGGAGTTGCTCGTGGCCGAGTTGCCCGTCGGCCGGCTGCGCTATCGCCCTCGCGGGGATCTGCCGCCACCCTCCCTGTTGCGGCTGGTCACGAACCTGATTGCGCTCGAGGTCGATCGGGCCAAGGCGCCGGAGCGCGCGAGCGAGGCCGCGGTGGGGACCTTCCTCAAAGACCTGCTCGCTCGCACGATCACCGACCGCGAGAACATCATGGCCCGCGCCGGCGAGCTCGGCTGTGAGTTGGCAACCGGGGCGAGCGCGTTGGTCGTGCGCGCCCGGCCCCAGCATCCCGAGGAGGGCGACTGGCGCGCACGTGTGCTCACCTCGGCAGAGCGCGGGGCGCGGGCCATCGAGCGCTCGTCGCTGGCGGCGTTGGTCGATGCGGGCCGGCTGCACGCCGAACGCGAGCTCGTGATCATCAGCCCGGGTCCAGACGCGCAGGCGGGCAAGCGCGTGGCCGCCGCCGTACTGCGCGAGCTCGAGGCCGCACTGCCGGGCTTCCACATCACCGTCGCCCGCAGCCGCCACGCGAGCGATCCGGCCGACCTGCATCGAGCGGGAGCCGAGGCCATGCTGGCGGCCAATGTCGCCGAGGCCCGGGGCTTGGCCGAGCTGTCCTTCGAGCAGACCGGCGCCTACCGCCTGCTGTTGCCGGCAATGAGCGAAGACCCGGCGGAGCTCGAGGGATTCTTCAATGAGACGGTCGCTCCACTGGCCGCATACGACGAGCAGTACGAGACCGAGCTCGTGCGGACGCTGGAAACCTTCCTCGACGCGGACGGCAACGTGGCCGGCACCGCCGAGCGGCTGTTCACCCACCGGCACACGATTCGCTATCGCCTGGAGCGCGTGAAGGAGCTGACCACGCTGGACGTGGGCTCCACCGACGGCCGCGAGCGGCTTTCGCTCGGGCTGAAGGCGATGCGCGTGCTCGGCATCGTGCCTCCCGGTGGCCCAGCGCACGAAAAGGGCGCCGAGGCGGGGCGGGTCCCGCGAGAGCAGAAGGACCGCTAGCTACCGCTTGATCTGAGAGAGGCCGCGGCCCTCGTGCCAGGAGTCGATCACGAGGTGGTCGGCCGGCTCGCCAAGACGCACCACCACCAGCTCGGTCACGTCGCAGCGAAACAGGTGCAGCGGTCCGGACGGGGCGTTGTCTCCCACAATCGCCCGCTTGCGCTCGTCGTCGTCGATCTCCTCTACTCGGCCCGCGAACTTGGCGTCGCCCCTCCATCCCTTGTCCGGGTCGTCGGAGCCGGAGTGGGCGGCAAAGCGTGGGTCCCGCTGGAGGTCGAGCGCCTTGACCGCCTTCGGCATGCTCCCGAACCACAGGTCCCCCTCGGCGAAGAAGATCTCGGTACCGCTGATACGCGGCGAACCGTCGCGGCGCAAGGTGGCGAGCGTGAGGTGCTTGTGGGCCTCGAGGAACTCTCGAGCTAGCGCGCTCAGCTCGGGTGCGTGGGCCTCGACCTCGGTCCAGCTGGACACAGGCCACACGCTAATAGCATCGTCCCATGATGCCCTGGCCGCCGAGGTCCTGACGCCGTCCGCGCCGCCTGTGCTCGAACTGCGATCGGCCGCCACCGCAGAGCTCTCGGACCTCGAGCTGACCGAGTTGCGCATGCTGCTCTATCTCGCGTTCGACGGCGGCTTCGACAGCCACGACTGGAACCACACGCTCGGGGGCCGGCACTTCATGGGCCTGCGCGACGGCGCGATCGTGGCGCACGCGGCGGTGGTGGCACGGGAGCTGCGCATCGGCGATCGGACGCTGCCCACCGGATACGTGGAGGGGGTGGCGGTGGCCGAGGAGTTCCGGCGCGAGGGATACGGCCACTGCGTGATGGCGCAGCTGGGCGAGTTCCTGGCCCCTCGCTTCGACCTGGGGGCCCTTTCGGCGGTCACGCGCCTCCACGGCTTCTACGGCCGACTCGGCTGGAAACCGTGGCCCGGCCCGACCGCCGTGATCGTTGAAGGTGCGCTGGAGCCGACGCCCCAGGAAGATGGGGGAGTGCTGATCCTGGAGACGCCGACCACGGGGGCGCTCGACCCCGAAGCGACGCTGGCCTGCGACTGGCGGGAGGGCGACGTCTGGTGAGGCGCTCGCTGTTCGCGTTGATAGCGGCCGAGGTCATTTCGTCCTGCGGCTCGCTCATGACCGTGCTCGGCGGAGGACTGCTCGCACTGGTGCTCATAGGCCCCGCACTAGAGAACCTGGGAGCAGAGGCCGCGTTCGGAGCGATCGCCGCGCCCAGACGCTGGCGCCTGGGTTGGCTCTAAAGGTCGCCCATGCCGGCGAGCGTCACCCCCGTTCACGCCGCCTCGCCAGTCAACTCCCGCTCGCGCTCGTGGGCCCGAATCCACTTGCGAACCGCGTTGCCCGACACTCCGTAGCGACGTCCGGTGGCCTCGAAGCCGATCGCGTGGACCTCGCGTAGGAGTTGCGCGTAGGGCGGCCGGTCGACCTTTCGCGTTCCAGGTTGGGGCCGGCCCAGACGATCCCGATATCCGCACTGGCGCGAGCAGTATCGCTGGCCGCGTTTCTTGGCCATGAACGGGCGACCGCAGCGCTGGCAGGCTTGGTGCACGCGGTCGACGCGCCTCGCGCGGGCGCAATGAGTGTCGAGCGTTGCGGCGCAGTTCGGGCAGAGAATGCGGAGGTTCTCCAAGCGGTTGTCGTTGGAGATGCCGTTGGCGTGGTCCAGGATCATCGCCATCTTGCGCGCTTGCCAATCCTCGCCCTGACCGCACTGCTCACATACCGGATGCTTCAGCCCAGCTTGGTAGAGCCGCTCCTTCAGGTGGCCCCGTGAGAAGTCCGAGTTCTGAACGAGAATCTCTTGGAGGGGGCGGCGCCGAGCGGGGCCGCCTTCGCGCACCTTCGCGTAGGGGTCGAAGTGCTCGCTCGAGATGCTCCAGAGTTCCGCGTACTTGCGAAGAACAGCGTGAGCTCCACCGCCGTGGCACATGCCCAGGCGTCGGAGCGCCTCCGCCCAGCTTCGCGATTGACCGATCGCAGCACGTGCTTCGTCCTTGGAGTAGCGAGGCGCTCTACTCACGAACACATGTTCGCATAAGCTCCGGACGGACGGACGCTGGGGAGAGAGGACTTGAACCCCTTCCTGCCAGCCAAAGTGAGCCGTGCTGCCGATTACACCACTCCCCAAGGGAACGACAGCATAGGCATTCTGCCTCTCTGGCTGTACGCTCGCAGCGCGATGCTCGACCACCTCGGACTCGACGTCAGCGACTATGAGGTAAGCAAGGCCTTCTACCTGCGTGCCCTGGCGCCGCTGGGCATCGAGTTGCTCATGGAGCCGATCCCGGGTGTTGGGGGCTTCGGCGAGGATCAGAAGCCCTACTTCTGGATCGGGCGGCGCGGGCGGCCGGCTCAGAGTGGGGTGCACGTGGCCTTCGAGGTGTCCTCACGTGAGCTGGTGGACGCCTTCCACGCGGCCGCGCTCGAGGCCGGGGCCACCGACAACGGTGGGCCGGGCAAGCGCGAGATCTACCACCCGAACTACTACGGGGCGTTCGTGCTGGACCCCGACGCCAACAACGTCGAGGCCGTCTGCCACCTGCCGGGCTGACCGGCCGCGCCGCTACCTGCCCGCCCGGGCGCTTTCGCCGCTACGCTGCCCTTTAGATGCCCGACGCGTTCACGGTTTTGATCATGGCCGCCGGCAAGGGCACGCGCATGCACTCGGAGACCCCGAAGGTCCTGCACCGCGTCTGCGGCAAGCCCATGGTCGAATGGGTGATCGACACCGCGCGCGAGGCGGGAGCCGGGCGCGTCGTGTGCGTCGTGCGTCCGGGGGACGGGGTGGCCGAAGGCCTGCCGGAACAGGTCGAGGTGGCCGAGCAGCGCGAAGGAGAGGGGACCGGGGCCGCCGTGCTCGCCGCACGGGATCTGGTCGACGCGGGGCCGGTGGTGGTTCTCTCCGGCGACCAGCCGCTCATCACCGCCGAGGCGCTGCGGGCGCTCGTCGCCGACCACACGGCCGAGGGCGCGGGCGCGACCCTGCTCACCACCGACGGGCTCGACCCCGCCGGCTACGGCCGCATCGTCCACGACGCCGAGGGCAACTTCGAGCGCATCGTGGAGACGAAGTACACCGAGGGCGTTCCCGCCGAGGAGCTCGCGATCCGGGAGGTCAACCTGGGCACCTACGTGTTCGAGGCGCCCAACCTGTTCGTGGCCCTCGACGAGGTCGGTGACGAGGCGGGCGAGCGCTATCTCACCGGCGTCTTCCCGCTCTTCCACTCCGAGGGGCAGCCGATCGTTACCCACATGACTCACGACGCGACGATCGCCCTCGGCGTCAACGATCGCGCTGACCTGATGACCGCCGAGGAGCTGGCCCAGCGCCGCATCATCGAAGACCATGCCCGCGCCGGGGTGACCTTCCTGGGTCCGGCCAGCACGCGGATCGAAGCGCAGGTGACCATCGGTGCGGACACCACCGTCGCACCGGGCGTGAACCTGATCGGCGCCACCGAGATCGGCCCGGGCTGTGAGATCGGCCCCAACGCCACCCTGCTGGACTGCAGCGTGGAGGCGGAGGCGACGATCCTCAACGCCTACGCGGTCGACGCCCAGATCGGCGCCGGCGCCATCGTCGGTCCGTTCGCCTACCTGCGCCCTGGCACGGTGCTGCGAGCCGGCGCCAAGGTCGGCAGCTTCGTGGAGATCAAGAACTCGGACATCGGCGAGGGCGCCAAGATCCCTCACCTCTCCTATATCGGCGACACCGATGTGGGCGAGGGCGCCAACCTCGGCGCCAGCACGATCACCGCGAACTACGACGGGCGGCGCAAGCACCGCACCAAGATCGGAAAGAGCGTGAAGACAAGCGTCCACACGACCCTGGTGGCGCCCGTTGACGTCGGCGATCGGGCCTACACTGGTGCCGGTTCGGTGATAAACGAGGATGTTCCGGACGGGGCCCTCGGAATCGCCCGGCCGAAGCAGACGAACGTGGAGGGTTACGCGGACCGCGTGGAGGAGGACTCGCAATGAGCACGGCGTCGCTCGATACGGCCCCGGAGACGGTGGTCAGCTCCAGCCTCCTGGTCGGCTACGAGAAGCGGATGATGCTTACCGCCGGGCGCGCGAGCCGCGAGCTGGGCGGGAAGATCTCCGAGCGTCTCGGCGTCGAGCTAACGGATGCCGGCCTCAAGACCTTCGCCGACGGCGAGGTCTACTGCCGCTACGCCGACTCGATTCGTGGCGCCGATCTCTTCATCGTCCAGTCCACCTGCGGCTCCGAACACGAGGGCCTCACGGTCAACGATGCGCTCTGGGAGCTGCTGCTGATGGTCCACGCCGCCAAGCACGCGTCGGCCCACCGGATCATCGCCGTGACTCCCTGGTACGGCTATTCGCGGCAGGACAAGAAGTCGGCCCCCCGCGAGCCCATCTCGGCGCGGCTCGTGGCCGACATGCTCGAGGTGGCCGGTATCGATCGCCTGGTGACGATGGATCTTCACGCCGGCCAGGTGCAGGGCTTCTTCTCCAAGCCGGTGGACCACATGACCGCCATGCCCATCCTCACCCAGTTCGTGCAGGACCGCCTCGGCGAGCGCGAGCTGGTGATCATCGCCCCCGACGCCGGCCGGGTGAAGCTCGTCCAGAAGTTCGCGCAGAAGGTGGGGGCCCCCTACGCGCTGATGGAGAAGGAGCGCCCCGCCCACCAGGTGGCCGAGATCGGCTACGTGATCGGCGACGTGAAGGACAAGACAGCCGTGATCGTCGACGACATCATCGCCACCGGCGGCACCCTCAACGCCGCGGCCCAGACCGTGCTCGACGAGGGCGCCAACGAGGTCTACGCCGTGGCTACCCACGGGCTGTTCTCCGGCAACGCATTCGAGATCCTCGCCGACGGGCCCCTGCGCGGAGTCGTGGTCACCGACACGATCCCGCTGCGGGAGGACCCACCGGACCTGGTCACCCAGCTCACCTGCGCCGACGTGCTCGAGGACTCGATCCGCCGCATCTTCACCGACGACTCGGTCTCCGAGATCTTCGCCGGCGAGAACCAGCTCTTCTAGTTGCTCCCCCCTTCCTCCTCACCTCACCTTTCCTCTCCTTCATCCACCCCTCAACTCCTCCATTATCAGTACCGTTCATCGTAAACAAATCCTCTCCCCCCTAGTACAGCCTCCACTCTCCGGCAGTCTGCCCAGTTCGAGCGAGCCACGGTCTCTCCGGAGTCTCGTGGCCTACAGAGAGGGCGGCGAGCTTCCGGCAGAGTTGCCGCGCTTGACGCCACGTGGGGCATCGTTTGTGGGGACGACGCCGCCTAGGGGCTCCAGCCCCATCGAGCGCGTCCGGCGCGTCGCCCACGCCTAGCGCGTGGATATCTTCACGTACGGCCGCCGCGCGCGGTGCGGCGGTGGCGTCGACGGCTCAGACATCTCAGTGCCGACGGGCGGGCCGATCAGCGTGGACGCCTACTCGGGCCGGCCACGGACGCTGCGCCTACATCCAGGGCATGGGTCGGGTGATAGAGGCCGAGCGGCGCCGGGCGAAGGCGCCTATCCTGGGGTGGACGACGAGGAAATCGGCGGCTACGAGCGCGACCCCACCACGACCCGGCGCAGCACTTCCACTGCGGCGGCACGAGCCAGGCGGGAGACCACACCCAGAAGTGACTTTCAAGGAGGCCGTACGCAAGGCCTGGGATTGGCGTTCGCTGCATCCGCCCGACCCGAGCTCATAGATTCGACTCGGCGGGCGACTTGGCTGGAGGTTGCCGCTAAGGAGCTAGTCGCTGGTGACTGCTGTCAGCGCGTGGGCAACCCGCTCGGCCGCCAGCTCGTCGCTCTGCGGGAGCAGTCCGCACGAGCCGGCGACCCGTTCTGAACTCGATCGGTGTTCCTGCATGAGCATCCCGAGTTCTGCGGCGCCATTGGGAGGCGGCGTGGCGCGACGGGCGACTGTGAGTCTGTCAGGAAACGCCGCGTGACCCTTCCTCTGTCCGGTCGGGCCGCTCTCACGGTCGGTTCGAAAAGTGTTGGAGGCCGGCGCGCGGTCAATCGGTGATGTCAGGTGGCCCGACGTACGGGTGGCGTCGGCGACAGCCGAGTGTCAGCGCTTTCTGGAACATGTCGCGTGGCGGCATGTCGCAGGTCCCAAGCCATCGACGAGGCGCAGCCGGGCTGACACCTCGTCGGCCGGCGATTCGATCGGGCACAGTGCTCCGACAGCGATCCAGCAAACAAACGCTTGAGGAGCGCTGAAGCCCGCTGGACTGAGGCGGACGCGGGCCGCGAGCGTGGGCGTATACGGCTCCAGCATCAAGGCCAGTCCGCCGGCTGGGCGGAGCGCACCCTCTCGTTCCGTTCGACCTCGCTTTGCCGCTCCGTCGGCCCAAGGTGCTCGGCACTGTCCATCGTGGCATCCGCTTTCGTCTGAGGTATATGCCCTTGACATATGGTGGTGGTGCAGCCAACGTCTGGCCGCGGCGCGCGCCGGTCCTGAGACAAGAGGTTCTTCTAATCACCGGCGATGGGTTTTATGGTCGCTTCTACCGGCGAAGCTGGCAGGCGAACGTCCGAACTGGGCCAGATTTCGCGGACCTCTTCGCTACGAGGCTGAGCGATGGCTGAGTCGGAGACGCATAACGCTTGAAGGTAAACCGATCTGGCGCAGCACTCGAAGTTTCAGCTCGAAGCGACGCCCTGGTCCATGATCGAGGTTGAGACCGGCCGGCCGGTGCAGAGCCGGGGAGAACTCACAAACGGGGGACACATGCCGAGGAAGAAGAAGGGCATCTGGCTGTCGGGCCCAAGGCTTGTACTGCTGTAAGAGCAATCCCCATAAGGTTACTACTGGTCTCCTCCAAAGGGAGGAGACTGACTTCCACATAGCCGCCAGCGTACAGCAACCGATAAGATCAATAAGAGCTTCAAGGAGCTCGAGGAGCGGCCGCCGCCTGGTCGTGAGCTCGCGCTCATAGACGCGCGCCTTGGCCTTTTCCTCGTAAGACCGAGTCGATCCCCCGACCAAAAGATATCTCCAATTCGTCAGGTACGGGAGTCCTGTGGAAGATATTCGAAAAGCGCTCCGGCTCGTGGACGGGGACACGCCCCCAGCCCAGGCGCATCTTCCGCGGCAACCTAGCCACGCGGATACGCATCGCTTAGGTGAAAAGTGATCCGGAGTGACGCCAAGCGCCACGAAGCGTTTCTGGAGCGCTACCGACAGGCGGTCTACTCGCTTCAATCGCGCTTGAACTCACTTGGAAATCCGGATCGTCGAGCTCTCGCTGGAGCGCTCCCAGGCAGAGCCCAGCAAGCTCAGCCGCCTCTCCCAGAGCGCGAGGATGGACCGATGGTCCGGTTCGAGCCCCTCGCGGCCTCAGCGCCTGAGCTGATCCGGGTCCTGGCTCAGTTGAACGGTGGCGCCGAACACCGGGCGGTCGCCCTCTGCGCGCCCGAGTCGTCGCGCCTCATCCGATACTGCGTACAGACGTTGCCACCCGTGAGCGACTCGCGGCCGCCCAGTGAGCGGGAGCATTCGGTGCTCGGCCCGACACTCGCGCGTTCGTCGTGTCACCGCCGTCGACGACCAGGATCACGTAAGATCGCTAGCCCGCACACGACGAGGGCGCCGCCGCGGCTCGAAGCCGGCGTGCCGTCCTTTTGCGCCGACGGCGGTGGGGCTCGGAGTCCTCGGTGCCCCGCCGGTGGGTGCGGTCGGCGTAGGCGTTGCAGCCAGAGCGTCGATCAGTTGGTCGAGTTGCGGGGTCCACGCCGTTTCACTCAGTTCGACGGCGTGGCGTCGCGTGAGCAGTTCGAGGTCTTCCGGGAGTTCGTCCGGAGAAGGGATCCGCGCGCCCTCAACGAGGACCGGGAACCACGCGGATGTTTCGCTCGAGCGCCGCGGCGATCTCGCGTCGAACCCAATCCTGCGGATCGTCCAGCTGTCGTCGTTGACGCCCTCGCCGCGTCGCGGAGACCCAATTCCGCCCGATCACGACTACGACGGCGTCGCAGCCGGCGATCGTCTCGTCGATCATCTCGGCGAAATCCGCACCGGGCGCGGTGCTGTCTATGTCCTTGTACACGTTGTCGTTCCCGAACCGATCCACGAGGCGGTCGTAGATTCGTCCTGCATGGGCCGGTGCGTCGGTCCGGCGATAGCTAACGAAGATGGACGGCATCAGCGGCCCGCGGACTGAATCGCCACGGCGAGCGTGCTGCCGTCGCGGAGCTGCTCGGGCCACGACGCGCTGAGATCGACCAACTCCCGATCAACCCAGACCGTCTGCCCCCTCGCAACTAGCCCCGCGCAAGGACATCGACAACCTCAAGGTGCTCGGGCATAGGAAAGCAACGCGTCCGGTGCCCTGCGCCGTGAGGGCACGCGCACTGGCACGGCTATCGCACTCCGGCGGCATTGCTCTGGGTGTGCTTCCTTGCACCCCGGGTGAGCTGAACGCTAGTCAGTTGGCACGCCCCGCGCAACTTTGACCGAAACCGTCCGCGCTCGGCTACTGCCGAGCGGCGCTCGCCCGATCTTGCGCATCCTTAAGTCGCGTCCAAAGCAGCACCAAGCGAGCAGTGCTTACGCGAAACAAACTAGCCCTTTAACGTCACTAAGAGGAGTTTAGGAGGGCGAATGTTTCGCTCGCAAGTCCGTTCCTGCGCTATCGGCTGCCGTCTCCCTGAAGCTGCTCCTCGCACCGCAGGTCTGGCGCAGGACAAGTTTGTCGAAACTAGCGGGCCGTCTTCGCCCGCAAATGCGACGGGTTAGATTGCCGTGGCGGGCGACAGGGCCGCATAAAGCGCTGTCCCGGCGCCCGCCGTATTTCGTCGTCGTGTCCGCGCGGTCTTGCCCTCGATTGTCTACCGGCTGAGCGTCCCGCGATAGCTTTACGGGTCGGGAGCGGCGAGGTACGGTAGATGCGTGAGGCGGCTGGCCTTGCTGTTAACGCTGGCGAGCTTGTTGGGCTAGTCGCCGCGTCGCCGGCCTTAGGGCTGAGAACCGTCCGGTCTGCGTTTGCGGACGCCCGCTTCTCTTCGAGGACACCATCAGCTGCGGCGTACCGGCAACTGACCAGATTTTCCTAGCTCGCCGCGTCTCGCACATCAATGTCCACCGCCCCTAAGTCGGTGCTGCGATCTACCGCGAGTCGGACCGGCCAAGATCGGCACCATCAGCAGCGTCAGCGTGATACGGCACGCCGGCGGCGGCACATCGGTCCGCTTTGTCGCTACCGGTGCACTCGCGCTATGCGATCCCTCCGCCCATGGCTTCGCAGTACCTGTGGTCGATCCCTGGTTTGGCATCCGCTTCCGATACCGGCTACTGAAGGAAACAATGCAGGACTGCGGAGAGTTCGAGTTGTACAGGGACACGGGCCTCATCCAGGCCAACGGCTACGTAGTTACCTGCCTCAAGGCGCGGCGCGTTGGCGGGGCTGGAAGCGGCACGCATCCCTCTGTCATCTCGGTCGCTGCCCCACCATCATCACTGGCGGCTACACCTGCCAGCACAGGCGCAGACTCAACACCCTTTTTGTGAAATGTCGGAGGGGGCAGGCCATATTGCGGTTCTGGGGGTTGGACTATGCGGACGCACCCGGCTAGGCGCGTACCGGTCGTGATTCTAGGGAGCGAGGGATGAGGAGGGAAAGGTTCCGCGCTCGAGGCCCGGAGCGGCGATCATGGACGCGAGGCATGCACGCCAGTCCTGGAGGTCGGGAGATGGTCCGAAAGCCGTTTGTCATCTTGGCCTTGGCGACTTCGCTGATCGTCGCAGTGGCCGCCTTCAATGCGTCAGCCCGCGCCAATAGCGAGACGTCATTTTCGGTTCGCGGGTACTTCTTCAGCGCCGATCAGACCTACCAGAATCCAAATCACAGCTGGGTGCTCAAATGCGGTTGATCTTCTGCACCCCGCGTGCGGCGAAGATCCGTGTTCGATCAATCACGCGTCAGCCATCCACGGGTGAGACGGCCCAGTCTCGCTTCGTACGCACCAACCGCGCTGCAGCCGCACCGTTCTAGCGTTCAACGACAACCTCGTGACGGCCACGATGTTCGCTCGCGCGGGTGCGTGGCGAGGCCAACAGCTCCGAACCAAGGGGACGACGACACACGTATGCGCCGAGTAGTCGGAGCGTGCTCCTTAGCCCGGTGGCCGCTTCGCTACGCGGGGCGAACTCAGCCCTCGTGGTCCTAACGCCGTAGCGACTTCTAATTTGCCGCGCCGGTCTGCGGACCGGCTGGTGCACCGAGCTGCGCCCCGGCTAACGACGACGACCCCGCGCGCTGTCGCTGACGTGCGACAAGTTTCTAGCCGGGCTCAGCCTCTAGCTGTACAAGTTCGACCGTCCCCGGGACAACCCTCCCCCACGTATCCACCACTCTCTAGCTCCCGCTCTCAGCGATCGCGCCTCAAGGCCACGAGACCGTAAACTCCACCCTGCCTACTTCCGCAGCCCAGCGGCTTCAAGGGCCTCGGACCATTCGCCGAAGTACTCGATGCGCACCATCCATCCAGCGCGGAAGGTCGCGACCTGGTGGTACATCTCCTCCTCGATCTCTAGCCCCGCTCTTGCTTCGCCCGTAGAAGCGAAGCCGGGTCGCCACGTGGTCACCGGCATCGACGAACTCCTGCGGTTCCAACCTCAACTCCTCAAACGTTTCGTCAAGCCCCTCCCAGAAGCGCTTGACCTCCTCCGGACCTCGGCACGAATCCGAGCTCTGACGCGGGGGGAGCACCCACTCGATCTCCGGATCAAAGGACACAACGGCGGCGTCGAAGTCACGCCGGTTATAGGCCGCTATGAAGTCCTGGGCTTTGTCGACGTTCTCCTGCGTCATCGCCCGCCCAGTATCCCGCTATTTCTCCTAGCGCAGTGGCACTGCCTGAGCGAGCGTCTAGGTCGCCCTCGACGCACTTCCTCTGCGGAGACAGGCACCGGACCTCGCCCGAGGGAAGGAGAAGGGATGCCGGACGTTGACCTCGCCCCCTGGCGGACGGCGTCGCGAGCCGCTCGTCGACCGCAGGACGCTGCTGGCTAGGCGTCGCCGGCACCGTTGCCGCCGCCGGGCTGAGCGGGCCTGCGCGCGCCGCGGGACAGGCCGCGTCGCTGGCGGCTCGGCTCCGCCCGCGCTTCGACCCGGACCTCGCCCGTCAGCTGCAGCGGGCGCTGCGCGACGCGCTGCGCGATCCGGGCACGACCGCGCCGGGGCGATCCTGCACGTACGGAGCCCGAGGCTCGGCCGCTGGACCGGCGTCGCTGGCCTCGGCCGCGTGGCGCCGGATGTCCCGATGCGCCGCGCCGATCGGTTCCGGGCCGGGAGCATCGCGAAGACGTTCGTCGCGGTCGTGGTGCTGCAACTGGCCGAGCGCGGCCGGCTGTCGCTCGACGCCCGGCTTCCGGAGGTGCTGCCCGCCAGCGTCGTCGGCCGCTTCCCGACCGCGGCCGACATCACGGTGCGCATGCTGCTCAGCCATCGCAGCGGTATCCCGGAGTGGGACCCCCGCCATCGAGGAGCAGATCGCCCGTGATCCCGCCAAGGTGTGGAGGGTTCCCGAGTTCCTCGATCTCGCGGCCGCGCAGCCGCCGCTGTTCGCGCCCGGGACGGGCTTCTTCTACTCCAGCACCAACTACAACCTGCTCGGGCTGATCATCGAGCGGATCACCGGCCGCTCCTGGCGCTACGCAGTGACGCGACGGGTCATCCGCCCGCTGCGCCTCACCGGCACGGACCTGCCCGCTCCCGGAGACCGGTCGATCAAGGGCGCGCACGCGCACGGCTACGGCGCGTTCGATGGCAAGACGATCGATTTGACCCGCGTCGACCCTTCGTTCGCCGGCGCCGCCGGCGCCTGCGCGCTGGTCACCACCGTGCAGGACCTGGCGCAGTTCCTCGATGCGCTGTTCAAGGGGCGGCTGTTCCGCCGCCGGGCAACGCTGCGTTCAGATGTTGCACCTGGCCCCGGCGCAGGGCGAGGGGGCCTGGTCGGCTACGGGCTCGGCATCGAGCAGTACGCCCTGCCCGGTGGCATCGAGCTGGTCGGCCACCTCGGCGGCACGGCCGGCTATCGCTCCTTCGTCGGCCGCGTGCGCCCCCTGGGCGTGACGCTGGCCTTCGCCCTCAACGCACAGGACGATCCGACCCCGCTGCTCATACCGGCGCTGCAGGCGCTCGCCGCAACGCACCGGTAGGTCGCGGCAAACCGGGCGGTGAGAAGGACTAGCGGGCCGCTGACGATGCACGCGCCGGCCACCGGCCTCGGCCACGCCTGCCCGAACGCATCAGTCGATGTCGGCGAAGAAGATCGTCACGCCGCCGGTGGCGAAGTTCGGGACGTCGTTGACGCCGCCTCCCCCTCCTCGGATCCGAGGCCCGCCTGCAGCGCGTCCATGTCCTCGAACGTGAGCTCGGCGATGCGCTGGAGGGACCGCACCGCCGTCCGGGTCGCGATGCCCTGCGCGGCCTCGAATCGCTCCAGGCCGGGATCGCTTTGGCAGCGCGTGTGCCTGTCCGCGTAGTAGCGCTCGAAGGCGCCCATCCTCCGCGGTCCATAAGCACGACTGCCTTACCATGTGGTCCTCTCGTCGAGTGAACACCCTACGCCTCAGGGTCAGAGTGCGCGACCGGCTGGCGGCCGGGGCCCACCACCCCGGAGCGCCCCAGGCGATGTTTGATTGGTTTCGAACCGGGTGCACCGTGGGCGCGTATAGCTGTGCAGGGATCCCGTCAGCGATCGGAGGTCGCGATCCGCGAACCAGTGAGGACACTCCTGGGAGCCGTGCTGGTGGTCCTGCTGACGGCGGAAGTCGCGGCGGCGGACCAAGCGGTCACGGCTGAGCCCAGCAACGTGTTCGCCCCCGCCGATGTGACTATCAGCCAGGGCGAGCGGGTGACCTGGACCAACAGCGGCGGCACCCACGACGTGCACTTCGAGGACGGCTTCCAGCAGCCAGCCGCTCCCAGCGGTACGCCCTGGACGGTCACGCGGACCTTCGCGACCGCCGGCCTCTTCCCCTACTACTGCACGGTGCACGGCGGGCCGGGGGGCTCGGGCATGGCGGGCGTCGTGCGGGTGGCCGCCCTGCTCCCTGCGCCGGTTCCCAGCGTCCCTGCGCCGGGCGAGCCCGTGGAAGGCACCGAGGCCACGGCTCCCAGCGTCGCGCTCAAGGGCCGCGTGGTGAAGAACGGCTACCGCGTGAGGCGGCTCGTGGTCTCCGCGGATTCCGAGGCCACGGTGACCTGCTCGTGCTGGAAGGGCAAACAGGCCCACGAGGTCACGGGCTCCTGGCGAGTAAAGAAAGCCGAGCGGCTGCTGCGGCCGAGGACACGGCTGGTGGTTCGTGTCAGCGGTCGGCGCTGGACCTGGACGATCCGCAAGGGCCGAGCTCCGCTGCTGGTGAAGCGGCCATAGCTACCAGGCGACTGGCCTATCGCTCGGTTCGAGAATCGGTCCGGTCCCGATCGCCGCGTTCTCGTAGGGTTGGCCCGCGTGCGCTCAGGACTATTCATGCCCCTATTCGATGAGCTGGCCGACCCGGCGGTCGTCGCGCGCCTGTGTGTCGAGGCGGAGGAGGCGGGCTGGCACGGAGTCTTCGTCTGGGACAACCTGCGCTTTCAGGAGCCCGTGGTCGACGTGGCCGACCCGTGGATCACGCTGGCAGCGATGGCGGCTGCCACCGAGCGGATCCGGCTCGGCCCGATGGTCACCCCGCTGGCACGGCGTAGGCCTGTCAAGGTGGCCCGGGAAACGGCGACACTCGACCGGCTCAGCGGCGGCCGACTCACGCTCGGCGTCGGCCTGGGCAGCGACCAGTTCGCGAGCGAGTACTCGATCACGGGTGAGGAGCTCGACGACCGCCGCCGCGCAAGCATGCTCGACGAGTCGCTCGAGATCCTGGCGGCCGCCTGGTCGGGCGAACCGGTGCACCACCGCGGCGGGCACTACACGGTCGACGGCATGCGTTTCCTGCCCCGGCCGGTCCAGCGGCCGGGCGTACCGGTGTGGGTCGCGGGCTACTACGGCAAGCCCAGGCCGGTGCGCCGGGCGGCGCGGTACCAGGGATTCTTTCCCCTCGGCCTGGACCACCCGGAACAGCTCGCCGAGATCGTGGCTGGCCTCGCGGCGCGGCGCAGGGAGGCCGGCAGGGACCCCACGGAGCCCTACGACGTCGTCGTCGCTCTCCCGCCCGGCGACGATCCGGCGCCCTACGCCGCAGCAGGCGCCACCTGGTGGCTGGTCGAGTTCCCATGGGATGCGCTATCGGTCGACCAGGTGCGCGCTGTGATCCGCAACGGCCCGGCGGCTTCGGCGTAGCCTGCCCCCTGCCGCCTGCTACGTGCAGGGACTACGGAAGCAGCATTCCCACCCGTCGCGAGATACTGGGTGGGCGATGTCGCAGGAGAACGTTGAACTGGTGCGCAGCGGCTACTCGGCGCCCGAACCGCTCACCATGTTTGCCGAGCGAAGTGCGCCCGACGTCGAATTTGACTTCACTGCGGTATACCCCGATCGACCGGTGTTCCGGGGCCCCGATGCTGTGCGGCGCTTCATCGAGACGGGAGGGCTCTGGGGCGGAGCGATTCACTTCGAGCCGGAGCGGTTCTTCGACGTCGACAACGAGCGCGTACTCGTTTTCGTTCGGGCGACGGCGGTGGGACAGGCAAGTGGTGCTGCCACCGAGGCCCGCGCCGCACACGAGTTCACAATTCGAAACGGGTTGCTCGTGCGCTTCAAGGCATACCGCGACCGCTCGGAGGCCCTCGAAACCGTGAGGCTGCGCGAGTAGCTCTGCTCTCGCTTTGAACGACGCGCGAGAGCAATAACCGCCGGCCAGCAGCTTCTTAGAGCAGTACTACAAGTAGCGTGGTGAGCACGCCAACGAGGGCCAGGATTACGGCGATGAGAAGGACGCGGATGCTACGCCGGACTTCGCCGATCTCCGACCGGAGTTCCTCTCCGAGGCCACGCGTCTCCTCCTCGAGTACCTCGATCCGATGCCCGACCGTCAGGCCGACCGCTTCCACCAAGTCATCCAGTCTCTCGTCGAGTTCAGACCGGAGCGTTCTCATGTCGTCCACGGCCCATTCCATCCTTGGGGGCACGGCTTCGAAGCTACCAAAGCTTTGCCCTGTGCAGGAGCTTTTGAGCTCACCGCCGAGTAGCAGTAGCCATAATTCCTACCTGGCAACGCCTTCGCGCGGCGAACCCGCAACAGCGGAGCTGCCGAAAAGCGGACCCCTCGGCGAGAACCAGCTCTTCTGAGCTAACCAGCTAGTCGCCGGGGTTGCACGGACCCTTGCTCGAGCCGCTGTCCTTGTCTCCGTTTTGGAAGGTGAAGCTCCCGGTGTTGTTCCACTTCCGGCTCCCGGGAGGGCAGACCGGAGGTGCGGTGATCAGGTTGCGCCGCCGCTCACCGCGACCCTTGGAGTGCTTGTTGATGGTCCCGGCGAACTCGGTCACGACCAGGTCGCCCGGCAGTGCGCCGGTGAGGCCCGAGGCCGACATCGTGCGACCCTTGATGAAGGCATCGAAGCCCGCCACGACCGCGTCGTCGATCACGAAGAGAAACAGCAGGGCATCCCGCCCGTTCACGACCTCGTTGAAGATGGCCGACTCCGTCTTCACCGGGGCACCCGCCCCGCTGGTGGCGCTGGCCGTACCCGTTCCCACCCTGCTCGACTTCGGGCACCCTGCCAGGCCCTGGCTGTCGAGTTCCTCGTCCGTCACCTTGCACTGTGGTGCGCCGCGGCCGTCGAACTTCGTTCCCTTGTGAAGCTTGATCTTGAAGCTCTTCAGCCCGCTGGGCACACCGCTCGGGGCCTCCGGGTCGGAGAACTCGATCTTGAACTTGATCCCGGTCGACTTCCCCTCCGCTCCGTTGGAGTGCTTGACGCTGAAGGTGGTCGCCTCGCTGCTGCCCAGCGCGACGCCCGCCACGGTCGCGCAGATGAGTGCCATGACACCGCACACGGCCAGCTTGCGCATTGCTTCTTACCCCCTGCTCGAGGTCTGGTTGCGGGCACAACCTACATGCCTCCCTCCTACCTCGCGCTCCTCTCATGTAGGAGTTCCTGCTCACGGTCCACGTTCTGGCCGCCGTCATCTGGGTCGGCGGCGGGGTGATGATGCTAGATCGCCCGGGCCCCGAACTTGCGCTCGCGCCGCTCCCCACGTGACTCGAAGTAGTCCCACTCGAGTCGGCCCAACTCGGTGGCGGGCGGCTCGGCGAACCACCACTCGCGGCCGATCCGATACCAGTTGCGCGTGGCCTCCAGCTGACCCAGCACGGCCATCACGCCAGACTCCATACGCCGCCCCATCAGCTCGTTCGCCGGCAGGTTCTCGCGGCGCATGACTCGATAGAACTCAGAGCGCGGATCGGACACCGCGGTGATCGCCTCCATCACCCTGCGCGAGTCGACGGTCACGTCGCGGTCCTCCATGTACCAGCCGCCGACCACCTTCACGTGCTCCATCAGCAGCTCGGCGTCGACCTTCTTGGGGTTGTTGAGGAATCCCAGGTCGTGCAGCGCCACGCGCAGCTCCTCGGGATCGTCGTCGAACACTGCCTCGAGTGCGGTGATCTCCAGTTCGATCTGGTCGCGGTCCAGGTGCTTGGTCATCCCGAAGTCGAGGAACGCGACGCGCCCGTCGGGCATGAGGATGTAGTTGCCGGGGTGGGCGTCGGCGTTGAAGTGCTGCAGGTGGAAGATCGAGCCGAAGCAGAAGCGAAACACGATTTCGCCGAAGCGATCGCGCTCGGCCTGCGGCAGGGCGCGGACCTCCTCGAAGCCCACACCGTCTACCCACTCGCTCACCAGCACGCGCCCGGTGGAGAGCCGGGTCACCACCTCGGGCACGTGGATGAAGGGGTGGCCGCGGTATCCGCGCGCAAAGGAGCGCTGCTTCTGGGCCTCGAGCTCGTAGTCGAGCTCCTCCAGCACACGCTCCTTCAGCTCCGCCGCGGCCGCACCCGCGTCCAGGCCCGGCGCCAGCGCCTTGGCCATGCGCATGATCATGCCGGCGTTCTGCATGTCCGCGGCTATGGCCTCCGCCACCCCGGGGTACTGGATCTTCACCGCCACCGGGCGCCCGTCGGGAAGCACCGCGCGGTGTACCTGGCCGATCGATGCCGCCGCCGCGGCTTCCGTGTCGAAGCTCTCGAATAGCTCGTCCACCGGCTCGGCCCACTCCTCGTCGAGGACCTTCTTCACCTTCGCCCACGGCATCTTCGGCGCCTGGGTGCGCAGCTGGGCCAGCTGCTCCTGGTAGAGCTCGCGGTATTCGGGGGGCAGGAACTCGGTGTCGATGAACGATGCGAGCTGAGCGATCTTCATCGCCGCGCCCTTCATCCGCCCGAGCGTCTCCACCATGCGCTGCGCCGCCTCGAGGTGGCGGCGCTCGAGTGCATCCGCCGCTCCGTCGGGCGAACGGGCGATGTTGGCCGCGCGAGTGCCCGCGTAGCGCGCGCCCTGGCTGCCCACGACGGAGCCAACCTGGGCCGTGCGCTTGATCCGGCCGGTGGGAATCGAGTTGTCGTCGCGCGGCGCCACCCGTCTCAGAATAGGCGCACAAGAGACCCTGGCCGCTAGAATGCCCCGCCGTATGGCAGATGAAAATCGACCCATCATCTCCGCCCAGGAGCGCCCCGAGCGGGGCACCCGCGCGACCAAGCGCATGCGCCGCGAGGGCCTCGTGCCCGGAGTGGTGTACGGCGGATCCGACGGCGCCTCCGTGAGCTTCAAGGTCGACTCGCGAGCCCTGCGGCAGGTTCTGGTGGAGGGCTCCGCTCTGATCGACCTCCAGGTCGCCGGCAAGACGCGCCCGGTGATCGTCAAGGATCAGCAGCTGCATCCCGTCCGCGAGGAGGTCATGCACATCGACCTGCTCGAGGTGCGCCTGGACGAGAAGATCCAGACGACGGTCGCGGTACACGTGGAGGGGGCCGAGGAGGCGCCGGGCGTCAAGGAGGGCGGCGTGCTCGAGCAGGTGGCGCACCAGCTCAACATCGAGGCGCTTCCCACCGCAATCCCCGACGCGATCGTGGTCGACGCGAGCTCGCTCGAGATCGCCGCCACCATGCATCTCTCCGAGCTCGATGCGCCCGAGGGCGTCGAGTTCCTCGATGACCTCGAGGAGACGATCATCGCCACTGTCGTCGTCCCCACCGAGGTCGAGGAGCCCGAGGAGATCGAGGAAGAGACCGAGCTGGTCGGCGAGGACGGTGAGCCCATCGAGGTCGAGGCGGCCGAGGGCGAGGAGCCCGAGGCGGCGGCCGAGGAATCCGAGGGCGACGAGGAGTGAGCCTCTTCCGTCGCGGAGGCGGCGGGGGCAAGGCAGACTGGCTCATTGTCGGCCTGGGCAACCCGGGCGATCGCTACGCGCGCACCCGCCACAACGTGGGTTTCGAGGTCGCCGCCCTCGCCGCGGAGCGCTGGGGCCTGCCCAAGGCCAAGAAGAAGTACTCGAGCCTGCTCAGCGAAGGGCGAGCCGGCCCGGGCGGGCCGCGCGTGGCCGTGCTGCTGCCGCAGACCTACATGAACGAGTCCGGTTCCGCCGCCGAGCCCCGCCCGCGGAGCCCTGGGGGTGGAGCTCGAGCACGTGGTGGCCGTGCACGACGAGATCGACCTGCCCTTCGGGCGAATCGAGACACGGCTGGGCGGCGGCCTGGCCGGACACAACGGGCTCAAGTCGCTCAAGCGCGGGCTCGGCAGCGCCGATTTCCGCCGGGTGAGAGTGGGTGTGGGCCGCCCCGACACAACCGATCCGGAGATCGTGTCGGCGCACGTGCTCGGTCGCTTCAGCGAGCCCAACGAAGAGGTCCGCGCCCTGGTCGAAGCGGCGGCCGACGAGCTCGAGCGCCTGATCAGTTCCAGTAGCTCGTCTGCAGCCGGGCTCCCGCCCAGGTGAGCGCGATATGCACCCAGCCCGTGCGGCGGTCGCCCCGCTGGATGGCCCGCAGGCCCTCTCGCCAGCGCGACGAGGTCCAAACGCGTCCGTTCCAGGCCACTTCCTGAAGGCCCATGCGGCGGGCACGCTCGTAGCGGGTGCCCTTGGGGTCATCGGCGAGCAGCCAGGCCACGATGGCGTCGCCGATGGCCAGGTCGTGGGCTGAGCTCGCGTCGAGGCGCCAGTCGAGCGCCCGCCCCTCGCCGTGCACGTCGACCACGCCGGGCGAGCTCTGCACGCAGCTGTAGCCGAGGCGAACCGATCCGCTTTGCCAGCGCGAAGAAATCACGTCGGCGAGCCGGAACATCCCGGGTAGTCCCCCGCGCGTGCAGGAGCCCGGATAGCTGCCGGGACGGTCGAAGTGAAAGTCCTCGACCGAACTTGATGACGGAGTCTCACCGGAGCCCGCCACGGCGTGCCGGCGGCACAGCGTCAGCGCCACGCGCGGACAGGCGCGCATCGACGAGATGCCCTCGGGCAGGCTCATGCTGCGGTCGGCGTGGCGTCCGCAGCGAAGGCGGGTGGCCCGGCCTCCGTAGTTCGGGTCGGTGAAGAAGCGAACGCAGTGGTTAACGGCGACCACGGCCGACGCGCGGTTGTCGTCAACGTCGTAGACGTCGCCGTCGGAGTGGCGAAAACGCCTGAAGTCGGGCCGGTCGCCATCCCCCCTGAACGACACCTCGATCCAGGCGCCCTTGCAGCCCGCTTCCTTCCACAGCTGAATGCGCACATCGCGCTTTCGCACGCCGTCGGCGCACTCGGCCGCTTGGGCGGAGGCCGGAGCCACCAGCGCGATGAGCGCGCCGGTGAGGGCAAGCAGGGAAAGGGTTCGCTTGGGCGTCAATCCGTTAGCCATCCATGGCTCTGGAAGAGGGGCGACTTACATGTTCATAACCCAGAAATCCGAATACGGCCAACGGATGCACGCAGATTTGCGCTACTAAACTGAGTTGTTCGAGCCGCGCGGGCGCCCCGGGCGGCCGCTGCGCATGCTCAGAGCACTTCTCAAATACGCCCGCGAGGACCAGTCGGTCAACGCGCTCGCCGACGCCGCCCGCGCCGAGCCGCAGCGCGCCTTCGTCTCGGCCAGCCTGCGGCCCTACCTACTGGCCGGCCTGCTCGACTCCGAGCCCGAGCGTCCCGCGCTGGTGGTGGCCGGCGACGATCGAGCGGCCCGCGACCTGACCGCCGATCTGAGGGCATTTCTCGCCCCCCGGCAGGTGCGCTTCTATCCGGCGCGGGGCATGCGCTACGAGTCGCACCTGGCCCCGCCGCCGCACCTGGTCGGCCTGCGCATCGCGGCACTCGACGCGCTTCTCTCTGAAGAGCCCGCCGTGGTGGTCGCGAGCGCCGCGGCGCTGGCCGAGAAGCTGCCCGACCCCGACCTGCGTCCTCACGGCTTCGAGATCGAGAAGGGTGAGCTGCTCGACCTCGACGAGGTGGCCGCTCAGCTGGTGGCCTGTGGCTACGAGCGCATCGATCAGGTGGAGGAGCGCGGCCAATTCGCCATTCGCGGCGACATCCTCGACGTCTACCCGGCCACCGAGGAGCGCGCGGTGCGCTGCGAGCTGTTCGACATCGAGGTGGAGCGGCTCACCTGGTTCTCGACGTTCACCCAGCGCTCGCTGGAGGAGGCCGAGCGCGTTGAGATCGCGCCCGCCGCCGAGCTCGGCCCCGAGCACCGAGAGCTGGCGGAGATAGCCGCCTCGAGCGCGGAGGGAGAACGGCCAGACGTGGCGGACGTTCTGCCCGTGGACCGCTTCTGCGAGCTGCTCGAGCTCGTGCCCGACGGCGCGCTGGTGGCCGTGGCGGCCGAGGAGGAGCTGGCGCCGGCCCTGAGCGACCTGTGGGAGGACGTCACCACCAGCTTCCACGACGCGGACGCCCACCATCTGTACGTCCACCCCGAGCGCCTGACCGAGACCCTTCGCACCCGCGCGTCGCTGCGGCTGTCGAGCATCTCCCAGGACCAGCCGCACGAGTTCCGCGCCCAGAGCGCCGACACCGCCGCTCGCTCGTTGCGCGACGCCGAGCCCGAGCTGGAGAAGCTCGTGCGCTCGGGCTACCGCACGGTTGTGGCGTGGGGCCGGCGCGGCGAGGCCGAGAGGGCACAACTCAATATGGCTCGTGTCCAGGCCGGCTTTCTGGACGGCGGGCCGGCACCGGTGGAGCCGACCGTGCTGTTCGCCCACGCCGCACTGCGTGAGGGCTTTCTCGCTCCCCAGCTCAAGCTGGCGATCGTGCCCGAACACAGGCTGCTGCGTCGTCGCCAGGGCCGGCGCCCGGAGGGCCCCAGCCGCGGGGCGATCGCCTCCTTCACCGACCTGCGGGCGGGCTCGCCGGTGGTGCACGAGGACCACGGCATCGCCCTCTTTGCCGGCTTCGATACCAAGACTGTCGGCGGCGTCACGCGCGACTACCTCGAGCTCGAATACAGAGACGGCGACCGCGTGTTCGTCCCCAGTGACCAGCTGCACAAGATCAGCCGCTACGTGGGCGCCGATGCCGGCGACCCGCCGCTGTCCAAGCTGGGCGGCAAGCAATGGGAGCAGCAGAAGCTCCGCGCGCGGCGCGCCGCCGAGGCGCTCGCCGGCGAGCTGATCAACCTCTACGCCGAGCGCCGCCGGCGCGCCGGTCACGCCTTCCCGCGCGACTCGGAGTGGCAGCTCGACTTCGAGGCCAGCTTTCCCTACCGCGAGACAGCCGACCAGCTGGATGCGATCGAGGCCGTGCGCGCCGACATGGAGGAGGCGCGCCCGATGGACCGCCTGATCTGCGGCGACGTGGGCTACGGGAAGACCGAGGTCGCTCTGCGTGCGGCGTTCAAGGCGGCTGAGGACGGCAAGCAGGTGATGTTCCTCGTCCCCACCACGGTGCTCGCCCAGCAGCACTACGGGACGTTCAGCGAGCGCCTGCGCGACTACCCGTTCGAGATCGAGATGGTCTCGCGCTTTCGCTCCCCCAAGCAGACCCGCGAGGCGGTGCAGGCCTTCTCCGAGGGCCGCGTGGACATGCTGATCGGCACCCACCGGCTGCTCTCGCGCGACGTGCGCCCCAAGGACCTCGGTCTCCTGATCGTGGATGAGGAACAGCGCTTCGGGGTGAAGCAGAAGGAGCTGCTTCGCCAACTCAAGCTCAAGGTCGACGTGCTGAGCCTCTCCGCCACGCCGATTCCGCGGACGCTGCAGATGTCGCTGGCCGGCCTGCGCGACATATCGGTGATCGAGACCCCGCCCGAGGGTCGGCGCCCGGTCAAGACCTACGTGGGCGACTACGACGAGGAGCTCGTGTCCGGCGCGATCAAGCGCGAGCTGGCGCGCGAGGGCCAGACGTTCTTCCTACACAACCGGGTGGACACGATCGACGAGACTGCCGAGCGCATCCGTGCGATGGTGCCCGAGGCACGCGTGCTGGTGGCCCACGGGCAGATGGCCGAGGGCGTTCTCGAGAAGACCATGCTCGAGTTCCTTCGCGGCGACGGCGACGTGCTCGTGTGCACGAGCATCGTCGAATCGGGCCTCGACATCCCCACCGCCAACACCCTGATCGTCGAGCGCGCCGACCACTTCGGCCTGGCCCAGCTCTACCAGATCCGTGGGCGCGTGGGGCGCTCGCGCGACCGGGCCTACGCCTACCTGCTCTACCCCAGCCACGCGGCACTGACCGAGGAGGCCAGCAAGCGGCTGGCCACGCTCTCCGACTACACCGAGCTGGGCTCGGGCTTCAAGATCGCGATGCGCGACCTGGAGATTCGCGGCGCGGGCAACCTGCTTGGCGACGAGCAGTCCGGGCATGTGGCGGCCGTCGGCTTCGAGCTCTACGTCTCCATGCTCGACGAGGCGGTGCGCCTCCTCGGCGGCGCCGCGGCGGACGACGCCACCGAGCCGGTGCGGCTGGACCTGCCGGTCGACGCTTACGTGCCGGGCGACTACGTGCCCTACGAGGCGGCCAAGATCGAGGTCCACCGGCGCGTCGCGGGCGCGCGCGAGATCGCGCAGCTGATCCTGCTCCGCGAGGAGCTCGAAGACCGCTTCGGGCCCGTGCCCGATGAGCTCGACAATCTGATCCGCCTTCAGGACGCCCGCATCAAGCTCGGCCGGGCCGGCGCAAGGTCGGTGGACTTCCGCGGGGGGAGGATGTCGGTCGCGCCCATCGAGCTCGATTCCCGGGGGGCCAAGGCGCTGCGCGAGCGAATACCGGAGGCGCTCTACGAGTCGGGGCGGAGCACGGTGCGGGTTCGGCTGCCGGAAGAGGCGGCCGAGCGCTTCCGCGCGGTGGTCGGCGCGGCCGAGGCCATCCTCGAAGTGGCCACCGAGCCCGACCCCCATTAGACCCAAAATTAGTCCGCTACCCTTCGCAACCGCTCCGGCCTGAGCTTCTGTGCCGCCGGGGCCACTTAGCTGCGCTTTACGTCCCCGAAGTAGACATGGCCCGGATGACTCACGCCTCTATCAAGTCTCTGTTCGCATTCGCCCTCCTGGGCCTGACCGCCCTGGTGGTTGCCGGCTGCGGCAACGAAGTTCCTCCCGGGGCGGTGGCGAAGGTGGGCGACTCGGAGATCACCCAGGATGAGTTCGACAAGTGGCTGAAGACGGCGGTGATGGGTCAGGCCCAGGGCGGATCGACCGCGGTGCCCGATCCGCCCGACTTCACCAAGTGCGTGGCCGCGAAGAAGAAGACGCCGGCTCCGGAGGGGCAGAGCACGCCGTCCAACTCCGCGCTCAAGAAGCAGTGCAAGCAGGAGTACGACCAGCTCGAGAAAGAGGTCATGCAGTTCCTGATTCAGGCCGAATGGGTCCAGCAGGAGGCAGACCAGCAGGGCATCGAGGTCTCGTCGAAGGCGGTTGCGAAGTCCTTCGAGGACCAGAAGAAGCAGGCCTTCCCCACCGACAAGGCCTACAACGAGTTCCTCAAGACCTCAGGCATGTCGGAGGACGACATCCTCTTCCGGGTCAAGCTCGACCAGCTGCAGCAGAAGCTCACCAAGAAGGTGACCGAGGACTCCACCAAGGTCTCCGACGCGGAGATTCAGGAGTACTACGACAAGAACAAGAAGCGCTTCGCCCAGCCCGAGCGCCGCGACCTGCGCGTGGTCCTGACCAAGAACGAGGCCAAGGCCCAGCAGGCCAAGAAGGCACTCGAGGACGGAGATCCCTGGCCGCAGGTGGTCAAGCAGTACTCGATCGACGAGGCCTCCAAGGCCCAGGCGGGCCGCCTGCCGGCCGTGGCCAAGGGCCAGCAGGAGAAGGCGCTCGACGAGGCTGTGTTCGCCGCCGAGAAGGGCAAGGTGGAGGGGCCGGTCAAGACCCAGTTCGGCTGGTACGTGTTCGAGGTCGAGAAGGTCACGCCCGCCGCTCAGCAGTCGCTCGAGCAGTCCAAGGACACGATCAAGAACCTGCTGCGCTCAGAGGGCCAGCAGAAGGCGCTCGACAAGTTCATCAAGGACTTCCGCGAGGAGTACAAGGAGCAGACCGACTGCGCCGACGACTTCCGCATCCCCGAGTGCAAGAACGGTCCGAAGGAAGACAAGAGCCAGGATCCGGCCACGGGCGCGAACGGCCAGCCCCAACAGCAGGCCCCCAGCCCAGAGGACCCCACGCCCTAACGCCGGTGAGCGAGGATCTCGCAGCTGCGCTCACGCGGCTGGACGAGATCACGCGCCGCCTGCGCGTGGACTGTCCGTGGGACCGCGAGCAGGACGAGCGCTCGATCGTGCCGCACACGGTCGAGGAGGCCTACGAGCTCGCTGATGCCGCGTACTCGGGTGATGACGCCAAGCTGCTCGACGAGCTGGGCGACGTGCTGTTTCAGGTCTACTTCCTGTCGCTGCTGCTCGAGGAGCGCGGCGCGGGCGGCCTGGCAGAGGTGGCCGAGGCCTGTCGGGCCAAGCTGATCCGCCGCCATCCGCACGTCTTCGAGCGATCGTGAGGCGCGAGACGCCCGGCGACGTGGTGCGCAACTGGGACCAGATCAAGCGCGACGTGGAGGGGGCCGGGGAGATCTTCGGCTCGATCCCGGAGACCCTGCCCTCGACGCTGTACGCGAAGAAGATCCTCCGCCGTGCCCGAAGCGCGGGGCACGAATGGGCCGGTCCGGGGGATGATCCCGGCGAGCGGCTGCTGGCCGCGGTGCGCGACGCCGCCGAGGCCGGCATCGACCCCGAGCTGGCGCTGCGCCAGGCCGCCGATCGATTCCGGAACGAGGTTGAGTCAAGTTGAGCGAGATCGAGAAGGTCCACGGACGCCAGATCCTCGACAGCCGCGGCAACCCCACCGTCGAGGTGGACGTGCTGCTTAAGTCGGGCGCCGCGGGACGCGCGGCCGTGCCCTCGGGCGCCTCCACGGGCGAGTTCGAGGCCGTGGAGCTTCGCGATGGCGGAGACGCGTGGGCCGGCAAGGGCGTGTCGCAGGCGGTGGCGAACGTCAACGGCGAGATCGCGCAGACCGTGGCCGGGATCGATGCGGCCGACCAGACGGCCCTGGACCGCGCGATGATCGACCTCGACGGCACCTCCAACAAGGCGCGGCTGGGTGCGAACGCCATCCTGGGCGTGTCGCTGGCGGGCGCTCAAGCGGCCGCCGCGGAGCTGGGCCAGCCGCTGTGGCGCTATATCGGCGGAGAGGCGGCGCACGTGCTGCCGGTGCCGATGATGAACGTGCTCAACGGCGGCGCTCACGCCGACAACAAGGTCGACTTCCAGGAGTTCATGGTCGTGCCTGTGGGGGCGCCGACGTTCGCGGAAGCCGTGCGCATCGGCGCCGAGGTCTTCCACGCGCTCAAGCGCACCCTGCACGAGCGGGGCCTGGCCACGGCCGTGGGCGACGAGGGTGGGTTCGCTCCCGACCTCGATTCCAACGAGGCTGCGCTCGAGGCGCTGATCGAGGGGATCGAGGCCGCCGGCCACCGGCCCGGCGACGACGTGGCCATCGCTCTCGACCCCGCCACCAGCGAGATCTTCGAAGGCGGCGCCTACGTGCTCGAGCACGAGGGGCGCTCACTCAGCCCGCCCGAGCTCGTGCAGCTGTGGAGCGACCTGGCCTCCCGCTACCCGATCGTCTCGATCGAGGACGGCATGGACGAGGAGGACTGGGATGGCTGGCGGAGCCTGACCGAAGAGCTGGGCGAGCGCGTCCAGCTCGTGGGCGACGATCTCTTCGTTACCAACACGGAGCGTCTTCAGCGCGGAATCGACTCCGGCGTGGGGAACTCGATTCTGATCAAGGTCAACCAGATCGGAACGCTCACGGAGACGCTGGACGCCGTGCGGACGGCTGACCGATGCGGGCTACACCGCGGTCATGTCCCACCGCTCCGGTGAGACCGAGGACACCGCGATCGCCGACCTGGCCGTGGCCACCGGCTGCGGGCAGATCAAGACCGGCGCGCCGTCGCGCTCGGACCGCACGGCGAAGTACAACCAGCTGTTGCGTATCGAGGAGGCGCTCGGCGCCGACGCGGCCTATCCTGGTCGCGAAGCCTTTCAGCGCTGAGCCCGCGCGCTACTTCGGCAGTCCCTCGATCACGTACGCACGCTCGCCCTGGCGCACCATGCCCAGCCGGCGGGCCTCGCGCTCCAACGCCCCGGGGTCGCGCAAAGCCCGTACACGCTCTTTGAGCCCGCGGTTCTCCTCCGTGAGGTCCTCGAGTTCCTGCTCCTGGGCGTTCGACGTCCGCGACTGCTCCCACCAGTGCTTGGCGGGAGAGATGTACAGCAACAGGATCACGAACAGCGTTCCGAGCAGGGCCAGGCGCCCGAGGCGGTCCCAGCGGATGCTCGTGCGGCGGCGAGGGGCCATCGGATCCTCGTTCGGCGCCTCGACACCTGCTCCTGCCGCTACCTTTCCCGCCCGTGCCCTACGCCCTCGAAAACGCGCTCTACCAATGGCGAGAAGGAGAAGCCCGGGTGGCCGCCACCCCCGAGCCCGCCCAGACGGACCTCGAGCGGGTCGTGGAGTACGTGGTCGAGGAGCTACGCCGCAGGCTGGGCTCGAGCTTCGTGCTCGACGAGCTGGCCGACCTCTACGGCGAGACCACCGACTGGGCCACCGAGCTTGCCGACCGCCGGGGCGCCGGGACCGACTCCGCCGCCGTGGTCGACGCCGCCTTCGCCCGCTACGCGCGCGAAGCGTCCAACTACGCGGGCGGTGTGGCCCGCGAGAGGCACGAGAAACCCTGAGACGAGGGATCCGGGCTCGGCACCGTCGCAGTACGACACCAATCCAGGACGGTGGCGCGAAATCGCGTTACGGGGGCGTGACAAAGCCGACAACTCGGCCGCGCCCGCCCTTGGGTGGAGCTGCTAGTCGTCGTCCTCGTCGCCGCCGGCCTCTTCGCCGGCGCGGCTGATCACGATCCGCTCGGGTTCCACGACCACGGTCAGGGGCCGGTGGCCCGCCCAGTGCTCGGCATAGACGGGATCGTCCTGGATCGCCGGATCGAGCCATAGGCCATAGCCCTCGTCGCCGTGGTCGAAGGTCCCCTCGAGCTCCTTGGTCTTGCGTCGGCGCCCGCGACCGCCGCGGCGCCCGCGGCGGCGGCGCTTGGGCTTGTCGTCGTCAGCGGCGTCGCCATCGCCGTCGCCGGAGGCCTCGGCCTCCTGCTCCTCTTCCTCTTCCTCTTCGTCTTCCTCCTGCTCGGCGTCGAGCGCGGCCGCCACGCGTGCGTCGTCCTCGGCGCGAAGGTCGAGCTCCTCGTCGCCGGCCGGGACCGCTACGCCGTCATCGCCGTTGCCACCCTCGTCGGGCACCAGCTCATGCTCGCGCTTGAAGGAGCGGATATCGCCCACCGAAACCTCGAGCTGGTGGGCGATCCAAGCGTCGGTGCGCCCCTGCCGAACCCAGGTCCGAATCTGATTTAGTTGGGGCTTGAGTGATCTGCGTGCCAAACGGCGGCGGAGACTAGCAATCATGCGGCGTACAGCCTCTGCGTATGGGCACGTATGACGGTTGCCCATTGCGCGTTTGAGAGTTGCTTGCTTTATTTATGACAGCAGGGGGTTTGTCGCTGTCCAGGCATGGGAGGCCACGGACGTGCTCGTCCTAACGCGTAAGGGCAATCAATCGATCATGATCGGCGACGAGATAGAGATCTCGGTCTTGGCGATCATGGGGGAGAAGGTCAGGATCGGAATTCAGGCGCCGCGGTCGGTGCCGGTCTTCCGAAAGGAGGTCTACCTCGAGATCCAGCAGGATCGGGCCGAGGCCGGGGCCGCCGAGGAGGTGGCCTAGGCCGCCAGCATCGCCAGTGTCTCGAACATCACGATCGTGACTATCACGGCCGTGACCACGATCGACAGCGCAAGCAGCGTGAAGCGAAGCTTGCCCTGCTTGCGGCTGCGCTGGACGCGCCGTACACGTGCGCGCTGAGCCGACTGGCTTGCGCAGGCTCTCACGGCGCACGACAGAATCGGCCGCCTCCTCGCGGAATGCTTCCTCGAACTGGGCGAGCGATTGCCGCATCCGCATACTGCCGCGAAGGCTACCAACGTCATTTTCGCCGGTAGCACTCCGGCGCCGCTCCTTCAGGACGCTCACGCAGCGGCCGTTTCCTTCGCCGCCTCGTCGTAAACCTTCACGAAGCGCAGGTAGTTGTCGGCTATCTGCTGTGCCGCCTCGTCGCGCTCCAGATCGCCGTCGAGGAAGCCCTTGAGGGCGTCCCACCAGATCGTGCGCCCGATCGCGAAACCGGCGTAGCCCTCGACCGGAGCGCCCTGGCGCAGCCAGTGGTCGACCTTGTCGTCGTCGGCCCCGCGGCCGAGCACTACACAGATGACGCCTTCGCGGCCGTCGCGGCGCGCGGCCTGGACGATCCTCTCGCAGTCCTCCTGGGTGTCGATGCCCTCGATCTTCCAGATGTCCGCCTCCACACCGGCTTCCTGGAACTCCTCGATGGTCTTGATCATCAGGTCGGGGCGCAGCTCGGCGTCGAAGCGGTCGGTGTCGCCGTCGACCTTCTCGAGCTGCTCCTCCTCCGCCGGCACCAACAGCTCGAACAGGAACATGCGGTCGTTTTCGTGGAGCCAGTCGGAGAGCCGCTTCAGCCGCTCCACCTGGCGCTCGTTCATCTCCGCGTCGCCCTCGGGGTTGTACCGCACGAGGACCTTGGAGAAGAGCGGGTCGAACTCCTCGATGTGCGCGCCGAAATCGTCGCCGTACTCGAAGTCGAACTCGTTCTGACCCGACTTCTCCACCGGCATCGCAAGCAGGAGGCCGCGCTCCTTGGTCTCGCCGGGAACGTTCTTGGGGACGCCGAACTGCTCATCCACCAACACCCCGGTCACCTCGGGGTCGACTCCGGCGTCGACCGCCTTGAGCATTCCTTCGAAGATCAGATGCTTCGCGTCGGAGATCTTGTCGGTCTCCTCGTCGCTGGGTTCTCCCTCGATTCCGAACATCTTCTTCTGGAACGAGCCGCGGTGATCGAACGCGAGGAAGTAGAGCTTGCCGTCATAACCAAGTGCCATGGGTGGGTTATACCCGACCCTGCGGGATACGATCCCCCCGTGGAGCACCGATTCACGGGCCCCTCCTACACCATCGGTGTCGAGGAAGAGCTCATGATCGTCGACGGGGAGACCCTCGACCTGACCAGTTCGATCGAGGGGCTCCTCGATGCGCTGGCGGACGTCTCCAAGGAGGGCGAGGTCAAGTCCGAGCTGATGGAGTCGGTCTGCGAGATCGCCACCGCTCCTTGCCGCGACACCCGCGAGGCGGGTCAGCAGCTGCGCGCCCTGCGCCGGATAGCCCAGCAGGCCGCCGGCGAGCTGGGCCTTGCCATCGGGTCGTCGGGCACCCATCCGTTCGCGATGTGGGAGGACCAGCGGGTCGTCGCTCAGCCGCGCTACCGCGACCTGATCGCCGACCTGCAGTTCGTGGCCCGCCAGGAGATCATCTTCGGAATCCATGTGCACGTGGGCCTCGACGACGCCGACAAGGCCGTCCATGTGTCCAACGGCATGCGCGTGCACCTCCCGCTGCTGTTGGCGCTGTCGGCGAACTCGCCCTTCTGGCGCGGTCAGGCCACCGGCCTCGAGTCCACCCGCACGCCGATCTTCCGTGCCTTCCCGCGCGTGGGGATTCCGCCGCGCTATGACGACTTCGCGGACTGGGCGGCGCGTATGGACTTCATGGTCGGATCCAAGGTCATTCGCGACTACACCTACCAGTGGTACGACGTGCGCCCGCATCCGAACTTCGGAACCGTGGAGATCCGCGCGATGGACTCCCAGACACGGGTGGAGCACACGCTCGGCATCGCCGCGCTCATCCAGGCGATGGTCAAGGAGCTGGCCGAGCACTACGAGGCGGGCAAGCAGCTCTCGAGCTACCCCTACGAGATGCTCGACGAGAACAAGTGGATCGCTGCGCGCCACGGGCTCGACGGCGAGCTGGTGGACCTTCCCGCACGCGATCGCGTGCCCGTGGTCGATCTGGCGCACCGGTTGATGGACCGCCTCCACCCGCATGCGAAGGAGCTCGGATCGCTCGAGGACTTCAAGGCCTTGGAGGACATCCTGGAGAACGGCACGGGCGCCTCACGACAGCGCAAGGTCTACGACACCAACCACGACCTGCGGGAGGTCGTGCGCGAGATAGTCGACGCAACTGTGTCCGAGCCCGCCGAGTAGGCGTGGTCCGACGGGTACCCTGAGAGCAGTGTCCCAGCCGGACCTGTTCGTTGTCTGCCGGAACTGCGGGTCGGAGGTCAGCCCGTATGTGACCGAATGCCCGTACTGCGGCCAGCGGGTACGAAAGCGGGCGCCCAAGCTCGATCGCAAGGCCGATGGCGAGGCGCAGCCCAAGCGTCGCAAGCGCCGGCCCACGCTGCCGCGGCTGCGGGCCGACGAGATCGCGGGGGTGGCACCCGACTCGCGTCCCTACGCGACGCTGGTTCTGATGGTCGTGTGCGCGCTGTCCACGCTGGTGTTCCGGGCCGATCCGTCCCTCGATCTCGGCTACCTCGCGGTTCCGGTGGCCGAGGACGTGTGGCGCTACTTCAGCTCGCCCTTCCTCTTTCAGGATCAGCTCGGCTACGCCTTCGTGGCCCTGGTGGCCACGGGCATCTTCGGCACGCTGGTCGAGCGCCGCTTTGGCCCCGTGGCGGTGGTGGCCGTGTTCGTGCTGTCCGGCGCGGCGGGGATGGCCCTGGTCGCCTTCGCCGAGACGCCTCCGCTGTTCGAGAGCACGGAGGCCTTCCTGGCCTTCGGGGCCAACGGCTCCGCGCTGGGCCTGCTCTGCGCCTGGCTGGTGGACGATCGCATGGCCACGCGCCGTGGGCAGGACCGCGACAACGACCTGCTCGGTGTCTACGTCGTGGCGAGCGTGCTGGTGCTGCTCTCGGTGGCCGAGGAGTCGGCCAACATCGGCGCTGCCGTCGGCGGGGCGCTGGCCGGCACGGCGCTGGGCCTGATCCTGCCGGTGTTCACGCGCCGGTGATCTCCGACGAACAGGTCGAGGCCGCCGTCCGAGCGCTCGCTGACCCGGCGCGCTTTGCCGGCGCCGAACGGGCCCTGGCCGTGCTCGCCCCACAGCTCCAGCTGGTACTTGCGCACGCCCTGGAGGAGGGAGGCTGGTTCGGTGAGGCCCACCGTAACCAGGTCCGCCAGGCCGCGGCCGAGCCCGACGCAACGCAGCGCGAGGCCCGGATCGACACGCTGCTGGCCGAGGAGACCCGGATGGGCATGATGGTTGGGGTTGCCGTGGGCTGGGAACTTTCCCGTGAACTCAACGCCCCCACCGAACCCGAAGGAGACTGACCGTGGAAATCCGCTTTATCGGCCATTCCTGCTTTGAGCTGACCGAGGGGGAGACACGGGTCCTCATCGATCCGTTTCTCACCGACAATCCGAGCGCGGGCATCGGCGCAGACGAGGTCGATCCCACCCACATCTTCCTGACCCACGGGCACGGCGATCACTACGGGGACATCGAGGCCATCGCCCAGCGCACAAACGCCCAGGTGGTCGCGATCACGGAGGTCGCCGACGAGTTGACCCAGGCCGGCGTGGAGAACGTGGCCGACCCCAACATCGGCGGAACGGTCACCTTCGATTGGGGTTGGGTGAAGCTGACCCCGGCCTGGCACACCTCCACCACCCCGAAGGGCCAGGTCAACGTCCCCGCCGGTCTGCTGATCAACATCGGCGGCAAGACCGTCTACCACCTGGGCGACACGGCGCTGTTCTCGGATCTGAAGCTGGTGGCAGGCCGCGGCGATCCCATCGACGTGGCGCTCATGCCCATCGGCGGCCACTACACAATGGACCGCATCGACGCCGTGCACGCGGCCGAGCTGATCGAAGCGGCCACGATCATCCCGTGCCACTACGACACCTTTCCGTTGATCGAGACCGACGCCGAGGCGTTCAAGGTCGATGTCGAGGCGCTGACGTCGTCGAGGGTGGAGATCCTGGAGCCCGGCGGGACCTTCAGCCCTTGAGGCGCTAAGGCTGCTGCTGCGCCCCGCGCTGGAACCAGACCGGGCGGTCCTTCCAGTCGTGGGCCACGAGAGCGGCGCCGAGGGCGGCGAGCATGATGCCCGTCGTACCGTGGTGCACACGCTGGCCGAGCACCCACAGCCGCCTCTTCTCCGCGTCGTAACGGATCAGGCGACTACCGTTTGTCCAACGCTCCCGCATGGCAACTCCACCATAGGTTTGATCGGCATCCCTCGCAAATCACTGAAGCGCCGGTTCGCCGGCGTTCTGGCCGTCGGCCTCGTGGTGGCGATGTGCGCGTGTGGCGGTGACGACGAGGAGGAGCGCGCCACGACAGCCAAGGAGACGCAGACCGAGCAGTCTCCACCGGCACCGACCGTTACCGACGACGAGCCCCAGCAGCAGGAGACCCAGGCGGAGCCCGAGCCCACGGAAACCTCCGAGCCGGCGCCCGAAACGCCGCCCGAAGACGTGCCCGGAGGCGCCGGGGACGAAGAGCCGGCGCGCTCGCTGGCGCTGCTCACCGGCGAGGGCGGACGGATCACCCCGCGCGTGGTCCGGGTCCCGCCGTTCATCTCGATCCGAGTCGAGCTGCGTTCCGGCGACGGGCGCGAGTACGGCCTGCGGTTCGGGGGCGAAACAATCCGCGTCAGCGGAGGGCTGGCGTCGGTCTCGACCACGATCGACGGGCTGCGCCCGGGCAAGGCGGTGGTGGGAACGCCCATCGGGGCGGGGTCCAGGGTGCGCATCGAGGCCACCGCGGAGCCCGGCCCCTAACGCCTTACCGAGGCCGACTGGCTGGTCAACCAGCCGTTCGGTACATTGACCTCGTGGGCGAGAGCGCAACCCAGCGCACCGAGCGGGCGGACTTTCAGGCCACGAGCGACCCGGGCGTCCTCGAATCCGCCGACCGCGGCGAGGTCCACCTGCTCAGCTACGAGCAGCTCTACCTCCTCTGGGAACGCCAGCAGTGGGCCACCCAGGACATCGACTTCACCCAGGACCGCATCGACTGGCACGAGCGCATCCCGCGCGAGGAGCGCCTCCAGCGCATGTACGGCCTGTCGTCGTTCTTCATCGGCGAGCAGAAGGTGGCCGAGGAGCTGGGGCCGATGATGCGCGCCGCGCCCACGGAGGAGATGCGGATCTTCCTGTGCACGCAGATCGCCGACGAGGCGCGCCACGTTCGCTTCTTCAACCGCTTCTACGACGAGGTCGGGATACTCGAGGCGAACACCCTCCAGGGGCGGCTCGCGGAGACGAGCGAGCACGTCAACCCGGAGTTCAACCAGCTCTTCGACGAGATGCTCAAGAGCCGGGTCGACCGGCTGGCCCGACATCCCGAGGACCTCGAGGCGCTGGTCGAGGCGGTCACCCTCTACCACATGGTCATCGAGGGAATGCTGGCCCTTACCGGGCAGCACTTCATCCTCCAGTACAACGAGGAGGTCGGCACGCTGCCCGGCTTCGTCGAGGGTTTCAACAAGATCGCCCGGGACGAGCACCGCCACGTGGCCTTCGGCGCGCGCTTCCTGCGCGAGATGGCTGCCGAGGACTCGAGCTACGGCGATGCGATAACGCGCACCATGGCCGAGGTCGCGCCGATCGCCGACGCCGTGCTCCAGCCCAAGTGGTACGTGGAAGGCGAGACGGAGATCTTCGGTGCATCCATGGACGAGACCCGCGCCTTCGCGATGAGAGCGCTGGAGCGGCGGCTCAAGGTCATCGGCCTGGCGCCGGTCGCCTGAGTCGCTGCAAACCATCGCCTGCCTGTGTCCTCGGTCGCGGACGGGCTGCGCGCCCTGTCCGCTCCCTGCGTCCTTGGCATGCTCGGTTTTCGCGCTCAGGCGACCGGCGCCCCGCGGCGCTCAGAACATGCGCCCGCCGAGCGGCACGTCGGCGCGTGGGCCGCAAGAGGATCACGTGGCCTTCTTCGTCGGGCACGCCGAGAACCAGTACCTCGGACCGGATCGGGCCGATCTGGCGGGGCGGGAAGTTCACCACGGCCACCACGAGGCTGCCCTCGAGCTCCTCGCGGGAGTAGTTGGTGATCTGCGCCGAGGAGCGCTTCTCGCCGATTTCCTCTCCGAAGTCGAGGAAGAGCTTCCATGCGGGCTTGCGCGCCTCGGGGAAATCCTCCACTCGCGTGATCCGCCCAACGCGGATGTCGACCTTCATGAAGTCGTCGAAGTCGATCGTCATGGTCGCGCCGGAGAGGCTACGGCGCGGGCGGAGGGGGCGGCGGCGCGCCCGAGCCGGTGCCCGTGCCCGGCTCGCCGGCCGGCGGCGCGGGCAGAGACGGTTCGGCGGGGGTCACGCCCTCGCCGGGCGGTAGCGTCGGCTCGCTCGGCTCCCCGGCAGGCGGGGCGATCACGGGCTGCTCATCCTCACGCGGCGGCAGCGTGACGGTGGAGCCGTCCTCCTGCACGGGAGCAGGGGCCGGCTCGGGCGCGGGCGCCGGTGCTGGGACGGGTGCCGCGACCGGCTCGGCCGGCGGCGCGGGTACGGCCACCGGCGTGGGAGGCGGCGCCGATTCGACCTTGGCGGCCTTCACCGGCTCCTGCTTCTTCTTCGGCTTGACCGGGGTCGCGGGCTCCTGGCGTTGCGCAGGCGGCGTCAGGGGAGCGACCTGCGGAGCCACTGCGACCTGCGCCGTCGACGCAACCGTGGGCTGCGTCGCGTGCTTGACCTCAACGGCGCCCGCGGTGACGATCACGGCGGCGGCCATTCCCGCCGCCGCCTTCGAGGCAATCGTCGAGATGCCGGCCGAGACGGCGCCGCCGGCCGTGATGCCTCCGGCCGCGGCTGCCGTGGCCCCCGCCACGCCCGCACCCGTGGCCGCGCCGCCTCCCGATCCTGCCGCCGCGCCCGCGGCGCCACCCGCGCCAAGCTTGAACACCCAAAGCTTCTTGAAGAAGAGCAATGGTCCGATCGGGTAGACCGCCGCCAGGGCTCGGCCGGTCTTCCGCAGCTCACCCTTGAAGCTGCGGCAGCGCTCACACGTCTTCAGGTGGCGGCGCACCGGTGCGGAGCTCTTGACGAAGCCCTCGGCCACCTGGCCCAACTCGAAACGCACCTCCTCGCAGGTGAGCAGGCGTGCCTCGGAAGCCTCGGCGAGAGCCACGCGCGCGCGCACGAGGAGCGATTTGACGCTCGGGATCGTGGTGTCCATCGCCTCGGCGATCTGGTCGTAGGAGAGCGCGTCGATCTCGCGCAGCAGAAGCGCCGTGCGCTGAGTCTCGGGGAGCTCGCCGACGTCGGCCACGATGTGGCGGAACTCCTCGCGTCGGTGCACCGTGTCCGCGGTGGTGATGCCGCCGTCGCGCTCGAAGATGTCCATCGAGTCCTGCCCGGCCGCGCGAGGACGGCGCAAATGGTTGAGGCAGCGGTTGCGGGCGATCCGGTAGAGCCACGGCCGCGCGTTGATGGGCCGGTCGTCGGCGCACATCGCATTGAACGAGGCGGCGAACACCTCCTGCAGCACGTCCTCGGCGTCCTCCTGGGAGCCGAGCATGTGACGGCAGAAGGCCAGCAGCCGCGGCTGGTAGCGCTGGACGAGAGCCTCGAACGCGCCGTGTTGGCCGCGTCGGGTCAGAGCGACGAGTCGCTCGTCGCTCTGCAGCCTCAGCAGGGGCGAACGCCCTGCCAGCGCGGGAAGCCGCGCCGAATGTTGAAGTGCTGATGCCTCCAAGACCGGTCCGGTGGGAGTGGGTACCCGGTGCGAGAAAACCGTAGCAGCGCCAAAGTTGCGCTACGCACGTTCATGCCCGGGGTGGGATTCGAACCCACAATGCTCCGAGGAGCGGCGCCTTTTAAGGGCGCGGGCTGTACCAGTTCGCCTACCCGGGCTGTAGGGCGCTGCGAGGTTATTCACTCGCATGCTGACAGAGCCCGGCGATGAGCGGATGCAGTTGACCGCGCTCGGTGCTCCCCATTTGCGGCTGAAACAGGGTGGCCAGGTAGAACGGGTGGTCCGGCAGCTCGAAGCCCTCGACGCCTGCGTCCTGAGCCGAGGAATTCATCACCAGCCCGGCCGCGGAGAGCCGCTCGGCCACTCCACCGGCCAGCCCGTACGAGCACCAATGGAATCCCGTGAACGGCTCCGTCCCGCACATCGCGGCCAGCCTTGTGCCCGGCACCGCGGTCACGGTCCGCTCCTCCCCGACGAGGCTGCACGACAGCGCAGCGACGACGATGGCTTCGCCGTCCGGATCGGTCTCGGCATGTGCTGCGGTCCCTATGCCGGCCGCGTTGCGAGCGAACTCGACCGCCATGTACTGAAATCCCCCACAGGTGCCGAGCACGGGCATGCCCTGCTCGCGGGCGAAGCGAATGGCGGTGTAAACGGCGTCGTCGTCGCGGTAGGGCGTGCCCGGCAACGCCCAGAGACCGTCGAAGCTGTCGATTCGACGCGCCTCGCGGCTGTCGGTGGCCACCCAGCGCAGATCGATCCCGTCGGGCACGAGACGCATGGCCGCATCGATCTCGCGATGTGTGACGTACTCGAGATCCCGGTCCCCGAGGGCGGCGATCGTCGCGGACAGTTCAGCGATTCGAAACACCTTCCACGTACGCTCGACAGAGAGTCATGACCGCAAGCAAGTCATACCGGCTGTCCGCCTTCGTGGCCGTTGTGGTGGCCCTCGCGGCGGGTCTGATTCTGCTCGGCCGCATCTCCGACAACGCCACAGTCTCGATGGGACTGACCGCGCTGTGGTTCGGCCTCGTCTTCCTGGCCGCCGCGATGCTCGTGCTGCGCCGGCGCGACCTGTTGTGGCCGCTGGCGTGTCGTGCTTTCAGCGTGGCCTTCACGTCCGCGCCGCTGAAGGCCAGCTGACTACTCGGCGCGCCTTCGGGTATAGATGCCCGCATGAAGTTCCTCTTCATGCCCATCAGCATCGGCGGTGGCCTGCTCGCGGGCTTCATCGCGAAGAAGGTCTTCGACCAGGTTTGGGGGCTCTTCGACGAGGAGGAGCCGCCGGATTCCAAGCATCGCGACATCGATTGGCCGAAGCTGGTAATCGCGGCCGCCGTTCAGGGTGCGATCTTCCGTGCCATGAAGGAAGCCACCGATCACGCGAGCCGGCAAGCCTTCGCCCGCTCGACGGGCAAATGGCCGGGCGAGGAACGGCCTGATCCCGAGTAGATTGTTGCGTTTACGCATGCGGTAATTTCGCTTGCGGCTGCGGCTGGGAAGGTACGCAAGGTCGGTTTCATGGACCAAACGGCTGGCGGGGACGCACAAGGTGGGGCAAAGTAGGGGGAGAGGGCTGGACGATTGTTCTAGACGATCGAAATTGCCCCTAATACTCGACGCCCGATTTGCCGAGATAAAACACGTGGCCCCCTTCCACCCTTTGCGTTACAGCGCACGGGCCGTCCTGGCTCGTGGCGGAGCGGCCCTTGCCGTTTTCGTGGCGATCGCGGCTGTCCTGCTCGCGGGGGGAGCTCGGGGGCCGCTGACCGACGCCGAAGCTACAAAGGGGAAGCATGGCGCCGGCACTGCCGTCGAGGTGGAGCAGGTGAGCAAGGTCACCCCGCCGGTAGGGGTCACGCCGCCGGTAAAGGTCGCGCCCCCGGTAGAGGTCGCGCCCCCCGTAGAGCCCGCTCCGCCCGCCAAGCCGGTGGATCCGGTCGTTCCCGACGAGCCGCCTACGGGCGCGCCCGGCGGGGACGGTTCCGTAGACGGCGGAGCCGTCGAAGGTGAAGGCGGGTCCGGGGGTGGCGCAGACGACGGAGCCGAGGGCGACGGAGATGGCCAGGCCGGCGGCAATGGAAATGCGGACGCCGACGGCGACGGAGCGACCGGGACCGGCGGCGATGGCGCTACCGGGGCCGGCGGCGGCGAAGGATCCGCCGGCGGCGGCGATGTCCAGGGCGAAGGTGGCGCCGGGGGCGACTTCAGCGATCCCGATTTCGCGGATCGGGGCAACCGGTTCGGCCGGCCGGCCGGCGGGGCCAAGGGTCCCGAGCCGACGGCGGGCGAGTCCGGCGACTATCCGGGCGACCCCGAACCGGCGGGACGTCCTCCGCTGATCGTCCAACCGACGACCGACGCCGGCACGACCCCGGCGACGCCCGGCGACCCGACCGGCGAAGAGGTCCCCGGGCCGGTGGGCACCGGCGTGGGCAATCTCTTTGACGAAGGCAACACCAGCAGCACCGACTATCAGCTCGCCGCCACTCCCACGGGGACCGGAGCCGACGGCAACTCGGACGGCGCGGCGGGCGGGGACAGCCTCGACTCCACCGCGAGCGACAGCTCGGGAGCCGAGCCCTCGAGCGGCGCCACGGGCGACGACACGACCGGCAATGCGGGCGACGGCGGCAGCGGCGGCGAGCAGGGCGATGGCAACGGCTCGGTGTCGGGGGACGAGGACGCCGACACGATCATTCCCAAGCCGGTCACTGAGTTCGTGCGCTACATCCCCGACTCGATCAAGGGCGCGCTGGCCGCGCTGGCCGCGCTGTGCCTCCTGCTCGCCATCGGCTATCTGCTGGCGGGGATGCGCGCCCGGCGCCTTTCCAAGCAGCGGCGCGAGCTGCTCCAAGAGGTCGGCCTGCTTCAGAGCGCTCTGCTTCCGCCGGTGCCGGCCAAGGTCGGCGCCCTGCGCACCTCGGTCGCCTACCGGCCCGCCGACGGGCCGGGAGCGGGCGGCGACTTCTATGACGTGCTGCCCCTGGCCGGGGGCCGCGTCGGCTTCATCCTCGGTGACGTCTCGGGGCACGGCCGCGGCGCGCTCGCTCGCACCGCGTTCATGCGCTACACGCTGCGCGCCTACCTCGAGGCGGGTCTAGAGCCGCGCGTGGCGCTTCAGGTTGCCGGCCGAGTGATCGACGACAACCTGGGCGGCGACTTCGCCACCGTCCTTCTGGCCGTACACGATCCGGACACTGGCTCGCTGACGTACGCGAGCGCCGGGCACCCGGCACCAATAGTGGTCGGACCGCAGACGCACGAACCAGTTACCGCGGGTTCCTCTCCCCCGATCGGAGTTGGTGTGCGGACAGGACTGCGCCAGACCACGGTGCCGTTGGTGTCCGGCTCCGTCGCGGCGCTGTTCACGGACGGACTCATGGAGGCGCGCACCGAAGAGGGCATCCTCGGTCGCGAACGGCTCGCCGAGCTGCTCGACGGGTTGGGCGACGACGCGAGCGCGCGCGGCCTGATCGAGAGCGTGGCCGCGGAGTCCACCAAGCTCTCCGACGACATGGCCGCCGTGATCGTGTCGCCCACCGCCGGCGTGACCGCCGGCCAGTTCCGGACCGAGCAGCTCGAGCTCTCGGCCCGCGAGCTGGAGGGCCCGATCTCGCGCCGCTTCCTCGAGGCCTGCGGCCTGTCGCCGCATGAGGTCGAGGATGCCGAGCATGACGCCCGCCTGCTTGCCGAGCGCTTCGGCGGAGTGGTGCTGCACGTGGTCTTCGGCAACCGCACCCGCGTGGAGGTGCTCCCCCGCAACGTGGAGAGCATCGAGGCCGCGTCGCGCCGCGTCAGCGCAGGAACCGCTCGATAGCGCCGGTCACCCCGGCCGGATCGTCCTCCACCACGAAATGCGACGAGCCTGCGAGCTCGACCGTCTCGGCCCGCGGGTATAGCTCTCGCCATTGCTCGAGGAACGCGGGCTGGAACACCGGGTCGCGCATCCCCCAGACCAGTAGCACCGGAGCATCGAGGGACGGCAGGCCCGCTTGGATCGATGCCATCAGGGGGGCGCTGCGGTCGCGCTCGGTCAGCGGGATGTCGCGGTGGAAAGCGAGCATGCCCGCCCGAGACCAGTAGTCCGGGAAGGGAGCGCGGTAGGCCTCCATCATCACCGGGTTCGGCTCGCGACGCGCCATTGCGCTGGGGATCGATTCGACGAAGAGGTTGCCCCCCAGGATCAGGATCTCGCCGAGGCCCTCGCTGCGGAACTCGCGCAGAAAGGGAGGCAGGAAGCTCGGCAGCTCCCAGGCCCAGGTGTTGAGCAGCACGAGCCGGGAGAGCCGGTCGGCGCGCTCGAGCACAGCTCCCAGCCCGATCGGGCCGCCCCAGTCGTGGGCCACGAGCGTGATGTCGCGTAGGTCGAGTGCGTCGATCAGCGCCAGGGCGTTGTCCACATGGCGGCGCAGCGTGTAGGCCGACAGACGCTGCGGCTTTGACGAGCGTCCGAAGCCCATGTGATCGAGCGCGACGCAGCGATGGCCCTGCGCTGAGAGGTCCGCGATCGGGCGGCGCCAGTAGTAGCTCCAGGTCGGGTTGCCGTGGAGGAAGAGGAGGGGCGCCGAATCCCTCGGGCCTTCGTCGACGTAGTGGAGCCTGCAGTCAACGGCGTCCAGGTAGTTCTGCTCGAACTCGAACGTCCCCTGAAAGTCCCCATCGAGATGGTCGACCATCCCGCTGGTGTATACCCGATCGGTTAGTGTCGCGAACTCGATGAGCACCGAGGCGCAGACCGAGCAGGCCACCACACTGCACGGCGGGCGGCTGATCGCCAAGCGCCTCAAGGCGCACGGGGTAACCAAGCTCTTCACGCTGTCCGGCGGCCATCTCTTCTCGATCTACGACGGCTGCCGGGAGGAGGGCGTGGACATCGTCGACGTGCGCCACGAGCAGTCGGCGGTCTTCGCCGCCGAGGGCTGGGCCAAGGCCACCCGCGAGGTGGGAGTCTGCGCGGTCACGGCGGGCCCGGGCGTGACCAACGGGATGAGCGGAATGGCCTCCGCCCTGCAGAACGGCTCGCCCGTGTTCGTGCTGGGTGGCCGCGCGCCGGCCTTCCGCTGGGGCCAGGGCTCGCTCCAGGAGATCGACCATCTGCCGTTCGTCGCGCCGGTGACCAAGAGCGCGGCCACGGCGGCGTCGACGGCGGAGATCCCCGGGCTCGTGGACGACGCGTTGCGCCGGGCCGCCGAGCCCCCGACCGGTCCCACATTCATCGACCTGCCGCTCGATCAGGTGTTCATGGAGGCCGACGTGGACGCCGACGCCCCGGCCGAGCTGCCCGATCCGCGCTCGCTCCAAGCAGCCGAAGGAGTCGCGCTGGATCGCGCCGCCGAGTTGCTGCGCGGCGCGACCAGACCCGTCGTCATGGCGGGAACCGGCCTCTACTGGGCCCGCGGCGAAGAGGCGCTGGTGGGGCTCTGCGAAGAGCTGTCGATCCCCGTTTTCCTGAACGGGCTCGGCCGTGGGTGCGTGCCCGCCGACCATCCGATGTTCTTCTCGCGCGCTCGCGGGATGGGGCTCAAGGGCGCCGACGTGGCGGTGGTAGTCGGCGTGCCCATGGACTTCCGGCTCGGCTTCGGCGGGTCCTTCGGCGAGGACACCCAGATCGTCGTCATCGGCTCCTCCCCACCGGCGCGTCCGCATCCGCGCGAGCCGGCGGCCGAGCTCTACGGTGGCGTGGCCGCCACGCTCGATGCGCTGCGCTCTGCCGGCGGGGACCCGCCGGACAGAAGCGCCTGGGTTGCCTCCCTGCGCGAGGCGGAGAACGAGAAGCGTGCGGGCGAACAAGCCGACCTGCTGGATGACCGTTCGCCGCTGCACCCCATGCGCCTCTACCACGAGCTCAGCCAGGTGCTCGATCGCAACGCCGTGGTGATCGGCGACGGCGGCGACTTCGTCTCGTTCGCCGGTCGCATGATCGAGACCTACGAGCCGGGCTGCTGGATGGACCCCGGCCCCTACGGCTGCCTGGGCTCCGGGCCCGGCTTCGCGCTCGCCGCCAAGCTGGCCCACCCCGACCGCCAGGTCTGCCTGCTGCTCGGCGACGGCGCCTTCGGCTTCTCGGGGCTCGAGTTCGACACGCTCGTGCGCCACGGAGTGCCGGTGGTCGGCGTGATGGGCAACAACGGAATCTGGGCGCTCGAGAAGCACCCGATGGAGTACCTGTACGGCTATTCCGTGGCGGCCGACCTACAGCCCGAGTGCCGCTACGACGAGATCGTCCGCACGCTCGGCGGACACGGCGAACTCGTCACCCGTCCCGACGAGCTGCGCCCCGCGCTGGAGCGCGCCTTCGCGAGCGGAAAGCCGGCGCTGGTAAACGTGCTGACAGACCCGTCGGTCGTTTACCCGCGCAAGGCGAACCTGGCGTAGAAGAGAACCTGCTACTGGATCGCGACCGGCTCGATGTCGTCGGCCGGCTCGAACCCGAACACCTGGGCGTAGAACGACAGCTCGGCCTCGAGGCAGCGGATCACCGTTTCCGCCTTGCGGAAGCCGTGTTGCTCGCCCTCGAAGGCGAGGTAGGCGTGGGGCACCCCGTTCTCCCTCAGCGCCGCGACCATGGTCTCGGCCTGGTCGGGCGGGACGACCTCATCCTCCAGCCCCTGGAAGAGGATCACCGGCGCTCGCATGCGGTCGGCGAAGTGGATCGGCGAGCGTTCTCGGTACACGTCCCGGGTCTCGGGGTAGGGCCCGATCAGGCGGTCGAGATAGCGCGACTCGAACTTGTGTGTGTCGGCGGCCAGCGTCTCGGCGTCGGCCACGCCGTAGTAGCTCGCCCCGGCGGCGAAGTCGTCGTGGAACGTCAGCCCGCAGAGGGTCGTATAGCCGCCCGCGCTCCCGCCGTGCACGGCCAGGCGCTCGACGTCGACCTCGCCCTCCCGCGCCAGGTGCAGCGCGGCGGCCACGCAATCCTCCACGTCCACGACGCCCCAAGCGCCGTTCAGCAGCTCGCGGTAGGCGCGGCCGAAGCCGGTGCTGCCGCCGTAGTTCACGTCCACTACGCCGATCCCCCGGCTCGTCCAGAAGAGGATCTCCGGGTCCATCGTGGGCGACACGTGCGCGGTGGGGCCGCCGTGGCTCTGCACGATCAGGGGCGGGCGCTCGCCCTCGGGTCCCTGGAAGTCCGGGTTGGCCGGCGGGTAGTACAGCGCGTGGGATGTGCGGGCGCCGCTCGGGAACTGGATCTCCCGGGGAAGGGAGGCCCAGGCGGGATCGAGCGGGTCGTCGGTCGAGCGCTTGACCACCCGTGCCCCCTCCGCCGCGCTCCAGACCTGCACCGCCGTGTCAATCTCGGCGCTGCCCGCGGCGAAGATCAACCGGTCGCCGAGGGCGCGCAGGTAGGGGAAGCCAAAGGTCGTGAGCTCCAGACCGAGGTCCTCCAGCGCGTGGGCGCCGGGCCGGAGCACGCACAGCCGCTCGACGGCGTCCTCGGTGCGAATGCACCCGATCGAGCCGTCGGCGAGAAAGGCGTAGGTGGAACCGCCGAACAGCCACTGCGGGTAGCCGAGCTCCGCTCGCTCGTCGGTCAGCTGCGCGTCCTCGGTGTAGAGGTTCCAGAAGCCGTTGCGGTCCGACACGAAATGCAGCTCTCCGGCCGGGCTCCAGTCGGGCTGCCAAATCGACTCGCCGGCGCCGCCGGCCACCAGGCGCATTTCCCCCGGAGTCTCGAGCGCGGTGACCCACAACTCGCACCCGTCCCAGGGCATGTTCGGATGGTCCCAGCAGGTGTAGCCCAGCACCGCGCCATCGGGGCTCGGGCGCGGGCAGGCATAGAAGTCGCGCCCCGAGGCCAGCACCCGCGGGGCGCCCTCGCCGTCGGTGCTGAGGGCGACGATCTCGTTCACGGGCTCGCCGTTCCCGTGGGTTTCGCGTACGCACACGAGCGTCTGGCCGTCCGGCGTAACCCGGCCGTCGGCGTACCGGACCGAGCACGGTTGGGGCGGCGCCGGGGTGATCGGTCGCGGCTGGGCGCCCGGTTCGAGCCGGTACAGGCGCTGGTCGTCCCAGCGTGAGCAGAAGACGGTGTCGCTGTCGGGGACCCACGAGCCGCCGCCGTACTCGTGCACACTCGTGCGCACGTTAAAGCCCGGCGGAGTCACGTCGTTGCCGTCGCGGACAAGCGTGGTGCGTCCCTCGTCCAGCGGACGCCGCTCCAGCCACCACGCCGAGCCGTCGGGTCCGAGCCACGGCTCGGACAGGCCGACCGCCCCGCCCGCCGCCCGTTCAGCGTTTATCGGAGACTCCCACGAGCCGTACGGGGCGGTACCCATGCCGCGGGCGATGATAGGCCCTTACGCCTCCGTCGACGCCTCGAAGCTCCGGCCTCCCAAAAACAGAACCGCCGGCATCATGCCGGCGGTTCCTTTATCGGCCCCATCAGGACGGGCAGGGGTACGTGCCATGAGAGGGCCTTGCGGTTCGGACGGCGGGAGGCGCCGATACGATGCGGCTTCGCCCGAACCTATGTACCGAGCGGGGACCTAACGGGTTGACCGCATGGCCAATCCCGCCCAGCGGGTCGGACTATAAAGCACTTTGTCGCTCGTGGGAAGGCCACTCAGCCAATTATCGGCCTCAGCCGACGGCGAGGTGGGGCGGGGGCCATGTAGCGCGTCTGGCTGCCGGTCCCACCCCCGTGGCTCGAGCCTTTCGGGTGTTGGCCCGGGAGCTAGTCGCGCGGGGAGACTGAAGCCGCGGCCAGCGCCGCGCCGTGCAGGATGTCGGACTCAGAGACCTCGATCTCGTCGAGGTCGAAGGCGCGCATCGACTCGAGCATGATCACCGCGCCCGCCACGATGGTGGGTGCCCGGTCGGGGTGGAGCCCGGTCACGCGCCGGCGATCCGCGAGCCGCAGAGCGGCGAGCTGGGCGACGATGCGCTCGCAGGCGCCCAGGTTCACGTGGTAGCCGTCGACCTTCTCCGGGTCGTAGGGATCGAGCTCCTGGTCGATCGCCGCGAGCGTGGTGGCGGTCCCGGCCACGGCGATGCCATGTTCCATGCGCTCGCGGATCTCACTCGGAACGTCGCCGTCGACGACGCCCCGAGCGTCCTCGGCGAGGGCGGTCATCTCGTCGTGCTCCGGCGGGTCGGCTCGCAGGTGGCGCTCGCTGAATCGCACCGAACCCATGCGAGTGGACACGTGGAAGTCGGGCTCGCTGTCGGCCAGGCCGGTCACGTACTCGGTGCTGCCGCCACCGATGTCGATCACGAGCGTCTGCGCCCCGGGCGCGCGTCCGGAGGTGGCGCCGAGAAAGGTGAGCCGGGCTTCCTCATCGCCGGAGATGGTCCGGGCGTCGATCCCGAAGCGCTCCTGGATCTCGTCGCGAAAGGCCGGCCCGTTCTCAGCGTCGCGCATCGCGCTGGTGGCTACGGCGACTATGTGCTTCGCGTCGAGCCGATCGATGATCTCTCGGTAGGCAGCCAACGCCTCGCTCACCCGCGCGACGGCCTCGTCGGCGAGCCGTCCGCTGGCCTCGAGGTCCTGGCCGAGCCGGGTGACTGTGGTGCGCCGCTCGAGCTCGTTCACGTGGCCGTCGGCGACCTCGGCCACGAGCAGCCGGGTGGAGTTGGTGCCCAGGTCGATCACGCCAATCCGCGGGGCTTCGCCGACGCCGGCCTCTTGGCGGCCGGTGTCCGGAACGGCTCTCGGATCCTCGCTCACTCGAACAGCTCCTCCACCCGCTCGACCGGGCGAGCCAGAACGGCCCGGTCACCCCGCACCACCACCGGGCGCTGAAGCAGCTGCGGGTGCTCGGCCATGAGAGTGATGGCCTCGTCGTCGCCGATCTCCCGCTCGCCAAGCCCCAGCTCTGTGTAAACGGCCTCACGGGTACGAAACAGGTCACGCGCGGGCGCGCCGGTCATCGCAACAAGCATGCGCAGCTCATCCTCGGCGAGCGGCTCCACGTGAAAGTCCACCCGATCGAAGGCGATCCCGCGCGCGTCGAGAAGCTCGGCCAACCGGCGACAGGTGGTGCAGGTCCGCTTCTCGTAGACGGTGACCTCCGCCATGCCCGGGACCGTACAGACACGCAGGCGCGCCGGCCTTGACGCCCGCAGCCAGGTTGCTACATTCGTGGGTCACGCCGCGGGGTGGAGCAGTCAGGTAGCTCGTCGGGCTCATAACCCGAAGGTCGCGGGTTCGAATCCCGCCCCCGCTACTCAGAAAGGCCCTGCAAGGGGCCTTTCTTGTTGTGGATCCCGCGCGGTCGCGCCGCAAGGCGAGGCGAAGAGATCTGCCTCGAGCTAGATGGGTCGCGGGACGGCTACCCACGGACATCTCGCAAGAAGGGCCAGCAAGGCAAAGGGTTCTCGAAAGC